>CAWDXD010000032.1:0-145170 GCA_963806145.1 uncultured Actinomycetes bacterium
TGGAGCGTAGTGCCGCGTAAAACGCCAGCGCAGGCCGGCCGGCTGCGCTGCGAGATCACCCTGTACGAGTTCATCGATGCCCAGATGAGGGCAGGCAGGGATGTACTGATCCGCGACAATGAGACCGGCGAGACCCAGGTCATCCGCCTCCTTTGAGCTGACGGCGGGCAGCGCCTGACAGCTTGGGCAGCGGGTCTTGTGCTAGTACGGGCCCCGATCAGCCACCCGGCGGGTATGACCGGCCCCCGCTGAGCCAAGGGCGTCCCCGGATCAGGCCAGCCGCTGATGATGCGGTAGGCATGTGCTGGGCCGCCTGTCCTCCTCAGCGGTACTCGGGTATGGGTTCGGGTTCGGTCATCTTTCCCCGCCGGGAAAGGTAGACGGGGATGCCGAGCAGGAGGGCGCCGCCGGCCAGGAGGAACGGGGCCCAGTACACAAAGGTGCTCTGGCCGGTGTTGCGCGAGTACCATATGAAAAGGATCGAGAATACCAGAGCAAGCACGGCGACGATCATGTCGCGGGTGAATCGCTGACCATGGAGGGCCCGGCGGTCCGCAATACGCCATTTGATTTGCGCGAGCGCTGAGAAGCCGTACGGGATGGCGGAGGTGATGCCAGTCATCAGTACGAGCGTCGTGAACACGGTGGCGCCACCAGAGCCGATGTAGTTGATTGCCATCGCGATCGATGCCAGCGCGGTGGAGGCGATGATGCCGTAGGCAGGAACTCCGTTCTTTGAAATGTGCTTGAATCGTTCGGGGAAAAGTCCGTCTTTGGCCGCGGCGAGGGGCATCTCGGCGCAGATCATGGTCCAGCCGTTCAGCGCCCCAAAGCCGGAGATGATAACGACGACGGCCATGACATAGCCCGCCCACGTACCACCGAACATTGCGTTGACCGCAGCCGAGAACGGCGCGTTGGATTTCTCGAGCGTATGGGATGGCAGAATGCCGAACACGGCGATCAGCGATAGCATATAGACGACCGCGGTGGCGAGCGTGCCCCATACTGTGGCTTTGGGAACGTTCTGGTCAGGGTTGCGCACCTTGCCCGCGGCGACGGATGCGACCTCGACGCCGAGGTAGCTGAACAGTGCGATCGCCATGCCGCCGCCGATCGCCCCGATCGCGCCTTCGCCGCTGATATTCCACGGCGTGTAGTGGGCACGGCTGATGAAGAACAGGCCCACGGTTGACATGAAGACAAGGGCCGCGAACTTGAGGACCGTGGTCCACATCTGGACCGAGCCCATGTTCTTCACGCCGGACAGGTTGATGGCCGCGGGGATCCACAAGCCGACCAGCACGAGCAGGATCGTGATCAGCTTGTTCCCGCCCTTGTTGATGAACTCCTCGACATACAGGACCCAGCCGACGGCTATCGCCGCGTTGCCGGCCCACGCGGTGATCCAGTACGACCACGCGTTGAAAAAGCCCACCACGTTGCCGAACCCAACCCGTGCGTACGCGTACGGCCCACCGTCGGCCGGCAACCGGCGTGACAGTGCGGCGAACATCAGGGCCAGCGCGATGGCACCAACCGTGGTGAGCGCCATCGAGACCAGCGTAATCGGCCCGTAGAAGGCCAGCGAGGTCGGCAGGTTGAAGATCCCGACACCGATGATGCTGCCCATGATGAGCGCGATCGCCACCGGTAGGCCGAAGCCGGGCCCCTGGGCGGCCCCGGCCCCATCCCCGGATGGCTGGGGGGGTGCAGCGTCCCCCTGAGGCGGAAGGTGTGCAGCGTCTGCCTGCGGCGGAGGGTGCGTGACAGCCTCTCCGTGCGGGTCACCTGGGGTCTCAGTCATGGCTCAATCGCTTTCTCTTTCCTGCATTCCCTTTTCACCTTCAGTGAAGAGCGCAACGATCCTCTCTCTAGACACAAGCTCGTATCAATATGAGACACAAATCTTGACCGGCACGCACCAACCTCGGCATATCTACGCCAGATGGCTCTCGGGCGACGTAAAGATGACGTAAAGGTGACACGAGGGAGAACAGTTACAGATGCCCCCTCCCTGATCCAGCGCTGAGCACCGACAATGCTGATGGCTGGCAGGGCATCGTCGTGCAGTAGGGGACATTAGTGTTCTGGCCGGACGCCTGACAAGCCGGATACGTTACCACGCATGAGGGGAATTTCATGAGCGTGGTGGTCGCGCTCGGGGGAAATGCATTGCTGCGCCGGGGGCAGCCGATGACCGTGGAAAATCAGCGCGAGAACGTCCGGGTGGCGTGTGAGCGCCTGGCGCCGATCGGCGAGCAGCACGAGCTGATCATCTCACACGGGAACGGCCCGCAGATCGGGCTGCTTGCCCTGGGTTAGCGTCGGCAGCGGCCTCGTCTCGGCGCAGGCACAGTTCGAGTATCCGGCAACGTCGCTGCGCGAAGATGAAATCGCTGGTCACGCATCCCGGGTCAGTAGGTCGTCCCAGGTCTCGCGGCGGACGACGAGCCTCGCGTCTCCGCTGTCGGCGAACACGACGGGTATCCGGCGGGCACCGTTGTAGTTGTTCGACATCGTGTAGCAGTACGCGCCGGTGACCGGGACGGCGAGCAGATCGCCGACGCGCGGCTCGCGGAGCTGGACGCCGTCGCTGATCACGTCACCGGACTCGCAGTGGCGGCCGACGACAGTGACCGTCTCTCCGCCACCGACGCGGTTGACGATGCTGGCCTCGAAGCGCTGGCCGACTAGCGCAACCTCGAGGTTGTCGCCCATTCCGCCGTCAACCGCGACAAACGTCTTCGGGCCATGCTTGACGGTGGTGACCCGGTAGACGGTGACTGCGCTTGGGGCAACCATGCTACGTCCAGGCTCGATGAGGATGCGGGCGGCGGAGGGCAGATGCTCACGGGCCGCGTTGACCATGACGTCCAGGTATTCCTCCAGGCTCGGTGGGTGGTCGGCGTAGGTGTACCGGCAGCCGAGCCCGCCACCTAGGTCATAAACCGGGTATTCGCCAACGGCGGCCAGCGGCGCGACCGCGGCCGCAAGCTCATCCGCCACCAGGACCTGTGATCCGACATGGGTGTGCAGGCCGTCCATGCGCAGCCTGCTGGAGGCCTCGATTCGCCTGATAGCCTCTGTGGCCGCGGCGGGATGCAGCCCGAACTTGGAGTCGGCGTGCCCGGTTGCATATGCGGCGTAGGTGGAGCTTTGCACTCCAGGAATGATCCGTACCAGGCAGCCCTGCACGCGGCCAGGCTGAAGCGTGGCTTCCAGCCGGTCGATGTCGTCAAGGTTGTCGACGACGATGGTGCCTACGCCCGCGCCGACAGCAAGCTCGATCTCCTCGGTGGTCTTGGCGTTGCCGTGCAGTACCAGGGTCGCCGGATCGGCCCCAGCGGCCAGCGCCGTGACGATCTCGCCGCCGCCTGCCACGTCAAGCCATAGCCCCTCGGAGACCATGAGCCGTTGCACAGCCGTGCATGGGAACGCCTTGGAAGCGAAGACAACTTGTGAGTCAGGCCAGCGTGCGGCCAGCTCTGCCTGGTAGTCGCGTGCGCGCCGCCGCACAGCGCCCTCATCGACCACCATGACCGGCGTGTTGTAGGCGGTCGCCAGGTCATCCAGGCGGCACCCACCGACCCTCATCATGCCGTCATCGTCTTGCGTTGTACCGGGCGGGAACAGTCCGAGCAGGTGGTCGACCCCGTGTGACTCCTTCGCCGGCGAGCCCGCTCCTTCGGTGTCAGTCTTTGCGTCCATCCAGTCCCCGTGTCGAGTATCAGCGCTTGCCTCAGACCGCGCGCGATCACGATAACCCCGAGGTGGGCTACCATGCAGCGAGTCCCCGGCCGGTGTAGCTCAGTCGGCAGAGCAGCCGTCTTGTAAACGGGCACGCGAACCGTCACTGACCTGGCAGCTTGTGAGATTCGGGCAGACTCTCGGCACGCATTCGGCAAGGGGCGCCGCCAGCTCTGCTCATTGAAGTCCTGGCTGGCGGCGGGGTCGGTCATCAACCCTGAGCACCTCGTCCCGGACTGAGCGCTCAGGTCAAAAGAAAACCTGGTCCAGGACGTTCTCGCACGTCAGAGGTATCGAGAAGGCCACGATCACGGCGTCTGACCGTGTCTGACTGGAGCTGGCGTCGGATCGCCGCTCCCATTCTGCTCCCAGCCGCCCTGTGCTCTTTGTGACGCCGCTATGACGTGAAAATCCGCCGGTTGCGCGCTGCACCGGTGAGCCCGGCGGCGCCGAGCGCTGCCGCGCCGGAACTGTGGCCGCGCTCGGGGTGCGAGGCGCGGCGCCGGTGTGGGAACTGCGGTCGCGGTCGCCCGCTGACGTCGTCGATTCTTGGCGGGACTGGACCCCGTTTCACAGTCTGACGCCGGGAGCCGATCTCAGGGCCGCTTAATGGCGCTTCGAGCCCGCGGACCAGACTTGCCGATGCCCTTGGCTCCTGCGGACGACCGCGACCGCAGCCGTTCTGCCTCTTATCGTAGGAGCGATCGATGCAAGAGGTGCAAGACGAGCCGCTGTTCGCCGAGCGGGTCGCCGGGCTGGACATCGCCAAGGCCGAGGTCGAGGTCACCGTCCGGGTGCCCAGCGACGACCGCGGCAGGCCGCCGCCAGCAGGAGACCCGCAGCTTCGGCCCACCCGGCGCGAGCTGGAGTCGCTGGCGCGACTGGCTGGCCTGCTGGGGCGTGACCCGGGTCGGGATGGAGGCCACCGGCGACTACTGGAAGCCGGTGTTCTTCGTGCTGGAGGCGCGCGGGTTCGACTGCCAGCTGTACAACGCCGCGCAGGTCAAGGCGCTGCCGGGCCGGCCCAAGACCGACCTGTTAACCGAACTACGGTGAGAGGTTCCTCAGGTCAGCGGACAGGTCGCGAGCCGGGTGGCTACGTTCGCTGATCATGATCACGGACGGGGAAGTGCCGCGGGATCTGTCGCGGCTGGTGGTGCCTTTGCTCGGGTCGCTTGAGGCGACCGGGGATCTGTTCGAGCCGTTCCGGCTGGTCGATGCCGGCGGCGTGGTGGTCGTCCCGGCGGCGGAGTTCTTCCGTGAGCTGGCTGCGTGCGGGCGTCCGGCGGCGACGCACCGGTCGTATGGGATGGACTTACTGCGCTGGTGGCGGTTCTTGTGGGCGACGGGGATCGGCTGGGATCAGGCGACCAGCATTGAGGCACGGGACTTCTGCTGCTGGATCGGGCGGGCTGATAAGCCCCTGCGGCGGCACTGGCGGTATCCCGGTGGCGGGGCGCCTGGGACCGGGACGGCGGTGGCGCCGGGAACGCCGAACCCGGTGACTGGCAAGCGGTCGCCAGGCCGTGGGTATGCGGCGGCGACGGTGGTGCATTGCGAGAGTGTGCTGCGCGGGTTTTACGGCTTCCACCTGGAAGCCGGCACCGGGCCGATGGTGAACCCGTTCCCGCTGGCGCGGGGGCGGCGGGGCCGGGCGAATGCGCACCACAATCCGATGCAGCCGTTCATTGCCGAGCGCGCTGGCCGGTACCGGCCGAAGATGGCCCGGCGGGTGCCGCGGCAGATCCCGGAGGAGAAGTTCGGGCAGCTATTCGCGCGGCTGGGCTCGCACCGGGACCGGGCGCTGGTGGCGTTCTGGGTGTCGACGGGTGCCCGGGCGTCGGAGTTGCTGGGCGCGACGGCTGCCGACGCCGATCCGGGGCAGCAGCTGATCACGGTGATCCGCAAGGGGACACGGGCGCTGCAGCAACTGCCGGCGTCCCCGGATGCGTTCGTGTGGCTGCGGTTGTATCAGGCCCAGATGGCCGGGCTGGTGCCGCCCGGCCGGGATCAGCCGCTGTGGTGGACGCTGCGGCGACCGTTCCGGGCACTGACCTACGATGCGGCCCGGGCCATGTTCACCAGGGCCGGCGCGGCCCTGGGTGCGAACTGGTCGCTGCATGACCTGCGTCATTCGGCGGCCTACCGGATGGCCCGTGACCCGGCGATGCCGCTGACTGACCTGCAATGGGTGCTGGGGCACGCGCACCTGTCCACTACCCAGCGGTATCTGAACCCGCTGCCGGGCGACGTGATCGAGGCAGTGCTGGCGTTCCACGCCCGGCAGCGTGAATCGGGTCCGGCGATGCCGCCGGCGGCGGGATACCGGGCTGAGAGCCTGACGGCGCTGTTCGGCAAGGACACGCTGTGACACCCGCTGGCCTGCTTCCGCAGGCAGGGACGGTGCCCGCCCTGCCGGCCACTGACATCGTGCAACCGGTGAGCAGCGCCGCTGCGGACCTGCTGGCCCGGTTCCCGCCGAGGCCGGCTGCCGCGTCGTGGCCGGCCACGACGGCTACCCGGCAAGAGGTCTTCGCGCGGTTGCTGGCGCCGCCGTTCCCGCTGGACAATCCGCTCAGCCAGCAAGGCCGCCGGCTGGGCCTGGTCAGCCTGGTGAACTGGCTGGAGGCTCAGCCCGGCGCCAGCTGGCAGGACCGGTGGCTGGCCAGCGGTGCCGAACACGCGCCGGACTGGCGGGTCCTGGCCGCCACCTGGAAGACGCCCGCCACCGGGATGTCACCGGCGGGCACGGACAGGCCCGCGCATGCCGGCGCCGGGCTGCTGACGCTGATCGGCGCCGACGTGATCCGGCCAAGTGCCCGCTGGCTGCTGACCTGTCCGGCAGCGCCGCGGAACCTGGCCGCCGAGATGGCCCGCATCCGGGATCCCGCGGCGTTCGCCGGGCTGGACGCATTGTGCCAGTCAGGATCGGTAGGAGCGTTTGCCCGGCTGGCTGCCCTCGGCAAGATCGCGGTCATCATGGCCGCCAAGGGCGGCCTCCCGGCCGGCGTCACCGTCGGCGACTGCATCGAGCTGCTGGAGGTCGTCGCGGCGGCCCGCACCGGGGCAGACCGGCACGCCAGCAGCCCGTTGTTCTACCAGCTGCTGCGCTCCTGGGGTGCCTTCGGCCAGGACGCGCCCGCGGCGATGCGGGTGCTCGCCGGCCGGGGAAAGCCGACATGCGAGCAGCTGATCGACCGCTACCACATCGCCTGCCAGCCAGTCCGCGACGTGCTGGTCGACTACCTGCGCGAACGGCAGGCAGCCGTGGACTTCTCCTCACTGCAGCGCCTGGCCTACCTGCTCGGCAAGCTGTTCTGGGCCGACCTGGAGGCCCACCATCCCGGCGTTAGCTCCCTCAAGCTGCCCCGCGATACAGCCGCCGCATGGAAGCAGCGCGTGATGACCAGGACCAAGACCACAGCCACCACCGATGGCCGGGCCGTTCAGGCGGTGACCGCCCGGCTGGACGGCCGCAGCGTGCTGACCGCGGTCCGGGCCTTCTACCTCGACATCGCCGAATGGGCCGACGATGACCCCAGGTGGGTGCCGCACGCGGTGCGCTGCCCGGTCAGCGCCAGCGACGCCTCCCACAAGAAAGACCGCTCCCAGCGAAAGTCCCGGACGGATCAGCGGACCCGGGAACGGCTGCCCGTGCTGCCCGCCCTGACCGCCTGGGCCGATACCGGCCGCACCGCCTCCGCCCAGCGGCTGCAGGCCGCCCGGCATACCCCTGCGGGCTCGCTGTTCACCGCCGGCGGGCAGACACTGCGCCGGGCGGAGATGAAGACCCAGACCGCCGGCCGCGTCTGGGCCGAAGACCCCGCTACCGGCAGGCGCCGCGACCTCACCTTCGAAGAACACCGCGGGTTCTGGACCTGGGCAATGATCGAGGTACTGCGGCATACCGGCATCCGGATCGAGGAACTGACCGAGCTGTCCCACCACAGCCTGATCCAGTACCGGCTGCCGGCCACCGGCGAGCTGATCCCGCTGCTGCAGATCACCCCGTCCAAGACCGACGCCGAACGGCTGCTGGTCATCAGCCCCGAACTCGCCGACGTGCTGTCGGCAATCATGCACCGGATCCGCGGCACCGGGCCGGACGTGCCGCTGGTGGTGTCCTACGACAAGAACGAGCGCGTCTACAACCCGCCCATGCCGCTGCTGTTCCAGCGGCCGTGCCAGCTGGAGAACCGCGCCGTCGGCGAGACATCACTGCGGGACTACCTCGACCATGCGCTGACCGCGATCGGCGCCAAGGACACCACCGGCCGGCCGCTGCGTTACACCTTCCACGACTTCAGGAGAATCTTCATCACCGACGCCATCCTGCACGGTATGCCGCCGCACATCGCCCAGCTGGTCGCCGGGCACCGCGACATCAACACCACCATGGGCTACAAGGCCGTCTACCCCGAGGAAGCCATCAACGGCCACCGGGCATTCATCACCCGCCGCCGGGCCCTGCGGCCGGCCGCTGAGTACCGCGTCCCCACCGACGCCGAATGGGCCGAGTTCACCGGCCACTTCGAGCGCCGCAAAGTCGCCCTCGGCGACTGCGGCCGTTCCTACGACACCCCCTGCATCCACGAGCACGCCTGCCTGCGCTGCCCGCTGCTGCGCCCCGACCCCGCCCAGCATCCCCGCCTCGCGCAGATCTGCGACAACCTGACCGCCCGCATCGCCGAAGCCGAAGCCGCCCGCTGGACCGGCGAAGCCGAAGGCCTCAAAGTCAGCCTCGCCGGCGCCAGGGACAAGCTCACCCAGATGAACCAGATCACCGCCCGCCGCAACACCGCTATCAGCCTCGGCATGCCAGGCTTCGCCAGCGCCGCAAGCCGCACCGTCACCACCCAGCAGCCAGCCCGCGACATCTCATGATCATTTCTAAGTTCGGAGAAGACCGGGCCGACTCGGTGTGGCTGGCCAAGATCACCGAGCGGGGCATGGTCCGGCCCAGCTTCGTGCCGCCCGAGCCGATCCGCCGGCTGCGCGACTGTCACCCGCTACCGCCGTCACCTGACCCAGGCCCGCACCGCGGAGAAGCAGCGGGTGGAGAAGCTGCTGGAAGACGCGCACCTGAAGCTGTCAGCGTGATCTCCGACATCCACGGGGTCTCGGGCCGGGACATGCTGGAGGCGATCGCGCCGGGCGAGCGCGACCCCAAGGCCCTGGCCCAGCTGGCCCGCGGCCGCATGCGCAGCAAGATCCGCCAGCTGGAAGAGGCGCTCGACTGCGCGTTCTTCACCGCCGACCACGCCGCCATGCTGGCCATGATGCTCGCCACGATCGACTGCTACACGGCGCAGATCAGCGCAGCTCACCGCCCGGATCGAGGAACTGGTCGCCCCCTGGCTGCACCAGCTGGAACAGCTCGACGCGGTGGATGGCATCGGCCGGGCCGACGACGCCAGACATCATCGCCGAGTCGGGTAGCCCCGGTGCGTTGCCGCACCGGGGCCCCCTCAGAACCGTGCGTGCGCCTCGTCGACGCACACGGCTCAAGCAAGCCCCGAGGGCGATGCGGGCTGGTGTGCTGGCATCCTGCGTTTGCGGGCCTGAAGCTCGCGGCGGCAGGAGGCGTGTATCAAGCGGGTTCGGGTACCGTCCGGCGTGCCGTGCCCGTCCTGGTGGACGAGGTACTCGGCAGCGATCGCCCTGCGGACCACGCTCAGCCACCACCGTTCCCATTCCGCTGGGGACTGGGGCTGGTCAGCGGTGAGCAGCGGGTCGCGGCAGAGCGGACAGCGCCCGGCCTGCCTGGTGAGCAGGCGCAGGTTGTAGCTGTCCAGCGGGGGTCTGACCCGCTGCCGCCGGGTGGCCCAGTAGCTGGTCAGGTCCGGATCGTCGGGGGACGCCGCGCCTGCGACCAGCTGGTGCCGGACGATGTGGGTCCAGGCGAACTTGATCAGGTGCGGGACGCTGCCGCGCTCATCGCGCCCGGCTCGGTTCCCGAACACCCAGTGGTCGTTCCTGAACTTGTTGAACCTGCCGAAGTAGCGGTGGACAACCCATCGCTTCGGCTTTCCGCCGTGGGTGCGCTTGGCCCACCGGTAGGTGAGCTTCCACATGTAGTCGTCCAGGTCGCCGAAAATCTTGCTGGACACTACTCCCTGATAGTAGGCAGCCCAGCCCCGAATAATGGGAGTGAGCGCGGCGATGACCGCCGCCGCGTTCGAGCCGCGCAAAGCGCGCATCTCGGCGGCGAGCCTGCTGCGGAGTCGCTTGACGGCCGCGCTGCTCGGCTTGATCAGCAGCTTGCCGTTCCGGTAGCGGCGGACATTGAATCCCAGGAAGTCGAACCCCTCGGACAGGTGCACGATCTTCGTCTTGTCCTCGTTGAAGACAAGCCCCCTGGGCGCCAGCCACTCAGCGAGCTGCGCCTTGACCTGCTCGGCCTGCTGCCTGGAATGGCAGCAGGCGACCAGGTCATCGGCATACCTGATCACGACCGGGCAGCCGGGCCTGGTATCCCCGGCATTGCGGCCGGAGGTTTCATACCGGACCCCTGCGGTCTCCTCCAGCCCGTGGAGCGCCACGTTCATCATTAACGGGCTGGCCGATCTCGGCGCGGATCAGGGCGGGGTCGGCGATCAGGTGCGTGATGTGGTCCCAGACGACCTGGTCGAGGTAGTCGGCGCGGACGGGCTTGCTGGCGCATACCTTGCCATGCTCGAACCGGTAGTTGTCGCTGCCGATGCACCGGTAGTAGAAGATCTTGTTGCCGGCGGTGGTCGTGGTGTGGCCGCGGTAGCAGGCGTAGCCGCAGCCCGAGCAGGCGGCCAGGCCCTGGAGCAGGGATGGGGTCTTGCTGGCGCGGGAGGCGAACTTCTTGTTGTCGGCCAGGCGGCGCGCCGCCCGCTCGAAGGTCGCCTCGTCGACCAGGGCCGGGACGTCGATCTCGAGCCAGTCGCTGCGGGGGCGGTCCACGGTGGTGTAGGCGGTGCCGGTCGCGCGCCCGGCCAGCCGGGCGACCCGGTTGCGGCCGGCCTGCTGGTCCAGGCGGCCGGTCTTGCCGAAGCAGGCCCGGCCTGCGTAGGCGGGGTTGCGGAGCATGCCCCAGATCGTGGAGCGGTCCCAGCGGGCCTTGCCGGTGCGGGTGGTGACGCCGGTGCTGCCCAGCCACCGGGCCAGCTCAGCGATGGCCACGCCCCTCGTCGGCGTAGCGGCGGAACAGCCCGGCGACGATGGCGGCCTCGTGCGGCACGATCTCATACCGGGCGGCGGCGTAATCGCTCTTGCGCACGTACCGGTACCCGAACGGGGCCCCCGACAGCACGTTCACGCTGCCCGAGCGGGCCCGCTGGTTCTTGCCGCGGCGGGTCCGTTCCATGATCTGCGCCCGCTCATACTCGGCGATCATGCCCTGGAACTGAACCAGCAGCGCGTCCTCGGGAGTCTCGCCCGAGGGAGCCCTGACGAACACCACCGATGTGCCCGCCCTGGCCAGCTCCTCCATCAGCAGCGCCTGATAAGCGTACTTGCGGGCCAGCCGGTCCGGGGAGTAGCACAGCACCACGTCCACCGGCACCTGGGCCACCAGGTCCCGCAGCGCATCCAGGGCCGGCCGGACCAGCGACGCGCCCGAGTGCCCGTCATCCTCAAACACCCAGTCCTCGGGGACCTCAAGCCCCAGCTGCCCGGCGTGGGCGCGCAGCGCCTGGGTCTGGGAGACGATCGTCTCCTGCTCCTTCTGCCGGGCGCTGGACACCCGCGCGTAGATCGCCGCGCTGGTCATCGCGGCACCGTCCTTCCTGACCGCCCCGCATGCTGCGGGCCGGCCCTTCGGGGACCAGGATCTTGTAGGCCGCCGACAATTCCGCGGCCCCGAGGCGGTCGAACACGAACACCGCTTCGACCACCGGCTCGCTCATTGGCGGGGATGGTTTCTGCGGCCCCGCGCGAGAAACTCCTCCAGTGCCTGGGCCACCACGGCGGAGATCGACCTCCCCGACGCCCGGGCATGCTCACGCACCCGCTGGGCAAGGCTGGCCGGCACCTTGACCGTGAACACCGTCGCCGGCTCGGGAACCACCACCGCTCCCGACCGGGCCGCGACCTCCACGTAGCGGCGGCCCTGGCGTTCCGAGCAGCCGAACCGCTGAGCCAGCACCCGGGCCGCCTCCGCGACCGGAACCCCAGCCGCCGCCAGCCCGGCAGCAGCATTGACGCGCTCGGCGTACTCCACACCACCCACCCGGCCACCATGAGACATGTCACCAACGTACTACCTGACATGTCATACACTCGCGACGGCACGCCGCGACCGCTCGCAGCGCCGGTAGCCCAGCGTCACCTCGAAGCAGAAGTTGCCACTTGCGTTGGAGGAGTCATCACGCCGCCTTGCGGAGTTCCCTCCTCGGTTGGCGTGAATGCCCCGTCCTCGATCACCCCGGCCGTGAGCCAGCCCGCGATCATGTCCCTGGCCGGGAACGACCCGAGCGCGGCGAGAAGACGATCGTGATCGATGCGGTCGAACGCCGCCGACAAGTCGGCGTCCACGATCCATACCCGCTTGCTCTTGCCTTTCAGCGTGGTGAACAGCGCGGCGATCGCATCGGCGCAGCTACGGCCCGGCCGGAACCCATACGATCTGGGCTCGAACCGGGCCTCCCACTCGGGTTCCAGCGCCTGGCGGACCCGTGCCTGGTGGCAGCGGTCCATCAGCACGGGAATGCCGAGCGGGCGGCGTTTTCCATTGGCCTTCGGCACATACACGCGCCGGACCGGCAGCGGATCCCAGGTGGAGATCGTGCGGTGCACCTGCACCGCCATCTCCGCCCGGTCTTTCGAGGACAGCGCTACCTGTCCGTCGATCCCGGCGGTCCTGCGCCCAGCATTGCGCTGCGTGACCTGCCGCACGCTAACCAGCGTGTTCGACCAGGACCGCAGCATCATCTTCTGCAGGGACCGGACCGTGGCCCAGTCCTGCTCCCGCGTCGCCTTGAAGATCCTCCGCCGCAGCCGCCTTACGTTGCCCTCATGAGCCCGCCAGTCGATGGCGTCCCAGTCCGGCACGTCCTCCGGTCCGTTCACCGTCACGGTGCCTAACTTGCCCTTCGGTTCGGGAAGTCTGATCAGCATCAGCGTTCAAAGGCTCACCTGCCCACGTCAGCACCCCTTGCAGGCCCAGCCACCGGGGCTGGTATCCGGTCAGTTATCCCCGGCGGCCAGCGGAGGTGCCAGCCATGACGCCGCGGTTTCCTGTCGCCTTTCGGCTCCCGGCATTCGCTTCTTGGGCATCCTGTTCCCGCCGGGGGATTCCGCTCTCCTCACGGTCGGCCTACCAGGCCGATGCCTGGACCCCGGCAGGGTTTCCACGTTCCGCACATCCGAGTCACGGCCGGATTGGGTGCCCTCTTTACCCCGAGGCCCAGCGGTGCTCTCACGGCCGGTCCGATCCCTCCGGCCGCCGCTTGCCCCCTCTACCAGGGGCCAGGCCCTATCACCCCGGCGTTCATCCCATCTCCCGGAGCTATCTATTACGAGGCGTCATCGAGGGTTCACTCGCGTTCACCCGCCCGGCCTTCCCCCTTGCCTGTAATCCCCGGATGGAACGGGGACCTCTTGGGCTTGATCCCCGGGCTTCGCACCCCAGCAGGCAGGACCTGCGGCGCACGCCAGGGCGGGGGACGGGCATCGAGCACTCGCCCGGAGCTACACGACCGGCATTACCGGACCTCCAATCCATGCGCTCACTCGCAATATGCGACCTCGTGTCGCACGACCGGCCCGGACATGAGCATCTTTCCCACCGGCAGCCACCTTGTCTCCTGGGCCAGGTGGTCGCCCCAGGTCCGGGTGTCCGGCGGCAAACGCAAGGGCAGCACCGCCACCGGGCGCGGCAACCCTTACCTGGCCGCCGCCCTCGGCGAGGCAGTCATGGCCGCCGCCCGAACCTAGTCGTTCCTGGGCGCCAGATACCGCCGGCTGGTCAGGCGCATGCCGCACATGAAGGCTCTGGTCGCCACCGGCAACTCCATGCTCGCGATCATCTACGCCCTGCTGTCTGACCCAGCCGCCACCTACCACGATCTCGGCCCCGGCTACCACGACCAGCGCGCCGGCCAGCGCCGGCAGGCCCGCAACCACGTCCTGGGCCTTGAACGGCTCGGCTACAAGGTCACCCTCTAGGCCATCGACACCGTAACCGGTGAGATCATGCCCGCCACGAACTGACCACCACAAGCGAACTGCGGCAGCGCTCACGCGCCGCCCGATGCTGCGCCCGTCGGCTGGTATGAATTTTCGGACCAGAATCGGACACGACTCGCCGGGTAGTGGCGGCCATCGGCGTCTGACAGGAAGGCCGCGAGCGGCGCCTTTGAGAGACGGCCATCTTCGCCACCGGACATGACCTGAGTCCTCAGCGTGGCATGTGATATGCGCCGTTCGATATCCCACGACCGAGACGGCTCGGAGGCTAGTGTCGCGTGGCGTTAGTTCTTTGACGGTTTGATTTTGGCGATCAGTTCGTCGGCGTCTTTGGTCCAGGCGAATGGCTGGCAGCGGTCGTTATAGGCGTCGATGAACCGGCCGATGGCGGTGGTCAGGTCCTTGACCGAGGTGAAGGTGCCGCGGCGGATGGCCTGGCTGGTGATGATGCCGAAGAAGATCTCCACCATGTTCAGCCAGGAGTAGCTGACCGGGGTGAAGTGCAGGGTGATCCTGGTGTTCTCCGGGCGGGCCAGCCAGGTGCGGATCTCGGGGGGCTTATGGGTGCGTAGTTGTCCAGCACGACGTGCAGCTCGACGGCGGGATGGGCGGCGGCGACCTTCTTCAGGAAACGCAGGAACTCCTGGTGGCGGTGCCGCGGGTAGCAGGCATCGGCGGTGATCTTCCCGGTGGCCACTTCCAGGGTGGCGAACAGCGTGGTGGTGCCATGCCGGACGTAGTCGTGAGTGCGGCAGGCGGCCAGGCCGGGCCGCAGCGGCAGCATCGGCGCGGTCCGGTCCAGCGCCTGCACCTGGGACTTCTCATCCACGCTGACCACCACGGCGTTGCCGGGCGGGTCCAGGTCCAAGCCCACGACATCGCGGATCTTCGCCTCCAGATCCGGGTCGGTGCTGAACTGAACGTCTCGACCCTGTGCGGCTGGATGCCCCACTTACGCCAGATCCGGGCCACCGAGGCGAACGAGATGCCCAGCTCGGCCGCCAGGAGCCGGGCCGACCAGTGCGTGATCCCCAGCCGGGCCGGCAGCAGGCCGCCATCGGCCAGCGTCGCGCCACCACATCGATCTCGTCGCTCTGCGCCGGGCGCCCGGACCGCGGCCCATCACCCAGCGCCTTGATCCCGCTCTGCCGGTAGCGGTCCCGCCAGCCGATCACCGTCGGCCGCGACACCCCCACGGTCCGGGCGATCTCGGCATTCGGCTTCCCCTCGGCGGCCAGCAGCGCCATCCGGGCCCGTTTCGCCAGCCCCGACGGCACGCTCGGCAGCCGCTGGTCACCCTCACGCAAGGTCAATGCAGGAGCAAACAACATGCCCATTGTCCCACTCAACCAACCGTAAAGCCACTTCCAACACGCGACACTAGGACGGTCCATAAAGCAACATTCGCCGCATTTAGTCGGCGGCACGCCAACCGGCGCCAATGACGCCTCAGGGCAGCTTCGCTGCGCATATCACGGCGGGTGCATCCGCGGCCGGACGCGATTGAAACAACCCAATCCGCGGCCGTGTGGGCTATCCGCCACCTCGGCGGCCACGAGTCCAGCCTAGCCCAGCATCGAGGGCATAGGAACGGTATACCTTCACAACAAACCTTTCGACGGACGTCGCGTCGTAAAGCCCAGAGTGAACCAGGGTGAACTGCAATCCAAACCGCAACCTGCGGATCTGGTTACTATCCTTTTCGGGAAGGCGCCTTGATGACTGAACAATGTGCAGTCGAAGTCGATCGTTGGCCGACATGTCGCCGGTTGAGGCTGCCGCTTCTGCTACATGCGATCGACGATCTTGTGTCAGCAAGTAGGGCTCCGCGCCTATCGCTGGGGACTGACGTCAGTGGCATGGCGTGCGTTGCATGATAGCTCGCCAGAGTAGGGTGGTACGGCCTCGTTCGGGTCGACAGACCATGGCTGGTCTGCAAACTGGCCGCCTGGGCCCACGTATTTGTTGGCTGGTGTCATAGGGCGCTAGAGCGATCTAGTGCCGCGCCCGGAAACCCGGTCAGTGACGGCGTTCTCGGCCAACTGCCGCTCACGTCCTCCAGCCGCTGTGGCGTCACAACCGGCGCCCACACCCGAAACTGCGAAAGTCAGATTGTATGCTATGGTACCATAAAGCGGTTGAAAGCATATCGAAAGTTGGCAACATGAGTGGCCGGATTTATCCAAAGGTTCAAGCACAGCAAAAGACGCTGAGCGGAGCATCATCCAAGAGCCGCCCTTTACAGCGCATCTGTGCATGCGGCCAACGCACTATTGCTGCTGCTGAATGCTCGATGTGCTGCAGCGAGCAATCCAAGTTGCTGCCTTCTCAAAGAGCGTTCAAGCCTCCTTCAGCCTTCAGTGCTGAACCGGGCAACTCTCCTTCTCAGGAAAATGGGACTTCATTCGACTCTGCCTTGGACCGAGCATCACGCTTCGGATACAGTTTTGGCCGGATTCCCGTACATTCTCCTGCAACGGGAACGATACAGGCGAAACTGGCGATCAACACGCCGGGGGATGAATATGAACAGGAAGCGGACCGCATCTCCCAACAAGTGATGCGGACGCCTGAGCCGCAGCTGCAGGGTGCTTGTGCCTGCGGTGGGGCGCGCCCCCAATGTCGGACGGAGCAGCCTGCTCAGGGATATGAGCGCTTGCAGACTAAGCCAGTGGGGTCAGGCGACCTAGGACAGACCGTAGTGCCACCTGCCGTCGACGAAGTGATATCCGGACCTGGCCAACCGCTCGACACCGCGGCTCGTGCCTTCATGGAGCCACGCTTCGGGTACGACTTCAGCCAAGTTCGGGTGCACACCGGAGACAACGTGGCAGCATCAATGAAGGCGGTTGGTGCGCTTGCCTATGCCCACGGCAACGATGTATTTTTTGGTTCTGGCCGGTATTCGTCGCATACCTACGAAGGACGTAGTCTGCTAGCCCATGAGCTTGCACATGTCGTGCAGCAGCAATTTCTCATTCCGCAGAACGACTCATTTGCGTGTAGCGATGCTGTGACTGAGGTCGAAGCCGAGCGTGCGGCAGCAGGGTCCCCGAATCAAGCTGATGTCGCCGTGATTTGGGAAAGAGGTGCCGGTGCAATACAACTCAAACCTGATGGTGACGTGAAACCCACAGAGCCAACACTAATTAAACTCCGGGCGGATAGCACTGATCGGATAGAAGACGCATATGTCGTTGGAAGCCTGGGTGAGACCCAATGGCGCAATCTTCTTGACTCTGCCGAACAAGCGTTCACCAACGGACAGAGCGACGTGGCAACCCGTGATCTTTTGATCTTGTACGCGGACGTAGCGAAGCTGGCGCAAGCGAGCCGCGTGGTGCGACCAGCGGGCGTCATTAATGTCGTGACAGGGAGCAAAGGCAATTGCCGGGATGCTAAGCCTGGGTTGAATTTTACGCTGGGCAACAGCGATCAATGGGGCGCTAATGCATCAACCAGCTGGGTGGATGATCAAGGTAAGTTCGGGGTGCCCCTGAAGGCACGCGGCGCGCTACAACCAGAGGTGGCAATCGTACTCTCCCGAAGCGTATTCAAGCGTGAAAAAGAGCAGACACTAGGAATTCTGCGCCATGAAATGATACATGCTGAGCAAGACATGGAGGATGCAGCCAAAGCATTGCTGTCAAGCCCTAAAGACAAGTCGGACCCCGTTATGACCAGTGCGGCCAATGCAGAACTGCTAGGTTACGTCGAAGGTTTCATGACTATGTTTCATCTGACCCATCCCGCGCCAACCTCTTCGGACCATCCTGCTTTTGTAGAGTTGCTTGGGGCGCTCGATACGGGCCACGGCGAGGTCTTTCCTTGGGCAGAGGCCGACCCGCCGGTCCGGTCGGAAGCGTTGGGCCGACTTCAGGAATACTATTGTCATGCGCTTGATAGACCGCATCGCGAGGCTTTCGAGGAGTGGGTGGGCCATGGACTCACGAAGGCGCGTATAGATAGGCTCATAAGTGGTCCGCGTATAAAGGGCAAGTCTTCATCAGAAGTGTTTTCGGAATCTTCATCAAAAGTGTTTTCACCGGGATCAGTCGATGATAAAAGGTTGGAAGTTTTGCAGGCTAAAGGTGATATGATCGGAGCGGTGATTCGAATGACGAGAATACAAGATTTCTACCATGCCCTCCAGGGTATCATTACAGGCAAATGTAAAGGACTTACAACGGCCATGAAGATCTAAGGCCGCATGGAGCAGAAGAAGGCTTAAGCGCACCGTGCGCCGGGCCAGCCAGCACCGGCTCATGCTCACACCCGGCCACCGCGGATCGACCTCGCTGAGTACCGGATCTGCCGAAAAACAGGTCGCCGGCGGACTCACGCACGAGCACCAGTTCCCCGGCTGATATCGCCACGTCGCCACGAGAAGAATGTCAATGGCCATGTTGCGGTGGCTCTGGCCCACTTTCCGTGAGGTGGTCTGCCCGGCGTGTCCTGTGGCGTGTTGATCATGGTTTTGTGATCATGCAGGGCGTGCGATCTTGAGGCTCTTACCGTTCTTGTTCCTGACCTGGCTGGCTTGGCCATTGAGCGTGTCGTCACCGCGGGCAGGTCGGTGCATGTGCTGGCCCGGGCCTGCGCCGCGGAGGCGGCCTGCCCGGGATGCGGCATGGTGTCGCGGCGGGTGCACAGCAGCTACCGGCGGCAGCTGGCCGATACCGCCAGTGGCTGCCAGGAAGTGCTTATTGACCTGCAGGCCCGGCGGTTCTTCTGCGGCAACGACGCGTGCGCCAAGGCCACGTTCGCGGAGCAGGTGCCGGGCCTGACCTCCCGCTATGGGCGGCGGACCTGCAGCCTGCAGACAGCGCTGCAAGCGGTCGCAATGGCGCTGGGCGGCCGGGCCGGTGCCCGGCTGACCAGCAGGCTGGCCTGCTCAGCCAGCCGGTCCACACTATTGCGGCTGATCCGCGCCGCGCCCGACCCGCAGGGGCGGGCTCCGCTGGTGCTGGGCGTCGATGATTTTGCCCTGCGCAAGGGGCATGTCTACGGGACCGTGCTGGTCGATATCGACACCCGACGGCCGGTCGACGTGCTCCCCGAGCGGTCTGCGGAGTCCTTCCGGACCTGGCTGGACGCCCACCCGGGCGTGGAGATCATCTGCCGGGACCGCGGCGGGTGCTACGCGGAAGGCGCGGCCGCGGGCGCGCCTTCGGCCATCCAGGTCGCCGACCGGTGGCATTTGTGGCATAACCTCGCCGAAGCCGTCGAGCGGGCCGTCGTCCGCCACCGCTCCTGCCTGCAAGAACCACCACCGCAACCCGGACCTGCGCCTGAGCCGGCACCGGCCGCATCGGGCCCTGAGGGAGGACTGGCCACGCGGACCCGGGCCCGGCACGCCGAGATCCACGCCGCACTGGCCCGCGGGCTGACCATTACCGAGATCAGCCGCACTTTACGGCTGGAGCGCAAGACGGTCCGCCGCTACGCCACCGCCGCCACCGCCGACCAGCTGATCTCCGGCACCCGCCTCACCCGGCCGGGCCTGCTCGGCCCGCACCAGGCCTATCTGCGACAACGCTGGGAAGAAGGATGCCGCAGCACCAAGCGGCTGCATCAGGAACTGCGCACCCGCGGCTACCAGGGCAGCGAGCGCACGCTACGCCGGCTCACCGCCCAGCTCCGCCAGGACACCGCCGTCCCTGCGCCACCCCCCGCACCGGCGGCGAAGAAGGTGGCCAGCTGGATCCTCACCCTACCAGCCAAGCTCGCCGACGCCGACCGCGCCGCGCTTGCCCAGATCACCACCCGGTGCGAGGAACTCACCACCGCCCGCGACCTGGTCCGCGGCTTCGCCGACATGATCTGCCACCAGCGCGGCGAGCGCCTGCCAGCCTGGGCCGACCAAGCTGAGAACAGCCCCATCAGCGAGCTGCGCGGCTTTGCCAAAGGACTCCGCAAAGACTGGGCCGCCGTCACCGCCGGGCTCACCACGCCCTACAGCTCCGGCGCCGTCGAAGGCCACGTCAACCGCATCAAGATGATCAAGAGACAGATGTACGGCCGCGCCAAACCCGACCTGCTCCGCAAACGTGTCCTGCTCGCCGACTGACCCCGATCACGACAATTGGGCCAGAGCCACTTTCTCATGGCCATGGACAGAAGAAGCAAGTCACTGTCATGATCGTGTTTCGAACCAACACGCTGTGCGGGCAGCTTTGATCCGGTATTGGATCTGCTTTCACGTCGGGGACGGCTTCGGATGGGCGTTGCCGAACTGTTACGCTAACCAGGCCGCCGTGGCTTGGTCGGTGTCGGCCACGTGCACGACGTATCGGAGGTCATGCTCGAGATCCTCGACTCTCAATCTTTGACTTTCGGGGCCGTCGGTTTGCGCCTCCTCAGTTCCGGCACCTTGTAGCCCGCTGTCACGGCCAGCGCGAAATACTCGTACGAGTAGGCATTGTCTTCGGCACTTGACGGCGGGTAGCTGCCGTCCTTATCGATGTCGTGGCAGGCGCCCGCGTTGTGCACCGCTTCATGCAATATCAAGGGGTCGGCCGGGCACGTTTCCTTCCCGAAGTCGGGGTACAGAATGATGCTATTTCCTGGGCAAGATGCCTCACCGCAGAGGTCCACCACGTGGCCGCCTTCTGTAATTTTCTTCTTGTCTTTGGCGCAGGTGTAGACCTTGCTCGCCAAATTGGCGCGAACATGTTTATAGCGCTCGATGATGGTGGTTTTTTGATCCCTGCCGAGGCTGCCAAAATGCGCGGTCATCGCTGCCGATTCGTAAGTCAGCGGATACTCTCTCTCAAACGCCTGCAACGCTGTCGATGCTAGCGCGGTCGCCCTTTCGATGGCGCCCGTTATCAGAGACACACGATCATTGTCACAGTCGACGAATTTCGGCGCCGGCTTATCTGGCTGTTTCTTTTCCTCTCCTTTAGGCTGACGCCGCAATACCTGAGAGCCGGCGGCAACCTGCTGCTGTACGTGGCTCAATTCATGAGCCAAAAGAGTCAATCCCTCGCTCGTCTGCGGTGCATATCCGCCGACGCCGAACACGACATGATTTCCAACTGTATATGCTCGCGCGCCGACTGCACCCGCGGATTCGGCGGCGCGCGAGTCGGTGTGAACGCGAACGTTGCTAAAATTCGCTCGGCCGCGCGAAGGTGTCGCCACCATCGTCGCGACTTGCGCCGCTCGTGCATCTGCCTCTCGCTCATCTTGATCGTATGGGGAACCGATCACGAGAGCTTCTGAATAGCTCGGAGACGAAACGGGATAGGCAGACGCTCGGCCGAAACTGCTTCCGAAGCGCGGTTCCATGAAGGAGCGCAGCGCCGGGTCGAGAGTCTGTCCCGATGATGCGAGGACGTCGTGGACAATAGAGGGTATTGGCGTCGGCCGTATGTCGCTCGAGTTGCCGCTCTTCGCGTCCAAGCTTGAACGATCCTGTTCGTGCTGTCGGCTCTTATACTCGGCGCAAACCCCGCTACAGGCACACGACCGCTGCAGTCGCGGCCGGGACGTCAGCATTACATGATGGACGAGGTCGCCCGTCTGCTTCTCGTAGATGCCGTCAGAGGTACTTGGCGGGGGGGCCGGAGAGCGCTCTCTCTCGCGTGGTTGTGCCGGCAGTACCTCTTGCGTCGAAGCGTCGATCGGCGCGCGCTTTTGCGATGTGGCGGCAGGGGCTGGTGTGGCGGCGTCGGCACCGCCTACGGCCTCAACGCTGAGACCCGGTATCCAGCCCGGCGACGACATCTCCAGCCCGCCTGCACGCTCGGTCGCGTGGATCGGGATCTCGCCGAAACCCCACTCGTTCCTGAATAGTCTGCCCACCGCGTCCAACGTCGCTGCTGCCGGCGCTCGTGCTTGCTCGTACGCCCAGTCACCGAATCGATGCCTGAAGGAGCATTGCAACCCCACTTCATTGTGCGAGTGGGCCGCGGTCTTCGCCTTGGGCTTTACGATTGCCGGCGCAAACATGTTCCCCCTGTGAGCGCTTGGCTGCCGATACCATTGAGTCGACATCATCCAAATTCCCGAATTGTAAGCCGACTTTGACGACATTGTTGATTGCCGACATAACGAAGTGACCAGATGACAACCTGGGCGGCACCCAGAAACGGCCGCTCACAGGTAGGCAACCAAACCCGACCTCGACCTTGCTCCATCACACGTTGGGCACCCCACCTTGATCCAAGGTACCACCTCACCCGACGGGGAGATCCCGCTCCTGAGTGACTTCAGTCCGACCACACTCGGTGCTCTCGATGATCCCGACCTGGGCGTGGAGCGCTCCGTACTCGTCTCAAGCGAGGCTGCGACGACAGAGTCGGGGCCTCAAGATCACGTATACGCGACCGCCCGGAGACCAGGCAGCACGTCTGCAGGCGTCTGTCGGCGCAGGTACAGCCCTGGAGCGTACAGGCCAGTCCACTCAGTTCCACACCCTTGTACTTTCCTACTGTGGGCATCGAGTTCTCTCTGCGGCGCCCCATCTCCAGTTCCCGCCGTGCGGCGACACAGCCGCTCCATGGTGCCAGCATGTCCGCTGATTCCCGCTGCAGCATCTCGACCAGAGCCACCAGAGAGCAGCTACATCAATACTGCAGGCCACGCAGGCTGTCGGGCCAAAATTAGTTGGTCGCGTGAGCGAAACAAGATCCGTGCAACGCTGACCCGCTGACTTCGGCTCCGAAGAGGGCTAGGCAAGGCCCGAGCACCCCCGTATGATTACTTTAGCTTTACACAGCTTTGCTCATACGGGGGTTCGTCGCGGTTCCACCTCGGCTGCAACGTCGGTGGTCTGATCAGCGCACTGACTTTGAACTACGAGGTTCGGCGAGGGTGCGTTCGTCCGCCTCGCATGGCCCAGGCCAGTCGGCGCTTGCGCGTTGGCGTTTCATTAGGCGTGCAGGAGGTGCGCGGTGCCACTTCAGCTGGATCATCCGGGCGTGTACATAGAGGAGATTCCGAGCGGGGTTCGCACGATCACTGGCGTCGCGACGTCGGTGACTGCTTTTGTGGGCCGAACGCAACGGGGCCCCACGGACACGCCGGTAGTCGTGACCAGCTTCGCCGACTTCGAGCGGCGCTTCGGCGGTCTCTGGCCGTTGAGCCGCCTCGGCTTCTCCGTGCGGGACTTCTTCCTCAATGGTGGGTCGCAAGCGGTGATCGTACGCCTGTTCAAGAACGAGGCGCCGCCGCCGCCGCCGACGGCGAAGCTCGCGGTGGGAACCCTGAACCTGGAGGCCACCGAGCCGGGCACCTGGGGGAACTCGTTAAGGGCCCGCGTCGACTACGACACACGCCCACCCGACGCCACCCTCGGCGAGACGTCGACATCACTGTTCAATCTGTTCGTACGCGACGGCACGACGGGGATCGTCGAGGAGCACCGCAACGTCGTCGTTGCACCGGCCACGCATCCACGGTTCGTGACCAATGTGGTGAAGAACAATTCACGGCTGGTGGCGGTGACCTCGGTTGGCGCCAACCGCCCAGCCGCGAGCGGAACGACCGTCGACGTAGGGAAGACCATCTGGGACGACAACGCCGCAGCGACCAACTCGAAGGTCAGCGGCGCGGCGAACACCGCATCCGACGGGCTGGCGATCTCCGACGCCGAGTTCACCGGCGCGGGACTCGAGGCGGCGAAGAAAGGCTTGTACTCACTGGAGAATGCCGACCTGTTCAACCTGCTCGTCATCCCGCCATACAAGAACGATGACACCGTCGACACCGGTGTGGTGACGGCGGCGGCAGCGTACTGCCAGAAGCGCCGCGCGATGCTGCTGGTCGATCCGCTGCCAACGTGGGACGACGTCAGCAAGGTAACGACGGCGTTCGCGGGTGGCTTCGACACCGCCCTCGGCACGAACAGCCTGAACGCCGCGCTGTTCTTCCCGCGGCTCCGTCAGCCCAACCCGCTCAAGGACAACCAGGCCGAGTCGTTTGCGCCATCGGGCGCCGTGGCTGGTGTGATGGCCCGGACCGACAGCCAGCGCGGCGTCTGGAAGGCACCGGCTGGCCTCGACGCGACGCTTACCGGCGTGCCCCAACTGGAGGTGCCGCTCACCGACGGCGACATCGGCCAGCTCAACCCGATCGCGGTCAACTGCCTGCGGGCAATGCCCGCCGCCGGCCGGGTGGTGTGGGGTGCCCGGACGATGCAGGGCGCCGACCGGCTCGCGTCGGAGTGGAAGTACATTCCCGTCCGTCGGACTGCATTGTTCCTGGAGGAGAGCCTCTACCGCGGCACGCAGTGGGTGGTTTTCGAACCCAACGACGAACCGCTGTGGGCGCAGATCCGGCTGTCGGTCGGCACGTTCATGAACAACCTGTTCCGCCTCGGCGCCTTCCAGGGCACCACGCCGCGTGAGGCGTACTTCGTCAAGTGCGACAAGGAGACGACGACCCAGGCCGACATTGACCTCGGCATCGTCTACATCTACGTCGGCTTCGCGCCCCTCAAACCGGCTGAGTTCGTAGTCATCCGGCTGCAGCAGCTCGCCGGCCAGAGCGCGGCCTAGGAGTATTGCGATGGCACAGTTCACCGTCAACACGTCCCGCTTCGACCCGTACAAGAACTTCAAATTCCGGGTCAAGTGGGACGGGCGCTACGTCGCCGGCGTCAGCAAGGTCGGCGCTCTCAAGCGGACCACCGAGGTCGTCGAGCATCGCGAGGGCGGTGATCCGTCGACCTCCCGCAAATCGCCCGGCCGCAGCAAGTACGAGGCGCTGACGCTCGAACGCGGCGTCACCCATGACACCGAGTTCGAGCAATGGGCGAACAAGGTATGGAACTTCGGCTCGGGGCTGGGCGCGGAGGTGTCGCTGAAGGACTTCCGCAAGGACCTCATCGTCGAGGTCTACAACGAAGCCGGCCAGCTCGTCCTCGCCTACAAGGTCTTCCGCGCCTGGGTGTCGGAGTACCAGGCGCTGCCCGATCTCGACGCCAATGCCAACGCGGTTGCGATCCAGACCCTCAAGCTCGAGAACGAGGGCTGGGAGCGCGACTACGAGGTGCCGGAACCGTCCGAGCCGTCCTTCGTCGAGCCGTAAGCCATGGCGGGCCCGGGAGCTGGCGGTGGGCGGTGCGCCCGTTGCGCGGCATGCGGTGCTGCGGTTGTGGGAGGATGCGGCCGGGCTCGATCCTTACGAGCGCGCACTGCTGCTCGCCGTGGACGGGCCGCGAGCCTTCGCGTCGACCGACGCCCGGCCCGGTGTGCATGATGACGATGACATCGCTATGGACGTCCTGGCCCAGGCTCCGCTCGGCCGTCAGCACTCCCGGTTGCTGCGCCTGCGTGCGGCCGCGTTCGGATCAGACCTCGAAGCCACCGCAGCCTGCCCGCAGTGCGGTGAGGCTGCGGAATTCCACCTCGACGCCGTCGAACTCGCCGCGGCTGGTGATGATGGGACGGTTGCTCCATTAACGCCTGACGGCTACCGGGTGGAGTGGCGCCTGCCCGCGCCGGCCGACCTCGCGGCGGCGGCCGGCGCTGCTGCCCGGGGCGATGACCCGGAACGCGAGCTACTGCGCCGGTGCGTGCTATCGGCCGCCGGACCCGACGGCTCTGCCGTCGGCGCCGATCGGCTGCCGCCCTCGGTACGTGCGGAGCTGGCCCGGTCGATGTCCGATGCGGACCCGCTCGCTGAGGTGCTGGTGGACGTCGCCTGCCCAGCCTGCGGTGCGAACTTCCAGTCGGACCTCGACGTGGCCGCGTTCGTATGGACCGAGGTCGAGGCGCACGCCCGGCGCGTGCTGCTCGACGTCGACATCCTGGCCCGGGCGTACGGCTGGACAGAGGGCGACGTGCTCGCGCTGAGCGAGGCCCGGCGAGCCGCGTACCTGCGGCTGGTCGCCGATGGCTTGCCGTGAGCGTACGAAGGGAGCGGGCGTCTCGTGAGTGACTTGATCTCCCGGCTGGCGGCGCGAGCGGCGGGTACGGCGTCGGCTGCGCACCCTCGCGTGCCGGCTCGATTCGAGGGGCCGCCCGGGCCGTGGTTCGGCGACACCGAAACTGGCGAGTTGGCAGCGAGGTCGCCGGCAGGCCCTCGCTACGATCGACGCGCCTCACCGGCCCCGGCGAACGCCCGCAGCCGTGTTACCGGCCGACAGCCGTCCAGGCCCTACCAGGTCGAACCGACGTCGCCCGAGCCGGCGGCGCCGACGGAGGCTGCTGCGGCCGATGCGGTCGAGCGCCTCCGGGTGGTGGAGCGGGTGCCCGAACGGAACGGGCGACAGGCGGAGCCATCCGCCGTGCCGCCTCCCGCGGCCACGCAGGTGTCGGTCCCAGCGATGCCCGTCGTGCCGGCGCTGCCTGTCGCCGCCACCCGGCTCGAACCGCGCAGCGCGGCGCCGGCCGGCGCGGTACAGAGTCGACCAACGGCCGAACCCGTTGTCCAGATCAGCATCGGCCGGGTCGAGGTGCGCACCACGCCCGCAGCACCAGTGCCCGCACCGCGTCCCGGCCCGGCCGATCGATCGCGGGAGGCGTCGCTGACCCTTCACGATTACCTTCGTGGCCGTCGGAGAGCGCGATGAGCGGGAATCAGGTGAGGGGGAGCCGAGATCATGTTGCGCTCACCCGGCCCGGACCTGGTCAACGCAGCGTGATCGGCTGCGCCGCGGCTGTGGAAGCCAGATGAGTAGCGCGCTGGCGATCGGCGCGGTGAGCGCGGTGTTGCGCAACCTGCTCGACAACGGAGTGGTCAACGCCGGCCCGGCGATCGGCACGATCAAGGTTACGTCTATCGCTCCGGACATGATCAAGCTGGACGACCCCGACGCGCCGCCGAGCCTCAACCTGTTTCTCTATCGCGTCACACCCAACCAGGGCTGGCGCAATGCCGCACTGCCTGCATACAACGGCAACGGCACTCGTGAGTCCAACCCGCCGCTGGCGATCAACCTGCACTACATGCTCACCGCATACGGCGTCAGCGACTTCCAGGCTGAGATCCTGCTGGGCTACGGCATGTACATCCTGCACGAGCGGCCGGTGCTCGATCGAGCCGCGATTCGGCGCGCGCTCAACCCCAGCCCCCTCAGCTCGTCGATCCTCCCGGTGGCCTTCCAGGCGGTGTCTGCCTCGGACCTGGCCGACCAGGTCGAAGCCGTCACCGTGACCCTCGAACCGACCGACACCGAGGAGATGTCGCGGCTGTGGTCGGCGATGCAGGCCCACTACCGACCGACCGCCACTTACGTCGTGTCTGTGGTGCTCATCGAGGCGACCAAGCCCGGCCGCGCGGCGCTGCCGGTGCTGTCGCGCGGTCCGGTGGATCCGGCCACGTCGCTGGATCACGGCGTGTACGTCGAGCCGAACCTGCTCCCGCCGCTGCCGACCGTGCTCGCCGTCCTTCCGCCCGCGCAGCAGCCGGCCGCGCGCCTCGGTGACACCGTGCACATTGACGGGCAGCATCTGGACGGGACCGCCGTGGCCGTCTCGTTCGACCACCCGCTGCTGGCCTCGCCACTCACCCGGCCCATCGGTGTCAATACCGACAGCACCGGCTTCGACCTCACCCTGCCCTCTGGCACCGCGGCCGACGATCAATGGCCCGCGGGTATCTGGACGGTGAGCGTCGAGCTGATCCGTCCTGGTGAGTCACTGCCCCGGACGAGCAATGTCGCGGCGATGCTGCTCGCCCCCCAGCCCGACATCGCCGCCGGTCCGACGATGACCCGCGCAGCCACAACAAACTCACTGACCATCACGCTGGACGTGCATCCGAAGGTCTGGCCGTCCCAATCGGCACGGCTCGCCCTCGGTGGTGACGTAGCCGTGTCCGACCCGCGCCCCACAGCAGTAGAAACGCTGACGTTCCGGTTCGGCAACGTCCCGGACGGACCGCAATGGGTCCGGCTCACCGTCGATGGCGTGGAGAGCCTGCTGGTCGACCGCTCAATCACCCCACCGGCCTTCGACCCGAGCCAGATGGTGACGGTGCCGACATGAGCGTCACCGCGCCCCGGCCGGCCGAGCGAAGCCGGCCCCACGTGATCGCCGAGATCACCCGGATACGCGCGATCCTCGAGGCCCACGTCGACGGCGCGTCCCCGCCCGCCACCGCTCCGCCTGCCACGAGCCGCCGCCGGGAGCGGCTGGCCGGGCCGTTCGATCAGCTCGCCCAGCGGCTCGGGCTGTCGGCCTTTGAGCGGGACATCCTCGCGCTCGCGGCGGCCGTCGAACTCGACTGCCAGGTCGGCGCGCTGGTCGCGCGGTTGCAGGGCGCCACGGATCCACGCCCGACGTTCGGCCTCGCCCTCGCCGTGCTCCCTGACCCGCACTGGGACGCCCTGTCCCCCGACCGACCGCTGCGGCGATGGCAGCTGCTCGAGCCCGGGCCCGGACCGACGCTGGCGACCCGGCCGCTCTCGATTGACGAGCACGTCCTGCACCTGCTTACCGGCCTGACCAGCGGTGACGGCGCCCTCACCGGATGGGTCCGCCCGACCGGTCCGACGACGCTGACCCCAGTGCAGTGCCGGCTCGGCGATGACCTGCTGCGCGCCGTCACGGCCATCTCGGGCAAGGTGCTCGTCCGGCTCGACGGCGACGACCCGGACGCACGGATCGGCGTGGCCGAGCGACTCGCCGCTGGGCTGGGCCAGACTGTGCTCTTGCTCCGCGAAGACACCATCGTCGACCCGGCTGAGCTGGCCCAATTGGCCCGGTACGTCGACCGGACCGCGCTGCTGCAGGACCGGCTGCCGGTCGTGGGAACAGGTCGGCTCGCCGACTTCCTCGACGCCCCGATCGTGGTGGCGACCGGTGAGGGCGCGGGCCTGCCCGGGCGCACCCTGCTGCGCCGAACCGTCTCGCTGCCCGGACCGGCCGAGCAGCGCAGCCTATGGGACGACGCGCTCCGCGACGGATCGCCAGCGAGCACGGCCGCAGTCACAGCCACTGCCGGGGAACTGGCCGCGCACTACCGGCTACCCGCGGCCACGGTCCACGCCGTGGCCGCCGAGTGGCGCGCCGCGGCCGGGGAGGCGGACGCCGACGCCGCCGCGGACCTCCTCCGCCGGCTGACCCGTGACCGGGCGCGGGTGGGGCTAGAAGGGCTCGCGGACCGCATCGACCTGCGGGCCACGCGGGATGACCTGGTGCTTCCGGACGGCCAGCTCATGCTGCTGCGCGACCTCGCCACCCATGTGCGGTATCGGACGCACGTTTACGAACGATGGGGATTCGCCGATCGGGCCAACCGGGGTCTGGGCGTGACCGCGCTCTTCGCCGGCGAGAGCGGAACCGGCAAGACCATGGCGGCCGAGGTCGTCGCGGGCGAGCTCGGGCTGGACCTCTACCGCATCGACCTGTCGTCGGTTGTCAGCAAGTACATCGGCGAGACCGAGAAGAACCTGCGCCGGCTGTTCGACGCTGCCGAGGGCAGCGGAGCGGTCCTGTTGTTCGACGAGGCCGACGCTCTGTTCAGCAAACGCGGCGAGGTCCGCGACAGCCATGACCGGTACGCGAACGTCGAGGTCGCCTACCTGCTCCAGCGGATGGAGTCCTACCGCGGGCTCGCCGTTCTGACCACCAACCTGCGCAGCAATATCGACCGCGCGTTTCTGCGGCGGTTGCGGTTCGTCATCCAGTTCCCGTTCCCGGATGAGACCCTCCGCGAGCAAATCTGGCGGCGCTCCTTCCCACCACGCACGCCAACCGAAGGCCTCGACCCGGCCGCGCTGGCGCGGATGCAGGTCTGCGGCGGCTCGATCCGGACGATCGCGTTGGGCGCGGCGTTCGCCGCGGCTCAAGCTGGGACGCCGATCCGCCCCGGGCACATCCTTCATGCGGCCCGCGTCGAATACGCCAAGGCCGAACGTCCGCTGACAGACGCCGAGACAGCCGGGATCGAGGCCCGCTCATGACGCGAGTAGAGATCACCATCGACCAGGTCGTGCTCCGCGGGGTGCCACCCGAGCAGGCCGCTGCCGTGGTCGAGAGTTTCCAGCGCCGGCTGTCCGAACTGGCCGCCGCGGATCCCAGCCGGGTGGCCGCTCTAGCCGACGCCGATTCCCCCCATGGACCGGTCACCGATCATGCCCGTCCGGTCCGGGTCGCCGGCCCGGGCGAACTCGGCGAACACACCGCCACCGCCGTGTGGGGCGCGGTCAGCGGAGTTGGTGACGGGTGAACGCGACCCGCAGCCGCGCGCCGACCGAGCCGAAGGCGCCCCACAAGGTCTCCCGGCCGCACGACGTAACCGAACGGCAGGCCGACAAGGCGGCTGATGTCGTCACTCGCGGCGGCAGCGTGACCGGCTGGTCCTTCGGTTCGGCACCCAGCGCAGCGCCGGAAACCCACCTGCACCGCCAGGACGACGGGAAACCCAAGGCAGAGGACGAGAAGTACAAGGAGGCGGCGACCAAGACGGCGAAGGCCGCCCTGGAGACCCCCGCCGGTAAGAAGGTGAAGGACGCCGTCCTCAACGACCCGCTGGTCAAGGCGGTGACCGACGCCGCGAAGACCCCGGCGGGTATCGGTGTAGGCGTCGGCCTGGCCGCCACCGGGTTGACCGCCCTCGCCGCCACTGGCAAGCCGCTGCCGTTCCAGCCACCGGCCATCCCGCTGGACAAGATCACACCTGGCCTGTCGGCCCAGGTCACCTACGAGGGGCCGGTCAACGCCCCGACCAAGGTGGGGCTGACCCTCAGCTATTCCGAACAGGGCCCGAAATCGAAGAAGGGCCCGTCGCACAGCGACAAGTTCCGCGCCGAGACGGCCAAACTCAGGGCGGAGCAGGAGAAGTTCAAATCCGGTATGCGGTTCACAGCGGGCAGCAAGGAGGACCTGGCGCAGAAGGCCGACGAGAAGGCGTCACAGGAAGCGGTGGCCCGTTACGTCGCCCGCACGTCCTCTCTGCCCGGGTTCGGCCGCCCGCTCATCCCGTTGACCGGCGGCGCCGTCGAGGTCGTCGCGCCTAAGCCGGATGCCGAGAAGAACCCCGTGGGCGAGCAGAAGAAGGACGAGGACGCCCCGCTGCAACGTGAGCCCGAGTCCACAGCGACAGCCGTGGCCGACGACGCGGCCTGCGACACCGGCCGGGTGGACTCCGCCCTGCGCGGCCACGGGCGCGCTCTGGAACCGTCCGTACGCCGCTCGATGGAGGCCCGATTCGGCTACGACTTCTCCCGGGTCCGGATCCACGACGACGCCGCCGCGAACTCCGCAGCACACGACGTGCGGGCCTCGGCGTTCACCGTTGGCGGCGACATTGCTTTCGCACCCGGCTGCTACGACCCGTTCACCCCGGCCGGACGTCACCTGCTCGCGCACGAACTGGCCCACGTCGTGCAGCAGTCGGGCCGGAGCGGCCCGGTCCTGCATCGCCGCAGTTTCTCCGGGCCGATCGGGATCCTCCTCGGCCTGGAGGAGGGCAACCGATCTGCCGAAGAACTTCCCCCATCCGAAGGATCCGGCTGGATATCAATACGGCAACCCGGTTGGCGAGCAGAAGATCGGCGACATCCTCGCCGCGCAGGCGACCGCCGAGGCCAAGCTGCTCGCGTCCAAGGGCCGGTGCGGCACGACGGCGAAGAGAACGCCGCCACCCGAGATAGAGACGACGTCATCGGGACGAATGAGCGGGGATCGGCTGCCGGCAGGCCGCGACGAGGGGACGGTGGCGTGCGGTGAGCAAGTACGGCGGGAAGGATCGGCAGGAGAGCCACGCGGGGGGCTGCTCGCTGTTCCTCACCGCGTCGGCCCCGCTGAAGTCCTTGCGGCCGGCCACCTTCGACTGCCTCGACAAGAACCTGCCGAAGTGAGGGCGCGATGACGTTCCAGAGACTGGTCAAGGGCGGGATCGTCCAGGTAGACGTCACGACCGGCAAACCGATCCGGGTCATTGCGCTGCAGTACAACCCGGATTCGCTGACCCGCACCCTGCAAGTGCAGGCCAGCGGCGCCGACGGCGCGGACCGGTCGCAGGCCCTGCGGCTCAAGGGCGCCGCGATCGAGACGCTGAAACTCGAGGCCGAGATCGACGGCACCGACCGGCTCGAATTTCCCGATCAGAATCCGGACACCGTGGCCCTCGGCATCCACCCGCAGCTGGCGGCGCTGGAGGTCCTCGTGCATCCGACGTCGGCCGCGCTGCAGACCAACGAGTCGCTGGCGTCCGCCGGGGTGCTGGAGATCCTGCCGCTGCAGGCGCCGCTGACGCTGTTCGTGTGGAGCAAGCAGCGCGTCGTGCCGGTGCGGGTGACCGACCTGTCGGTCACCGAGGAGGCGTTCGACACGGCATTGAATCCGGTCCGTGCCAAGGTGTCGATCGGCATGCGGGTGCTGTCGGTCGACGACCTTGGCTTCGAGCACCGGGGCGGGACGCTCTTCATGGGCTACCTGCGCAACAAGGAGGCGCTCGCTGCGAAGGCCGGCTCGGTTGCTCTGTCCGCGCTGGGCGTGGGGGTGATCTGAGATGCCGGATCCGTTGCAGGCTCTGCTGGCCGGCGGCGCGCTGCCGTCGGTCAGCTTCCCGCCGACCAGCCGGTACGCCGACGTCGGAGTGTCCGTCTACGCCCGCGCGCCGGCGCCGGGTGAGGAGCCGGTCCCGATCGCGTTCCTGCGGCGCCGGCTGGTGCCCCAGCCGGAGCGGTTCGCCCTGCTCTATGAGTACCGCACCGTCGATGCCGACCGGCGAGATCTGGTGGCGGCCTCGCAGCTGGCCGACCCGGACCTGTGGTGGCGGCTGGCTGACGCCAACGGCGTGATCGATCCGGCGGCGATGACCACACCACCTGGGCGGGCACTGCGTATCACCTTGCCGGTCGACGTACCGGGAGGCACCAGTGGTTAGCCTCGCCCCGCCGCCGGTCCGGCTGCAGCTCTACGTCGGCCCGGCCGTGCCTGTCCCGGCACCGAAAGTCGTGCTCGACGCGATCCAGGAGGTCAAGGTCGAGGTCGGTTCCGGCGCCGCCCCGAGCGGCTTCGAACTCAGCTTCTCGGTGTCGAATCGCTCGCCGTTGCAGACGCTCTTCCTGCTCACCGGCGGTGCGAGCATCCCGATCCTGCGTGTCGTCATCGCGGTCACGGTGGGCGGCACCACCGAGGTGCTGATGGACGGGGTGATGACCGACCACGAGATCTCCACGGACGGGCCGACGTCCACGCTGCATGTGAAGGGCAAGGACCTCACTGCGGTGATGGACATCATCCCGCTGGACGGCCTGCCGTATCCGGCGATGCCGCCGGCCGTGCGGGTGCTCGTCGCGCTGGCGAAGTACGCCGCGCTCGGCTGCGTGCCGCTGGTGATCCCGAGCCTGCTCGAGGACGTGCCGATCCCGATCGAGCGGATCCCGCGCCACCAGGGCACCGACTATGCCTACATCAAGGCGCTCGCCGACGAGGTCGGCTACGTCTTCTACATCGACCCGGGCCCGGTCCCTGGTGTCAGCAAGGCCTACTGGGGACCAGAGATCCGCCTCGGTGTGCCCCAGCCGGCGCTGAACACAGGACTGGACGGCGCGCATGACAACGTGACATCGCTGAGCTTCTCTTTCGACAAGGAGAAGAAGGAACTACCGATCGTCTATATCCAGGAGCCGTTCAGCAAGATCCCGATCAACATCTCCATCCCGGATGTCACTCCGCTGAACCCGCCGCTGGGCCTCATCCCGCCATTGCCGCCCAAGATCAAGTTCCTTACGGGCACCGCCAAACTCAACCCGCTGGCCGCGGCGATGAAGGGAATCGCCTACGCCAGCCAGCATTCCGACTCGGTGTTCGCGACCGGCGCGCTGGACGTCGTTCGCTACGGCCATGTGCTGAAGTCCCGTCAGCTCGTCGGCGTGCGTGGCGCCGGTGAAGCATTCGACGGCCTCTACTACGTGACGAGCGTGACCCACCAGATCAAACGCGGCTCTTTCACGCAGTCCTTCGGCCTGGCCCGCAACGCGCTGCTATCGACTGTCCCAGTGGTGCCGGCATGACCGCGCCCGCAACGACCGAGCCCACAAGAAAGGCCGAGCGCATATGACTGACCTCGACACCGGAGCGGTGCTGCAACGCTTCTACGGCAAATACCGCGCGGAGTGCGTCAACAACATCGACCCGATGCAGATCGGCCGGATCCAGGTGAGGTCTGTCCGACGCCTCCGGGCTCATCCCGACCTCGTGGGCGATGCCGTGCCTGCCCGTCAGCGGCATCCAGAGCGGTATCTTCACCGTTCCGCCGGTCGGGGCCGGCGTGTGGGTCGAGTTCGAGCAAGGCGACCCGGACTACCCGATCTGGATCGGGGGCTACTACAGCGAGGCCGACGTGCCGGCGATGGCGCGCCTCGTCCCGCCGGACGTGCAGGGCCTGACCTTCCAGACCCAGCTGCAGAACGGGATCACCATCAGCGACACCCCCGGCCCGACCGGCGGCATCCTGATCAAGACGGCCACGGGGGCGATGATCTCGGTCAGCGATGTCGGGATCACCATCAGCAACGGCAAGGGCGCGACGATCGAGATGATCGGCCCCACCGTCGACATCAACGCCGGCGCGCTGACGGTGGCGTGAGATGCCCGGTCCGATCGTCCACCTCGGCGCCACCGTGATGTGCTCGCATGCCGGCACGGCGACGCCAACGACGCCGTTTCCTCGCGTCATGGTCGGCGGCCAGCCGGTGGTCACCCTCAGCACCCAGTACGCCGTGATCGGCTGCGCCCTCACCGGCTCGCCGAACCCGCCCTGCGCGACCGGGCAGTGGCTGGTCGGCGCCACCCGGGTGCTCGCCGGCGGGACGCCGGTGGCCGTGCAATCCGGGACGTCGATATGCGTCCCGACCGCGGCGCCGATGCTGCCGCTCGTCGTCCAGCCGAGGGTGGTGGCCACATGACCATCGACTACCCGTACGCCATCGACGGCCGGGGACGGACCGCGACCACGGATGCGGGCGACCATGTCCGGGACCTGATCGAGCAGTTGCTGCTCACCTCGCCCGGGGAGCGGGTGATGCGGCCGGACTTCGGCAGCGGCCTGCTCCACCTCGTCTTCGAGCCCGGCGGCATGGAGGTCGCCGCGACGGTTCAGTATCATCGTCCAGAGCGGGCTCGAGCAGTACCTGTCCGGCCTGCTCACCGTCGAGCAGGTCAGCGTCGAGTCGATCGATTCCGCGCTCGTCGTCACGGTGTCCTACCTCGTGCTGAACACGCAGCAGCGTGAAGTCGCCACGTTCCGCGCACCCGGCGGTGGCGCATGATCTACGTCTGCAGTCACGTTCGGCGCCTGCTCGCGGTCAGGCTGGCGGGCGTGCTGAACGGTATCGAGTACGTCGAGGTCCGTGACACCGACGAGCCGGTGCAGGCGCTCCGGCAGCGCACGCTGTACGTGCGCCTGCTGCTGCCCGTGCCAGCGGCCTTCACCGCGGCCAATGTGGTTCTCGACGGCGGCGAGCGCATCCACACCGTGCCGGTCGAATGGGCCGCGCCGGCCACCGCGCTACCCGCCGCCCTGTCCGCGGCCGAGCAGGCGGCACTGCTCTCCGGGCTCGATGAGCCGGATCACGTCTTCGTCATCCGCACGACGATCAGAGGTGACTTCTCCCAGTACCGGCTCGCCCTCGTCGCCGGCGCCGGAACCAGCGCCGCGCCGGCCGGCTTCGACCCGCTGCTCGTCGCGGTCGACTTCTCGTTCAAGGTCGAGTGCCCGAGCCCGTTCGATTGCAGGCATCAATGCAACTGCCCGCCGTTCCTGCACACCGCGCCGGCGATCGACTACCTGGCCAAGGACTTCGACGGCTTCCGCCGGATCATGCTCGAGCGGATGGCGCTGCTCGCTCCCGGCTGGACCGAGCGGAATCCGGCTGACGTCGGGGTCGCCCTCGTCGAACTGCTCGCCTACGTCGCCGACGAGCTCTCCTATCGGCAGGACGCCGTCGCCACCGAGGCCTATCTGGGCACCGCCCGCAGCCGGGTGTCCATCCGCCGCCACGCCCGGCTGGTCGACTACCGCGTACACGAAGGCTGCAACGCCCGCGCCTGGGTGCAGATCGGCGTCAACTCCCCGATCGTCGTGCTGCCAGCGCGCACCACGCTGTTCACGACAGTGCCAGGCCTGCCGGCGCTCATCGAGCCGGACTCGCGCGACTTCGACGCGGCGGCCGCCGCCGGCCCGGTCGTGTTCGAGACGGTCGATCCGGCGGTGCTGCACAGCGACCTGACCGACCTGGACTTCTACACCTGGGGCGAGCAGGGCTGCTGCCTGCCCCGCGGCGCGACATCGGCGACCCTGCTGGGGCGGCACCCCAACCTGCGGGCCGGTGATGTGCTGGCGCTGGCCGAGACGGTGTCACCGACCACCGGTGAGGCAGCCGACGCCGACCCCACCCGGCGCTGGGCCGTGCGGCTGATCGACGTGCGACCGTCGTCCGACCCGTCCGGCGGGCTGTTCCATACGCCACCGGACGGCACGTCCGTCGAGGTCACTGAGATCCGCTGGGACGACCAAGACGCGCTGCCGTTCCCGCTGTGCCTCAGTGTCGCCGACGGCGCCCTGACGACGGCGAAGGCGTGGGGCAACATCGTGCTCGCCGACCACGGGCAGACGATCAGCGGGGAGGATCTCGGCTCGGTGCCGAAGCCGCGGCTGGTCCGGGTCGGCGCGGACGCCGACTGCGAAGACACCGTGGCCGATGTCGTACCGGCGCGCTACCGCCCGATGCTGGATCAGCGGCCATTGACGCACGTGCTCGCCGCACCGGCCGCCGTCCGCTTCGAGGCTCCGCTTGCCCCCGCTGTGAACGCGGAACTGGCCGCCCGCACGTTCGGGCCGGGGCTGCAGGCGCTCTTCGCGGCGCACGGCCTGGCATCGATCCCGGCGGCCAGTGCTGTCGTGCGCGGCGCGGCTCCGTTGTGGTCGGTCAGCGACGGGACCACCGTCGTTCAGCTGCGTGCGGACGGCGGCACGCTGCAGGCGCTCGCGCAGCCGACGGCGGCATCGCAGGCCACCGCCGCCGACCCCCGGGCCGCCCGGCCCGCGCTGACATTGACCGGCACCGACAACGCAGTGACCGACCCCTGGCTACCCCAGCCCGACCTGCTGGCAAGCGACGGCTCGGCCCGGGAGTTCACCGCCGAGACCGAGGCCGACGGCATCGTCCTGCTCCGGTTCGGCGACGACGAGCACGGGCTGCGCCCGGGCCCGGCGACGGCGTTCACAGCGGACTACCGCATCGGCAACGGCACCGCGGGCAACGTCGGCGCCGAGGCGATCGGACATGCGGTGACGACGGTGTCGGCGGTCACGGCCGTCCGCAATCCGCTGCCTGCCGCGGGTGGGGTGGAACCGGAGACGGCCGACGAGGTGCGCCGCGACGCGCCGTACGCATTCGCCGTCCAGGAACGCGCCGTCACCGAGGACGACTACGCCGAGGTCGCCCAGCGCCAGGGCCAGGTGCAGCGCGCCGCCGCGACATTTCGCTGGACCGGGTCGTGGCACACAGTGTTCGTGACCGCGGACCGCCTCGCCGGCAAGCCGGTCGATGCCCCGTTCGAGACCGGCCTGCGGAACTGGCTCGAGCAGTACCGGATGGCTGGCTACGACCTCGAGGTCGCCGGCCCAGTGCCCGTGCCGCTGGAGCTCGGACTGCACGTCTGCGTCTCGCCTGGGCACTTCCGTCCCGACGTCGAGGCGGCCGTTCTCACGGTCCTCGGCACCGGCGTCCTCCCGGACGGCCAGCTCGGGCTGTTCCATCCCGACAACCTCACCTTCGGCCAGCCCGTCTACCTGTCCAGCGTGTACGCCGCGGTACACGCCGTCCCTGGAGTGGAGTCGGTGGAGGTCCACACCTTCCAGCGCCAGCGCCAGCCCCAGACCAGCGGGATCGAGGCCGGCGTGCTGCCCATGGGACGCCTGGAGATCGCCCGGCTGGACAACGACCCGAACTTCCCCGAGCGCGGCGTGCTGGACCTGACGATGGGAGGTGGCACGTGAGCGGGAATGACGCCGCCCCAGGTACCGAGACCTGCGGGTGCTGCTCGGGCACAACGGTGCGCACCCCCGGCGTGGTCACCAACCGCCCGGGGCTGCCGGAGATCGCCTACCGCAGCGGCACCCACGGCGACTTCCTCGCCAGCCTGCTCGCCGGCCTGTCGGGCAAGGACGTCCCGACGCTGTCGGCCCTGCGCAGCCACGACCGCGACGATCCGACGATCGCCCTGATCGATGCGTGGGCAGTGGCCTGCGACGTGCTGACGTTCTACACCGAGCGCCTGGCCAACGAGTCCTACCTGCGCACGGCCACCGACCGGACGTCGCTGCAGGAACTCGGCAAGCTGATCGGCTACCGGCTCAACCCCGGGGTCGCCGCCGAGACCTACCTGGCCTTTACGCTGGCAGCGCCCGCCCGCGACTCCGCCCGGCGCGCCGCGCGACCCGGGTCTGCTCCCCCCGGCGGTGCCCGCCGCCGCCGCGCTGCCGATCGGGCTGCGCGTGCAGAGCATCCCCGGGCCCGGTGAGCAGCCGCAGACCTTCGAGACGGTCGAAGCGATCGAGGCCCGGCCGGAGTGGAACGTGCTTCCGCTCGCCTCGACCGCGCCTTACCCGCCGATCTTCGGCCGCACCGACGCCTGGTTCGCCGGGGCCGCGCTCAACCTCCACCGCGGCGACGCGATCCTCTTTGCCAGCACCGACCTGATCCACGACAAGTGGGACCTGCGGCTGCTGACGTCCGTGGCTGTGGACGCAGCCGGTGACCGGACGCACGTGCTGTGGGATCGCGGTCTCGGCTCGTCCAGCCCGTTCAACAATCCCGCGGCGGCACCGGACACGTTCGTGCTGCGCAAGCGTTTCTCCGTCTTCGGGCACAACGCGCCGCTGTGGACCTCGACCAACGCCGACTTCCAGGCGGGGTATCTGAAGACGTTCCCGTTTCCTGCCGGTGGTGACCCGGAACGAGTGGCCGTCCTACAGCGCGGTCACCTGGACCGGCTCAGGCACGGCGACCCTGGATCTCGACGGATCGCACCCTGACGTCGTCCCCGGCTCATGGGTGGTCGTGTCCCAGGAGTCGGTCGACCCTTACCGCGAGCTCTACCTGGTGACAGCAGCCGACCAGGTGTCGCGGTCGGCGTTCGCCGTGTCCGGACCAGTGACACGGCTGAGCCTGGCGGGGGAGCAGCATGTCTTCGGGACCCCACGGCAGGTCACGGTCCTGGCCGTCAGCGATCTGCTCACCTTGATCGAGGCGCCCTACGATCCGGCGGCGACCGTCGATACGCAGACCCTGCTCGTCGATGGTGACGCAACGGCGATGGCGGCCGGGCGGAGGGTCCTGCTGACCGGGCAGGACGCCGGCGGCAACGCGCAGACAGACGTCCTGACGATCGCCTCGGCTACCGCCGCGGGCGGGGGGCGCACCGCGCTGGTCGCGACGGCCGCCCCGGCAAAGCCTTACCTGCGAGCGGGCGCCGCCGTTTTCGGCAACGCTGCCCGGGCCACTCACGGTGAGACGGTGCAGCAGATCCTCGGTGACGGCGACGGGCGGGCCCGGTTCCCGGCGTTCCCGCTGCGGTTCGCCCCGCTCACCTATGTTCCGGCGGACAATCCCACTGGCGCCCAGTCCTCGCTCACCGTCCGGGTCAACGACGCTGAGTGGCAGGAGCGGGTGTCGCTGTACGGGGCGGATGCCGCCGACCGCGCCTATGTCACGCGCACCCAGCCCGACGGCACGGTAGTCGTCTCCTTTGGTGACGGTCTGCACGGCGCCCGCCTGCCGACCGGCTCGAACAACGTCCGCGCGACCTACCGCAAGGGCCTCGGCGCCGACGGGAACGTGCGGCCGCTCGCGCTGTCCCAGCCGGTAGACCGCCCGCTCGGGCTCAAGGCGGCGACCAACCCGGCCGCGGCGACGGGCGGAGTGGATCCGGAGGCCGCCGCCCACGCCCGGGTATCGATGCCCTTGCCTGTGCGCACCCTCGGCCGGGCGGTGTCGCTGCTGGACTATGCCGACTTCGCGCTGTCGTTCACCGGCATCGCCATGGCCAACGCGATCGTCCTGACACTGCGGGCTGGCCGGACGATCGTGGTGAGCGTGGCCGGACCGGACGGCTCGCCGGTGCCGGCGAACACGGTCACCCGGCTGAAGGCGACGTTGCTCGACAAGGGCGACCCGCAGGTGCACGCCGAAGTCCTGCCAGCGCGCAACGCATCCTTCCGGCTCGCGCTCAAGGTCCGGGTAGATCCGGGCCGGGAACAGGCCGTGGTGTTCACCGCGGTGAAGACGGCACTGCTCTCGGCGTACGCCCGCGGGGTGCGCGAGCTGGGCACGCCGGTGCATCGGTCTGCGGTCATCGCCACGGCAGCGGCCGTGATCGGTGTGCAGGCCGTCGATCTCGACCTGCTATACCGCGGCTCTGTGCCCTCATCGCAGGAACGCCTTGTAGCCGATCCGCCGCACGTTGACGCCACCGGTCAGCCGGTCGCCTCCGAGCTGCTCGCCATTGCCGATGCGCCCTTCGATTGGCTGCAGGAGATGCCATCATGACCGGCCCGGCGGTTGCGCCGACAGCGGCGGAGCGGCTCTACAGCTTGCTCCCGGCCATCCATCGGATGCGCGATGCCGAGAACGGGTATGTGCTGCGCGAGTTGCTGACTGTCCTCGCCGGGCAGGTCGAAGTGCTCGAGGAGGAGCTGAATCAGCTCTACGACGACCAGTTCATCGAGACCTGCGCGCGCTGGGCAGCGCCCTACATCGGCGACCTGATCGGCTACCGGGTGCTCCACGGGGTCGTCCCCGCGGTCGCGTCGCCGCGAGCGGAGGTCGCGAACACTATCCGCTACCGGCGGCGCAAGGGCACCGCGTCGATGCTCGAGCAGCTCGCCCGCGACGTCACCGGCTGGCCGGCCCGCGCGGTCGAATTCTTTGAGCGGCTGGTCACCACCCAGTACATGAACCACGTCCGCCCGCAGGCCCTGGCGACACCTGACCTGCGCTTGATCGAGGCGCTGAGCTGGCTCACCAAGGAGGCCGGGGCATTCGACGATCTCGCCCACACCGGCGACGTCCGCCGGATCGCCGCGCCGCTCACCGCCTCGCGGGGCCGGTACAACATCCCGAACATCGGCATCTTCCTGTGGCGAACCGACGCCGTCCGGCTGACCCGATCACCGCTCGTCCCGCACACCGCTGACGGTCAGCGCTTCCGCTTCGACGCCGAGGGCGCCGATGCCCCGCTGTTCGGCCAGCCCCGCACCGAGGACGAGATCACCCACCTGGCGACGCCGAACGACGTCCCGCTGCCGCTCGGGCGGCGCTGGCTGTCCGACCACCTGCAGGACTACTACGGCACCGGCCTCACCCTGCTGCTGGAGACGCAGGCCGGGACGGCCGATCCGGTCGCTGTCGGGTTCGGTGATGTCCGGATATGCGACCTGTCCGATAAGCCAGGCAGTGTCGGCGACTGGGCACACACCCCGCCAGCGAGCCAGGTTTCGATCGATCCGGTGCTCGGCCGGGTTTTCTTCGGCAGCCCGCTCGGCGCCAACGACCGGGCGCTCGCGACCTACCATTACGGCCTCGCCGTTCCGGTGGGTGCCGGCGGATACACCCGCGGCGAGGCCGGCACCGCCCTGCCGCAGCAGATCGTCACCGGAGGCGCCGCGCTCCAGCCTGCGCTCGACGCCGCCGCCGGCGGCGGAACAGTGCTGATCACCGACTCGCAGCACTACCCGGGCACGCCCACAGTCAAGACCACTACCGCCGCGCCCGGTACTCCAGACACCGAGGTGTGGGTGCGCGCCGCCAATCATTCGCGACCGGTCGTGGTCGCCGGGGCGGCGGTGAAGCTGGCGATGGCCCCGCGCACAACGGTCGTCCTCGACGGGCTGCTCGTGACCGGGAGCCCCGTCGTCCTGGAGGAGTCCGGCGACACAGACATCCGCACCGTCGCGCTGCGCAACTGCACGCTAACCCCAGGCCAGACCCGGACGGCTGACGGGGCACCGAAGAACCCTGACCGGGCTGCGCTGATCGTGCTCGACCCGTTCGCCGTGGTGCAGCTCGAACAATGCGTGGTCGGGCCGATCGTCGCGGTCGAGGGTGCCACCGTCACGCTGACAGACTGCGTCGTCGACGCGTCCGCATCGACCGCAGTCGCCTTCTGCGGCCGGGCCGCGCCTGGTGGTGGCGGCCTGCGGGTCGTCGCCGGAGTTGCCGATCACGTCGTCGGCGACGGCATGACTCCCGGCGGCGATCTCGACCTGCACGAGTGCACTGTTCTCGGCGGCGTGCACGCCCGCCAACTCGACGCCTCCAACTCGCTGCTCGTTGCCGACCTGGCTGCCGGCGATCCACGGCTGGCCGCCATATGGGCACAGCGGCGCCAGGTGGGATGCGTGCGGTTCACCTACCTGCCGGCAGGATCGCGCACCGGCAAGAGGTACCGCTGCCAGCCCGACCCGGGCGACCCGCCCGGCGTCCAGCTCGCGACCCGCCCGCAGTTCACGTCGCTGCGCTTCGGCGACCCGGCGTACATGCAGCTGCTGTCCAGCACGCCCAACGCGATCCGCCGCGGCGCCGACGACGAGAGCGAGATGGGTGTCACTCACCTGCTGTTCACCCCGCAGCGCGAGGCCAACCTGCTGCTGCGGCTCGACGAGTACCTCCGCTTCGGTCTGGAGGCGGGATTCTTCTATGCGACCTGAAATGCAGCCTGACACGTGACATTGGCCTTGTGAGATGAGGGAAAGGGCGTCCAGCGATGGGAGCCGATCTGAGCCGGGTGCGGTTCGACGCGTTGCGCGACCACGCCGGAGTGGTTCTGCAGCAGGGCCGGCTGCTGCTCGACAGCGACTGGAACGAGCTCGTCGCGATCTTCGACCGGCGCCTGCGCGCGGACGCGCTTGACCTCGGCAGCGAGGGCCCCAAACCGGGTATCGCCGGTGTCGCCGTCGTCCCGCGGACCACCCCGGACGGCTTCAAGATCACGGCGGCGGCGGGCGCGATCACCATCGGCCGGGGCCGGATGTATGTCGACGGATTGCTGGCGCAGAACCACGGCATCGGCCCGGGTACGTTCGAGCCGCTGCTCGCCGAGACCGTCGGTACCTCAGACACGCCATACAGCCAGCAGCCGTACTGGCCGACGCCGGCCGCGTTGCCCACGACCGGGACCCACCTGGTGTACTTGGACGTGTGGTCCCGCGAGGTCACCCAGCTCGAAGCCCCGGATCTCGTCGAGCCGGCCCTCGGTGTCGACACCACCGCACGCATGCAGACCGTGTGGCAGGTCCGGGTCCACGCGCCGGACACGCCGGGCGTCGACTGCTCCACGCCGGACGAGAAGATTCCCAACTGGTCCGCGGTGATCGCGCCCTCGGCTGGCCGACTCACCACCGGCACGATCCCGGTGACCGACACCGACGATCCCTGCGCGCTGCCGCCGACCGGTGGCTACCGCGGCCTGGAGAACCAGACCTACCGGGTCGAGATCCATGACGCCGGCGCACCGGGCACTGCGACGTTCAAGTGGTCGCAGAACAACGCATCCGTCGCGAGCCCGGTGGTAGAGGTCGTCTCGCCGACAACGATCCGGCCGGCCAGCCTCGGCAAGGACGACGTGCTCCGCTTCACCACCGGCAACTGGGTCGAGATTGTCGACGATGTGAGGGAATTCGACCAGGCGCCGGGCGAGATCCGCCAGATCCAGGTGCACGAGGAGGACGGCACGCTGACGTTCACCCCCGCGCTGCCGGCCGATCTGGTTCTCACACCAACGCAGGCTGCGGCCCGGCATCTGCGGGTGCGCCGCTGGGACCAGAGCGGCCAGGTCCTGGATGCCACCGGAACAAAGCTCGACAACCTCGACGCGGCGGGGTCACCTGGCGTGATCAAGGTCCCCGCCGGCGGTGTGGCCGTGGTGCTGGAAAGCGGCCTCACCGTCGCGATGACCGCGCCCGGCGGTGTGTTCCGCACCGGTGACCACTGGATCTTCGCCGCTCGCACCGCGGGCACTTCGGTCGAGGATCTTCTCAACGCACCGCCGCTCGGCATCCATCACCATTACGCCCGGCTCGGTGTGGTCACCTTCCCCGACACGGCCACCGACTGCCGGACGCTCTGGCCGGCCGACTGCAACTGCGACGGCGGGGGCTGCAGCGACTGCACGGTCTGCGTGACGCCGGAGTCGCACGCAAGCGGTGCGCTAACGATCCAGGACGCGGTCACCACCGTCACCCCGGCTGGAGGCACCGTGTGCCTGGCGGCGGGCACCTACCACCTCGGCGCGGACGGCGTCCGGATCGAGAACGCGGTATCGGTGACGGTCCGCGGCGAGGGTCCCAAGACCCTGCTGATCACCCCGGGCCGTGGCATCCAGGTCACCTCGTCGAGCTTCGTGACACTCGAGGACTTCGCCGTCGTCGGCACGGAAAAGTCGCCCACCGTGCAGGCCCGCGCGACGGTCGCGTTCACCGCGCAGCGGCTGACCCTGCTGGTCATCGGTGCCGCCGGTGCACCCGCGTCCGGTATCGCTCTCGGCGGGTTGTCGCTGCTCACCCGCCTGCGCGACAACGCTGTCATCGCACCCGTCGGCATCTCCGGCGGTTCCGAGGAGGGCGCACCCCTGCTCACCGCGGCGCTCGACATCGGTGCCAACCTGCTCTTTTGCGCCGGGTCGGGCACGCGGTTCGATGGCCGGGTCGCGCACCTGCTCGGCAACGCCATCGCCGACAACACGATCCTGCGCGCCACTGCCACGGCCGTGCGGGCACTCGGGCTGATCGGGCCCGGCGCGACGTTCACGGTCAGCGGCAACACGATCATCACTGACGGCGTCGGCATCGAGGTCGGCGCCACCGGATTCACCCTCCGGGACAACGAGATCGACGGAACCGAGCAGTCCCAGAAGGGCACGGGGGAAGGCATCTCCGTTCTGCCCGGCACCTTCGGCTCGCTGCGCGGTCTCACTCAGGTCACCGGGAACCACGTACGCGATGTCGGTGGCGTGGGCATCGCGGTGTCCGCCCCCGTCGCCGACCTTGCCGTCGCGCACAACGTGGTCGAACGCGCACTCGGGGGGATCGTCATGGGCGGTCGCGTCGGCGCCACCGCCGCGACCGTATCGGACAATGTGATCCGCGATGTCGGCGCGCGGCTGTCAGAAGCCGGCGGGGTCAGCGGCATCCAGATCGTCGGCGCCGCCCGTGCAGACGTCGAGTCGAACACCGTGTCCGGCGTCGGAGCGGCGCGTACTGCCCGGGACGGCTCGGCCGGCATCCGGGTGCTCGGCTGCGTCGAGTCGCGGGTAGCGGGGAATTCGGTGGATCGGGTCGGCTTCGACGAGGCGCCGGGAACGGCCGTGGGCATCCAGATCGCCGGCGCGTTCAGCCGGACCGAGGTGGACGGTAACTTCTGCCGACGCAGCGACGCCGCCGTGGACGACGACGTGCCGTCAGAGTGGACCGGTCTGCAGATCGGGGAGCGCAAACCCGACGACGCGGTGACAGTGACCCACTTCGGGGCCTTCACCTCGGTGCAGGCGGCCAGCATCGGCCTACCTGATCGGCGCGAAGACCGCGTTCGCCTTCGCGCCGACTGAGGTGAGCGCCATCGTGTCGGCCAACACCGTGACCGGTGGCGGGCGGGCACCGGCCACGCTGATCGTCGTCCCCGGAGACGCGGTCGTGGCGAACAACCAGAGCCGCCAGACCCGCGAGGCCGCGTTCGCGTCGGTCGAGCTGGCCGCCAGCAGCGCGACGGTGTCGGCCAACCGCGCCCGCGGCGGCCGTCCGTCGATGGATCTGACCGTCGACCCGAAACGTCTCGCCGTGCTCGGCAACATCACCTCGCTGGGCATAACCGTCGCCGGCAACCCGCTCGGTGCCCCCTGGGTCCCGCTGAACCCCGACGGCGTCGTCTGAAACGGAGGACCACATGCCGATCATCGTTGTCGACCAGGAGAAGGACCTCGAAGCCGTGGCGTCGCGAGTCCTCACCGCCAAGGTGTCCAAGACAGCTCGCGAACAGGCGATCGAGGCGATCCGCGCGGCCAATCCGGGTATGGACCTCACCACCATCGCGCCCGGGACCCTGCTGGTCATTCCCACGCTCGCCGGTGCGCGGGCGGCCAGCGGGGACGTCCTGGGCGGATCGGTCGACACGCTGACCGAGCAGCTCAAGACCAGCCTGGACGGTCTCGCCCAGGCCGTCGACGTGGCCGCGGCGGCAGACAAGGCCAAGCGCGCCCAGACCGTGACCATGCTCGGCTCGGCGGATCTCAAGCGAGCCTCGGCCATGGACGACCAGCTAAAATCCGATCTCGCCGCGCTGGCCAAATCGCTGGACGAGGACGCGAAAAGCGGCGAGCAGCAGGTCGCCGCGGTGCGTGAATCGCTCGATCTCTGGGTCGCCGACCTCGACACCCTGCGCAATCTCGGCCGCGCCTGACCACCCTTCGATGCGATCGGCTTTCGGTTGCTTATGCCGCTCCAGAATTCGGCGCACCTGTGACCTGCGGCCTGCCCGACCAGGCACATGCACCAGGATCGCGGTTCAAGCTCTTCGTCTGCTACCTAATTGTGATCCGGCATTCGGCTGGTGACCAGACCCCCTTTGGTGGTCAACCTGATGTGGGTCCTGGTGGACCGGCCGGGTTGCGGCGCTGCTGGAGCGCTCCCCAGGCGCGGACCGTGCTGGTCCTGGACGGCTGCTCAGTGAGGCGGCAACATAGCTATGGACGCCACAGTACGTCGCACTCATAGTGGCGTCTGGCGTCTGGAACGGGGTCGCGAATGTTTGCTCCGCTTGTCGCAACACCCGCGAAATCCAGGTCCGCCCCCATCCAAAGCCCGGGGACAGTGGTCGCATACGGGCAACGCCTTCAGCCCAACATCAGCGGCGCGAGCCTAGCAGCGCAGCTGGCAAGTCCAACTCGAGGCGAGCCTGCCGCCCGACCCGCAGGGTCCTGGTGGGACTTCAGCAGGATCCCGCTCTTCGCCCCGCATCTAGCGGAACAGCCGCAGACGTCCCCTTTCTCCAAGCCATTCCCCGCCGCTTTGGCATCGTGTGCGGTCGGCGGAGCGATGCAGATGAAGCTGGCGACCGACAAACTAGGCGACGGCTATGAGCGGGAGGCTGACCGCGTATCGTCGCACGTGAGTTCCATGTCACCGGATACCGCCACGAGTGGGTTGCCACGACCGATCCAGCGCGTCTCCCCGGCTTCAACTGGTCACGCGGATACGGCGCCCCCCAGCGTCGAGCGTGCCCTTGCCAGTCCCGCCAACCCGCTGGAACCCGCGCTGCGGCAGGACATGGAGCAGCGCTTCGGCCACGACTTCTCCAGGGTGCGGGTACATTCCGGATCGGCTGCCGAACAATCGACGCTGGACATGCACGCTCATGGATACACGGTGGGGCATCACATAGTGTTTGGTGCGGGACGATTCGCGCCAGGGACGCGCGAGGGCCGCGGCTTGCTTGCCCATGAGCTAACGCACGTGGCGCAGCAGAATGGTGCGATGCTCTTGGTTCAACGTGCGCCCGTCGGCGACAGGCGATGGACTCAAGATGAGGCCGCTGCTCGTTACCGCGGGCGACTGATGGCTGGGAGGATCAGAACCCACGGAGTGTTGTCCAAAGAGGCGAGAGCGAAGATCAACAGAGAACTGGCGTATTTCGAGGGCTCAGCTAAGGAAGCCTATCTGAAGGAGGTCCGGCCAGCTCTGGTGGCGGTGACCGAGATTGAGATGCCCGCAGAGCATGTGGTCCCGCACGGGCCGCGCCCCATCAGGCTCTCGCTGCTCGCGGACGATCCGTACCCGAGGTCCTTTACGGATGATGAGATCTACGCGCCGTTGAAGGAACTGGAGCAGAAAGATAAGGCAGAGCTAGCGCAGGCGAGAGAGCGTGAGATCGAAGACCTGCGGCAGAGAACTAAGGGTTGGGGGGGCGATCAGGCATTTGCGCTGGATCTCCTCCGCCCGCTGCTTCGGTATAGCGTCAACGTGGATCCCCGGGCTGTCTCCGATGCGATCCGTCAGCCGATACTTTCCCGCTACAGGACTTGGCTGCTAGCCGTAGACAAGGAGCGGCACAAAGAATGCGAGGCGAGGCCATCCGGCATAAGCGGCATTGCCGCCGAGTCTCGAGCCAAGTTCCAGAACGATGACCCATGCGTATCTTGGTTTGCGGAGCCTTACGGTCATGGTCCCTCAGAACTTGAAGACCTCGAACGGCATTTGAGGTTGAATAGGGGCGGCACAGTGTCCGGGAGTCCGGCCGAAGTGGTGTCCTGGGACGTTTTCGAATACCGCAAGAAGACTGACCCGTCAATGCTGGAGCAATACCAGATAGCCGCCGCGATGGTGGGCGCGCTGCCAGCCCTTGCGGGAGCTCGTCCGGGCGGTACGGTTTCCCCCATCGTTACGGCTGAGGAAGAAACGCCAGTCGCAGGTACCCTCAGCCCACCTGTCGCCGGGTTTGGCCGAGACCCCGTAACTGCAGCACCTTCCGCGCCGGTGAGCGCCGATGTTCCCCCGCCGCCCAGCCGACCTGTCGCCGGGTTTGGCCGAGACCCCGTAACTGCAGCACCTTCCGCGCCGGTGAGCGCCGATGTTCCCCCGCCGCCCAGCCGACCTGTCGCCGGGTTTGGCCGAGACCCCGTAACTGCAGCACCTTCCGCGCCGGTGAGCGCCGATGTTCCCCCGCCGCCCAGCCGACGTGTCGCCGGGTTTGGCCGAGACCGCACACCGTCCCCACCGCGTGGCCCCGCCACACAAGAGCAGCCGATCATGACGCAGATGCCGCCAGCGAAGAGGATGCCTTCGTCGTCTGCCGGCCAAGGGACAGCCGGCGATGTGCCTCGCGTCGCTACCGGTCAGCGGCGCGATCAGCCCGCAACGGCGATGGCCAGCAAACCTCCCGGTGGCGACAAGCCCAAGGTTGAGCCTCCGAAAACGTCCGCTGGGGTGAAAAACCCTCGAACAAACGTAAAAGCATCAGTGGAAGACCTGGACCGGATAAACCGACTGAAGGTGTGGGAGAAGAAAAATAAGATCACGGGCGATGTACGAGGCTTGGAGAAGCGGCTTCGCTCAAACGATCCGGACACACTTAGCGAGGCGAGGGCCGAATTCGACGAAGCTGCAGAGAAGATTGCAAAGGGAGTCAAGCCGGATGTGGAGAACTACTACGAGGTGGATCCGCGTCATGAGGCGCCTAAAGCCGAACAAATCAGTACTGGCGGAAAAAAGAGAATAGACTTCAACGGATGGCTAAAGGAAAGGTTGCCAAGCGAGGCTGATCAAGAATCATATAGGAATTGGCTAAAGACGAGTCATAAGATAGAATCCATTGAACATGAGCATCCTGAGCCTGGTTCGCCTAAAGCCGAAGAGCTGGTACAGATATGGGAAGAGGAACAGGGAAGGAGGCAACGCAAATAATCGAACGCTTGCTCGCCAGTATGCCTACAGTCTTGGAATTGTCGATCAGTTACACCTGGCAGGCCGCGATCCCGCTGCGGCCGTGCTCACTTTGGCCGTGGCCGCCCATCAGCGTCAACACCATCCTCTTTGCTGTCAAGGGCTTGGCCGGGTCTTGTTGATCTCGGTTTCGATGGCAGGGCAGGGTTGCGCCGGGCGGCGGGCCGTAGGCTGGTGGTGGGCCCGGGAGTGACTTGTCCGAAGAGCTGGCGCCCGCGGTGTGAGCCAGCCGCGCTGGAGTCAGAGCCGTTCCCCGGTTGCCCTCCCGGGCCCTTGCCGCTGGTCACGGCGGCCTGGCGGGCGTCGGCCCGCAGGCGAGCGTCGATGGCGTTGCTGATCCGCCGTTTGAGCGACCGGAGTGCTTCCTTGTGTGTCTTGCCCTCGGCGATCTTGCGGCGTAGTAGGTGCGCCCGCCGCTGTGCCGGTTGCGGATCTGGGTGATGGCGGCCATATGCATGGCGTGGTTGACGCGCCGGTTGCCGCGCAGCGACAGCCGGTAGGTGATCCGGCCCCGGAGGACACCTCGATGGGGGCGGTGCCGTTATAGGCAGCAAAGTGGTCCCGGCTGGCGAACAGCGAGATGGCGCCGGCGTCGCCGATCACCGTGCCGGCGATGACAGGGCCCACGCCGAAGATCTGGATGAGGGTAGTGTGGCTCGCCCGGACCGCTGCGGCCAGCTTCTTCTTCGTCTGGCGCGGCTGGGCATCGAGGTTGCGCAGGTCATCGAGGAACTGGCTAGCGAGCTCGTGGCGGCCCTGGGTGACAGCACCGGCCGGCGTGACCGACTCCAGGACACCGGACGCCTGGCCTGCGGTGATTTCCTTGCTGAAACCGCCGGGCACCAGGTCGCACAGCACCGCGTGGAGGCGGCAGGCGATCTGGTTACGAGCCCGCGACAGGTCACGGTGCCGCTTGGACCACACCTTCAGCACCACGGCGTAATCGTCGGCTGCCACTTCTCGCCGGGCCTTGGAGCGCAGGGCCGCGACCGCCACCGACAGCGCGTAGTTGGGGTCGTTCTTGTTCGTGTCCCCAGCCTGCAGCAGCCGCACCCGGGCGGCCAGCTTAGGCGGCACATCCAGCACCGGCTCCCCGTCCGCCACCAGCTGCTGCGCCAGCAGATGCCCCAGTCCGCCAGCGCCCTCCACGGCCTAGGTCCGCTCCGGCCAGGCTGCAGCCCACGCCACCAGCTTCTCCGCCAGGCCCGTGCACGCGCGAACCCGCAGCTTACCCAGCGGCTCTTCACCCGCACCGATCGCCACTGCCGTATGCGAGCCCTTCTGTGGGTCGATCCCGATCATCACGGTCATCAGCACGCTCCACGATCCTCATCAAGGAAATGGGGGAACCGCGGCGGGCATGGATCTCACTCTGCGGCGGGTGACAGTCCTGACGGCTGTCAACGGCGCGTGAAGTTTTCACGTGACGCCGACAACGGCGAATCCCCAGGTCAGAACCAAGATGCGCACGTCAGCCCCAGGGTGGGCTACCATGCAGCGAGTCCCCGGCCGGTGTAGCTCAGTCGGCAGAGCAGCCGTCTTGTAAACGGCAGGTCAGCGGTTCGAATCCGCTCACCGGCTCCCAGGTAGATGCGCCTTAGTCGAACGCGCCTGTTCGAAGGCGTGGAACGGTTCGTGGAACGAATGTCCGATCTACGGGCTATCTTGCTGCCATGCTGAGGGCCGCCAAGGGGCACATAGAGCAGCTGCCCAGTGGGTCATTCCGGGTGTCTGTCTACGGCGGGATCGATCCGCTTACCCGGCAGGAGATCCGCCTCCGGTCCACGGTCAAGGACGAGTTGCAGGCGCAGATCGAGCTGGGCAGGCTTCTCAAGGAAGCGTCCGAGGGCCGCACGCCCGAGACGGGCGCGACCGTGGCAAGGCTGATGGATGAGTACGCCCCGATCGCCGAATGGGATGTATCCACGCGGCAGACCAACGAGGGCTTCATCCGGCGCACCATCAAGCCCGCCTTGGGCCACCTGAAGGTACGGAAGGTACGCGGGCCCATCCTGGATCAGTTGTACACACGGCTGAAGCGCTGCGGTGACCTTTCCTGCACCGGCAGGCCGTTCACCGAGCACCGCAACGTACCGGACCTAACGATCAATCCCCATGACTCCCGTCCAGCTTGGCAGCAGGTCAGCGAGACGCTAGCGGAGGCTATCCGGTCCGGGCTCCTGGCGCCGGGCGACGAGCTGCCGTCGATCACTGAGCTAAGCGCTCTGCAAGCGATCGGCACGGGCGTGATACGCCACGCCATGACGGCGCTCGCTGCGGACGGCCTGATCATCGCCCGGCAGGGCCGCGCCACCACCGTCGCTGGAGAACCCAGCGGCGATCCGGGACCGCGCCGCAGACGCCCTCGCCCTGGCCACGACTGCCACCGGGCAGGGTGCCGTCCGCACGTCTGCCATCCCATGAGGCCCAGCACAATCCGAGGTATTCACGGCATCCTGTCCGGCGCGTTCGCGGCCGCGCAGCGGTGGGAGTGGACCGACCGGAACCCGGCCGAGTCAGCCAAGCCTCCTACCGCCACCCGCCAGCCCATCCCGGCCACGTCCCCCGAAGACGCCGCCAAGGTCATAGCCGAAGCGTGTAGACGGAGCGCCGCGCTAGGCCTGTACCTGTGGATCGTGGTGGTCACAGGCGCGCGCCGCGGAGAGCTATGCGGCCTGCAGGTCCGTGACATCTACTTGGACCAGGGCTTGATCCACGTCGCCTTCAACTACGTTGTCCGCGGCGGCCAGCGCATCCGTAAGGACACCAAGACACACCAGGACCGCTGGATCGCTATAGACCCACACACCTGCGCGCTCATCGCTGCCGAACTCAACGAGATCCGAGCCGCGCTCGCGGCGGTCGGCGCCGAGCTGGCCGATGACGCGTACCTGTTCTCCAACGACCCCGCCCACGCTCAGCCGTGGAACCCCGACTGGGCCACCCACAAGGTCGCTGACGCCGCGGCCGCGGTCGGCGTGGAGCTTGACATCAAAGGCGGCCGGCATTACACCGCCAGCCAGCTCCTCGCTGGCGGCTTCGACCTGCGGAACACCGCCGCACGTCTTGGCCACAGCGGAGGCGGTGCAACAACGCTCCGGCACTACGCCGACCCGGTTTCCGAGGTCGACCGGCGAGCAGCGGCCTACCTCGCACAGCTGACCCGCGGCTCTGAAGACACTCGCGATGGCATCAGCCCACACTCGCTGCCTCGTCCGTAAGTACGCCCCTGGTGACCGGCATCGGTGTAACCCTAATCCACCGGGACCGCCACCTCGGAGGGCGACCGGTTCGCGCGATGGCCTCATCCTGGCCGCAGCCATTCCGAAAACACTCCACCGCCCGCGCCTCCGCGAGCGCGAAGGTGTCTGGTAGACGGGTCGTGCAACGCAACCGCACAGGCCCTGCACTACTCAATGTCGGCCGCTCCGTAGTCGAAGCCCCCAGAAACACGCCATCGTCATCGGACTGGCCTGTACCTTCGGTTAGCTGGCCTGTACCTTCAGTTAGAGAGAACGGGGCTGGGAAGGCTGCAGTTTAGGCTGGCGACGGAGGGCCAGGATCACAGCTCTGATGGGGGACCGGCCTCTGGCCTTGCCGGTCGGAGGGAGGGTGTTGTACGTGACCGATCATTCACCCTTTCCTGAATATACAGGGGGCCCGGCCCGCGAGGTGGATGGCCAGCAGGAGGCCACCGATCGCCGAATGACGTACGCAGAGTGCCTTGCAGCGCTACAGTAGGCTGAAGGTCTCGTTAACGGCGCCTACTCCGCATGCTCGCAGACAATCGCCGCATTTGAGAAAGACGGCCCCGACCTCGTGACCAAGGCGCAGAAGCGACTGGAGGACTACTGTTTGCCGGAAAAGAACCATGAGAAACGCTTGGTCGCGCAGGCACAGCAGGTCCAGACCGAGATCGAACGTTGGTTGCCACAGACGGGCCAGTTCGCTCCTTTGCTTGCTCTTGTCTCAGTGAGCATGGACTCCGCGCTCACGGTGTTGATGGCTGTAGCGATAACGCAAATAAAAGCGCTCCCCATCCAGAGCACACTTGTAGCGGACACAGTGGCCTTTACTGACCTGTTCGAGCGGTATCGTAAGGCGTTCGGCGATGCGAATGCCGTAGCGGAACTCCCGACGTCTGAGGAAACCAGTACCGTTCTCGAGAAAGTCAGCGAGATCCGAAAGGATTTTGCCAAAGCGGGCGCCTTCCTTAATACGATGGCAGAATGCGGGATTCTTGCCGGAGTACAGGTTGCGGCAACTTTCCAGGCTATTGCCGGGTATATCGAGATCCGAAACGAGTACCTGAAGACCTACCTAGTAGTAACTGATTATTCCAAAGAATCAGACGATGACAGTGTCCTCCGGGATGGCGTTATTCAAGGCCTCTATGGTGCGATCACAACCGCCGTCGGGCAATATGCACCTCTCATACTTCCCAAGGTATTCACGCAAGTTCCTCTGATCGGAGGAGGTTTCGCGATACTTGACGTTGCGAGAACGATGAATGAAAAGCGCAAGTTGGTGGAGGAGCGGAAGAGCCACCTTGTGGCGCTTGCTAAGGCACATCAGGAGCGAGGCCAGACGGATGAAAACTACTGGCTCGAGGATCGTCTCGATGACGATGAGGTTGCTCTATATGAGCTCGTGCACGCCACCGCCGAGATGTGCACTGGCCTCATGACCTTGGCCGGATCCGCTCAAGAGAATCCGCTGAGAGGGGTCGGGTCATAACGGCAACCACCCTTCGGGGTGGGCAGGTCTTACCTCTCCAGCCAGAACTGAGCAGGATTGTTCAGTACCTCGACAGGTTCGATCTCAGACTCGGTGCGATTGGTGGCAGAGCATCGCCTTCATTGATCACCTGAGTCTCCGTCTGAGTCGTCGGGTTAGTCTTCAAGGCCGTCGCTTCCCGAGAACTCGGCGACCCTGCTCACGAAAATAATCAAGTAGGTCGGTGGTCCCAAAGCTCCGCGACGTGAGGTACCCTCGGGTGGTTCAGGCAGCGGTGCTGTGAATACCGGACGTAGTCCTGCTCGCGCCTGCGGTCAGGCACCGCGTATCCCAGGTCGTCTATGTAAAACTCCCCGGTTTCCTCAGGCCGGTCATCAAGGCATGCCGACTGGTCTGGCTTGTCGCGTCTCCAGATCCTTCTGATGGGCTGGGGGCAGTGGATACATGCCTTCGTGTCGGTGGGGCACTTACTAAGGGGTGCGTAAGTAGGCCGACCGATTCGGGTTATGCGGTGATGTAATGCAGGTGGGGGTCGGCGAAGAATGCCCGGACCAGGCCGGGGCGTTTCTGGAGCCGTCGCAGGGCGCCGATGGCCTTGGCTTTGAGGTCGTGCTTGCTGGTGACCCCGGTCTTTCCGATCCGGTCGTGCTTGACGCTCTTCCAGACCCATTCGTCGGGGTTGAGCTCGGGTGAGTAACCAGGCAGGAAGAACAGCCGGAGCCGGCCTTCGGTGGAAGCAGCGAACTCCTTCGTGGCCGTGGCACGGTGCGCAGGATGCCCGTCAACGATGAGATACACCGGCCCGGGCGCGTCGTGCAGAAGGCGCTTGCAGAAGTCGATGAACGTCGCGGCGCTGGTGTTTCCCTCATAAACAGCGAACCGCAGCGCGCCTTTCGCGGACACCACGGAGATCATGTTCACTGAATACCGGGCCCCGGTGTTCTTCACCTTCGGGGTCTGGCCGACGGGCGACCAGGTGGTGCCGGCGTGGTAGTCCGAGCGGATCCCGGCCTCATCGGCGAACCAGACCGCGGCTCCCTCCGCTTCGGCCTGCGCGCGGATGGCAGGGTATTCCTCGTTCTTCCACCGCTCCACCGCGCCGGGATTCTGCTGATAAGCGCGGTGCAGCGGCCGTTGCGGCGACATTCCGAGCTTCCGCAAAAGCCGGCCCACCGAAACCACGCTCAACCGGACACCGAATTCGCGGCGGATCACCTCGCGGACCATCTCCCGGGTCCACAGCGCGAACTCGAACTGCATCTGCCGCGGATCCTGCCCGGCGATCAGCGCATACAGCCGCGACAACTGCGGCCCAGCCAGTTTCGGCGGCCGTCCCGGCACCGGCTTGGCCTTCAGCGCGTCCTTCCCGCCTTCACGGTATTTCGCCAGCCAGCCGTAGACCGTCTTGCGGTGCAGCCCCAGCGCGGCCGCCACATCCTCCGGATGAGCGCCTTCCCCCACCTGATCCACCGCCCGGATCCGCAGTGTCTCAAGGGTCTTGTGATCCAGCTTCCGGCCGTCGTTGTCCCGCACGGCACAATCCTGCCAGATCACAAGATCAAAGTCAGCTTACTTCTGAACTCCTTAGTATGTTGTTTGAGGTGCCCCGTTTCGCGTTCGCCGAACTCAGCTTCGCCGGTTTCATTCAGCCGCACGTTCCCGATCCCTGGTTCTGATCGGGCTTCGACAACCATCGCGCGCTGAAACTGCTGGTGCCCTTCGCCGCTGCCGTGCACTAATGCGGCCACCACGTGCTCAAACACCGCCCGGTCGCGGACCCGGCGGCGGTGGCAGCCCAGCGGGTGACCGGGGTCAAACGGCGGGCGCTCCCCGCCGATCAGCGCGCAGAACTCGCCCCAGATCGGCTCCAGCAGGCATGATGGCACGACAGGCACGGGACACCTCGATGATTACTGACTGTGGTAAGCCAATGATCATCAGGGCCCGTGCTTGTGCTACGCAACGACACGTCACAATTCGCCCAATTGCCGGGCGCTCTAAGCTTGTTATTTACCTCCATGGCTGTGACCTGGGCGTTTCGCGGACTTTCCGCCGGGTGGTCCCGGCGTGTCGGGGGTGCGTGAGCACCACCTTCGCATGATCACGTGTTCTCGCCAAAGGACCATGATCACAAGCGAGGGCCGTGATGGACAGAGCGACGTTGACAACCAAATATCCGGCAGGACCAGCGTGCAGGTGCCGAACCGGCTGAGCGTTTATCCTCCGTTACGACCGCGGGCTCAGGCGTGGGGGAGCTGGTCCGAGACTGATTCAATGGCGAGTTGCCAGGGGAAGTCAGAGATCCTGTCCCCCCTGATCCAGGTGGGTGGGGCTCGAACTCGCCCGGTCCGAGCAGGATCCGAACGCCTTCACTGCGCAGCGCGTTCACGCTGTCTTTGAACGGCGCCCGGTCGGCGAGAGCGGAGTTTACAAAGGGCAAGGCCACGAGGGGGATATTAAGGCCCGGCGATTCGGCGAGAATGCCCAGAGCGTAAGTGTCGCTGATGCCGTTGGCCCACTTGTTGATTGTGTTGAACGTCGCGGGGGCGACGATGATCGCGTCGGCCCGCGGAGACTTCGGTTCGCCGGGACTCCGGTATTCGCTGCGGACCGGCCTGCCAGTCTGAGATTCGAGCTTGGGTACGTCGATGAACGCCAGCGCCGATGGCGTGGCGATGACCTGGACGGCCCAGCCGCGGTCGTGGGCGAGTTCTACGAGCCGTCCGACTTCGCCCGCAGGTCCCGCCCCGCACACGATCACGTAGAGGACCCGGTCTTCGCCCGGCAGCGTCATCTTGGCGTCCCGATGCGGGCAGCGAACTCGCTGAGATGGGGCCGAATCGTGGGCGGCGCAGTGGCGAGCAGATCGCTGACCAGGCGGCGTACGGCCGGGCGGGAGCGGACTTCCTGCGGTGCGAGCTCCTCAGCCGCGCGAAGGGCGTGATAGGCCTTCTCGTGTTTGCCCCATTGGCTGAACGCTTGCGCGGTGTCCACGAAGAACGATGCCTTTCGCTCGGTCACGGTCAGCTGGTCCATGTTCACTTTGCGGGCGTAGTTGATCGCGGACCCGGCGTCGCCGAGGCGGACTGCGACGTTGATTCGGTGGATCAGGACGTTGGCGGGCCCGAACGCGGTCCACCGGTGGTTGTAGTCGCTGCCGAGGCGGGAACCGGCCTGCCCGGCCTCGTTCAGCAGGGTCATGGTGCCGTCGCGGTCTTCTCCCTGCGCAGCGGCGAGGGCACCGCGCAGCAGCAGCGACCCGTAGACCGACAAAGATTCCGGGGTCGGGCTGCGCACGTCGGCTGCGAGGCGCTGAGCATAGCGGACGTGGCGATGACCGCACCCGTGCACGACACCTGGAGGCGCCCGGGCTACTGCCCGGCGAGCACGCCGCCGATTCCGGCTATGTCTCCGCGGACCTGCTGGTGTCCTCCCGGTTGCGGGGCATCACCCTGGTCGGCCCGCTGCTGGCAGATACCTCCGTCCAGGCCCGGGCCGGCGGCTACACGGCGGACATGTTCGCCATCGACTGGGACCGCCGCCAGGCCACCTGCCCGCACGGCGCGGTCAGCAGCAGTGGGCGCCGCTGCGCCAGGGACGTGACGGCAAGGAAGCGATCAGCGTCCGGTTCCTTGCCGCGCCTGCCCGGCCCGGGACAAGTGCACCACCGCGAAATGGACCGGGCGGCAAGTGTACCTACGCCCCCGGAAGATCCACGAGGCCGTCACCGCCGCCCGCGCCGAAGAAGGCACCCGGCAGTGGAAGGACCGGTACAAAGCACGCGCCGGCGTGGAGGGCCTGATGTACCAGGCCGCCCACGTCGCCGGGATCCGCCGCGCCAGGTACACAGGCCTGGGCAAGACCCGGCTGGAGCACCTGGCCGCCGTCACCGCCATCAACGTGATCCGGCTCGACGCCTGGTACGCCGGCAACCCGATCGACCGGACCGGGACCACCCATCTCCAGCGCATCTACCTGGCACCCGCAGCATGAGCCGGAATTAAGCAACAGGGTCCCAAAGCCCGCAAACCCGGCATGTCGTGCCAGCCAGCCCGCCAGCGATCACAGGACCCTCAGATCCCCGGGAACCTGGAAAGTGCGAAACTTGAGGACCAGAAGACTGAGGAGGAATCGCGACGATGGCCAGTGTGACCGGGACCGATGACGGCAGCGGCTACGGCGTGAAGGGAGAAAGCCCGACCGGCACGGGCGTGGTCGGCATCGGCGACAAATGGGCCGGGGTAGTCGCGTCGAGTGTCACCGGCTCCGGAGTGTCGGCGTTCAGCGACTCGGGCGCTGGCGTGCTCAGCGCAAGCAACACTGGCGCCGGAGTCTCCGGGCAGAGCGGGCAGGCCACCGGCGTGGCGGGTGTGTCGACCGACGGTGCCGGTGTCAGCGGCGAATCCCTGACGGGAATTGGCGTGCGGGGCATGAGTTCGGGCGACAATGGCGTGCTCGGGTCGTCTTCGGCGGACAAGTTCAGCGGCGTGGCCGGGCGCAACACGGCCGGAAAAGACGGCGTCGGGGTGATCGGCATCGCCGAAGGAGTTGAAGGTATCGGGGTGTTCGGTCAGGCCGCGTCCCGTGGCGTCGGGGTGATCGGCAATGGCGCCACCGGAGTACTCGGCCAGGGCCGGGCGGAACCCGGCGTACGGGGCACCAGCGAAGGCAATCATGGGGTGGTCGGCACCGGTAGCCTTGACAAGGCAGCCGGGGTGGTCGGCACCGGGCAGGCCGGGCCCGGCGTCGTCGGGACCGGGTACGGCGGTCCGGGAGTCGCCGGAACATCGGAGGTGCTCGGCGCTCCCGGCGTCCGCGGGGAGAACACCCAGTTTGGCACCGGCGTCCTCGGTATCTCCGCAGGTACCGACGGGCAGATACCCGTTGCGGCCGGGGTGATCGGCAAATCCGCTGGCACCGCCCCGGGCGTCATCGGAGAAAGCGCCAACGGCAATGGCATCGTCGGCGCAGGAGCGGGCATGTCCTCGTTTCTTGCGCCGAACGATGGCGCGGGCGTGTTCGGCATCAGCAAGAGCGGCGTGGCGGTGGACGCGTGGTCCCTTTCCGGGGGCACCTCACCCGCGGTGCAGGCGCTCGGCAAGGTTTCCGTGATCGGCTCGCCAGCTGGCTTGTTTATGGGTGAGGTCACCATCATCGGTGACCTGAAGGTCGCTGGCGGCAAGAAGCAGTTCGTCATCGACCACCCACTCGACCCCGAACGCCGGTACCTGCAACACGCGGCGGTCGAGTCAGCCGAACTCAAGACCTTCTACGACGGCACGGCGACTCTCAACAACGCGGGCACCGCCAGGGTCGAACTGCCGGGCTGGTTCGGCGCGCTGAATGGCGAACTGTGTTACAGCCTCACCGCCATCGGCGGCCCAGCGCCGGACCTACACATCGCAGCCGAATTCGACGGGACGGGATTCACGATCGCGGGTGGCCGCCCAGGCGGACGGGTGTGCTGGCAGATCACCGGGGTACGGAAGGACCCGTCAGCGCGGGCGCATCCGCTGGTTGTTGAGGAAGACAAGCCAGCACAGGACATCGGCAGGTTCGCCGACCCAGCCGCGGCCGACCGACCACAGGCGGACGGGCTGCTGTGGTCTGCCGAGCTGCACGCTCGCCAAGCCGAAGCCGAGCAGTTGCTGGACACACTGCGCCGGGACACACGGGAATGACGGCCGTTTTCGGTATAGCTCCTGGCCGGTCGCGATGGGCTGGATGGTGGGCACGAGCGCATGGCCGAGTTGCTGCTCCAGCCGACGGCGGGGAAGCAGGACGATCTTGCATGCCAGGGGTTGAGCGACGCCGATGACGCTAGCGAGCAGCCCGGTAAGCAGTACCGGGGGACCACTGTTAGGGTGTGCGCGGCCGGGCCGCAGGCCCGTCGTAATGCTGGAGGTCATCGGTTCGATTCCGATAGGCGGCCCGACAGAGCTGCAGGCCAGCCGCCTTATTTTGCGCGTTCGCACGATCACGATTCTGGCCCGTGGACCGAGTAACTCGGTCCACGGGCCAGCAAAACAGCCATTTCGATCGCCAGCGAGCGACCGCCGGACACGCAGAGTAAATGCAGAGTAAATACCGAAGATGTTTGCGTGTGCGAGACGGCTCAAATCCCGCGCTCCGGCATGCGGCCGGGCTCACGTCACATCGGCAGGCGGCTGGCCGCGCGGAAACGAACCGGCCGTTTAGAACTGGTCAGGCTGGTAGGTGGTGAGGCCTTATCGTCTGGCGACCGGGTTCCAGAGGCGGGCGAACGCGTGCTTGCCGGCGGTCGCCTGGCCCTGTGGGCGTAGAAGCCCGCAGGCCAGGCGTCGGGTCGGCTATTGCGGTGGCAGCCGCCGGCGATCTTGCGCTCCGCCCACCGGGCGAGATCGGTGTCCACCTGGGCTGACGCCTGCCAGGCGCTGGTCAGGTCCTGCAGCATCGCGGCAGGTAGCAGGGAACGGCCGGGCAGGCTCCCGATGAGCGGGGACAGCAGACGCTGCCGGGAGCTGGCTGCGCTGGCGAAGGTCCGCGCGTGCTTGCGCAGGGACGGGCCGCAGCCGCGCACATCGGCGGTGGCCGCATCGATGACGGCGGCACGGTCGGTGACGTTCTGCACAAGCAGCACGGACAGCCGCACCGCCGCCTGCCGCCGTGCATCCTGCGACGAGGCAGACGGCGTGATGGCCGCAACCATCCACCGTCCGGGGCTGCTGGACTCCGCTGTCCGCCGATCGCTACCCGCGCATATAGGACATGTCTGCGGCCTTTCTCTTCAATCGAGTGATTCGGACTAACATGTGGGAGCCACCAGCACCCTCTCACGCTGGGCACGCCGATCCCTTCCATCGCAAGATCTACGGCCGGTAAGAACTCACCAGACCACTACTTTCTGAGACTCAAGAGACTTGCGGTGGTTGTATTTCTCCCGAGAAACCGAGTTCGGGATCCCACTCTGCGGCACACATGAGGCCGCCTGCGGGGAACTCGACCCTCAGGACGTATCGCGTGACACCGGCGTTGATCGACGGGGATCTGGCGAGCACACGTCCGATTGCACCGTCCGGAAGGACGATTCCACGGTCCCTAAGGAAGGAGGCCTGATGTTCACGTAGTTCGTCGACGAGCGTGGGGTCTCGAACTATGTCGTGGACAAGTCGCAGGATTGCGTCGTTGCTGCCCAACCTGATCCAAGTCTGGTGTGCTTCTCGCAGAGCCGGGTCGGTACCTACTTCGCCGCTGTCCATCCGGGCCAGCTCGGCCTCGTGCGCTTTCATTGCCTTGGCTAGGGCCTCGAGATGCCGGGACTCGAGCGTCACGAAGATGTCGAAGGGCCAGATGGCCTTCCGCATTGCCTTGAGCACGTTGATCCGCCCGTAACCGACGAACTGGTTCCAGGAGCCGTTCGGGTGACCTGACTGGTAGGGCGCTGCCCCGATCTTGTCGGCGGTGGACTCGATGATGTGCTTCACCTGGTCTGCCGTGAGAGCGGGCCGGACACTCAAGATCAACGCGGCCAGGCCTGCCACATGCGGGGTCGCGGCTGATGTCCCGAAGAATCCCGGCGTGTAGTCCTCGCCGTAAACCCCTCCGGTTGTGCCAGTGCCTTGAACCAAGGTCGTCGGCACATCGACCCCGGGAGCGACCACCGATATACCTGGCCCGAAGTTGGATCCCCAAGGGCTTGACCATCCCTCCTGCTTGAGCCGCTCTCGGGAGACCCGATCCTCCGCCAGAGACTTGGTGGATGCTCCGCAGGCGAGGACGCGGTCGTCGTACGCCGGGTATCCCAGGGGGTGTGTATCTGCAGCTTCAAAGTGGTTGCCGCTTGCCGCGCACAGAACGACGTTTCTCGCGTGGGCGAGGTTTATTGCGGGAGTGACGATGACTGGGTTCCACACGAAACTTGTGAAACTCATACTGATCACCCTGGCGCCGCGTTCCGTAGCCACAATGATGCCTAGGTAGACTTCCCATTCCGTGCAGTTCTTGAACGCCACCGGAAGGATCGTGCAGCGACCTGCCACACCGACGAGTCCCTTCAGGTTGTTCGCGGTGGCAGCGGCTATCCCCGCGCACATCGTTCCGTGTCCGTGGGCAAAGGTGTGGACATCGCGGGTCTCTCCCTGCCCGCCGGGCGTCCCGATCGATAGGCCGTTGACGAACCGCAGATCGGGGTGGGTCAGGTCGCAGCCGGTGTCCATCACGCAGACGATCACGTCTGGGCTGCCAAGCGAGTAATCCCATCCGCTGATGACGCCAGGAGATGATGCCGAAGCAACGATACGGTCCATGTTCCATTGCCCGGACGACAGCGGGTCGGACATCTGCATCGAGTACGGTGCCACCAGCGGCATGTTCTCGTGGAGGGCTTCAACGCCGTAGGAGTCCTCTTCGAGGAGAAGGGCCCGAAGCCGGTAGGAGTCGAGCGAGGAATTATCGATGATATATCGACGATAGCCGCCTGCCTGCGCGGCATCCCCGAAAGGATCGTCGGTGTCATCGACATGAATAGGATAGCGTTCCTCAAGCGCCCCAAACGCTTCGACATCGCCAGCCCTGACAATCAGCGAGTCAGGCAGTGGGCAATGCAGACCCAGACGCCCCGGCAAGTCGGCCACCCGGTACACCGGTCCGATCCATTGAAGCTGTCCACCAAGACTTATAACAATCCCGTCGAGCCGGTGAGCGTCGATGGCCTCACCGTCCAGCGCTCGTACCCAGAATCGTCGGTCGGTGTGGTTGATCTGCTCGGATGGCGGCCCTACGCGGCCTTGGGCCCCCTCCGTGTCCTCGCTAGTTGCATCGCCGCGCCGATCGCGTTCAACAACTAGACCGAGCGATCTGAGTGGCTCGGCCAGATCCGCCACGTTCGGTGGTTCCAGAAACGCCAACAACAGCCGCGTCGCATCCAACGTGACCACAGTGTCAGGGTCACGTCGCAGTTCGTCCGGAAAGCCAGCCATGTGATTCCTACCTTCCGCAGTTGGACACCGTCTGACGTCGCCGCAAGAGCTGTCTGCACTTCCCCACTTCGGCGGGGGGAAGAGAATCAGCCCGCAAAGCGGGCATCGGTAGTGGGGAACGCGACAGCTACCGGTCCGAACCGAGACTGCTTCCGAACACCCGCCTCAAGACGAGTGTGCCTGCTAGAGAGATCCAGCGATACTCCCTGCGGATAATTGCTATTTCACGCACTATGCTCGCTGGCGTTTGTTGGTCCAGCTACGGCAGCGGCGACTGGTGAGCACTGACGCCGAGGCCCTCCTCAGCGCGGGTGGCCGGGTAGCGGCTCCATGTTCGACCGGCAGGAAGGACATGGCGGGTGGTGGGCCCGGGGCTGCAGCCGAGTACGGAGGGCAACGACCGGTGCCTGACATAAGAGCTTGCGGAACGCGGCAATGCGGGTCTAACAGCTACCGGATACCGGCGAAGCGAACTTATGGCTGCGGAACGCCTGGGTCCGGGTCTTCGATGAGGTCCCAGAGCCAGTCTTCTGGACGTCCGGGCCAGAAGTTGAGCGCGCCCTGGGCGACGGGCGATGTCGACGCTTGCAGCATTGTCAGGTACTTGTCCTGCGCCCCCACTTGTGCGCGCGGGTCGAAGAGAGCCACGTTTGTGCCGCTGAGGTCGCCGTACCACTTGCGCAGCGCCTCGGCGGGTTTGAGGTAGTCGGTGGGTTTGCCGCCGAGATGTTTCGCGAACAGGCGCGCCCGCAGATCCTGGGCGACGGTGGTCGCCCCGCTGGTGACGCCCGAGAGCGGGGAGATGTCGCCAGCGACGACGACGTCAGTCTCGGAGTTGTAGGTGTAGCCGCGCCGGTCGGCGTTCGCTGACCCGGTGATCACGAGTTCATCGTCAAAGATCCATGTCTTGGAGTGGACATACGGGTGGGGCCTGTCGGTGCGGCGGTGCACGACCGTCCAGCGCTTGCGCTGGGGGTCGGCTGCGAGGAGCTTGGCGAACAGGTCACGGCGCCTCGGCCACGCCTGCTGGACATCCGCCAAGTCAGGGTGCAGCACGACGATGACGATGCGGAAATCCTTGTTGTCGGTCGCGGCAAGCTTGGCGGCAAGCGTGTCGCCGACCCACCTGTTGGTCAGGTACTGGTCTTCGAGGTAGATGAAGTTCTTGGCTTCGGAGATTGCCTTGCTGATGGCGTGCCAGATCTGCTGCACGCCTTTGGACGTGTCGTAGAACCCGTACAGCTTCGTCTCCCCGCCGACGTGCATATCCCCGGGCGTAGGCCCGCCGAAGCTATGGAGTAGCTGAGTGAGCGCCGGCAGGCCGTAGTCCACCAGCAGCGAATAGGCCCACTGCGACCGGAACATCGGATACGTGCAGCAGATTTGCACGAAAGAGTTGCCGCCGGCGCTGGCTGTGGACGTGCGTCCGGTCAGGCCGGCGTTCTTGTCGGGGTGGTCGTTCCAGCGGTCTTGGAATACAGTGACCAGTTCATCGGCGGCGGGGCCGCGGATCTTGCAGTGGACGTCGTGGAAGCCGCCCGGCCCGACGCGGTCGGCGAACACGTCCATCCCGCCGCAGTATGCGACGGCTGGGAGCGGGTCGGACGCGTCCTCGGTGATGTGACTTCGTGCGGGGACGACGATCTGGGCCTTCTGGTGATGCGCGCCGGCGATTGGGGTGCGCTTGTCGAGGATGGCGCTGCTCATCCCGCCGGGCAGCGTGTTTATGTGCTTGACGGCGTCTGCGCATCCCGGGTTGGGCATGATCGTGTTGTCCCACAGCATCGCGTGGACGGCTCCGCCCTGCGTGGCGAAATAGCTGAGCAGTTGTCCAAGCGTGGTGCCGGCCGGCGACGGGGTAGTGCGCATCGCGACGTTGATGTCGCATGACCAGCCGAGGAGGTACGCGATCGCTCCCTTGCCCGCGTCGTACTCGAGCCGGTCAGCGAGATCGGCGAACGCATCCTCCCCGGTGACGTAGAAATCGGTGAGGTTCCCTTCGGTCACGGGCCGCATCGAGGCGGAGGTGTCGAACCAGCGCAGGTACTTCGATGGACCCATGAGGCTTCACAGTTTCTGTCGGCCGGTTTTCGGGTCGTAGGCGACCTCGACGGGGACGACTTGGTCGGTGGGCAGCACCTCGATCCACTGGTCGAACACCTCGAACGGTTCGGACGTCACGGCCCTGAACCCGCCCTGCAGCGGGTAGAAACCGTGCTCGTACACCTTGTCGACGGGTGTGGCGCTGACCCGGTTGTCGTCGTTGATCTCCTCGGCTGGATACCGTCCTACTTTCAGGGAGCTCTGGTATTTTTCAGCGACTTTGCCGCACAGGTATTTGATCGCGTCGGCGATCGTCACCGCCTCGATGCCCAGGGCGGCCCTGATCTCGGCGAGTTCCGCGTCGGGTGCGTGGTAGAGCCCGTCGAGGCCGTCGGTGCCTTCGACGTGCATCTGCTGAAGCCAGTTCGTGGCCTCGAGTTCCTTGCCCGGGCGGACCGGGATGACCGCCTTCACCCACGGCGCGTTGAGGAAGGCGTTGCGCAGGTCGTCGCCGTCGAGTTGCAGCAGCCATCCCAGCGAGCTGCCCATCCGAGCGTACTGTGACTTCTCGGTTATGTAGTAGTTGTCCGGGCGTGTCTGTCCGTCGGCCCAGTTCGTCACGTTTTTGTCGAAGATCGCTTCGTTGCTTTCCTGGGCTAGGAACTGGTGCGCGTGGGTGCGCGGCTTCCACCACTCCGGCGCGACGAAGTACAGCATCTTGTCGATATCGAAGATCGAGTTCAGAAGTTCGGACATGACGTGCCGGGTGTGGTCGGGCGCCGGGCTTTCCGGCACCGGCAGGTTGTAAGTTGCGGCGGACATCAAGGAACTGATAAGCCGGCGGTAGACGATGATGCGCTCCTCCTCGCGCAGGTCTTCGTACTTGCGGGTGCTGATGCCGCTTGCTGCCTCGATACGGGCTTTGGCCGCGTCGACGAAAGCCGCTTGCGTCTTGCGTGCGTTCTCCAGCGTGGCGTCGTTTTTAGCGGCGTCGTTGGCCGCGTTGGCCGTGTCGATGGCCGCCTTGGCGGCAGCCGTGGCAGTGAACGCCACGACGCCACCGACGACGAAGTCGATGCGCTCATTCCATCGGAGTACTCCGGCGATGTAAGGCCCGACCTGGATGTTGGCCGCATCGAGCTTTCCCTTGAACGCCCAGACACCGGCGAAGTCCTCGCCGCTGCCCGAGATCTGGACGAGGTCGATGACGCTGCCGGGGTATTTGAGCTCATAACCCTCCGGGGCCTGGGGCAGGGCAATCCCGCCGAGCGGGAGAAAGCCGTCCGGGCCGTTAACGTGCGGGTTGTTGTTGTCGAAGGTCCAGGACACGCTGCCGGTGAACGAGGCGGATTTGTCGGGCGGGTATTGTTGTCCCGACTGCGCGGGTACCGGTTCGAGGTCGGCGGGCTTTGCGATGTTGACGAGGTTCGCCAGGCCGAGGTCGGCACCGGGTTCGTCGACGAACGTCTCCCAGCACAGGTACGTGCCGACGTCTTGGATCTGCACGCCGACTTGCCGCATCTTGCGCCGCAGTTCGTAGTTGATGAGGTCCCCGGTTGTGTTGTTCAGCACGTACCGCTTGCTGGACGTGTCAATTGTTTCGTTGATGGTCTTGAAGGTCGACTTGTAGTTCTGTTTGATCTCTGAGGTGAGCTTTGATGACTGCTCGCGCATGCGCTTGTGGGTGTTCTCCCGCGCGGTGTCCTGCGTTGTCTCGAGATTCATGCTGCCGGTGGCCGTGGCGCTGCCAGATCCCCAGGACTGGTTCACGGTGAGGGAGGCACCCAGTTTGAGATCGTTCTTGTTGTCGGATTTGACGGCCTCGGACAGCTCGTCGCGGTCGGTACTGCTGTCCTCGGTCCGCTTCGTCGTTTCGGTGGACTGCTCGACGATCCGCTCGGTGTAGGTCCGCCGGGTGCTGATCTCGATCAGCTCAACCATCGAGCCGGGGCTGAGCCACACGTGTCCGACGGGCGTGCCAAGGAACGAATCGAGCTCGAAGAAGAACTGTCGGAACAGGTGGACGATGCCGAGCGGGGACAGGCTGACACGGGAGATGTCCTTGTTCGGATCGAACATCGAAAACGGGTCGTCGGCGTTCAGCAGCGCGACGATGTTGTCGTTCACGGCCTGCGGATTCTCGGTGGGCTCGACGTAGAACAGTCTGCGCAGCAGAGCGTATTGCTTTGCTGCCGCCAGGTTGAGCAGCGCGCCGCTCAGAGCCGATTCGTACCGGATGCCGGCGGTCTGCATCGCCACCAGATCGCCGAGTTCTGATGCGTTCCTGTGCTGCCGTGACTGACTGCACAATCGGTGGAATTGCTCGACATAGTAGTGCGCGACGTTCGCGTTGAGCAGTTGCTGGACCCGATCGGGGTTGACGTACCTGTCCCACTCCTGGTCGGAAGGCGGGTCGGCCGGCAGGTTCGCCGCGATCGCGGTCAGGAGCTGGCTCGTGCTGTCGACGACGAGGCGGGGGCCGAGCAGACGACCGATGCCGATCCGCCCAATATCTGCCTCGCAGGTCTCGGGATCGAATCGCACCTCGGAAGCGTCACCGAGGTAGCGCTTAGCGAGCGAGCGGAGCAGACCGTCCATCACCTCGTCGAACCCGGGCCGCACGCGCTGCTGCTGGCGTGCCGATCTCCAGCCGATCATCGGCTGGTAGACCCCGAACAGCTCGCTCGCGTACGGTAGCACACTCGTGTAATCCGAAAGATCGGTTATCCGTCTGTTCGCGACCAACGTCCGCCTCCCCGCGCCACGCGTCCCTCTACCACCGCATCAGCAGGCGCCAACAGTACAAATCACCTGAAAAGCACGCTCTCTTACTGTTAGGAGGCACCTGCCGACATGATCAAGAGGAATTATTCACCTGATCGGACGGAATCGGAAGGAGTGTCCGTTGCCCGGGTAAGCCACCGTGCCCCGCTACGTGCCCGATGAGTCGGGCGGACGCGGGGATTCACGGTCACTGGCGGAGCACCCAAGTTGGGTGCTGACCTGCGTAGGGGCTGGTCAGGTCTGCCTGTCGCACTCATTCCCAAGCTGATAGTCAGTGAACGACTAGTGCGAGCACTGCGGCGACAGCGCCGAGTACGGTCGAGAGGCCAATGACGAACGCCCAGGCCCTCCGCGATCTGGTCCACCGGGCCGGGGCGTCGGAGGGGTGCTCGGCGCCCTTTCCAGCCGTTACCCGGGTTAGCGCCAGTCCTGCGGCCAGGCGTCGTGTGACTGACTCCACCTCATCTGCTGCGCCGGTGACGTGCAGCTCGACTGAGTTGTCGGGGCGAAAGCGCACCTTGGTTTTACAGGCTGGGCAGAACTCGTCGCTAGCACCGATAGACGTGTAGCAGTACGGGCAAAACTGCGCCCTGCGCCGTTTCACGGTACGGCGCTCCTGTGTCTCATACACCGACGCTAGCCTCATTCGTTGGCTGGCCCCAACCTCAGGGTGCCAGGCGTTCGCTGCTTGGCTTCGTGACGAAAGGCGGCCAGGCAGGGCACATCGAGGGCACATGTGGGCGCGAGGCAGCAGGTAACGACGAGAAAAGCCGAGAACCAAACCCCAAGGTCAGCGTGCCTTCCGGCGCGAAGCGCCTGGTCAACGCAACCCCTAGGCCGATTCGTCAACTACCGGCGATGACAGATCGTCGGCGTCGGATCGCGAGCGACCGAGTAACCAAGTGAGTAACAATCACCACCGACAGCGATGGACGCCAGCGGACATCGACGGACGGTGGTTCCCAGGTCAAGCAAGCCGCAGCGCAGGCAGTCGGCACCGCGACTTGGCTTCGGGACGAAGAAGCCACCCGTAATGCCGAGTAAGGCAATAGGTAGACAACGCGGCGCGTACGGCGCCGCAGGCCAGCCGTCCAGCTCCCCAAGGTTTGACCCCTACATAGCGTGAGGTGGGCGCCTTAGATCTGCCGAAAGATCCTCTATCAAACCTTCCACGTATATCTGAGTATCCTCGCGAGTTATATATCCGCTAGCGAGGCGATTCCTGAGTTCCTGATACCCGCCCAAGACCTGCGACGGCGCCAGAATGGCGAAGGATGCCATGATATCTGGTGGCGGGCCTGAAATCGCTTGACGCTGTAGCTCGTCAGTTCACTCGCTAGTGCCGTTAAACCAATCCCAGAACACAGTAATATGCCAGGAGGCAAATTCTTTGTACGCACTAAATTTTTCTCTATCGAGATGCTGTTGGAGGAAATAGCTCCTTACCATCTCCAGAATCTCTCTAATTTGCCTTTCATAATATTCGCGCTGACTCTGAACCTCTTGAGACTTCTGAGCCAATTGTTGCGCAGCCGCCCGGCTTTGCTTACCAGCATCCTGGCGCTGACCATCTATTTGTCTACGACTGCTCCTAGAGTTCACCCAGAGGGCAATCAGCGCGGTGGCGGCGGTCAGCCCCGCTGCCCATAGCGCGGATGTCCCCTGATCCATGATCACAGCGTCTCATGCAAGCGCTACTCAAACTAGCGGGCAAGCCCTCGCGTCGACTGCGAGCTGAACCGAAGTCAGGATGGCCCGCGGGTAAGAGGATGCTGCGGACAGCACGGTGTAGGGCATATGCGGGATGACCGGGCCACTCGTAGCTCCGGCCGTCGCATTCAGCCAGGTCATGCGTCGTCCTCGTCCGCCGATGGCCCTAGTCACGTTCATGAGGCCGTCACCTCGCGGATGACGGTACGGACATGAAGATCTCCCTTAGCGTCCCGAGTGACTAGCTGAGTGGCGATCGCCACGTTCGTCCGCGGACTCCCACGGACAACCACGGACAGTCTCTGCAGACCAGCCTGCAGAGAGGCCCTGCCTGCCGACCTACGAACGTGGCTTCGGGACGAAGGGGCCACAGCCTGACAAGGCTGTCGAGGTGTCGAGTTGACTGCCGGAGACAGTTCAAGCACCAGCCCGAGCAGGCTGGAGGCGCGCGATAGGGTTGGCACAAGCGATGGCGCGGAGCCCGATTGAGGGTCGATGATCCACGACGAAACGCACGATCAGGAACTGGCAGTAGGCCTGCCGCCTGACGAAACGAACGCCCTGAAACGTCGGCCCCTCCCGCCACTCGTACCCGCGCCCCGGAAGGGCGACCCATGGGTAGCCGACGCGGTGAAGGCGGTCGAAGCGTCCATTACGAAGTTCGTAGATGAATTCCGAGTCCATCCCTTCGCACACCGTGTTGAGCACTCGTTGCACGTCCGCCTAGTCCAGCTGCTCAGCGAGTGGGACGAACTCCGGGGCTGGCATCCCCTCAACGAGAGCGGCTTCAAGAGCCAGCTCATCCACAAGGAGTGGCCGGAGACTTACGGCGAGGAGCTGGAGGACGGTACGAGTAAGCGACGAGGGTCATTCGACATTGCGATTGTGACCCCCGACCAGCTGCGCCGGGCGAGCATCGATCAGTTCAGGCTTGGCCGCATCGCTGCGCCTATCGTGATCGAATTGGGGCTGGGTTATTGGGACACGCATCTACGTGCCGATCATAAGAAGCTCATGGACAGCAAGATCCAGCACGGCTATCTAGTCCACCTATCTCGCATGCCGTCAGCCAGACGAAAGCGTACTGAAAAGCTCATCAACGGCATGCAGAAGGTTCAAGTCGTCTACGTGCACCATGACATCCCTAACAGACGTGTTTCTTACAAGGCTCTTGACGGGCAGCCGATCACGGAAGAGGACTATTCGGCTGAGTAGGAACTGGAACATCTGAGCCGCTCGGCTAGTCGTCTGGATCCGCAGCTACACTTGCGCCTAGTTGACACTTATGCGTCAAGTTGCTTAGACCGAACTCCGAGGCGGGAAAACGTGACTCGCCGGGCAATTCAAGCATTCGGCAGCACAGGCAACACCCTAGCCTGTGCGAGACAGCGAGCACGTGCTTCCGTTAGCGTCTGATGGAATGGGTTACGGCTGTTGTCCCGCAGGTTCAACGGCAGGTCCAGCTCTCGGATCAGCTGATCCTCAAGCTCCCACGGCCGCGCTCGCGCGACCCAGCCGACGAACGCATTCTCTGCCATCCAGTCCGACAGGACATGCTCGCCGGTGACGAAGGTCGTGCGTCGTCCCGATGACCCGACTCGCCGGAGCTGGAGCTCCAGTTCGTCTGCCAGGAGGCAACCGAGAGTCCTGCGGAGCGTGGAAGCTTCCGCGCTGCGGGCATAGTGCTGGCGCAGCCGCTTGCGCAGGTTCTGCCTGCTGGGTCGGCCATTCACTGGTGGCCGACTTGGACTGATCCCAATGTACAAGAGCGTGAGACCATGGTGACGAGCGCACTCGCGAGCATCAATCGCAGCAGGCAGTCGTCGGAACCACCAGCCGTACACCCCACCAGCGGCAGGGACCGGCGAAGGTCTGGCAAGAACCTCTTGCCGTGAGTACAGATGCTCGGGATTCAAGAATGCGGCGACCTCGCTGCCCCGTTCACCAAGCACGGCGGCAGTATACTCACGTCGCTCTGGGCTCCTAACCATGGCCCGAGTGACTAACCGAGTGACGATCGCAGCAACCGCCAGCGGACGATGACAGACGTGGACGGACGGCAAAGGCAGTTCATGCGCCGGTCGGGGCAGGCCCGGAGGCCTGTGGGCTTTCCTGATAAGGAAGAGGTCCGTGGTTCAAAGTCCACGTAGCCCCACCAGATATCAGCTCAGGTCAGCAGGCCTGGGCTCCATCGTGTCAGCGGCGTTTTGCTCGTGGCGTGCCACATCTGTGCCAGATGGGTCCTGATTGGGTGTCGGCCCGTGATCGCTGTCGCGCCTGTCAGGAAGATGGCTCGGAATGGCTGAGTACCGTAACGGGCTCCCGCCGCCCTGGCAGACATACCCGACCGGCAACGTCGCCAGGCGATATGATCACGACCGTGAGCGACAACCCATTCGCGTCCACACCGTACTGGGGGGACTTGCCCGACAGCCGAGTGCTGACCCCGGATGACGCCCGGTTTGCCAACCTGCATGCCATCGCGGCACGGTGGTTCAAGATCGATCAGCGTATCTGGGACGCTCGTAGGCATGTCCGCGGCGTTCACGCAGAGGTAGACGATCATCTGGAAATGCTCGCGCTGAGTGCCGCTGCGGCCCGCGCTGCGCTCTACCGTCGCGCCACGGAAATCCGATACGCGTTGCAGGCGGGTGCGACGTGGCGCCAGGTCGCCGACGCAACCGGCCTGACCGCAGATCAAGCTCGTGCCGAGCTGGAGGAATGGAGCAGAGGTCCGGTAGCGCAGAAGGCTGGAGAACTCGACCCCCGATCCCTCCAAGAGACTGAGCGCTACTTGCGTGCTGGCGACGATGAGATAGCGACTCCACAGGAATAATCACTGGGTGCAGCATCAACAGGCTCGTGATGCGCGGTTCCCCGCTGGGTGACTAACTGAGTGACGACCGCCACGTTCGTTGGCGGACTCCCACGGACACCCACGGACAGTCTCACCAGGCCAGCCCACGGATAGGACCTGCTTGCCGACCTGTGAACTTGGCTTCGGGACGAAGAGGCCGCCGGTTCAAATCTGGCCATCCCGACCAGGTCACAAGCCACCGATCAGTGTGCAGATGCCCCGGGCTAGTGCGCTGACCAATAACGTTTGCCGGGTCTGATCATGCGGCTTTGGCCCGGGGGCGGCCCCAGCGCTGCTGGCGCTCGCTGCGGATGCGGGCTCGCTCGCGGCGCTGGGCGGCCAGGACGTCGGGGTGGCGGGCGTTGGCGTTGCGCCACCGCAGGTACTCCTGCAGGCGCCCGGCCAGGACGGTGTGGTTCGGGTGGTCGGAGTTCCCCATGACGAAGGTTCGCAGTGGCCCGAACTGGGCCTCGATCGGGTTGGCCCACGACGCGCTCGTCGGCGTGAAGCACAGCTCGGCGTTCGCCTGCTGCGCCCAGGCCCGGATGGCGGGGGTCTTGTTCGCGGACAGGTTGTCGATGATCACGAACAGCCGGTAGCCGCCGGGCCTGGCCTCCCGGATCGACTTGAGCGCGGCCAGGGTGTGGCCGCCGCCCTTGCGCCGCCGGGTGACGCCCCACAGTTGGTCATCACCGAGGGAGTAACAGCCGTGGAAGTAGCGGATGCCGTGCGTGCGGTGATAGGTGGCGGGCAGCCGGGCGGGCTTGCTGCGCGGTGCCCAGGCCGTGCCGTGGCAGGGCCGGATCGATAATGGCCCGAACTGGTCGAACGCGAAGCACCTGTCGGGGAAGCTGCTGGTGACGTGCTCAATCCGGTCCAGCTTCGCCTCCTTATCCGGGTCGGCGGACTCCTTCCAGGTCCGCGTCCGCTGGAAGGAGATCCCGCGCTCGCGCAGGAGCTGGCGCAGCCGCTCCCGGCTGGCCGTGATCCCGCGCGAGGCCAGGTACGCGGCGAGCTTGCGGACACTCCAGTGCGTGAACGGCTGGCCCAGCTTCTCCGGGCGGGTCATGGCCGCCGTGACGATGACCTGCACGTCGTCATCACTGATCAGGCGGGGACGGCCTCCCGCCCAGCGAGGGTCCAGCGCAGCCAGCCCTTTCTCGTTGAATGCGTGGATCACGTCGCGGACCGTGTCCTCGTCCGCCGCGACAAGCCGCGCGATCGCCGTGGCCGGGGTTCCCGACGACGACGCCATGATGATCATCGCCCGGCGTACCCTTATCGACCCGTGCTTCCCGCGGCGCACGATCTGCTGCAGCCGCTGCCCCTCCTGATCCGTCAGCCGCCGCGCCCGCACCGGCTCAGCCATCAGCTCTCCTGGCACTCGATTCCCACATCACGACATCGAGTGTGCGGCACCCCCAGCCACCCCGCGGCACATCACCAGAGCCGGTGAACGTTTGTGGTCAGCGCACTAGATTTTGATGGACCCTGCGGGCCGCTTCCGGGTGGATGAGAATGGCGGTGCGCATGTGGCCCGCTGACGTCGGTTCGGCTTGGCTCTGCGAGACCGTGCACTAGATTGACGCTGGAGCCTTGACCTTCGGGTGTTCCCGGTTGCGTCGCGAACGCGAGTATCAGTCTCTTTGCTTATTTCAGGGCTCTGCGGGCGGCATGCGCGTCTCTATCGCTTGGAGCCAGGAGGCAGCATGCAGGTGATTTATGAGCGATGCGCGGCGGTTGATGTCGGCAAGGACGTGATCGCGGTGGCGGTCCGGCTGCCCGGCGACGGGGACGGCCGGGTCACGGTCAAGCGGACGTTCAGGACGTTTTACGGGGTGCTGGCCGAGGCGGCCCGCTGGCTGGTGTCGCTGGGGGTCACGCACGTGGCGATGGAGGCGACCGGGATCTATTCGATGCCGGTCTACCACGCCCTGGTCGAGCACGGGGACTTTGAGAAGGTGCTGGTGTGCAACGCCGGGCATGTCAAGAACGTGCCGGGCCGCAAGACGGATTTTTCCGACGCGGAATGGCTGGCGCACCTGCTGGAGTGCGGGCTGCTGGCCGGCAGCTTCATCCCCCCGGCCGAGATCAAGGCGGCCCGCGACGTGCTCCGCTACCGGGCCAAAATCGCTCAGCAGCGGGTCAGCGAGATCGCCCGGCTGGGCAACGTGCTGCAAGATGCCGGGATAAAGATTGACTCCGTCGCCTCTTCCATCGCGACCAAGTCCGGGCGGGCGATGATCGAGGCGCTCATCGATGGAGAGCGCCGCGGCCCGGTGCTGGCGGACCTGGCCAAGGGCAAGATGCGGGCCAAGATCCCGGACCTGGCGATGGCCCTGGAAGGCCGGTTCGGCGACCCCCACGCGCTGATGTGCCGCCTGCACCTGGACCACATCGATCACCTGGAGGCGATGATCGCCCGGCTGGACGCCCAGATCGAGGCGATGATGACCCCCTTTCGCGCCGCCCGGGACCTGCTGACCACGGCCCCGGGCATCGGCCCGCTGTCCGCCGCCGCGGTCATCTCCGAGATCGGCGCCGACGTCCGCGAGTACTTCCCCGACGCCGCGCACCTGGCTTCCTGGACGGGGCTGTGCCCGGGTAATCACGAATCGGCCGGCAAGCGCCGCTCCGGCAAGCGGCGCAAGGGCAATGAGCACCTGCAATCCATCCTGGTCGAATGCGCCTGGTCCGCGGTCCGCCACGACGGCTACCTCAAGGCCCTCTACCACCGGCACGTGATGAAATGGGGCGGCTACCGCAGCTCCACCGCCAAGAAGAAAGCCATCGTGGTGGTCGCCCACGCGATGATCGTCATCATCTGGCACATCCTGGCCACCGGCAGGCCCTACCACGAACTCGGTGCCGGCTACTTCACCACCCGCCTGGACCCCGAACGGGAAACCCGCCGCCTCATCGCCAAGCTCGAAGCCCTCGGCCACCAGGTCACCCTCCAGCCAGCCGCCTGACCGCCGCCCAGCGAACCCGGCTCCGCTAACGCTCCACCGGGAGCTGCCGCGCGCCCAGCTAAGGGCCATTCACGTATCAGCCGACCTAGGCGGCGCGGACGCGGGGAACTTGGCGGGCCAAGGCCGCCGTCAGCGCCTCGTCCGCCTCGGACAGGGCGCGGTCTCTATCCCCCTCAGCCAAACCGATGGCAAGCGCGGCTCCAACTCCGGCCACAGCAGCGGCGAAGTCCATGCCCTCTGTACCGGGTCCGATGGCCCACCGGTCCAGAATGCGGGCCATGGTCCAGGTATCCCGCGCGAGCATCGCCCGCACCATCGCATAGGCGGCCACGGTGCGGGCCGCCTTGGCCTCCTCCGTGGCCAGCTGGCCAGGGGTCATGCCGTCCGCCCGGGTGGGCACTGAACGCCGTGTACCGCCTCGTCCATCCAGGAATCCAGGACCCGCAGAACCTTGGCGACGTCGTAGCCCTCGGCCCCGAGCATGGCGCGGGCGGCCACGTGGGCCACGTTGAACACCAGGAGGTCCAAAGTCCCGGCCTTGCGGGCCTGGTCCACCAGGAGGACCGCTGCATCGGCGTCTTGGGCCACGGCGGCACGCAACAGCGCGTAGGCGGGTATGCGCCGTGCTCTCGCCGCCGCCTCAGATACCTCGGCCATGGTGCACACCTACTGCAACTCGGGGCCCTGCGCACGAGTGTAGGCCGCCGCACCGGCAATACCAGCCGCAGCCAAGAGCCTGGCCGAAAGCTGCCGCGCAGGTACCCTCGAAGTCACCTCCCAGGCGGACTCTGGGGGCTCGCGGCGTGGAACGCGTCGTGGAACGGCCAGCCAGAAAAGCCCAGGGTAAACAGCGCCATCCTTGCACCTAGCTGTGCTATCTGCGCAGGTAGCGCGCATGGTGCACTAGGCCGTACTTCTTGTAAACGGCAGGTCAGCGGTTCGAATCCGCTCACCGGCTCCCAGGCCGGCAGCCTCCCGGGTCGGCACGTCAGTGAATGACGGCCCGGGATGCGCGCCGGGCAAGGATGCCCCCATTCAGCTCCGGCAGGGCGCGAGTACCGACACCGAGTTGCCGTCTTCGTTGCTCACGTAGATGGTCCTGGCATTGGGATTCACCGCGATGTTGACCGGGGCGCTGCCCACCGGGACGGTGACGGTCACGGTGTTGGTCCGCCCGCTCACTACCGATACCGTGTCGGCGCCGGTGTTAGCCAGGTATACGGTGTCGTTCCGCGGGTTCACTGCGGCCCCGAACATATTGCCCACGGAGACGGTGGCGGTCACGGTGTTGGTCCGCCCGTTGATCACCGACACCGTGTTGGACTGGGTGTTGGCCACGTAGACGGCACGGGTGTTGTTGTTTACAGCGATCCCGAACGGTTCGGCACCGACGGGGATGGTGGCGGTCACGGTGTTGGTCCGCCCGTTGATCACCGACACCGAGTCGCCGCTGACGTTGGTCACGTAGACGGTGCGGGCCTTCGGGTTCACCGCGACCCCGCGCGGGAAGTTCCCCACGGGGATGGTGGCGGTGACCGCGATACAGCCTGGCGCCGCCGGGGCCGCGCTGGCCGTAGTCGTTGCGACGGGGATGAGTGCCGTAACGATTGCGCCGATCAGGCACGCGGCGCGTGGCGTGAACCTCATGATGTCCTGCCTCCTTTGTCCCGGGACTGTCAGGCGCCCACCCCCGATCGGCACCTTACGGGGAGAACCATCTGCTGCGCCCGGCCGCTGGAGCGGTCACACGATGAACAATAGGTACCGGTGACCCATATCTGTCCGATCCTTCACTCGAAGATCACCTTCGCGGCGGCGTGGATGGCCTCGCGTTCGATCGAGGAAAACGGACAAGACCAGCAATCCCACCACGGGGTACGGTAAGGCGCTCGCAGATGCCGGTCAGGGGTGAACTGCACCATGGGTGATCTAGAGGTCGTCACAACCGCCGACCGTCATGATCTCGATGAACAGGCCCGAGATGCTCTCCGCACTGTCTGGCCAGAGTTCATCTTCCACGATCCGGTCTCTGCCGAGCACATCGGCCGCGTCGAGACATACTTCCCGCAGTACGACGTGCTTCTCCTCCGCGACGGTCAAGTGGTTGCCGGGGGCTGGGGGGTCCCCATCCGCTGGGACGGAACGACCAGCGCCCTGCCTGACGGCTACGACGGGGCATTGGTCAGCGCGGTAACCGGCCACGAGAATTCAGTCCCGGCCGACACGCTCTGCATCATGGCCGCCGCCGTCAGAGCCGACCGGCAAGGTGGCGGGCTGGCGGGTAAGACCCTCGCTGTCCTCCGCGACCGGGCCACCGCCGCTGGGCTCCGGCGTGTCATCGCGCCGGTCAGGCCAGCACTCAAAAGCCGGTATCCGCTGGCGCCCATGGAGAACTTCGCGCGCTGGACCCGGAGCGACGGCCTCCACATCGACCCGTGGATCCGCACGCATCAGCGGCTTGGCGCCAGCATTCTCGCGCCTGCCCCACGATCCATGATCATCACCGGCACCGTGCTCGAATGGGAAGACTGGGCGGCCATGGCATTCCCCGAGACTGGCCAGTATGTCGTCCCGGATGCGCTGGACCTGGTCGCCATCGACCGCGAGCAAGACCGCGGGACATACGCCGAAACGAACCTGTGGATGCGTCATGCCTAACACCCTCCTTAGCAACGAGTCAGCCAGGACACAGGCGGAGGCGCGTCACGATCCGCAGGTTGACTCCAGATCCTGCTGAGACAGCACCGTGGCGTCGATCTCGCGGCGGCCCTCTATGGCGCTGTATAGCTGGCGAGCAGGCCCGCCAGTTCCTTCGGACGGCTGAGCGCAACGGCGTGCCCAGCGGATATCTCATCAGGAACAACGCCCAGCCGGTCGGCGACCACCCGGCGCATGAACTCCGGCGGGAAGAACCGGTCCTCGGTGCACAGAACGAACCTGGTCGTCACCGGCGCCACGCATCCAGCGGCCACCGAGCATGACCAGGAGTGTCAGACTGGTCGCGCGCGTTGCCGCGAGCCTGCGCGGCCAGGGCCGGGGGGACGTCCTGGTAGATCAGGTTCTGCCCAGCGTACCGCTGCGCCTGCTGGCGCATCACCTGGTCAAAGCCGGTATTCGCGGGCCAGTCATCGGGGTGCCTCACCCGGAGACGGGATCATTCCGGCTACCAAGACCAGCAGCTCGGCGGGAACCCGGACGGCCACCAGCGGCGCGGTGAACCCGCCAAAGGACTGCGCGACTATGACCAGGCCGCGGCGCTCGCCGATCGCATTCACCACGGTGTCGGCGTACTTGGCCAGCCCGGCCGAGTCGTCGTTGCACGGCAGGTCCGGTGCAACCGTGTCATGGCCCCGCTGCCACAACTCCCGCTCCACCAGGTGCCAGTACCATCCGACGTCGCCGCCGCCGTGAATCAGCACGAAGGTGGCCACCGTCATCTCCATCCCCGCGTTGTCCTCACGTACCGGACAGCACCAGCATGGCAGGCTGCGGGTCCGGTCCCACGGCATGCAGCCAACCGTGCCGCCTAGAGCCTGGACGCTGGCGAACTTCGGCACACCGTCCCGTGCCGCGTAAACCACTCCAGCGGGAGCGTGGGTAGCCATGGGTGCGTGAGATCGACGATGAGGAGGGACGGCGCCTTACCTGTAGATTTTCCGGGCAATGGATGCACCGAGCACGCCGATGCACCAGCCTGCGAAGATGGCCCAGATGGTGGTACGGGATGTGCTGTGCAGGTCCCATACCATGAAGCCAGCCAGGAGGAATGCCCAGACGATCAGGCCGCCGATGACCCACACGGCGTAGGGTGGCCGATCCTCCACTGGCCTGCGCCACGCGAGTGGCCAGGGACGCATCTGGTGCAGGAGGATCCTCACGGTAGTGCCTCAATTCTGACCCCAAAGGCGCGGAGGTGGCAGGACGCCCATGGGTTGATCAGGCGCCGTATGCCGTGTCGCGGGGGAGTCAGCCACCACCTGCGCAGGCCTTTCGCAGCGGTGTTGTCGTTGGGTGCGCGCATCGGGATGCCTCCTGTCGCCTGTGGTGTCGGTCATCCGACCATCTATAAAAATGATATCACTTTGATAGATGCAGCGCAAGGGGTCGGCTGGGCGGGTACGGCCGTGCCTGTGGCGAGCTCGATCGGCTGGTAAGACCGCGACGCTCCGGTCACTCACGGGATCAACGCGGAGGCGATGAGCCTGCTAAGCATGGTGCGGCAAGGTGTAGGCGTAGCCTTCCGAGCTGCCGTTCCGGCGACTGGTGGCCTCGGCTGGGTCAGGCTGCGCCGGGTTCGGGTTCGATGCCGTGCTCGCGGAGCAGGGCATGAAGGTGCTCGATTTCGTCGCTGAGCTGGCGGACCTTCTCGGCAAGGGATGGCAGGTCCGGGTGCGTGGCGGCCCACTCTTGCTGGCGCGAGGCCTGCTGCGCGAGCAGGTCCTTTTCCCGGTCGCGCAGCGACGCGGCCCGCTCATAGTCCTGGGCGTCGACGGCGGCGTGCCTGTCGCGCAGTACCTGCTCGATCTGCTGATCCAGCTCGCCCGTGTCCGGACCGGTCCCGGTGCGCTGCTCGACAGCCGACAGCCGCGAGCCGATCGCATCGAGGCGGGAAGCGATCTCCGGCGGCAGCCGACGTTCCCGCGCGCCCGCGGCGGAGGCCGCCGGCTCCTCGCCCCGGCGGCCGTGCAGCAGCTCGATCACCTGCTGGCGCACCCGGTTCAAGTCCGCGCCCAGCCTGACCAGCACCTGGGCGGCCACGCCCTCGCCCTCACGCAGCAGGCCCAGCAAGATGTGCTCGGTGCCGATGTAGTCGTGGCCAAGCTGCCTGGACTCACGCAGCGACAGCTCAAGGACCTTCTTGGCACGAGGGGTGAACGGGATATGCCCCGACGGGGCCTCCTGACCCTGGCCGATGATCTCCTCAACCTGCGCGCGCACCGCTTCCAGGCTGACCCCGAGCGACTCCAGGGCCTTGGCCGCCACGCCCTCGCCCTCGTGGATCAGGCCCAGCAGCAGGTGCTCGGTGCCGATGTAGTTGTGATTGAGCATCCTGGCTTCCTCCTGCGCCAGGACCACAACCCTCCGCGCCCGGTCGGTGAACCGCTCGAACATCTTCTGCCGCACCCTTCTGGCAGCCGCTGGCCGACCGCGCAGACGCTGACCCGGCAAGCTCAGCCCGCGCCCGGGGCGGCGACCCTCCCACCATAAGCGCCCAACCGGCCAGCACAGCGCCTGATCCTGGGCGGCACCCGCCCGATCCGCACCATCGGCCCGACACAGCGCGGCCCCCGCAGGCACAGACCATTTCATCAGCCGCCCTCTACCAAGCGCCTGAGCCATCTCGGAGGTGGCCAGATCGGATCTCAGCCGGATCAGCGCGGCTGGTGACCGAGGCTGTTCACGCTGGTGGTGGTGCGCAGATACCTCGGCTCTGTGGCGACTGGCCGTGGTGGTGTATGCCTTTGTGGCGGGGCGGCAGGGTCGCGCCGAGATCTTGTGATCTTGACGGTGGGGGCTGGGTAGCCGTTGAAGGCGCTGCGGCCTGAGTAGCAGGTGGTGTAGGCGCCGGCGTTGCCGATCAACACGCGGTCACCGGCGCAGGGCTTGGGCAGCCATACCTGGTCGAGGATGGTGTCCTGGCTGTCGCAACTGGGCCCGGTCAGGGTGCAGGGCACGAGCGTCCTGCCCTGGGCGGCGGGGATGGTGACCGGGAAGCGCAGTTCGCGGCCGGATTCCAGCGCCTCGATCAGGCCATGGAATGCGCCGGTATCCAGGCTGACCCGCAGCGTGCCGTGTCGCCATGCCGTGCCGACTACCGATGCGATCATGGTGCCGGCAGGGGCGGCGATCGCGCGGCCGGGTTCGCAGGCCAGTTGCACGGGGTAGGGCAACTCGGCTGCCGCGGTTTTGATCGCGGCGGCGTAGTCGGCCAGCGGCGGCGGGTCGGTATCGTAGCGGACCGGGAATCCGCCTCCCACGTCGAGCATGGCCAGCCTGATCCCGTCGGCGGCCAGGGCAGTCATGATCTGCGCGCAGCGGCGGATGGGATCGTCCCACGCCTTGGGGTCCATGGTCTGTGATCCGACGTGGAATGCCAGCCCGTACGGGTTCAGGCCCAGTGACCTTGCCAGCCGCGCCAGTCCCGGGGCCTGCTCGGGCCGGATCCCGAACTTACCCTGGTCGCCGACCGTGCCATCGGCACCGGCGTCCAAGCGCAGTAGCACCGCGGACCCGGGGGCGCTCCGGGCGATCTTGTGCAGTTCGGTATCGCTGTCGGCGGCGAACCGCCAGACCCCGGCCTTGTAGGCGCGGGCGATGTCATGGGCGGGTTTGACCGGGTGGGTGAAAAGCACCTCAGACGCGTCCGCGCCAGCCCGGATCGCTGCACGGACCTCGGCCCAGGAGGCGGCCTCAAACCGGCACCCGGCTGCGTGCAGGCAGGCCAGCAGCCGGGAATGGGGGTTTGCCTTGACCGCGTAGTGGACGGCTACTCCAGGCAGTGCTGCGGCCAGCTCGGCGAAGGTGTCCTTAGCCCGGGCGAGATCGAGCAGCACATACGGGGTGGCCGGCTGCGCGCCGGGGACGGTCCAGGCTGCGCTCCGGCGGGCCGAGGCCTCCGTGCCATACCAGGCCACGTCCGCGGCAACCTTGCCGACCGCGAACCCCAGCCATATCCCACCGGGCAGTGGCCGGGCCAGCCACGCAGCCCCGGCCAGGCACCCCGGGCGGATCAGGAACCCGTCCAGCGCTTCTGCGAGCACGCACGAGGCCAGCTGTTCTGTGATCGCGTGCCATGTCCCGGCGGCTAGCCTCCGCAAACCGTCCAGGTGGGCCGTGGCCCGGCGGGCCGCAGTCGTCGCCTTTACCCCGACGCACCCATAAAACCCCAGGGCTTCGCAGATGGTGGCCAGCCCGGCGGCGGCCAGAAGCGACCCGGCGGTCAGGTACCCGGCGGTGAAACCGCTGATAGCGGCGATGGTGCCGCACACCTCGGCCAGCCCGAACCGGGCCCGCCACGTCTGCCACCACCCCGCCCTGGCTGGCGGCATGCAGCGGTCAGTCGCCCGCCGCCCAGATACGGCACTGCCGGGAACATCCCCGGCCGGCAACGCCGGCATGCCCTCGGCGCTCCTAACCGCCAGCGCCGCAGCCGTAACCCCGCGCTCGCTCATGCTGATCCCCCGTCATCCGCACCTTCCCGCAACGCGGGTAGTGCCCTCTGTAAATAGGGGAGGCCAGCGCGGTCTTGATACACGATTTAAGGCGAGATTGCGCGGACATGACGCTGAACGTTCGGTGCCCGCGCCTCCGTGGAGGGGAGCGTGCCGAGCTGCGGGTGCGGCAACAGGCGCCGGCGAGCTGGCCCATGCGTGCGCCGCGGCGCGGGCCGCCAGTCCCCGGCCTTAAGAGCCGCTCACCGGCTCCCAGGTCAGGCCCAGTCTGTGTGCCTGCATATGAGGCCCGGGGCAGGTGTCCCTGCCCCTGTAGCCTTCGCGAATGGATGAGTGCGTTTTCTGCCCTATTGCGGCCGGTGAGGTAGACGCCGACCTAGTGGCCCGAGGTTCCCCGCTCGGAGCGTCTCCAGCAAACGGCCCGCATCCGGCAGGTGCTCACATCCAGCGCTTACCCGGCTGAGCGCTAGCTCCTCGACGAGGGCCCACCGGCTCCCAGATCCCGGTTCCGCGTCCGCGCTCAGCCGGGCCGTTTCGCCGCCGCATGGCACGACGACATCTACGACATTTGCGGGTTCAACGGCCCTGGCCTGCTCGTTCATACTTCACGAGCATGGCGCCGGGGGCGGGAGCTCAGTTTGAAGATTGACACAACGGGGGTTGCTCAGCTGCTGGCGGCGCTTGCCACACTGCTGGTGGCCGCGCACGCGCTGGGGGCGCTGTTCGCTCGCTTCCGGCAGCCGAGGGTGATAGGTGAGATCGCCGCCGGGCTGGTACTCGGGCCGACGCTGCTCGGGCACGTGGCGCCGGGCGCGGCATCCTGGCTGTTTCCCGCGGCCGGCGTGACACCGACGGTGCTCGGCGCGGTTTACCAGCTTGGCCTGCTGTTGTTGCTGTTCTGCTCCGGCGCGCAGATCAGTGCCACCCACAAGCGGGGCGAGAACAAGACGGTGGGCTGGATCTTCACCACCGGCACGGTCCTGCCCTTCTTCGCCGGGCTGGGGCTGCTGCACGTCCTGGACCTGCGGTCTTCGTGGGGCCCGCACGCCAACGCGGCCTCGTTCCTGCTCATTTTCGCGATCGCCATGGCGGTGACGAGCATTCCGGTGATCTCGAAGATCATGCACGACCTGGGCATCCTGGACACTCCGTTCGCCCGGGTGGTGCTCGGGGTCGCGGTGGCCGAGGACATCGTCTTGTACGTGATCCTGGCGGTGTCCCTCGGCCTTGCCCAGACAGGTACGGGAGCACTCTTCGGGCTGCCGCCGCTGTTGGGGATCGGGCCCGGCACGGCCGCTGACATGGCCTACCACGTGGTGGCCACGCTGGCCGTGCTGGGAGCGGCGCTGACGTTCGGCCCGCGCATCTACCGGGTGGCCGCGGTCTCGCGGCTCAACCTGATCCGCCAGGCCAGCCCGGTCGCCTATGACCTGGCACTCATGCTCGCCGCGACGCTGCTCTGCCTGTTCCTGGGCATCGAGGGTTTCTTCGGCGCGTTCGTCGCCGGCGTCGCGGTCGGCCGGGCCACGGGCACCGCAGACGGCCGACGGACGCACCGCAGCGGGCGGGAAGAACGCAGCTGGCGGGGGGATCGCGCCGGACGCCATCCGCTCCATCCAGGGCTTCGCGTTCGCCTTCTTCATCCCCATCTACTTCGCCATCGTCGGCCTGCAACTGGACCTGAGCCGCGGCTTCAGCGTCGGGTTCTTCCTGCTCTTCCTGGTGCTGGCGTGCGCCGTCAAGGCGGGGAGCGTCTACCTGGGCGCGCGGCTGGCCGGCCAGGCCAGCGCTTCGTCGCTGAACCTGGCGGTGGCGCTGAACGCCAGAGGCGGCCCAGGGATCGTCGTGGCATCCGTTGCCTACGGGGCAGGCATCATCGACCAGCCGTTCTACGCGGTGCTGGTCATGCTGGCGATCGTGACCTCGCTCTTCGCCGGGTCGTGGCTCGCCCATGTGCCCAGGGAGCGGCTGCTGGCCGAAGAGGGCCTGCCCGCGTGGCGACGGCCGTGGCGCGCGGGGCGGGGACCGGCTCCCGAGCCGGCCGACCCGTAACGCGGCGGTGTTACGGGCCGGCGCTTCGATGATTGGAGGGGTTGCTATGACGGCGGTGCCGCTAGCAGGCGCGCATGGGGTGATCGGAGGGGTTGCGGTGGAGGCTCCGGCCGTCCATGCCACCGCCGACGTGGATGAGACCGCGGACCTGGGGCCGGGCACCACGGTGTGGCATCTGGCCCAGATACGGGAGAACGCGCGGCTCGGGACCGACTGCATCGTCGGGCGGGGTGCCTACGTCGGCCCGGGGGTCGTCGTCGGCGACCAGGTCAAGCTGCAGAACTATGCGCTCGTCTATGAGCCGGCCCGGCTGGAGGACCAGGTCTTCATCGGTCCCGCGGTGATCCTCACGAACGATCTTTTCCCGCGCTCCGCCGACGCGAGCGGGAAGCTGAAGCGGCCGGCGGACTGGGAGGCGCTCGGCGTCGTGGTCCGGCGGGGCGCATCGATCGGGGCACGGGCCGTGGTCCTCCCGGGAGTGGCCGTGGGCTGCTGGGCGATGATCGCCGCCGCGGCCGTGGTGACCAAGGACGTTCCCGATTTCGCGCTGGTCGCCGGGATCCCGGCCCGCCGGACCGGCTGGGTCGGCCGGGCCGGCGTCAAGCTGGTGGCCGACGGAGCCGGCCGGTGGCGCTGCCCGCAGACCGGCGAACGGTACCTGGAGTCCGGCGAGACGCTCACCCCGCTGGCGGGCCAGGCCTGAGCCCGGCACCACGGGGCGCAGCCGCGACGGGCCCGGCCGCCGCATAGTCCCCGGCGGGAGTCCTCAGAAGTTCGGGCGCAGCCAGGGGCGGTCCCGCACCCAGTACTGCGCCCTCAGGCTGTAGTGCTGGCCGTCCAGGCCAGCGGGCGGGCCGTCGTGCCAGTCGCCCGAGTACCAGGCACCGACGCATCCCCAGATGTCACCGGCGCGGTAGACGCCGCGAGACTGATTGCCGTGCTGGCGCAGCCACCATACCCAGCCCTCGTAGCATCCCCTCAGCCAGCCGCCGAGCACGTCGACGGCCGCGGCGGTGGAGTCGCGGTTCCACGGGAACACGCCGGGCCAGCTGGTGGACTTGGTGCCGACGATCCCGAACGTGACCGGGCACGGCGGGCGCCGGTATCCGGGCAGGCAGCGAGCCTGGTCGGGCACGTAGTCTCCCTGGTTGCGCTGGTACCAGTCCGATTCCATGTAGGCAATGGCGCGGAACAGGTTGTCCGGCAGCCCCCACTTCACCGCCGCCCACTGGAAGATCTCATCGGTGGTGCCGGTGAAGCGGCCGGAGATCCGGCCGATGATGTACCTGTTCCAGCGCGGATCGTGCGCGTGCGTGGCCACCTGCTCGCGCCGGAGCCGCAGGTGGCGGGGCATGACCTGATTGAACGGGGCGTTGGCGCGCCGTGGCTCCCAGGTGGACCGGCGGACCTTGGCGGCCGCGGCGGAATCACCGGGCAGCGAGCCGAACGAGCCGACCGGCTGCAGGGCGAAATACCCGTCGGGCGGCGGAGGAACGTTCTCCGAGACCTCCCCGCCCCGCGGCTGGGCGACCTCCAGGGCCACCACCGTGCTCAAGATGATCAGGCCGATCACCAGCAGCGTCGAGAACAAGGGCCGAAGCATGCCGGGAACGCCGGTCAACCCCCGTGCCTTTCCGGCTCGAGGCTGGCCGGGCGCAGGCCTACCAGCGCCCCCGGTGCGGCCGGATCCGGCCCGGGCCGGCCCGGGCACCGTCACGGATGCTCTCGAAGGCACCGTCACGGGCCATAGCGTCCGGCGGGCAGGCCCGCCGCAGTTCGGCCGCGATCTCCGGGGGAGTGAACCAGAAGGGCAGGTCACGGCCTTCGGCGAGACGCTCGCGCAGTTCGGTGCCGGAGATGGAGAAGGCCGCGTCTCCCGGCGGCACCTCATCCTCCGGCAGGTAGGCACCGCGGTCCGGCAGGTACACCAGCCGCCGGAACGTCATGATCTCGATCCCGAGCTCCCCGGCGTGCCGCTTCAGCAGTTCCTGGGCGGCATACGGCTCGTAGAACGGCCGCCCGGCGGCGTCGGCACCCGGGCCGGCGTGATCGCGGCCAACGATGAAATGCGTCGCGCCGTAGTTCCTGCGGATGATCGCGTGCCACAGCGCCTCCCGGGGCCCGGCCATCCGCATGGCCAGCGGCAGCAGCGACAACAGCACCCGGCCCGGCGGGTAGTACCGCAGGATCGCCTGATAACACCGCACCCGGGTGGCGTGATCGATGTCGCCGGGCTTGGTCGGCCCCACCACCGGATGGAGCAGGACGTGCGCGTCGGCCTGCCCTGCCGCCCGGAGGGTGAGTTCCAGGTGCGCCCGGTGCATCGGGTTGCGGGTCTGGAACGCCACCACCCGCGACCAGCCGCGCCGCCGGAACTCGGCGCGCAGTTCCGCGGGCGTATGGCGGATCGGCGGGAAGGCCGGGCGCGGGGGCGGCCGCACCACGTCCAGCTCACCCGTGACGTACCGGGGATGAACGTGCCGGAGCAGGTAGCGGGCCCCGGCATGGGCCGGGTCGGCGGTCCCGAATACCGCGTCGGCTTCGGCGGCGAGGTCAGGCCGCCAGGACTCGGTGACATGCAATACGCCAAGCAGGGTGTCGTCGTGGTCCCGCAGCGCCAGGCTCCGCCCGGGAGGAACCATCGTCGCCAGCTCCTCCGGCAGGTCCAGGGTGACCGGGATGGGCCACAGGGTCCCGTCCGCCAGGCGCATGGACTCACACACCCGCGCATAGTCGTCCCGGCCAAGGAAGCCGCGCAGCGGTGCGAACCCGCCGCAGGAAAGCAACTCCAGATCGGCGCGCTGGCGCCGGGTGAGCTGCCAGGACGGCAGCTTCGCGGCACGGCGGTCGAACGCCGCGGCCTCGCGGGCCGGCCTGGCCGGGGCGCCGGGCGCCGGCCGGATGACGGTGACAGTCACCACTACTCCTGTCGCTACTGAGGTCGCCGGAATGCCTGGTAAACCCACTGGGCACGGTCCCGGAGCAGGGCCAGGGCGGGCTCTTCCCACTGCTCCCGCAGGGCCGCCTTGGACCGGTCCCGGTCCCCGGACGGAACCCAGGCCGCCGCCGTCCCCGCACCCGCCTGCTCCTGGCTGCGGCGGGTCAGCAGCGCGATCTCGGGAAGCAGGTCCTCGGCGGTCACCGTGCCGGACTCGAAACCGAGCAGCACCGGCGACAGCGTGCCGCGAAGCTTGATCAACTCGAAGCACCGGCTCGTGTTCTGCTCGGTCGGCTCGAATTCGGCGAACCTGGTGCCGAACCTGTCGTTGACCCGCCGGGTTACCATCCCGAAGTCCTGGGTGACCTCCTCGAAGTCGGCGACCACCATCCGGTCACGGCAGGGCAGCAGCCGCCGGTAGAACCGCGTGTACGCGACCAGCGCGTCCCGCAGTGCCACGTCCGGCTCCCGTACGAGCTGCGACAAGATCGCTTCCCGTGGGTCCCTGATGACGGCCAGCGCGGGGACACCGGCCCGCGCCGCCGCGACAAGCTGCGCCGGGGCGTGCAGGTGATGGGCGAGCCGTACCGGCCCCGGCTGGGCAAGCTGCAGCGCGTAGACCGCGAACGTGGAGGCGCACCGGGTATAGCCGTCGATCACCAGCTCGGTGGCGGAACTGATCACTTCCGGGCTCGGCCCGGGGTACTTGAGCCGGGCAAATGGCAGGTACAGCGTGGGGGACTCGGAGAACCGCGCCCGGAGCCGGTGCCGGGCCCGGCGCGCCAGCGTCGCCCGCTGATGCCGTTCCCTGCGGGCCGCGAGTGCCTGCGCCGAAGTCATGGCTCACGCTCCCTTGACGGCGAGGTCGGCAACGCCGGCCGGGGCGGGCACCGTCGGGGCGCCCAGCAGGCGCTGGTACACGCCGAGGTAGGCGTCCTCCTGCCGGTCCCAGGCCACCCGTTCGGCGACCAGCCGCCGCCCGGCCTGCCCCAGCTCCGCCCGCCGCGCGGGGTCGCTGAGCAGCTCGTCGATCAGCCGTGCGAAGCCGGCCACGTCCCCGGGAAGTGCATAAGCGGCAGCCTCGCAGGCGAGTGCGCGGGTCTCGGCCAGGTCGAAGCTCACGAAGGGCAGGCCGAAGGCCATGTACTCCATGCCCTTGACCGGGGACACGATCTCTTCCATGTTCGGCTCCAGGCCGAGGTCCGCGGTGGACAGGTAGGTGAAGGCCTCGTCCTGGCCGGCCCAGCCCGGGAACGACACCCACTGCGAGATCTCGAGTTGCGCGGCCAGCCGTATGGCATGAACTCGTGCTTCACCGTCGCCGACGAACGCGAAATGGCAGTCGGTGCGCCCGATGTCATGGACCAGGCAGGCGACCGCCCGCAGGGCGAGGTCGAGCCGGTCCTGCGGGCCCATGTGGCCCAGCCAGCAGCACAGGAACGGCTTCCCGCACTTGAGCTCCAGCCGTGGTTCCCGCCGGTGGGCACTGGCAAGGACCGGGCCGTTGCCCACCACCGTCACCGCTTCCGGCGGCAGGCCGCCCCGGGTGAGCGCCGCCTCCCGCAGCGTCGCGTTGACCGTGATCACCTGGTCCGCCGCCCGGTAGCTGCGCCGCTCCAGCCAGCGCAGCGCCCGGTACACGGCGCCGCGGCGCCCGTAGCGCAGCACGTACAGCTCCGGGGACAGGTCCCGCTGATCCAGCACGAGCGGCCGCCCCAGCAGCCGGTACGGTGCCGCGAGCGCGAAATAGATGTCCGGGGTACCGCTGACCTGGATGGCGTCGAACCTGTCGCGCCGGAAGACCCCGGCCGCCAGCCACGCGGCCATCGCGAACGAATACCCGTACTCCCAGGCGAAGCCCAGCTTGCCGGTGCCGTCGGCGGGCGCCCGGTAGGTGCGCAGCCCGGCCCCGGCGGGGCAGGAGTTGGCAGGGTCGCTGCGGCAGATCACCGTGACCCGGTAGCCGTGGCCGTGCAGCGACGACACCTGTTTCTGCAGCCGGTGGTCCCGGGCCAGGGCGACGTTCTCCACCACGAGCAGGATGTGCGGCTGCCGTGCGCCGGTCATGCTTCACTGCCCGCGATCCCGGCGCGCGGCAGGTCCGCCGCGCCCCCATCGGGCGGCGCGGCCAGCCCGATGCCGTCCGGCCCGACGTCGAAGGCGGTCACAGATCCCCGGCCCACCGGGATGCGCCAGTTCTCGCCGTCGACGCCGCCGAGCGCGACCAGCGTCAGCCGGATCATCACGGCGTGGGTCACCGCCGCCACCGTCTCACCGGGGTGCCGCGCGCCCATCAGCTGCAGCGCGTCGACCATGCGCTGCTGTGCGTCGCTGAGCCGCTCGCCGAGCGGGCAGACCGCGTCGCCGGGCGCCTCCCGGTAGAGGGCGAACGCCTCCGGATCGAACATGGCCGCCTCTTCGGCGGTCATGCCCTCCCAGGCCCCGTAGTCGACGTTGTTCAGGCCGTGCAGGATCCGGATGTCGGGTACCCGGGCCTCGTCGGCGATGATCTGCGCGGTGGCGATGGTCCGGCGGAGCGGGCCGGTGTACACGGCGGACAGGCCCTCGCCGGACAGGCGGCGCGCCGCGTCCACGGCGTCCTGGTATCCCTGCGCGTCCAGCGGTATGTCCCGGCGGCCCCGGTAGCGGTTTTCCACGTTGAGCGTGGTCGTGCCATGGCGCACCAGGTAGAGGCGGCACGCGTCCAGTTGCGGCGCTCCCATCGGGCGGCTGGGAGCCAGGACCTGGTCTGTCATGATGTGTCCTCCCTTAGACGGGCTCGGCTGGGCGCCGTTACGAGGGGTCAGCCGTCACGCTGACGTTGTTGGCCGGATGGAGTTCGGTGGCCTCGTGGCCGTCCACCACACCGGGGAAAGGCCCGGGCCGGCCGAGCCGGTCGGGCTGGCCGGTCCCGGGGCGCGGCGCGGGCCCCCGGCGCAGCCACCGGCGGTGGCCGACGTTGTAGAGCACGCTGCCGATCAGCTTTCCGGCCACCTCGCCCGCCTCGTGCATGGCGGCGTCCAGGTGCCCGCGTGTGGACTTCCGTGCATCGCTGACCAGCAGGATCATCTCCGTGAGGTGAGCCAGCGGCGCGGTGTCGGAGGTGGCGAGCAGGGGCGGCGCGTCGATGATCACGAAATCGGACCGGCTGCGCAGTTCGCCGAGCACGGTGCGCAGGGCGGGCCGCTGCAGGAACTCCGCCGGGTCGTCCGGCAGTGGCCCGGGCGGCAGCACCCGCAGGCCGTGGATGCCCGGCGCGCGCAGCACCGAGGCCAGGTCGGCCCGGCCGTCGAGCAGCGTGGACAGGCCCGTCTCGTTCGGCACGCCGAGCAACCGGTGCGCGCTGCCCCACCGCAGGTCGGCGCAGACCAAGACGGTCCGCCGCCCGGTCTGCGCGAGCGCGACCGCCAGGTTCGCGGCGATCATGCTCTTGCGCTCCCAGCCCGCGCTGGTGACCAGCAGCGTCCGCGCGCCCCGGGCGGCCCCCGCGGCGATCACCCGCGTCCGCAGGCCGCGGTACGCCTCCGCCACCACTGAATTTGCACCCCAAACGATCGTCAGGTGGCTGGCCGGGTCCCGGCTCAATGGCTGGTACGCGGGAATCAGGGACAAGACGGGTGCCCCGGACCGGGTTTGCATGTCGGACGGGCCCCGGAGCCGGTCGTCCAGGTGGTCGCGGATCGCGGCGGTCCCGATCGCCAGGCCCAGGCCGACGATCAGGGCAGCGAGGATGTCGACGAGGTAGTTGGGGCTGGACGGCGAGGCCGGCAGGTCCGCCGGGGTGATCAGGGTGGCGTGCAGCGTGGTGACGGTGGCCGGTGCGGTGGCCGTCGCCGGGACGTGGTGCCGGGGTGCTGCCGCGGGCTTCGGCGTCCGGTAGGTGACGTAGGACTCGGCGATGATCTGCGCCCGTTCGCGGGCGACCCAGGGCACCGGGTCCGAGTAGCCGACGTTCATGACCGACGAGCCGGCCGGCACGTTCAGGGACAGCCCGCGCGACAACTCCGCTACCGGGACTCCGAGCGTCCTTGACGCGATCCCGAGGACGGCCGTGGACGCCACGATCTCCTTCTCGGTGACCATGTTCGGCCCTTGCAGCGCGGCCGGGTCCGGTGAGGAGAAATAGACGTCCACCGTGGCATGTGACTTGTACTGCGGTGTCTGGCTGTGCGCGTATGCCGCCGCCGCGGCCACTACCACCACGGTGATCACGAGGATCCAGCGCAGGTGTGCCAGCAGGAACCGGTTCCAGACACCCGGTGCGTCCGGGGCGCGGCCGAATTCGCGTGCCGTCAGTCCTGCCAGCTGGGTCCCCTGGCCGGTGCCCGGATCCCGGGCGGCCAGCAGACGGTCCAGCTTTCCGCCGGACGGGGACCGGCGGGGCTGCCCCCCGTCCTCCGTCTCGGCCGTATGGTCCGGCTTCACTGTCCAACCTCCCTAATGGCGGGGTCATGCTGCGTGGTGCCCGGGCGGGGCTTGGTCCGTGACCGGACCCCGGCCGCTGCGCCGGTGCCGTGGTTTTCGCTTGCGCGGCCCGCCCGTGGTGCCGCGAGGGCCGCCCGTGGTGCCGCGAGGGCCAGCAGGGCGAAGAATGCGTCGCCGGTGCCCCGGTAGGTCAGGTGCGGATCGAAGATCATCAGGACGCTGATCGTGGCGATGGCGGTGAACAGCGCGATGCCGGCCACGCTCCGCCCATCCATGCCGCCGCGGCCGGCCCGCCAGCCCCGGCGGACCGCGGCGCAGGCAAGGAACACGAAGCCTGCCAGCAGCGGAATCCCACCGGCCCACAGCAGCCACGTGTAACCGCTCTCGATCCACACGTAGCCGGTTGCCTGGGTCGCGACGGGAATCCGCGCCGCGGGCCGCACGCCGAGCAAGAAGTTCCCCCCGGAGAAGAGCCTGGGCCAGAAGTAGGTCTGCAGGTTCGCCAGCCGTCCGGTCCAGCTCACCGGCAGCCCGGACGCCGACTCGAAGCCGCTGAGCCGCCGGGAGATCACCGGCCACAGGGCGTACCCGGCAACCAGGGCGGCGGGCCCGACGGCCCACAGCAGCCTGGGCTGCTGGATCACGATGGCGATGCAGAACACGCCCGCGAGCAGCCCGATCGCGCTGGAGAACTCCCCGGCCGACAGTGCCCCCATCACCAGCACCACGGTGGCGACCGCCAGGGCAGGGCGGTACCTGCGGAACCGGGTCCACAGTCCGGCCACGATGGCCAGGTTGATGACCGCAAGGTCGGCGGTGGCGGCCGGCAGGCCGAGCGTGGAACTGCCACGGGCGGCGAACGCGTCGGTGTACCCGAACGGCGCGTAGTAGGTGGCCAGCAGGTGCGGCACGCCGAACAGCCCGAGCGACTGCAAGATCGCCAGGCCGGCCACCACGGCCGACGCGGCCACCGACAGCCACAGGCACGCCCGCACGTGCCGATCGGTGCTGACGCTGGCCCGGATGAGGACGTAAAGCCCCAGGTACTTCCAGAGCACCAGCGCGTAGAGCACGTCGTCCTGGCCGATGGCCTCCTGGCGCACGGCCATCCGCAGCAGCGGCAGCAGGGAACCGGCCACCGCCATCAGCACCAGGGCCCATTCCACCGGGCCCAGCCGGATCCTGGGTAGCTGCCCGGTCCGCATCCGGACCACGCCGCGTACGGCGAGGGTGCCGCCGAGCAGCACCGCCAGGGCCTCCTGTGGCCGCAGCACGGGCAGCGCCGAGCCGCGGTCGATGCCAGCGGTCAGCGGCGTCAGGAAGATGAGCAGGCACGCGGCCAGCGCGGGCCGGGCCCACACGGCGGCCACCAGCACGGCAATCACGACAAATACCGCGGCCAGCAGCGGCCGGAGCGCGCAGGCCACGCCCAGCGCCGCCGCGCCGGGCAATATCACCAGCCCCACCACCCCGCCCAATGCGGGCACCGTCACCCAGCGGCTGCCCGCCTGCCGCAGCCCCCGGCTCTTCCAGGGCAGCGCGGGTGGTGGCGGCGTGACCGGGCTGCGGTGCCGCACCGGGGAGCGGAGCGCGGCGCTAGCCATCGGCCACCGCCTCGCGGCGGGCCCGGCCGCGCAGGTGGCCGATGCCCCCGGCCAGCCAGCCCAGTTCGGGTGCGCGCCAGGCCGCCTGCACGGCGAGGAATATCAGGATCCCCACCGCCGCCGCGGCGGTGATGCCGATCCGGGCGCCGAGCGGCTTGCCCAGCCAGTGGCCGATCACGGTGGCGGTGAGCCACGCGGGCCCGGCCATCAGGGCCGCGCCCGCCAGGAACTTGCCCAGGGAGGGAGCGAGCCGCTGCGATCCGCCTTGGGACAGGCCGCGCCAGACGTGGACCGTCAGGTGGCAGGCCGCGGCCGTCACCGCGACCGACAGGGCCAGCCCCAGCACGACGAGCACCGCCAGGCCGTGCACGAGCAGGGCGGTGCTCACCAGGCCGAGGCACACGGCGGCCTGCAGCAGCATGGAGATCAGCGGAGCGCGGGTGTCTTTCCTGGCGTATGAGGCGTAGGTGGCGATCAGGAAAGCGGTCTGGCCCACCACCGCCACCGACAGCGCCGCCAGCGACACGGCGACCATCGTGGTGCCAGCCACGCCGTCCATCCGCCCGAAGGACACCGCGCGCGCCAGCGGGACGGCCAGCACGAGGTAGCCCACGGCGGCGGGAATCGTGATGAAGAAGCCGAGCGCCAGGCCGCGGACCAGGGTGTCACGGAACGCCGCGACATCCCCGGCCTGGTGCATCCGGGCCAGGCGCGGCAGCAGCGACAGCGCGACGGGCGCCGCTCCCACCGCGATCGCCAGGTAGTAGAAGTTCAGCGCGATCTGGAACGCGACAACACCGCCGGGCAGCCGGTTCGCCACCACCAGCAGGGTCAGTACCTGCAACGCCAGCAGCCCCGCCTGCGCCAGCGACGGCAGCGCCCGCCGGATGACCACGCGGACCTCCGGATCGCGCCAGCCGGCCCGGGGCACCAGCAGCACCCCGGCCCGCCTGGCACCCCACCACTGCACCGCCCCGTGCACGGCGACCGCGGCGGTCGACCCGAGTCCGAGCAGCAGCAGCTCACCGGGAGGGATATCGGTGAGCCCGGTGCCGGTGCCGTAGATCACCGCCGTCAGCACCAGCACGGCGATCGTGCCCAGGTTCTCCACCGCCGGGGCGCCCGCTGCCAGGGCGAACCGCTGGCGTGAGTTCATCACCGCGGTGGCAGTGCCGACCACGCCGTAGCAGAAGATCTGCGGGACGAACATGATGATGAGCAGCCGCCCGGTTTCCACCTGTGCTGCCGCCAGCGCGGGCGTGCCCCCCATCGCGGCGAAGCCAAGCACCAGCGGGCCGAGCACGATCGCGACCGGGGCGATCACGACCAGCGCCACCAGCGTCATCCCCAGGAAGCCGCCGGCCACCCGGCGCGACGCGGCGTGGTCACCCGCGTCGATGTGGCGGACGAGCGCCGGGACCAGCAGTGAGGAGAACAGCGACCCGGCGAGGAACCCGTAGTAGACGAGGTTCGGCAGGGAGTTGGTGAATTGGTAGGTGTTGCCGAAGAACGTCGGCCCGAGTACCGCCCCGATGCAGGCGAACTTCGCGACGCCGGTGACCCGGCTGACGATCGTCCAGGCGGCCACCGTGATGGAGTCGCCGGCGGCCGCCGCGCCCTGCCCGGCTGCGGGCGCCTCCCCGCCAGGTGGCGGTACCTGACGGGGAAGCGCCCTCGTGAACCGCCACCGCGCGGCGCTGTTGGGGAGAGCAGGCTCATCGGCCATGCCCAGCCCGCGCGTGGGACGTGAGTGGCGGCCACGGGTCACAGCGCACCGCGGGTGGAGAGCACCACGGGGATGGTCCGGGCGAGAATCCAGAGGTCGAGGGCCAGGCTCTGCCTGCCCACGTACTCCAGGTCCAGGTCCAGGCCCTGCTTCATGGTGAGCGCGTTCCGTCCGCTCACCTGCCACAGGCCGGTGAGGCCGGGCGGCACGGCGAACCGCCGGTCGTAGCCGGCGCCGAACATCTCGGCTTCCCAGGCGAGCGCCGGGCGGGGCCCGACCAGCGACATGTCGCCCCGGATGACGTTGAGCAGCTGGGGAAGCTCGTCGATGCTGGTGCGCCGCAGCAGCCTGCCGACCCGGGTGATCCTGGCGTCGCCATCGAGCTTGAACACGCCCTCCCGGCCGCCGGCCGGCGGCCGGGAGTCGGTGAGCAGCTTGCGCACGTACTCCCTGTGCACGTCGTCGGGGCAGCCGGAGTACATGGTCCGGAACTTGCAGAGCACGAACGGGCGCCGGTCGCGGCCCAGCCGGGCCTGGCGGAACAGGGCCGGCCCGGGGCTGGTCAGCCGGATCATCGCAGCCACTGCCAGCAGCAGCGGGGCCGCCAGGATCAGGCAGGGCAGCGCCACGGCCAGGTCGAGCAGGCGCTTGGCGAGGCGGGCGTGCGGCGAGATGGCGCCGGCGGCGGGCCGCAGCGTGGGGGCGCCGGCCAGCGATTCACGCAACCTGGTGCTCCTTCCCCTGCAGCGCCTCGATCACCGCGTCGCAGACCCGTTCCACCTGGTCATCTGTCATGTGCGGGAACATCGGCAAGGACAGCACCTCGTCGGCGCAGCGCTCGGCCACCGGCAGCGGCCGGTCGGCGAAGCGCAGGTACGGCACCTGGCGATGGCAGGGGATCGGATAGTGCACGCCGGTCTGCACGCCCATCGCCGCAAGGTCCGCGGACACCTGCGCCCGGGCGGGCACGCGCACCACGGCGAGATGGTGGACCCCCCAGGTCCCGGGCACCGGCGTCACCAGCCGGGCCGGGGTGCCGGCCAGCGCGGCGCGATACCGGGCCGCGACGGACCGCCGCGCGGCGTTCCACGCCTCCAGCCGGGCGAGCTTCGCGGTGAGCACCACGGCCTGCATCGCGTCGAGGCGGCTGTTGGTCCCGGCGAGTTCGTGCCGGTAGTGCGAGCCCGCCGCCCGGCCGTGGTCGCGCAGCACCCGGATCCGGCCGGCCAGGCCCGCGTCCGTGGTCACGACCGCTCCCGCGTCGCCGAAGGCGCCGAGGTTCTTGCCCGGGTAGAAGCTGAAACAGCCGGCCACCCCGCTGGACCCGGCTCTGCGGCCCTGCCAGGTGGCCCCGTGGGCCTGCGCCGCGTCCTCGATCAGCGCGATGCCCGCCCGCTCCGCGGCCGCGCGCAGCGGCCCCATGTCGGGCATCAGCCCGTACAGGTGGACGACGATCACCGCCGCGGTCCGGGGGGTGAGCGCCGCCTCCAGGCACTCGGGCGTGAGCAGCAGGGTCTGCGGGCTGACGTCCGCGAACCGCGGCACGGCCCCGGCCAGCAGCACCGCCTCGGCGGTGGCCACGAACGTGTTCGCGGGAACGATCACCTCGTCACCCGGGCCGACGCCCAGCCCGGTCAGGGTGAGCTGCAGTGCGTCGGTCCCGTTCGCCACGCCGAGCGCATGCGGCACCTGGCAGTAGCCGGCCCACGCCGCCTCGAACTTCGCCACCTCGTCGCCGCCGATGAACCGGCCCGTGGCCAGCACCCGGGCCCAGCCCTGTTCGACGGCGTCCTGGACCTCCCGGGTCATCGGGGCCATGTCCAGGAACGGGACCTGGCCGGTCATGACGCCCCCGCGAAGCGGAGTTCGGCCAGTCGCCCCACGGGGCTGAGTTCTTCGAGCAGCACCGGCCGGCCCAGCCGCCGGGAGGCTTCCGCGGCTTCCAGCGCGGCCACCACGGCCAGCCCGTTCTCCGCGTCGGTCAGCGGCCGGGCGCCGGTGGCGACGCAGTCGATGAAATGCCGGTCCTGCACGGCGAGCGGTTCTTCTGGGGAGATGAACGGGACCACGATGTCCCCGTAGCGGTAGGACAGCGGGGGCTGGGTCAGGTTGTCACCGTCGGGCGGCAGGCAGACGCCCTTGTCGAGGACCCGGATCCGCTCGTCCGCGGCGAGGTCGTCGTAGACCGCCATCTTCCGGCTGCCGACCGCGGTGACCCGCCGCACCTTGCACGGGTCGAGCCAGCTCACATGGATGTTCGCGGACAGGCCGCGGTCGTCGAAGAAGTCGTCGTAGAACAGGCGCAGGTAGGCGACGTCCTCGAAGCGCCGGTGCGCGTGCCGTGAGGCCCATGCCTGGGCGGCCACCGGGGTCCGGCCCAGCACGTGGTTGATGATGGAGATGTCGTGCGGCGCGAGGTCGAGGATGACGTTGACGTCGTTCTGGTACAGGCCCAGGTTGAGCCGGGCGCTGTCGATGTAGTACACCTCGCCCAGTTCGCCGCTCTGGACAAGCTCACGGAGCTTGCGGACCGCGGGGTTGTACTCGAACGTGTGGCCGACCATGAGGACCACGCCCGCCGCCGCCGCCGCGGCCTGCAGCAGCCGCACACCCGCGGTGGTGGGGGCGAGTGGCTTCTCCACCAGGACGTGCTTGCCGGCCTCGATGGCCTGCAGCGCCACCGCCACGTGCGTGCTTGGCGGGGTGGCGACCACGACCGCGTCCACTTCGGCCAGGGCGGGATCGAGGGCGGCGTGCCAGGAGGCCGACTTGTAGCCGCGGGCCAGCTTCCGCGCCCGGTCGCCGGAGGTGTCGACGACGATCACTTCAGCCACGTCGTCCATCGCGTGCAGCACGCGGACGTGCTTCGATCCCCAGTAGCCGCAGCCGGCGACCGCGATTCGCAAAGCCTTCCCCCGAGATTCCATAACCCACTCAGCCGCCCCACTTTTTAGCCCCGCCAGGCCGGTGCGCCCGGTCGATGGAGAATTCCCTTTGTTTAGCGGGAATTCATCCGGCCGTCACTAACCTAGGTGCGGCCTTATCGGCCCGCATCCCCCATCTGTCGTAGCCTCATTCAGCTTTGCTGGGGGATGCGGGCTTTCCCATTACCGGCGGTAATCCTGATCTTTTACCCGAGCGGCTTGGCATGACAGTTCGCCGACCCAGAATCGGTGAATGGGCTCTCGCCGTCGTTGACGAACTGCCAGCCGTAGCTGCCGTTATGCAGCGTCATCTTGATGACGCCGTGCGTGGCGGCGTTCAGCACCTGGCTGTTGGGCCGCTGCGCCCCTGGCGTCTCCAGGCCGGCGCCGCCGGTGCCGACGATGAACTCGCGGACCCCGAAGGCGTTGTCCACCACGCCGGAGGAGTTCTGCGGCGCCCACCGTTCGTACCAGTGCGAGTCACCGTTGAGGACCACGTCCGCGCCGCCCCGGTACAGGTCTTGCCAGAACTGCTGGTAGTCGGTATGGCCGCCGGAGGTGCCGTTCGACGTCCAGCGCGGGTTCTGGAAGTAGGCCAGCGTGCAGAGGTTGCTGCTGGCGTTCAGGTCGTTCTGCAGCCACTGGTCCTCGGCCGAGCCGGCCGCGCAGAAGGACGGGTTGTCCAGGCCGCACGGTGCGGTGTTCAGCGCGATGATGTGCCAGCTGCCGAGGTTGTAGCTGTAGTAGCCGGTGGCCGGGTTGACGTTCACCACCGATGGGACCGGTGAACCGAACAGCCCGCCGCTGCTGCCGTAGTACTGCTGGTATCCGGCACCTGGGGTGGCCGGGCAGCCGGTGCCGCCGGTGGTGTTGTAGTCCTCATCGCCGGGCACCGGGTAGGTGATCGACTTCTTCACGCCCCAGGTCGGGCCGTAGGACTGCTGGAACGCGCTCACGCCGCCGCAGTCGTACTGGTCGTCACCGATAGGCAGCACCGCGTCCACACCGGTCAGCAGGCTGGCGGTGGCCGCGGCCTTGCAGTCGGTGTCGGTGCCCACGCCGTTGTTGAACGCGGGCGAGGCCGGGTCGCAGGCGATGTCGCCGGCCGCGCCGACGATCGGATCGGCATTGGCCTGGACCTGCACCGACTGTGTCTGCACGGACTCGGTGTTGCCGGCGTTGTCCACCGAGAAGAACTTCAGCGTCATCGGCTGCTTGATGGTGAACGGCTGGACGAAGACGGGGCTCGAGGTGGTCGGCGTGGAACCGTCGGTGGTGTAGTAGGTCGTCTTCACGCCGGACCCGCCAGGGTCCTTCCCGAACGGCGCGATCGTGGTGGATCCGTGGTAGGCGGCGGCCTGGCACGGCGATCCGTCACATTGCAGCGCGGTGATCGGCGCCTGGGTGTCCGGGCCGTTGATCACCTGGGAGACCGTCTTGACCACGGTGCCTGCCGGGGCGCCGCCGGGCTGGCCAGCGTTCTGCAGCCAGTCGAGGAAGGCGTTCAGCGTGTCAAGCTCGATGGGGCCCCAGTCACTGATGCAACCGGTGTAGCTGTCCGGGTCGGACGCCTGCGAGCACACCTGGTGGAGCACCTCGGTGATCCACCCGCCGCCCTGCTGTGCCGCGGCGGTGACGTTCGCCTTGAGATGGGCAAGCGTGATCGGCGGCACGTTCGGCGGGCTCCCGGCCGGTGGGTCGTACGCGGTCCGGAGCGCGAACTGGTCCTTGGCCGGGATGGTCTCCGCGTATACCGGCCCGGCGCCGTCGCCCGCCACGTCTATCAGGCCGGCGGCGCGGCCCGAGGTGTAGCCGCAGTCGTGCACGATGCTCTCCGCGGTCGCGTCGTACGCGCCCTCGGGGTAGGCGAAGCTCATCGGGTAGAACCCGTGGTCCATCAGGTTCTGCCGGTCCTGGCAGACCTCGGCGACCTTGGTGTTGAAATCGGTCGTGGTCTTCAGATTGACGTGGTGCACCGTGTGGCCGCCGATTTCGTTTCCCCCGTTGTTCAGCGCGGTCATCTCGGACCAGGTCATGTGGTCTGGATCGACGTTGTTCAGGCCGCTGATGTCGTAGAAGGTTCCGTTGAGATGGTGCGGCTTCAGGGCGCGCAGGAAGCCGAGCTGATATTGGTTCTGCAGGCCGTCATCGAAGGTGAGTGACACCACTACGGCGAATGCGATCGCCTGGGTCTTCGGCTGTTCTGAATTGCCCGCCAGGTCGGTGGAGAAGAATTTCAGCGTGCTGTTCTGCTTGATGGTGAACGGCCCGGTGTACACCGGGCTTGACGTGGTCGGCGCGGATCCGTCGGTGGTGTAGTAGGTCTTGTTCACCCCCCAGCCGGAGTCGCTCGCCGTGAGCGTGACGCTCACCGGGGCGGTGTACGGACTGCTGGCGCAGGCTGTCCCGTTACAGGTAACCGTGGTGGCCGGTGGCGTACTGTCCGGCCCCTGCTGGATGGTGATGGCCGCCGAGCCGGCCGCCGCCTCGGCGTTGCCCGCGTTGTCCCAGGAGCGGTACTGGACGGTCGTCGTGCCGGTCACCGGGAACGGGGCGGTGTACAGCGGGCTGGCCTGGGTGGGTGGCGTCCCGTCGGTGGTGTAGTGCGTGCTCGCGACCCCCGTGCCGGTGTCGGCCGCGGCCAGGGTCACGGTGACCGTCCCGGTGTAGGTGGCGGTCGTGCAGGGTGCCCCGTTGCAGGCGATCGCGGTCGCCGGGGGGATCGCGTCGCTGGGGGTCGCCGCGGCCGCCATCGTGCTGAACGCCGCGCCGGCCGGCGCCCCGCCGCTCTGCCCGGCGTTCTGCACCCAGGTCAGGAACGTGTTGAGGTCGGCCAGCTCGATCCACCCCGACGACGCGGTGCAGGAGGCGTAGTTCGCCGGGTCCTGCGCCTGCGAGCACACCTTGCTGATCACGATGGGCACCCAGCCGCCTTTCGCCGCGGCCCCGGTCACCAGGGCCTGCAGGCTGGCCAGGCTCACCTGGCCGGTGGGGGCGTAAGCGCGCAGCGCCAGCCAGGTCTTGGGCGGCATGGTCTCCGCGAATGTCGGCCCGGTGGGGGACAGGCTGCCCGCGGTCCTGGCATTGCCGTAGCCGCAGTTCTGCACCTCCGTCTGGATGGTGGCGTTGAACGCCCCGCCAGGGTAGGCGAAGCTGAACGGCTTGAGCCCGTGCGCGAGGATGTTCTGCCGGTCGGTGCAGATCTCGCTGATCTGCTGCTGCGTGGTGAGCGACGTCAGGCTGATGCCGTCGACGGTCTTGCCGCCGATCTCGTTGCCCGCCGCGGCGAGCGTGCCGAGTTGCGCCCACGTCATCCTCGCCGAGCCGACGCCCACCGTGCCGCTGCTCACGTAGAAGGTGGCGGGCACCCCGTGCGGCTGCAGCGCCTGCTGGTAGCCGAGCGTGAACTGGCCGGACGTGTTGTTGTCGAACGTGAGCGCGACCAGGGTGGGCGCCGCCGCGGCCGCCGTACCGGGCGCGGCCAGGGCAAGCCCGCTGGCTGCCATCGCGATCGTGGCCCCCGCAGCCGCCAGCCGGTGGCTTCTCCGGTGCCCGCGACGTGCCTGCCGCGCGCTGCCCCGATGCCCGAATGCGATACGCAACGTGGTCAACCCCTCCCAGCCGTTCCCCCCGGCGACGGACGGCTCCAGAGCGGTTCCCCCGGTGCTCGCGCGTGCCGAAAGCCCTGTCCCGGGCAGCGCAGGATGCTGCCGTGACGTCGCTCAATACTCACCGGGAGCCGGTCGGGGGGAACACCCTCATCGGTCGTATCCAGCCTGCGCAAACCGGCTGTCAGCTGCTTGGGCGCAACTGCTCCAGGTGTGGCCAGGCTCAGCGCGACCGCCTCGAGGGTGGAGTGGACGCCGAGCTTGGCCATCAGGTTCTGCAGGTGGGTGCGGACCGTGTTGGCGGACAGGTGCAACTGCACCGCCACCTCGTGGCGCCCGGCGCCCTCGGCGAGGCAGGCCAGCACCTCCCGCTCGCGCGGGGTGAGCGCGGCGAGCAGCCGGTCGTTGTCCTGCCGCCGGTCCTGGTCGGCGATCAGGTACCCGAGTACCTGGCCGGTCTCCGCCGGGGGCAGCCAGGTCTCACCCCGGGCGACGCCCCGGATCACCTGCAGCAGGTATTGGAGGGACTCATTCTTCCGCACCCACGCGGCGGCTCCCGACCGCACCGCGTCGACGATCCGTTCCGGCTGCGCGGAGTAGCTGAGCATGACCACGCGCGGGGCGTCGTCCCGGGCGCACAGCTCCTCGCACAGCCGCATCGCGGCGCGTTCCGGCAGGTCGCCGTCCAGCAGCATGACATCGGCGTGCCGGCCCACGATCAGGCACTCGGCCGGCGTGCGCGCGTGCACGGCGGCGACGACCTCTACGTCCTCCTCCGCCTCCAGCCGGGCCGCGAGCGCGTCGGCGAACGTGCGCTCCTGGTCCACAACGAAGACGCTGATCCCCATGCCGCGAGCGTGACTCACCGCCCGGCCCGGGCGGAACCCCTGCCCGCCGTGGCCCGGCTACGACAATTGCGGGGTGCCCGCCGGCCTGCGAGGGCGGTGCCGGTCATGCCGGCATCTCCGCCACCAGCCCTTCGCGGCTGGCCAGCGCGGCCGCCTGCAGCCTTGAATGCGTGCCGAGCTTGGTGAGCAGGGTCTTCACGTAGCTCCGCAGGGTGCTGGTGGCGATGTTCATTTCCGTGGCCATCTGCCCGGTGCCCTGGCCATCGACGATCCGGCGCAGCACCTCCTGCTCCCGCGGGGTGAGCTCGTACACCCGCCGGTCACGCCGCCGCGCTCCGGCCGCCGGGCGGCTGGTCAGGCCCGGCTCGAACACCGTCCCGCCCGCCGCGACGGCGGCCAGTGCCTGCACGATCTGCGCGACGTTGGCGTCCTTGCTGAGGAACCCGGCCACGCCGAGCTTCCGCGCCCCCCCTGCGATCGACGGGTCCGCCGCCCTGGCCAGGGTCACGACCGCGGTACCCGGATGGCGCTGCCTGATCGCACGGATCCCGGCCAGGCCGTCCTCGCCGGGGAGACGCAGGCCGACCAGGCACGCGTCCGGTCTGTGCGCGCGGATCGCGGCGAGGCCCCCGGCCAGCGAGGTCGTGATCGCGGCAATCTGGTGGCCGCTTGCCGTCAACGCCGGCGCGAGTGCCTCACCGAGGAGCAGGTTGTCGTCACAGAGCACAAGTCGCATGGTCTCCCCCAAGTCGGCCCGCTATCAGCTTGCTGCCGGGGGCTGGGGAAACGCAGCCTGCTGAGCCGCATGGCCCGCTCAGGCTTCTAAGCGCTGCTGCTCCGCTCGCGGAACAGTTCCGCCGCGGCTGCCCGGTCCTGGACACCGAGCTTGCGCACGACAGCGGTGATGTGCGCGCGCACCGCGCTGGCCGAGAGCACCAGGCTGGCTGCGATCTCCGCGGTTGTGTACCTGCGGGCCAGCAGCGCGAGCACCTCCCATTCCCGGCTCGTCAGCCGGCCCTCGGAGACGTCCGCCGTGACGAGCGGCCGCCAGCGCGGCTCCCGCCCGTGGAATCGTTCGAGCACCCGTGCGACCAATTCCCGCGGCATGGCCGCCTCGCCCGCGAAGACGCCGTGCAGCGCATCGGGCAGCCGGTCCATGTTCATGGTCTTGAGCAGGTACCCGTCGGCGCCGGCCCGCAGCGCGGTGAACAGGTCGGTGTCCTCGTCGGAAACGGTCAGCATCACGATCTTCACCCGTGGCAGCCGTGCCGCGATCTCCCACGCCGCGGCCAGGCCGCTGCCGGGCATCCGGATGTCGAGCAGGCAGATGTCGGGCTGTTTGCGCATCGCGGCCTGCACGGCCTCGGCGGCGTCCGACACCTCGGAGCAGATGCTGAACCGCCCGTCGGCGTCCAGCGCCCGCCGCACATCGTCACGGGTGGGGGCGTGGTCATCGGCGATCAGCACCCGCAGTGGCTTGTTTTCTTCGTTCAAACCGCGACATCCACCTCACTTCCGCGTCCGGGGCCGGAACGGATGCGGAGTTCGCCCCCGACCGAGCGAATCCGTTCCCGCATCGACACGAGACCGAATCCGCCGCCGGGAACACTGGTGTCGAAGCCGCAGCCCCGGTCGGCCACCTGCATCCGCACCAGGGAACCGTCGCGCTCCAGGCGGAGCGTCACCCGGCCCGCGCCGCTGTGCTTGGCGGCATTGGTGATGGCCTCACAGGCGACCCGGACCAGTGCCTCGGCCCGCGTGGGTGACAGCCGGACATCCGGCACGATGTCGAGGTCGAGGCCGATCCGGAACCGTTCCGCGGTCTGGGACGCCGCCTGCGCCAGTGCCGCACCCACGGCCTGGCCCCCCGGGGGGGCGAGCGCGCTGATGGCCGAGCGCAGTTCGACCTGGGCTCGCTCCAGCGCGGGCCGGAGCCGCCGCATCGCATCCTCGTGGCCCTCGCCGGCGGCCGAATCGAGGTTGCGGGAGATATAGGCCAGCTCCTGCGCCAGCCCGTCGTGCAGGTCGCGCGCCATGCGGCGGCGGTCCTCCAGCACGGCCGCCCCCGACAGCGCGGTCCAGTACGACCAGATCTCCCGCAGGCAGCCGGCGAGCAGGGCGACGTAGAAGGCGAACCTGAAGACGTCCCCGGTGTAGAGCACCGATTGTGCGTACGACGCCGGGAACAAGGAGTAGTTCACATGCGAGACGACGGCCAGGATCCCGGCAGCGGCCAGCCAGCCGTAGAACGCATCGCGGCGCCGCCTGGCCAGGTTGAGGAATCCGATCGCGGCCAGCCCGTAGAGCACCGCCACCAGCAATTCGAAGGCGAACAGGGCCGGATGGGCGCGCAACGGCGGCTGCGACACCGCAGCCGGGCTGAGCGTCGCTGTGTATCGCGGCGCCCAGCGCGCCGCGAGCGTGTGGGCGAACAGGGTGGCCATCCCGAGCGCGGTCAGCGTGGCCACCGCGGCCAGCGCCAGCACCGGGCCACCCCGGCGCAGTTCGCGCCGGGTGGCGAACGCGGCGAGCACGAACAGCACCGCGCCCAGCGAGCGGGCCAGCGGCGCAGCCCACACGGTCAGGTCGTCGGGCGCCTCCCCGGCCACCGTGGGCACCGTCACGAAAAGCAGGTTGGACAGCGCCAGCACGGCGAGCGCACACGCCAGCAGCAACTCGTTCAGGTAGGTGCGCCGGCGCAGCCCGCCGAAGACCAGGAACGTGGCGAACAGCGCGACGAGCGATCCCGATGTCTCCAGGGCCAGCCGCACCGCGGGCCACGCGTAGCCCAGGTGAAGCTGGGGCAGCCGGGCGAATGCGATCGTGACCAGGCCCGAGACCGCGGCGGTGAGCACCGCGATCGCCCGGTAACTTCGCATCACGCCGGCCATGGCATCAGTGCCCCCGTCCCCCGCCGGTCGGCTAACACCGCAGAACTTCAAGGCTAGGGCCCCGTTAGGTAAATTCACGGTAAAGCCCGACCAACACTACCCTGTCGTGCAGGCGACCAGAAGGTTGGCGAGAGCCCGGCCGCCGTGAATGTCCCGGCATCGCCCGGGTAGAGAACTTGCGGGCGGCCTTAATTTGCCACCGGACGCGGTCGGTCCCGCCAACGGGGAAACCTTGCAGGCCTTTTTTACGTTTTGTCTGGAGTGACGTGGGATCGCGGTCGCCCTGTGCCTGACACGGGAGAGACGAGACATCCTGCCGATGCCACCGGGGTGCCCGGGCCGGACACCGCCCAGGGGAGCACCGGAACCGCGGCGGCGGGCACCGGCACCGCCCCCGCCGAGGCTCCCGGCCCGCCGCCGCCCACGGCCCCGATGCCGGCCGTCCCCCAAGGGCGGAGCCGCTGGAAGAAGATCCTCGCCTGGATCGCGGGCTCGCTGGCCGTCGTGCTGCTCCTTGCCGCGACCGGTGCCTACCTCGTCTACCGGCACCTGAACGGCAACCTGCACCAGGTGAACGTCTCCGGGCTGCTCGGAACCCGGCCCGTGGACCTGCACCCGCAGGCGGAGAACATCGCGGTGATCGGCTCGGACACCAGGCAGGGGCAGGGCCGCGGTTACGGCAGCGCCGCCCAGCTCAACACCGACCACTCGGACACCCTGCTGATCGTGCACATCGCGGCGAACCGGAAGTGGGCCGACGTGATGTCGGTCCCGCGCGACTCATGGGTGAACATCCCGGCCTGCCGGATGGGCAACGGCCGGCTCGCCTCGCCGCAGACGTTCAAGATCAACGAGGCGTTCACGCTCGGCAACCTGTACGGGAACAAGACCGCGCTCGGCACCGCGTGCGTGATCAAGACCGTCGAGAGCAATACCCACATCCACATCGATCACTTCGTCGTGGTCAACTTCAACGGGCTCAAGGACATGGTCAACGCCGTCGGCGGCGTGCCGGAGTGCAACGCCAAGCCGATCGACGACCCCAAGTCAGGGCTGCACCTCTCCGCGGGGCACCACACGCTGAACGGCAGGCAGGCGCTTGGCTACGTCCGCGCCCGGTACACCCTCGGCAACGGCAGTGACCTGGAGCGCATCACCCGGCAGCAGGCGTTCATGTCCGCGCTGGTCAGCCGGGTCAAGGCCAAGAAACTCAACCCGATCGCGCTGTACCATTTCCTCGACGCGGCCACCAAGTCCATCACGATCGACAGCCAGCTCGGCGGCATCCGCGGCCTCTACGACCTGGCCACCAGCCTGAAGAACCTGCCGCCTGGCAAGGTCACCTTCTTCACCCTGCCTACCTACCCGCGCTCCTACGTGGACCCCACCGACACCGCCAACCTGCTCTGGACGCAGCCGCAGGACAGCCTGATCTTCCAGGCGTTCCGCAACGACGTGCCGGTGAGCCAGGCGCTGCTGAAGCACCCGCGCGTGCCGCACCTGTCCCCGTCAAAGGTCTCCGTGGTGGTGATGAACGGCACCACGAGCTTCGGGCTTGAGGACACCGTGGGCGCGGGCTTGGAGCAATACGGCTTCAAGGTGCCGCTCATGCGAACCGCGAGGGGCCAGGCGGTCAGCCAGACGGTGATCCGTTATCACGCGGGCCAGGAAGCGGAAGCCCTGTTGCTGGCCAAGGATCTGCCCGGCGTTTCCTTGTCCCAGGTCTCCGGGCCCGCCGAGGCGATAGGAGCCGGGCACATCACCGTGCTCCTTGGTGCCGATTACGGGACCTCGGTCACCATGGGACCGGCGGCGACTCCGCAGCCTACGTCTACGTTCGCGCCGCGGACGGCGAGCCAGAACATTTGCACGTCGGCTTGAGGCCCGGGTTTCAGGGCGGTTTCGGCAGGCTCATTGGTGAGATTGGAAGACTCCGGCGTCACCGCGCCCGCGGCTGCTACCGTTCCTGCTGCCGCTGGCGGCGGTGATCCTCTCGTCCGTGGCCCGCGACGGCGCCCCGGCAGGAACCGGCGCGCGGGAACCGGCTGCCGCGACCGTTTGATCACTATCGCCCGGTCCGCGGTTATCGTTGAACCTTGGCCGATGACTGGCGTGGAGGGTCGTGTGAAGTACCGCGTGTCCCGGGTGCTCGCCGGGCCGATACTGCATCTGCTGTGGCGGCCCGAGGTCACCGGTGGTGAGCACATCCCGGCCACCGGCGGCGCGATCATCGCTTCCAATCACTTGTCCCTGGTCGATTCGATCTTCCTGCCGCTGGTGCTCGCCCGGCCCCTCACCTTCGCCGCCAAATCGGAGTACTTCACCGGGAAACGTCCTGGCCAGCGGATTGCGGCCGCTTACCTGCGGGCCACCAGGCAGTTGTCCGTGGACCGGGCCGGTGCCCGCGCGGCGCAGGAGACCTTGCAGGCGGCGCTGGAGCTGCTGCAGGCGGGGGAGTTGTTCGGCATTTACCCGGAGGGCACCCGGTCACCCGACGGCCGGCTCTACCGTGGCCGGACCGGGGTCGGCTGGCTGGCGCTGGCCTCGGGCCTGCCGGTCATTCCGGTGGCCATGGTCGGCACCGACCGGGTGCTGGCGCCCGGGCACTCCGTCCCGTCCCTGCACCGGGTCGGCATCCGGGTGGGCGAGCCGCTCACATTTGAGCAATACCAGGACCACCGGCCGGTGGCGCAGGCCCGCAGGGCAATCACCGACGAGGTGATGAAGGCCATCGGCGGCCTGTCCGGGCAGGAGTACGTGCCGATGTACGCATCGGTGCGCAAGGAGGAACTGGCCACAGGCGGCTGAGCGGCTGCCCCGGCGACACGCCCGGCCCGGCAGGTTACCCACGGGGCGGGCAACCTGGTTTCTCAGCCGGCGTCGGCGCAGGTCAGTCCTGGCCGTCCGCGGTCGGCCGGTTGTCGGTTCCGCGCACTGGCGGGAACAAGCGGAATGCGTCTTCCAAGTCGGCCCGCGGCCGGATGGCCGGGAAGCTCTCGGTGCTGTCGCCCGCGACGGACCGGGGGGAGGACCGCTGGTCCACGGCGGAGAAATTCTCGGTGCTGTCCGCCGGGCCGCCGCCCTCCATGCCCGCGCCGCGCGGCTCGCCCGGCTGGGCGGCCGCCGCCGACCCGCCGCTGACCTGTGTACCGCTGGCTTCGGCGGGCGGCACGGCAAGGAAAGAGTCGGTGATCTCCCAGGGCGGAACGCCCGTCTTTGGGCTCGTACTGCCCGCCTCGGACCTCTCCGCCCCGGGCATGCCCGTCCCCGGCTTCGCCGCGCCGGACCTTTCCGCCCCGGGCATCCCTGTCCCCGGCTTCGCCGGGCCGGGCTTCGCCGCGCCGGGTCTGGCTGCGGAGGGGAGCGTGGCGCCCGTAGGCGGCGGACCGCCATTCGCCGGACCGGGGTCGTCCGCGGGCCTGTCCCCCCGCGAGAAGGCCGGCGCGGGCGGGCTGTCACCGGATGGCCTGACACCAATCGTGCCGGTGTCCCAGGCAGCGGCACCGGCCGCTGCGGGATCCATCGGGGGTTTGACCGCCCGGGGGAAGGGACCCCGCTGGGGTTGGCCGACGTCGGGCAGGCTGGGTGCCGTGGCTGGCCTCGGGGCCGGCGGGAACGGAGGCTGGCTGGCGCCGGCGCCGGGCCAGTCCGGGCCGGCAGATGCGGCACCGGTGGCCCCGGAACCGGTAAGGCCGCCACCGGTCCGGCCTGGGCCTGCCATGCCGCCACCGGCCGGTCCCTGCCCGGCCAGACCTCCGTCGGCCGGATTCGCGCCGCGGCCGGCAGCGGCGACAGCGTCCTCCTGGCGGGCCGTCGAACTGCCGAGCCGCCTGGGCAGGGCGAGACTTGGCCTCCTGGCGGGCGAAACACCCGGCTGGCTGACGGCCGCCGGGCTCACGCCTGACGGGCTCACGCCTGACGGGGCTCCGCCGGCCGGCGGACCGCTGCCGGCCGGGGAGGCGCCGGTGCCGAAGGGAGCCGTGCCGGGCTCGGACTGGGCCGCACGGAAGGGATCCACCGCTGCCCCGGTGTTCCACGCGTAGCCTGGCCCGTTCTCCGTCCGCCCGGGCTGCTCCGGCGAATCCGGCTGAGGCGGCACCAGCCCGGCGGCACGCACCGCCCGGCCCGTTGGGGCACCTGCGGCGGGCCGTTCGCCCTCGCGGCCGGGCGGGCCGTTCGTCTCGGCGGACGACTGAGCCGGTGGGTGCGGCCCCGCCAGCTTGGGACCGCCCGGCCATGCCTCCCGCGCCAGTTCATCCCAGAAAGGCAACTCCGGGCGCACCTGCTCACGGCTGGGCAGCGGGCCTGCTCCGCCGCGGGACGGCGCGGGAGCCTGGGCCCAGGGCAATTCGCTGTTCGGTTCGGCTGCGGGCTCCCAGGGCGGCCGGCCGGATACCTGCGGCGTCCGCGGCTGACGCGGTGTCTGGGTCAGCCGGCTGCTCATCCGGGTTATGCCCGCACCGCCGGGTGCCGGTTCCGGGCCGCTGGCTGCCTCGCCTGCTGGCGGCGTGGCCGGAGCCCCGGGAAACGCGCCGTCGGGAATCGCCGCGCTGGCCGCGGCCCGGACACTGGGGTCTCGTGAGATCAGCGCCCATGGCGGCACACCGGTTCCTACACCGGCAGGCAGCGTCAGGTCGGGCGTGGCCTGTCCGGCCGGGGAGGCGTCTTGCGCGGCGGGCCCGAGCGAGGAGCCGAACCCTGCCGACGAGCCAAGCCCTGCCGACGAGCTACGGCCTGCCGACGAGCCAAGCTCTGCCGACGAGCCAAGCCCTGCCGACGAGCCAAGCCCTGCCGACGGGCCGAAGCTCTGCCGACGAGCCACGGCCTGCCGAGGAGCCGAACCGTCCCGAAGGATCGCTTGCTGCCGAAGGGCCGAGTCCCGTTGCCGGTCCGAGCCCTGGCGGAGGACTGATCCCTCCCGGCCGGCTGGTACCTGCCGCGTCCAGCCCCGCCGAAGGGCCGCTCCCGGCTGCAGACCCGAGTTCTGGCGGAGGGCTGATTCCCCCCGGGGGGCTGATTCCTGCCGCGCCGAGCGCGGCAACGCCGCCGGCTCCGGGGGACGTCGGGCCTGCGGCTGCGAACCCTGACGACGCCGGCCCGGTGAACCCAGAACCGGTGAAGCCCGACGAGGATCCCGTGAAGCCTGCCGCGGAACCGCTGAGGCTTGCCGCGGAGCCGCTGAACCCAGATCCGGTGAAGCCAGAAGCGGACCCGGTGAAGCCTGCCGCGGAACCGCTGAAGCCCGCGGAACCGCTCAAGCCCGCCGCGGAACCGGTGAAAGCCGATGATGCCGATCCGGTGAAGCCGGATGCCCCCGGTCCCCCGGCCGCCGGGCCGAGCGGCGCGGCGATGAAGCCAGCCGGCTCAAGCTGCGGCTCGGCTGCTTCGGCATCCGGGCCCCCGGACACCGAACCCTGCGCCCCGGCCGGGGCGCCCTTCTTCGCCGAGCGCGGCGCGGACTTGGCCGCGGCCGGCTTGCGTATCGGAGGCTGGACCGCCGCCCGCACCTCGGCGAGGCGCGCGGAGCGTGCGTTCCGCCGCCGCCATGCCGTGACCGCGAAGAACAGACCAAGTAGCAGCAGGAAGACCGCGCCGGCGATGGCCGCGTCCTTGATCAGGGTGCCGCGGATGTTGCGGTGGATCGGGCTGCTGTGCACCGCCGGTTGACTGGGTGGCGCCTGGCCGGCGGCGCTGCCCGAGGCGGCCGACTTGGGCACGCTCTCGGCGATGCCCGCCGCCGCGATGAGCGCCCTGGCCGCGTCAACGGTGCCGAAACCGGACCCGTCGGCCCGCCCGCCGGGTCGGTGGAACACCGTGCTCGCGGTGATCGCGTGGGTGACCTGCGCCGGGGTCAGCGTGGGGAACTGGGCCCGGACGAGCGCGGCGATGCCCGCGACCATCGCGCTTGCCGCGCTGGTGCTGTTGAGCTGCGGGTAGCCGCCGGACGGGCTGGCCGCGGCGATGCCAGCCCCAGCCGCGGTGACCAGGACGTACGACTGGTGGCTGGTGAACGGCGCCTTGACGAAATGCTGGTCGAAGGCGCCCACGGCGATGACCCCAGGGTAGGCGGCCGGATAGTTCGCCGGGTCGGTGCCCGCGCCTCCGTCGCCGGCCGGGGCGACCAGCACCACGTGCTTGGCGATCGCGTAGTTGATGGCCGCCCGCTCGGCGGGGCTGCCGCCAGAACCGGGCGCACCGGACGTGGTCACCGGGTCGAGGGGCAGGTCGATGACGCTCGCGTCGTGCCGGACGGCCCACTTGATACCGCGGGCAATGGCGTCCGGCAGCCCGGCCGCAATGGTCTGCTCGGCCAAGAACGGGTCGTTGCTTTCCAGCGTCACCCGGACGGAAAGGATCTTGGCTGCCGGTGCGATGCCGATAACCCCATTGGCTTGGCCGGGCCCGTGCCCGTGACCGGCGATAAGGCTGGCCACCTCGGTGCCGTGAATCCCCCAGAACGGCCCGCCGGCCGTGCGCCCCGAGTTGGTGTAATCCGGGCCGGTGGTGACCGAGCCGGTCAGATCGGCCTGCGCCGGGTCCACCCCGGTGTCGAGCACCGCGATGGTGACGCCGGATCCGCGCGTCGTCTCCCAGGCATTCGTGACGTGAAGAGTGCGCAGCCACCATTCATTCCGGCGTACCTGATCGGCCAGTGCGGGGGAACTTGCCGCGGCGATAAATGCCAGGCTGGCTCCTATGGCCACGCCGACTCGCGCGCGATGGCGGAAACCGGGTGAAACGCCAGCCTGCGCGCGCCGGGAGAGACCATGTGGCACGGCCGTCCTCCTCCGGGGGTGCACCTGCGCATTCTGTCATGTTCATGGCTGTTTCGTGGCCAGAGCTGATGGCCTGACCGGGCTTGACCCGGGTTTTCCGCGTGTATTCCGGCGCCATGGCACAGCCGCGGCGGCTAGGACGGCGGTGCAGCCGCCAGCCGGACGTGCGCGCCGGGCGGCAGGCCCAGTTGCTGCGCGGCGTCGCCGGCGTTGACCGCGAGCGAGATCAGCCCCGCGCTGTCGGTGAACGCGACCAGCTCGCCGGGCGCGACGGCGGCGAAGGTCTCCAGGTAGGGCACAGTGAGCTGACGGCGGCCGCAGCGGACCACGAGCTGGGCGCCGAACCCGATGCCGATCCGGTCGGCGTCGGATGCGGCGATGGACAGCTGTACATTGCCGAACCGGTCCACCGACATCACCTCGCCCTCGGCCTCGCGGTCGTGCACGCGGCTGGTCGGCGCGGGCAGGGTTACCAGATCGCCAGTATCCAGTTCGGTGCCCACCGAGGAGAGGTCCGCGCCCGCGGCGAGATGCGCCGCGACGGGAACGAAAATGTCACGGCCGTGGAACGTCTGCGACACCGGGTGCAGCCAGAGTTCACCGTTGGTGAGCTGGAACGCGCGCCGCGTGCCCCCCAGCGCCGCGACCGCCCACGACAGCAGCCCGTTGTCCGGGCCCACCAGGATCGCCTCGCCCGCCTCGACCGCGATGCCGCGGCGCGCGGTGCCCACGCCTGGGTCGACCACCGCGACGTGCACGGCGGCCGGCATGTACGGCATGGTCTGCGCGAGTACGGCGGCTCCGCGGCGCACGTCACCCGGGGGAACCAGGTGGGTGATATCGATGATCCGCGCCCCGGGGGCGATCCGGGCGGCGACGCCATGGCAGGCGGCGACGAACCCGTCGTCAAGCCCATAGTCGGTGAGGAGGGTGAGGCAGTCGAAGGTGGTCACGAACGGTGAGCGTACGACGCGAAGCCCGTTGCCGGAAGCCCCGGGGTTCTCCGGAAGCCTCGCCGGCGGCTGTCGGAAGGCCGGTGGTACTGCCTACGATGGAGGGCCCGGTGGAGTCCCGCCGGCGGGGGAAGCGGTCACGGGAGGGCGTGAGGCAGATGTCAGCACTGTCCGAGCGCGAGATGCGGGTCCTCTCGTTCGAACGGCACTGGTGGCGCCAGCCCGGCGCCAAGGAACAGGCGATCTCCGACCAGCTCGGAGCTGTCCGCCACCCGCTACTACCAGATGCTCAACGAGCTCATCGACCGGCCGGAAGCGATGGCCGCGGATCCGGTCCTCGTCAAGCGGCTGCGCCGCCAGCGCGCGCGCCGCGAGCGGATCCGGACAGCTCGCGGCGAGGGCGGCGCCGCGTGACCTTCCCGCCGCCGCGGGTGCCGGTCCCCGAAGGAGCGACCCCCGAGGGCGTGGCCGGCCTCGCCGCCATCGTGGCAGACCCTGGCCGCGCGCTGATCGCCCTGGATTTCGACGGCACGCTCGCGCCGATCGTCTCCGAGCCTTCCGCGGCCCGGCCGCACCCGGACGTGCCGCCCGCCCTGCGGCGGCTCGCCACCGGCGTCGGCACGCTCGCGATCATCACCGGGCGCCCCGCCCCTGTTGCCGTGGAACTGGGCGGTTTCGCGGACATCCCCGGCCTGATCGTGATCGGGCATCACGGCTTCGAGCGGTGGGAGGGCGGCCAGCTCACCTCGCCCCCGCCGCCGCCGCAGGTCGCCGCGGCCCGCACCCGGCTGCCCGGAGCGCTCGCCGCGGCCCGCGCCCCCGAGGGCACCCGGATCGAGGACAAGGGCCACGCGCTCGTGGTGCATGTCCGCCGGACCGCGGACCCGCAGGCCGCACTGGCGCGGCTCACCGGCCCGATGGCGGAGTTCGCCGCCGACACCGGGCTGGACTGCCAGCCCGGGCGGATGGTCATCGAGCTGCGGCCGCCCGGCATCAACAAGGGCACGGCGCTGACGGCACTGATCGCCGAACGTGACCCGGCGGCGGTCCTGTTCGCCGGCGACGACCTCGGCGACCTCCCCGCCTTCGAGGCCGTCCGTGCGGCCCGGGCCGCTGGCCGCAAAGGGGTCGCCGTGTGCAGCGCCTCGGACGAGGTCACCGCGCTCGCCGCGCACGCCGACCTGGTCCTCGACGGGCCCAGGGAGGTCGGCGCCCTGCTGGCTGCGCTGGCTGAGGCCCTGCCTTCGCAGCCGCCTCTAGCGCGCTGAGCTGGGCCGCCAGCCACTGCTGCGGCGGGCAGGCGGCGCTCGCCTGGGCAAGCAGGGCACCACGGCGGTTTCGTTCTGCACTATTCATGCTCAGCGCCTCGTGCAAGGCCCGTGCCGTGGCGGAGACATCGTAAGGATTCACGAGCAGAGCGCCCCCGGCCAGTTCGGCAGCCGCGCCTGCCTCCCGCGACAGCACCACCGCGCAGCTGCGATCGGACAGCAGCGGGGCTTCCTTGGCGACCAGGTTCATGCCGTCCCTGACGGGGTTGACCAGCAGCACGTCGGCCAGCCGGTACGCGGCGAGCGAGCGCGGATAGTCGTCGTTGACCTGCAGCACCAGCGGGTCCCAGTCCTCGGTGCCGAACTCGTCCACGATCTCCCGCGCCATCCGCTGCACGCTGGCCGTGTACTCGCGGTACTCGGGCAGGTCGTGGCGGGACGGGTAGGCGAACGCCACGTGGGTGACCTTTCCCCGCCACTGCGGCCAGGTGACCAGCAGCTCGCGGTAGGCGGCCAGCCCCCGGACGATGTTCTTGGACAGCTCGGTGCGGTCGATCCGGACGATCAGCTTCCGGCCGCCCGCCACCTCGGTGAGCGCGGCCATGTGCGCCTGCACGTCGTCGGCCGCGGCCCGGCCGCGAAGCTGCGCCGCGTCCACGCCCAGCGCGTGGATGCCGACCGTGGTGGTGTGCCCGGCGTGCCGGACGGTCCGCGCGGCCCGGTCCACCTCGGCGCCGAGCACGCTCTCGCAGCAGTCGAGGAACGCGCTGGCCCAGCGCTCCGCATGGAACCCGGCATGGTCGGCGCCGAGAATGCCGTCGAGGACCTCGCGCGCCACGTCGTCGGGCAGCAGCGCGAAATAGTCCGGCGGCGCCCACGGGGTGTGCGAGAAGTGCGCGATCGCCAGGTCGGGGCGGCGCTGCGCGAGCATCCGGGGGAGCAGGGTCAGGTGGTAGTCCTGCACCATGGCCCTGGTGCCCGCGCCGGGCGGCCCGGCTCCCTCGGTGAGGGCGTCGGCGAACGCGGCGTTGTAGGCGCGGAACGACTCCCACTCCCTGCGGAACGCGAGCCCGAATACGGGCTGGTTCGGGGTGTCGTAGAGCATGTGGTGGATGAACCACAGGGTGGAGTTGGCTACCCCGTTGTAGGCCCGGTCGAACACCGGCGCCGGGATGTCGAGCATCCGCACCACGGACCGCGGCTCGTCTGGTGCCGCGTCGCCGGCGCTGAGCGGCACGTCCAGTTGCCCGTCGGCCGCGGCCCGGGCGGCGGCCCGGTCGGCATCGTTCAGGGCGGCGCACACCCACAGCACCTCGGCCCGGCCCGCGAGCGCCGACAGCCCGGACACCATCCCGCCCCCGCCGCGGCGGCTGGTCAGCCGCCCGCCGTCGCCGAGGCTGAAGGACACCGGCCCCCGGTTGGATGCGATCAGTACCCGGCCCGCGGGTTCGGCGCTCATGGAAGGTGAGGTTAGGGCATCTGACCGTCACCACCTGGGCTGGGCCGGCGACGCCCGGAACTGATTGCCCGGTCAGTTAAACCGTTGGCGCCATCAGTTAAAGTTGTGAGCACAACTTCATAAAGCTCATCCAGAGGGGTGGAGGGATACGGCCCTGCGAAGCCCCGGCAACCACCGTGACGGCGAATGCTACTTGCTGGCCTGACGGCCAGCGGCGCGTTTGTCCGCAGTACTAGCCCAGGGGGCGACCCCCTGGAACCCCCGCCGATGGCTGGGGTCTCCAGGCGGCGCCCGGCGATGGCTGGGGTCTGCGGAGCGCTTGGCGGGGCTCGTCGTGGCAGGTGCCAAGTCCGGCCCGCGGCTGTTCGGCCGCAGGGACAGATGAGGGAAGAAAGGCCCCGCACCGTGACCACATCAGTGAGTACTCCTTCCGGTTTCGGCTTCGCAAGTCACCTCTTCTGCCGCGAATGCGGCGCCACGTCCGCGCTCGGCGCCAGCCATGCGTGCGCGGAGTGTTTCGGGCCGCTGGAGGTCGGCTACGAACTGCCGCCGATCACCCGCGCCGGCATCGAGGCCGGGCCCGCGAGCATCTGGCGTTACGCGAGCCTGCTCCCGGTGCCGCCGGACATCGCCGCCAGGCCCAACACCGAGCCCGGCTGGACCAGGCTCTCCCGCGCCGACCAGCTCGCCAGGGAACTCGGGCTGCGGGCGCTGTGGCTGAAGGACGAGCGCGGAAACCCCACCCATTCGTTCAAGGACCGGGTCGTGGCGGTCGCCCTGGCCGCCGCCGTCGAGATGGGCTACAAGGTGCTGGCCTGCCCGTCCACCGGCAACCTTGCCAACGCGGTGGCCGCCGCCGCGGCCCGGGCCGGCATCCGCTCGGTGGTGCTGATCCCGGCCGACCTGGAACCGCAGAAGATCGCAGCCACCGCCGTCTACGGCGGCGCCATGGTGGCCATCGACGGCACCTACGACGACGTGAACCGGCTCGCCTCCGAGCTTGCCGACGACCGCGAGGACTGGGCGTTCGTCAACGTCAACGTGCGCCCCTACTACGCCGAGGGGTCCAAGACCATCGGCTACGAGATCGCCGAGCAGCTCGGCTGGCGGCTGCCGGAGCAGATCGTGGTGCCGGTCGCCTCCGGCGCCCAGCTCGTCAAGATCGACAAGGCGTTCCGCGAACTGATCGAACTCGGGCTGGTGGCTGACACGAAGTACCGGGTGTTCGGTGCGCAGGCGACCGGGTGCTCGCCGGTGGCGGCCGCGTTCCGCGCCGGGCACGACGTGGTGCAGCCGGTCAAGCCGGCCACCATCGCCAAGTCGCTGGCGATCGGCAATCCCGCCGACGGCCCTTATGTGCTCGATGTCGTGCGGCGCACCGGCGGGGCGGTGGCCGACGTCGACGACGAGGAAGTAGTGCATGCCATACGCCTGCTCGCCGCGACCGAAGGCATCTTCGGCGAGACCGCGTCCGGGGTGACGCTTGGGGTGCTGCGCCGGCTCCTCGCCGACGGGCTGCTCGACCCGGGCGCGGAAACGGTCATCATCAACTCGGGTGACGGGCTGAAGACCCTGGACGCGGTGGCGCCGGCGGCCGCCGCGGCGATCCGGCCCACGCTGGAGGCGTTCGAGGCCTGGGAGTCGTCCCGCGCGGCGTGAATCGTGCCCCCTCGTTCGTGATCATGACTTTGGTGTCGTGATAGCAACACCGAAGTCATGATCACGGGCCCGATAACAGAGAAAGGCGGCCGCGGATGAGCGTCTCCGTCCGAATACCGACCATACTGCGCACGTTCACCGGCGGCTCGGCCGAGGTGAGCGCGGACCCGGGCACGCTGCGGGAGGTTCTCGCCAGCCTGGACGCGGCGTATCCGGGGCTGGCGGGCCGGATTGTCGATGATGCGGGGAATTTGCGCCGCTTCGTCAATGTGTATGTGGGCGACGAAGATGTGCGGTTCGCGGAGGGGCTGGACACTCCGGTGCCGGCTGGGTCCCGCGTGTCGGTTATTCCGGCGGTGGCCGGCGGCTGACGCCGCGGTCCCGGCTGATGCCCCGCTCGGGCGTGATCCGGTTTCACCCCGGCTGACCAGCGTGTCCATGGTTTTCTGTTGGCCTGCGCGAGTTTCTTGGCAGCATTCAGCGAGTATCTGGTCACGCATCCTCACGGCAGGGGGTATGGTCATACCCGGTCGCAGTCGGTCGGCGAGAACGACAAGCGATGCTTGTCAGTACGCCTAGCACAACCGCGATCACTGGATCCCGAAAAGCAAGGGCGGGATCTGAGAAAGCCCGAGCGTAGTTAGGGGTTGTTGAGTAATGGCTCAGGGCACCGTCAAGTGGTTCAACGCGGACAAGGGCTACGGCTTCATCGCGGTCGACGGTGGCAGGGACGTGTTCGTGCACCACACAGCCATCCTTATGGATGGTTACCGCAGCCTCGAGGAGGGGCAGCGGGTCGAATTCGACATCACGCAGGGCGAGCGCGGACCTCAGGCGGAGTCCGTTCGCGCCGTGTGACGTAACTGCTCATCAAGCTGGATCATGGCCCGGCACCCGGACGCGAGTGCCGGGCCATGCGCTTTCCCCCGCCCAGCCGGTTCCCCCGCCAGGCCGGGTAACGGCCGCCAGGCCGGGTAACGCCGCCCGGGCCGTGACGCGGCACGGCGCCTCAGGGGAGCGGCTCGATCTCCACCTCGGGGTGCATGGCACGGATCGGGCCCGGCCGGGCGCTCACCACCGGCCAGCCACGGTCGGCGGCCAGGAACGCGGCATGCGCCGCCCCGGTAGAAGCCCGGGTGGGCAGGGCACTCGACCGCAGCAGCCCGGTGCCTGTTGCCTCGGCTGTGCCGAACTCCTCCACCCTCGCCATGGGGGCCTTCAGCAGATCGAACAGGCGCGCCTGCTGCTCGGGGTCCCGGAGCCTGGCCAGGGCGTCGGCCAGGCAGGGCGCCGGGATGACCAGCGGGATCAGGTGCTCGTGACTGATGTAGAGCAGCGCCTGCATATACGGGGTGCCTCGGGCCGCCTGGAGCAGTGCGCTGGTGTCGAGGATCCGGCCGCCGATCACCCGACGGGCTTCGGGCCCACGCCGAGCGCCCGGCGGGCCCAGGCGTAGTGCTTGGCCTCAGGGCCCGGGCACCGCTCGAAGATGCGGTCCAGGGTGGCCCGGGCGTCGTGCCAGTCGTCCTCCCGGCGCAGGAGTTCAGCGATGTGCCCGGACACCGAATCGATCCGGCCCTCGTCCTTGGCCCGCCGCAGCTTCTCGATCAGGTCCTTAGGCAGGCTGATCGCGAGCTTCTCCGTTGCGGACATACCTCGGTTATACCGGTGACGGCGCGCTCGGCTCAACCTGATCGGCGCGGTTGACGCCTGCGGCATGCCGCGCCCGGGCGGTTCATCCCTGCTGCCGGTATCCGCACCCGCCGCCCGCAATTCCCTGGTCAACGGCCTCGGGGCGGGGGTGGCCGAGGTGATCAGTTTGCACTCTCGACCCGAGAGTGCTAAACAGGTCGTTGGCACTCTCGGCATGAGAGTGACAGCGCCAAGGCGGGATCGGGGCGATGAGGCCTCACCTGTGCAGGAAGGGACTGCCACAGCGAGGGCCGGCCGTCGCGGGCGTCGGCTCGATCCGTCCGATAGCCACATAGTTTCCGGAGGACTGGAGCCTATGGCAGCCAAGATGATCGCGTTTAACGAGGACGCAAGGCGCGGCCTCGAGCGCGGTATGAATCAGCTAGCCGACGTCGTAAAAGTGACCCTCGGCCCTAAGGGCCGGAACGTGGTACTCGAGAAGAAGTGGGGCGCACCCACGATCACCAACGATGGCGTGTCCATCGCCAAGGAGATCGAGCTCGAGGACCCGTGGGAGAAGATCGGCGCCGAGCTGGTCAAGGAAGTAGCCAAGAAGACCGACGACGTCGCTGGTGATGGCACCACGACGGCGACGGTGCTGGCCCAGGCGCTGGTCCGTGAGGGCCTGCGCAACGTCGCCGCCGGTGCCAACCCGATGTCGCTCAAGCGCGGCATCGAGGCTGCGGTGGAGCGGGTCAGCGAAGAACTGTCCAAGCTCGCCAAGGATGTGGAGACCAAGGAGCAGATCGCTTCGACGGCCTCGATCTCCGCTGGCGACACCGCAATCGGCGAGATGATCGCCGAGGCGATGGACAAGGTCGGCAAGGAAGGCGTCATCACCGTTGAGGAGAGCAACACCTTCGGCCTCGAGCTTGAGCTCACCGAGGGCATGCGCTTCGACAAGGGTTACATCTCGCCCTACTTCGCAACCGACCCCGAGCGGATGGAAGCGGTCCTGGAGGACCCCTACATCCTCATCGTCAACTCGAAGGTCTCGGCGAACAAGGACCTGCTCCCGCTGCTCGACAAGGTGGTGCAGTCCGGCAAGCCGCTGGCGATCATCGCCGAGGACGTCGAGGGCGAGGCGCTGGCGACCCTGGTCGTCAACAAGATCCGTGGCCTGTTCAAGTCGGTCGCGGTGAAGGCGCCCGGGTTCGGTGACCGGCGTAAGGCCATGCTCGGTGACATCGCCACCCTCACGGGCGGCCAGGTCATCAGCGAGGAAGTCGGCCTGAAGCTGGAGACCGCGGACGTCGACCTGCTCGGCCGCGCGCGCAAGATTGTCGTCACCAAGGATGAGACGACGATCGTTGATGGCGCGGGCGACGGCGACCAGATCGCTGGCCGGGTCAACCAGATCCGTGTCGAGATCGAGAACACCGACTCCGACTACGACCGCGAGAAGCTGCAGGAGCGGCTGGCCAAGCTGGCCGGCGGCGTTGCAGTGATCAAGGCCGGCGCGGCCACCGAGGTCGAGCTGAAAGAGCGCAAGCACCGCATCGAGGACGCGGTGCGCAACGCCAAGGCCGCCGTGGAGGAAGGCATCGTCCCCGGCGGGGGCGTCGCACTGCTTCAGGCGGGCGCGCAAGCGTTCAAGAAGCTGGACCTGGTCGGCGACGAGGCCACCGGTGCCACGATTGTGCGCCGGGCCCTGGAGGAGCCGCTCAAGCAGATCGCCGTGAACGCCGGCCTCGAAGGCGGCGTGGTGGTCGAGAAGGTCAAGACGCTCGCAGTCGCTCACGGCCTCAACGCCGCGAACGGCGAGTACGTCGACATGTTCAAGGCGGGGATCATCGACCCGGCTAAGGTCACCCGGTCCGCGCTGCAGAACGCCGCTTCCATCGCTGGTCTCTTCCTCACCACCGAGGCAGTGATCGTCGAGAAGCCGGAGAAGGAGAAGGCACCTGCCGCCCCCGGCGGCGGTGACATGGACTTCTAGTCCATGCCATGGGCGCTCAGCCCGTGCTAGCGGGCGCGTAGCCTGCGGTACCGGGCGCCAGGCGCCCGGAGTGAGGGGTGGTCCCGCGGTGCGGGACCACCCCTCCGGCCTTCCTTATCCGGCTCGGCCTGCCGGTCAGCCATCCGGCCGGGCCGGCCGGAGGCCATCGGCCGGCTCAGCCTGGCCGGCAGCTGGCAGCCTGGCCGGCAGCACCCCCGCCGGCCGGGTGCGCATCCCCCTCCGGGGTTGCACAACGCGCGCATGCTCACGCCCTGTTTGCGCGCGTGTGTGCGCCGCAACTTTCAGAGTGTGCGAAGGTCTCCACATTTAGCGGATAAGAGGGGATGATCGGGGCATGAGGGCACGTCCCAACCTCTCCGGTGAGCAGATCGTCACGGACTACATGACCCGGGTGGCGCAAGCGGCGCGCCTGCTCCCCAAGGGGGCCAGGATGGCCTTTGTCGGCCGCACGCGGGCTCTCGTCGAGCGCGAGGTCGGCCCCCCTGGGACGCGCACCGATCCCGCGCAGGTCACCGCGGTGCTTGCGCGGCTGGGCAAGCCCGAGGACCTTGTCACCGAAGAGCGGATCCGGATCGACCAGGCCTGGATCAAGAGCCGGGCTTCGAGCAAGGAGGAGGGAGAGGCCGCGGCGGCGGCCCTGTCCGGGCCGCGGATGAACCGTCCCCTGAAGGCACGGCGCCGGCCCAGCCCCGATACCCAGCCCTTGCCCGGCAGCCCGGCCCAGCCTGGGCCGGACCAGGCTGTCACCGGCCCGGACGGCTCCGTCGCCGGGGCCGCGCCACCGCCCCCGGACGCGGGCCCGCGGCGCTCGGTCCTGCGTGGCGCGGGCCCGCAGACCACCGGGCTGCGCGGCACAGGCCCGCGCAGTGCCGGCCCGGGCAGCGGTGACTCACGGGATGCCGGTCCCCGCAGGCTTCGCAGCGCGGACTCGCCGGATCCCGGCCCGCAGGGCGCGGCGCCGCAAGGCGCGGCTCCGCAGGGCACCGTCACGCAGGGCACAAGTCAGCGGGGCGCCGGGCGCCGGGGCACCGCTGCGCCAGGCACCGGGCCTGGAGACGCCGGCCGCACCGGCCCGATCGAGCGGCTGATCGGGCAGGTCCCGTGGGCAGCGGACGGGACCGAGAAGTTCACCGCGAGCGTCGGCCGGCTGGCCCGCGACAACCTCCTGGAGAGCGTCGCCATCCTGCTGCTCGGTCTTGGCGGGCTGATCCTGCCGTTCCCGTTCTGGCCGATCGGTGCCGTCGTGGCGCTGTTCTCGCGGCTGTGGGACGTCAAGGACAAATCGATCGCGGTCACCGGGCCCTTGCTGGTGACGCTGGCGCTTTCGGTGATCGCCGCCCCGTTCGTCGGCGGCAGCGGCAACATCATCGTGGTCTACTTCCACGCCCTCCACGTGTCCTTCGGATACCTGGTCCGCGTGGGCTCGGTGATCACCGCCGCCTACCTGGCCTGGCGGGTGTCCAGGGGACCGCGGGTCAAGGTGCCCCCCTGGAAGCGCATCACCCGCTGAGGCTGCCGGGTCAAGAATTTCGGTAATCACGGGTAACTACCCCGTGATTATCTGCGATAACTCCAGGGTATAAGCCTGACAAGACCTCCTGGATTTGATCGGGCGGCACAGTGCGCTCTGATTCCCGGTCACTCACGCGATCCCGTCCCAGCACCATCTGAGCGTGGGGGCCGCGGATGGCGTGGCCCCGGCGGCATTCTGCCGGGGTCACGCCGCTGTCACGAGCGCTGCCGGGACTGACCTCGACGGAGGCGGGAGCGACTAACCTGGGATGGCGCTCGCGCGTGAACCTGCCCGCCGCTATTCCCCGTGAGGTCTGTCCGTGCCCACTGGCAAGGTCAAATGGTATGACGTCGACAAAGGATTCGGCTTCCTCAGTCGCGACGGCGGCAGTGAGGTTTTCGTGCACTCCTCCGCGCTGCCGGCCGGCACGGTCCTGAGGTCCGGCCAGCGCGTGGAGTTCGGCGTGGCCGAGGGCCGGCGCGGCGTGCAGGCCCTCCAGGTACGGGTGCTCGACCCCACGCCGACCGTGGCCAAGGTGAGCCGCAAGAGCCCAGATGAGATGGTCGTCCTCGTGGAGGACCTGATCAAGCTGCTCGATGACCTGTCAGGTTCCTACCGGCGCGGCCGCCACCCCGATCCCCGGGACGCCAAGAAGATCGCCGCACTGCTGCGCGCGGTAGCCGACGACGTGGAGCCCTGACCGCGCTGCCGGTATCCCCGGGCGTCGGCCGTTGCCGGGGCCGTCCCACGCTTCGGTTACGAAACGACCTGTGGCCGGGAATGCCTGGCCGCGAGAACTCGGCGGCGCCGCTGGGACAGCAGGAACAGGAACGACATGCCCAGCCCGACCGCTGCCACGGTCATCCCCGCGACACCGCTGTTGGTCAGGGACAGGGCCACCCCGGCGAGCCCGCCGCCCACCCAGGCAAGCTGGTGCAGGGTCTCCGAAGCGGCGAAGGCAGACGACCTGATGTCCTCGCCGATCTCCTGCTGCACGGTCGAGTCAAGGGCCAACTTGGCCAGGACCTGGCCGAACGCGGCGACCAGGGCCACCACGAGCGCCGCCCACAGCCCGAAGAACAAGGCACAGGCCACGGTCACCACCGTGGAGGCACCGAGTATGCCGAACGTGATGAGGTACGGACGGCGGGCCCGCAGCGCCGACCCGAGTGCCGTGCCGGCGAAACCGCCGAGGGTGGCGGCGGCGAGCAGTCCGCCGAGCGCCACCTTGTCGTTCACCCCGTGGAAGTGCACGGTCCTGAGCAGGAACGCGAGGAAGAACACGGTAAAGCCGGAGAACGCGCGCAGGGTGGCGTTGGCGCGCATCGCCTCGGCGACGACCGGCCCCACATGGCGCAGCGTGCGCAGCCCGGGCCGGGGGGACGGCCGGGCACGGCCGCCCGGTGCCGCGCTGCCTGGTGCTGCCCTGCCCGGCGCCGCGGGCCGGGCCTGTTCGGCCCCGAGTGGCGCCGTCCCGCCCGGGCCGCGTGGCCCGGGCGCGTGAGCACCGGGACCGGGGACCGCGCGGTCGGCGGCCGCGGCCTGGCCCTGGTTCGGCACCGTGGCGGCCTCGGAATCGTCCGCATCTGGCTTCCGGCCGAACGCGTCCACATGGTCGGGCACCCGGAAGCTCAGCGCGGTGGCGGCGATGTAGACCACGGTGCCGACGCGCAGCACCCAGGCCGCGCCGTTGGCCGAGCCCCCGGCCACGTACTCGATGCCCAGGGCGGCCAGCCCGGCCACGCTGGAGGCGATCAGCGTGGCCATGCCGGTGCGTGAGTTCGCCGCGACCAGGGTGATCTCCCGCGGCAGCAGCCTGGGGGTGACGGAGGCCCGGGTCACCGCGTACGCCTTCTGCAGCACCAGCACGCCGAACGCGGCGGGGAGCAGTTCCACCACGTCGTTGTGCAGCACCGCGTCGACCATCCCCCAGCACAGCAGGCCGCGGGCCATCAGTGTGCCCGCCAGCAGGTACCTGCGGCCTTGCTGGGCACGGTCCAGCATCGGCCCGATCACCGGGGCCAGCACGGCGAACGGCGCCATGGTAATGATCAGGGTGAGTGCGATCTTGCCCCGGGCCTGGTCAAGGGAGGTACTGAAGAACAGCGTGCCGGCCAGCGCGATGGTCACGAAGGCGTCGCCGGCGGCGCCCGCAGCGGAGAGTTCGATGAGGCTGCCCAGGCCCGTCCGGCTCGCCCCGGAGGCGCCGGTCAGCCGGTGCACCATGCGACTGGTGCCCCGCGCGGCCCCGGCGCCCGCCCGGCCGCCGGACTGGGCGGCCGAGGATATCGACCTGGCCGCCTGCCTGGCCGCATCCCATCCCATGTTCCCAGTATTCTGTGTCGGGCCGGTACCACGAAACGGCGGACCGGCCGGCGACTGCCTAACCGGCCGCACCATGGTGCGAGCATGCACCCGGATGAGGAACAATTACTGACCGTGAGCCCACTTCGCGCCCGTAGGCCTGAGCCGGACGAGATCTGCGCCCAGGCGGTCGACCTAGCCCGCGCCGCCGCCGTCGAACTGGCGGGGCCCGGCTACGTCGGCGATCACGCCGGCGCGGACGCCGATGCGGACCGGGTCGTCACCCACCTGTTCGACTGCCTCGACCCTGCCTACCGTGGCTGGCGCTGGGCAATTACGCTGGCCCGGGCGTCCCGCGCCAAGACCCCCACGGTGGACGAGACCGTCCTGCTGCCCGGCCCCGAGTCCATCCTGGCGCCGGAGTGGGTTCCCTGGCGGGAGCGGCTCCGCCCTGGTGACCTCGGTGTGGGCGACATCCTGCCCACGGCGGCCGACGACGAGCGGCTGGTGCCCATGGTTTCCCTGGCTGGTGACGACGGGCTGGAGGACATCGACGACCTGTCGGTGCTCGTGGCCACACTGGCCGAGCCGCTGGCCGGCAGCGCCGCCCTGGCCGCTGGCCTGGTGCCGCCGCAGGGCCGGGTGCTGTCCCCCCTGGGCCGCCACGAGACGGGAATGCGCTGGTATGCCAGCGAGCACGGGCCCAAGAGCCCGCTCGCCCACGCGGCGCCGGGGGTCTGTGCGGGCTGCGGGTTCTTCGTCCGGCTGGGCGGCCCCCTCGGCTCGGTGTTCGGCGTGTGCGCCAACGCGTTCGCCCCGGACGACGGCCGGGTGGTCTCGGTGGATCACGGCTGCGGTGCGCACTCGGAGGCGCTGCTGCCAGGAAGCGCGGCTCAGCCGGTGCCGCCGGTGATCGACGAACTCGGCTATGACCTCATGGACCTGCCCGGCGTGTCGGTGGACGAGACGGTCTTCGAGTCGCTCGACCACACCTGAGACCCTAGGTCTCCGCGTCCCCGGCCTGGGCCTGGGCGCGGCGGGCCGCGCCGCGGGCGCGGGCCCGCTTCATCCGGGGCACGTACCACAGCGCGAACAAGCCCATCGCCACGCCGGCCGCGCAGGTCCAGATCCACCACCGCTCGGAGGAGGGGATCTGGTCGCGCAGCACCAGCAGCACCACCAGTGCGACCGCCCACCCGGCCGTGAGGATCGCCGTCACCCGTTGGTCGTTGGCCTCGAGCGGTGGCGGCGCCGGGCGCAGGATGCGGCTCACCGTTACAGGTTAGGCGCCCGGCCCGGGGGCGGTCCGGGCGCGGTGCGTGATCTACTGTCTGCACGCCTGGGGCGGCCGCTGGAGTCAACCGGCTCGCGGAATGCTTCGCTATGGCGTACTGTTAGCTAAAGTAATGAGTCAGGCTAATGAATATGATGCAATCGGAGCACAGGTCCGACCCCGGCCTGGCCACGTCACTTCGGATCTCGGTGAGCCGCTTGGCCCGCCGCCTGCGGGTCGAGCGCGCCGCGGCCGGCCTGGGCGAGCTGGATCTGTCAGAAACTCAGCTGGCCGCCCTGGCCACGCTGGAGCGGCACGGCGCGATGACTCCGGGGGAGCTGGCCGAGCACGAGAAGGTGCAGCCGCCGTCCATGACGCGCGTCATCTCGGCGCTCGTGGATTCGCAGCTCGTGCGGCGCGAGCCGCATCCTTCCGACCGGCGGCAGGTGGTGCTCACCGCCACGGACGTCGGCCGCGACCTGGTGAGCAAGGCACGGCGCCGCCGGGAGGCGTGGCTGGCGCAGCGGCTCAAGGAACTGTCACCGGCCGAGCGGGCGGCGTTGCGGGCGGCCGCGCCGGTCCTGGAGAAGCTCAGCCAGTCCTGCGCCGGCCCGCTCCGGGCGAGGGTTCCGCCGGGCACGCCGGCCGCCGGCCGAGGTTCCAGACCTTCCGGTCGCTGTCCACCCGGAACTACCGGCTGTTCGCCACCGGGCAGGTCGTGTCCAATACGGGCACCTGGATGCAGCGGGTGGCCCAGGACTGGCTGGTCCTGGAGCTGACCCACGGCAGCGGGACCGCCCTGGGCATCGCCGCCGGCCTGCAGTTCCTGCCTCAGCTGCTGTTCAGCCTGTGGGGCGGTGTCATCGCCGACCGTTACCGCAAGCGCAGCATCCTGCTCACGACCCAGGCGATCATGGGCATGCTCGCGCTCATCCTCGGGATCCTCGCGCTCACCGGCGCCGTGGCGGTCTGGCAGGTGTACCTGCTCGCCTTCGCGCTCGGCATGGTCGCGGTGGTGGACAACCCGGCCAGGCAGACCTTCGCGGCCGAGATGGTCGGCAGTGAGGGGATGGCGAACGCCATCGCGCTGAACAGCGCTACGTTCAACCTCGCCAGGATCGTCGGCCCGGCCGTCGCTGGCCTCGTCATCGCCGCCGTGGGGACTCCGGTCGCCTTCCTGATCAACGCCGCCTCCTACGGGGCCGTGCTGATTGGGCTCAAGCTCATGCGGGAGAGCGAACTGCGCCCGGTGGCCCGCGCGCCCAAGGCGCGGGGACAGCTCAGGGAGACATTCAGCTATGTGCGGGCGCGTCCCGATCTCTGGCTGACCCTGGTGCTGGTCTTCTTCGTGGCCACGTTCGGCATGAACTTCCAGGTGACCACCGCGCTGATGTCCAGGGGCGTGTTCGGAACCGGGGCGTCGGAGTTCGGCCTCGCCTCGGCCGTGTTCGCGCTCGGCGCCCTGGGCGGCGCCCTGGCTGCCGCCCGCCGTGCCCGGCCCAGCATGCGGCTGATGCTGACCACGGCGCTCGCGTTCGGCCTGTTCGAAGTGGCCGCCGGCCTGATGCCGGTCTTCTGGTCATTCCTGGTCATGCTGGTGCCTACCGGGGCTGCGGTGCTGATGTTCAGCACCGCAGCCAACTCCATGACCCAGCTCAGCACCACGCCCGAGGTGCGGGGCCGGGTGATGGGGCTGTACATGCTGGTCTTCCTGGGCGGGGCGCCGCTCGGCTCCCCTCTGGTCGGCTGGGCGGCCGAGCAGTTCGGGGCCAGGGCGGGCCTGATCGGGGGCGGGGTCATCTCGGCGGCCGGGGCCGTCGGCGTGGCGTTGCTGCTGGCGCGGGCACGTGGTGCGCGCCTTCGTTCCGTCCTGCGCCCGGCCGTGCTGGCCCGGGCCGAGGGCTGACGGCGGAAGAGACATATGCCTCCGTGGACCGGCCAATCCCGGCACAACGGCCGGCGTGGCGGCGTGGCGGCTGCTACGAATGGATCATGAGGCTGTTCGTGGCGCTTGCGCTGCCCCATGAGGCGGCCAGCGAACTGGACGAGGTGGTGGCGCCGTTGCGCCCCGCCAGGCCGGATCTGCGCTGGACAGGCCGCGACGCCTGGCACCTCACGCTGGCCTTCCTCGGCGAGGTCGACGAGTCGGTCATCACCGAGTTGGCGGTGCGGCTGGAGCGCGCCGCCCGGCGGCATCCGCCGCTGTCCCTGTCCTTGGCCGGGGCGGGCGCCTTCCCCGGGGCGAACCGGGCTCGGGTGCTATGGACCGGCATCCAGGGTGACCGCCGCGGACTTGGCCTGCTGGCCGCGTCGGCCAGCGCGGGCGCACAGCGGGCCGGCGCGCGGCCCGCCAACAGTGGGCGCGGCTACCAGCCGCACCTCACCCTCGCCAGGTGCCGTGCGCCGGCCGATATGAACTCACTCGTCGGAACCCTTGCAGGGTTCGCCGGGACGCCATGGCTGGCCGGGGAAATCCACCTGATCCACAGTCGGCTCGGCGCGGATCCGCGCTACGAGGTCCTCGGCACCTGGCCGCTGCGCGGTGCCCTAGGCTCCTGATGTGAACCGCACCACGCGCTGGCTGCTCCCTACCGTTCTCGCGCTCCTGGTACTGGTGGCCCTGGTAGGAGCCATCCTGCGCTGACTCTTGCTCCGGCCCCACCACCCCGCCCTACGGCTACAGGTGGTCGACGACGTAGTCGATGCACGCGGTGAGCGCTTCTACGTCCGCCGGGTCCACCGCCGGGAACATGGCGATCCGCAACTGGTTGCGGCCGAGCTTGCGGTACGGCTCGGTGTCCACGATCCCGTTCGCCCGCAGCGTCGCGGCAACCTTGGCGGCATCCACGGTGCCGGCGAAGTCGATGGTGCCTACCACCTGGGAACGCTGCGCCGGGTCGGCCACGAACGGGGCCGCGTAAGGCACCTTCTCTGCCCAGGTGTACAGGCGGGACGAGGAGTCGGCCGTGCGCGCGACGGTCCAGTCCAGGCCGCCCTCGGCAAGCATCCAGTCCAGCTGATCGGCCAGCAGCAGCAGGGTCGCCACCGACGGGGTGTTGTAGGTCTGCTGCTTCGCCGAGTTGTCGATCGCGACCTGCAGTGACAGGAACTCCGGAATGTACCGCCCGCTGGCCGCGATCGCCGCGGCGCGCTCCAGCGCCGCCGGCGACATCAGGGCGAGCCACAGCCCCCCGTCGGAGCCGAAGCACTTCTGCGGCGCGAAGTAGTACGTGTCGGTCTCGGTGACATCCACGGGAAGGCCGCCGGCACCGCTGGTGGCATCCACGATCACCAGGGCTCCGTTGCCCGCGCCCGGCACCCGGTGGATGGGCATGGCCACGCCGGTCGAGGTCTCGTTGTGGGTGAGCGCGTAGGTGTCCACCCCGGGCTCCGCGCGCGGCCGTGGGTGGCTGCCGGCCGGCGACTCGATGACGATCGGCTCCTCCAGCCACGGTGCAGTCCGGGTGACCTGCGCGAACTTGCTGGAGAACTCCCCGAACGCCAGGTGCGAGGATCGCTTCTGCACCAGGCCGAACGCGGCGACCTCCCAGAACGCGGTCGTGCCGCCGTTGCCCAGCACCACCTGGTAACCGTCCGGCAGCCGGAACAGCTCGGTGAGGCCCTCGCGCACCCGCTGGACCAGCGAGCGCACCGGCGCCTGCCGGTGGGACGTGCCGAGGTAGGCAGCCCCGGAAGCGGCCAGCGCGGCCAGTTGCCCGGGGCGGACCTTCGACGGGCCGCTGCCGAACCGGCCGTCGGCAGGGCGCAGACCAGCAGGGATCTCGATGGGGGCCATGCCGCCAGCCTACCGAGACCGGCCTTCGGCCTCGGCCCGCAGCGAGCCGCCCCGCTGTGACAACACCCACAACGCTCCGGCCGAGCCCGGCGTATGTGGTCGTTGGCACACTGACCACATTCTTTTGTGGTCGCTGTGCCAACGACCACAAACAGGCCTGAGCGGGCTATGTCCCGGCGGCCACATTAGGCTCGGCAGTCACGCCCGCCACGGGCGGCGGGGCATCAGATCTCGCCGAGGACGCCTTCCGCGCCGGGGACCTCCTTGACCGGCCGGGCCTGCGGGCCGACATAGCGGGCACTCGGCCGGATCAGCCGCCCGGTTCCCTTCTGCTCCAGGATGTGGGCGGACCACCCCGCGGTGCGGGCGCAGGTGAACATCGCGGTGAACATGTGCGCGGGCACCTCAGCGAAGTCCAGCACGATCGCGGCCCAGTACTCCACGTTGGTCGCCAGTACCCGGTCCGGCCTGCGCGCGTGCAGTTCCGCGAGAGCGGCATCCTCCAGTGCCGCCGCCACCTCGTACCGGGGGGCGCCCAGTTCCTTGGCGGTGCGCCGCAGCACCCTGGCCCGGGGGTCCTCGGCCCGGTAGACGCGGTGCCCGAACCCCATGAGCCGCTCGCCCTTGTCCAGTTCCGCCCGGACGTACTGGGTGGCGTCCCCGATCCGCTCGACCTCCTCCACCATGTGCAGCACCCGGGCCGGTGCCCCGCCGTGCAGTGGCCCGGACATGGCGCCCACGGCACCCGAGAGCGCGGCAGCCACGTCCGCGCCGGTGGATGCGATCACCCGGGCAGTGAAGGTGGATGCGTTCATGCCGTGCTCGGCGGCCGAGGTCCAGTAGGCGTCCACGGCCTTGACGTGCCGGGGATCCGGGTCGCCGCGCCAGCGGATCATGAAGCGCTCGACGATGTTGTCCGACTCCTCCACCCGTTCCTGCGGGATCGCGGGCAGGCCGGTGCCACGCGCGGACTGCGCCACGAACGAGAGCGTCATGACCGACGAACGGGCCAGGTCGTCGCGTGCCTGCTCGTCGCTGATGTCCAGCAGCGGCCGCATGCCCTTGGCGGGCGCCAGCATGGCCAGGGCGCTCTGCACGTCCACCCGGATATCGCCGGACCGGACCGGGATCGGGTACGGCTCGGCGGGCGGCAGCCCGGGCGTGAACGAGTTGTCCACCAGCAGGCCCCAGACGTGCCCGTAGGACACCTGGCCGACCAGGTCTTCGATGTCGACTCCCCGGTACCGGAGTGCGCCGCCCTCCCGGTCGGGCTCGGCGATCTCCGTCTCGAATGCAACGACACCTTCCAGCCCGGGCTTGAAGTCGGACATCTGTGCTCTCCTCGTGTCTGCGATGAGCAACGGCACCCGGATTCCGGGCCCGGCGGTGGGTCGCACTCGCCGTGTGCCGCTTTATTCAACAACGTGTCGGTCATGTCCGGATAGCGCGGGATGGCGTGATGCGCGCCACCAGCGCAATCTTTCTCGCCCCAGGCACCGGCCTGTGTGAGGATCGGTACCCGTGGATACCGATCAGCACCCGCCCCGGAGCGGGACATCTCCGGGCAACGACCCTGCCCTGGACGAATCCATGCTCCCCGCGGACCCGGTGGACCAGTTCTCCTCGTGGCTCGCCGACGCGGCCGCGGCAGGCCTGCCTGAGCCGAACGCCATGGTGCTGTCGACCGTGTCGGCGGCCGGACGGCCACGGTCCCGGTCGGTGCTGCTCAAGGAGCACGGCCGGGCGGGCTTCGTGTTCTATACCAACCGCACCTCCGCGAAGGCGCAGGACCTGGCCGCGAACGGGCACGCCAGCGCCCTGTTCCCCTGGTATGCGCTGCGGCGCCAGGTGATCGTCCACGGCCCGGTGACCGCCATGTCCCAGGCCGACAGTGAGCCGTACTTCCATTCCCGTCCGCACGGCTCTCAGCTCGGCGCCTGGGCAAGCAGGCAGTCATCGGTGATCGCTTCCCGTGCCGAGATCGAACATGCCTACGCACGGCTGGAACAGCGCTGGCCGGAGGGCACGACGGTGCCGATGCCCGATTTCTGGGGCGGCTACCGTCTTGTGCCTGATTTGGTGGAATTCTGGCAGGGCCGGGTCAACCGGCTGCACGATCGGCTGCGTTACCGCCGCGATGGGGCGCACTGGCTGGTGGAACGATTGTCACCCTGACCAGGCGCTTCCCCACGATGTCCCCTCCGGCGAATACCATCAGGTAGGAGGGAGGCTCCGTGACCGCCTACGGACTCATCGACACCACCGAGATGTACCTGCGTACTCTCTTCGAACTTGAGGAGGAGGGCATCCCGCCGCTGCGCGCGCGCATCGTCGAGCGGCTGTCGCAAAGTGGTCCCACGGTGAGCCAGACCGTTGCCCGGATGGAGCGCGACGATCTGGTGAAGGTGGAGGATGACCGGCGGCTGGTGCTGACACCGACCGGTCAGGCGCTCGCGACCCGGGTCATGCGCAAGCACAGGCTGGCCGAGTGCCTGCTCATCAGCGTCATCGGGCTGCCCTGGGAGGAAGTGCACACCGAGGCGTGCCGGTGGGAGCACGTGATCTCCGAGAAGGTCGAGCAGCGGCTGGTGGAACTGCTCGATTATCCCGTCCATTGCCCGCACGGCAACGTCATCCCCGGGCTCGCCGAGCTCGGTGTCCCGCCCGCCGCTGCTGACCAGGCAGAAGAGGCACGGCACGAACCGGTCGTGTCGATGATGAGCGCCGCTTCCACGATCCCGGCACCCGTTGTCATCCAGCGCATCAGCGAACAAATCCAAAGTGATATCGGCCTGATGCTTAAACTCAAGCGCAGCGGGATACAACCGGGACGCAAGGTTACGCTCTCGGTGGCTGACGACGGTGTGCGGGTGACAAGTGAGGACGGTGCGGGGAGCATCACGGCGGATCTGCCCCGCCGCGATGCCGTGCACGTGTTCGTCGGGGCGCCCTGAGGATTCCGCCCGAGCTGGCTTGCCATGCTCGGCGGCCTTCCGGCTGCCTTCGCCAGGGGCCGCTGTGCTAGCCCGGGGGGCCGAGCCCCCCGGAACCCCCACGACCTGGGTTGCGGTTTCTGGCGGGTGCCCGTGACTGCGTGGGATGAGGCCGGCGCGAGCGCCTACCTGCCGCCGGACACCGTGCTCGGGCAGATCGAGGCCGCGGTCGTGGTGACCGACCAGCAGAGCAATCTGCTCTACGCCAATGCCTATGCGGCGAAGCTCTTCGACTTCCCCGACGCCCCCGAGCGCCTGGTCGGCCGCTCGCTGCTCTCGCTCGGGTTCGAGGAGGAGGATCTCGGCAAGGCCGCCGACCTGGTCAAGCAGGTGCTCCGCGGGCGTGCCTGGGATGGCACGTTCGCCTCGGTCCGGTCCCGCGGATCCCGGGTCTTCATCCGGGCCCAGGCGGTGCCGCTGCGGAACCCGTCCGGTGCGATCGACGGGATCGTCATCGTCGGCCGGCAGGCGACCAGGCGCAGCAGCCAGCAGGAGGGGGAACGGATCGGGCTGCTTGAGCGTATCGGGGAGCGCCTGGCCCGCTCCCTGGAACTCGGCCTCACGCTGCGGCACGTGGCCGAGACGCTGGTCCCGCAGTTCGCCGACCACTGCTTCATCGACCTGTACCAAGGTGACAAGCTGTTCCGCCGCGCCCAGATCAACGCCGGCGGCTGGGAACCCGCGCCGGGCACCTGGGCGGCCCTGGGTGAGCAGATCGACTACCCGGAGGGGCACTTCTGCCAGCAGGCCATGGCCCGGCTGGATCCGGTCCTGGTGTCGAACCTGGTCTATACCGAGTTCCCGGCGCCGCACGCGAAGAGCATGCGGGCCAGCGAGGACGTGGGGCTGACCTCGATCGTTGCCGCGCCCCTGGTTGCCCGGGGCGAGTTGCTCGGCGTGATCAGCCTGGCCCTGTCCCGGCTCACCGAGCGGGAGGAAGCCCAGTACGACATCGACGACAGGGATTTCCTCGGCGCGGTCGCCAGCCGGGTGGCTGTCGCGATCGACAACGCGATGCTGTTCGAGGAGGAGCGGCGCACCGCGCTGGCGTTCCAGACCAGCCTGCTGCCCCAGGTCAAGCCCACCTTCGACGGCCTGGATGTGGCCTGGCGATATGTGCCGGCCAAGCCGTTGGAGACTCACGGCCAGGGCATCCAGACCCAGGTCGGCGGCGACTGGTACGACCTGATCCCGCTGTCCGCGGGCCGGGTCGGCATCGTCATCGGCGATGTGGAGGGGCGCGGCGCCCGGGCCGCAGCGATCATGGGCCAGCTCCGGGCGACCCTGCGGGCCTTCGCACAGGACGACAAGGCACCTGCGGAGATCCTGCGCAAGCTGGACGACTGGTGCCGCACCCTGAGCACGCCGCCCTCGGGGGACGGGGAGCATTTCGACTCGCCCCGGGCAAGCTGCACCTACCTGGTCTACGACGCCTGGTCCCGCAGCCTGTCGTTCGCCAACGCCGGCCATGATGCGCCGCTTGTGGTCACCGACGGCGACGTCGCGGACCTGGACATCGAGCACCACGGCGTGCTGCTCGGCGTCCGCGGCACGGGCGTGGCCGGGCTGCCCACCTACCGCGAGGAGACCCGCACGCTCAAGCCGGGGACCACCCTGGTGCTCTACACCGACGGACTGACCGACCGCAGGCAGCGCGCCGACGGCAGCGGCCACTACACCGAGGCGGAAGCCAGGCAGATGCTGTGCGCGGCCGTCCGGAGCGTGGCGGGGTCCCCGGCGGAGGTCATCGCCCAGGCCGCGGAGCAGGCGGTGCCCGGCGACATCGACGACGATATGGCCATCGTCGTGGTAAGCACCTCGCGCGAAGACCTGGCCTCGTGGCAGGCGACGTTCCCCGCCGAGGCGATCCGGGTCTCCGAGGCGCGCCGTCACGCACAGCTCACCTTCGAACGCTGGGGCATGCCGCGGGAACAGACCGAACTCGCCTGCCTGCTGGTATCCGAGGTGGTCACGAACGTCGTGCTGCACACCGCGACCAGGGCGCGGCGCCGTCACCGGATGACGCTGGAGCCCGCGGGCGCGCCCGCCGGCCCGGGGCCGGGCGTCCCGGCGGGATGGGACTCCGAGGAGTTCGGCGGCGGGTTCCCCGAGCCGCCCGCGCGGACCTTCACGTTGCGCCTGCGGCGCGGGGCGTCAGCGGTGTGGGTCGAGGTGTTCGACGCCGACCTGCGGCTGCCGCGCATCCGCAGCGCGGCGGAGACCGACGAGGGCGGGCGCGGCCTGTACCTGGTGGACCAGCTAGCCACCCGGTGGGGGTCCCGGCCGACCAAGGACGGCAAGGCGGTGTGGTTCGAGGTGCCGGTCGGCCCCGGGCGGGACGCCGGCTGACGGACGCCGTGCGGCGTGGTCAGTGCTTGTACGCGGACACCCACAGCAGCAGCAGTATGAAGCCCACCACGACCACGGTGGTCACCCACGTGCTCCAGGTCACCCCGAGGCCCATGCGCTTACGCACCCGGGATACCCCGAAGCCGATGAGTATGCCGATCAGCAGCAGCAGGATCAGCCCACTTGCCACTCTGGCCTCCCGGACCGGCGTTCCGCACGTCCTCGTCTTCCGAGCATAAGCGCTGGCGGCCGCGGGCGGGAGTATGCGGGCAGCCACGGGGCGCCGTTCGGCCGATAGGGAGAATTGAAACTGGGCGGTAACATTTGCACCAGACGGGCGCGGCGGCAAGCCTGTCCCGAGCACCCCGGAGGGCGTCGTGGCTGAGGCCTACATCGTCGGAGCGGTCCGTACCCCGGTCGGGAAGCGGAACGGGGGCCTCGCGAAGCTCAACCCGGTGGACCTGGCCGCGCATGTGCTGCGCGAGCTGGTGATGCGCACCGGCATCGACGCGGCCGCGGTCGAGGACGTGATCATGGGCTGCGTCTCTCAGATCGGCCCCCAGTCGCTGGACATCGCGCGGCAGGCCTGGCTGTCGGCCGGACTGCCGGAGAGCGTGCCTGGCGTCACCGTGGACCGGCAGTGCGGCTCGTCCCAGCAGGCGCTGCACTTCGCCGCGCAGGCCGTGCTTTCCGGCACGCAGGACCTGGTCGTCGCGGCCGGGGTGGAGAGCATGAGCGTGGTCCCGATGGGGTCGTCCATCATGCTTCCGCTGGAGAAGGGGATGCCGCTGCCGTTCGGGACCGGGTGGAAGGAACGGTACGGCGACCAGGAGATCTCCCAGTTCCGCGGGGCCCAGCTGATGTGCGAGAAGTGGGGGATCACCCGCCGCCAGCTCGAGGAGCTCGCGCTCGCCAGCCACCAGCGCGCCGCCCGGGCGATCGACGAGGGCCGGTTCGAGCGGGAGATCACCCCGGTCGGTGACGTCGCCGTGGACGAGGGCCCGCGCCGGGATACCACGCTGGAGAAGATGGCCGGGCTGGAGCCGCTGCGCGAAGGCTGGGAGATCACCGCGGCCGTCGCGTCCCAGATCTCCGACGGCTCAGCGGCGCTGCTCGTCGCCTCGGAGGCGGCGGTGCAGCGGCACGGGCTGACCCCGCGCGCCCGGATCGCGGCGCTGGCCGTCGCGGGCGCCGACCCGGTGTTCATGCTCACCGGCCCGATTCCCGCCACCGAGCAGGTCCTGGCCAAGGCGGGGCTGAAGGTGGACGACATCGACGTGTTCGAGGTCAACGAGGCGTTCGCACCGGTGCTCATCGCCTGGTCGGCTGACACCGGTGCGTCCCTGGAGAAGACCAACCCGAACGGTGGCGCCATCGCGCTCGGTCATCCGCTCGGGGCGACGGGCGCGGTGCTGGCCACCAAGCTGCTGCACGAGCTGGAGCGGACCCGCGGCCGCTACGGCCTGCAGACCATGTGTGAAGGCGGCGGCCAGGCGAACGCCACCATCATCGAGCGTCTCTGATTTTCTTGGCGCTACGGCGGCCGGGATTCCCCTGTCCACAGCTTGGTAGCTGCTGAGCCCTGGAAGGAATATGGAAGCGAAATTAGAGGTTTTCTGAAGTCGAGATGGGATGAAGCCTAGATTCAAGGTCTGGGACATCCTGCGACCGGAGGAGAACCACAGTGCTGCTTACATCATTCGACCCCTTTGCAGAGTTCGACCGCGTCGCCCGGCGCACGTTCGGCGCTGGCCACTGGACCGCTGTGCGGTCGGCCATGCCGATGGACGTGATCCGTGGCAAGGACGACGTCCAGATCCGCTTTGACCTGCCGGGCGTGGACCCTGAGTCCATCGACGTCACGGTGGACCGCGGCGTGCTCACGGTGAAGGCGCAGCGTACCGAGACGACCGGCGAGGACGAGAAGCTGATCACCCGCGAGCGGGTTACCGGCTCCTTTGCCCGCCGTCTCTCCCTTGGCGACACGCTCGACGCCGACAAGATCGAGGCCGCTTTCGCCGACGGCGTGCTGACCGTGCGCCTGCCGCTGCTGGCGACCGCCCAGCCCCGCAAGGTCGAGATCCACACCGACAGCAAGAAGGAGATCGCTGCCTGACGGCAGTGGATCGCCCTGCGGGCCCGGCGCGTTGCGGCGTACCGGGCCCGCAAGTGTTTTGCTCGTAGTCTGAGCCAGGGAGTGGATGACTGTGCCGTCGTTGCCGTTTGAGGATGAAGACCTGCCTCTGTTCACGGTGGGGCAGGTATCAGGCATGCTCGAGGTTCAGCAGGCGTTCCTGCGGCGCCTCGACGAATTCGGCGTTGTCCGCCCGTCGCGCTCTGATGGCGGGCAGCGCAGGTACTCACGCCGTGAAGTGGTCACCGTTCAGTACGTTGTCGGCCTCACCAGTGAGGGCGTGACGCTGGCGGGCATCCGCCGGATCCTGGAGCTGGAGGCCCAGGTCGCGAGGCTGGAGCAGGAGTGCGCCGAGTTGCGCGCCCGGCTGCGCCAGCTCTTGGACGGCACCGGCGGGCAGTGATCGCGGGCCCGCCGCCGGCCAGGTACCGGTTTTCGGCCGCGCCGGGAACCCTGGCTGGCTTGCCGTCCGGACCTGGCTGCCTGCTGGTTCCGGTACGATGTCCGGGCGAGCCGAGGCATGGCCGACGCGCCGCGCGGGTGTAGTTCAATGGTAGAACGTCAGCTTCCCAAGCTGATAGTGCGGGTTCGATTCCCGTCACCCGCTCCACGCGATGAGTTCCCAGCTCAGGCCGCCTACCGGCCATGATCGCTAGACCCCCTTTGTGTCCCCTTGGGACGCCCCCGTGCCCGATTGGCCGCCGTTCCGGGGGAAGACGGGGATAAAGCGAAGGCTCGGTGGAGAGGGGTCCGTTAGTGCCTGTAGTCACCCGTTGGTCACGGGAGTAGCGTCTCCGTTGAGGCAACAGAGGTGGCCGATGGCGAAGATGACGCCTGAGCAGGAAGCTGCATACGCTCTGGACTTCGGGGTTGCCAGGAGCGACCTGCCGCCGGAAGCGCAGCTGGCCTATGACCGCCTGGTGGAGCAGCGGGCACGCGCCAGGGCTCAGGCACCGGTCGCCCAGGCTGACGCCGAGGCCACCAGTGCTCCCGTCGTCATGCCGCGGTGGGTTGCCGCGGTGGGCACCGCGGTCTTTGCCCTGATAGTTCAGGGGATCGGGGTTGTGCTGCTGCCGTACGCGTTCACCCGCTGGCAGCCGGGCACGCCTCAATGGCCGGTGGTGGTGCGGATCATCGGTGTGGTCCTGATCGCGGTGGGTGGCATCGTGGTGGCGTGGGCCTTTGCGCAGTTCGCTGCCGAGGGCATTGGCGTACCAATCCCGGGCGAGCCGAATTCCCAGCGGCTGACTGTCGGCGGCCCCTACCGGTACGTACGCAACCCCCTCTATGTGGCGTCGGTGGTGGCCATCAGCGGGCAGGCCCTGCTGCTCAGCAGGCCGGTGCTGCTGGTCTACGCGGCCGCGTTCCTGGCCATCACCTTCGTTCTCGTTCACTGGATCGAGGACCCGGCTCTCGCCCGGCGCTTTGGCAGGCAATTTGAGGACTACCGGAAGCAGGTGCCCGGCTGGTGGCCGCGCTGGCCACGCCGAACATTGCGTAGCGACACGAGCGGCAACGCCGACGCGCGCCCTCAACCGTGACTGCGCCATACTTCCAATCCGTGAGTCCAGTCGTGCCCGCTGCGTGCCCGACAGGAGGAGCGCCCGCGGGTAGTCACGGTCACTCGCGGATAGACCACCAAGATCCCCGCAGGTTACGAAGCCAGCAGGTGGCAGCGCTACAGCGCCACAGACTTCCCAAGCTGATAGTGCGGGTTCGATTCCCGTCACCCGCTCCAACATGAAGGCCCAGGTCAGCGGGCACGCCAGACATGGCTCTCTAGCTCGTTGACGTCTTGTTGATCTCCATGGGCCATTACCGGACTTGAGCTGCACTTGCCGCGCGCCGTCGCCGGGATGGCCCTGGCTGGCTTCGGCGGTCTCGATGTGAGCGTCGATCGCGCTGGTGATGGCCAGGTCAGCCCCGAGGGCCTCGTGCTGATGGATGATCGCGGCGCGCCACGCCCGCGGACGACGACGGGGCGCGATTGGCCGCCGGTGAGCGAGGACGGCCGAGGGGCCGGGCGGCTTGCCATCGCCTACCCGGCCCCTCGATGCCCCTCGATGCGCCTGGATGCGGGCTCCGCTTGGAGACGGTAGTCCTTTCTTACCTACGGAACGTTGTAGAGGAAATAGCGGTTGGTCACGTTGGCAAACTTGTTGTCACCCATGTGGGTGATGAGGCTATTGAACGCGACGCCATTTGCGTTGCTGGAGATCTTGTTGCCCGCGACCACGATCGTTGTCGGCACGGCCACCGAGAGCAGCATGACCCCGGTGGGCGTCATGACGCCGGTATCCGGGTCGCCGGCCAGGTTGTTCGGCCCGAACCGGTTCCCGGTCACGACAATGCCACTGGCGTCTTGGAAGGGCGCATGGCTGTGCAGGACGAAGCCGGCGTTCCCGTTGCCGCTCGCGCTGTTGTCGGCAAAGAGATTGTTGTACGAGCCGGTCCCCGGATAGGGCATGGCGTCGAGAAGCCCGGCGGCGCCGTTACCGTTCGAGACGTTGTCGACGACGCGGTTGTCATATACCCCGCCCAGGTCGGGCTGGGGGGAGCCGGCGTTCGGACTGGGGGGTGTGGCCACCGCGAGAGGGTCGTGGCCAGGCAGGGTGATCCCGCAGTCGAATTTGTTGTCCGTGGAACGGTTGAACGCGATCAGGTTGTGCGCTGCGGGCCCGACCGGGATCCCGAAGCCGCCGTCGCTCAGGAGGATGCCCCCCACGTTGTGGGACACGCGGTTGCCGATCACCTTTGACCAGCTGACTGCCAGGAGGTGGATACCCTCACCGCAGTCATCGGCGTCTGTGATCGAGGTGGGGCATTCCGCCATGGGCGGGCCGCTCGTGTTGTAGGCCTGGTCGTTGTGGACGACGATATTGTCGGCGATCGTCACATGCGAGATGCCGACCGGGGCTTGTCCTCCCGGAGGGAACCAGAGGTTCGACGGAGGCTCGGCCAGAATGCCCTCGAGGTTGGCATTCTTCACGGTGAGCCCGGTGACCGACACCCCGTTCGCCTCGATGAGGATGCCGTTGGCGTTGCCGGTGGCGTCAATGATCGTGCTGGCCGCCGACCCGAGGGATTTGATGTTGAGGCCCGTAAGGCCCGGCGGGACGACGTTGGCGTCGCCGGACTCCGGGTAGGTGCCCGGGCGGATGAGGATTGTGTCGTTCGGGCCGGCTTGGGTGAGGGCGTAACCGAGCGTCTTGCAAGGGCTCGACCTGCAGTTGCCGACGTCAGAGCCTCTGGTGTCCACCGTGAGGGTAGCTTGCGCGTGCATCGACGCCGCGCTCGCCGCTGTGGCGCCTACTGGCAACAGCGCGCCGGTCCCGGCCACCAAGACCACTGCCGACAACCCCATGAGGACTCTGTGCCCCATTTGGCCCGCGATCTTTCCCACTCCCGTCATCTGATCCCCCTTTTGCTAGAGGCCGCTAGGTGGAATTTGGCGCTGGCCGGTCTGGCCGATCCACGACGGCAGTCACTCCACGGACGGGTGTACGAGTGCGGTTGACAAGCTGCGCTCCCCGCTCGCGGCGACCACCCGCATTTGGTCAAGTTCCGGCCAAGAAGAGGCCGAAGCGCTCGGCTACATGATGAATCCGCTGGCCTGGTGACGCAAGGGCCTGGAGGCCGGCTGAGCCGGGAGGAACCCTGCGGCAACGGTCTGGGTCTCACCCAATTTCGCACAGCTCTAGACGATCTTGTGGATTCTGGCGAGTGCCGGCGGTGGCCGGGCCGGTGCACGCGGTGGGGCCGGGGCGCAGCGAGGCTGCCGACGAAAGTCGAAGAACGAAGCGGCGTAGTGCCGGCTACTGCAGAGCAGGTCGTGACCCGTCTCACTGCTACCTTTCCGCGAGCGACGCGACTGCCCGCCGAGAACCGTGTGCGGCTTGCCGTTCCGGCGGGCAGGCAGATGTCGAATAGGTCCACCGACGCGTCGGCGATCACGGCGTCCAGGTCGGTGGTGGTGGCGAACCCGAAATGGCCGCTGATCTTGGCCGGCTTCTCTGGTGCCCGGCCGAACACGACCACCTGGTCCACGTCGGACCGCTCGATCGGCCGCCTCCAGAGCCGGCGGACCACGGGCCATCAGCGGGCCATTAACCCCAAGGCCGGTTAGTTAAGCGGGTTGCCTGGTTGTCAAGGTGTGTCGGTTGATGCGAAGGAGGCGGGGCTCCGGTAGGTGAGGTTTGTCCGCCAGACACACCTCGTAACCGGGAGCCCCGCCGTTGAATGAGTCTGTCATTACCCGTGTCGTGACGGTGGCCGGAGGGCGGTTCGCGCCCGGCCACCTGGGCGAGCTGACGCAGCAGGTGCCGTTCGAGATGGTCGATGCGGTGCTGGAGCAGACGCGCCGGGTCCAGCGCCGCGTCCGTGACCTCCCGTCGCGGGTCGTGGTGTATCTACTGCTGGCCGGGTGCCTGTTCGCCGAGCTGGGCTACTGCCAGGTCTGGCGCCGGCTGACGGCCGGGCTGGAGGGGCTGCCGGTCCCGGCGCCGACCGCGTCCGCGCTGACCCAGGCGCGCCGCCGTCTCGGCCCGGGGCCGCTGCGTGAACTGTTCTTTTTGCTGCGCGGCCCGGACCCGGCCGGGGCGCGGTGGCGGGGGCTGCTGGTCTGCGCGATCGATGGCACCATCATGTCCGTGGCCGACAGCGCGGCGAACCTGGCCGTCTACTCCAAGCAGCGCGGCGGCCGCAACGGGGACTCCGGATACCCGATGCTGCGGCTGCTGGCCCTGGTCAGCTGCGGTACCCGGACCGTCATTGACGCCGTGTTCCGCCCTGTCTCCGGCGGCGAGACCACCTGCGCCCCGCTGCTGCCAGGCAGCCTGCGCGCCGGGATGCTGCTGCTGGCCGACCGGAACTTCGCCGCCGGCTACCTGGCCGCGCAGATCGCGGCGGCCAGGGCGGACTTCCTGATCCGCGTCCGCACCGGGAGCACCGCCCCCAAGCTGCCCATCCTGCGCCGCCTCCCCGACGGCTCCTGGCTGTCCCGCTTCGGCGGCGTCCCCGTCCGCGTCATCGACGCCCAGGTCACCGTCACCACCACCGCCGGCCGCTCCACCGGCGGCTGCCGGCTGGTCACCACTCTGCTCGACGCAGCCCGCTACCCCGCCGGGGACCCGGCCATCCTGTACCACGAAAGATGGGAGATCGAAACCGCCTACCTCGAGCTCAAGTCCACCATCCTCGGCGGCCGCGTCCTGCGCGCCCGCACCCCCGACGGCATCGAGCAGGAGATCTACGCCCTGCTCGTCACCTACCAGGCCCTCCGTACTGCCATCGCCGACGCCGCCGCGACCGTTCCCGGCACCGACCCTGACCGGGCCAGCTTCGCCACCGCCCTGAATGCCGCCCGCGACCAGGTCATCCTCGCAGCGCGCGTGACCGCCGGCCCCGTCATCGACCTCGCCGGAACGATCGGCCGCCTCGTCCTCGCCAGCCTCATGCCCGCCAGACGGCTGCGCATCAGCCCCCGGGCCGTCAAACGCGCCATGTCCAGGTACAACGCCAAAGGCAAGATCGACCGAACCACCTACAAAGCGACCATCGACATCGCCATCCTCAACTTGACACCAGGCAACGCGACTTAACTAACCGGCCTTGCCATTAACCCGGGTGTCGCAGGGTCTATGGCGGTCACTAGCGGTACGTCGACTGCCCAGCTCAGGTCGGTCAGAGGCCCCGATCTGTTGGATTCCCAAGCTGATAGTGCGAGTTCGATTCTCGTCACCCGCTCCAGCGTAGAACCCCAGGTCAGCGGCATGCACCACATCCAGCCTCTGCCGACCCGAAGCCGCCACAGCACCGAACGTGCCATTAGCCGACCGGCGCCAGCCCACCGGCGGCACCGCCATCACTGCCATCATCGCGGCGCAGCTCGGCACCGGCGTGAGCGTCAATCGCCCTCGTGATCACAGTGTCCGCGCCCCCGGCCTGATGCTGGTAGATGATCGCGGCATGCTCGCTGTCATGACCCATCCGGGCCATCAGGTCACGCAGCCCCGCGCCGCTGGTCGCCGCCCAGGCGTTGCCCGCATGGCGCAGATCATAAAAGTGCAAGCCGCGCGCCTACGAGGAAGATCGGGCAAGTCCAGGCTGCCAACTGGTGAATGTCACGATAGATAACCATAGGCAGCTGGCCGCCCGGTCCAGCGCTTGCCAGCGGGAGACCCGATGCGGATCAACCTTGGCGACGTGACCCTTTGGTTCGACGTATCCGGACCATCTGTTGTTCCCCGAGGGGACACGGCAATCGAACGCCCAACCCTGGTCGCTGTTCATGGCGGTCCCGGGGTGGACCATATCAACCTGAAGACAGAGCTGGCGCCACTCGCCAAGCACGTCCGGGTCCTCTACTACGATCAGCGCGGCCACGGCCGCAGCGACCACAGCACCTCTGAGTTCTGGAACTTGCGGACCTGGGCCGATGACCTGCGGCGGCTGTGCGACGCGCTCGGGCTGGTCAAGCCAGTGGTACTCGGCAGCAGCTTCGGCGGTCACGTGGCTCTCACTTACGCCGGGCTCTTCCCCGGCCACCCAGGCGGCATCATCCTGGCCAATACGACCGGGGGGCACTCCGATCACGAGCGCAGCGTCGAGGTATTCCGCCGTCTGGGCGGCGACGAAGCGGCCACCGTCGCCGAACGCGACTTCGCCGAGCCGACCGAAGAATCCCTCGCCGAGTTCCGCCGCGTCTGCGGCCCGCTCTACAGCAGCAAGCCCGGCGACGCTGAAGAGCTCCGGCAGCGGCTCGCCAGGTCAATCCAGACCACTGAAGTTAACCGGCACTACTTCCGCAATGAAGCATCACGCTTCGACCCATGGAGCGTGCTGGGCATGATCAAAAGCCCAGTGCTGATCCTCGCGGGCGAAGACGACCCCGTCTGCCCACTCGCCATCGCTGAGGACCTCCACAGGCAGCTCCCTGGCGACACCACCCGTCTTCTGCGCCTGCCCTGCGCACGTCACACCATCTTCTGCGACCGGCCAGATATCGCCTTCCCTGCAGTCGAAGGTTTCGTCCGCCGGCATCAAGAACAGCGAACCGACCGACTCACCAGCAGGTTGACTTGAACGGCCTGACAGGTATCTACGGATCTGCGAGCCGTGCCCGTTGCGTGCCCGATCGGAAGGTGATCAGCGGTCAATCACGGTCATCTGCGAAGACACATTAGCGGCCCCCACCAGCCGCGAAGCACGTCAGGTCAGCGGGCAAACGACCTTTGCAAGCAGGTGTTCCAACTGTTGCCAAGACTGTTGCCAAGACCATAGCCAGCTATCGGCGCGAGACGACAAGCCTGGAACATCGGTCCAGAGCGCGGACACTCCTGGACGGTCCTGGACAGCTTGCCCAGACTACGGATCTGATGGGTCAGACGAGAGATCCACAGCCTGGGCGGTCGCCGGTGTGCTGGTGATGGATCAACAGCTATGGGGATAGGACCGGGGCGGGAAAATCGCGGGTGTGATGAGCCT
>CAWDXD010000033.1:0-108241 GCA_963806145.1 uncultured Actinomycetes bacterium
CCGGGATGGCCGCCGGAGCGGCGGAGATGCTCTGGCCGGGAAGGAGCGCCGGATGCGGTTGCGGGACGTTGAGCCGGGCGATGTCGATGCCTATGTGCGGATGCGGTGCGATCCGGTCATGATGGCTGAACTGGGTGGCCCGATGCCCCGCGAGGGTATCGAGGACAAGGTGGCCCGCGACGTCGGGGCGGTGACGGCTGGTAGCGACTGGGTCAAGATGATCGTTCCGGACGAGGCCGCGCCTGACGTGGTGGCTGGAAACGTGGTGTTGTGGTCCCACGATGAGGGCGGCGCGCCGGTGTCTGAGATCGGCTGGATGGTGCTGCCGGAGTTCCAGGGCCGCGGGCTCGGGAAGCGGGCCGTCCGGATGCTGCTCGAACTGGCCCGCGACGATGGCCGCTGGGGGCTGGTGCACGCGTTCCCGGCGACGTCGAACGCTCCCTCGAACGGTATCTGCCGCTCCCTTGGCTTCCGGTTCGCTGGTGAGCAGGACGTAACGTTCGCCGGCCGCATTCTGCGGAGTAACCACTGGGTGATCAACCCTGCCGTTGACCTGGCGTAAGTGGCGAGGGCTGGGTCGTCAGCGCCTCGGATCGCTGCCAGGTGACCGTCAGCGGCTCGCGGCGGCTGAACCGGTCGATATGACTGGTCGATCAGGTTCTCGATGAACTCCAGGGTTGCGGTATCCGCGGCCTCGGCGCGCAGCAGCAGCGCGTCGCCGACTGGCCCGCAGGACGCATTGCCCGCCGGGGAACGTGACCGTCCCTTCCGTCTCCGACCATTCCACGCGCACCTGTTCCGCCGGGCCCGGCTGCGCATGATCGTCCCGGTGGCCGCCGGGGCGGTGCCGCATTTGCCGGCCCTTGCCGGTGCCGAGGTGCCTGCCCTCTGTTGCTGAGGTGCTGGCAGACCTGGGTGAGGTAACGGCCGGGACGGTCGGTCTCGACGCGGGCTTCGGCGATCAGCATGGTTCCTCCCTCGCGGCGTCCAGGCTGGGGCGGGGCATGACGGTAGCCGAGCGGGCGTGGTCATGCTCGTGGCCCGCCGGGCCGGGGTGCGCGTGCTGGTCCTGCGAGTCGGGGCTGCCGCCCATCATCTTCAGCATCGGCCCGCCGCCGGACCGGAAGAAGCGCACCAGCAGGGCGGCGGCCAGCAGCAGGAAGATGATGTTGAGCACCGTGGTGTAGTTCCACTGGATGCCCGTGTCGGCGACCTTCGCGTCCCGCTCGGCCGGGATCAGCCCGAGCCCGCCGAACAGGAACTCGACGATGTACCCTCCGGCCACCATGGTCGCGTAGAAGATGCCGAGCAGCGTGAGCATCATCGCCGTGCCGTAGTACTTCCGGTAGATGACCAGGATCGGGATGATGATCAGGTCGGCGAAGATGAACGCCACGACGCCGCCGAAGCTGATCCCGCCGTTCCAGAGCACCGCGGCGAGCGGCACGTTCCCGATCGAGCAGACGAAGCTGAGCATCGAGATGACCGGGCCGATGATCGGCCCCCAGAGCTTGGCGGCCAGCGGGTGCCCGGTCAGGAACAGGTGCTGCCAGAAGCTGTCCGGCACCCAGGCGGCAACCGCCCCGGCGATCAGCAGGCCCAGGACGATGTCCCGGATCACCGCCGCCCATTCCATGACGAAGATGTGGCTGACCGAGGTGTACCCGTCCCTGCTGGCCAGCCGGTGCCAGAAGCCGCCGCCGCCGGAGATGCTCATGTCCATGGCCGCATGGCCCTCCATGGACCCGGCCAGGCCCTTGTCGGCCTGCTGGCGTGCCGCGTCGATGAGCCGCGCGCGGACGAAGAGCCGGAACGCCACAGCCATCAAGATGATCATGATCGGGCCGCCGACGAACTCGGCCAAAGTGAACTGCCAGGAGATCAGCAGCGCCAGGATGATGCCCAGTTCGATGACCAGGTTGGTGCTGGCGATCTCGAAGGCCATCGCGGCGGTGAAGTTGGCACCGCGGCGGAACAGGGCCCGCGCCAGCGCCACCGCGGCGTACGAGCACGACGAGGAGGCGGCGCCCAGGCCGGTGGCCAGGGCCAGCGCCTTGGGCTTGTCGTCGCCGAGCAGCCGGGTGATCGTCCCCCGTCGGATCACGGCCTGGACGATCGCCGAGAGGGTGAACCCCAGGATCAGCGACCAGGTGATCTGCCAGGTCATCGACCCGGCCGTCGCCAGCGCGTGGCCCAGCGCGTCCAGCGTGCGCGTCACCGGTCCGCCCCGGGTGCCGCGATCGTGAGCAACTGCCGCAGGCAGTGCTCCAGGAGCTGATGCGGGAACCCGTCGGACAGCCGGTAGAAGACCATCCGGCCGTCCTTGCGGAAGCTCACCAGCCCGGCCAGGCGCAGCATCTTCAGCGCGTAGGACACCTGGTCCTCGGTGACGTCCAGGGCCAGCGCCAGGTCACCCACGCACAGCTCTTCCCCGGCCCCCAGGGCGAACAGGATCCGCGACCGCACCGGGTCGGCCAGCATGCCGAGCAGACCGGCCAGCTGGCCCGCCTCGCCCACCGAAAGCACCCCGGCCCGGGCAGCGGCGACCCGCGCCGGGTTCACCGGGTGATCATGATCGTTCGGCGCCACTTCTCCTCCGTTTATCCGTACATCCGTATAGTCACACGGAAATACGGACATCGTCAAACAGGCTGCGTGCCGCGCTGCTGGTCAGGCCGAGGGAACCGCGAGGCCGTGGGTGTAGGCGAGCACCACGAGCTGCGCCCGGTCCCGGGCGGCGAGCTTGGTCATCGCCCTGCTCACATGGGTCTTGGCGGTCAGCGGGCTCACCACGAGCCGGGCCGCGATCTCGTCGTTCGACAGCCCCGCGGCGACCAGGGCCACCACTTCCCGCTCCCGGTCGGTGAGGGTGGCCAGGCCCGGGGGAGCACCCGGCTCCGCCCGCGGGCGCGCGGCCGGCCTGTCTCCCGGTGGCGCGGCCGGACGGTCGCCGGGGCTGCCCCGGCGCGGCCCGCGGTGAACGCGGCGATCAGGGACCTGGTCACGCTGGGCGCGAGCAGCGCGTCGCCGCGGGCCACCACCCGCACCGCCTGCAGGAGTTCCTCCGGTTCCACGTCCTTGACCAGGAACCCGCTGGCCCCGGCCCGCAGCGCGCCGAACACGTGCTCGTCGTCGTCGAACGTGGTCAGCACGACCACCCTGACCCCGCCGAGCCTGGGGTCGGCGGAGATCCGCTTGGTCGCGGTGAGCCCGTCCACCTCGGGCATGCGCAGGTCCATCAGCACCACGTCGGGGCGGAGTTCAGCGGCCATCGCCACCGCGGCACCGCCGTTGGCCGCCTCGCCCACCACGCAGATGTCCTCGGACGCCTCAAGCAGCATCCGGAAGCCCGCCCGGACCAGCGCCTGGTCATCGGCGAGCAGGACCCGTATCATCCGGCGGCCCCGGTGAGGGGGAGCGTCGCGCTGACCTCGAACCCGCCCTCCCCGCGCGGGCCCGCGGTCACCTCGCCGCCGACCGCGGCGGCCCGCTCCGCCATGCCGGTCAGCCCGTGCCCGTTACCCGCCCCATCGCCGTTCGCAGCGGTTGCGTCCGCACCGGTGCCGTCGTCGCTGACGGTGATGCCCAGGGCGGCCGGCTCGAAGGACAGCCGCACCGTCGCCCGTGCCGCCGGGCCGGCATGGCGGAGCACGTTCGTCAGTGACTCTTGCAGGATGCGATACGCCACCTCGTCGATGACCGGGGGCAGCCGACGTTGCTCGCCTTCCACGGCGATCGTCACCGGGGCCCCGGCCGCGGTGACCGCGTCCCGCAGCGCGGGCAGCCGGTCCAGCCCGCCCGGTGTCACCGGGATGCCGTCGTCCGGCGTGCCCTGGCGCAACTGGCCGAGCGTGGCGCGCATCTCGCGGAGCGCGTGCTTGCTGGTCTCCCGGATCGCGGTGAGTGCCGCGCGGAGTTTCTCGTCCCGGTCGCCGAGCACGTGCAGCGCCGAGCCCGCCTGGACCGTGATCGTGGCCATGCTGTGCGCCACCGTGTCGTGCACGTCCCTGGCGATCCGCAGCCGCTCCTCGGCCACCCGCCTGGCGGCCTCCGCCTCGCGTTCCTCGTGCGCCACCCGCAGCCGTTGTGCCGTCTCTGCGGCCAGCGCCCGCCGGGTCCGGACCGCATCGCCGAGCATGATCGCCAGCGCCAGCACCACGATCGACGGCAGGAAGTTGTTGATCAGCGTGATCAGGCTCCAGTGGTTGGAGAGTTCCACCACGAACAGGCCGATCGCCATGTAGACCGACGGAATGACGATGGCCGCGACGAGGAAGCCAGCCACCGCCGCGTCGTAGAGCGGGACAGACAGCAGCGGGGCGGGAGAGATGTCCCGCCGGTCGAACGTGTAGTACAGCAGCAGCAGCACCGAGCAGGCGAGCAGTTCGACGCGGGGATAGCGGTTACGCAGCAGCACCGGGAGCACCAGCACCGCACCGAGCAGGTAGGCCTCGGCGTTGAGCGGCGCGGCGCCCTTCCCGCCGCCGGTCGCCACGCTGAGTTCGACCGCGACCAGTACCACGGCGGCCATTCCCGCGTCGCCCAGCCGGATGCCGAACCGGCCGTGCGGCCGGCCGAGCACTCTGCGGAGCGACACCCAGTCCACGGCGTCACGTTACGCGACGCCGGCCGCGCATGGCCAAGGCTCCGTGACGAAGGAACGGGGCCTTGAGCCATAGGGGGTTCCAGGGGGTCGCTCCCCCAGATCAGCACCGCACAGCGTGACTTCACCGGCCGGGACGTGGCGGACCTGACAGGATCGGAGGCGTGGCCTTCGACGAACTGGACCGGCGGATCGTCGCGGCGCTCGTCGAAGACGGGCGCGCCACCTACGCCGAGATCGGGGCGAAGGCAGGCCTGTCCGCGCCCGCCGTGAAACGCCGGGTGGACCGGTTGCGTGCCTCCGGGGCGATCACCGGGTTCTCCGCGATCGTGGAGCCCGGCATGCTCGGCTGGACCACGGAAGCCTACGTGGAGCTGTTCTGCCGGGGGCGTACCTCGCCGTCGGACATCGCCGCCGCGGTCAGCAAGTACCCGGAGGTCACCGGGGCGGCCACGATCACCGGTGAGGCCGATGCGCTGCTGCATATCCGCGCGGCCGACGTCCGGCATTTCGAGGAGGTAGTGGAGCACATCAGCGCGGAGCCGTTCGTGGTGCGGACCAAGAGCGTGATCGTGCTCTCGCGGTTGGTGAGCAGGGCCGGGTTCGGCCCGGTCGGCTCGCGGCCGCCCGGGGGCGGCCCGGCCCAAAGCAGCTGACTTTGCCCGATCGCCCCCTCCTGACCTGCAAGCTTCGCTAGATTCTTGACATGCGCGAACATCACGAGGCTGAGCAGTCCGGCGGCAGCACGGCAGAGTTCCGCGCCTTCGTGGATAGTTCAGGGGGCCCGGAGGCGACTCAGGCCTGGAGCATGCGCGCGTCGCGCAGCCGGGTCACCACGCTGGTGGCCGTGGTGGTCGGCGTGGCCGTGGTGCTCGCCATCATCGCCGCGCTCGTGATCCACTAGCTCCCCGCGCCACTGGCGCCCTCCTGGGTGCCCGGTGCTGGCGGGGGTGAAGCGTCCGGCTGGTACCGGTAGCCCATGCCAGGCTCGGTATGCAGCCAGCGCGGCCGCGCCGGGTCAGGTTCCAGCTTGCGGCGCAGTTGCGTCATGTACAGGCGCAGGTTGCCGGTGGCCTCCGCGTAGCCGGGCCCCCACACCTCGGCCAGCAACTGCCGCTGGCTCAGCAGCTTTCCCGGATGCCGGAGCAGGAACTCCAGCAGGTGCCACTCGGTCGGGGTCAGCCGGATGCTGCTGCCGTCCGGCCTGGTGACGCGCTTGGCGGCCAGGTCCACCACCAAGTCGCCGAGGCGTACCTGCGGGCTGCCGTCCGGCGGCCCGGCCCGGCGCACCGCGGCCCGCATCCGGGCCAGCAGCTCGTCCATGCCGAACGGCTTGGTCACGTAATCGTCGGCGCCCGCGTCCAGGGCCACCACCTTGTCGGTGCTCTCCGCCCGTCCGGACAGCACGATGATCGGCGCGGTACTCCAGCCGCGGAGCCCGCCGATCACGTCGACGCCGTCAAGGTCCGGCAGGCCCAGGTCGAGCAGCACCAGGTCAGGCGGGTGCCGGGCGGCCATCTCCAGCGCCTGCTTCCCGGTGGCGGCGGTGTCCACGTCGTAGCCGCGCACCCGCAGGTTGATCCGCAGTGCACGAAGGATCTGCGGCTCGTCGTCGACGACCAGGACCCGGGCCATCAGGGTGTGCCCTCTGCCGGGATGCCGTCGCCGGTGCCGGCGGGAGTGGCGGCGGCACCCCGGCCGCCGCGGGCGGTGGCGATGCCCGGGCCATCGCGGGTGACGGGGCCTCCCGCGCCGTCAGTTGCCGCGCCGTCCGCTGCCGCGTCGCGTTCGCGCTGGCCGGGCGACGCTGCCGCCTTGCCGCCGGGCGCCGCCAGCAGGGAAATGATCATCGTCAGGCCGCCGCCCGGGGTCTCCTCCGGATCGAGCGTGCCGCCCATCACCTCGGTGAGCCCGCGGGACAGGGCCAGGCCCAAGCCCACTCCAGAGGTGTTGTCGGTGTCGCCGAGCCGCTGGAACGGCACGAAGACGCGGTCAAGGTCGTCGGCCGGGATGCCGGGCCCGCGGTCCACCACGCGCAGTTCCACCCGGTCGCCGAGCGTGCTGGCGGCGAGCAGCGGAGGCTTGCCAGGAGGTGAATAGCGCAGCGCGTTCCCGGTGAGGTTGACGATCACGCGCTCCAGGATTGCCGGGTCTGCCTGCACCTCCGGCAGCGAGTCGGGAATGTCCACGATCACCTTCCGGCTGGCGGGGCCGAGCTGGTCGAGGGCGACCGCCACGACCTCATCCAGGCCGGTCGGCCGGCAGAACACCGCCATCGCGCCAGCCTGCAACCTGCTCATGTCCAGCAGGTTGCCGACCAGGCGGGACAGCTTGTCGAGCGATTCGTCCGCGGTGGCGAGCAGTTCGGCGCGGTCGGCCGCGCTCCAGGTGATATCCGGGGAACGCAGGCTGGTCACCGCCGCCTTCGCCGAGGCGAGCGGGGTGCGCAGGTCGTGGCTGACCGCGGTGAGCAGCGCGGTGCGGGTCCGGTCCGCCTCGGCGATCGGCCGGGCGGCCTCGGCCTCCGCGGCCAGCCGCTGCTGCTCCAGTGCCACGGCCGCATACGCGGCGAACGCCCCGAGCACCCGGTGGTCGGCCGCGGTGAGCGTGCGGCCCACCAGGGCGAGGCGCAGGCCCTTGCCGACGGGCACCTCCACGTCCGCCGCGTCCGGCGTGGTGACCGCGTCCGGGCCCGAGTGCGCCACCACGGTCCAGGTGGCCGCCGTCCCCGTGGGCGTGTCGCCGCCGCGCTCGAGCAGCGTGACCGAGTCCATGCCGAACGCCTCGCGGACCCGGTCGAGCACCGCCTCCACCGCGCGCTGCCCGCGCAGCACGCTGCCGGCCGTGGTCGCCAGTAGCGCCGACTCGGTCGAGGCACGAGCCGCCTGCCTGGTGCGCCGTGCCGCGATGTCCACGACCGTGCTGACCAGCAGCGCCACCATGACGAACACGCCCAGCGCCAGGGCGTTGTTCGCCTCGGCGATGGTGAACTTGTGGATCGGCGGGACGAAATAGAAGTTGAGCAGCAGGGAGCTGGCGATGGCCAGCAGCACCGCGGGCACGAAGCCGCCGACCAGGGCGACCACGATCACCGCGACCAGGTACACCAGCACGTCGCTGACCAGGTTGATTCCGTCGCGAGCGCTGGCCAGGACGATCGTCAGCAGCGGGGCGAGCACCGCGGCGAGCACGTACCCGGCGAGCTGACGGCGCAGGGTCAGGCCGCCCCCGGCGCGTGGCAGCCCCCGGCCCCGGCCCATGTGCGAGTGGGTGACGATGTGCACGTCGATGTCACCGGAGCCGCGGATCGTCCGCGCGCCGAATCCGGGGCCGGTGAGCAGAGCGGACAGCCACGACCGCCGGCTGGCGCCGAGGACGAGCTGGGTGGCGTTCTCGGCCCGGGCGAAGGTGAGCAGCGCTTGCGGGATGTCGTCCCCGACCACCTGGTGATAGCTGCCACCAAGGGACTCGACCAGCCGCCGCTGGGCGGCCAGCGCGGCGGGATCGGCGTCGGCCAGTGCGTCCGACCGGGTGACGTGCACCGCGAGCAGGTCACCGCCGGAGGAGCGGGCCGCGATCCTGGCCGCGCGGCGGATCAGCGTGTCGCCTTCCGGGCCGCCGGTCAGCGCGACCACCACGCGTTCCCGCGCCTCCCAGGTGTCGGAGATCTGGTGGGCGGCCCGGTACCGTTGCAGCCCCTCGTCCACCTTGTCGGCCAGCCACAGCAGGGCCAGTTCGCGCAGTGCGGTGAGGTTACCGGCCCGGAAGTAGTTGGTCAGCGCGGCGTCGATCTTGTCGGCCGCGTAGATGTTCCCGTGGGCCATCCGGCGGCGGAGCGCCTCCGGCGTCATGTCCACCAGTTCGACCTGGTCGGCGGCGCGGACCACGGCGTCGGGCACGGTCTCCCGCTGCGGCACGCCGGTGATCTTCACGACCACGTCGTTGAGCGACTCAAGGTGCTGGACGTTGACGGTGGAGATGACGTCGATGCCCGCCCGCAGCAGTTCCTCCACGTCCTGCCAGCGCTTCTCGTGCCGGGAACCAGGCACGTTGGTGTGCGCAAGCTCGTCCACCAGCGCGACCTGCGGCTTGCGGGCGAGTACCGCGTCGAGGTCCATCTCCTCGAACATGGTGTCGCGGTAAACCAGCCGGGCCCGGGGGATCACCTCCAGGCCCTCGACCAGCGCGGCGGTCTGCGGGCGGCCGTGGGTTTCCACGTAGGCGACGACCACGTCGGTGCCGCGCTCGGCACGCCGGTGCCCCTCGCAGAGCATCGCGTACGTCTTGCCGACGCCCGCCGCGCTGCCGAGATAGATCCGGAGGTTGCCCGGGTCCGAACTGCCCATCGTCTCCCCGCGTCTGTGTGCTGTCTGTTACCAGTCTGCCCAGGTGGCCGCGCCCGGAGGTAACCGCCGGGGCGCGGTTCCTCCGGGCGCGGGGCTTTATCCCTGGAGCGGGTATTTCTGATCGAGGGCGATGTTGAGTGTAAGGACATTCACCCGCGGCTCGCCCAGGAACCCCAGGGTCCGGCCCTGGGTGTGCTGGGTGACCAGCTCCTGGATCGCGGCCGGGCTGACATGCCTGGCCGCGGCGACGCGGTCCACCTGGATGGCGGCGTTCTGCGGGGAGATGTCCGGGTCCAGGCCGGACCCGGACGCGGTCACCGCGTCCGCCGGGATCTGCGAGATCTTGACGTGGTCGAACGCCGCGATCTGCTGCTGCCGCTGCTTGATGTCCTGGATCAGCACCGGGTTGGTCGGGCCCAGGTTGGAGGCCGCGGAGAAGCCGGGGTCGCAGCCGTAGTCGGTCTTGACCGCGGAGTTCACCGCGGCCGAGGGCCGTGGCTGGAAGTACTGCGGCAGCGGGTTGCCCTTGGCGTCGGTGAACTCCTGGCACAGCAGACTGGAGCCGACCACGTGCCCGTGGTAGCTGACCAGCGAGCCGTTGGCCTGGTTGTGGAACGCCACCTGGGCGACGCCCCACATGACCACCGGGTAGGCGATGCCACAGATCACGGTGAAGACGAGCAGGCCGCGCAGTGCCACGAGGTGCTGCCGGACCCAGCCGGGAAGGCGGTTCATGTGCGGTTACCTACCAAATCCGGGAATGTACTGGACGATCAGGTCGATGGCCCAGATGCCGACGAACGGGATGATCAGCCCACCGACGCCGTAGATCAGCAGGTTCCTGCGCAGCAGGGACGAGGCCGAGGCGGGCCGGTAACGCACCCCACGCAGCGCCAGCGGGATCAGCGCGACGATGATCAGCGCGTTGAAGATGATCGCCGACGTGATCGCCGACTTCGGGCTGTACAGGTGCAGGATGTTGAGCCTGGCCAGGCCGGGGATCACGGCCGAGAACATCGCTGGGATGATCGCGAAGTACTTGGCCACGTCGTTGGTGATGGAGAACGTGGTCAGCGCGCCGCGGGTGATCAGCAACTGCTTGCCGATCTCCACGATCTCGATGAGCTTGGTCGGGTTGGAGTCCAGGTCCACCATGTTCCCGGCCTCCTTGGCGGCCGAGGTGCCGGTGTTCATGGCCACCCCGACATCGGCCTGGGCCAGCGCCGGGGCGTCGTTGGTGCCGTCCCCGGTCATCGCGACCAGGTGGCCGCCCTCCTGCTCCTTCTTGATCAGCGCCATCTTGTCCTCGGGCGTGGCCTCGGCGAGGAAGTCGTCCACGCCGGACTCGTCCGCGATGGCCTTGGCGGTGAGCGGGTTGTCACCGGTGATCATGACGGTTCGGATGCCCATCGTGCGCATCTCGGCGAACCGCTCGGCGATGCCCTCCTTGACGATGTCCTTGAGGTAGATGACGCCGAGCGCCCGGGCGGTACCGTTGGCCCGCTCGGCGACCACCAGGGGGGTGCCGCCGACCGCCGAGATGCCGTCGACCATCCCGCCGAGCTCGTCGGGCGTGGTGCCACCGTTGTCGCGGACCCATTGGGCCACCGACGAGGCGGCGCCCTTGCGCACTTGCCTGCCGTCCGCCAGGTCGATGCCGCTCATCCGGGTTTGCGCGGTGAACTCGACGAACTCCGCGCCCTGCAGTTCTCCCTCGCTGCGCTCGCGGAGGCCGAACTCATTTTTGGCCAGCACTGCGATGGAGCGCCCCTCCGGGGTGTAGTCGGCCATGCTGGACAGCTGCGCGGCGCTGGCCAGTTCCTCCGCGGACACGCCGTTCACCGGCAGGAACTCGGTGGCTTGCCGGTTGCCGATGGTGATCGTGCCGGTCTTGTCCAGCAGCAGCGTGTTCACGTCGCCAGCCGCCTCGACGGCACGGCCCGACATGGCCAGCACGTTGCGCTGCACCAGCCGGTCCATGCCGGCGATGCCGATCGCGGACAGTAGCGCGCCAATAGTGGTCGGGATCAGCGCGACCAGCAACGCGACCAGGATGACCAGGCTCTGCGGTGCCTTGGAATAGAACGCCAGTGGCTGCAGCGTGATGACCGCCAGCATGAAGATGATCGTCAGCGAGGCCAGCAGGATGTTCAGCGCGATCTCATTCGGCGTCTTCTGTCGCTGCGCGCCCTCGACCAGCGCGATCATGCGGTCGATGAACGTCTCGCCGGGCTTGGAGGTGATCTGCACCACGATTCGGTCGGACAGCACCCTGGTCCCGCCGGTCACCGCGGACCGGTCGCCGCCGGACTCCCGGATGACCGGGGCGGATTCGCCGGTGATCGCCGACTCATCCACCGAGGCGACACCCTCGACCACGTCGCCGTCGCCGGGGATGATCTCTCCGGCCTCGACCACGACGTGGTCCCCGAGGGTGAGCTGGGTGCCGGGGATCTCCTCCTCACGGGTGTCCGCCTGGCCCGGCTTCCAGCCGATCAGCCGCCGGGCCACGGTCTCCCGCTTTGTCCGGCGCAGCGTCTCGGCCTGGGCCTTGCCGCGGCCCTCGGCCACGGCCTCGGCCAGGTTGGCGAACACCACGGTCAGCCACAGCCAGACGACGATCGTCCAATTGAAGATCGACGGCTTGGTAATAGCCGTGTAGGTGGTCAGCGCCGCACCGACCTCCACCACGAACATGACGGGGTTGCGGAGCTGGACCCTCGGGTCCAGCTTCTTGACCGCGTCCGGCGTCGATTTCCACAGCATCTTGGGGTCGAGGAAGCCGCCACCGATCTGGCGCCGCTCGGTGCCAACCTTGCGGGCCTCGCCACCCGTGTGCGGTGTCGTTGTCACAGCCATGTCAGTGCAGTCCTTCTGCGAACGGGCCCAGCGCGAGCGCGGGGAAGTAGGTGAGGCCAACCAGGATGAGGATCACGCCGACGACCATGCCGACGAACAGCGGCGTCCGGGTGTCCAGCGTGCCCGCGCTCGCGGGCACGGGACTCTGCCGGGCCAGCGAGCCGGCCAGGCCGAGCGCGAAGATCTCCGGTGCGAATCTGCCGAGCAGCATCACGACCCCACCGACCGTTTGATACCAGGTGGCGGCCGTGCCCAGGCCGGCGAACGCGGAGCCGTTGTTGTTGGCCATGGACGTGAACGCGTACATGATCTCGGTCAGGCCGTGCGGGCCAGGGTTGAAGATCGCGCTCTGTCCGATGTGGGTGCCGATCGACAACCCGGCGGCGGTGAGGATGAGCACCGGCAATGTCAGGAAATACAGCGCCGCGTACTTCATCTCGATGGGCCGGATCTTCTTGCCGATGTACTCCGGTGTCCGGCCGACCATCAGCCCGGCCACGAACACCGTGACGATGGCCAGGACGAGGATGCCGTACATGCCGGCCCCGATGCCGCCCGGGGCGATCTCGCCGAGCGCCATGTCGAACAGGGCGATGCCCCCGCCGAACGGAGTGAGCGAGTCGTGGAAGCAGTTCACCGCGCCGGTAGAGGTCAGCGTCGTGGACGCGGCGAAGACCGAGCAGGCCGGTGTGCCGAACCTGACTTCGGTGCCTTCCGCGGCGTGGCCCGCCGCGATTGTCGCGGCACCGCCGGTAGCGGTGTGCGCCTCGAAGAAGCTGAGCCCGGCGACCGCCACGACCCAGATGATGGCCATGATCGCGACCAGCGCGTAGCCCTGCCTGTTGTCCTTGACCATCTTGCCGAACGCGCGCGGCGTGGCGAACGGGATCAGCAGTAGCAGGAAGATCTCGAAGATGTTGGTGAACGGGTTCGGGTTCTCGAACGGGTGCGCGGAGTTGGCGTTGAAGAATCCGCCACCGTTGTTCCCCATCTCCTTGATGACCTCCTGCGAGGCCACCGGGCCGCCGACCATGGTCTGGTGCGCACCGGCCAGCGTGGTGACGGTGTGGTAGGCGGAGAAGTTGTCGATCGCGCCGCCGGCCATCAGGACTATCGCGCCGACGACCGACAGCGGCAGCAGCAGCCGTACCACCGCGTGGGTGACGTCCGCCCAGAAGTTGCCCAGCGTGCCGGTCCGGGACCGGACGAAGCCGCGGATCATGGCGATCGCCACCACCAGGCCGACCGCCGCGGACATGAAGTTCTGCACCGCGAGGCCGCTCATCTGGGTGAGGTAGGTCATCGTGGACTCACCCGAGTAGTTCTGCCAGTTCGTGTTGGTGGTGAACGAGACCGCGGTGTTGAACGATGTGTTGGCCGGCACGGCGGCCATGTGCGGGCCCACGAACGAGAGCAGGTAACCCTGCAGCCGCTGCATTCCGTACAGGAACAGCACGCTGACCGCGGAGAACGCGAGCATGCTGCGCAGGTACTGGCCCCACGTCTGGTCCACGTCCGGGTTGATCCCGGTCACCTTGAAGATCCCGCGCTCGACCTTCCAGTGCTTATCCGTGGTGAAGATCTTGGCAATGTAGTTACCGAGCGGGATGTAGCACGCGGCGAGCGCCGCGACGAGCAGGCCGACCTGAAGCCAGCCCGAAAGGCTGCTGTTCACTAGAACCTCTCAGGCAGGACGAGGGCCACGAACAGGTAGATCGTCAGCAGCACGCCGCCGATCAGCCCGATCCAGTTCTCAGCGCTCAAAGCGCTCAACCCCCTTCACCAGCAGCCACAGCGCGGCGAACACGACGATGATCAAGCCGATATAGAGCAGGTCGGACACGGTCCCTCCTCGGACTGCCACACCCCGGGTGCAACCCTTCTCAACCGGGTGACAAGGCAGTCCTACCTGGGAAAATGCCGCTCTCAGCCCGTCTATGCGACATCCATACGGAGCGGCCGGGAACCCTAACAGAACCCATGCAGCCGGGCTGCCCGCAGCGTGTTATCACCGAAGTATGCACACCTGGCACATGTCCCGGCGGGACACCGTGGCGGTCCTCGCCGGGCTCGCGGCCCCGCTGGCGCTGGCCGCGATCCTGGTCCCGTTCCGTGGCAGCTTCCCCAACACCGACGCCGCCCTGGCCCTGATCCTGGTCGTGGTGGCCGTGGCCGCCAACGGGTACCGGCTGGCCGGCATCCTGGCGGCCATCTCGGCGGCGGCCTGGTTCGACTTCTTCCTCACCCAGCCCTACGAGCGCTTCGCCATCACCCGGCGGGCCGACATCGAGACCACCGTCCTGCTGCTCGTCATCGGGGTTGCGGTCACCGAGATCGCGGTGTGGGGGCGCCGCCAGCACGCGGCCGCCAGCCGGCGGGCCGGCTACCTGGACGGGATCAATGCCGCCGCGCAGGCCGCCGCCACCGGAAGTTCACCCGCCGCGCTGATCGACCAGGTAGCCGGTCAGCTCACCCGGGTGCTGTCGCTGCAGGCGTGCCGGTTCCAGTACGGTGCCGCCGGGCTCGGCCGGCCCGCCCGGATGCGGCACGACGGGACGGTCCTCGTGGCGGGCCAGCCGTGGGATGTGGACGCCAAGGGTTTCCCCTCAGGCACCGACACCGAACTCCTGGTGGAGGGCGGCGGCGTGTTCCAGGGCCGGTTCCTGATGACGCCCGGCCCCGATACCCGGCCCACCGGCGAGCAGCGCCTGCTGGCGGCGGCGCTGGCCGACCAGGTTGGTGCCGCCCTGGCCACCAGCCACCCGGTGACCCAGGACTGATGGCCTGACTCTCAGCCAAGGCGCAGGCCGACCTCGTGGGCGCGGGCGAGCAGGTCGGCCGGGTCCGCGTAGACCCGGTAGGCGCCGGCCCGCTCCAGTTCCTCCCGGCCGTAGCCGCCGGACAGCAGGCCGATCCCCATGGCCGCGGCGCGGCGGGCGGCCAGCAGGTCCCAGACGCTGTCCCCGACGACGAACGCATGCTGTGGTTCGATGCCAAGCACCGCCGCGGCGGCGAGGAACAGGTCCGGGTCCGGTTTGGCGTGAGTCACCATGTCCCTGGTCACCAGCGGCGTGTCCGGCGGCAGGCCCAGCAGGGCCAGCGCGCGCACCGCGGTGACCTGGTAGCTGCTGGTCGCGATGGCCCAGGGGATCTTGTGCTCGGTCAGCGTGGCCAGCAGTTCCGCGGCCCCGGGCAGCGGCCGGACCGAGTCCGCCTGGGCCAGGTACTCCTCGCTGTGCCAGATCTGCACCATGGCGATGTCGTCGCCGGACAGCGTCCGCCCGGTCTCCCGCAGCAGCGCGGACACGAACAGGCCGCCGCTCATCCCGATCCGCCGGTGGATCCGCCAGACCGACAGGTCGATGTCCAGCCGGGCCAGCGCGGTGCGCCACGCGATCACATGCTGGTACACGCTGTCGATCAGCGTCCCGTCGAGGTCGAACAGGAATGCGGGAGCGGGCGGCTGCGGGTACTCCGGCGGGGTGGTCACGGCTCCAGTCTGGCAGGCAGCCGCCTCACGCGCCGCGGACCGCCACCACCCCGTGCATGGTTCCGACCAGGGCAAGCGTGCCGGACAGGGACGGCGAGGCGAAGTGGGGCAGCGCCGAGCCCAGCCTGATCTGGTGCCGGACGTGGCCGGTGCCCGGATCGAGCTGGTACAGCACGCCAGCGTTCCAGTCCGGGACCCAGACGGCGCCGCCGCCGAGCACCGGTGAGCCCGCGGCCCCCGGCGGGCCGCGCCAGAGCACCTTGATCCGGTTGCCCGCGATCTGCACGGCGGCCATCCCGCCGGCCCCGCAGGGCAGGTAGACGACCTGGCCCGCCACGGACGCCGCCCGCCGAAGGCGGGGCACACCGGGGCCTGGGCCACCTGCGAGCCCACACCGGTCAGGTGGCTGGCGTTCAGCAGATAAGCGGTGCCGCGCTTGCCGCGACCAGCATGCCTGCTGCCGCTCAGCAGCGCTGGCGAGGAGGACCCGAGATCGAGGTCGCTCGCGTTGTCCTGCGGCCAGGTGACGGGGGCGAAGATCCCGGTGCGGCGCAGGCCGGGGGTGAGCGCGGTGACCGAGTCGCTGCCGTCCCACGGCGGGGCGGTGGCGGCCCCGTTGCCCGCGCTGACGTAGATCGTGCCGTCCGGGCCGACCACCGGGCCGGCCGGTGCCCATATGCCGCCTTCCCGTGCCGTCGGTATCCGGTAGGAGACCATCGGCCCGCGGCCGCTGGCCGGGATCCCGTTGACCGAACCCTGGTAGGGCCCGCAGTCGCCGAACAGCCCGCCGAACGCCACGTAGATGCGGCCCTGGTCAAGCGCCAGCGCCGCGCGCTGCTGGTCGTAGCGCGGGTGCCCGTCCGGCGTGGGCACGTTCCGCGTGAACGCCAGCTTCCCGCCGGGCACCGCGATGCCGGCCAGGACGTGGCGGAACCCGGTGGTCTCCGCGACCGCGTAGACCAGGCGGGTCGCCGGGTCGTAGACCGGCGTCCCGGTGATGCCGAGCGGGTCGATGTTCCCGCAGGGCAGCGCGGACAGCGGCACCGGGGTACCCAGGTGGACGTGCCAGCGGACCTTGCCGGTGGCACGGTCCAGCCCGTACACTGTGTCGCCCTCGGTCGCCGCGATGACCAGGCCGCCGACCACCAGCGGCTGGCCGTAGACCGCCCCGTCGAGGTGGCGCCGCCAGGCGATGGACAGCGGCCCCGCGGCCGGGATGGCCGGCGCGGCGCCGGTGCGGGCCGCGTCCCGGTGGTAGGTGGTCCAGTCGGTGGCCGGCAGCGGGCCGGGGCTGCCCGGCGGCGCCGGCCGCGGTGTGCCCGGCGCGGCCGGTGGCGAGGCCGCCGTGCCCCCGGCCGGCATGGTCGTGCTGCAGCCGGCCAGCGCACCAGACAGGGCGATCGCCACCGACCAGGCGAGCACGGCTGGGCCTGAGCGCATACGCCAAGTCTGCTCCTTCCGCGGCGCCGCGCCGGATCCGGGACGGCGATGCCGGCGAGCGGGTGTGGATTCGCAGCCCGGCGGCGCGGGGAGGCTGTCTGCCACGGGATCGTGTGCCGGTGCCGGGGCAACCGGGCAATGTTCGGTTTTCGCAGGTCAGCAGATTCCGGCATACCCTGAACTCTGGCCTTGGAGGGAGGCAGCCACATGACCGTGCAGATCGGCACCTTTGTCGCGCTCGGCGACAGCTTCACCGAGGGACTGGACGACCCGCGCGCCGACCAGGCCGGGTATCTCGGCTGGGCGGACCGGTTCGCGCAGATGCTCGCGGCGCAGCAACCCGGGCTGCGCTACGCCAACCTCGCGGTGCGCGGCAAGGTGCTGGGCCAGGTGGCCGACGAGCAGGTGCCGCAGGCCATCGCGATGGCCCCGGACCTGGTCAGCCTCGCCGCCGGGGGCAACGACCTGCTCAGGATCCGGTCCGATCCCGACGCGCTCGCGCGGACGTTCGACGACATGGTCCGCACCCTGCTGATGGCCGGCTGCCATGTGCTCATCTTCACCGGGTTCGACCCGCGGTTCCCGGTGCTGCGGCTGATCCGCGGCAAGGTGGCGGCCTACAACATGCATCTGCACGCGATCGCCGCACAGCACGGCTGCGACCTGGTGGACCTGTGGGCGATGGCTGTGCTGCGCGACCCGCGCGCGTGGAGCGCGGACCGGCTGCACCTGACCCCCGCTGCGCACCGCCGGGTGGCACTGCGCGCCTGCGAGGTGCTCGGCGTGGCCGTCGATGAGGACTGGCGCGCACCCTGGCCCGCGGCCGATGTTGTTATCGACGGCGTGGCCGCGTCCGGGCGGGCGGCCTGGCTGGCGGCCCGCCGGATGGACCTGCGGTGGGCGCACGACCACGCGGCCCCATGGGTGGCCCGCCGGGTGCGCGGGGTGTCCTCTGGTGACGGCGTGGCCCCCAAGCGCCCCGAACTCGCACCGCTGTAACGCGCCCGGCCCGCGCCGCCTCGCCGGCTCACCGCGGCCACGGCGTTCACCCGCCCGAGCGGCGCTTCAGCGGCAGTCCGCGGCCCAGCGCGGGCCGTCCGTCAGATGGTGACCCGGCGGATGGTGGTGAACCCGCCGAGCCCCATCGTCACGGCGATCGCGGCCAGCACGCCGGTCAGTGCGGGGGCTGTCACGGTGGCGAAGAAGTGCCCGAAGGCGTGCCAGTTGTGTGTCATTGACACCACGACCACGACGCCGAGCGCCGACTAGTATCTGGGCGGCGATGAAGGCGAGCAGCCCGGGCAGGTTCCAGCGCCGGTAGACCAGGCCGTACCACATGCCGTAGCCGAAGAAAAGCACCAGCAGCACGAGGGAAGTCAGCCAGGTCTGGTACCACGGGCCGTCCATGATCTGCGGCACCCGGAAGAAGTGCACCCCCAGACCCCAGCCGGCGGTCGCGCGCTCGATGGCCTGCAGGACCGTCAGCCCGGCGGCGTAGACGGCGCCGAGCAGCACCACCAGCAGGGCGGTGCCGAGGTAGTAGCTGCGGCGGCTGACGCCGAGCATCAGCCCGAACGGCAGCGACCTGGTCATGCTCAGCGTGCCGCAGATGAGCAGGAAGATGTAGATCGTCACCAGCCCGCCGGTGAAGTAGCCATCCGGGCTGGGCGGCACCACCGCGGCGACGGTCAGGTTCACCAGGAAACTGAACAGCATGACCCCCCAGGGCAGGACCAGGTAGGTCAGCCGGTCCACCAGGTGGTAGCGGGCGATGTTCACCAGGGTTGTCATGCGCTCACCTTCTCCCCGGCGGAAAGACTGGCGGCGTGGGCCAGCAGCTGCTGCAGCGACAGGGGTTCCAGGCTCAGATGCAGCCGCGCGGGCGCGGGCGCGCGCGGCGGCGTCGAACGGGCCGGTCACGGTGACCGAGACCCGCGACCCGAGCCGCTGCCGGTGCCAGACCGGCCGCCCGGCCACGAACTGCTCCACGGCGCCGGCCGGCCCGCTGACTGTCACTGTGGTGCCGCGGACGTCGTCGGCGGGCGCGTCCAGCACCACCTTGCCGCGGTCGAGCATCACCACGTGCTCCAGCAGGCCGGCCGCCTCGTCGATGAGGTGGGTGGACAACACCACGGTGCGCGGATGCGCGGCGAAATCGGCCAGCAGCCGGTCGTAGAACAGCTGGCGTGCCACCGCGTCCAGGCCGGTGTATGGCTCGTCGAACAGCGTCAGCTCGGCGCGGGCCGCCAGCCCGATGGTGATCCCGACCGCGGAGCGCATCCCGCGCGACAGCTTCCTGATCCGCCGCCCCGGCGGAAGGTCGAAGTCAGCCAGCAGCTGCCGGGCCAGTTCCTCGCTCCAGTTCGGGTAAAACCATGAGGCCACCCGGACCGCCTGGCCCACGCGAATATCCGGATAGGCCTGTTCCTCGCGCACGAACACCATCCGGCGCAGCACCGCGTCATTCTCCGCCGGAATCTGCCCGAACACCCGCACCGCCCCGCTGGTGGGAAACTCCAGGCCGGTGATGACCCGCATCAGCGTGGTCTTGCCCGCGCCGTTGCGGCCCAGCAGCCCGGTCACGGTGCCGGGATCGACGGTGAGCGAGACGTTGTCGAGCGCGACCTGGTCACGGTAGCGGCGGCCCAGAGCCGTCGCGGAAACCGGCGGGATCATTCTGCGTCGCCTCCGTTAAGCCAGCCAGATCCCCGGACCGGAGCGGCGAGCTCACGAACCCAGCCGTCACCAGGCGTGCCGCCGTTTGACGGCGTGGTTGGCTGGCCCGGCAGCAGGATCCAGTCAAGCAGCCAGGCCGCAGCTCCCATCAGGACAAGCCCGTCAAGGTAGTGGCAGGCCATGGCACCGATATAGGTCGGGCCGCCCCAGGCGTTGACGGTGAAGTTCGGATCCAGGCCGCCGATGACCTGTTCGCCATCGCGGTAGAAGAAGTACAAGAACACCACGGCGGGAAGCACGGCGAGCAGTGCGCGGCCGAGCCCGGACGGGCCGCGAAGCGCGCCGAGGGTCTGGGCCACCCGCCGGGCGGCAGGCTTCCCGAGCGGCGCGAGCAGCCACAGGCGGTCGCTGTGGCGGCCGAACCTCCGCTGATGCCGCCACCGGCCGTAGCCGAACCCAGCGCAGGCAACGACGGCAACAGCGAGTTGCTGCCACCAGGCCGACGAACCCGGGATGAACGTCTCCCGGACCGATGAGCGGTGCAGATAGGAGACCAAGCCAGAAATCCCCCCGGCAGCGAACAGCGCGGCGGCGAGAATGACCAGTGGCGCGGATAGCTGCCGGGCTACGCGGCGAATCTTGACTGTCATCATTCCAGGCTGGCCCGCCAGGCCGCCCGGCCGCGCCGGGCCAGCGTCTTGACCTGGCGTCATCCGCTGGCCGGTGTTCTTCGCCGCGCTGGCCTGGGAGGGGATGACGCGTGATTCAGCCGGACGACCGACCTGCGGACCCGCCGTTTTGCCCGGGTGGGTGAGTGCTGGTTCTGTCACGCGGGACGGCTTGCCGGCCGAAGTGCCCAGCGCGATGCCGGTGCCGGTGATGAACACCAGCAGCAAGGGCCCGGACACGTACGCCAGGACGGCACCGCCCTGCAGCAGCGACAGGTAGGGGACACCGGAGGAGGCCATGGCTATGGCGAGCGCGATCCCGGTGTACCGCAGCCACCGGGGCAGCACCCCCGACGCGGCGCCGGCGAGGCCGAGGGCGGCCAGCGCGAACATCTTGGCCCCGTCCAGTCGGTTCACCGCCTCATAGAGCGCGTGTGCCGTGCCGGGAGCGGACGTGCCGGCCAGGATCATGCCGAGCACGAACTGGGCCAGCGAGATGACCGCGGCCGCAACGCCGGCGATGCAGGCGAGCCGGGCGGCCGTGGCCGCTCCGGACCTGCGCGCGGCCCGGGCCAGGGCGACCGAGATGATGGCCAGCCCGGCGGCGGGCAGGCCCTCGGTGAGGGCGAACTGTGCCGCCACCGCGGTCCCGTGCCCGGCGAGCGCGGCGGTGATCTCGGCTCCGGAGGCGGTGAGCTTGGGGCTGGGCGCTGGGACGGACAGCCCGGCGATCCAGGACAACGTGAAGGCGATCCCGGTGACGCCGGTCACCGTCAGCAGGTGGCGGCGGGGCATGTCACCGGCGGCGGAGAGGTCCATTTTGTGCTCCTCGTGCTCCTTGTTGATGCGGCCAGGGAGGGCGCGAGTAGAGGCGGACCGCCCTGCGGGTGATCGCAGCGTCAGCGGCCGCGGACTTGGGTTCAGGCATGTGCTATTCCTCCTGTCGGCGGGCGTTTCCTTCACCTGGCCACGCTAGGAACGGGACCCGGCCGGGCCGTCACCCGAAAGGGTACGTGCGGTGGAATCTTCCGCGGAGGCGGCTGGCACGAAGGTGTTATCCGGCCTGGGTGTGAGCCCTGGGGAACCGGCAGCCCCAGCTGATGGGGACACCTGGGCAGCAGCCGGCACTAGCTCAGCCGGGCACGGGACCGGGCGTGACCCGCCATCGCCGGATACGGCCTGGCCGGACCAGGCACCCACCGATGCCCGGCGCTGCGCCAGGGTGCCGCCGGGCTCTTGACGGCGGCACCCTGCTAAGGGATCAGGTCCAGCTGGCGCGCCCGGGCCACGGCCTCGGTGCGGTTGGTCGCACCGAGCTTGTCCAAGACGTGGGTGACGTGCTTCTTAACGGTGTCGAGGGTGATCACTAGCTCAGCAGCGATGGCCTGGTTCGACCGGCCCGCAGCCAGCAGTCCCAGCACCTCCAGTTCGCGCGAGGTCAGTTGCTCGACCATGCCCGGCGCCGCTGTTGCCGGGACGCCTGGCGCGGAGCGCTGCACATCGAACGCTCGCAGGAGCCGGGACAGGCAGCCTAGCGGTACGCGACGGGCGGCGGCCGTTTCTGTTCGCTGGGCTGCGACCAGCCTGCCGAGCAGCGCGGCCACCGGCGCACCTTCGTCGGCGAAGACCCGCACGTAACCCCGGGGGCAGGCGAGCGTGAGCACCCCCGCCAGGGCGTCCACCGCCTCGGCTTCCTCGCCGCTGGCCGCCAGCGCCAGCGCCCGCAGCGCGCCGGCCTCGATGACACTGCCGATCCGGTCCTGGGAGAGCGCCGCCGTATGCAGCCGGTCCAGCAGCGCCAGTGCCTGGCCCGGCCGGTCCTGGGCGAGCAGCACCCGGGCCAGCATCAGATGCCCGCGCTCGCGGGGGTAGTCCGGCTCGTCGTCCGCGGCGAGGCCGCGGTCGGTCGTCCAGCGGGCGGCCGCATCGAGGTTGCCCTGGGCCAGCAGCAGCCGCGCCCGCTGCGCCGGGACAGGGTTGAGCAGGCCGGCCGGGATCGGCGCGGCTCGGATGGCCTCACCGATCGCGTCCAGGGCGCCGGCCGGATCACCGGTGGCCTGCCGGATCCACGCCAGCGTCACCAGGCCCGCGGCCAGCGGCGGGGTGTAGACGAACTGCCGGCATAGCGCGATGCCCTCGGTAACATGCCGGAGCGCGGTATCGAGCTCATTCCGCTCGTAGGCCACCTCACCCAGGCCCACATACGCCGGGCCGGCGGCCGGCAGTGGCGGGCGGGCGGGCGGCGCGGTGATCTCCAGTGCCTGCTGGCAGGTCCGGACGGCCGCATCCAGGCGGCCTTGAGCGCGCTGGACCTGGCCGAGTTCATAGCAGCGCCACGCGGTGATGGTGGGCTGGCTGGCCGCCTGCCACCCGGCGCCGCCGGAGGCGAAGGCACGCTCGGCCTCTGCGAGCCGGCCGTGCAGCCACTCGGCGATGGCCAGGTGAGTCCGGGTGACGGAAGCCAGCAGCCGCTCACTATCGCCGATCCCGGCCAGGGCCTGTGAGGCGAACGCGGCAGTGCCTGCCGCGTCACCGCGGAGTTCGGCGAGGTAAGCGCGCAAGAGCGCGATCCGCACGGGAACGCTCACCAGCAGGCTGGCCGATTCACCGACCGAGGGCTCGAACGGCTCATCGGCAGCAGCCGCGGACGCGCGCTCAGCTGCATCCAGCAGCCCTTCTGCCGACCCAGCTTCGCCACCGGCCAGCGCCATCCAGGCCTGCGCCACCAACAGCCGTGGTCGGGCTTGGACCAGCCCAGCTGGGAGCGCCGCAAGCCACCGCTGCAGGGTCGCCCCTTCGCCGCGCAGACTGTAGACCGCGTCGAAATGCTGCTCGATCAGCCGGGCGGCCCAGACCATCTCCCCGGCGAACACAGCGTGCCTCACCGCGTCATCAGGCAGCCCATACTCCTCGTACTTGGCCGCCGCGTTACGGTGCAGCTGCACCACCTGGCCGGGCTGTTCCTGGTGCAGGCGCGCACGGAGCAGGTCGGCGAACAGGTGGTGGTAGCGCCACCAGCCACGCACCTCATCCAGCGGCACCAGGAACAGTCCCGCCCGCTCCACCTGCTCCAGCAGCGCCTGGCTCCCGGTGCGGCCGGTGACCGCATCACACAGCTCCCCCGACAGCCGCTCCAGCACCGAGGTCTCCAGCAGGAACGTGCGCACCTGCTCGGTCTGGCCCGCAAGCACCTCATCGGCCAGGTAGTCCAGCACGTACCGGTTGCTGCCGGTGAATGCTGCCACAAACCCGGCCGCATCGGCCTGCCCCCGCAGCGACAGGGCGGCCAGCTGCAGCCCGGCGGCCCATCCTTCGGTGCGGGCCGCCAGAGCCGCCGCCACGGCATTGGGCAGGCCGGGGCCGGCCGCCTCCCGCAGCAGTTCGGCCGCCTCTTCGGAGGTGAACCGCAGCTCGGTGGCGCGCAGCTCAGCCAGCTGGCCACGGCCTCGCAGCCGCGCCAGCGGCAGCGGCGGGTCAGCCCGGCTGGCCAGCACCAGGTGCAGGCCCGGCGGCCAGTGCTCGAGCAGGAACCTCAGGGACGTGTGCACCGGCTCCGAGCTGACCAGATGGTAGTCGTCGAGGACCAGCAGCAGGTCGTCCTCGCCGGGCTGATCGGCCAGCTCGTTGACCAGGGCCGTCACCAGCGGCTCGAACGACGCCGACGCCGGCGCGCCGAGCAACGGGCCTACCCGCTCGGCGATTCCGGGCCGCGCCTGGTCCAGCGCGGCTACAGCATGGCGCCAGAACCGCGCCGGGTCGTTGTCGCCAGCGTCCAGTGACAGCCACGCAGTCGGCCACCGGCCATGGCGAGCCCAGTCGGCCAGCACGGCCGTCTTACCGAACCCGGCCGGGGCACAAACCAAGATGAGCTGTCGCGCCAGCCCCTCGCCGAGCGCCTCGACCAGGCGCGGGCGCGGCACAAATCCCGGCTGCGGGCCGGGCACGTGCAACTTGGTGGCTAGCAGCACATCCTGCCCGGGCAAGGCAACCCTGGCCTGGGCCGCCACGGGCTGGTCAGCCATCGGCGACCTACCGCTCAGCGCAGCCAGCGATCCTCCCTCCGGCCGCCGGTTGCGGCCATTCTAGGCGTGATGCGTCGCCGGCGGCGGCGCGGTGCAGCGGTCGTGCGTGTGCGCCGGCCACTCCGTCGGCTTCCAGCAGCCGTCTTCACCCTTTCTGCCCTCTCCGCGCCGATCGCACGCCACCACCCACTACGCGCGGGGCTGCGGGTGCCTGGCCGGAGGGTGCAGCTGTCTTCATCATTTCTGGGGGAGCTGCCACCCGGCCAGTGACACTTTCGTGCCAGGCGCTGTCGCGGAAGATTCCACCGCATGCCCACCTTCGTGTGACGACCCGGCCTGGGGACCGTTCGTAGCGTGCCTGGAGAACGAGACATGCACCAGCGAAAGGAGCAGGGATGGCTGACAGGCTCGACCGCTTCATGATCGGCCCCGCCATTGCCGGCGAATTGACTTTTGGTGAGCCGCACCTCCATCAGCCCGGGCACGGCCTCCTTGACCGCGGCGTCCGGGGCGGTGTGCCTCGCGGCATCTTCTCCGTGAGATATACCGGGGTGATCGATGCGTGATCGCGAACAGCGCGATGACGCAAGGGCAGCAGGTGACCCTTGCGGCACATACAGCGCGCGGCGCCCCGCCCTGCCTGCCCCGCTGCTTTCGCGGCAGTGGGAACATCTGCACGGCCAGCCACTGACCGCCCGCAGAGCGGGGGACCTGGCATGAGTTCCTCCGGAGGGCCTGCCCGCTACGAGATCCGCATCGAGGGCGTCCTCGGCGACCGCTGGGCCGCGTGGTTCGACGGCCTCCAAGTCGAAAGCGAGGGCACGCAGACGGTCATCTCTGGCCTGCTGGCTGATCAGGCCGCGCTGCATGGGCTGCTGGCCAAGGTCCGCGACCTCGGACTCGGCCTGATCTCTGTGCGCCGGCTTGACCCCGATGAAACCGGAGACGGCGCGGTAATGAAGTTCTCCGCCCAGGAAGCTAAGGAGAGTGGAATGTCCACAACGTAATCCGCTACCGGAACGACTAGGGCGGGCCCCAGCCTGGCAGAGGTGCTTGCCGGCCACTGCCTCCCCGGGCTGCTACTGCCAGGCGTCATCATCGCGAGCGATGGCGACTGCCTGACCACCAACTGGGGGGTGCGGGTTCGAGCTCCCCGGGTCCAGGATCCCAACAGCACCGGTTGCCCAACGTACGTCAACGCGGCATCAGCGCGTACCTCGCACGCCGCCGCCCACAACCATGCCAGGGACTCTGGGCGCGGGGTGGGTCCGGGCCGAGATCTCGGTCCGTCTGGGCGGTATCACAGGGTCCGTGCGACGTCGTAGTGCGTGACCGTGGTCTCGCGGTCGATGAGGTAGTCGTCATCCTCGGGATAGAAGACGGCGACGTCGATGTTCTGGCCCGCGAAGCCTTCGATGTCCGTCCGCGACGACCACCAACTGACCGTCATGACTTCTGTCCGGCCGTCGCCGAGGTCTGTGGTCCACATCTGGGCACCCAGGTTGCCGCGTGTCTTCTTGTATGCGCTCAGCCCAGTCCTGGTGATGTACTCGACGTAGAGCGCTGCCTGCTCGGTCCTGACCCAGCCCCGCCATGTCCGGGCTATCATCCTTACCCCTTTCCGCATCCCCACGGATCCCGGCAGTCCCGGCCCGAACATACCCCTACCCCAGCATCAGAGACCCGGCCGCAACGTTCAACGAGGTTCGAGCTTCAACTGGGCTGATCAAGCCCAGCCAAAGGGTTCGCGCTCATCGGCTTCTTGAGGTCGCCGCGAAGCGCTGCCGTGGCCGGCGTCCGTCGTGTCATCGTCGGTGCAAGCGCGTCGCCTGGGAGCATCCCGGCCCTGCGCTATGCGGAAACTCTTGCGCGCCGAGAGCGCGCTGCTCGTGGCCGTTCATGTGTGGACGCCGCCCGGCGGCGAGCTCGCCGATCGCCGCCAGCCGTCGGCCTACCTCCGGCGGATCTGGCCCGGGCACGCGGCCACCGGCTTTGGCCACTGCGGCGGGGTGAATTCGCCGTGGACCGGGCCCTGTCCGAGCTGGATGGCACGAAGCCGGGCCGGAACAGGTGACCCGGCCGCGCGGTGAGCGCTCAGCCGCTGCGCTCGATGGGGCAGCTCATGCACCGGGGACCACCCCGGCCACGGCCCAGTTCGCCGCCCGCGACGGTGATCACCTCGATGCCGTTTTCCTCCAGGTAGGCGTTGGTGGTCACGTTCCGCTCGTAGGCGACGACCACGCCCGGCTCCACCGCCAGCACGTTGCACCCGTCGTCCCACTGCTCCCGCTGCGCCGAGCGGACGTCCTGGACGGCGGTGAGCACCTTGATGCTCGGCAGGCCCAGTGCGGCGGCCAGCGCCGTGTGCATGTCCTCCGGGGGATGGTCGGTGACCTTCAGTTCGCGCACGCTCGCGCCCGGCTCGATCGTGTAGGACCGCAGCATGCCCATCCCGGCGTACTTGGTGAACACGCCGTGGTCCGCCATGGTCAGCATGGTGTCCAGGTGCATGAACGCGCGCTGCTTCGGCATGTCGATGGCGACCAGGGAGGTGGCGGCGTCGGCCGCGAACAGCCGGTGCGCCAGCATCTCCAGCGCCTGCGGCGTGGTCCGCTCGCTCATCCCGGCGAGCACCGCGCCGTTGCCGATCACCAGCACGTCGCCGCCCTCGATGGTGGCCGGGGCCGCGTCGGCACCGTGGTACCAGACGTCGAAACCGGCGGCGGCGAACATCGGGTGCCAGCGGTAGATGGCCTCGGCGAACAGGGACTCGCGCACCCGGGCCTGGCGGCGCATCGCGTTGATGGACACCCCGCTGTAGATCCAGCAGGAGGTGTCCCGCTGGTAGAGCAGGTTCGGCAGCGGGACGAGGACGAACCCGTCCGGGTCCAGCGAGTGGAACGCGATGCTCTTCGGCTCCGGGGCCAGTTCGGAGATCTCCCGCTTGGTGATCCCGCCCACCAGGTAGCCCGCCAGCGTCACCGAGTCCAGCCCGTCCACCGCGGCGCGCAACTGGCCGCAGGCCAGCGGTCCGTGCCAGCGGGAGTCGAAGACCCCGTCCAGGACGTAGTCACGGGCCGCGGTGATGTCCAGCGTCTGGGCGAGCAGGTCGCTGTAGTAGTGCACGACCGCGCCGCGGGACCGCAGCACTTCCGCGAACGCGTCATGCTCCTGCTGTGCCCGGCTCACCCACAGCACGTCGTCGAACAGCAGGTCGGCCGCGTTGTCCGGGGTGAGCCGCTTGAGCTCCAGGCCGGGCCGGTGCAGGATCACCTGCCGTAGCCGGCCGACTTCGGAATCCACTCTGAACATGAGCATCTGCCCCCTTGCTGGCAGCCCCTGCGCCACCGGAACTGCTGAGCACTCTATGCTGCCGCCGTGGACCTGGATCTCTCTAGTGACAGCGCCGAGCTCACCGCCTGGCTTGTGGACGTGCCGTCGGTGAGCGGCGATGAAGCGGGCCTGGCCGCCGCGATCGAGCGCGCGCTGCGCGGGTTGCCGCACCTGTCGGTACACACCGACGGGAACACGGTGGTGGCGCGGACCAGCCTCGGCCGCCCGCAGCGGGTGGTCGTGGCCGGCCACATCGACACGGTGCCGATCGCCGGCAACCTCCCCTCGCGCCGCGAGAACGGCCTGCTGTACGGCTGCGGGAGCTGCGACATGAAGTCCGGGGTGGCGGTCGCGCTGCGGCTGGCGGCCCGGCTGACCGGGCCGCGCCCCGACGTCACCTACGTGTTCTATGACTGCGAAGAGGTCGAGGCCGAGCGCAACGGGCTGCTGCGGGTCTCCCGCAACCGCCCCGACCTGCTGCAGGGCGACTTCGCGGTGCTGATGGAGCCGACCGGCGCGCTCATCGAGGGCGGCTGCCAGGGCACCCTGCGGGCCGAGGTCACCACGCGGGGCAAGCGGGCGCACAGTGCACGGTCGTGGATGGGCAGCAACGCCATCCACACGGCCGGCGGCATCCTCGAGCTGCTGCGGTCCTACCAGCCCCGTGAGCCGGAGGTGGACGGGCTCACCTACCACGAGGGGCTGAACGCGGTCGGGATCGGCGGCGGGGTCGCGGGCAACGTCATCCCGGACGAGTGCACGATCACGGTGAACTACCGGTTCGCCCCCGACCGCAGCGAGGAGGAGGCCGCCGCGCACGTCCGCGAGGTGTTCGCCGGCTACGAGGTCGAGATCACCGACTCGGCGCCTGGCGCCCGCCCGGGCCTGGACCACCCGGCCGCCGCGCCACTGCTCGCGGCCGTGGCCGGGGTGCCGCGGGCCAAGTTCGGCTGGACCGACGTGGCCAGGTTCGCCCTGCTCGGCATGCCCGCACTGAACTACGGCCCCGGGGATCCCATGCTCGCCCACTCCCGGGACGAGCACGTGCCCGTGGCGCAGATCGCCGAGTGCGAGGCGACGATGGAGGCCTGGCTCACCAGCTGAGCCTGGCGCCCGGCCCCGGCACGCCGAGGGGCGCCCCGGTGGCCGGGACGCCCCTGCGGAACTCGGTGCCGGGCTATGCGGCCGGGCCCGCGCCCAGCTTGAACGAGATGTCCTGCTGCTGGCCGCCCGGCTTCACCACGGTGAGCTTGACGGTGTCGCCCGGCCGGTACCGGAGGATCACATTGTGCAGGGAGGCCGCGGAGGTCACGGTCCGGCCGTTCACCGCGGTGATCACCTCACCGGCCTGAGCGCCGGCGGCCGTGGCCGGCTCACCGCAGAACACCGCGCCGATCAGGGCGCCCGACTTGGCGGGTGCGATGCTGTGCGGCACCGGGTTCGCGTCGGCGTTGGCCAGGCACCGCCCGCTGGAGTTCGCCGAGCCGAAGTTGGCCTGCGCGATCGCCTCGAACTGCCGCAACTGCTCGCGGGGGCTGGTGGCGGTGCTGATCTGCTGGTTCGCCATGCTGGCGATCGCGATGCCGAGGAACGGGGGCTGGCCGATCTGGATCGTGCTGCTGCCGTGGCCCGCGGCGATCTGCCGGGCGATGGTCAGGGCCCGGTCGATGGGAATCGAGAAGCCCTGGCTGGTGCCGTTCCCGCCGATGTTCTGGCTGTTGGCCGCGGTGTTCATGGCGATCACCTGGCCCGCCGCGTTCGCCAGCGCGCCGCCCGAGTCGCCCTCGGCGATCGGGGCGTTGGTCTGGAACATGTTCGTCAGGCTCTCCGAGGTGCGCGATCCGGCGTCACTCGCCGTGATGCTCCGGTGCAGCGCGGTGATCACCCCGCTGGTCACGGTCGGCGTGCCGCCCGTGCCACCGGCGTTCCCCAGCGCCACGACGGCGTCCCCGAGCTTGACCGCGGTCGAGTTGCCCACCTGGACCGGCCTCAGCCCGGACGCTCCGGGCAGCCGGAGCAGCGCGATGTCCTGGGCGCTGTCGGTACCGACGACCTGCGCGGTGTACTTGCGGCCGTTCGCCACCAGTTGTACGACCACCCGGGTGGACCCCTTGATCACGTGGTTGTTGGTCAGCACCAGCCCGTCGGCAGACAGCACCATGCCGGTGCCTTCGAAGACCTCCTGCTGCAGATGGACGTACGAGGTGATGTCCACCAGCCCGGGCTCGACCTTGCTCGCCACGGAGCCGTTCAGGTTGCCGGAGCCCGCGCCGCCGCCGTTGTTCGCCGCCCTGGGCGGCTGAGGGACGTCCCGTGAGGCGGCCGCGGAGGGGGCCGGCCCGGACGAGCCGCGCAGCGCCAGTACCGCGCCCGCGCCGACCGCCGCCGCGAGCACCGCGACCAGCGCGTAGACCAGCGCCGTTCGCAGCGGTCTGCGCGAGGGCGGTGGCCCAGCCGGGAGCTGGCCGTAGCCACCTGGCGCACCCCAGTGGCCCGCGCCACCGGGCGGCACCGCCCCAGGCAGTTCCCCGGGCAGCGGCGGCACCTGGCCGGCCGGCGGCGGAGGCTGCCAGCCCGCCTGCTGGCCGCCGTAGGGCGGCTGGCCTGGGTACCCGGGCTGGCCGGGGTAGGGCGGCTGGCCGGGATAGGGCGGCTGGCCCGCGTGGAACGTCTGCCCGATGGGCTGCGTGGGGTAGGCGGGCTGGCCGCCGTAGGGAGGGGTGCCGTACGAGGCCTGGCCGCCGTAGCCAGGCGGCGGCGTGCCATAACCGGGCTGCCCGCCCTGCGGTGCGCCCTGCGGCGGTTGGGCGCTGTAGGGCGCCTGGCCGCCGGGCTGGGCCTGCCAGGGCGAGGACGGCCCGCCCGGGGGCTGGGGCTGCTGGGCCGGGCCGGGTGCCGGTTCCCCACCGGGGGCCGGTTGCGCCGGCTGGATACCGGGGGCTGGCTGAGGGCCGGAGGCTGGCTCAGGGCCAGAGGCCGGTGGCTCCCCGGGTGCCGGTGGAGTGCCGGGGGCTTGCTGGCCGGCCTCGTCGGCCGGCGAGGTCATCCGGAAGGGCAGCCACGACGCGCCGGGATCCGCGGCCTCGGGCGCCCCGGGGTCGGTGTCCGCCTCTGATGTGCTGTCGGCTGGGCTGCCGCCCGACCCGGGAACGGGCTGCCAGCCGCTGTCGTGCTCTGGCGAGTCGCTCTCGTTGCCCTGACCTTCGGCCATCCTCATCACCTCTGCCCGGAAGTAGCCTGAGCCGCTTCTTATGGTCCCCCGGCACGGCATTATCTACCGTGACCCCTGGCTGCGCAGTTCCAGTTAGCACCACGTCGCTGGACAGAACCTGAATGCCTGCTAAAGGTTCTCCGGCGGCTGCGAAGCCCGCGGTCATGCCCTGCGGCCCGGTTGGCCCGGCCACAGGGTCAACGTTATGCCTTCTGCGCCCTGTTCCCGGCCGGGCGGACCGGGGTCAGGTTTCCGTCCCGGCTGGCCCGTGCATGCGGGCCAGCCGCGGCATGGCGAACCACCTGGTGGCGCCCTCACGGGTGCAGGCCGTGCTCGGCAACCGGGCCGGCCCCGAGGCCGCGGATGGCACATTCTTCGAGCAGCAGCGGCAGGGCGCCCAGCGCGGCGGCGGCGGATCCTGGCGGCGAGGTGCAGTCGGAGTCGTGCAGCAGCACCGTGGCGCCGCCGGCCAGGTGCCGGGTGAGCGTGGTGAAGACCGACCGGGGCGTGGACCCGGCCGTCCATTCCCGGCCCCAGCAGGTCCACAGCACCGGGGTGAGCCCGAGCCGGCGCGCGGCGGCGAGCGCCCCGGCGCTCAGCACGCCGTAGGGCGGGCGGTACAGGCGTGGCTGCACCCCGGTCGCGCCGGCGACCGCGTCCCTGGCCCGGGCCAGGTCGTCGGCCACCGCCCGGGGGCCGTGCAGCACCGTGTACCGGTGTGCCCAGCCGTGCACGGCCACCTCGTGGCCCGCCCCGGCGACCTCCGCGGCAAGCCCCGGCCCGCGCGCCGCCATCGAGCCGAGCATGAAGAACGTGGCGCGCACCTGCCACTTGGCCAGGACCTCCAGGAAGGCCGGGGTCCATGCCGGGTCGGGGCCGTCATCGAAGGTGAGCGCCACATGATCGGCCCGGCCCAGCCCGGAAAGCCGGGGGAAGAACCGCTGCCGTACCGGGCCGAGCGCGGTCACGCCGGGGCCGGCGTGGGTCACGGCCAGGCCGCCGAGCGCCAGCATCGCCGCGGTGAGCGCGGCCTGCCGGGGCATCGCCCGCGGGTTTCCGCTGTCGGAGAACACCTGTCACACCTGCCTCATGGCCCTTGGCCTGCGGTATTGTCCCGTGCGAGCGACACGCTGGGGCGGACGCCTGCCGCGCCGTATCTCTCCTGGAATGATGGCAAGGTCGGGACGATACCCGAAGCACAACCGGTTACCAGACGCGGGGCGGCCTGCCCCGGCATGACTGAGCAAGGGGCCATCTGTTGGGAGTGCCAGCAGCACGTGTTGTGTTCCCCCCCGCGGACCGGGCGGAGATAGCCGCCGCGGTCGCCGAGATCCTGGCCAGCGGGGCGCTCACCCTGGGCCCGTACACCGGGCGCTTCGAGGCGGCGTTCGCCGCCGCGCACGATGCCGTGCACGCCGTCGCGACCTCGAGCGGGACCTCGGCCCTGAACATCGCCCTCCAGACGGCGGGCGTGGCGGGCCGGGACGTGGTGGTGCCCGCGAACACCTTCTACGCCACCGCCGCCGCGGTACTCCAGGCGGGCGGGCGCCCGGTGTTCGCCGACGTGGAACCGGGCACGCTCGCGCTCAGCCGGGCCACAGTGGCGGCCGCACTGACCCGGGGCACCGCCGCGGTCGTGCACGTCCACATCGGCGGAATGATCAGCCCGGACGTCATCGGGCTGCGCGAGCTGTGCGACGAGCGCGGGATCGCGCTGGTCGAGGACGCCGCGCACGCGCACGGGTCCACGCTGGACGGCCGGTTCGCCGGCTCGTTCGGGGTCAGCGGGGCGTTCTCCTTCTATCCGACCAAGGTGGTGACCAGCGGCGAGGGCGGCATGCTCGTGACCGCCTCCGAGCACGGGGCGGAGGAGGCGAAGATCTACCGTGACCAGGGCAAGGGTGCCTTCACCGCCAACCATCACGTGCGCCTTGGCTCGGCCTGGCGGATGAGTGAGCTGCACGCGGTGACCGGGCTGGTGCATCTGCGCCGGATGGCGGAGTTCATCACCCGCAGGCGCGAGGTCGCGGCCGCCTACGACAAGGCGCTGGGGGTCCTGGACGGGCTCACCCCGCTGGCCGAGGCGCCGGGCAGCCGCGGCAACGTCTACAAATACATAGTGCTGCTGCCGCCCGGCAGCGACCGGGCCGCCGTCAAGCAGGAGCTGCGTGACCGGTTCGAGGTCAGGCTCTCCGGCGAGGTGTACGATCTGCCGCTCAACCATCAGCCGGTGCTCGCGGAATACGCCGGGCCGTCGCTGCCCGTGGCCGAAGACATCGCCGCCAGGCACATCTGCCTGCCGGTCCATTCGGACATGAGCGACGCGGAGGTCGACGAGGTGCTGACCGCCATCACCGCGGTGCACGAGACGCTCCTGGGCGGATAGCCCCGGAGGCAACGCTGCCCGGGGGCCGGGCAGCCCAGGGGTGCCGGCCACATGGGACGGGCCGGTAGGGCACACGAGAAAGGGCGGCCGTGCAGATAGCCGTAACTGGAGGTGGGGGGTTCATCGGCTCCCACGTGGTGGACCGGCTTGTGCGAGCCGGCCACGAAGTGCGGGTCATCGACGTGCAGCCGCGGTGGCGCAACCCGGACGCGTCCTACCTAGAGGCAGACCTGTTCGACGTGGCGGGCCTCGGCGCGGCCGTGGCCGGCTGCGAAGCGGTGTTCCACCTGGCGGGTGCGTCCAACGTCAACGATGTCGCGGCCGACCCGGTGTGGGCGGTCCGGCTCAACGTGGAGGGCACGGCCCGGGTCCTTGAGGCGGCCAGGCACCACGGCTGCGGCCGGGTGATCCTGGCCAGCACGGTGTGGGTGTACGGAGCGGCGCAGGGCACCGGTGAACTGGCCGAGGACTTCCCCGTTGACCTGCGCAGGGCCGGGCACGTGTACGTGTCGACCAAGCTCGCGGCGGAACTGCTGGTGCACAGCTACAAGGAGATGTTCGGCCAGGAGTTCACCATCCTGCGCTACGGCATCCCGTACGGGCCGCGGATGCGCGAAGAGCTGGTGGTCGCCCGGTTCGTCCAGGCGGTGCGGGAATCCCGGCCCCTCACCATCGCGGGCACCGGCGAGCAGCAGCGCAACTACGTGTACGTGGAGGACCTGGCCGACGCGCACGTGCGCGCGCTCGCCCCGGCGGCGGCGGGGCAGGTGCTGGCGCTGGAAGGGGGGACGCCGGTTTCCGTCCGCGAAATAGCCGAAACGGTCCAGCAGCTCATCGGGCGCGTTCCGGTGCATTACGCTCCGGCCCGCGACGCCGATTACCAGGGAGTCAGCGTCTCCAACCGGGCCGCAAAAGAGCTGCTCGACTGGTCGCCGCTGACCCCGTTCGTGACCGGGGTACGGCGCTACCTGGACTGGCTCGGCCAGACCGGGACCCCGGGCACCCGGCCGGAGCCGGCCCCGGGCGCGCCATGAGGCGGGCGCTGCTGCTGTCGGGCTCGCTCGGCGCCGGGCACGAGATGCACGCCAGGGCGTGTGCCACCTCGCTGGCCGCGCGGGGCTGGGACACCGGGATCCTGGACGCCATGCAGTTGCTCGGCCCCCGTGGCGGGTCCGCGGGGGAGGCGGTGTTCCGCACCATGCTGGCCACGCCGGGCCTGTTCGACGCGTTCCACTTCGCCGCGCTGCGCCCGGGGAGCCGGCTGGCACTGCTGGCCGACGCGGCGGCGCGGCGGCAACTGGTGCCGCGGCTGCGGGACTATCTCGATGCGCATCCCGCCGACCTGGCCGTGTCGGTGTTCGCCACCGCCGCGTCCGCGGTGAACGTGCTCGCCGACCGGTACCCCGGCATGAGCCATGTGGTGCTGTGCAGCGACGTCACGCCGCACCGGCTCTGGGTCCAGCCGAACGTGGACCTGTACCTGGTCACCTCGGCGGTGGCCGAGGCCGCGGTGCGCAGGTACCAGCCCCGGGCGCGGATCCGGGTCGTCGAATCGCCGGTGCGCCCCGGGTTCTACGACCCGCCGGCCCAGGAGCAGGCCAGGGCCGCCCTCGGGCTGCCCGTGGACGAGCGCGTCGCGCTGCTGATGTCCGGTGCCTGGGGCCTTGGGCCGATCGCGGCCGCCGCGGCGGCGCTCGCCGACGCCGGGGTGCAGGTCCTGGCGGTCGCCGGGCGCAACGTAAGGCTGGAGAACCGGCTCCGCGCGGCCGCGCGGCAGCGGGCCAGGCTGCACGTGTTCGGCTACACCGAGGAGATCCCGGCGCTGATGGCCGCCTCGGACCTGGTCATCACCAGTTCGGGGGACACCTGCGCGGAGGCGCGCACGGTCGGCCGTTCACTGCTGCTGCTCGACGTGGTGCAGGGGCACGGCCGCGACAACCTCCAGCACGAACTGGAGCTGGGCGACGCCGACGTGGCCTCCTCCCGGCCCGCGGAGATGGTCCGGTGTGCCCTGGCCGCGCTGGACCGGGTGAAGCCGCCGTCACCGGGTGCCGCCCGGTCCGCCGCCTGCTGGGAAACCACGTTCACCATGGCCCTGGAGGACATCCGCCTCGGCTAACCGGGCAGCGGGGGCGGCCTTCCGCTCGCGCCGGTCGCCGATATCGCGGCCATCATGATCTTGTCCAGGTAGGCGCGCTGGGCGTCCAGGATCTTGAGGTCGCTGTCCAGCTTGGTGGTGGCGGCGGCGCGGGCCGTGCCCCGCGCGCGCAGGACGGCGGCCACGTCGGCCTGCACCCGCAGCGCGTCCGGGGTGGCCCAGTCCACCAGCCCGTAGACCACCCGGTCCAGGCGGAACGACGACAGCGACTCCTGCACCTGGTACCCGACCAGGTCATCGAGCTGCATGTTGTTCGCCGGGGAGCAGTTGCCTGACCCGTAGGTGGCGATGCCGATCGCGGTGCCGACATCGTGGCTGGTCCCCGCGTCGATCGCGCGCATCGCCGTGAGCGAGTCCCGCACGCCGCCCGCGCAGGACTGGATGTCGGTCGTCATGTCGGTCAGGAAGCCGTTCAGGTCGGCGGCGCGCTGCGACTTGGACGGGTGCACGGCGAGCCCGACCAGCACGCCCGCGACCACGATGGCCAGCCCGGCCGCGAACCACCAGCGCGGGGTCCTGCGGACCGGCCAGGCGGTGTGCCGGATCGGGACGTACGGCGGGTCCGCGCGTGGCGGGCTCTGCATGGCGCGCCTCCGTTTAGCCGGCCTGGCCGGTCATCAGGCGGGTACCGGTGGCCAGCTCCGCCTGCGTGACCGGCCCGTAGACGCGCTTCACGATGAGGTGGCGCGCGTTGAGGAAGAAGGTGGCCGGCAGCCCGGGCAGGTTGTAGGCGATCGCGGCCTTCATCGGCATCGGGTCGGCTACCACCGGGTAGGTCACGCCGCTCTTGCGGACGAAGCTCATCGCCTTGGACGCCGAGTCGTTGACGTCCACGCCGAGGATCGCGGGGCGGCCTCCGCTGTCCCGGTAGAACCGGGCGATCAGCGGCGTCTCCCGCTGGCACGGCTCGCACCAGGACGCGAAGAAGTTCACGATCACCGGCCGGTTCGCCATGGACCGCAGCGAGATCTGCCGGCCCGGGTGGCCGAGCACGCCGAGCGTGAAGTTCTTCGCCTTGCCCAGGCTGTGCGGCGCGGCGGCGCCGGTGCCCACCGTGGCACCGGCCACGGCGAGCGCCACGATGACGACGACGGCGATCGCGGCTGGCACGAGCACCCGGGGGCGGCGCAGCGCCCGGAACCGCCCGGGCGGCGCATCTGGCTCCACCGGCGCACCTGGGCCCGGCGGCACGCCTGGGCCCGGTGTCGTGGCACCTGGTTCCGGTGCCGAGCCTGGTTCCGGCGTCACAGCTCCTCCACGGTCGTTCGTCCCGGGGCCAAAACACCGCCGGCCTGCAGCGCCGGCCTGGCTTCTGGCGTGCCGTCCGCCGCGCCGGGGGGTTCCCCGGCCGGCAGGCGAGCCGGCAGCACCAGCTCGAACTCGCTGCCCGCGCCCTGGGCGCTGCGCACCCGCACCTCGCCGCCGTGCGCGCGGGCCACCGCCCGTACCAGCGCGAGGCCCAGGCCCGTGCCCCGGGTGCCGGAGAGCGCGGAGCCGGAGCGGAACCGGTCGAAGATCCGGTCCAGCTCGGCGGGCGCAATCCCTTCACCGCCGTCCGCGACGATCATACGAGCGGTCCGGCCGTCGTGGTCACGCAGCACCGCCAGGCTGATCTCCTCGCCCGCGGCGGTGTGCCGCACCGCGTTCTCCAGCAGGGCGTCGAGGGCCAGGCCAAGCCGTTCCCGGTCCGCGGTGACCAGCACGGGATCCAGGCGCCCCAGCGTCCAGCGCCGCGCCGTAGTGGGCTGCCACTTGCGGAACGACTCCACGGTGAACCGGTCCAGCGCCACCGGCTCGGGGCGCAGGAAGTCCGGATCCTCGGACGCGGCGATCATCAGCAGCCGTTCCCCGAGGCGGCGGAGCCTGGCAAGCTCGCCGACGACCACCCGGATGTCCCGTGCCTCCGCGCGCCCGGCCAGGTCCCTGGCGAGCAGTTCGGCGTGGCCCAGCGCGATCGTGATGGGCGTGCGCAGCTGGTGCGAGGCATCCTGGAGGAAGCGCCGCTGGGTGGCCAGCAGCCGGGCGTTCTCCTCGCTGACCAGATCCCGTTCGGTGTCGGCGGCCAGCCTGCGCTGCGCGTGCCAGACCATCATCCAGAACATGGCCGCCATCAGCGGGACCTCGTTCAGCTCGTCGACCGTCTGGGCGCCGGTGTAGACGTCCCAGCCGATCGCCGCGCCGGTGGTGATCATGACCACCGCGAGGACCCAGGCGGTCGGCCGGGTGGACCAGACCCGGAACCCGTACAGCAGCGTCAGGCTGATCCAGATGAAGTGGAACGGGACCGTCTCCCAGTGCGAGAAGATCACGATCGCCGCGAGGTTGGCCAGCGAGAAAACCACCCAGCCCACGTCCACCCAGGCGGGACCTCTGCGGAAGCGCGGCCAAGGCCCCGTGACGGAGGAACGGGGCCTTGAGCCATCGGGGGGTTCCGGGCCACGGGGTCCGGGGGCTCGCCCCCGGGGCAGTAGAGTGCTCCCCCGGGCTAGCAGCGGCCGGTGCAGCGGCCAGCGCAGCCCGGGCGGGCGGTGCGGCCAGCGCACGTGCCACGGCCACGGCGGCGGCCAGGTGTGGGCGGCCTGCCGGGGGAGCGGGCTGTCACGACGCGAGCTGATAACCCTCACCGCGCACCGTCTTGATCAGCTCGAAGCCCAGCTTGGACCGGAGCCGCCGGACACATACGTCCACCACGTTGGAGCCGGGGTCGAAGTCGTAGCCCCAGACCGATGCGAGCAACTGGCCCTTGCCCACCGAGTGGCCCGGGTGTTCCATCAGCTCCCGCAGCAGCAGGAACTCCAGCCGGGTGAGCGGGACCGGGCCGTGGCCGATGTTGGCCTCCAGCCGGCCCACGTCCAGGATCAGCTCCCCGGCCTTGAGCACCTCGTTGGCGGCATGCGGCTCCCCGCGCAGCCGGACCCGCACCCTGGCCAGCAGTTCGGCCAGGGAGAAGGGCTTGGTGAGGTAGTCCTGCGCGCCCAGTTCCAGGCAGTCCACCTTGGTGGTCACGTCGGCGAGGCAGGACAGCACAAGGACGGCCTGCTCTCGGCGTTCCCGCAGCACCTGGGCCAGGACGAGGCGGCCGTCCATATCCGGCATGATCAGGTCCAGGATGACCAGGTCGTAGTCGCTGGCATGGGCCAGCCTGAGCCCCTCGGTGCCGCAGCCCGCCGGGGTCACCTCGTAGCCCGCCGTGACCAGCGCGCGCGTGATGAAGTCGCGGATCCTGGGCTCGTCTTCCACGAGCAGTATGCGCGGTCCGCCCGGGCTTGGGGTCTGCTCCATCGTCGTCGTCATGGCAGTTTCGTCATTTCGCCGTGCCCGCGCCGGGGGTGCCGACGGCCCGGTCAGGGCCGGTGACAGGGGCGCGAGCGTGGCTCCTTCCCTGAGGATCCATCGCCCGCTGGCGTCCGGTCAACCTGCTGGCGCCGTGGTCCGCCAGCTTTTCGCAAACCATTGCAGTTCCGCTGCCCCGATGTACCCAAAACCGGTCAGTCCGGGCCCCCGGAACGCCGGGCCGGCCCGGGTTCAAGGGCGGACCATGTACTACCTGGGTAACTGGCTGTTGACACGCTGTCATATAGGCATGCGCTGAATCGGGCACATTAGGTGCCAGGATGCCATGATCATGACAATTTCGTCATTGAATCGCCCCGGTGTTGCCGGCGGGCACGGATGCTCGGAAGATCAGCCTCGTAACAGACCTCCGGCCGGGGTCCTCGGGACGGGTGCGGCCGGCCCAGTCGCGTGCGCCCGCCGCACGCGAAGAAGCGAGGTGGTGACTGGTGTCTCTGCCGGTCCGCATCACGGCCCTGCTCGTCGCGTTCGCGGCAGTGGTCGTCGGTGCGGCATTCATCGTCGTGCACTACATACTTGGCAGCCCGCCCACGGTCACTTTCAGGGCCTCCGGCGCGGTCACCAACGTGGTGCTGCAGGAGGACCCGCAGAACAACTCGTCCAGCAAGCCGGACTGGGTGAGTTACTTCGTGCAGGACCCCAGCAGCAAGCAGTGGGTGCACACCACGCTGTTCTCGGTGCCCGCCGGGACGACGGTGCACATGACGATCCTGGGCTACGACGGCTGCACGCCGCCGCGGAACAACTTCTGGAGCCAGGTCCAGGGCACGACTAACGGCACCGTCAACCTGAGCATCGTGAACAACAAGGGCGTGGCCACGCCGCCGCGGGACGTCTCGGTGATCAACGGCTGGGCGGGCTGCACGGTTGGCCACACCTTCGCGATCCCGGCCCTGCACCTGTTCATCCCTGTCGCCTCGCCGAACGCGCTGGACTCGGCCAACAACCTGTGTGGCGTCTCGCCCTGCACATCCGGGCCCCATGCCGTGGAGATATTCAACTTCAAGGTGCCCAACCACGGCGGCATCTTCCGCTGGCAGTGCTTCGTCCCGTGCGGCGGCGGCTTCATCGACGGCAACGGCGGCCCGATGCAGACCATCGGTTACATGACCGGCAACATGGAGGTAAGCGCCTGATGGCCACTCCCGAGGCCCCCGCGGCCAGCGCACCGGCCGAAAGAAGGCACGGGCTGTGGATCTTCGCGATCTGGCTGCCCCTGGCGGTGATCGCCGACCTGCTGATCTGGATCGTCTGGCGACCGCACATGCCGCCGGGCACCATGTCCACGTCCGCCCAGCACCAGCAGTTCGACATCGCGGTCCTGGCCGTCGTGGGCGCGCCGGTCCTGTTGTTCGTCTGGACCTACGCCGCATATGCGCTGGTCAGCTGGCACCACCGCGAGGGTGACGAGGAGGACGGCCCGCCGATCCACGGCAACGCCAGGATCCAGGCCACCTGGATCGGCGCTACCGCGGTCATCGTGCTCGGCCTGTTCGTCTTCGGCACGGTCGAGCTGATCGTGCCGGCCGGCGCGGGCGCCGGTGAGGGCCCCGCGCCGATCTGGACGCCCAGCACCTCGAACAGGCTCGAGGTGCAGGTGATCGGCCAGCAGTGGGCCTTCACCTACCGCTACCCGCAGTTCGGCGGCATGGAGAGCAGCGATCTGCTCCTGCCGGCCAACACGACGGTGGAGTTCCACGTCACCTCGCTGGACGTGATCCACAGCTTCTGGGCCTACCAGCTCGGCGTGAAGGCCGACGCGAACCCCGGCGTGGACAACGTCGCCTTCACCACCACCAGGAATCAGCTGGGCAGCTTCACCGTGCGCTGCAACGAGCTGTGCGGCCTGTGGCACGGCGCCATGTTCAACACCGGCCACGTCGTGACGCCAGCGGCGTTCCAGCTCTGGGCGCGCAGCGTGCAGCTCAAGCAGGCCCGCAACGGGATCCTGCGCGCCCTGCCACCCTACTCCACCACCTACGACCCGACCGTGATCCCGCAGCTCGGTGCCGCGATCGTCAAGATCGACGGCATCACGGGAGGCGCCGGTTACTACTACCCGCCGCAGGATCCGGTGACGCCATGATCGGCACCCGGCCGCGGACGGCGGCCTGCCCCGAGATAGCCCGTACCGCGTTCAGTCCGAAGAAGAGGTGACCGGATGGCCATCGATGTTCAGCCAGGTGCGGGCCGGATGCAGCCCGTGGCGGGTGGCCCGGACAACGCGCGCCCCTGGTGGATGAAGCCGGCGGTCCACACCGGCCTGATCGGTGCCGTGATCGGCTACCTTCTGGGCCACTGGCTCGGCAACGCGCTGTCCTACGACTACCAGCAGAATGCCCTGTCCGACACCAACGACGTCCCGATCGTGCTGGGCTACCTGCTCGGCACGGTCGGCTGGCTGGCCGGGCTCGGCGTGTTCAACGACCTCGGCCGGCTCATGCTCGGCAAACCGCTGCGCGACATCGAGCACGCCCCGGCCGGAGGCCTGGCGAAGTACTTCAGGTACACCCTCGACCACAAGGTCGTGGGCATCCAGTACCTGTTCGGCATGATCACGTACTTCCTGACCGGCGGCCTGTTCGCCATGGCGATCAGGAGCGAGCTGCTTTCGCCGACCTATCACCTGATGAGTTCGAGCGCTTACCTCATGGTGGTCGGCGAGCACGGCACCATGATGATGATGATGATGTCGTCGGTCGTGCTCGGGCCGTTCGGCCAGTACTTCGCGCCGCTCATGATCGGGTCGAAGCGGATGGCGTTCCCGCGGATCGAGGCGATCGGGTTCTGGCTGACCCCGGCCGCGTACGTCATCCTGCTGTCCGGCGTCCTGTTCGGCGGCTTCCCCACCGGGTGGACCGGCTACGCCCCACTGAGCCTCCAGGCCGGGCCTGGCATGGACACCTACTTCACGGCGTTCGGCCTCATGGGGATCTCGATGATCCTGGCCGGGTTCAACATCATCGTGACCTACATCAACTACCGGGCGCCGGGCATGCGGTGGAGCCGGCTGCCGATGTTCGTCTGGTCGATGTTCACCGTCTCCTTCCTCCAGGTGCTGGCCGTGCCCGTGCTAGTGGCCGGGTGCTACATGTCTCTCAGCGACCGGACCTTCCAGACCGCGTTCTTCGCCAACCAGCTCGGCGGCAGCAGTTACCTGTGGCAGAACGTGTTCTGGTTCTTCGGGCACCCCGAGGTGTACATCCTGGCGCTGCCGGGGTTTGGCGTGGTGTCGGAGATCATTCCGGTCATGTGCCGTAAGCCGCTGTTCGGCTACCGGACGGCCGCGGCGGGCATGATCGGCGTGGCGCTGCTGAGCTTCTTCGTTTGGCAGCACCACCTGTTCGACAGCGGGATCAACCCGGACATGCGGCCGCTGTTCATGCTGACGACGGAGCTGATTTCGATCCCCACCGGGTTCATCTACCTGGTGGCCCTCGGGACGTTCTGGAAAGCGAAGATCAGGTTCACCGTGCCGATGCTGTTCTGCCTGGCGATGTACTTCAACTTCCTGATCGGCGGCATCTCCGGGGTGTTTCTTTCCGACGTGCCCGCGGACACCACCGAGCACGGGTCGTTCTTCGTCATGGCCCACTTCCACTACACGATCATGGGCGGGCTGATCTTCGCCTTCATGGCCGGCATCTACTACTGGCTGCCCAAGATGATGGGGATCAAGCTGAACGAACGGCTCGGCAAGATCCACTTCTGGACCATGTTCATCTTCTTCAACTCGACCTTCCTGCCGCTGTTCGCCCTCGGCATGCTAGGCCAGCCGCGGCGGGTGTTCGAGTACGCGCTGAACCTGCAGCCGCTCAACGTCTGGGTGTCGATCTCCGCGTTCTGCCTGGGCGGATCGCTGCTGATCTTCCTGTTCAACTTCATCATGTCCACACTGGTCTGGCGCGAGAAGGAAGTCGGCAACCCGTGGAACTCCCGCGGGCTGGAATGGCAGGTGTCCTCGCCGCCGCCACCGGAGAACTTCGAGCACATTCCGGTGATCCTGTCCGATCCCTACGAATACGGCGTGAAGGATGCGCCGCCGGTGGCTGACCTGAATCCGCCGGTCGGCATCGTCAGCGCCGCCTACGCGGGCGCCGGAGCGGGAGTGGAGGCTTAGCAATGGCCGAGTCAACAACCACGGGCGCCTCCGGGCTGAGCCGGGAATCCGAGGAGGAAGGCTTCTACCACGAGGCCGCCCTCAACGCCGCGTGGACGGCGTCGCGCCTGGCCATAGGCGGGCTCTGCTTCCTGTTCGGCTCGTTCATGTTCGCCTACTTCTACCTGCGCTCGGTCAACTCCTCCGGGAGGTGGATGGGCTCGGGCTACCACCCGCCGTCCATGATCTATGGCACCGTGATCATGCTCGCGGTCCTGGTCAGCGCGGGGATCCACTACTGGGCGCTGCAGCAGATCAAGGCGGGCAACAAGGGCCTGTGGCAGATAGGCGCGGTGATCGCCCTGCTGCTGGGCGTCGCGGCGATCGTGCTGCAGATCCTGGAACTGCTCTTCCTTCCGTTCTGGCCGGGTAGTTCGGGCTTTTCCAGCGTGTTCACCGGGTTCTACCCGGTGTTCGTCGTGGTGCTGCTGGCGGCCATGATCTGGCTGGAGACGCTGCTCGCCCGGGCACGTTTCATCCCGACCATTTCCTTCGTGGAGCAGCCGCCCACCTACAAGGAAGCGTTCGCGGTCCAGCGCTTCCAGTCGTCGCTGTCCGGGTTCGCCACCGTGTGGAACTTCCTGGCCATCGTCGCGGTACTGTTCTGGGTTCTGTTCTACGTCATTCCTTAAGGAGGCAGCGGCTCGCCCGGAGGGCCTCATCGCCGGCCGGCGGCCGTGGTCGTCATGAACGTGGTTGTCTCGCACTGGTCGGCTAATGCCGCGGTCCTGGCCGTGGTAGCCGTCGTGGTCGCCGTGCACTTGCGCGGCCTGATCGGCGTGGCCGCCGATGCGAGGCGGACGGGCGAGGGCACCCCGCGCGGCCTGGGCTGGGAGGCGGCGGCCTTCTATGGTGGGCTGCTCGCGGTGGTCCTCGCCCTGCTGTCCCCGCTGGCCTACTGGTCGCACCTCTACATCTGGGTCCGGTCGCTGCAGGACATCCTGCTGGCGAACGTGGCCACAGTGTTCCTGGTCCTCGGGGCGCCCTGGCTGGTGCTGCGCCGCGGCCTGGAGTTCCGGCGGTCCCGGCCGGCCGCCGGGGATGCCGGGGCCAGCGAGCGGCCGGCCGCCAGCCGGGCCCGCCTGGCGGTAGGCACGGTCGTCGCGTTCAACGTGGCCTGGTGCGGCTGGCACTTGCCGCCGCTGTACGACGGCGCATTGCGGTACCCGGCCGCGGATGCCGCCGAGGTGGTGTCCTACCTTGGACTAGGAGTGGCGTTCTGGCTCGTGCTCATCGGCTCCCGGCCGCTGAGCCCGGTGCTGCCGCCACTGCGCCGGGTGATGCTGCTGGCCGGGACGATCGTCGTGGGCACGTTGCTCGGCATGGTGCTCGTGTTCGGCTACGGTGTCGCCTACCCCAGCTACATCGGGGCCGGGCACGACGTGCTAAGCGTGGTGTATGACCAGCAGGCGGGCGGTGCGGAGCTGTGGGTGCTCGTGCTTCCCGTCTACGTCACCGCCGGTGTGGCCCTGCTCATCAGGTGGCTCAACGATGAGGAGGCGCAAGCCTTGGCAAGCGGCCTGGACCGGTTGCTCAAGCCAGCCAAGCCGGCCTGGCCGTCCAGGCCCGGCCTGAGATGACAGTCAATGCGTAGCTGGAGGCTGGAGTGCACGGATTGATCGCCGCGTCGCCGACAGGTGACTGGAGTTACGGCGGGGCCATCCTGACGTTCGCGTTCCCCGTGACCTTGTTCATTGTGGTGGGCGCGGCGCTGTACATCGTCTATACCAAGCCGCACCTGGTTCCCGGCCACCGGTATCAGCTGCAGCTGCGCCCGACGACCGCCACCGCGGTGCCCGAGACTGCCGCGCCTGGCCGGCCCGCCATGCCGCCGGCCGTGGATACCGGCACGATCACCGGCCTTGAGCCGCCGAAGGACGAGGCCTGAGCGTGCCGCAAGTCTCCGCGGGCACCCTGCCCGCGATCCCTGTCACCGGGCGCCGCTCCGTCAAGGCGATGGCGTCTTCCCTGTTCGCGTTGACCAAGCCCAGGATCATCGAGCTGCTGCTGGTCACGACCATCCCCACGATGCTGCTCGCGGACCGGGGACTGCCGTCGGTACGGATCCTGCTGGTCACGCTGGCCGGCGGGGCCCTGGCCGCCGGCAGCGCGAACACGATCAACTGCTACATCGACCGCGACATCGACGCCATAATGCGGCGTACCTCCCGCCGCCCGCTGGCGCGGCCCGCGCCGATGGCCGTGGTCAAGCCGTTCGAAGCGCTCATCTTCGGCATCGTCCTCGGCGCGGCCGCCACCGTGCTGCTCGGCACCCTGGTCAACTGGCTGTCCGCGATCCTGGCCGACGCCGCCATCTTGTTCTACGTCTTCGTCTACACGATCGGGCTGAAGCGGCGGACCGCCTCCAACATCGTGATCGGCGGTGCCGCGGGCTGCTTCCCTGTGCTGGTGGGCTGGTCGGCCGTGACCGGCACGGTGAGCCTGCCGGCGATCGTCCTGTTCGCGGTCATCTTCTTCTGGACGCCGCCGCACTTCTGGGCGCTGGCCATGAAGTTCCGCGACGACTACGCCGCGGCCAACGTGCCCATGCTGCCGGTGGTCGCGCCCGCGACCGTGGTGGCCCGCAAGATCCTGATCTACTCCTACGTGATGGTCGTCTCGACCCTGGCCCTCGCGCCCTACGCCGGGTGGCTGTACACGATCTGCGCGGTGGGCCTGGGCGGCTGGTTCCTCGCCGAGGCGCACCGGCTGCACGCCCGGGTCAACCGAGCCGCCCGGCCGGTCCCCGCCGCCGTGGGGGCAGGTGCCGTGGGAGCAACTGCCGGTGGCGTCGGGCGCGAGGTGGACGAAGGAACCTGCGCGGGGATCGCGCGCCCAACCGGTAACCCCGCCTCGATGCGCCTGTTCCACCTGTCCATCGCCTACCTGACCCTGCTGTTCGCCGTTATCGCGGTCGTCTCCCTCCTTCCCTGGGGCCGCTGGTAGCCACCAGCACCACCCGTCCCCGCCCCTTCGGCTTGACCTCCGTCGAGTATTGCCTGGCCCGCCCGCCAGGCGCAGGGTCCCGGTTGCGGTGTTGACCATGGCCAGTCGCACTGCCCGAGGTCGAGCCGCTCCCGGAGCCAGTCCCGGTCGGCCCGCCCACCCTCTTCTGAGCCGGTCCCGCTCCGGTCGCGCCGGACTGTCGTAGGCCCCCGGCATACTTGCCGGGCCGTCCTGCGGGCCGCGGCCTGACTAGAGGAGACCCATGGCTGTCCGATACCAGCTCGTCATCAACTGCGTCGGCCACCCCGAGCCGCTGGCCCGCTTCTGGGCCGAGGCCCTGGGCTATGTGCCGGAGCCGCCGCCGGCCGCTTTGTCACCTGGGACGACTGGCGGCGCGACGTCGGGCTGCCCGAGTCCTGGCTCGGCCGGGGCACGGACTGCATCATCGATCCGGATGGCGCCGGACCTCGCATCTGGATCCAGGTCGTGCCCGACCGCAAGACCGTCAGCAACCGCCTCCACCTCGACATCCACGCCAGCGGCGGGCGGGACCTCCCGATCGAGACCCGCAAGAAGCGCGTGGACGCCGAGGCCAGGCGGCTGTGCGACCTCGGCGCCACGCTGGTCAGCGACCTGAGCGAGGAACTCGACGAGGGCCTTGACCACTACGCGGTCGCGCTCAGGGACCCCGAGGGCAACGAGTTCGACATCAACTGACGGCCATGATCACGATTGCTCTTGAGCCGCGGGCGGTGCCGGTGCCGCGGGGCTGCCTGCCGCCGCCGGGGCTCCGGGCAGTGCGGACGGCGTGGGCTGGTCCGGGGCCGCGGGGAAGCGGACCACCGCGCGCAGGCCGGGCGCGGCGCCTTCCAGGCGCGCCGACCCGCCATGGGTGCGGGCGATGGCCAGCACGATGGCCAGGCCCAGGCCGGCCCCGCCGGTCTCGGTCCCGTCCCGGCTGCGGGCATCGTCGAGCCGGACGAACCGGTCGAAGGCCCGCTCGCAGTCGGCCGGCGGGATGCCCGGGCCGTCATCAGACACGGTCAGCACGGCCTCCCCGGCTTCGCGCCGCGCGGTCACCTCGACCCCGGACTTGGCGTAACGCAGCGCGTTGTCGATCAGGTTCCGCAGCATTCGCCGCAGCCCTTCCACCTCGCCGGTGACGACGCACGGGCCGGTGGTCTTTGCCGTCACCGGCACCCGGGCGCCCGAGCTGCGCTCGGCCTCCTCGGTGACCAGGGCGGCGAGGTCCACAGGCTTGCCCGCGCCCGGCCGAGCCTGGTGCTCGTCCAGCCTGGCCAGCACCAGCAGGTCCTCGGCGAGCCTGGACAGCCGCAGTGTGTCGGCCAGGATGTCCCGTCCCGTCTGGTTCCAGTCCTGCTGCTCCGGGTGGTCCAGCGCCACCTCGAGCTGGGCGCGGATGCTCGCGATCGGGCTGCGCAGCTCGTGCGCGGTGTCCGAGACCAGGCTGCGCTGCCGCCGTTGCGCGGCGTCCAGGCGCGCCAGCATGTCGTTGAGCGTGATCGCCAGCGTGCGGACCTCGTCGCGCGCCTCGGGCACCGGCAGTTCCCTGGCCTTTCCGGTAGCGGTGACCATCTGGGCGCCGCGCCGCAGGGCGGCGATGGGCCGCAGGGTGGAGCCGACCACCAGCCAGGTGGCCCCGGCCAGCAGCAGCAACAGCAACGGCGTGCCCACGATCAGAGCCCGGCGCAGCGCCATCATGCTGTCGTTGACCTGGGTGTACGCGGCAGCCGAGAGCACGATCTCGTGCCCGTCGGCCGGCACCGCCACCACCCGCATCAGGTACGGGATGCCGAACGGGCGCCCGTCGAGCAGCACCGCGCGGCCGGTCCGGACGGCGGCGGCCGCCTGGGCCGGGGGCAGCAGCGGGACCAGCCGGTCGGCGTCCGGCGAAGCATCCACGATCCGGCCACCGGGGCCGAGCACCTGGACGGTGAGCGTGCCGGCCACCACCACCGGGTCGGGCAGGCGGTTCCCGTTGATCAGGGCGGCCACTTCCTGCCCGCCCTGCCGTGCGCTGCCGTCCACCCCGCGGGTGAGGGAGGCCTGGAGCGTGCCGCGCAGCAGCATCGCCCCGGCGACCAGGGCTACCGCGAGGCCCACCGTGGTGGTCATGGTCACCCTGGCCCGCAGGCTCCGCCGTCGCCACCACCGGGGCACGGAGAAGGTCACGGTCCGATCATCTCCCGCCCGGCCGCTGCCGCGCCGCCCGCCATCGTCGCCCGCCGCGGGCCTTTAACCGCCGTCGGCGGCGAGGCGGTACCCGGCACCGCGGACCGTCTGCAGGGCGCGGCGGCCGAACGGGTTGTCGATCTTGCGGCGCAGGTAGCCCGCGTAGACCTCGACCACGTTCGGGTCCACCGAGTCGTAGGCATCCCAGACGTGCTCGAGCAGCGAGGACTTGGACACGACCTGCCCGGCCTTGCGCATCAGGTACTCCAGCAGCGCGAACTCCCGCGGGGTCAGGTCGATGACCGCCTCGCCGCGGCGGACCTGCCTGGTCCCGGGGTCGAGGGTGAGGTCCCCGGCCCGCAGCTGGGCGGGCCGCGGCTGCGCGCCGCGCCGGAGCAGGGCCCGCAGCCTGGCGGCGAGCACCACATAGGAGAAGGGCTTGGTGAGGTAGTCGTCCGCGCCCAGGTCCAGCCCGTCGGCCTGGTCGTACTCCCCGTCCTTGGCGGACAGGATCAGGATCGGAACCCAGTTCTCCTCGGCCCGTAGCTGGCGGCAGACCCGGTACCCGGAGATCTTCGGCAGCATCAGGTCCAGGACCAGCGCGTCGTAGGCACCTTCCCGTGCCAGGTGCAGGCCGTCCTCGCCGTCATGGGCCAGGTCCACGGCGAAACCTTCGGCCTGCAGCCCCCGGCGCACCGCGGCGGCCAGCCGCCGTTCGTCCTCCACTACGAGCACTCGCATGCTTCCGGCTCCCCGTCGCCCCCGTCGTCGCCTATGCCCTTGCTCACAGGGATACCACAGCGGCGCCGTGCACAATGAATGGCGGGACTCCCGGTGGCAGACCGCCGCGGGACGCCCGGGCAGCACGGCGAGGAGTGAGTTTCATGGCAGCGATCCCGAAGTTCTCCCGGCGGGGCCGTTGGGTGATCCCGGCGGGCGTGGTGACCGCGGTCGCCGCGGTCGGCATAGCCTCCGCCATCACGGTCGCGCAGGCCGCTCCGGCGCTGCCGTCCCGCACGCCGGCGCAACTGCTCGCCGCCGTCGCCGGTGACCATAGCTCCGTCCCGCCGCTGACCGGCACGGTGGTCGAGACCGCCGCGCTGGGCATCCCGCAGCTCCCGGGCAGCCAGAACCCGAACTCGATCACGTCGCTGCTGGCCGGGTCGCACACGCTGAAGATCTGGTACGCGGGGCCACGGCAGCTGCGCCTCGCGGTCCCGGTGCCCATGGGCGAGACCGACCTGATCCGCAACGGGAGCACCGCGTGGCTGTGGCAGAGCGACTCCAACTCGGCCACCAGGTTCCTGATCCCGGCCAGGCCCGGTGACCACGCCAGGGAGCCCGTGATCCCGAAGGCCCCGCTCACCCCGCAGCAGGCCGCTCAGCAGGTGCTGAAGGTGGCCGGCCGCAGCACCCGGGTGACCACGGAGGCCAACGTGACGGTGGCCGGGCAGGCCGCCTACCAGCTCGTCCTGGCCCCCAAGGCCAGCGGCTCGCAGATCGCCAAGATCACCATCGCGCTGGACGCGCAGCACCTGTCCGTGCCGCTGCGGGTACAGGTGTTCGCCAAGGGGACGGCCAGCCCGGTGTTCCAGGTCGGCTACACGTCGATCTCGTTCGTCACCCCCGCGGCCAGCAACTTCAGCTTCACCCCGCCGCCCGGGGCGAAAGTGCACACCGAAGGCTTGGGCCTGCCGGCCGGCTGGACCGGTTACGCGCCCGGCCAGAAGCCCCAGGGCATGACCTCAGGGGCCCAGGTCATCGGCAAGGACTGGACCGCGGTGGCCGTCCTGCCCGCGGCCGACGTCCTTCCCGGCGGCGGCCTGTCGCGGGTGGCCGGCGCGGGCAATGCCGCCGGGGTGGCAGGCCAGGCGGCCCGCTCGGTGTCCGGCGGCGGCGGTGCCATCAACGGCTCCGCGATGCTCGGTGCGCTGCTGCTCGCGGCGCACCCAGTGCACGGTGCCTGGGGCAGCGGCAAGCTGCTGCACACTAGCCTGGTCTCCATGCTCATCACCAACGGGCATGTGCTGATCGGCGCGGTCACGCCGTCGGTCCTCTACGCGGACGTCGCCCAGGTCAAGTGAGCGCAAGCCTGGAGACATCCGCGGGCAGGCCGGGGCAGGACGCCCCAGGCCCGCACGGCGACCCGGCCCGGCAGGGGGCCACGGCCCAGGCCGCCGTGGTCACGCACGCGCTGACCAAGCGGTTCCGCGGCGGCCAGCTCGCCGTGGACGGCCTGGACATGGTGGTGCCGTGTGGCTCGGTCTACGGGTTCCTCGGGCCCAACGGATCCGGCAAGACCACCACGATCAGGATGCTGCTCGGCCTGGTTTTCGCGACCAGCGGCAGCCACGAGCTGCTGGACACCGCGATGCCCGCCGGTGCGGCGCGGGTGCTGCCACGGGTCGGCTCGCTGGTCGAGGGCCCAGCCTTCTACACGCAGCTTTCCGGCCGGGCGAACCTGGCCAGGATCGACGCCGTGGACGCGACCGCCGACCCGGCCACCACCGACGACCGGGTCACGGCCGCGCTGGAACGGGTCGGCCTGCTGGCTGCCGCGAAGAAGCACTACCGGGCCTACTCGCTCGGCATGAAGCAGCGCCTGGCCATCGCGGCGAGCCTGCTCCAGCCCCGGGAGCTGATCATCCTGGACGAGCCGACCAACGGCCTGGACCCGCAGGGCACCAGGGAGGTCCGCGCGCTCATCAGGGAGATCGCCACCGACGGGGTCACCGTCCTGGTGTCCTCGCACCTGCTGGCCGAGGTGGAGCAGATCTGCACCCATGTCGGGGTAATGCGGACCGGCCGGATGGTCTTCCAGGGCACCCTGGAGGCGATGCGGGCCCGCGGTGTCGCCCGGGTGCAGGTGCGCACCACCGAGCCGGGCCAGGCGGCGGAGGTGCTCACCAAGCTGGGGCTTGCCGACATCCAGTCCGGCGGCGGTGAGGTCAGCGCGCAGATCGGCGACCAGGTGCCGGAGGTGGTGTGCCGGGAACTGGTCATGGCCGGGGTACCGGTGGCCGGTTTCGACACGCCGCGGCCCAGCCTGGAGGATCTGTTCGTGGAACTGACCGGCGAGGGCTTCGATGTCGACGGCTGAGGCACCGCCCGTCGCCGGGCCGGTGCGGTCCGGGGGTGCGCTCGCGGCGCGCCGCGGCTTCGTCCGGCCCTGGCTGCGGCTGCTCCGCTCCGAACTGGGGCTGATGTTCCGGCGGTGGCGCAACCGGGCCCTGCTCGCCGTGGTCGTGGCGATCCCGATCCTGCTCGGGTCGGCGCTGCGGGTGGCCGTGCCGCAGGGCGGCGGTCAGGACAACGGCGGCAACGGGCCAGGTGCTGCCTTCCTCACCCAGGTGGCCGGCAACGGGGTGTTCCTGTCGTTCCTGTCGCTCACCATCATGCTGACGCTGGTGCTGCCGCTGGTGGTGGCGGTGGTCTCCGGTGAGTCGCTGGCCGGGGAGGCGAGCACCGGCACCCTGCGTTACCTGCTGGTCGTGCCAGCCGGCCGGGCCAGGCTGCTGAGCGTCAAGTACGTGGCCGTGGTGCTGTTCGCCCTGGTCGCCTGCCTCCTGGTAGCCGCCTCGGCACTGATCGTGGGGGTGGCGCTGTTCCCGGTCGGCCCGGTCACGCTGCTGTCCGGTACCACCGTGCCGCTGTCTGAGGGACTGCTGCGTCTGCTGTTTGTGGTTTTGTACGTTACGGCGGCCATGGCCATGCTCGGCGCGATCGGGCTGGCCATCTCCAGCCTCACCGAGCACCCGATCGCGGCGATCGCCGCCATCTTGATCCTCGCGGTATCCAGCGAGGTGGCCGACAACATCCCGCAGTTCGCGGCCGTGGGACCCTACCTGCCCTCGCACTGGTGGCTGTCGTTCGACTCGATTCTCCGCATGCCGATCGACAGCGGTGAACTGCTGCACGGCCTGTTGTCGTTCGCCATCTACATAGTGATCTTCGGCTCGGTCGCCTGGGCCAGGTTCACCTCGGCCGACATCACCAGCTGAGTCCGAGGCGCGGCCCGCGGTGCCATGGGCACGCTGACCGTCAACTTCTAGACCGGCGCGATCAGCAACGGCAAGGTGACCGGCGGAACCGGCAGCTTCGTGGGAGCCACCGGAACGATCAAGGCCAAGAACCTCAATCCCGCGGGCACCCGCACGGCGGTCACGATCACCTACAGCACCTAGCCCCAGGCACGGCAACCTCATAGAGGCGGGGCGGTTCTCTCCACGAGACCGTCCCGCCTCGTTAGATCAACATCCAAACCGAACGCTATCGATCTGACAGCGCTCAACTCTTGAGCTGGGGGAAGTCGTCCTCCCAGAACTCGGTGGCGCCGCGCGGGCCCGGGGCCTGCGCGGCACCGCTCGCGCCGCTGTCGCCGTGCCGGGCGGTCTCCTGCGCCCGCAGCTCCACCCGGCGGATCTTGCCGGAGATCGTCTTCGGCAGGTCGGCGAACTCCAGCCGGCGCACCCGCTTGTACGGGGCAAGCCGCGCGCGGGTGTAGGTGAAGATCGCCAGGGCCGTCTCGCCGGAGGGCTCGGCACCGGCCGCCAGCGTCACGTACGCCTTGGGCACCGCCAGCCGCAGCGGATCCGGCGACGGCACCACCGCGGCCTCGGCCACGGCCTCGTGCTCGATCAGCACGCTTTCCAGCTCGAACGGTGAGATGCGGTAGTCCGACGCCTTGAACACGTCGTCGGTGCGCCCGATGTAGGTGAGGTACCCTTCGCCGTCGCGGGAGGCCACGTCGCCGGTGTGGTAGAAGCCGCCGCGCATCGCCGCCTCGGCCCGCTCCGGGTCGCCCCGGTAGCCGGTCATCAGGCCGAGCGGGCGGCGGGACAGGTCCAGGCAGAGTTCGCCTTCGGCGGCGGGCTCGCCGCTGACCGGGTCGAGCAATGCCACCGTGTAACCGGGCAGCGCGCGGCCCATCGAGCCCAGCTTCAGCGGCTGCCCCGGGGTGTTCCCTGCCTGCGCGGTGGTCTCGGTCTGGCCGTACCCGTCGCGGACGGTGATCCGCCACGCCTCCCGCACCCGCTCGATGACCTCCGGGTTGAGCGGCTCGCCCGCGGCGACGCATTCGCGCAGCGTGCTCACGTCGGCGGCGCCCAGGTCGGCCTGGATGAGCATCCGCCACACCGTGGGCGGCGCGCAGAACGTGCTCACCCGCTGCTCGCCCAGTGCCCGCAGCAGCAGGTCCGCGGAGAACCGCTCGTAGCCGAGGATCAGCGTGGTCGCCTCCGCGATCCACGGCGCGAACACGTTGCTCCAGGCGTGCTTCGCCCAGCCGGGGGAGGAGATGTTCAGGTGGGTGTCCCCGGGCTGCAGCCCGATCCAGTACACGGTGGACAGGTGGCCGACCGGGTAGGACACCTGGGTGTGCTCCACCAGCTTGGGCTGCGCGGTGGTGCCCGAGGTGAAGTACAGCAGCAGCGGGTCGCTGGCCTTGGTCGGCCCGTCGGGGGCGAACTCGGCGGGCGCGCCGAACGCCTCGGCGTAGCGGTGCCACCCATCGGCCAGCGCGGCGCGTGCCTGCCCGGGCTCCACCAGGACGGCGGTCCAGCCCCCGGCGCCGAAATCGGGCAGCCCGGCGAACTTGTCCTTCTGGGCCGTCTCGGTCACCACGAACCGGACCTCGCCCCGGTCGATCCGGTCGGCCAGGTCGTCCGGGCTGAGCAGCGTGCTGGCCGGGATGATCACCACACCGAGCTTGATCGCAGCGAGGATGACCTCCCACAGTTCGGCGATGTTGCCGAGCATGAGCAGCAGCCGGTCGCCGCGCCGGGCGCCGAGCGAGCGCAGCCAGTTCGCCACCTGGCTCGACCTGGCCGCCAACTCGCCGTAGGTCAGCGAGGTGATGCCGTCCTCCGCGACGACCCGCAGTGCCTCCTGGCCGGGGTGTTCGGCCGCGATCACGTCGAACCAGTCCAGCGCCCAGTTGAACTCGTCAAGCTCCGGCCAGGCGAACTCGCGGACGGCCGCGCCGTAATCCTCGCGCTGCCGGAGCAGCAGGTCTCTGGCGGCCCGGAAGGCGGCCGTCGCTGGAGTCGGTTGCGTCATGGGGTTCATGGTAATTGCGCCGCAGGTCGCGTATTCGACGTCCGTCCAGGTCAACGAGGATTCCACCGCCACCGACATCAGTCCACACCTGGTGTCCGCGGCCCTGAGCCTAAGACCAGCCTGTTTAGAGGCCAGGTTCCCATGTTCCGTCCAGGTCAGCGAGATCCGCGCCCGACATCAGTCCACACCTGGTGTCCGCGGCCCTGAGCCTAAGACCAGCCTGTTTAGAGGCCACTATGCAAGTGCGTGGAGGTCCAGGTCATCACGTCACGCCTTGGTGACGGCCTCGGTCCCCTGCAGGCGGCCTGCCCCGGCTGGACGTTCTGGAGAGGTGAGCACACGCGCTCCCTCTGGGCGATGCCTCCGGCCGGCGGTCCCCTCATCGACGCGGAAACGGTAGTCGAACTGGCCCGCGCCGTGGACGGGGCCCGCGAGCTGTGACCAAGACGGCCAGCACGTTCGTCCGGATGCAGGAGGCGTCGGTGGCACGCGGTAGCGTTCCGGTGTGCCGACCGGTGAGAAGCAGCGCCAGGCCGGGGCGACGAGCCCGGCCCCAGATACCGCCGGGCCTGAGGTCACCACGCTGCTTGCGGCGGCGGTCGAGGGGATCGGCGGGACGGAGCGCTCCGGCCAGGTCACGATGGCGCAGGCGGTGCAGCGGTCCATCGTTACCGGCGAGCACCTGGCGGTCCAGGCCGGCACCGGGACCGGCAAGTCGCTCGCGTACCTGGTGCCCGCGGCGGCCCATGCCATGGCCACCGGTTCCAGCGTGGTGGTGGCGACCGCGACGATCGCGTTGCAGCGCCAGTTGATCGACCGCGACCTGCCCCGCCTCGCCGCGGCCTTGGAGCCGTTGCTCGGCCGGCCGCCGACGTTCGCGATCCTCAAGGGCCGTGGCAACTACCTGTGCCAGTACCGGCTGCACGGCGGGGCCCAGGAGGAGCCCGGCGAGACGCTGTTCGACCCCGCAGCCGTGTCCGCGGTGGGCAGGCAGGTACAGCGGCTGCACGAGTGGGCGGCAAGCACCGAGACCGGCGACCGCGACGAACTGGTGCCCGGGGTGGAGGACCGGGCGTGGCGGCAGGTCGCGATCAGCGCCAGGGAATGCATCGGCGCCGCTCGCTGCCCGAACGGCTCCGAATGCTTCGCCGAGCGGGCCCGCGAGCAGGCGGGGCTCGTGGACATCGTGGTCACCAACCACGCCTTGCTCGCCATCGACGCGCTTGAGGACTTCATCGTGCTGCCCGAGCACGACGTGGTCGTCATCGACGAGGCGCACGACCTGGTCGGCCGGGTCACCACGGCCGCGTCCCATGAGCTGACCGTCCCCGCCGCCGAGGCCGCCGCCCGCCGCGCCGCCCGGATTCTGACGGGTGAATCCAGCGCCGACGGTGAAGCCCTCGACCGGCTGCGCGAAGCGGGTGACGTGCTCGGCCAGGTGCTGCCCGGCGTTCCCGCTGGCCGCCTGGATGTGCTGGCCGAGCCGCTGGCGGCAGCACTGACGGTGCTGCGCGCCGCCGCGACCGCGTGTGCCGCCAAGGTGCGGGCTCTCGGCAAGGAAATCTCTGATGATGCAGAACGCCTGGCGGCGGCGCGGGCTGCGCTCGCCGCGCTGACCGATATCGCGGAAACCTCCGAACGGATCCTGGGTGCGTTCGGCGACGACATCGCCGCCAGGCCGGACGTGGTGTGGATGGACCGGCCAGCGATAGACGAGCGGCAGCGCCCGCCCGCCCTGCATGTGGCCCCGCTGGAGGTGGGCGGGCTGCTGGCGGAACGCGTGTTCCGGCGCAGGACCGTGGTGCTGACCTCGGCGACGCTCGCGGTCGGCGGGTCGTTCGAGCCGCTGGCACGCCAATGGGGGCTGCCGCTGGAGGAGCAGGACGGCGGGCCGGCCGAAGACGTGGCCGGGGCGGACGCGGCCCGCGACGGTGCATCCGGCGAGGACGCGAGCGGGACCGGTGCGGCCGGCGGGGACCCGGGCAAGCCCGGGCTGGCCTGGTCCGGGCGGGACGTCGGCTCGCCGTTCGACCACCCGCGCAGCGGTATCCTCTACGTCGCGCGCCACCTTCCCCCGCCCGGCAGGGACGGGCTCCCGGCGTCCTATCTGACCGAGATCCGCGAGCTGATCGACGCCGCGGGCGGCCGCACACTCGGGCTGTTCTCGTCGATGCGGGCGGCGAAGCAGGCCACCGAGGAGCTTCGCGATGTGCTCGGCCATCCGCTGCTGTGCCAGGGTGACGACGCCACCGCGCAGCTCGTCAGGCAGTTCGCCGAGGACGAGGCGACCTGCCTGTTCGGCACGCTGTCCCTGTGGCAGGGCGTGGACGTGCCGGGGCCCGCGCTGCAGCTTGTGGTGATCGACAGGATCCCGTTCCCGCGGCCCGACGACCCGCTGGCTTCCGCGCGGCAGCGGGCGGTGGCGGCGCGCGGCGGCAACGGGTTCATGACCGTGGCGGCGGCACACGCCGGGCTGCTGCTCGCACAGGGGGCGGGCAGGCTCCTGCGGACCATGGAGGACAAGGGCATGGTCGCGGTGCTCGACCCGCGACTGGCCACCAAGCGCTACGGCGGGTTCCTGCGCGCGTCGCTGCCGCCGTTCTGGGCCACCACCGACCCCGCGGTGGCCCGCGCCGCGCTGCGCCGCCTCGCCGCCCGGTAACCCCGCCCGCGCCCCAGCAAACCCGCCCGCGCCCAGGAAACCCCGACGGCGCCCGGTAACCCCGCCCGCGCCCAGCAAACGCCGTGAGGTACAAGGCGGTGGGCGCCGGATCGGGCCTCGTGAAATGCAACGAAGGCCGGACATGGGTCCGCCCGGAGGGGGCGGGCTTGTTGCGGCTCCCTCCGGGCGGATCTATGAAGTTGTGGTATCGCTATCCGGTGATCAGGGGCAGGCCGCCGCGAAGGTCTTGAAGGTGCCCTGATCGGAGTACCAGCCGTTCACGCCGAGGCTTGGCTTCTGGTGGTAGAACCACGAGAAGAAGGCCAGCTCCTGCGGGTGGTAGGTAAAGCCGTTCAGCGTGTCAGCGAACGTCGTGCCGGACAGCGGGTCGCCCACCTCGAGGTTGGCCTGGCAACCGCTGACCTGACCGATGTTGCCCCACGACGGAGTCGGGTTGATGGTGTCGGGGTCGTTCTGCCACTCGCCCACCTCGTGAGAGAGCGCGGAGATGTCCGACGAGCCGCTGAACGCGCCGGAGTTGTCGTACATCGCCAGGCCGTAGGTCTGCGCGCCGGCGCTCGACGTTGTAGGAGTTGTGGTAGCCGAGCACGCAGCACTGGCTGGTGTTGCCGATGTATTCCACGAAGTTGTGTAGCAGGAAGATCGGGAACGTCGTGGTACCGACGCCCTTGCTGGCCAGCGACGGGATGACGACGTTCTGCAGGTGCGGGTCAAGCCAGTTGATGTTCGCCGCACCGAGCAGGCCGTTGCCGCAACCGATAGCCGCGGTCGCCGCCTGGGCCAGGGGCACGTTGATGGTGACCGCCGGGAGTGTCTTGAACGCCAGCTTGACATGGAATCCCGGGTTGACCCCGCTGGGCTGGGCGAACTTCCAGAACTCGGCGCGCTGGAAGGCATCGGTCACCTGAGTGGTGCCGATCGCGGTGCCGCCGAAGCTGTGGGCCTGGGCGACGACGATCGGGGACTTCTGCGTCCGGGTGAGCGCGCTCGCGCCGGCGTCACAGCTGTCGACCTTGGTCGGGTCCCAGGTGTGGCCGGCGAACTTCATGACCAGCGGCACGATCTCCGCGGTGACGGTCGTCGACGGGTTGGTGACGTGGACCGCCGGGTTCTTGCCCACGATCGTGTAGGTGAAGCTCTTGGTGCCCGACTTTCTGGGTGGCCGTGTACTCGGGCACGGTCGTCCCGGCAAGCTCAGAGGCACGGGCCTGGGCGGCCGTGATGCCCGGGTGCACACCCACGTCGTACAGCGCGTGCCCGGGCCGGATCGTCTTGACGTGCGGTCCTGCCGACGCTGCTGCTGGCAGTGCCGCAGGCAGAGCCAGCAGCATACCGATTCCGAGTGCTGAGGTGCCACCGATCATGGCTCGCGTCAAGCGTTTTTGCTTCACATTTTCCCCTTCGATTCGGCTAGCCCACCGAATGGAGAGAGAGCCCCAGGCCGCGTCTCATGATCGCCCGACTGGCACCACGCACACGTCCCCCTCTCGCCGCGGTGAAATCATGACACGGCAAAGCCGGATCAATCCAGTACTTCCCGGACATCACCTGATAATCACGGCAATGAGCTGCGATTCCTCACAGTGATGATCCAGGCGATTACGCGGATTCGCGGATCACGAGTTCGGTGTCAAGGACCACGTGCGCGGGATCTTGGCCGGCCCGTCCGATCAGCGCGAGCAGTTCGCTCGCTAGCCGCTCGCCCATGGCCTCCACCGGCTGGCGGACGGTGGCCAGCTTCGGGTCGGTGTGCCGGGCCAGCGGCGAGTCCTCGAAGCCGATGACGGCCACGTCTTCGGGCACCCGGCGGCCGCTGCGGCGCAGCGCCCGCAGTGCGCCCGCCGCCATCAGGCCGGAGGCGACGACGATCGCGTCCACGCCGGGCCCGCGGTCTAGCAGGCGGTATACGGCGTGCTTGGCGGAGACGCGGCCGAAGTCGCCGAACATGATCGACCCAGAATCGCTCAGCCCGGCTCCGGCCATGGTCATCCGGTAGCCGCGCAGCCGGTCCACGCCGGGGGACATGTCGGGCGGGCCGGCCACCGTGGCCACCGTGCTTGAGCAGATACCGCACGGCCATGCACGCCCCGCCGACGTTGCTGGCGTCCACAGAGGACAGGCCGTCGTCATTTGCCGAACGGCCGCCCGGCCAGTTCCACGGGCACCCGAGGCTGTGCAGATCCAGTGGCCGTTTGCCGTGCATACTGACCAGCGCGGCACCGTCCACATGACCGCTGCGCTGATAACGAGATGCTTCTGGTAAAATCGCGCGAGTGCGCCATGAGCAGGACAAGCTGAATTCCGCGCGCGGAAGCTCCCGGCTGATACCCCTGAGCATAAGCGGAAAGAATGGCTCTGAAAAGAAGCGCGAGTCCTCTTCGCATACGACGACAGCAATCGACCCAGCCTGCCGCGGCGCCGGCGAGCGCGGCGCCCGGTTACGCACATGACCGAGGCGCGCGATCTCCTCTTCGACCTCACGGCGGGTCTCCGGCCGTACCCGGGCGGAACCGGTGAGTATCCGCGACGCGGTCGCCGGTGAAACCCCGGCCTGCTGGGCGACATCGGTCAGCCTGGGTCGTAACTTCGTGTCCGTGCCCGACACCCCAGCCTCCCTGCTGGCCATCTTCGGTGCCCGGCCGATTGGCGCGTAGGCCAATTCCCAAGTGGCGCACTGCTTGTCAGCGACGCGCACCAGCGCGATGCTTCGGGTGCGTTACGGTCGTGCAACTATCTGTTGAATATTTCGGTCATCCCGACCGCTCTGTCAAAGGCTTCCGCGAACCTGCGGCCGGCCTGCGATGTTGCGGCCACGGCCCGCGCGTACCAAGCCACCGCGGTTGTGAAATTCAGGTCCGGCAATGGTGCCTTGGGCAGGGCGAAACCATCTCATGAAAGTTTCATGGCGCATTACGACGGTCCGCGGCCCGGGGTTTTCGGCGGTGCCGCACGCGGCGGCACGGCGACGACCGGACCATGGGCGGCCATCGTGACCTGGGCAGCTCTGCTCCGGGGCGGCTGACCGCCGGCAATCCCGTCCGGCGGCGACTGCCGGACGGTAGGGTCTTGCACGCCGGCGGGCGGGCGTGATCCTTCAGGAGGCATGCGTCGTGAGACTCCCTCGGTCGATCCCCAGAATCGGTGCAGCAGCGGTGGCGTCGGTGGTGCTGCTGGCCGGTGCCTCGCTGGCGACCGCGGCCGCCGCAGCGGCCAGCGCCGTGCCTGGCAGTGCCCCGTACGGCCGGCTGGCACCGGCCCCGGGGGTCGCCGCACCGGGCGGGACCGCGCCGCAGTTGCACGTGTCGGGCAACGAGCTGGTGGACTCCAGCGGCCAGCGCGTGGTACTGCACGGGGTGGACCGGTCCGGCGCCGAGTACATGTGCGTGCAGGGCAACGGCATCTTCGACGGGTCACACCACCAGGCGGCCGTGTCCGCGATGCTGAAGTGGGACGTCAACGCGGTCCGGGTGCCGCTGAACGAGGCCTGCTGGAACGGTGAGTCCTACGTCAATCCGGCCTACGCGGGCGCCAGCTACCAGAACGCGATCAAGGCGTACGTCCACCTGCTGAACGCCAACGGGATCGTGGCGATCCTGGATCTGCACTGGACCGACGGTGCCTACACCGGGCCGTCTTCGGGCTGCTCGTCGGCGCAGGCGGTGTGCCAGAAGCCGATGCCCGACGCGGCGCAGGCGATTCCGTTCTGGACGTCGGTGGCGAACACGTTCAAGGGCAACGACGCGGTCATCTTCGACCTGTTCAACGAGCCCTACGCGTCCCGGGCCACCGGCAGCACCGCCAGCGGCTGGCACTGCTGGCTGGACGGCGGCACCTGCCCGGGCATCTCCTACCAGGTGGCCGGGATGCAGAGCATGGTCAGCGCGGTCCGCTCCACCGGCGCCACCAACGTGCTCATGCTCGGCGGCGAGGAGTACTCCAACGACCTGCGGCAATGGCTGTCGCACGAGCCGGCCGACCCCGATCACGACCTGGCCGCGTCCTGGCACTCTACAACTTCAACACGTGCTCGCATCGGTCCTGCTGGAAGTATCAGGTCGCCCCGGTGATCGCCCAGGTACCGGTCATCGCCGGGGAGATAGGCGAGAACGACTGCGCGTCCGGCTACATCCGGCCGCTGATGCGCTGGCTGGACTCGGAGTCGGCCAGCTACCTGGCCTGGGCTTGGAACGCCGACTTCAACTGCTCCTCGGGCCCCGGGCTGATCACCGGCTACAGCGGCCATCCGACCGCCTACGGCTTCGGCTACCGGTCCCACCTGCGCAGCCTGGCGGCCGGCTGACCCACACGGGCCCGGCGGCGGCCCGGGGCTTCAGCCGGGTTGCGCGAGCGGCCTGCCGATTCCGTACTTGGTTTTGCGGACGGAATCGAAGGGCTGAACACGCGCAGAACAATCCTGGGCGCGGGGGGAGGAATGCACGGCAGCCTATGACCGCGTACCAGGCAAACAGGGCCTACTCAGCAACGCCGACTGAAATCAAGTTCAGCGCCTGACGCACGCGGTCGTGTTCACTGCAACTGGGGTCGCGGGCTGGCAGCACGCCTGCCAGGAGCCCGGTTCGCCGACGCGTTAGCGGGGCGGGACCTCAGCCCCGCCGTTGGGGAGGACGCGGTAAAGCTGGCCGCGCGAGCTGATGCCGAGCTTGGTGAAGACGTTGCGCAGGTGGTATTGGACGGTGCGCGGGCTGAGGAACAGCCGGGTGCCGATCTCCGGGTTGGACAGCACGTCGCGGGCCAGCCGGGCGATCTGGGCCTCCCGTGCAGTCAGCTCAACCATGGTGGCGACGGTGCGCTTGCGAGCGGTCTCGCCGGTGGCCCGCAGTTCGCGCCTGGCCCGTTCGGCGAACGCTTCCATGCCCATCGCCTCCAGCATGCGGTAGGCGGTACGCAGCTGCTCCCGGGCGTCAGCGCGGCGGCGCTCCCGGCGCAGCCATTCGCCGTACAGCAGGTGGGCGCGGGCCAGCTCGGTACGGGCACGGGTCCGGCCGTGGCGGCCTATCGCTAGGCGGGCATCGAAGTTGACCGTGATCGGCTGGCGTCCGGGCGCTTTGCCTGGGTGAGGCGTGTGCGTCAGCGGCCGCTGGAGTCCGGGCGCGGGCCCGGCGGCGGATCAGGCCGGTGCGGCGCCTGGGGGCCATCATCGGGCCGGCGGCGGTCGCGGCGGCGGCTGCGGCTGCGGGAGGCCGGCAGGACCGCGCACCGTACGGCCAGCGCCGGCAGGTAGGTCAGTTGAAGATCGCCGGCTGTTACCGGCCCGGCCAGTTTGAGGCCGGAGAGTGCGATGGTGAGCGGGCAGGCCGGGATCGACTAGCATGCCGGGCGCCCCCGCAGAACCGTACTGTGCGTAGTCTGCCCAGGTCGTGGGCCGCGCCCGGATATGATGTGTGGCTGATGTCTGTTCCGTCCCTCCAGCCTCTGCTTGGGGCAGGTGGCGAGGCCCGCCCGGAGGCTGATCTCATGAGCAATACGGCCACGGTGTGATGCGCGCCGACGAGCTTCGCGCTATCAGCCTTTTCGATGGCCTGGCCGACGATCAGCTCGCGACCCTGGCCGGGGGCGGTACCGAGGTGCGCATCGAGCCTGGCGTCGATCTGTTCCTTGAGGGGGAGCACGCGGACTTCTGGTGGGTGCTTATTGATGGTGCCATAGACCTCCTACGCCACATCGGCGGTGAGGACACCGTGGTGGGGAGGATGGACGTGCCGGGCCGCTGGGCCGGGGGGTTCCGCGCCTGGGATGAGCACGGCGTCTATCTCGCGACCGGCCGGGGAGCGGCCGGCGGGCGGGTGCTCCGAGTGCCAGCGGAAGTGCTGCGGGAGGGGTTCAACGCCTGGTTCCCGTTCGGGAGGCACCTCATTCAAGGGCTGTACAACACCGCCCGGTCCATCGAGGCGGCGGCCCGGCAGCGCGAGTCCCTGGTCACCCTCGGCACGCTCGCTGCTGGTTTCGCGCACGAGGTCAACAATCCGGCAGCTGCCGCCGCCCGGTCGGTCGACGCGCTCGATGACGCTTGCCAGGCGCTGCTTGCCTCCCTGGGCCGGCTTGCCCGTGACGAGATCTCGGCCCGGCAGTTCGCCTTGCTCGACACGCTGCGCCGCGAGATAGAGCCGAACGCAACGGTCCAGGATCCGCTGGCCGTGGCCGACCACGAGGACGCCCTATCGTTGTGGCTTACCCGCCACGGCGTCGCTCGCGAGTGGACCATCGCCCCGCCGCTCGCCGCCGCCGGAGCCGATCTCGCCTGGTGCGAGCGGGCGGCGGCCGCGCTGGCCGGATCGGCCCTGGAACCGGGCCTGGAGTGGGTGGCGAGCACGTTCTCCATCGCCACCCTCCTGTCGGAGATGAAGGAATCTACCCGGCGCATCTCCGAACTCGTCACGGCCATCAAGTCCTACTCGCAGATGGACCGTGCCTCGATGCAGCTGATCGATGTGACCGATGGCATCGAGAGCGCCCTGGTGATGCTTGGCCACAAGCTCCGCGACAGCATTACTGTCGTGCGTGACTACAGTGCCAGCGTCCCCCGGATCGGGGCCTACCCCGGCGAGCTCAACCAGGTGTGGACCAACCTCATCGACAACGCGCTTGACGCGATGAACGGCGCGGGCACCCTCCGGCTGGCGACACGGGCCGAGGACGACACCATCATCGTCGAAGTCGGCGACACCGGCCCCGGGATGCCGCCGCAGGTGGCATCCCGGGCGTTCGACGCCTTCTACACAACCAAGGACGCGGGCAAAGGCACCGGCCTCGGCCTCGACATCGCGCGGCGCACAGTCGTGGAGCGCCACGGCGGCACCATCACCATCGACTCCCAGCCGGGGAACACCGTGCTGCAAGTCCGCCTCCCCGACCGGCCGGCCGGTCGGGCCGTGGAAGCTGTCAGCTGATCCGTCCCCCCGAAGTGAGTCCCAGGCGGCGTGCGCGGGCGCTACGCCCGGCCGCGCTCGACCGCACGAACCTGTCACCAACGCTGGGAAGCCAGCCGAGCCCGCGCCCATCGCCGCCAGTTCTTCGGCGCGCATAACACGCAACTCTGGCAGCCGTCACCTCGATCGGGCAACGGCCGGCCTGGCCGTGGTGCTTCTCCCCGCACGACGTTATCCAGCGGTCTTGAGGCCAGTCCGGTTATCCGGCGGGCTTGCGGGCCAGCCAGACCGTACGGCTGGTGCGGACCGTCAGGTCGTCGCGGGCGGGCAAAGCCGGGGCCAGGGCATCGAGATCCGCGATGTCACCGGCACTGAGCTTGTCCTCCAGGCCGTGCCGGGCGCGGCAGAGCGTGACCATGGCGTAGCGGGTCACGGAGGCGGCCATCGGCGAGCCCGGCGGCGGCCGCAGCGCGATCACGAAGCGGCGTTCGGACTCGACCGCGAACCCGGCTTCGGCGAAACGGGCAGGCCAGTCCTCATGCATGTGCATGCCGGCCTCGTCACGGCCCCGCGCCATGGCGGTGTGGATCCGCTCCTCGAGCGCCGCGCCCGCCGGGTCGGTGAGAAAACGCGGGAACGACTCCAGCTCCGTGACCGCGAGCAGTCCCCCTGGGCGCAGCATCTGGTAGATCTGCGCGACCGCCCGTGCGGGATCGCCCATGTGGTGCATCGAGTTGGCGGCCCACACCAGGTCAGCGGCCTTCAGGCCATCAGGCCATGCCTGATCGAGGTCGGCTTGGACGGTGCGGATCCGGCCGGCGAGCCCGGACGCGCGGGCCTTGTCCTGGATGTGCCTCAGCATCTCCTCGTCGACGTCCAGCGCGATCACCTCGGCGTCCGGCAACTGCCTGGCCAGCGCCAGGGTGCCGGTGCCCGTGCCGGCACCCACGTCAATGACGCGGGCTCGTTCCGTGAGGTTTGCCAGGACCCATTCGGCTACCTCCCGGTGGTACTCGCCGAGGACCTCGCCGTCGAGGTCGAGCAGGTCAGCCATGTGTTCGTGTGCCATGTCCCCGACGGTACCGCCGGCTTGCCGTTACGGCATACACTCTTGCGCATGAAGCAAGACGCCGATCTGGACGCTCTTGTCCGGCAGCGCATCCGGGGTCTGCGCACGTCGCTGGGCTGGTCGCTGGACGAGCTGGCGGCCCGGAGCTACCTGAGCCCGTCCACGCTGAGCCGGATCGAGACCGGTCACCGCCGGATTGCCCTGGATCAGCTCACGCCGATCGCGAGGGCACTCGGCACCACGCTTGACCAGCTGGTGGAGTCCGGCGACGACGCCGACGTGGTGATCAGGCCGCTCCGGGACGAGGCACGGGGCATGACGACCTGGCTGCTGTCGCGGACCGGTGCGCCGCGGGGCATGACGATCGCGAAGCTGCGGGTGACCAGGAAGGTGCCCGCCAGGCTGCGCGTCCACCCAGGCAGGGACTGGTTCACCGTCCTGTCCGGCACCATCGTGCTGCGGCTGGGCGAGCGGACCATCCTCGTCCGGGTCGGCGAGGCGGCCGAGTTCTCCACGATGGAGCCGCACGCATTCGGCGTGCAGGAGGAAGCCGCGGAGATCCTCTGCATCCTCGACCACGACGGCACCCGCACCCACCTGGGGCCGGGCGGCCCTTTCCCCGAGACCGGCCCCGAGGAGGCCTGACCGGCCCGGGAGCGCCGCCGGGCTCGCCAAGCAGCGCCACGCTCATCGCGATTTCGCAGAGATGGCCGACACCAAGGCCCTGGAACCGCTGCCAGAAGGGACGCGCCGGGCCAGTCCCCGGACTCTTCATCGCAGACCGCCACGGGGCGGCTCAGGGGCTTGTCACGGTCATGACCGTGCTGATGCGAGCGTGCAAGGGGGACCTCCAGGATTCGCGGGGGTCGGCGGATCGCAGGGGTGACGCGGGCTGGGGTAGCAGATCACGGGGCGGGGCGACAGGTCAGGGGAGCTTCCAGTCGATGGGCGGTGCGCCTTGCTGCTCCAGCAACTGGTTGGCGCGGCTGAACGGCCGCGAGCCGAAGAACCCCCGGTCGGCGGAGTTGGGACTGGGATGGGCGGATTCGATCAGCGGGACGCCGTCGAGCAGGGGCGCGAGGCTCCGCGCATCCCGGCCCCACAAGATCGCGACCAGCGGGGCATGCCCCGTGCCGTCCGGGCCGGGCCGGGCGGCCAGTGCCCGGATGGCCTGCTCGGTGACCTCCTCCCAGCCCTGCCCGCGATGCGAGGCGGGCTGGCCGGGCCGGACCGTCAGGACCCGGTTGAGCAGCAGCACGCCCCGCTCGCTCCACGGCACCAGGTCGCCGGTGGATGGTGCCGGGTAGCCAAGGTCCTCGGTGTACTCGCGGAAGATGTTGAGCAGGCTGGGCGGCAGGCGCCGCACGGTCGGCGCCACCGAGAAGCTCAGGCCCACCGCATGGCCGGGCGTGGGGTAGGGATCCTGCCCCACGATGAGCACCCGCACCGCGCCGAAGGGCTGGGTGAAGCCGCGCAGCACATTCTCGCCCGCGGGCAGGTAACGGCGGCCCGCCGCGAGTTCGGCGCGCAGGAAATCCCCCATGGCGGTGATCCGCCCGGCGACCGGTTCCAGTGCCTGCGCCCACTCCGGATCGATGATCTCCCGCAGTTCACGTCCCGCCATGGGCAGCACCATAGCCCAGCGGCTCCCGCCATGATCGGCCTGCGCAGGGGATCGGGCCGTGCCGATCGGCCCGATCCCCGGGCCCTTGCGCAGGCCTGCCCGGCGCCGGTTACTTCAGGCCGAGCTCCGAGTAGTTGTACATGCCGTAGTAGGCCTGGACGAACACGGTGGTCAGCTGCGGGCTGCGGTAGAGCAGCGACTTGGCGTGCACCTCGGGCAGGATGCCGGCGTCCTTCATCACCTGCATATCGATCTGGCTGGTATAGCCGTTGCGTGCCGCGGCGTCGTTGGTGACGGCCATCTTGGCTATGTCGTTGTTGACGACCGGGTCGGTCAACTCCTCGACGTTGTAGTTGCCCGCCGGGCTGATGGTGTTGCCGGCCGTGATGAAGTCGAAGAACCCGTAACAGTCCGGCCAGTCCGGCGCCCAGCCGCCGAAGTCGATGCCCAGGTCGTGCTGGTGCACGCACCCGGGCACGCCCGCGAAGTTGGCGTAGCAGGTGCGCCGTCCGCCCTGGAGCACGCCACCGCGCTGCGGGCCCCCGGCCTGGTGCAAACGGTACGGCGCGGCCGCAGAGTGAACCACTCGCTGACCCCGCTCGGCCGGAGCCTGCTCAACGGGAACCTCAACGCGCACTGAGGCCGTGACGCGCTGGCGGCCTCGCACGCGCACCGGCCACGCGCCAGCGCCGGGCTTTCCAGGGCACCTGGACCAACAGCGGCGCCGTGCCGGCCGCGTTCACGGTGAACGGCACCGCCTGCACGACCTGATGCCACGCTGACCGGATTCCCGGCGGGCCGGATCCCCAGCCCGCCGGATTCCGTGGCACGCGCGCAGCACCGGCCGGGATGGCCTACCTTTCCCGCATGAGGCGGATTTGGCTGCTGTGCCTGGCGGCTGCGGTCGCGTGCGCCGTGCCGGCCTGCTCGTCGGGCAGTTCCCCCGCCCCGGGCCCGGCACGGCACGGGCACCACAACACCGCGCCCCGCGTGCACGTGTCGGGGAACCGGCTGGTCAACTCCCACGGCCGGCCGGTGGTGCTGCACGGCGTGAACAGGTCGGGCACCGAGTTCTTGTGCGTGCAGGGCCATGGGATCTTCGACGGGCCGACGGACCAGGCATCGATCTCCGCGATGAAGGCCTGGGGGATCAACGCGGTCCGGATTCCGCTGAACGAGGGCTGCTGGAACGGCGAGTCCTACGTCAACCCCGCCTACGCGGGCGCCAACTACCAGAACGCGATCAAGGCGTACGTCCGCCTGCTCAACGCCAACGGCATGGTCGCGATCCTTGACCTGCACTGGTCCGACGGCCGCTCACCGGTGCACTGCCTGTCCGCGGAGGCCAGGTGCCTCAAGCCGATGCCCGACGCGGCGCAGGCGATTCCGTTCTGGACATCGGTGGCGAACACGTTCAAGGGCAACGACGCGGTCATCTTCGACCTGTTCAACGAGCCGTTCCCGGAGCGGGCCGCACACAGCGAGGCGGCCGGCTGGCAGTGCTGGCTGCACGGCGGGACCTGCCCGGGGATCGGCTATCCGGTGGCCGGGATGCAGTCGCTGGTCAACGCGGTCCGCGCCACCGGCGCCCGCAACGTGATCCTGGTCGGCGGCCTGGCCTACGCCAACGACCTCACCGGGTGGCTGGCCCACGAGCCCGCCGACCCCGGTCACAACCTGGCCGCGTCCTGGCACTCCTACAACTTCAACGCGTGCTCCAGCCTGTCCTGCTGGACCAGTGAGGTGGCCCCGGTGATGGCGCAGGTTCCGGTGGTCGCGGGGGAGATCGGCGAGAACGACTGCGCATCCAGCTACATCAGCGCGCTGATGAACTGGCTGGACTCCCAATCCACCAGCTACCTGGCCTGGGCCTGGAACGCCGACTTCCCCTGTGCCTCGGGCCCGTCCCTGATCACCAGCTACGCCGGGACGCCCACGCCCTACGGCGCGGGCTACCAGGCGCACCTGCGGTCGCTGCGCTAACCCCGCCACCGACCGGACCGGCGGTCCCGCGCCGGCTATCAGCGGGTTCCCGGCCGCGTCCACCACCACCCGCCCGGTGCCTCGGCCGTCGGCAGATTCAGCTCGGCGCCGGAGCCGCAGTCACCGGAGAAGCCGCCGGTGCCGGAGGCCCGGTAACCAGGCCGGGCGAACGGCCGCTGCGGGTCGTGCGCCGCGAGCGTCGGGGTGGACGGGAACCGCCGCACCAGCGGGCGCGTCTAACGGGAGGTAATGGCCGGCCGGCGCTGGCTCGTTAACCCGCTCGCGCGCCAGCGCCGGTCCCGTGCCTGCAGGAGGTGCACCTGAGGCGCGCCAGGCCGATGACCCTCCTGGGACGCGCCCGGGGCACCGCGACGATCACGAGCGGCTGCCCGACGTCAAGACGGTGCTTTAGCCGCCGGGTGCTCAGCCGGCCCGGTGGGCGGCGGCCGCCCGGACGGTGCTGACGATCCAGGCCAGGACGAGCGCTTCCTCGCGCCAGGCGTCGTAGCGGCCGCTCCGGCCGCCGTGGCCCGCGGTCATCTCGGTCTTGAGCAGGAACGGGCCGCCGCGGGCGGTGGCGCGCAGCCGGGCGATCCACTTCGCGGGCTCGCGGAACAGCACCCGGGTGTCATGCAGGCTGGTCACCGCGAGGATGGGCGGATAGGCCTGGTCGCGGACGTTCTCGTAGGGCGTGTAGGCCTTCATGTACGCGTAGACCGCCGGATCGTGCAGCGGATCTCCCCACTCCTCCCATTCGGGCACGGTGAGCGGCAGCGAGGGATCCAGGATGGAGGTCAGCGCGTCCACGAACGGGACCTGGGCGACGATTCCGCCGAAGTCCCGCGGGGCGATGTTGGCCACGGCCCCCATGAGCAGCCCGCCGGCCGAGCCGCCCCGCGCGATCAGCCGGTCCGGGCTGGTCCAGCCCTGCGCCGCCAGGTGCTCGGCGCACGCCACGAAATCGGTGAACGTGTTGGTCTTGTGCAGTGTCTTGCCGTCGTCATACCAGCGCCGCCCCATCTCGCCGCCGCCGCGGACATGCGCGATGGCATAAACGAAACCCCGGTCGAGCAGCGACAGCCGCGGGATCGAGAAACCGGGATCCATCGATGCCTCGTAGCTCCCGTAGCCGTACAGCACCAGCGGCGCGCTGCCGTCCCGCGGTGTCCCCTTCCGGGCGACCAGCGAGATCGGGACGCGGGTGCCGTCGGCGGCGACCGCCCATTCGCGGCGCTGCTCGTAGTCCCCGGGATCGTAGCCGCCCGCGCCGGGCAGCGCCAGAACCGGCCTGCGCTTGCGCAGGATCAGCTCACCGGTGCTCGTATCGGCGTCGAAGACCGAGTCGGGCGTGGCCAGCGAGGCGTACTGCAGCCGGAACTGCCCGGTGGCGTACTCCGGGTTCGACCCGGGGGACACCAGGTACAGCGGCTCGGGAAAGGCGATCTCCTGCTCACTGCCGTCCATGCGGAGGATCCTCAGGCCGGTGAGGCCGTCGCGGCGGAAGTAGACCACCGCGTGGCCGGCGAAGGCGGCCACGCCAAGGAGCCTGGTGTCGTCCCGGTGCGCGATGACCGTGGTGAGGTCCGCCGGGCCGGCGATCGGGCCACCACCCGCCTCCCTTTCCCCCTTCACTGAGCCGTCCAGCGGCACCTGTGCCAGTTCGAAGTTCAGCACCGCGTCGTTGTGGAGGATCAGCAGGCGGTCGGCACCGTCCGGCCCGGCCTGGTGCTCGACCGAGTACTCGACGCCCTGCCGCCGGGGCAGCACCACCCGCGGGCTGGCCGCCGGGTTGGCCGCGTCCAGCAGCCATATCTCACTGGTCAGCGAGCTGGAGATGCCGATGGTCAGGTAGCGCTGGCTGCGGGTGAGCCCGACGCTTACGGAGAACCGCTGGTCGCCCTCCTCGATCACCACCACGTCGTCGGCGGGCGGCGTGCCCACCTGGTGCCGCCACACCCGGTACGGCCGCCAGGCCGCGTCCACGGTCGTGTAGAACAGCGCGGATCCGTCCGCGGACCACGCGCAGCCGTAGAACGTGCCGGGGATCTCGTCGGCCGCGGTCTCCCCGGTGACCAGGTCCTTGATCCGCAGCGTGAAGCGCTCGTCGCCGGCGAAGTCGGTGGAGTAGGCGAGCAGCCGCCCATCCGGGCTGACGCTGAACGCGCCCAGCGAGAAGAACGGTGAGTCCCCGGCTACCTCGTTGCCGTCCAGCAGGATCTGCTCGCCCGGCAGCGGGGCGCCGTCACCGGCACCCGGCGGTGCGTCCTCCCGGGGCCGGACGGCACGCCTGCAGTGGACCGGGTACTGCTTGCCCGCGACCGTGCGGGAGTAGTACCACCAGCCGTTCTTGCGGACCGGCACCGACAGGTCCGTCTCCTGCGTGCGGCCCTTGATCTCGCCGAAGATGGCTTCCCGCAGCCCCGCCTGGCCCGCGGTCATCGCCGCGGTGTAGGCGTTCTCGGCTTCCAGGTAGCGCAGGGTCTCCGGGTCCTGCGCGTCGGCCAGCCACGCGTACTCGTCGATCACCGTGTCGCCGTGGTGCGTGCGCTCGCTCGGGATCCGCCGGGCCGCCGGTGGCTGGGGAGGTGCCCCGGCGGGCTGGCCTGGCGGCGCCGCCGCCATCGTGGTCGAAGCGTCGGCGCGGGTCGGCTTGTTGCTCACCAGGGCAGTCTACGGACGGCGCCGGCCTGGGCTGGCGGTCCCGCCCGGGCCTGGACCCGGCGCACCGGCAGCCCCGCGGGCCGTTCCCTGCGATCAGAGCACGTCGTGGCCGGGACGCGGCTCGTCGGGGATCGGCCGCGGCTGCGCCGGGATGCTGCCCAGCCTGCCCGCCTGGTAGTCCTCGAACGCCCGGACCAGCTCGTCCCTGGTGTTCATCACGAACGGGCCATACGCGGCGACGGGCTCCCTGATCGGCTCACCGCCCAGGAGCAGCAGATCGAAGTCCTTGCCCGGCCCCTGCTGGCGCTCGGCGGCGCCGAACGTGATCGAGTCGCCGGGCCCGAACACCACGAGCTGCCCGGTGCGCACCGGGCGCCGCTCGGCGCCCACGGTGCCGTTCCCGGCCAGGATGTAGCCAAGCGCGTTGAACTCGGGCCGCCAGGGCAGCCGGACCTGCGCACCGGGGGACACGGTCGCGTGCACCACGGTGATCGGCGTGTGGGTGACACCGGGGCCCTTGTGGCCGGCCAGGTCTCCGGCGATGACCCGGAGCAGCGCCCCGCCGTCTGCGGAGGAGAGCAGCGCCACCTCGCCGGCCCGGATGTCCTGGTAGCGGGGGTTGGTCATCTTGAGCCGGGCGGGCAGGTTCACCCAGAGCTGGAAGCCGTGGAACAGCCCGCCGCTGACGACGAGTTCCTCCGGCGGTTCCTCGATGTGCAGGATGCCGCCGCCCGCGGTCATCCACTGGGTGTCGCCGTTGGTGATCAGCCCGCCGCCGCCGTTGGAGTCCTGGTGGCGGAAGATGCCGTCGATGATGTAGGTCACCGTCTCGAAGCCCCGGTGCGGGTGCCACGCGGTGCCCTTGGGCTCGCCGGGGGCGTAGTCGACCTCGCCCATCTGGTCCATGTGGATGAACGGGTCGAGGCGGGCCAGGTCAACCCCGGCGAACGCGCGCCGGACCGGGAACCCTTCGCCCTCGAAACCCGACGGCGCGGTCGTCACCGACAGCACGGGGCGGTCCGCGGCCGCGGTGACGTCCGGGTCCTGGACGCGCGGCAGCACCAGGATGTCCTCGACAGTGACAGCGGGCATGTCGTCTCCTCCGCTCGGGCGCGGGTGCGCTCACCTAACAGTAGCTTCGCGGTGTCTACAACAGTTGTTGATAGTTCAACATTCCGCGCGGTGGGTGGCGTTCCGCGGCCTGGAAATGGTCGAGCCGGGTGTGGTCTCGGTTTGCAACTGCCACCCGGACGGCGACGGCCCACGGCCGCTGCCCGCGGAAGTACCTGGGACGGCGGGGTGGCGCGCAAGCCGTAGCGCCGCGGCCCGTGCTCCGGTTCCGTCCGGCGCCCCCCGCCCCCGCCTTCCGGATTCCGTCGGGCGCCTCGTGCCGGCCCCGCTCCCGCCTGTATCTCAGCCGCCCCTTGGTTCACTCCTGGCCGCCTTGTTGACGTGCCCGGCCGCCGCACGGCCAGCCAGGCGGAGCAAGCGCGCCGACGGGCTTGAAGTTCGCCGCCGGTGAGTGGTTGTGTAGACACCGAGTACTGAGACGGTTACTGCGCATCCCGCGAGGAAGGAGCGCTGCCGTGTCCGGCGCACGCCGGGTCATCGTCGGCGCGAGCGGCTCGCCGGGCAGCCTCCGGGCGCTGCGTCACGCGGAGGACCTGGCCCGCCACCGTGTTGCCACCCTGACCCCCGTTCTGGCCTGGGTACCGCCCGGCGGTGAGTTCGCCGCCCGGCAGCCCTGCCCGGCCCTGGTCCGCATCTGGCAGGATGCCGCCTGGCAGCGGCTCTGGGCCGCGCTTGAGGCGGCCTGGGGCCAGATCCCGGCCGACCTTTCCGTCCAGCCGGTCGTGCAGCGCGGCCAGCCCGGGCAGGTCCTGGTCGCCCTCGCCGGCCGGCCCGACGATCTGCTTGTCGTGGGCGCGGGCCGGGCGCGCCATCGTGGCCTGGCCGGGCCACGGCCGGGTGAGCCGGTATTGCCTGTCCCACGCGCTGTGCCCGGTCCTTGCCGTACCGCCCGCCACCCTTGCCAAGGAAGGCCGTGGCCTGCACGGCTGGGCGCTGCGGCGGCGGGGGCTGAACGTCGAGCAGATCCTGCGCAGCGACGGCGGCGGCATCCCCGCCTAGCCGCGGCGCGCCCGGCCTAGGGCAGGCCCCGCTACCCTGTGCCTAGGGACGCCAGCGGACTAGGCCCGGCACCGGACCCCAGCCGCGATCACGCAGGGAGGCGATCCATGCCACCGCCTCAGGGCAAGGAACTCGAGGAGATCAGGGCGCGCAGGCAGAAGCTGCGCGAAAAGTACATGCGAGGCCGCGGTGAGCGGCCGGCCAGCACCGTGCAAGGCGTGCACCATCTCGCCCTGATCTGCAAGAACGTCGAGGAGACGATCCAGTTCTACCAGGAGTTTCTCGGCTTCCCGCTGGTGGAGCTGGTGGAGAACCGGGACTATGCGGGCTCCAGCCACTTCTTCTTCGACATCGGCAACCGCAACATGCTCGGGTTCTTCGACTTCCCCGGCCATGAGCACCCGCCGTTCTCCGAGACCATCGGCGGGGTCCAGCACCTGGCCATCTCCATCTCCCCGGAGCAGTTCGACGTCGCGAAGAAAAAGCTGGACGAGGCCGGTGTGGACTACCTCGGCCCGGATCGTGGCGTGGAGGAAAGCATGTACTTCCGCGACCCGAACGGGGTGAATGTCGAGCTGTACCGCGAGGAACTCGGCATCTTCGACGGCCGGCGGCTGCTCGACTGAGCTGGCGGCTCAGGAACCGGTGGGGCGGAGCTCCCGCCGGATCACCAGGCGCAGGCCCGACCAGGTCTGGTCGATAGCGCAAACCTTGTTGTCCACCAGGCCGGTGGGCAGGGCCACCTCCCGCACCACGTGCTCGGTCATGTCGGTCGGGACCCGGGCCGCCCGCTTCGGCCAGGCGATCCACAGCCCGCAGGCCGGGGCCATGAGCGCACGGAGCGCGGGGAGCTGCGCCTCGAACTCCTCGCGCCAGCGCACGAAGGCCACGATCACATCCAGCGGGCCGGTGCCGGGCAGGTCATCGGCCACGTCCGCGCCGGACAGCGCCGCCAGGCCGTCGGCGAACCCGGGTGGCCCGCCGGAAACCGCCACCGCGTGGCCGGCCTTGATGCCGAGCTTGCGCGGCAGCGGAGTGCCGGAATAACCGGCCGGCCTCGCGCCGCCGGCGGGGGACGTCACTCCTGCGAGCGGGACTTGAGCGTGTCCAGGCCCGCACCCGACAGGTCGGCGAGGTGCGCTATGAGCGCTTCGCGTTCGGCGTGAATGAGCGGCCAAGGGCTTGTCGTGGCCATGGTGTGCTCCCCCGCAGTTCAGCGTGCTGACCGGCCCGCCGTGGATCCGGTCGCACCAGGTTAGCGCCGCGCGGCACCCGCATCCTGGCTTTACGCCCGGTGGCGTCGGTGTCGCCGGCCTCTCCGGTGACCGGCGCGGGCGTGCCAGGATATGGCCGGTACCGCGTGCCGGACCGGGCAGCTCGCAGGGCCACCGGGCAGGAGGGCGAGATGGAGCGGATCGAGGCTGAACTGTTGATCCCTGGCGGCGGCGAGCCGGTCAGCGAGGGAGTAGTGATCATCGATAACGAGGCGATCAGCTATGCCGGGCCGGCCAGCCAGGCACCGGCGACGCCCGGGGCCACGGTGCACAGGGCCGAGGCGGTGATGCCTGGTATGTGGGACTGCCATGGCCATTTCCTCGGCCTGCGTGCGCTCGACCTTGGCCGGCTTCCGCTCGAACCGGTGCCGTTGCGGGCGGCGCGCTGCGCCCGCGACCTGCGGGCGGCGCTACGGGCCGGAATCACCTCGGTCCGGGAGGTGGGGGGCCTGGGCGTGCACCTCGCCAGGGCGGTCGCCGAGGGCGTGCTCGAGGGCCCGGCCATCTACGCCGCCGGGGCGGTCCTGAGCGTCACGGGCGGCCATGCCGACCTGCATTCCTATCCGTTGCCGTGGATTGGCGACTTCGGCGTGCATTACGGCGAACTGCGGCTGGCCGACGGGCCCGCCGAGTGTATGCGCGCGGTCCGGGAGCAGTTGCGGCAGAACGCCCGGGTGATCAAGGTGTGCGCCTCGGGCGGGGTGATGTCCGAGATAGACGACCCGATCCACCAGCAGTTCACCATCGGCGAGCTGCGGGCGATCGTGGAGGTGGCCGGCCTCGCCGAGCGCGTCGTGGCGGCGCACTGCCACGGCAAGCCCGGCATCATGGCCGCGATCGAGGCCGGCGTCCGCACCATCGAGCACGGCACCTACCTCGACGACGAGGCCTGCGACGCGATGCGCGAGACGGGAGTCATCCTCGTCCCGACCAGGGCCATCATCGAGGACATCCTGGCGAACCTGGCAGCGGTGCCCGATTACGCGGCGGCCAAGCTCACCGCGCTGGCCGGCCGCCATGCCGAGTCGGTGTCCCGCGCGATCGACCGCGGGGTCACCATCGCTATGGGCACCGATATCTCGGTGACCGGCCCTGGCCGCCCGAACTCCTGGGGGACCAACGGAGCCGAGCTTGCCCACCTGGTACGGCTCGGGATGACGCCGCTGCAGGCGATCGAGGCGGCGACCGCCACCGCCCCGCTAACGCTCGGCCCGCAGGCGCCCAGGTCCGGGAGGCTGGAACCCGGCTACGACGCCGATATCATCACCGTCGCCGCGAATCCGCTCGCCGACATCGCGGTACTCGGCCGCCCAGAGCAGATCACCGGGGTCTGGACGAATGGCCGACGCGTGACAACCTAGGCCCAGATCCGGGCCGTGCCACCGGCGACCCGGGTCGGCAAACTGCCTCCCGTGCCAGCAGTTGCACTGGCGGCTGGCACGTGCGCCGTGCGAGGGCAAGCACGGCGCACGGCACACGCGCCTCAGCCTCACTTCACGTTAGTGGTGATCGAGGCCGTGTTGTTGGCCAGGTTGGGGTCGTTGGCGCTGGTGGAGACGGTGGCCGTGCTGGTGATCGTGGCTTTCTTCGCGATCACCGTGACCGCGAGCTCGGCGAGCACATCGAGGTGCTCGACGTCAGCCCGCTTATTTTCTGGCCGGACGGCGCCGTCGCCGGCGACGCGGTGGCAGTTCCGCGCCGAACGACCCTCCTGTCAGCTGATCGCGCCCGCCGGAAGCAGCGCATGAACGCCCCAGGACTGGTTCGCCACCTGCGTGACCCTCAGGTCGAGCACAGGGCTGGCCAACGCCAGCGCGGTTGCCTTGCCCACTCCGTAGCTGGCCTGCAGCCAGGTCAGCATCGCATCGAGCGCATCGCCCATTGCCGCGTTGAGATCCGGGCTGAAGCCAAAGGTGATCTGGCCAGCGGGAGTCTCCGCGTGCACTCCTGGAACCGGCCGGGCCGTGACCAGCTCAAGCTGAAGCTCGGTCGTCATACCGCACTCGATAGCGGTCCCCGCCACCTCTCCGTCGCCCTGGGCGGCGTGGCCGTCGCCGATGCTCAGCAGCGCACCAGGCACGGCAACCGGCAGGTACAGGATCGATCCGGCGACCAGTTCCTTGCAGTCGATGTTGCCGCCGCCGACGGCCCTGGGCGGGATGGTGGAGTGCTCGCCTGGCTCGTCCCAGGCGACGCCCGTCACGCCGTGGAACGGGGCGATCCGCACCGTGTGCCCGCGGTCGCTGGTCGCTGCTCCCGCGTCGGCGTCAATCTGCCAGAGCAGCCAGGCAGGCGGGCCCTCGTGCAGGCCGAGCCGCCTGGTCAGCGGGGTGTCCCGGCCCGCGGCGACGGTGTAGCCCCAGGAATCAGGCCGCAGAGAAATGAAGCGCGCCGCAAGCACCTCGCCGGGCACCGCACCGCGAACAGCGATCGGCCCTGTCAGGCAATGGCCGCTGCGCCTCTTACCGGCCATCGTCGGCACCTTCTCGCCAGGGAATGTCTGCGGCTGCAGGTGCCCGGACGCGTTCAGTGAGCGCAGCACGATCGTGTCACCGGGATCGACGGTCAGTACCGGCGGCAGGTCACAGGAGAACACGTCTACCGTCGTCGACGGTGACGGGTCGAGCTGGTAGCCAGTCATGCAGCGATCTTCCCCGCCCTGCCCCGGCGCGACAATGCCAGACCGGCAGCTCGATACCGCGTCGAGCGCGCGGGAACTGCTCTATGCCAGTCGAGCTGCGGCTCGCTCAGTCGTTGCCGGCCGAAGGTCAGGCCCGGCACGCTGGCGGGCTGCCCGTTGGGGTGGGCTACGGCGGCTGGCTGCGGCGTCCAGCGCCGCGCCGCAGCTCCCGTTCGGCGCCGACATGCATAACCGGACAATACGCACACGCTCGTTCTGAGCCAGCAGCGGCAGCCAGCGGCACTCGGTTGAACGCTAGCCCGACAGCAGGCCGCCCGGTACAACCAAGCGCCCCACCTGTTCAGCATGACCAGGTAGCGACCGAGGCGCTCCTGCCCACCACGCGCCCTCGGAGCGGCAAAGGCGGAGTTTGCGTACGCCGCGGCGATGCATGGCTATGCAGGCCGCTCATACGCTCGCTGTGCGCCTACTCCACGTCCGGGGGCAAGGCTGATCGTTGGGCCTTGGTCTTGGTGCCGGGCCCTGGCTCGGGTCTGCTCGTGGTCGGATGGAGGCATGAAGGTCAGGATCGGTGTTTCACTGGGCCCGGCTGCGGTCCCTGCGGTATTCGGCGATGCCGTCGATCGCGTCGAAGCGCTGGGTGTGGATTCGCTGTGGCTGTCAGAGATGGTGTTCGGCTCCCTTGTCGAGCCGTTCGCTGGCATGGCGTACGCGCTGTCGCGTACCTCACGGCTGAAGGTCGGGACCGGTGTTGCGGTGCTGCCCGGCCGCCATCCGGTGCTGGTAGCCAAGCACCTGGCGTCGTTGGCTGGGCTGGCACCCGGACGGGTGCTGCCGGTCTTCGGCCTGCAGCCCGCCCGGGCCGGCGAGCGGGGACTGTTCGAGGTCCCCGCCGGGCGGCGCGCCGCGGTGTTCGAGGAGTCGCTGCGGCTGATCAGGCTGCTGCTGACGCAAGAACAGGTGTCTTTTCGCGGCGAGTTCTTCACCGTCGACGGTGCGCACATTGGGCCGCTGCCGGCCAAGCCGCTGGATATCTGGCTAGGCGGCAGCGCCCCCGGGGCGCTGAGCCGTGTTGGCCGGCTTGCCGACGGATGGCTGGGCAGCTTGCTGACCCCCGAGGAGGCGCGGGCAGCGCGGGAAACCATCCAGGCCGCCGCCTCGGCTGCGGGCCGCGAGGTTGAGGCCGACCACTTCGGGATCAGCCTTGCGGTTGCATCCGGTGGTGGCGTTCCTGCTGACCTGGCTACCGCCATACGCCAGCGTCGGCCCGGCAGCGACCCCGCCGCGCTCGTCCCTGTGGGCTGGGCAGCGGCCAAGCGGGCGATTGAGCAGTACGTTCTGGCCGGGATCAGCAAGTTCGTCGTCCGGCCGGCGGCACCGCCAGCATCGCTCGATGACTTCCTCAGTGACTTCACCCGCGAGCTGATGCCACTGCAAACCTGACAGCGGCAAGGCGGCGGTTCAGGCTCCCCGCCCAGCGAAACCCCGCTGCCGACCATGCACCGGACAGCTGCATGACCGAGCGTTTCTGGGCACGGCGTGGCTTGTATAAGTATGCGGGCCACGCGCGTCCATGTGCCTTGGACGCCCGCGATGCCTTAGGACGCTGATGAGGCGATAAAGGCCAAATAACACACGCCGACCCGCCGCCATGTGCGTTAGGGCGGCGTTTCAACTCCCAGCGCTGAGGCACCCAGATCCGGGTGTTCTGGCGGGGCGGTCGCCGTCGTTGCTGGCGGTGGGTTATAGGGCCCTGAAGGGCACCGAAGGCCCTCGGCGTATTTGCTGAACCGACAACCCGGACTCGGAGACACTCGTCGCAAGGTGTTCAGCCGGGCCGCGGCTAACCCGCCTGGTGTGGCCCAGCCGCGTAAATCAACGGCTGCGGCTGCTCGGCGGTGCCGTAGCGTGACCGGCACCCGCCTGCTGCCGGGGCCCCTTGAGCCTCGCCGGCCTCATTCTTCGTGCCGCGGATCTCTAGGCTGAGCCAGTGCCCGGCTCGTGCCGCGGCGTGTCCAGGCACGGTGCAGCCGCGACACCGCGCGCTCCCGAGCCGTCTCGACGATGCCACCGAAGCGCCCGCCCCGGCCGGTGCGGGTAGTGGGCCGGTTTGGATGTTGATCTTGATCCAAGAAGGCGGGACGGTCTCGCTGCGGGGGACCGTCCCGCCCCATGAGCCTGCCGTGCTTTGGCTAGCCGCTGTAGGTGATCGTGACGGCGTGCTTGGTGCCGGAGATGGCCTTGGCCTTGATCGTCCCGGTGGCCCCGGCGAAGCTGCCGGTCCCGCCGGTCACCTTGCCGTTGGTAATCGCGCCAGTCTTGACGCTGACAGTAGCCGTGCCGTACAGGAATCCGCCGCTGGTGTCGACCGTGATATTCACGGCACCGGAGGTCGCCGAGGTCGCCGCGAAGTAGATCATGTCGAACCCGACCGTCTTGCCCGCCGCGTTGACATCGGTCTCCTGATTGGCGCCCGTCGTCTTGGTGAAGCTGACCGTGGCCTTCTGCACGGCGGTGAACGTCAGCGTGTGCGTGCCGCTGTGCGCGCTGGCGATGGCCGGGAGCGCCAGTGCTCCCGTGGTGCCCAGGACGACGGCCGCGCCGGCCGCTGCGAGGGATGTGCGGAGCTTCATGGTTGCTTCTCCTGTCTGCACGGCGTTACCGCGCTTGACCCGTGATTCAAACTGACCTGCTACCCGCCTTCGGCGTCGATGTCGGCGCGGCCTGGGAACACCTCGCCGGCCAGCGCCTGAATGCCAGGCGGGTGCAATGCCACCGTGGCAGCCGCTGGTGTGCTGCCGGTGTGCTGCCGGTATCACGGCAGGTCACAGGTCCTGCGCTGGCCTACGGCAGGCCATGCTCGGGCGGTCATCTCCGATGCGACGACCGGCCAGCGGGCGCCCGATGTTGCGGGCGAGGGGCCGTTCCTGGGCGGGGGGCGGTAATCAGGGGTGGGCCCGCGGGCCGTGGTGACCACGATGGCTGCGGCGCGGGGGCCGGGGCTAGCATGCGCGTACGCAGCGCGTGCTATTCGGCAGGGCCAGCGGGTGGCCTCGCCCGGGTGGGCGCCCGGGAGTGTGCCTTGCGCGTCGCCGTTGGCGGTGGGGCGTGCCTGGGGATGCGGGGTGTGCGGGATGATGGCCGGGTGCGTGTGCTGATTCCGCTGCCCGACCGGGATTTCGATGTGACGGAGGTCGCGGTGCCGTGGCGGGTCCTGCGGGACGCGGGGCATCAGGTGGTCTTCGCCACCGAGCAGGCCGGCACGGTCCCAGCCGCCGATCCCCGGCTGCTGACCGGGGTGATCTTCGGGCAGCTGGGTGCCGCGCCCGAAGCCGGGCGCTACTACGCCGAGCTCGTCACGGCGGCGGAGTTCACCAGCACGGTGGCGTGGGGGGCGGTGGATCCGGCCGCCTTCGATGGGCTGCTGCTGCCGGGCGGGCACGCGCCGGGGATGCGGCAATACCTTGGCTCGGGCGTGCTGCGGGACCAGGTGGCCCGGTTCTGGGCGCTAGGCCGGCCGACCGGTGCGATCTGCCACGGCGTCCTGGTGCTGGCGCGCACCCGCGACCCGGCGACCGGCCGCAGCGTGCTGGCCGACCGGGCGACCACCTGCCTGCCCAAATACACCGAACGCCTGGCCTACCTGGCTACTGCCTGGCGGCTCGGCCGCTACTACCGGACCTACCGCGCCTACGTCGAAGATGAGGTCAAAGCGGCACTGGATGACCCGGGCAGCCAGTTCCACCGCGGGCCAAGGGTGCTCACCGCGCGCGGCACCGCTACCAACGACACCCCAGCCTTCACCGTCAGCGACCGCAACTACCTGTCCGCACGCTGGCCCGGCGACGCCTACCTGTTCGGCCGCCGTTTCTCCGCACTCCTGCACGCCACCGCCCAGCCGGGCCGCTAACTAGCGACGATCGGGCCAGCGCCCGGGGAGCGGAAGATGAGGATGCAACAACCGGGCCGGTCGCGTGTCCGCCGTGTATCAATTGAGCTGTCCACGCCTCTTACAAGATGTAGCTCATCAGTGCCGCAGCTGATCTGTCATGGCCCGCCGTGGTGGCCGGGCCCTGGATAGCAAAGCTGCCGGTGCACGCGGCCCACGTCGGCCGCCCAAGCCGGCCAGGCGCGGCAAGGCTGCGGCCACCGGGCGGGGAGGAAGAAACAATGACCGCATATCTCGCCGTACCTTCTGATACTCATGGCCTCATACCTGTTGCCGTCGTAGTTGCCCTGATTACTGCCGGGGCAACTTTCATTACCGGTTGGCTTAGCCTTAGAGGCCAGAAGGATACTTTCAAGTGGCAGCGAGGCTACGCCACGAAGCAGATAGACCTGATGCAGTCTGGGCAGATAACAGATCGTTTCATGAGGGCAAGTGAACAGCTCGGAAGCAGCAGTTCGCAGGTTCGGCTAGGCGCTATCTTTGCCCTCGAGCGAATCGCCGGAGAATCATCTTCTGATAGGCCACATATTGTGAGCATGCTCGCAGCGCTAGTCCGGGAACGCCTGTCGGCATCTGCGGTGGGGGACGGTGGCTATGTGCAAGTACTCGTGCAGCGGGCTCCCGACGCGCAGGCCGCCATTACCGCACTCTGCCGTCCTCCGTTGTCCGATGACCGCCGCGATTCCTCGGAGATAGGCGGTCTCAATCTGTCGCGTACTGATCTTCGGCGGGCAAGCTTGAAGAAAGCGGATCTTCGAGGCGCGAATCTTTGGGGTGCCCGTCTCGAAAACGCGGACCTGCGCGGGGCGGATCTGACGGACAGCAATCTGAACAATGCGTACTTCGGCACCATAACCCCTGGCCAGCCGGGCTTCGAGCGAGGTGCCGACCTGCGGCATGCGACGCTCACCCGGGCCCAGGTCAAAAACACCCATGACCTCAGCGTCGCCCTCACTGAGGGAGTGATCGGGCTGGCCGATAGCCAACGGACCCCGGCTGGCCGGCAAGCGTGACCGGTCAGCGCATGGCAGCCGTCAGAGCCCGGGCAGTCCGAGGATTCCCAGGAGGTCGCGGAAGTCCGTGATCGTGTAGTCCGGTGCACAATCCCGGTAAGCCTTCACTCCCTGGTCGGAATCGAACATCACGGCCGTCAGGCCGGCCTCGCGCGCTCCGTAGATGTCACGGTACATGTCGTTGCCGACGTACATCGCGTTCGCAGCCGCCACCCCCATGCCGTCGAGCGCGAACTGGAAGAGCCGCCGGTCGGGCTTGCGGTACCCGCGGTCGCCGGAAACGATGATCGGGTCGAAGTAGCCGAGCAGGCCGACCTTGTGCAGTTCGCCGCGCGCGTACATGCTCTGCGCGTCGGTGACGATCGCGAGCGGGTAGTGCTCGCGCAGGACGTCGAGTACCTCACAGACGTACGGGTACAGGCCGAGCCGCCGGCGCGAGACGCCGCGGGACATCTCGGCCAGGAACAACGGCATCTGCTGGAGCTTGCCAGCGGGTAGGGCGCGGGTGAAATCCGTCCCGTGATCTTCGATGATGCTGCGCCAGATACCGACGGCGTCGAACTCGGGGTACTTCTCCGGGCTGGCCCGCAGTTGCTCCTTCATGACCTGGAAATAGACATCACGGAGCTCTTGCCGGTGCAGGTCGATGCCCTGGTAGGTGAGGAAGTGCGCCGCGGCCCGGAAGATCCGCTCCTCGTCGTCATCGGCCAGGATCCTGACCAGGGTGCCGTTCACGTCGAACACGATCGCTCGGATGTCCATGCTTTAGAGTCAGTTCTCCTCGCTCGGCAGGGCGTCGGCAACGAGTGTAGGCTGCCAGGCCCGGCACGGGCTGACGGCGCCAGGCCCAGCAAGGATACGGAGGCCGCATTCTGGTTTGCGCTGGCGCTCCAGCAGGCCGGCACCGGCGAGCTCACGGCCCGGGATCTGGGGCGTTTACGAGGCTTGCAGCAGCCTCTTCGCCTGCGTCACGAGCCTGCGGCCGTAGTCCTGGCCGATGTAGTCGTTGCGTGCGACCCGCAGCAGGTTCAGCGCCATATAGTACGGCGCGCGGGCGGTAATGGACTCGAACGTCTGCTCACGGTCGGGAAAATGACAGCTGTACTCCCAGAGGAAGTGCCCGATGAACGGCTCCGCGCGGTGCCGGTCACCGGAGTCACGCATGAACGCGTGCTGGAGTTCGCCGGCGACCCGCCCGACGTCGAACATCCGGTCGCCGCGCTTCATGCGTTCCAGGTCGATCGCCGCGACGTCCATGCCGTGGCCGAACAGGAAGTTCGCCGGGGTCGCGTCACCGTGCAGCCAGACCTGCCGGTCCTGCCACATCTGCGGCCGGTCCCGCCAGCTGTCGCGCAGCCCGGAGAGCTCGTCGATGTCCCGCTGCCCGATACGGTGGGCCTTGCTGAGCCTGCCGATGATCGTGCCGAAGTACCGGCACTCGGGATCGAAATCCACAGTTGCCCCATTGGCCGTCCGGCTGTGCTGGGTGGCGAGGAAGTAGGCCAGCGCCTTCAGCCGCCAGTACAGGTGCGCGTCGTCCCGGTGCTGCGTCGCGCACGCGATCGCGTGGCTGAACTCCTCGCCGGAATAGTATTCGACGGCCAGCACGCCGTTGATGTCGCGGCTGAGTCCCAGCGGGCGGATCACGTGGTGCGGTGACCCGACCAGGTCGTACCGGCGCAGCGTTTCGAGTCCCTCGTACTCCTGGCGTGCCATCCAGGCAGCCCTGTCCAGATCCTTTCCGAATCTTGTGCCGTAGAACTTGCAGATGACCTTGGCGCCGCTGAACTTTTCCTCATATGCGTAGACCTCGTTGCTCCCGGACAGCCGGAATACGCGGAACGCCAGTTGCGGCTGGTGTACCTCCAGGTGATCACGCATGATCTTGCTGAGGAAGCCGTAGAGCGGGTCCTCACCCGCGACGTATCCGACATATTTCCCGTTCATCGGAACCTTCCTTCGCCCGGCTGCCGAGCGACGGCATCGAGCAGCGCGGCGTCCTGTCCCCCGTGTGCGCGGCGTCCCCGTCACTTAGCATTCACCGCGCCGTTACATAAGAAGAGGCTCTTTGTCCGCTTTTGATACGACTGCGCCCGGGCGGTGCGGTCAGAAGGCGGTTCTCACAGGGTCGATTTCTCGCCCCGTGCGATCGCGGAGGCGTCGCGCCGGGCGGGGCTATTTGTGCCCCGCCCGCGAGCGTCGTTCATGGTCGCTGATGCCACTGATGCCTGTCTGCCGGCCAACACGGTGGACGCCATCATGTGTATCGATGCCCTGCAGCTGATCCCCGACAAGAACGGGTTGCTGCGTGGGATAGCCAGGGTCCTTCGCCCGGGCGGCCGAGCGGTGATCACCACCTGGGAGCGGCGTGTCAGCGCACCGGCGGGCCTGCCACCCGGGTACTCCATCGCCGACGCCGGGGCGCTGGCCGGGACGGCCGGGCTGCGTGTTCTTGCCCGCGAAGAACACGATGACTGGCTCGAGCAGGAGGCAGCGTTGCACCAGCGGGTCGTTGCCGAGGACAGCGACAACGCTGAGCCCGGCCTTCGCCTGCTCGCCGATGCGGCACGAGACCAGCTGCCTTACCCGGCATCAGTTGCCGGCTACTGCTCGTCTTGCCTTACCTGGCATCAGTTGCCGGCTACTGCTCGTCGCAACTGTCTAACCGGCATGTCAGCCCGCCAACGGTCGATGCCATCATCGCGGCCAGAAGCGGAACTTCATGCCGAGCGCCGACGATGCATAAAAATACGACCTCGCCGCTGTCTGCGTAGCCTTGATCGGGATTGCCAACCATGCGAAGAGCTCTTAATAACCGCGCGCCGAGCCGCCTTTATGCGCGTGACTGGCGCTTGGCGATGCGGCCCATGGTGACGACAGAACGGGCAATCTGAGCGCTCGCTACGTCTTGGCCGTGATGATCGGAGCTCGGCGGGGCCGGGTGTCCGAGCGAAAGCTTCGTCGGGAGTCATTTGCCGATCGCCAACAGCGCGCGTGAGTCGTGCGCCGCCTCTCGCTTCATGGAGTCTTCGGCTCTATGCTCATCGAGGGATCTTCCCTTTGTCGACGTCGCGACACTTGACGATCGACAAGACGCCCAGCGGACGCGAACGGGGAGGACACGATCATGAGCGACACCACGACTGCGAGCGCGGAGAGCGCGGTCCGGCCGTTCCGAATCGAAGTACCGCAGGGCGAGATCGACGAGCTGCGCCGCCGCATCAATGCGACGCGCTGGCCGACCAGGGAACTCGTCACCGATCGGTCGCAGGGTGTGCAATTGGCGGCGATACAGAACCTCGCGCGCTACTGGACGACCGAGTACGACTGGCGCCGGTGCGAGGCGCGATTGAACGCGCTGCCGCAGTTTAAGACCGAGATCGACGGGCTGGACATCCACTTCATCCACGTCGAGTCGGCACACAAGAACGCGTTGCCGCTGATCATGACGCACGGCTGGCCGGGCTCGGTTGTCGAACTGCTCGAGACTATCGGCCCGCTCACCGACCCGGCCGCGCACGGCGGCCGCGCTGAGGACGCGTTCCACCTCGTGCTGCCGTCGATCCCCGGCTACGGGTTCTCCGACGAGCCGACCGAGCTCGGCTGGGGCCCCCTCCGTATCGGACAGGCGTGGGCGGAGCTGATGCGGCGCCTGGGTTATACCCGGTACGTCGCGCAGGGGGGCGACGTGGGCTCCCAGGTCACCGACGCGATGGGCCGCCTGGCACTCGACGGGCTGATCGGCATCCACACCAACCTTCTCACGCCGGCGCTGGGCGATGCCGAGGCCCTGAGCGAGTCGCCGCCCTCGCCAGAAGAACGTGCCGCCCTCGACGCGCTCGCCGAATTCCATGCGACCGGCGCTGGGTACTTCGTGGAGCAGGCGACGCGCCCGGAGACGATTGGCTACGCCCTCCTGGATTCACCCATCGCGCTGGCAGCGTGGATGATCGATCACGATACGGACAGCTACCAAAAGATCGCCCGCGGTTTTGTCCAGGGACAACCTTCGGGCAATCTCACCCGGGAACACATCGTCGACAACATCACCCTGTATTGGCTGACAGGTACCGGGGCGTCGGCTGCGCGCTCGTACTGGGAAGAAGGACAAGAAGATGCTCGTGCGGCCGGCCAGGCTCCCACGCCGGTCTCGATTCCGGTCGGCTTCACGACGTTCCCCGGGGAGATCTGGCGGACCCCGCGCAGCTGGGTCGAGAAAGCGTACCCCAACGTCATCTACTTCAACGAGGTGGACAAGGGCGGTCACTTCGCCGCTTGGGAGGAACCGGGGCTCTTCTCGGAAGAGTTGCGCGCCGCCTTCCGCCCGCTGCGCTAGCCGACACTCGTGAGCTAGGCGTCACCTACACAACCGGTGACTGGCCGTTGGACGGGTCGATGCGGCATTGGCTCGACCGAACATAACCGCCTGCACGGCTGCGCCGATTCCGCCGATGCTCGATCCGGTCGTGCACGAACGAGTGATCTGGGTGCGTTCGGCAAGGTAGTCCATCAGACTGCCGCGAGGAGCAGTGATCCCGCAGCCCCGCCGCGACCCGGCCCACCGTCAGCGCTGGTCCATCTGGCGACGCCACGACCAGCACCGAGCTCGTCAAGCCCACCAGCGCTGGAACGCCCACGCCGACGCGACACCGTAATCACGAACTACAGTTGCCGTAACTGATCGCCGGGACGGTCTCCTACCTGCATATGCATCGGGCATGTGAGTTGGACGGCAACGTTTCGGAGTCCCCTCGCATACGTGCGTCATCGCAGCTGAATCGCGCTTAACTTTCGACACCGCGGAGACAGCACCGCCTCTGCCACCGCCTGCGGTCCGGATCCCCGCGCGGACGTGGAAGGAGATCGAACGCTTAACTCGTAGTAACGTCGGCTGCGGGCCCCGTCGCAAAGCGGGGCGTGAGACCTAGCCAGCGGAGGTGCCCGGATGGTCGAGCTCCCATCGCCCCCAGAGGGAATTGTGCTGACCCACTTCATCGTCTCGGACGATGTCGAGCGCTCTCGGCGCTTCTACACCGAAGTACTCGGCGGCAGGGTGGCCTTTCCCGGAGATCCAGTAAATGTTGCGCTGGCCAACAGCTGGATCGTCATCAATGGTGGCGGAGGACCGACCGACGACAAGCCTACGGTCATCTTGGAGACGCCGCGTGATCCCGACCGGGTCAGCAGCTTCCTCAACATCCGGGTCAAAGACATCGAGGCCGTGTACGCCGAATGGAGCGCCCGGGGTGCTGAATTCCTGACGCCGCCGAAACAGCACCAGTACGAGAAGCGCTGCTACATCCGCGATCCCGACGGTCATCTGATCGAAGTGGGGCAAACTACGGACCCAGAGGGTGACTGGTCGCCCGCTCACTGGCCGTCGACCACGTCCGGCGGGGAGTCCGGGTGAATGCCGAGATCACCGGCGAGATTATTCACATCAGCGGTCTGCCTACGGGCAAGTTCGGCGGCAGTGACAAGGTCCGGAAACCACGGCATCGCAATTCCGCGCATGGTTCGCCCGGCCGGCAAGCCCGCAGCGTTTCACGGCCCCACCCGACAGCGATCCGACCCCCTCCGCCCCGGATCACAGGCGGGAGGTGAGCTCGGTCACGATGTCCGCCGCTGACTGTGGCTTTCTCGCAAGGGCAACGCTTTGTCCGGCCCACATCGAGAGCGCCTCGATGTCACCGGTCGTCCCGGCCATCGGCGGCGCTGGCTCGTAACGGACGATTGCTTCGCCGGAGGCGAAGTGCGCGATCACGTCGCCTTCTCCTGGCCGCTGGCTGTCTGGAGGGCGGCCCGCGGCCTCCCACGCCCTGGCCGTTGAGTTGCGGAGGGCGCGGTGGGGAGAATCGGGCCACCCGACGTCGTACAGGTTGGGGTACCACTGCGGATCGGTCTCGGCCGCGGCTATCAGCCGGCGCCGGTAGTCCTCGTGGATCGGCATTTCCTTGGCCAGCAGGAACCGCGTGCCCAGCCACGCGGCCTGGGCGCCCAGGGCGAGCACCGCGGCGACTCCGCGGGCGTCGCCGATCCCGCCGGCCGCGATGACCGGTACCGGCGCCACCGCGTCCACGACAGCGGGCACCAGCGGCAGTGTGGCGACCTTGCCCCAGACGTGCCCGCCGGCCTCCCAGCCCTGCGCGACGATCACGTCCGCGCCGGACGCGACTGCCTGTCGTGCCTCCTCGGCGCTGCCGACCGTGTGCAGAACGATTCCCCCGGCGTCATGGACCCGCTCGACGTAGCCAGCAGGATCGCCCCACATGAACGAGACGATCTTCAGGCCAGCCTCAAGGGCCTGGTCAAGGTCACGATGATGATCTGAGGTGAGAACGAAGTTGCCACCGAACGGCCGCGCGGTCAGCGCCGCCGTCTCCCGGACGACGGCTCCGGTGTCAGCTGACCAGGTCAGCGTCACCATGCCGAGCGCGCCGGCATTCGAGACCGCCGCCGCCAGTCCCGTAATATCTGACATCGGTGCCTGGACGATCGGCCGCTCGATCCCCAGCAACTCACACACAGGAGTGCTCATAGGCCTCGGTGTACCCGGAGGGTCAGCTGGCGACACGAGCCAGGATCAGCGCCGCGGTTACTCGTCGTAACCACTGGGCCGCCAGGAGACGGTCCCGGCGGGAGTTGCCGTAGCGAGTTGCCGTAGCGCGCAGGCCGGCGAGTCACCCGGTCCAGCGGGCAGCGGCAACAGAGCCCTCACTAGTGCTCGTAAGAAGTCGGCGTTGACTGAGGGGAGCGCCGGTCCCATCCGTGAAACTTCGAGTAGTCGCGGGCGTCCCAGGCCTCGCGCAGTCCCGGGGTGCTCAGGTCCCAGTCCGGCCGGATCTCGGCAGTGGCCGCGCGCAGGTCGCGCCACAGGTCATAGAAGGACGGGCGGCCCCAGAACCAGTAGCCGTCATAGATGCTGTGGATGACCAGTCCCGGCTTGAGCACCAGCGTGTGCGGGATCATGGGGTTGTGCTCGGGGTCGGTGTACTCGGCGATGTCCAGGTCCTGCTGGACGGTCCGGCCAGGATCGGACAGGAAGGTCCACTGGGCGCCCACCGACGCGCGGAACTCTTGCAGGGTGTGATGGTCGTCGGTGGCGATAGTGGCGATCTGGGTGTAGGCGACCGCGATCTTCGGATAGTTGGCTGCCAGCTCGAGGTGCTGCTGGTGCTCTTTGGGGCAGTAGTTGCCGCGGGCCAGGGTGAGGATCAGCGGATCGCGGCCCTGGAGCTCGCTCAGCGCGCGGACGGTGCCGGTGTGGTCGGGCAGCGCATAATCGGGGAAGGTGCCACCGGGGACGATGTCGGAACGCACGGAATGATCGCCTCTCCTCTGCCGCCGCGGGTCCGACCTGGACGGTGCTCGTGTCAGTTTGCCCGAGGACCTGGCTGTACCGGGAAACGCCTGTGTGCCTGCCGGTAGGCGTGCCCGTCCGGGTTCATGCCCACACTTCCGCCTCGCCAGGAAGTCTCAAGCGTCATGCCATCCCAGGGCGGCTCGCGGACCGGCCGCACAATTGCCGGGGGATGGTCGCCTGCCCAGGGCCGCGCACGGGTGACCGGGCGCAGCCAGGGAGGTCCTCCGGCGCTTCGCGGTGAACTTGCCGTGCAGCAGGCCGGTGAACTGGCCGACTTCGATGAGATATCCGTCCGGTCCCGCATGTAGGGCATATTTAGACGGCGTTAGACTCCCTGGCATGCAGCGGCGGGACAACTCCTACACGCTGCAGACCCGTCGTAAGCGGGTGTGAGACCCAACCAGTGGAGGTGCCAGGTGGCCGAGTTCCCATCGCCCCCAGAGGGAATTGTGCTGGCCCACTTCATCGTCTCGGACGATGTCGAGCGCTCTCGGCGCTTCTACACCGAAGTACTCGGCGGCAGGGTGGCCTTCACCGGCCCCGGAGGGCTGACCTATGTCGCACTATCCAACAGTTGGATCATCATCAATGTCGGCGGAGGCCCGACCGACGACAAGCCTACGGTCATCTTGGAGACGCCGCGTGATCCCGACCGGGTCAGCAGCTTCCTCAACATCCGGGTCAAAGACATCGAGGCCGTGTACGCCGAATGGAGCGCCCGGGGTGCTGAATTCCTGACCCCGCCGAAACAGCACCAGTACGAGAAGCGCTGCTACATCCGCGATCCCGACGGTCATCTGATCGAAGTGGGGCAAACCACGGACCCAGAGGGGGACTGGTCACCGGCTCACTGGCCGTCGACCACGTCCGGCGGGGAGTCCGGGTGAATGCCGAGATCACCGGCGAGATTATTCACATCAGCGGTGGCCAGTCCGCCGGACACTGAGATCCCTGCCGGCCATTTCCGACAAGGCCGTACCTCCCCGCCGTTCCCCGCTCTCAGCGAGCCGCTGCGAGACCGTTCGGGTCGGCGATGCTCTGGACCGCCGTTGTTAGTACTGTGACGCTGAGGAGGTTTCGGTCATGACCACCGCGGTCATCGGCACTGGAGGGATCGGATCTGTCATCGCCCGCGAGCTCGCTTCAGGCGGCGAGAACCTGCGGCTCTCGAGCGCCGACAAGGAGTCGGCACGAACGCTAGCTGCACAGATCGGTCCCGCCGCGGTCGTCGCCGTCGACAACCGCGACGCGCTGCGGGGCACCGGTGCGGTCGTCCTCGCGTTGCGGTTTACCGTGCTGAAGGGCGTCATAGACAAGATCGCCGGCCCGCTAACCGGCAAGGTCGTGGTCGTTCCGAGCAACCCGCTCACCACCGACGCGCAAGGCAACGTCTCACCTGTCCTGCCGGAAGGGCAATCCTCTGGGAAGGCCGTAGCCGACTGGTTGCCCGCGGGGGCGCGCCTGGCCATGGCGTTTGGAACCCTATCGGCCGATCTCTTCAAGTCCTCTAGCAACCGGTCACCGGAGCCGGCGGTCCTCTTCTACGCGACCGACGACGACCGTGCTGGCGCGGAAGTCGAGCGGTTGATCCGAACGGCCGGCTTCGAGCCGGTGAAGGCCGGCGGGATCGAACAGTCGGGTCGACTCGAGGTGGGCGGAGATCTTCACGATCTCGTAGTCGGCCCCGCACAGGCGCGGTCACTGATCGGCGGAGCCTGATCGCTTCGCCGCCCTGGCCGGGGGCACCTCTTCGGTCGGGCCTTCGCCCAGACGGTCTTGACGCGCTGCAAACGTTGCCGGTCGCGGCACTGGCTGCCGCACAACCGCTACCGGCGCATCCTTGCCGGCCAGGGTCAGACCTGGACGAACTCGATCCCGGCCAGGTTGCAGAAGTCGCGCCAGGCGGCAGCGTGGTGGCCCAGGTTCATCACCTCATGGTGCGGCCCGCCCGCGGCCAGCCATCCGTTCAGGCAGGCCCGCACCCCGGACGCGGGCCGGAACTGGCCGTAGGGCATCTCCAGGGCGGGCAGTTCCTGGGTGTCCAGGTTCTCCCCCTCGGCAACGACCAGGCGGAACCGCTCACCCTCCAGCGAGACCAGGGTGGCCAGGGTGGCCGGGCCCGGCTGGTACTGGAACAGGAACGTGGGCGGGTCGTCCAGCCGCCCGATGCCCAGCGGCCGCTTGATGAGCTTGACCGGCCGGTCGGACCGGGCGATCTTCCAGTTGCCCTCGCCCATGTGGCTCATCAGCACCGAGTCCGACGGGAAGTCCATCGCGTACATCTCGGTGAAGTGCGCGTCGCCGATCAGCACGTGCCCGGCCGCGACCAGGCACGAGGTGAGCACGTCGCCCTCGGCCGCGTAGCCGTACCCCTTGGCCATCAGCGTGGACGCCGCGGCAAGCGGCAGCCGGTGGAACCGCCCGTCCTCGCCGATCGCGTCGAAATGCGCCGTGTACGCGCCGAACCCGCCCTCGACCAGGATGTTCTCGATCGCGACCTGCATCCGCGCGTGATCTTCCCGCTCCTCGGCCGACAGCCGGGAGTCGATCTCGAAGTGCGCGTCCTCGAAATCGATCACCTCGCGCACCGCGGCCTCACCGGCGACCGCCATGCCCCGGTACAGGTCACCGGGCGCGACCGCGAGTATCTCCGGGCCGAGCGACCGGACCAGGGCGGATTCGTCCACCCTGATGTCGCCCATGTCGTTCATGGCGTAGCCGAACAGCGCCACCCTGAGCCGCCGCCACGCGGTCACCGCGGCCGCCGCGCGCGCCCACCGGTGCACGTCCGCGCGGAAGGTGTCCGCGCGCCAGTCGTCGGTGAGCACGCCGAACCGCCGCCCGGCCCGCACCATCGAGTTCGCCGTGTCCTGCGCCCCGTGCACGCCCTGGTTGTAGGTCATGTCGGCCATGTCCCACGCCGGGGTCACGTTGGGCTCGGGCTGGATGTTGGCCAGGCAGATGGGCAGCCGGGACTCCGCGAGCAGCCGGGCCACCCGCATCGCCGGCCCGTAGGTGAGCATCACCACGAGCACCCCGTCGAGGTCGGTCACCTCGAACTCGCGCATCACCCGTTCTGCGTCCTCGCGGTACTTGATGGCCTTGGCCGGGACGAATTCGAACTCGCCGGGCACGCTCAGGTGCGCGGCGAGTTCGGCGGCGTACCCCTCCTGCCGCTGGGCGATCCCCGGGATCATGTCGTCGTACAGGTCTTGCATGATGCCGAGGATGCCGATGCGCGGATGGCTGCGGGACTTGCTATTGGCCATGACCTTCCTCCCTGAACGGATGACTCGTGGTCGGCGTCCAGCCGTCAGCGCTGGCCGTATTCCGTGGTGTACCGGCGGTGCAGGGCGTCGACCTGCTCGGCCGGCAGGGGCTTGGGCTCACCGAGCATCCGGGCCAGGTGGACCGTCCGGGCGGCATCCTCGCACATCACGGCGGCTTTGACCGCGCTGGCGGGGGTCGCGCCGATGGTGAATACACCATGGCTGCGCATGAGCACCGCGGGCGAGCGGTGCCCGGTCAGGGTGGCGACGATGCCCCGGCCGATCTCGTCTCCGCCGACGAGCGCGAACGGCCCGACCGGGATCTCCCCGCCGAATTCGTCCGCCATCGCGGTGATTACGCAGGGGATTGCCTCGCCCAGGGCGGCCCAGGCGGTGGCGTAGCCGGAGTGGGTGTGCACCACGCCGCCGACGCCGGGCATGTGCCGGTACACGTAGCAGTGTGCGGAGGTGTCACTGGAGGGCTGGTAGGCCCCGTCCACCCGGGCGCCGTGCAGGTCGCAGACCACCATCGACTCCGGGGTGAGGTCGGCGTAGGCGATGCCGCTGGGCTTGATGACCATCAGGTCGTGAGACTCGTCCCCGCTGCGGACCCGTGCCGACACGTTCCCCGACGTCCACGCCACCAGGCCGTTGTCCACCAGGGCCGCGTGCAGGCGGCACACCTCCTCGCGGGCCGCCGCCACCGGCTCCCGCAGGGCCTCGGGTACGCCGTTCACGGCCGGGCTCCGTTCGCCCGGGGGAGCGCCCCCCGGGACTCCCCGATGGCCCTGGCCGTTTCCCCGTCGGCGCGGCCGGCCAGCACCTGGTCGCGGAGCGCGCGCAGCCGGTGCAGCACCTCGTTGGCGCCCCGGCCGAAGTAGTCGTGCAGGGCCACGTACTCCGCGTAGAGCTGGTCGTAGATACCGGCGCTGGCCGGGTCCGGCGCATAGACGCCGCGCGTGCACGAGCCCATGGCCGCCGCCGCGGCGGGCACGTCCGGGTAGGCGCCCGCGGCGACCGCGGCATGGATAGCGGATCCCTGCGCGGGCCCCTGGGCGGAGCCGATCAGGCTCAGCGGGCGGCGGGTCACGTCGGCGTATATCTGCATGATCAGCTCGTTCCTGGTGAGCCCACCCGCGATCACCAGTTCACCGACGCTCACGCCGGCGCCCTCGAACGCGTCGATGATGACGCGGGTCCCGAACGCGGTGGACTCGATCAGCGCCCGGTAGATGTCCGGTGCGCGGGTGGCCAGCGTCAGGCCGGCCACGAGACCCGAGAGGCGGTGGTCCACCAGTACCGAGCGGTTTCCGTTCAGCCAATCCAGGGCGATCAGGCCGTGCGCGCCGGCCGGCTGCGCAGCGGCCTCAGCCGACAGCAGGTCGTGCACGCTCACCCCGCGCCGAGCCGCCGCGTCGTGGTAGGCGGGCGGCACGGCGTGGTCGGCGAACCAGGCGAAGATGTCGCCGACGCCGGTCTGGCCCGCCTCGTATCCGTAGCGGCCCGCAACGATGCCGCCGTCCACCACCCCGCACATGCCGGGTACCTCGGCCAGCTTCGCCGCGTTCATCACATGGCAGGTCGAGGTGCCCATGATGAGCACCATCTGGCCGTCCTCGATGGCGTTCGCGGCCGGCGGGGTCACGTGCGCGTCCACGTTGCCCACGGCGACCGCGATGCCCTCGGGCAGCCCGGTCCACGCGGCGGCGCGGGGGGTGAGCGAGCCGGCCCGCCCGCCCAGCGGCGCGATGGGGTGCTCCAGCTTGTCCTCGGCGAACCCGGCGAACCCCGGGTTCAGCGCGGCGAGGTAGTCCCTGGAGGGGTACCGGCCGTCCTGGCGGATGCCCTTGTACCCCGCGGTGCAGGCGTTGCGGGTCTCCGTGCCGCACAACTGCCAGATGATCCAGTCGGCCGCCTCGATCCAGCGCTCGGCGTTCTGGTAGACCTCCGGGTCCTCCTCCAGCACCTGGAGCGCCTTCGCGTACTGCCACTCGGCGGAGATCTTGCCGCCGTACCTGGCCAGCCACGGCTCGCCGCGCTCGCGGGCCACGGCGTTGATCCGGTCCGCCTGCTCCTGGGCAGCGTGGTGCTTCCACAGCTTCACGTAGGCGTGCGGCCTGCGGTCCAGGCCGGGGAGCTGGCAGAGCGGGGTTCCGTCGCGGGTCACCGGGAGCGGCGTGGACGCGGTGAAATCGGTGCCGACGCCGATGACCCGCCGGCGGTCGATCCCGGCCTGGGCCAGCGCCGTGGGGACCGCCTCGCGCAGCACGTCGAGGTAGTCTTCCGGGTCCTGCAAGGCCCAGTCCGGTGGCAGCGGCTCCCCGGTGGGGGCAAGCTCGGCGTCCATGACGCCGTGCCGGTAGTCGTGGACGGCCGAGCCGAGCTCGGCTCCGTCGCTCACCCGCACCACCACGGCGCGCCCGGAAAGGGTGCCGAAGTCCACCCCGACAACGCACGGGTCTGCGGCTACCGCGTCAGCGGTCATCAGCGCTGCCTTTCTTCTGCTCCGGCCCCCAGCCGGAGCCCCGAGCCGGGGGCGGCCGCGCTGGCGCGGGCGACCAGGTGGGGGGCGATGCGCAGGCAGCCCACCGGCGGCTGGCGGCCGTCGATCATGTCGATCAGGGTGGCCAGCGCCCGCCGGCCCAGTTCGCCGAAGTCCTGGCGCACCGTGGTCAGCGGCGGCAGGAAGTACGCCGATTCCGGTATGTCGTCGAACCCCACCACGCTGATGTCGCCGGGCACCCGCCGCCCGTGCTCCGCCAGCGCCCGGAGCAGCCCGAGCGCCATGTGGTCGTTCCCGCAGAACACCGCCGTGACCTCGGGGCTGGCGGCGATCCGCTGCCCGATCCGGTAGCCCGACGGGCAGCCCCAGTCACCGGACAGCAGGTCCGGCTCGGGCGCGCCGGCCTGCGCCAGCGCCTCCCGCCAGCCGGAGATCCGCTCCTGCGCGTCCACCCACGAGGCGGGCCCGGCGATGTGGTGCACCGTGCGGTGGCCGAGGTCCAGCAGGTAGCGCGTGGCCAGCGCGGCGCCCGCGGCATTGTCCACGGCGGCGGAGGTGAGCGGCGCGTGGGTGCCGCAGCCCACCGCCACCAGGGGCACGTGCGCGCGGACCCGGCTGCACGCGGCCACCGCCGAGGTCTTCGGCGCGATCACGATGATTCCCTCGACGCCCTGGTCGAGGAACCGGTCCACCGCGCCGAGCACGCTGCGCCGGTCCAGTGCGGGCAGGCTGGCGATGGACACGAAGTACGAGTGCGCCGCCGCCCGCTCGATGCCGAGGAGCATGGAGGCGGGCCCGTACAGGCTGGTGTCGAAGCTGACCACCCCGAGCGTGCGGGTGCGCCGGGTGACCAGAGTGCGCGCGGCCGCGTTCGGCCGGTAGCCGAGTTCCGCGATCGCGGCGAGCACGCTGTCCCTGGTCTGCGGCTTGACGTTGGGATGGGAGTTCAGTACCCGGGACACCGTCTGGTGCGACACCCCGGCCAGGCGTGCCACGTCGGCCATCACTGGTGGCCGGGACCTGCCCGCTCGTGCTGGCGCCATCGCGCCTCCCTGGTCTGCGTACGCCGATGGGAGTGCCCAGGTAGCGCTGGCTGCGCGAGTCCCGAGCGGCCCGCCCCCCTCGGCCCGCTGCCCTCCGGCTAGCCAGAATTGTTACCGCTCACATCCCGCTGGGTCAACGGGGGAGCGCAGGCCGGGGAAAGCGTTGCCCCGGAACCGCCCGTGCCGGCTGGGGAAAACGGGTACCGAACCGGTTCAGAATTCGAAGCCGCCGGGACGGCCGTTGCGGTCCGCGATCAGCCCGGCCATGGTCGCCAGCGCGATCTCGGCCGGGGTCCTGGAGCCGATGTTCAGCCCGATCGGGCGGTGCACCCGGGCGATCTGCTCGTCGGGCACGCCCAGCGCCGCCAGCGCCGGGATGTGCGGCGCCGGGTGCCGCGGGTTGCCGAGGATGCCCACCCAGCGCGCCGGGCTGGCGAGCGCGTCGCGCAGCACCGCCCCCAGTTCGGGCCGGTGGTGGTCGGTCACCACGACGTCGGTGGCCTCGTCGGCCAGCCCGGCCAGCGCGGTGGCCGTGGTGAGCCCGTCCAGGGCCGCCAGCCCGTCCAGCACCTCCGGGCCGGGCCCATGGTGATCGGCGCCGTCGTGGTGGTCCGCGCCTTCGCGGCCGGCCAGCAGCCCGGCGTCGGGATCGAGCAGGACCGGCCGGTAACCAGCGTCCCTGGCGTAGGACAGCAGGAAGCGGGCCACCGGGGAGCTGAACACCGCCACCAGTGTCCGCGTGCTGACCGGGAGCGGGGCCTTGCCATGCGCCACGTCACAGGACGGGTCGGCGGCATCGGCGGCCGGGACGGAGACGGCGGTACCGGAATCGCTCATGTATCCGAGCTTGCCACGCCCGGCCAGGCGCGGCCACCCGGCGCCCGGTGCGCGGCCCTCCGCCCCACCGTTGGGGCATGAATGTGACGACGACGCCCTTCTAGGGGCATCAGGTTTGCATTCACGGACCTTGAGGTGCCCGGCGCTTCGTAAAGCACCTGGGACGCCATTTCGGTCATGGTGCCGATTCTGCCCCGGCTCCTGCTTCGGCCGAGCGCACCAGGCCGGCGACCGCATTGCGCAGCGGCGCCATCCGCGCGGCGGCGGCGGCACGCGCGGCGGCCAGCGACCGGCCGCCCGCCGGCTCGGTCACCTCCAGGTAGGCCTTGAGCTTGGGCTCGGTACCACTGGGCCGGATCACCACCCGCGCGCCGGGCAGGTGGTAGGTCAGCACGTCCGACGGCGGCAGGCCGCCAGCGCCGGCCACCAGGTCGGTGACGCCGGTCACCGGCAGGTCCGCCAGGCTGGCCGGGGGAAGGGCCCGCAGCCCGGCCATGGCCAGGGCTGGTGCCCGGGTGTGGAGGGTGACCTGCGTGGTCAGGTGGACCCCGTGGGCCATCTCGAGCGCATCCCAGCGGTCGAGCAGGGACTGCCCGGCCGCGCGGGCCGTGGCCGCCAGCGACAGCAGGACCAGGGCCGCGCTGATGCCGTCCTTGTCCCGCACCGCGGGGGTGACGGCATAGCCGAGCGCCTCCTCGTACCCGAATACGAACCGCGCGCCTGGCACGCCGTCCGCTGCCCGGACGATCCACTTGAACCCGGTGAGCGTTTCCGCGTAACGGACCCCGGCCGCGGCCGCGATCTTGGACAGCATGGTGGAGGAGACCACCGTCGTGGCGGCCAGCCGGGCGGCCGGGTCCGGTCCTGGGTCCTGATCCAGCAGGTACGCACCGAGCAGCGCGCCTACCTGGTCGCCGGACAGGGCCCGCCAGCCGCCAGGGGCGGCCGGATCCGGGACCGCGACGGCCAGCCGGTCGCCGTCCGGGTCGTTGGCGATGACCAGGTCCGCGCCGGTCTCCCTGGCCAGCGCCAGGGCCAGGTCGAGGGCACCTGGCTCCTCGGGGTTGGGGAACGCGACGGTCGGGAACGCGGGGTCCGGCTCGGCCTGCGCGGCGACCACGTGCGGCGGCGGGAAGCCGGCCTGCTCGAACGCACGCAGCGCCAGCCCGGCCCCGACGCCGTGCAGCGGCGTGTAGACCCACCGCAGCGCGGCGGGCTTGGCGCCGCCCCCGGTCCCGCCCGGCTCCCTGGAGCCCGCAGAGCCGGAGCCCGCATGGCCGGGGACCGCGCCGACGATGGCGTCCAGGTAGGCGCGGGCCATCTCGTCGCCGAGCCTGCCGATCAGCGGGCTGTCCGCGGACGCGACCGGGATCTCGGAAAGGTCGCCCAGCTCGGCGATGGCGGTGCCGATCTGCTTGTCCACCGGCGGGATGATCTGCGCGCCGTCGCCCAGGTAGAGCTTGTAGCCGTTGTCCGCGGGCGGGTTGTGGCTGGCCGTGATCATGATCCCGGCGGCGGCCCGCAGGTGCCGGACGGCGAAGGCGAGCAGCGGGGTCGGCTGCTGTGGTGGCAGGAGATGCGCCCGGATCCCGGCCCCGGCGAGTACCCGGGCAGCCTCGTCGGCGAACTCGGCGGACCGGTGCCTGGCGTCGCAGCCGATGACCACCCCGGCTTCGGCCGCGCCCGGGCCGCCGTGGCCGGCCTGCAGCCACCCGGCCAGCGCGGCCGTGGCCGCCCGGACCACCGCCCGGTTCATCCGGTTGGGGCCGGCCCCGATCGCGCCGCGCAGGCCCGCGGTGCCGAACTCCAGCCGGGCGCCGAACCTGTCGGCAAGCTCCGCCGCGGCCGCCTCGCCGCCGTCGTCGAGCAGCCCGCGCAGTTCGGCGCGGTCCCGCCCGTCGGGGTCGCCTGCGATCCAGCGCTCGGCCTGAGCACGCAGATCGCCGCCGATCACGGCCGGCCCGGCACGATCACGGGCAGCAGCCCGGCCAGCAGCGATCCCATCCGCCCGGCCGCCGCCTGGCCCGCGGCGACCACCTCCGCGTGGTCGAGCCCGTGGGCGGCCAGCCCGGCTGCCAGGTTGCTCACCAGCGAGATGGCGAGCACCTCCGCGCCGAGATGGCGCGCGGCGATGGCCTCGAGCACGGTGGACATGCCGACCAGGTCGGCGCCCAGCGTGCGGAGCATCCGGATCTCGGCCGGCGTCTCGTAGTGCGGCCCGGGCAGCGCGGCGTAGACGCCCTCGGCCAGCCCCTCGCCGGCCCCGGCGGCCAGCGCGCGCAGCCGGGCCGAGTAGAGGTCGGTGAGGTCGGTGAAGCGCGGCGGGTAGCCGTCGGGCGGCGGGGGCCCGCCGAGCGGCGAGCGCCCGGTGAGGTTGAGGTGGTCGCGGATCAGCACCGGCTGCCCGACCTGGTAGCCCGCCCGGATCCCGCCCGCCGCGTTGGTGAGGACCACGACCTGGCACCCGGCCGCCACCGCGGTACGCACGCCGTGCACCACGGTCGCCGGGTCGTGTCCTTCGTACAGGTGGACCCGGCCCAGGAACACCAGGGCACGGACGCCACCGGCCCGGACGGACCGGACGGCGGGGGAGTGGCCGCCCACCGTCGTCGGCGGGAAGCCGCCCAGCGCGTCGAGCGGGACCTCCGCTTCGGTGGAGCCGAGAGCGTCGGCGGCCGGCGCCCACCCGGAGCCGAGCACCACGGCGACGTCGTGCCGGGGCTGGCCGGTCAGCTCGGCCAGCCGGGCGGCACTGGCCTGCGCCGCCTCGTACGGATCTGGGATCGCCGTCATGCCTTGACATACGGCTTTCCGTCGGCGGCGGGCGGTCGCACCCGTCCTACCAGCCCGGCCACGGCGATGATCGTCGCCACGTACGGCGCCATCAGCAGGATGAACGAGGAGACCGGCACGCGCAGCACGGACAACTCGGTCTGCAGCTGGAAGCTGAATCCGAACAGCAGCGCCGCCGCCACCGAGCCGAGCGGCGTCCAGCGCCCGAAGATCATGGCGGCCAGCGCGATGTAGCCGAAGCCCGAGCTGATGTCCGAGGTGAAGAAGCCGACCGAGCCGACGGTCAGGTACGCCCCGCCGATCCCGGCGACCATGCCGCCGAGGATGACGTTGCGGTACCTCGTCCACAGCACCCTGATGCCGACCGTGTCGGCCGCGACCGGGTGCTCGCCGACTGCGCGCACCCGCAGCCCCCACCGGGTACGGAACAGGGCGATCTGGATCACCAGGATCAGCGCGTAGGTGATGTAGAGGAAGATGTTCGCGTCGAAGAAGACCGGGCCGATGATCGGTATGTTGCCGAGCACGGGGATCTTGAGCGTGCCGAACGTGTTCCCGGCGTTGAAGGTGGTGGCGTACGGGACCATGACCCGGTCGTACAGGTAGTTGGTCAGCCCGAGCGCGATCACGTTGAGCACCACGCCGACGATGATCTGATCCACCAGGAACATGATCGCGAAAATCGCGAGCAGCGCCCCGACCAGGCCGCCGGCCAGCGACCCGCCGATCAGCCCGAGCCAGACACCGCCCGTGGCGCTCGCCACGGCCGCCGCGACGAACGCCCCGGTGAGCAACTGGCCCTCGATCGCGATGTTGATGACGCCGGACCGCTCGCCCAGGAGGCCGGCCAGCGCACCGAGCACCAGCGGGATGGACGCGGTCAAGGTGCCTTGCAGCAGGTCGATGATCTGCAGCGGGCCGACCGAGTTGCCGGCGTCCGCCCAGGCCAGCAGCGAGAAGAGGAAGCAAAGCAGCGCGATCGCGATGGTGATCCGCTTGCCCCTGGGGGACAGGTCGACGACGGCTCGCAGGATGCCCAGGCCGATCGAGATCGCGCCGAGCACGTAGGCGGTCAGCGCCCCGGGAACGTGGATCCCCGGCAGTTTCGGCGTGGCGCCGGGCAGTGACAGCGCGAAGACGGCGTCGCCATGGTGCGCGAAGAGGCCGAAGGCGAAGATGTCGATCAGGCCGAGCAGGATGAACGTGCCCGCCGCGAGATACCTGCGGTTGACCGAGACCGGAGCGCGAACCGGGGTAACCAGAGTCGTGGTCATCCCGACCATCCCTTCGAGGCGACGGCCTGGGCACCGGCACCGCCGGTACTCCGTAGCCGGAACAGCATCCTGATCAGCGGCGGTGCGGCGACGAAGAGCACGATCAGGGCCTCGATGACGTTGGTGACGTCGGCGGGGACGCCGGTGGCGGCCTCCATGACCGTGCCGCCGGCGTCCAGCGCGCCGAACAGCAGCCCGGCGATGACCACGCCAAACGGCCTGGCCCGGCCGAGTAGCGCGACCGTGATGCCGTCGAAGCCGTATGTGCCGTAGCTGTTGGTCGTCAGCGGCGCCGTCTGGCCCTGCATGATCGTGCTCGCCGACAGCCCGGCGAGGCCGCCGGCGATCAGGAACGCGAGCACCCAGACCCGTTCCACGCGGATGCCGGCGCTGCGCGCCGCGCTCGGGCTCGCGCCCACGGTGCGGAACTCGAAGCCCAGCGTGCTGCGCGACAGCAGCCAGGCGGTTCCGGCCGCGGCGGCCAGCGCGATCAGGAACCCGACGCCGACCTGCGGTGGCGGCCCGCCGACATGCGGCAGCATCGCGCTGCTCTTGATATCCGGCGCGACCGCGTTGCTCTGGCCCGGTGCCTGCATCAGCGACTGGCTGGTCAGCAGGAAGGCCAGCAGGTTGTACATGACGTAGTTGAGCATGATCGTGAGGATGACCTCGTGTGCGCCGGTCCGCGCCTTGATCTCGCCCACGATCCAGCCGATCACCGCGCCGCCGACGAAGGCGCCGATGACGCAGACCACCGCGTGCAGCACGATGGGCAGGTTGATCGCGTAACCGAGCCAGGTCGCGACGAGCGCGCCGCCGACCCACTGGCCCGCCGCGCCGATGTTGAACATGCCGGCCCGGAAACATACCGCCACCGACAGGCCGGTGAGGATGAGCGGGGTGGCCTCGAACGCGGTGAGCGACAGCGGGTAGAAGATCGCCGCGATCGAGCCGCCGTGGAAGGCGGCCGAGATCGTCCCCGGGCTGAATATCGCGCCCTCGAACAGCGCCGAGTAGGCGGCGGCCACCGACGACCAGGTCGCCGAGAACGCGGCGCCAGGGGCGTAGCCGACCGAATCCCAGGCGCGCAGCACCACCGGGTCGCTGGCCACGATCAGCACGGCACCGACCAGCAGGGCCACGAACACGGCCAGGATGGTGATGACGACCGAGTGCCCCTCGGTCACCGCTTGGATGATCATGTTGCCGGTGAGCGGCCGCCGGCCAGGCGGCGGGTCCGGCGCGGGCGCGCCCGCGTCCGGGGCGGTAGCGGTCGCCACGTAGGGCTCTGCAGAGGGCTCTGCCTCGTGTTGATCACTCATGGCTGCTCGGCTCCTGGGCTTGCACTGGCGTCTCCGGTTCGCCCTCCGTGGTCTCCGGTCCGCCCTCCGAGCCGGGGGCGATGGATCCAGCCGGGGCACTGCCGGCCATCAGCAGGCCGAGTTCCTGCTCGGAGATGGTGGGCGGGCAGAACGCCACGATCTGGCCCTCGTACATCACGGCGATGCGGTCGGCCAGGGCGTAGATCTCGTCGAGCTCGGAGGAGACGATCAGTACCGCCAGGCCCGCGTCCCGCTGGGCGACCAGGCGTTTGTGCACGAACTCGATCGAGCCGACATCCAGGCCGCGGGTCGGCTGGCTGACCATCAGCAGCTTGACGTCCCGGCTCATCTCCCTGGCGACCACGACCTTCTGCTGGTTGCCACCGGACAGCGTCCCGGCCGGCGTCTGCACGGACTGGGTCCGCACGTCGTACTCCTCGACGCGGCGAACCGCCGACTCCCGGATCGCGTCCAGGTTCAGCGCGAGGCCGGAGGCGTACGGCGGCTGGTCGTAGACGTCGAGGATGAGGTTGTCGGCGACCGAGAAGTCAGCCACCAGGCCATCCTCCGACCGGTCCTCAGGGACATAACCGATGCCCGCGTGGAGCCGGGTACGGGTCGACGCGTGACTCAGGTCGGTGCCGTCCAGCCGTACCGAGCCGGTCGCGGGCCGCAGGCCTATCAGCGCCTCGCACAGCTCGGTCTGGCCGTTCCCCTGCACGCCGGCGACGCCCAGGATCTCGCCGGCCCGCACCTGGAAGGACACGTCGCGCACCGACCGCTCGCCGCGCTCCCCCGCCACGCTCAGGTCCTGCACGTCGAGCACCACATCGCCCGGCTTGGCGGGCTCCTTGCTCACCCGCAGCTGGACCGACCGGCCGACCATCAGCGCGGCGAGCTCGCTGGTGGTAGCCGTCGGCGGCCGCTCCCCGACGACCTTCCCGCGCCTGATGACGGTGATGGTGTCGGCGATCGCCTTGACCTCTTTGAGCTTGTGCGAGATGAAGATGATCGACCGTCCGCCCTCGCGCAGTTCGCGCATGATCCGGAACAGGTCCTGGGTCTCGCCGGGTGTCAGCACGGCCGTGGGCTCGTCCAGGACGAGAATCCTGGCGTCGCGCAGCAGCGCCTTGATGATCTCCACCCGCTGCTGAATCCCGACCGGCAGCTCCTCCACGAGGGCGTCGGGATCCACGCGCAGGCCGAACCGCTCGGAGAGCTCGAGCACGTCCCGGCGGGCCGTGCGCCGGTCGAGCAGGCCAAACAAGGGCAGGCCGAGCGGGCCCTTGCGCAACGGCTCGCTGCCCAGCGTGACGTTCTCGGCCACAGTGAAGACCGGCACCAGCATGAAGTGCTGATGCACCATGCCGATCTTGGCCCGGATCGCGTCCCTGGGCGAATGGATGGCGACCGGCTTGTCGTCGAGCAGGATCTCGCCCTCGTCGGGCTGCATGAGCCCGTAGAGCACGTTCATCAGCGTGGTCTTGCCCGCGCCATTTTCGCCCAGCAGGGCGCGGATCTCGCCGGGCTGGATGACCAGGTCGATGTGATCGTTGGCGACCAGGCTCCCGAAGCGCTTCGTGATACCGCGCAACTCAAGTTTCACCGGCGGCCACCCACCCTCCAGCCGATTCTGGTCAGTGTCCCCGGCCGTTGCCGGGGACACTGACCAGCTTGACGGTAACTTCTTGCCCGCGCCCTGGCTACACGGGGCTCTTGGTGGCAGGAACGATCTGGCCGGCGATGATCGCCGCCTTGACCGCCTGGAGCTCGGTCTGGAGCTTCGAGGGGACCTTGCTCGTCCAGAAGTGGTACGGCGCCAGCACGGCCCCGCCGTTGGCGAGCGTGCCGACGTAGCTGCCGCCGCCATGGCCCCTGGAGCCGAGCAGCACGGCGGCCTTCACCGCGGTGCTGATGCCCTTCTCCACGCTGGTGACGAAGTACTTGCAGTAGGTCGCGGCGCTGACACAGCCGTCGGTGTCCACCCAGAACATGGAGATGTTCTTGCCGGAGCTGTCGGCGGTCTGGACCGCCTTCGCCGAGCCGAGCCCGACGCCGCCCGCCACCGGGAAGATGATGTCGGCGCCGTCGCTGATGAACGTGTTGGCGATGGTCTGCCCCGCGGTGATGTTGGTGAAGCTGCCAGCGAACGTGCCGTTCTGCTTCGGCTCGCTCCAGCCGAGCACCTGGACGTGGGTGCCGTGCTTCTGGTTGTAGTACTGCACCCCGTCGTAGAAGCCGTCCATGTAGATGGTGACCGTGCCGAACTTCATGCCGCCGTAGGTGGCGACCTTGCCGGTCTTGGTCATCCCGGCCGCCAGGTAGCCGCCGAGGAAGGCGTCCTGCGCGGTGTTGAACACCAGCTGGGTGATGTTGCTCTCGTGCGTGCCGGTCAGGCAGGCCGAGGAGTAGGAGCAGTCCACGATGGCGAACTTCTGGTGCGGGTTGGCCTTGGCCGCGGCCTCGGTCGCCGCGCCCATCAGGAAGCCGACCGTGACGATGATCCCGCACTTCTGGCTGATGAACGTGCTGATGTTCTTGGCGTAGTCGGACGTGGTGGTGGACGGCAGGTACTTCACCGTGATGTTCGGGTTGGTGGCCGCGGCCGCCTGCATGCCCTGCCACGAGGACTGGTTGAACGACTTGTCGTTGATGCCGCCGGTGTCGGTGACCATGCAGCCAGAGAACTTGGCCGCGGTCGTACCCGAGCCCGAGCCTGAGGTTGACGATGATGAACTGGGCTTGGCGCACCCAGCCGCGAGCAAGGCCACCGCTGCTAGCAATGCCGCGGCCCGGAAAGCTTGTCTCACTTGCTTACCTCCTCTTCGGAGCGCCTGTCGCCTGCTCCGTGGGATGGGTTCCCCGCTCCCTCGTGCGGACCGCTGGCCCCTCCTCCGCCCGGAGCGCCCATGGGTTGAAGATCCCAGGCGCCTGCTTCGGGATGATCGCAGGCTAGACCTGGTCCGCCGTCCGGGGAAGGCGGCGGGCATTGATCCCTCGCGCCGTTGCCAAATCGCAACCGGATTTTCCAAGGTGCGGTGCGGAAGTGCGGGGATCGGTGAGCGGCTGGCGCCGGTGAGCGAGCGGGAATGGCCTTTCCGGCGCGACGGGCCACTGGCGAGGGCGCGGCCAGGGTTGCCGCGGTGCCGCTGTTATCGTGACCGTCGGGAGGGTGCGATGGCTGTCGACTGGCCAGCGCTGCGGTCCGCCGCGGCGCAGATGACGGAGCGGGCCCATGCGCCGTACTCGCGGCTGCGCGTGGGGGCCGCGGGCGTGACGGATGACGGCCGGGTCGTGACCGGCTGCAACGTGGAGAACGCCTCCTACGGGCTCACCCTGTGCGCCGAATGCGGCCTGGTGTCCGCCCTGCACGCCAGCGGCGGCGGCACCCTGGCCGCGGTGAGCGTGGTGAGCGGCGACGGCCAGCGGCTGCTGCCCTGCGGGCGCTGCCGCCAGTTGCTCATGGAGGCGGGCGGGCCCGGCCTGCTGGTGGACACCGATGCCGGGCCGACCGAGCTGGCCCTGCTCCTGCCGTCCCCGTTCACCAGCGCCGACCTGGCCGGCCGCGGGAGCGCGGATGGCTGAGGCAGGGCGCCCCGTCCCGCCGGCGGCCAGCGACAGGCAGGTCCCCGCTGCGGTCGATTTGATCAGGGCAAAACGAGACGGCGTGCCACTGTCCGGCCACGAGATCGACTGGGTGATCGGGGCTTACCTGCGTGGCGAGGTGGCGGAGGAGCAGATGTCGGCCCTGCTCATGGCCATCTATTTCCGTGGCATGGAGCCGGCCGAACTGCGCGCCTGGACCGGGGCGATGATCGACTCCGGGGAGCGGCTCGACCTGTCCGGAATCGCGCTGCCCACCGTGGACAAGCACTCGACCGGGGGAGTCGGCGACAAGGTCTCGCTGATTCTCGCGCCCCTGGTGGCGGCATGCGGCGCCGCCGTACCGCAACTGTCCGGCCGCGGCCTCGGGCACACCGGCGGCACCCTGGACAAGCTGGAGGCCATCCCCGGGTGGCGGGCCGCGCTGTCCAACGACGAGATGCTCGCCGTGCTCCGGCAGGCCGGCTGCGTCATCTGCGCCGCCGGCGCGGGCCTGGCCCCGGCGGACCGGCGGCTCTACGCGCTGCGGGACGTGACCGGCACCGTCGAGTCGATCCCGCTCATCGCCAGCTCGATCATGTCGAAGAAGATCGCCGAGGGCACCGGTGCCCTGGTGCTCGACGTCAAGGTGGGCAGCGGTGCCTTCATGCGCCGGGAGGAGGACGCGCGGCTGCTTGCGCAGACCATGGTGGCGCTCGGCACCGACTACGGGGTCCGCACCACGGCGCTGCTGACCCGGATGGACACCCCGCTCGGCCGGGCGGTGGGCAACGCGGTCGAGGTCGAGGAGTCCGTCGCCACCCTGGCCGGGTACGGGCCGTCCGACCTGGTCGAGGTGGTGCTCGCGCTGGCCAGGCAGATGCTGCGGCTCGCGGGCGTGAACGCCGACCCCGAGGCGGCGCTGGCCAGCGGCCAGGCACTCGCCCGCTACCGCGACATGATCGCCGCGCAGGGCGGGGACCCGGATGCCCCGCTGGCGGTGGCCCGGCACATCCGGACGGTGCCGGCGCCCGCCGAAGGCTGGCTGCGGCGCCTGGACGCCCGCGCCGTGGGCAACGCCGCCTGGCGGCTGGGCGCGGGCCGGGCCCGCAAGGAGGATCCGGTCAGCGCGGCCGCGGGCGTGCTGTGCCTGGCCAAGCCGGGCGACCGGGTGCAGGAGGGGGAGCCGTTGCTGGAACTGCGCGCCGACGACGAATCCCGGTTCGCCGCCGCGCTGGCCGCCCTCGGCGACGCCTTCGAGGTCGGCGCGGAACGCCCGGCGCTGCCCGCCCCGGTCATCGACCGGATAGGCGGGTAACGGCGGCCGCCTCGAGGGTGTGAGAATAAACGAATGCCCAGCTTGGAAGAGATCCGCTCCGCGCCCAAGGTGTTGCTGCACGACCACCTGGATGGCGGGCTGCGCGCGGCCACGGTGGTGGACCTGGCGCGCAGCATCGGCTACGACCGCCTGCCCAGCGACGACGTGGACGAGGTCGCGGCCTGGCTGCAGCGGGGCGCCAGCCGGGGCCACCTCAACCTGTACCTGGACGCGTTCCAGCACACGCTGGCGGTCATGCAGACCCGTGCGGCCCTGATCCGGGTGGCCGCCGAGTGCGCGGAGGACCTGGCCGCCGACGGCGTGGTCTACGCGGAGGTCAGGTTCGCGCCGGAACTGCACGTGGTCGGCGGGCTGAGCCTCAACGAGGTCGTCGAGGCCGTTCTCGAAGGCTTCCGCCTCGGCAGCGAGGGCCGGCGCCTCACGATCTACGCGCTGCTCACCGCCATGCGCACCGCGGCCCGCTCGCTGGAGATCGCCGAACTTGCGGTCCGGTACCGCGACCGGGGCGTGGCCGGGTTCGACATCGCCGGCGCGGAGGCAGGCTGGCCGCCCAGCCGCCACCTCGACGCGTTCCAGTACGTGGCGCGGGAGAACTTCCACATCACCATCCACGCCGGCGAGGGCTTCGGGCTCCCGTCGATCTGGGAGGCGCTGCAGTGGTGCGGCGCCGAGCGCCTCGGGCACGGGGTGCGCATCGTGGACGACATCCGGGTCAGCCCGGAGGGCGCGGTGGAACTCGGGCGGCTGGCCAGCTACGTGCGGGACCGCCGGATCCCGCTGGAGATGTGCCCCACCTCCAACGTGCAGACCGGCGCCGCGCCTTCGATCGCGGAGCACCCGATCCGGCTGCTCCGCCAGCTTTCCTTCCGTGTGACCGTGAACACCGACAACCGGCTGATGAGCGGGGTGACGCTGTCCTCGGAGTTCCACCGCCTGGTCGAGACGTTCGGCTACGGCTGGTCGGACATCGAGTGGCTGACGATCAACGCGATGAAGAGCGCGTTCGGGCATTTCGACGAGCGGATCCGGATCATCAACACGATCATCAAGCCGGGCTTCGCCACCGCCCGCGCGGCGAGCGACTCGGTGGTGCGGATCCCC
>CAWDXD010000034.1:0-97281 GCA_963806145.1 uncultured Actinomycetes bacterium
CGCCAGCATGATGATCTCTGCTTCGGGCATGTCCCGCAGTTCGAGTGGTGCGGGCACGTGCCGTGGCACCGCAACCCGTGAACCGGCCGGGATCTCGCTGAGCGGACGCCAGCCGTCGTAGGTAAGGAACGGGTGATTGCCGGTGGCCTCGACCTGCCGCCCGGAAGCCAGGCGCACGCGGAACACTTCCTTGATCCCGGTGGGGAAGACATGGGTCATGGGCCGGGCGACCAGCCGCAACCGCTCGTCCAGGGCCCAGACGGGGACGTCGCGCTCCGCGGACGCGAGCAGGCTCCCCAGCGTGACCTGGGTGCCGGTGTCCGCGCGCAGCAACCGGGTCTCCGCCGTGAGACATCCCGATTCGCGCAGGTCTGAAAGCAGGGGGCGTTTGTCGTTGCGCTGTTCGGGGCCACGGTTGAGCTGGGAGATGGCTACAACCGGCACGTCGAGTTCCTTGGCCAGGAGCTTCAGCGACCGCGACATGTCCGAAACCTCCTGCTGCCTGTTCTCCACCCGCCTGGGCGAACTCATCAGCTGCAGGTAGTCGATGATCACCAAGCGCAGGTTGTGCCGCTGCTTGAGCCGACGGCACTTGGCCCGGATCTCCATCAGCGACATGTTCGGCGAGTCGTCGATGAACAGCGGCGCGTCGACGACTTCGCTCATCCTGCGCGCCAGCCTGGTCCAGTCCTCCTCGCCCATCTGGCCGGTCCGCATCGCGTGCAGCGGCACCCGTGATTCGGCCGAGAGCAGCCGCATGGTGATCTCGTTGCGGCTCATTTCCAGGCTGAACATGACCGTGGTCAGCCCGTGCTTCAGCGACGCCGCCCGGGCAAGGTCAAGCGCCAGCGTTGAGTTGTGGGTCGGGATCATGCTGCGCCCTGCCAGGTACAGCCTGTCGGCACTGTCCACCTGGACACAGCGGACCGGCCGCGAGGGAACCCGCCTGACCTCGACGATGTAGCGCCACCGGGTGCGCTGGGGGCGGTGGTGCAGCCGTTCCTTGTGCAGTAGATGCTTGCGGCCCAGCCAGAACACTCTGTCGGGCGTCGTGAAGTTGACCATGTAGCAGGTCGAAGAAGCCTCACTCCGGCCCTTGACGCGCTTGGTGCTCATCGAGCACCGGTAGCCCAGACTGGCGACAAGTTCCCGCACGCCCTCAGCTAGTTCCCGGTTCGTCACCGCTAGCTGAATGGACCCAGTGCTGGTCACGGTGCCGTCAGTGTCGAGGATGCCAGCTAGCAGCGCGCGTCGCTGGGCCTCGGAGCCACGGAGGTAGCTAAGCGGGATGTGCTTGTTCCCGAGTACCCCGAGCGTGCGCAGCACGGCCTGAACGGTGCCGTAGGACTTCCAGCACACCATGCAATAACCGGTGCCCGGAAGCTGGCCGACGGCCGGGCCGCCGCAGCGGACGCAGTGCACGGCGGGAGCCGGCGGCGAGCAGAACCTGGCTTTGCCCCCACACACCCGGCCGCATGTCCGGACCTGCTGATTCTTCGGCCGGAACGTGCTGCCGCAGACAACGCACACCCGGTCGGCGACGGGGGCGTCCTCACCAGGGAACGCCATCCGATAGATGTGCCGTCCCTGCTGGGGCACCGCGACGAGTCCTGACGCCTCCATGCTGACGACGATCTCTGGGTCGAATGTGGTAAACCGCGCACTGGCTGCGCTGCCGTCACCCAGCCAAACCCCAAGGGCAAATGGCGGAATGGGCAAATCGGCCTCGGGCAGTGCGAGGGGGCAGGACACGCTCACCGCGTGGTTGGGCCGGTGGTCAATGGTGGGGCAGCGCAGCGTCCTGGCTATCTGCTCGGTGGTCACGACCTCGGGCGGTACGGGATTGGCGAACTCCCTGGCATGCCCGCGCGCCTGCGCGTCATAACGCCGGGCCCGCCTGGTCCAGGTGAGCCACTGATGCTGGGCGTCCGCGACGATGACCTCTCCGTCGGAGAACTCGACCTCGTAGCAGGGCCGTTCGTGCATCACCTCGGTGGCCGCCACGACCGTCACCGGACGGCCGTCCGCCCCGAGCAACTGGTCCCCGACGGCGACCTCCCCCATGGTCGTCCACCCGGTCGGCGTGGGCAGCGGGGTGTCCAGGGCCAGCGCCTTGCCGATGGCAGGCCTGGCTGCGATAACGACCATCTGGCCGGCGTGCAGGCCGTTGGTGAGCGAGTCCAGGTCGCCGAACCCGGTCGGTACGCCGGTCATCACGCCGCCGCGCGAGCCGATCGCCTCGATCTCGTCCAGCGCTCCCGGCATGATGTCCGCCAGCGGCAGGTAGTCCTCGCTGACCCGGCGCTCGGTGACCCCGTAGATCTCGGCCTCGGCACGGTCCACCAGCTCGTCGGCGTCCCCGTCGCCGTACCCGAGCTGCACGATCCTGGTGCCCGCCTCCACCAGGCGGCGCAGGATCGCGCGCTCCCTGACGATCCTGGCGTAGTAGCCGGCGTTGGCCGCGGTCGGTACCGAGGCGAGCAGCGTGTGCAGGTAGGCACCACCGCCGATGCGGGCCAGCTCGCCGCGCTTGGCCAGCAGGTCGCTGACGGTCACCGGGTCCGCGGGCTCGCCCCGGCCGTACAGCTCCAGGATCGCCTCGTGCACGAGCTGGTGGGCGGGCCGGTAGTGGTCGAGGGGCCTGATCACCTCCATCACGTCGGAGATGGCATCCTTGGACATCAGCATTCCGCCGAGAACGCACTGCTCGGCGGCCAGATCGTGCGGCGGGGTCCGCTCGAATTCCCCACCGCGGGGGGTGAGCTCGGCAACGCTCATGACACCCACCTCCCCGTCTCGCGGACGCCTGGAAGAGCCCCCGCTGTCGTGCTCTGCTTCCGTTCTAGCGTCCGGTTCGGACAGTCTTCTGCGGGCCGCGGCCTGCGTCCAGTCGCGCTGTGCACAGGTCTGTGGACAGCCTGTGCAGACACGCCGCTCTGCCTGTGCGCGGGCTGGGGATACCACTGAGGACAAGCCCAAACGATCGGCCCACGACACCCTCGTCACCAGCGGTAATGCCGTCCACCGGGTGTGTGAGGAAAATACTTTGGGCCGTCAGGTCGTCCACACGCGGCGCATGGTTGTCCACAGATGAAATGTCATGTGGGCAGCCCGGCCGGAAAGCATCACGATCATGACCCCGGCTGCCTAGGCTTCGATCATGTGTTCGACTCTGGAGGCACGGCTCGCCAGGCTCCGGGCAGCCATCGACGAGGTAGCCCGCGCCGACCGGGGCGGGCACACCGACCCCGGGGAACTGGTCGAGCGACTGGCCGGCCTCTGGGGCATGATCGCGGAACTTGACCCGGCGCTGGCCGCGCGGCTGCATCACTACGGCCCGGAGGCCAGCTGGGACACGCCCTTATGCCGGCACCCGGGCCGTGGTAGCGGGAGTCAGCTCCCGACGATCTCGATCTCGATGGTGGCGGTCACCTCGGGGTGCAGGCGCACCCGGACCTGGTGTTCACCGACCGTCTTGATCGGGCTCGGCACCTCGATACGGCGCCGGTCGAGGTCGGGCCCCCCGGCCGCACGCACGGCATCCGCGATGTCCGAGGGACTGACCGAGCCGAACAGCCGCCCGGTGTTGCCCGCCTTGGTGGCCAGCCGGACCCGGAGCTCGCCAAGCCGGCCCGCGGCCTGTTTGGCGTCGTCGACGCCGCGGATGTCCCGGGCCGAGCGCGCCCGCTTGATCAGATCAACCTGCTTTTCCGCACCGCGGGTCCAGCGCATCGCGAGGCCGCGGGGGACCAGGTAGTTGCGGCCGTAACCGCCGGCCACCTCGACCACGTCGCCCGGGCCGCCCAGGCCGGTGACCTCCTGGGTAAGGATCAGCTTCATCTGCATGCGACTCACCGACGGCTCTCCTTCCCTACCGGGGCGTGCTCGTGTAGGGCAGCATCGCCATCTCCCGCGCGTTCTTGATCGCCGTGGCGACGTCGCGCTGGTGCTGGGTGCAGTTGCCGGTCACCCGCCTGGCCCGGATCTTGCCGCGGTCGGAGATGAACTTCCGCAGCAGCGGCGTGTCCTTGTAGTCGACGTAGGCGATCTTCTCCTGGCAGAACAGGCAGACTTTCTTTCTTGGCTTACGGATGGGTGCTTTCGCCATCGTGGTGCTCCTGTATAGAAGCCCCGCCCCCGGGCGGGGATGGTGATTGGGTTCTGTTGCCGGTTAGAAAGGTGGCTCGTCGGGCGCGTCGCCGCCGAATCCGTCGGACGGATCCGCGGTCCACGGGTCCTCGGCCGGACGGGAGCCGCCGCCGCTGTACCCGCCGCCGCCGCACCCCCTGGCCGCCCTGGCCGGCGAAGTTGCCGCCGGAACGGTTGGACTTGACCACCTTGGCGGAGGCGTTGCGGAGCGACGGGCCGACCTCGTCGACCTCGATCTCGTAGACGGTGCGCTTCTCGCCCTCCCTGGTCTCATAAGACCTCTGGCGCAGCCGCCCGCTGACGATGACGCGCATTCCCCGCTGCAGGCTCTCGGCGACGTTCTCCGCCGCCTGCCGCCATACGTTGCAGCTCAGGAAGAGGCTGTCGCCGTCCTTCCACTCGCCGGTGGTGTTGTCGCGGAAGCGCGGCGTGGATGCCACCCGGAAGGTGGCGACCGCCTGGCCTGTGGGGGTGTAGCGCAGTTCGGGGTCGCCGACCAGGTTGCCGACGATCGTGATCTGGGTGTCACCTGCTGCCATCGGAGACTCCGGTCCTCAGGGATTGTTCAGTAGCGACGCTACCGGGAGGGTCTGTCAGTGCTGCTCCACGCGCATGACCTTCGTGCGCAGAACCGCTTCGTTCAGGCTGAGCTGACGGTCGAGTTCGGCGACGGAGTCCGGCATGGCCATCATGTCGATGACCGCGTAGATGCCCTCGGACCGCTTGTCGATCTCGTAGGCGAGGCGCCTGCGGCCCCACACGTCTACCTTGTCCACGCTCCCGCCGCCGGTCTTGACCACGGTCAGGAACTGCTCAAGGGACGGCTGGACGGTGGCTTCCTCGAGACCTGGGTCGAGGATGATCATCATTTCGTAATGACGCATAAACGGAACTGCCCCCTCTGGACTGACGGCCACGGTCTCTCCGCGGCAGGAGGAACTGCATCGGCAAAGGCCAGGCATGTGCTGGCGGAATGCAGGGGCTCAGCCTACCAGCCCCGGAGCAGTTCTCCGGGCGCCTCATTCCATTGCCACCGGCCGCAGCTGACGCGGGACCGCGCTGCTCCGTTCGCCGCGAGTGAAGGGTTCTCTGCGGTGCCGCACGGGAACAATCCTCCTCGACCAGCCGGGTATCTCCAGAAGGGTGGCCGATATGCCGGAAGTCGCCAGCGCCCGCCCCCGTTCCCACCTCACGCTGAACAGCGACGGCCAGCGGCATCCGCTGGAGAACAGCCTCGCCGTGTTCACCCTGATCACCGGGTTGATCGTGTTCGCGGTCGGGTGGGTGGTCAGCCTGCACGTGCTCGCCTCGTTGCTCGGCATCGTGAGCATGCTCGTCGGCCTCTACGCGCAGATGATCTCCGCGACACGAGAAGAACGGGTGATCATCGTCACCGGGCTGGTGGCCGCGTTCGTCGGCACCGCCCTCGGCTTCGCGCACGGCGGCTTCTGGTCCTGAGCCCACTTGGGCGGGCCCACTGGCCGGCCCCTGCTCTACGCTCGGGGCATGGTTCGTATCGGTGCCCACGACCGCGAAGGTGATCCGCTGACGGTGGCGAGCGCCACCGGTTCCGAGGTCATCCAGTTCTTTCTCGGCGACCCCCAGGGCTGGGGCGCGCCCACGTTCCCCGGTGGCGACTCAGGCAAGCTCCGCGCCGCGCTGCACGAGGCGGGCCTGGAGGTCTTCATCCACGCGCCGTACGGGATCAACGTGGCCAGCGCGAACAACCGGATCCGGATCCCCAGCCGCAAGCTGCTCGGCCAGCAGCTCGCCGCCGCGGCCGCGGTCGGCGCGAAGGGCCTGATCGTGCACGGCGGCCACGTCACCGGCGGCATCGACGAAAGCGAGGGATACGCGAACTGGCGCAAGGCGGTCGAGCGGATAGAACGGCCGGTACCCCTGCTGATCGAGAACACCGCGGGCGGCGACCATGCGATGGCCCGGGGCCTGCCCGCACTGCAGCGCCTCTGGGACGCCATCGGGGATCTGTCGCAGGACGACGGGACCGGCGCGGGCCAGATCGGTTTCTGCCTCGACACCTGCCACGCCTACGCCAGTGGCGAGGACCTGGCCGGCATCGTGGACCGGGTCAAGGCCATCACCGGCCGGATCGACCTGGTGCACTGCAACAACTCGCGGGACGAGTTCGGCTCCTTCCGCGACCGGCACGCGGCCATCGAGTCCGGCACGATCGAGCCGGGACTCCTGCTGGATGTCGTCCGCGCGGCCGGTGCCCCGGCGGTCTCCGAGACCCCCGACCCGGCCGCCGACGTCGCCTGGCTGCGGGAGCGCCTCACGGGCTGACGGGCTCGGCCCCCTGCTGGCGCAGCACGAACCTGTCGTCGGCGCCGTCCAGCACGCCGCCGGCCGGGTCGTCGTCGCCGGCCACGCGCACCAGGTCATAGCCGGGTTCCAGGATGTCCCGTACCACGAGCACCATGAGGATCAGGACGGCGACGAACCTGGACAGCAGCGTGGCGAAGTAGACCCCGGGGCTGATGCCGCCCTCGGCCACCGGCACCTGGCCGGTTCCGGTGGCGATGGTGATCAGGTAGGCCCAGATGGCGAAGAAGTAGGTGACCTCGGCCACCTGCCACACCACGTACGCCCACAGCCGCGGCCGCGCCAGCACCACGAGCGGGACCAGCCAGATCACGTACTGCGGTGACCACACCTTGTTGCTCAGCAGGAACACGGCCAGCACGAGGAAGAACACCTGGGGCACCCGGGGACGGCGCGGGGCGGTGAGGATCAGGGCACCGATGAGCACGCAGCCCGCCGCGAAGACCGCCGCCGAGAACAGGTTGAGCGACCCCCCGGTCAGCGAGCCGGCGAACGGCCAGTGCTCGGTCTCGAAGAAGTACCACACCGAGCCCCAGTCCGCGGGACGGTTCCTGCTCAGCGCGTAGAACCGGCCCCAGCCCGCCGGTGCGGCGAAGGCGACCGGCAGGTTGACCACCAGCCACGCGACAGCGGCGGACACCGTGGTGGTCCAGAAGGCGCGCATGCGCCCGGCCCGCAGGCACAGCAGCAGCAACGGGCCGAAGAACAGCAGCGGGTAGAACTTGGTGGCCACCGCCAGGCCGAGCAGCACCCCGGCCAGGACCGTACGGCGGGCGGCCCACGCGGCCATGCCGAGCGCGACCAGGGCCATCGCGATCAGGTCCCAGTTGATGAACGAGGCCAGGATGAGCCCGGGAGCGAGGGCGACCCCCAGCGCGGTCCACCGGCGGGACCGTCCCGCCAGGTATGCGGTGGCCAGCGTGCCCGCGACCGCGCACAGCGCCAGCATCAGCACGGTGACGTCGAAGAACTCCCGCCCCCTGACGAACGGATCCGAGATGGGCCGGACCACCCACGCGACCGCCTGCATCACCGCCCCGATGAGCACCGGGTACTCGACCGGGTGACCGGTGTAGGGGACCTTGCCCGCCGAAAGCCGCTCGTTGAAGTACAGCGGGTAGATGTCGGTGTAGCAGTGGGCCTGGAACTGCTTGAGGTAGACGTTCCAGTCACCGCTGCGGCACGCGGCCTTGTTGAGGAACCCGAGCGCGCTGCCGGCCAGGCTGGCCAGGACCAGTGCCGTGGTGGAGCCCGCCAGCATCGCCGCGCGGTGCTGCCATGGCTGCGCGCCCCGGCGGACGCGCGCCAGCGGCCGCGGGCGGCCCGGTAGCCGTCTGTCCGCTGTCGTGTTCAGCCATCGGCTCCTGCCCCCGGACCGGCGAGCCTGGCTAACCGCCCGGCGGCCGCTCCGCTGACCTTCGTGCTCGTGATCGCCTGTTACGCAGCCTAGTCACCAGCGGCAGGGACGGCCCGGCCACCACGACGAGGGCCAGCCCCACGGCCCCCGCACCGGCACCGCCGGACCCACCGGACCCGGTGGTGGGGGCAGGCTGGGAGCCCGCCGCGTGTTGCGGCCCGGTCGGGGTGGGGTGCCCGGTCGGGGTGGGGTTCCCGGTCGGGGTGGGGCTTCCGGTCGGCGTCGGGAACCCGGTCGGGGTGGGGCCGCCGGTATGGCAGCCGAAGGGCGAGCCCTGCCCCTGGCCCTGGCCCTGTCCCTGGCCCGGGCAGGGCTGGCCGCCCGGGTTGTGGTCGTGCTTGGGCTTGGGCTTGGGCAGGGCGCCGTACAGGTTCCACTTGGCCCCGTCGTTGTTGACCGGGAGGAAGTTCTCGACCGGCAGGTTTTCGAAGTTCTTCACGAAGTACTCGTGCCACATGTACGCCGGCCACTGCCCGCCGTAACCGGACAGGCCACCGATGCCGAACAGTGTCTGTACGCCCGGCGGCGGCGCGAACGCCAGGGACTGGTCGGCCGAGCACTGCGACCCGAGCCGTGCCGGACAGTGCGGCTTGTTGACGAACATGGCGTCGGCCATGGCGTACCTCGGCGTCGCCGCCATGAAGAACGCCGACTGGGCCAGGTTGGTCGTCCCGGTCTTGGCGATGACCGTCTGGCCGTTGTCCAGGCCAAGGCCCGCCGCGGTGCCGGCGCCGGTCGTGTCGGCCGACAGCGCCCAGTCCACGTCCGCCGCCTGGTCGGCGGTCAGCACCTGGCGCGTGGTGACCTTCGCCGGGGTGACCGAGGTGCCGACGGTGATCTTCTTGATGACGTGCGGGCTGTGGTACAGGCCGTTGTCGGCAAGCGTGGCGATCGTGGTCGCCTGCTCCTCGACGGTCAGCGACGCCTGGCCGAGCGCGATCCCCGCCTCGTCCTGCATCGGGTTTGGTCCGCCGACCATCCCGCTGGCCCGGACGTCCACGCCGAAGGCCTTGGCCATGTCGGTCACCGGGTGCTTGCCGGTCGCGGGGTCATACGCCACCTGGTGCCACAGGTCGGTGTAGGCCGTGTTGAGCGAGAGGGCCGTCGCCTCCTGCACGTGCGTGGGCCCGAAGCTGTTGGTACCGCTCTCGTCGTTCACGACCTGGTAGTAACCAGGACCGGGCGACTGGTTCCCCCGCTTGGCGAGCGTAGTCGGCGACGAGTCAGGCGGGATCCACAGCGGCGAGTCGCCGTCCAGGAGGCTCGTCTGCACGTTCATCCCCTGCTTGACGGCGGTGGCCAGGACGTAGGTCTTGAACGAGGAGCCGACCTGGTTGCGGGACTGCAGCGCGTTGTCGTACTGGCTCTTGTTGTAGTTCTGCCCGCTGTACATGGCCAGGATGGCACCGGTCTTCACCTGCTCGAGCACCGCTCCGGTGCGGACCCAGTGTTTGAGCCCCGTACAGGTCGCGCGCGCCGCCGAAGACAGGATGGCAGGCACCGTGCAGTGCTTCATGAGGACGTCGGCCTGCCGGACCGTGGCGTACAGCGAACTCATCAGCTTCAGGTTGAACGTGGTGACCACGTGCAGGCCACCGGTGTTGATCCGGCCGGGCGAGTAGTGGTAGGTGCTCTCCAACTCGTTCAGCACGGCCTGCATGATGTACCCGCGGTAGCCGTTCCAGGTGTTGTTCACCGGCGGAACCACGGCAGGGAACTTCTTCAGCGCCGCCGAGTAATCCTGCGGCGACAGCGTGCCCATGGTCTCCATGGTCCGGAGCACGTACTTCCAGCGGAACACCAGCCCCTGGTAGGCCGCGCCGGCCTTGGGATTCGGGCTGTACCCGTTCGGACTCTGGATCAGCGCGGCGATCATCGCGGCCTGCGCCGGGGTGATCTTGCTGAGCTGGCCGGGGTCCAGGCCGAAGTAGTACTGCGCCGCGGCGCCGACGCCATAGACGTGGCCGCCCTCCAAGACCGTGTTCAGGTACTGCTGAAGGATCCACTCCTTGGACTTGGACTGCGCGAGCTTCTCCGCGACGAAGATCTCCTTGATCTTGCGGTTCGCGGTCTGCGCGGTGCCGATGTTCGAGTAGTAGTTGCGGACAAGCTGCTGGGTGATGGTGGAAGCGCCCTGCAGGTTCCCGCCGGAACTGGTGAGGTCGTAGTAGGCGGCGCGCAGTATGCCGGTCGGCGAGATGCCGCCCTCGTGCCAGAAGTTCTTGTCCTCCGCCGCCACCACAGCGTTGCGGATCACCGGCGGGATCTGGTTGTAGGTGAGGATCACCCGGTTGGTCTGGCCGAACTGGCCCACCTCGGTCTTGCCGTCGCTGAAGTACACCTTGGACGCCTGCTGCATGACGCTCTGCTGGACGTCGGGGATGGGCGTCTTGGAGTAGGCGTACGCCACCCCGGCGGCGACCAGGATGATGAACACACCGAACGCGGCGGCGACCAGGGTAAGAGCCTTCTTCCAGGTCCAGTGCCGCCACCAGCTGCCCTTGCGGCGCGGTGCTTTGCCGCCCGGGTCGTCCGGCCCGCCCCAGTCGCCGCTGCCGTTGCCGTCCCGGCGCCGGGACGGGCGGGCGCCCTGGTCGTCCCAGTCACCGCTGACGCCGTTGCGGCGCAACCGCTCACGCAGGTCGTCCCTGATGTCGCGGACGCCGGTGCCGAGCCGGGATGTCGTGCGGCCGCGGGCGCCGCGCTCACCCCAGGGGCTCGCGCTGCCGTCCCGGGCCCCCGGCCGCCCAGGCCCGTCCCGGTCAGGTGCGCCGCTCCGCCGCGGCGAATAGTTGTCCTCGCGGACCCCGCCGCGGGTGCCGTCGGCCGCGGCCGACGCGCCGCGCCGCGGCGATCCATCACCCCGCAGGGACCCCCGCGATGACCGGTTCGGGTGCCCGCCGTGCCGCCCGCCACCTGCCGAACGCCCGGAACTGCGGTCGTAGCCGTCCGGAGACCCCGGGCGGGGCGGGACGGAACCGCCCCGGCCTGGCCGGTATGGTGCGGGAAAATCTGGGTTACTCACGCGTCCTCGCTGGATTGAATGAGCCAGTCCGGGCGGGGATAGCCAGCCCACCGCGGTCCACCGTACCTGGCGGTGCACGGCGTCGTGCCCGTTCGCCACCTTGCCTCGTGGCTCTGCCTCGCGCCCAGGGAATCCTGCCCTGACCAGGTACCTTAACTCGTCTTGCTCGCTGCTTGGGACCCAGGCCGACCGCGCCGGGCGCGCGGTTCGCCAGTGCCGAGAACGTAGGACGAAGCTAGGTGGTTCCAGCCACAACTCTGGCAGACCTCGACGACGTACGCCCGGAACTCCCCATATTCGGCTGCCATTTCGGCCAGTTCGGCCGCCTGCTTCACCCGGCCCTCGTAGCGCCCGAGTTCGTCCCCGTACACGTAGGTCACGTGGGTGAGCCGGGACCGGCGGCAGATCGGGCACCTGGCGTCCGTCGCCTCGCCATGGAACTTCGCGGCACGGAGCAGGTACGGATGCGCGTCGCAGACGTCCGCGACGGTGGTGTGACCGGCCAGCACCGCGGCAAGCGTTGCCCTGCGGGCAAGCGCGTAATCGACCACGCATCTCCTGGGTGCCATCTCAGACAGCGTACGACGCCTTCGTGACCGTGCCGAGACCCAGGCGGGCCTGCGGCTGCGCGGCCAGGCGGCATGACGGTGCTATGCGCCACGGCGGCGAACGGCCGCCGAACGGGAAGTTGCAACATCGCTCGGCTCGACATATCTTTGCGATGTATCGGTTCGATACATCGATTCGAGGTATAGCGCCTCCTGGCCCGTCCCCCGGGACAGGCCAGGGAAGCGCATCGGGAGGCATGGGGCTGTCGTGAGCGGTCACCGGTCGGGAGTGCTCGAGCTGGCCGTGCTCGGCCTGCTGCACGAGACTCCCATGCACGGATATGAACTGCGCAAGCGGCTGAACGCCTTCCTCGGCGCGTTCCGCGCGTTCGGCTACGGCTCGCTCTACCCCTGCCTCAAGGAACTCCTCGCCCAGGGCCTGATCGCGGAGGAGCAGCCGGAGCTGGCGGGCAAGCCGCTGGCGGGCCGCCGGTCGAAGATCGTCTACCGGCTGACCGCGGAGGGCAAGGAGCGGCTGCAGCAACTCCTTGCCGAGCCGGGCCCGGCCGCGTGGGAGGACGACGGCTTCGGTGTCCGGTTCGCCTTCTTCGGCCAGACCCGCGCGGACATCCGGCTGCGCATCCTGGAGGGCCGCCGGACAAGGCTGGAAGAGCGGCTTGACGGCGTCCGGGCGGCAATGGCGCGGACCAGGGAACGCCTGGACAGCTACACGCTCGAGCTGCACAGGCACGGCCTTGAGTCGGTCGAGCGGGAAGTCCGCTGGCTCAATGAGCTGATCGCCACTGAACGGCAGGCGGGTGATGAGCAGGGACGGCAGTCCCCGCAGCCCGGCGACAACGACACCTCAGCGGGCACAACCGCGAGCTGACAGGCCGGCGCCGCCCCCGCGGCGCCGCTGGCAAAGAACAGGAGCAATCCTCATGGGTTCGGTACGAGTAGCCATCGTGGGTGTGGGTAACTGCGCAAGTTCCCTCGTCCAGGGGGTGGAGTACTACAAGGACGCCGATCCGGGGAGCCGGGTACCGGGCCTCATGCACGTGCAGTTCGGCCCCTACCACGTGCGGGACGTGGAGTTCGTCGCGGCGTTCGACGTGGACGCCAAGAAGGTCGGGCGGGACCTGGCCGAGGCGATCGGGGCCAGCGAGAACAACACCATCAAGATCTGCGACGTGCCGCCGACCGGCCTCGTCGTGCAGCGCGGGCCCACCATGGACGGCCTGGGCCAGTACTACCACGAGATGATCACCGAGTCGGACGACCCGCCCGTCGACGTCGCCCAGGCGCTCCGTGACGCGCGGGCCGACGTGCTGGTGTCGTACCTGCCGGTCGGCTCGGATCAGGCGGACCGGTACTACGCGCAGTGCGCGCTGGACGCGGGCGTGGCGTTCGTGAACGCCCTGCCGGTGTTCATCGCCTCGGATCCCCAGTGGGCCGCCAAGTTCACCGAAGCCGGCGTGCCGATCATCGGCGATGACATCAAGTCGCAGGTGGGCGCCACCATCACCCACCGGGTGCTGGCCAAGTTGTTCGAGGACAGGGGCGTGGAACTGCTGCGCACCTACCAGCTCAACTTCGGCGGCAACATGGACTTCATGAACATGCTGGAGCGCACCAGGCTCCAGTCCAAGAAGGTTTCCAAGACGCAGTCGGTCACCTCCCAGATCCCGCACGAGATGGAGAAGGCGGCCGTGCACATCGGCCCGTCCGACCATGTCCCGTGGCTCGACGACCGCAAGTGGGCCTACGTGCGGCTGGAGGGGAAGGCGTTCGGCGACGTGCCGCTCAGCCTCGAGTACAAGCTGGAGGTCTGGGACTCGCCGAACTCGGCCGGCGTGATCATCGACGCGATCCGCGCGGCCAAGATCGCCCTGGACCGCGGCATCGGCGGGCCGCTGCTGTCGGCGGCGAGCTATTTCATGAAGTCCCCGCCGGAGCAGTACGGCGACGATATCGCGCGGGACGCGGTGGAGAAGTTCATCCGCGGCGAGGTGGACCGCTAGAGCCTGGCGCCCGCCGTTCGAAAGCCAGGTAGTTCCGGGGCACCCGTTAGGCTGAGCGGGTGCCCCGCGCCTCTCTCCTGGCCGACCTGCGCAGCGTGCTGGCGGAACGGGACTTCCGGCGGCTGTTCTCGGTCCGGCTGATCTCCCAGGCCGGGGATGGCATCGTCACCGCGGGCGTCGGCACGTACGTGTTCTTCAACGCGAGCTCGTTCCCGAGCCCGTCGGCAGCGGCGGCGGCGTTCACCGTGCTGTACCTGCCGTACTCGGTCATCGGGCCGTTCGCCGGGGTGCTCATCGACCGCTGGTCGCGCCGTCAGATCCTGGTCTTCTCGGCCCTGCTCCGGTCGGTCTTCGTGCTGCTGACCGCGGCCGTCATGGCCTCGGGCGTCCGGGGCGCGCCGCTGTACGTGGCGGTGCTGCTCGTGCTGGGCGTGAACCGGTTCTTCCTGGCGTCGCTGTCCGCCGCGCTGCCGCACGTGGTGGCCGAGGACAAGCTCGTGATGGCCAACTCGGTGTCACCGACCGTCGGCGGCATCGTCGGCGCGATCGGCGGCATCGCCGCCCTCGGCCTGAACGCGGCCACCGGCGACACCGAGCGCGGCGCCGCCATCACGCTGCTGGTGGCCGGCTGCTGCTACGTGGCGGCCAGCGCGGTGGCCGCGACCATGCGCCGCGACCTGCTCGGCCCGCAGTTCGAGCCGGGGGCCGAGCCGGGACGGCTGCTCGGCGAGGTGGGCACCGTCGCGACCGACCTGGCGGCCGCCGCGCGGTACGCGGTAAGGCACCGCGGGCCGGCCAGTGCGCTCGGCGCCACCGGTGCGGGCAAATTCCTGTTCGGGATCTTGACCGTGGTGTCGATCCTGCTGTACCGGAACTACTTCTACCCCTCCAGCGCCCCGGTGGCCGAGGGCCACGTCGTGCTGCTGGCAACGGTCTCCGCCGTTGGCTATGGCTGCGCCGCGCTGGTCGTGCCGCCCGCCACCCGGCGGCTGTCCAAGCGGGCCGTCATCGCGCTGCTGCTCGCGGCCGCCGGCGTGGTGACCGCGGTGCTGGGCGAGACCTTCGACGAGATCGCGTACCTGGCCTTCGGGTTCCTGCTGTACCTGACCGCGCAGGGGGTGGCCATCTGCGCGACCACGGTGCTCCAGGAGGAGACCGGCGACGCCTTCCGCGGCCGGCTGTTCGCCTTCTACGACGTGACGTTCAACGTCTCGCTGGCCGCCGGGGCGATCGTGTGCGCGGCCTTCGTGCCGCGTGACGGCAAATCACCGGTGATCCTGGGGGCGGTCGCGGCCGGGTACGTCGCGGCGGCGGCCGGATACTGGCTCTTCAGCCGTCAGTCCCCGCCGGTCTCCGGTGGGGAGCCGGGCACCTCCAGGCCCTCCCCCGCGGCCCAGCCCAGCAGTTCGTGAACGGCGCGCCCGCGGCCGAGCGGGCCGTGCTCCATGCGCAGCTCCAGCAGGTACCGGGAGGCCTTTCCGACGGTCGGCCCCTCTGGCACACCAAGAATCTCCATGATCTCGGTGCCGTTCAGGTCCGGCCTGATCTTGTCCAGTTCCTCCTGCACCGACAGCACGGCGATCCGCCTCTCCAGATCGTCATAGGACCGCTCCAGGCGCAGCGCCTTGGCCATGTTCCTTGTCGTGCAGTCCGCCCGGGTCAGCACGTGCAGCCGGGTCAGCAGGTGGCCCGCGTCCCGCACGTAGCGCCGCACCGCCGAATCGGTCCACTCCCCCTCCCCGTAGCCGTGGAACCGCAGGTGCAGCGCGACCAGCTTGGACACATCCGAGACCACGGCCGAGGGGAAGCGCAGCGCGGTGAGCCGCTCCCTGGCCATCGCCGCCCCGACCGCCTCGTGATGGTGGAAGGCCACCCTGCCCCCGGGCCCGGGCAGCTTACGGCGCGTCTTGGGCTTGCCGATGTCGTGCAGCAGCGCCGCGAGCCGCACCACCAGGTCGTTCTCCAGGCCATAGGCGGCCTCCAGGGTGGTCGCCCGGGCCAGCACGGTCAGCGTGTGCTGGTACACGTCCTTGTGCCGGAAATGCTCGTCCCGCTCCAGCCGGAGCTTGGGCACCTCGGGCAGAACCTGTTCCGCGACCCCCGTGTCCACCAGGACGGATATCCCGCGCACCGGTCCGTCGGGGCCGGGCGAGCGGAGCAGCTTGGTCAGCTCGCCGCTGATCCGTTCCGCCGACACCACGGACAGCCGGCCATCGCGGTCATCGCCGCCTGCACGCCGGGCTCCACGGAAAAGCCGAGCTGCGCGGCGAACCGGGCGGCGCGGAGCATCCGCAGCGCGTCGTCGTTGAACGAGTCTTCCGGCCTTCCCGGTGTCCGCAGCACCCTGGCACGCAGGTCACGCATGCCGCCGAACGGGTCGACAAGCTCCAGCGACGGCAGCAGCGCCGCGATGGCGTTGACCGTGAAGTCGCGCCGGGCCAGGTCCGCCTCCAGCGACCGGCCGTAGGTCACCCCGGGCTTGCGCGAGCCCGGCTGGTACTCATCGCTGCGGTAGGTGGTGATCTCGCAGATTGTGTCGCCCCTGCGCAGGCCCAGCGTGCCGAACTCGATCCCGGTCTCCCAGACCTTGTCGGCCCAGCGGGCGGTGATCTGGCGGACCTGCTCCGGCCGCGCATCGGTGGCCAGGTCGTACTCGATGTCCGGGCGCGTGCGGCGGAGGAAGACGTCCCGGACCATCCCGCCGACGACGGCCAGCTCGTAGCCGTTGTCGGTGAACAGGCGGGCCAGCTCGGCTATCGGCGCCACCTGACCGCGCAGCAGGTCGGCGGCGGCGCGGCGCTGGTCCGGGGTGAGGTCAGAGGAATCCGGCACGCCATGAGGGTAGGGCTCGCGGCGGCCAATCGGAAATGGACCGGCGCCTGCGGTACCCAGCACCGGGGCTGGTGCGGCGGCCGCGGCGCCGCCCGCGCGGCCGCGAGTGATGATCGCGCGGCGTAAGTGGCAGCCGACGATCGGCAATAACATTTCGGCATGGCGTGTCAGCGGCCGGGCCAAGTCCCCGTGACGAAGGAACGGGGCTTGGGGCCATCCGGGGGGTCGTCCCCCGGAGCCAGCACGCGCGATGAGGCCTGCCGGCTTGCCCGGCCAGGCGCCATCGGCGCCCCGGAGGGTTCCAGGGGCGTCGCTCCCCCAGGCCAGCACAGCCCGGCGGTGCCTGCGGCTGGCGGCCGTAGCCACGGCGCTGGGCGCCGGGTGGCTCGCGGCGGTGCCCGCGGCGGCCGCGCCGGACACCGGCGCCGGGGCGGCCCGCACGGCGGTGGCCAGCCAGCCCGGGGCGCGGGCACACCCGTGGATCGCGATCACCTCGCTGAGCCCAACCATCGCGACGCCCAAGGCGAAGGTCATCGTCTCGGGAATCGTCGCCAATCCGACGGCTGTGCCGCTGCAGGGTCTGTCCGTGCAGCTCTGGTCGTCGGACCTCCCCCTGTCCAGCCGACCGGTCATGAACGGCTACCTGACCGCGCAGGGCGCGTCCGGCCTGAACGCCCTGCTGCCCGGTGCGCTGCTCACCCTGCCCGGCCGGGTGCCGCCGCACGGGACCGAGCCGTGGACCATGACGTTTGACGTGACCCAGGCGGGGATACACATGTTCGGCGTGTACCCGCTGGCCGCGGAGCTGAGCAGCAGCGCAGCCGCGGAACTGGACGTGGCCCGCACCTTCCTGCCGTTCTGGCCGGGAAAGCAGGCGGCACGCACGGTGAAGCCGCTGACCATCGGCTGGGTCTGGCCGCTCATAGACACCCCGCAGCGGGGTGCGTGCCCGGCGCTGCTCAGCAACGAGCTCGCGGCCAGCGTGGCACCTGGCGGGCGGCTCAACTCACTGCTCGCGGCCGGGCAGTCCGCCGACGGCCGCCGCGCCATGATCACCTGGGCGATCGACCCGGCGCTGCTGAGCGACGTCTCGGTGATGAGGCAGCCCTATCGGGTGAGCGCCCGCGCGGACTGCTCCAGTGGTAAGGCCGAGCCGCTCAGCCGTCCCGCGGCGGCCTGGCTGAGCGACGTCAAGGACCTGGCCGGTCAGCAGGACTTCTTCACCACCCCCTACGCCGACGTGGACATGGCCGCCATGACCCACCATGGGCTGGACGGCGAACTCACCGCCGCGTTCACCGATGGCGAGGCCGCGGCGCAGCAGCTTCTCGGCCGGTCCCAGCGGTCCACCCCGGCCGCGCCCGGCGTGATGGCCTGGCCGGCCGACGGGGTGGCGGACTACGGCGTCCTGGAGGCACTGGCCGCGCAGCAGAAGGTCCAGGTGATGATCATGGACAGCAAGCTGATGCCGCCCGCCACCGTCACCCCGGTCAGCTACACCCCCACGGCGGTGACCACCACGCCCAACAGGCTCGGCGGCCTGATGCACGTCCTGCTGTCCGACCACCAGATCACCCAGATCCTGTCGCTGCGGCGCAACCGGATACCCGGCGTGCTGCCCGGCCCGGGCCGGATGCCGGCCAGCGTGCGGGCCCAGATCCGGCAGGCCGCAGCGTTCGGCAAGGAGCAGTGGTTCCTGGCTGAGACGGCGATGATCGCCGCCGAGCCCGCCAGCACGTCCCGCGCGCTGGTGGCCGCCCCGCCGCGCCGCTGGGATCCGTCCCTGGGCCTGGCCAGCACGCTGCTGGACGAGACGGCCACCGCACCGTGGCTGCGCCCGGCCACCCTGGCCAGCATCGTCGCCGATGGCCCGCCGCCGGGATCGCCGACCCGGCGGCGGCCGCCGCTGCACCTGGTGAGCCGCGGCGAGCTGACCGGGGCACTGCTGCGGCAGGTGCGCAACCCGCTCGCCGCGCAGGTCCGCCTGCTGGACAGCATCCTCACCAAGGGCGGCCAGGGTTACCTGTCCACCGCGGTGGACGCGGTCGAGTCCTCCGCCTGGCGCGGGGACAAGAAGGCGCAGCGGCAGGCCGCGCAGCTGCTCCGCCACGAGCTGTCCTTCGTGACGGGGAAGCTGGCACAGGTCAGGATCGTCACCTCGGGGCGGGTCACCCTCGGCGGCAAGGCGGGTGACGTGCCCGTGTCGGTAAGGAACAACCTGGCCCAGCCGGTCACGGTCCAGGTCAGGGCCAGCGTGCCGGCCGGGGACCAGGTGACGATCGCCCCCTACAAGCGCCTGGTCACGGTGCCGGCCAAATCCCAGGCGACGGTGCGGATCCCGGTGCGGGCCGCGGCCGCCGGGTCGAAGACGCTCACCCTGTGGCTGGCCACTCCCGGGGGGGCGGCCCTCCCGGGCAAGCCGACTACCCTGACGGTGACGGCCACGCACTTCGGCACCCTGGCGATCGTCATCATCACCGTCGCGCTCGTGGTGTTCGTGCTCTCCGCCGCGGGCCGGGCGATCCGCCGCGGCGGGCCGCAGGACGGGGGTGCGGGGGCGGAGGCGGAGGAGCTTGACCCCATGCCCAGCCCGCGCGATCCGGCATCTGACGGTGATGAACCCGGTAGCGTCGGTCCGGGGACCGCGGACGAGCGTCAGCCAGCCGAGGAGGACGATGAGCACGCCACCGCCCCGGGCGGGGCAGACAGCCGCTGACGTGACCGGGCGGCCGGGCGGCTACGGCCACTCGGCACCGGGGCCTTACGGCAGCGCTGAGCCCCCCGCGGGCGGCCCCGGGCAGCCGCCCGGATCCCACCGCGCGCCGGGGCCTGGCGGCGGGCGCCCGCCCGGCGACGGCCGGGGCACCAGCTCACGGCCGGGCGTCGAGAACGTGAACGTCGTCCGTTCCAGCGGCGTGATGGCGCTGGGCACCCTCGCATCCCGCGGCACCGGGTTCCTCCGCACGCTCGTCATCGCCTACGTGCTCGGCATCGCCGGGATCTCGACCGCGTACAACAACGCCAACACGCTGCCGAACGCGGTGTACGACCTGATGCTCGGCGGCATCCTGACCAGCGTCGTGGTACCGCTGCTCGTCAACGCCGCGAAACGGGACGCCGACGGGGGCGAAGCCTACGACCAGCGGATGTTCACCCTGGCCACGATGGCGCTCGCCGCGCTGACCGTGGTCGCCACCCTGGGCGCGGCACTGCTCGTCGACCTCTACGCGCACGACCTCACGCCGGCCGAGCATCACCTGACGGTGATCTTCGCGTTCTTCTTCATCCCGCAGATCTTCTTCTACGGGGTGAGCTCGCTGGCCGGCGGCGTGCTGAACGCCAGAGGCAGCTTCGCGGCGCCCATGTGGACCCCGGTCATCAACAACTTCGTGGTGATCGCCGTCCTGTTGCTGTTCGTCGCGATCGGCGGGACCAGCGCCTCGACGACCACTATCAGCGGCACCGAGGTGCGGCTGCTCGGCGTGGGCACCACGCTCGGCATCGTGATGCAGACCGCGGCGCTGATCCCGTTCCTGCGCCGGGTGGGGTTCCGCTGGCACCCGCGCTTCGACTTCCGCCGCGTCGAAGTGGCCGAGATCAGGCGGATGGCCGCCCCGCTGTTCGGCTACATCCTCACCACCCAGATCTCGTTCCTGGTGGTGCTGAACGTGGCCAACGCGGCCCAGCGGCACTCCGCCTACGACGGCGTCCCGACCTATGGCTTCGCCTGGCAGTTGTTCCAGATGCCGTACGCCATCGTGGGCATCTCCGTGATCACCGCGCTGCTGCCGCGGATGAGCGCGCACGCCTCCGAGCGAAGGTTCTCCGAGGTCAAGCTGGACTTCTCCGGCGGGGTCCGGCTGTCCTCGGCGGTCGTGGTGCCCGCCTCGCTGTTCCTGCTCGTGCTGGGCGCGCCGTTCGCCGAGGCACTGTTTGGCTACGGCCAGACTTCGGCCAGCGACGCGAAGTACATCGGCCTGGTGTTCGGGATCTTCTCGCTCGGCCTGGTCCCGTACATGATGTTCCAGCTCATGCTCCGCGTGTTCTACGCCATGCGCGACAGCAGGACCCCGATGTACATCGGGGTCGCGGTGATGGCCGTGAACGTTGTCGCGAGCCTGTTCTCGCTGGCGGCGCTGCCGGCCGGTCATGTGGTGGAGGGCGTGGCCGCCGCCTTCGGGCTGGCGAACCTGGTCGGTACGGTCATCGCGTGGCGCATCCTGTCCCGGCGGATGCGCGGCCTGCACGGCAGGCTGATCGCCATCAGCCTGGTCCGGATGCACCTGGCGGCCATCCCTGGCGCGATCTTCGCGCTCGCGGTCTCCTTCGCCGTCGGGGTGATCTTCGCCCCCGGGCCCGCGTTCGGGATCATCACCGTGATCATCGGCGGGAGCGGCGCGCTGCTGCTGTACGTGCTCTTCGCCAAGGCACTCGGGGTCACCGAACTGACCGAACTGGGCAACGGGCTGCGGACGAGGCTGAGGCGATGAGGAGGCCGATCGCGCCGGGCTGCCGAGGCCGGGCCGAGTCACCGACAGGTAACGGTTTGCGCGGCCGGAGGGCACAGGCTTCGGCCTGTTGGCACCCGCGGCCTACCATGGTGACGGCGGCATGGTGACGTATGTCGGCTTGCTGGTCACCCCGGGGGCGCGGAAGGAGGGTCGAGAGCCTGCGCCGCTCTTGACTTCATATCGATGAGCACCTTCATCTCTGAACCGGGTACCCGCCTTGGCGGGCGGTACCGGCTCGAAGACCGGGTCAACGCCAGCAGTGGGTGGGCTGCCTGGAAAGCGATCGACGAGACGCTCGCCCGGGCGGTCACCGTCTTGACCTTTGCGCGCGGGTTCCCGCGCATCACCGACGTGGTGACCGCGGCACGGGCGGCGAGCAGGCTCACCGACGCCCGGCTTGCGCAGGTGTTCGACGTCGAAGAGGACTGGGACCACGCCTACGTGGTGATGGAGTGGGTGGCCGGGGACTCCCTGGAGGACCTGCTCGCCGACGGGCCGCTGGACCCGGGCCAGGGTGCGGAGATCATCGCCCAGGGCGCCGAGGCACTCGCCGTCGCGCACGCCGCGGGCGTCGCGCACCTGTGCCTCAACCCCGACTCGCTGCGCTGGACCGCCGGCGGCGGAGTGAAGATCGTCGGCATCGGCATCGATGCGGCCCTGTCCGGCGTCACGGCCGACGACCCGGCGCTGGCCGACACCCGCGGCCTGGGAAAGCTGCTCTACGCCGCGCTCACCGCCCACTGGCCGGGCGGCGAGTGGCCATCGCTGCCACCGGCGCCGGAAATGGACGGGCACCTGTGCAGCCCGCGTCAGGTGCGGGCGGGCGTGCCGACCGGCATGGACGACGTCGCCTGCCGGGTTCTCTTCGAGCAAGCAAGCGGGGGCAGCCCTCCGATCACCACGCCCGCCATGCTGGCCACCGCGTTGAACCGGGTGATACCCGCGCCCGCCGCGCCGCCGCCCGTCCCGCACCGTGGCTACGCCACCGGCACCGGGCCTGCCACGCTCGCCCCCGGGCCGCCCTACCGGCAGCGTGGCGGGGGGCCGCCACGGCAGGCCGGCCGTGACCCTATGGCTGGCCGGGGGCCTGGTGGCTCCCGGGTGCTGGCGGCCGTCGCGGGCGTGCTGGTGCTCGTGGTGATCGGCGTCGCGGCGTGGGCGTTCAGCCATCACGATTCGACGCCGCCGCCGAGCGGCAAGCAGACCCACAGCGCCTCACCCAGCATCACCCCGGCAGCCGTGCTGAAGCCGCAGAGCGCGGCCGCGTACGGGCCCAACTTCGGCGACAACGGGAGCCAGGCCGGGCTGGCGATCGACCGTCCGCCGGGCACGGACTGGACGACCGACTCGTACCGGGGGACGCCACACTTCGGCAACCTGTACAACGGCACGGGCCTGATGCTGGACATGGGCAAGAGCGTCAACGTGTCGTCGGTGACGGTGACCTTCGGGAGCATGCCCGGTACCCACGTGCGCATCATGGTCGGCCACACGGGCACGGGTAGCGGCAACGCGCCGCCGCCCGGGTTCACCGCGCTGGGCAGGTCGAGTAACGCGCACGACTCCGTGACCTTCACCGGGCACGCCCCCGCCTCCGGCCAGTTCATCCTGATCTGGTTCACGAAACTCGCGCCGCAGCCCGGCCAGTCCGGCCAGTACCAGTCGGACGTCTTCAACGTCGTCGTGCGAGGGTCGTCCTGACGCCCCTGCCCGGGGAACAGCCGCCCGATGCCGAACTGCTCCGGCGGCACGTGAATGGCGACAACGAGGCTTTCGGCCAACTGTTCACCCGCCACAAGGACCGGCTGTGGGCGGTCGCGGTACGCACGCTGGGGGACCCCGAGGAAGCGGCCGACGCTCTCCAGGACGCGATGATTTCCGCGTTCCGGCAGGCCAGCGGGTTCCGCGGGGACTCGGCGGTGACCACCTGGCTGCACCGTATCGTGGTCAACGCCTGCCTCGACCGGCTGCGGCGGCGGGCGGCCAGGCCCAGCGTCGGCGGGCTGGACGAGCGGGCCATGGACGTCCTGTCCCCCGGTCCGGCCGGGCCCGACGCGGCGGCCAGCGCGGAGACCTCCCTCGATGTCAGGTCCGCATTGCGGACCCTGCCCCCCGACCAGCAGGCTGTGCTGGTGCTCGTGGACATGCTCGGTTATTCGGTGGCGGACGCCGCGGCGGTACTGGACATCTCGCCCGGCACGGTGAAGAGCCGCTGCGCCCGGGGCCGGGCCAGGCTGCTGCCCCGGCTGGCGCACCTGCGTGACCGGGGAGAACCGTACGCAGCAGGGACCGCCCCGGTGTCATCGGCGCCGCAAGAAGGCACGCCACTGGGGAACCAGTCGCCGCCCCGGCGCGTCTCACCTGCGGAAGGAGGAGGTGAGCCCCGGCTGTGAGAGGGCATGCCGACGCAGCGACGGTGGCGGCGTTCCGGGAGGAACTGCTGTCGGCCCGCAAGGCGGCCCAGGTGTCCGCGCACCTGGCCGCGTGCCCGCGCTGCGCTGCGCTGGAAGCGCAACTGGCCGAGGTCACCACGGTGCTGAGCCGTGCCACCGCGCCGCCGATGCCGGACGCACTCACCGCGCGGATCCAGGCCGCCCTGACCGCCGAGGCCGCGGCCAGGGCCACGGACGCTCCCCCGCTCGCAGCGGCGGCCGGGGCAGGCGCCGCCACGCCGGGTGCCGCCGGGCACGACGGTTCGCCGGGCACCAACGGCCAGGACCGCACCAGGCGCGCGGCCGGGAGCCGGACGGGATGGCGCGGCCACGGCCGGTCCTGGCTGGCGCTGCGCGTCGCCGCGGTCACCGCCGCGGTAGCCGTGATCGCGGGTGCCGGCTACGGCGTGGCACAGTTGCTGACCGCGAGCCCCGCCGTGAACGGCGCCGCCTCCAGAGCCGCCTCCGGTGGCGCGGCGGCCCCGAACATCCGGGTCAAGGGCCCCGTGCCACGCATGTCCGCCGGCGGCTTCAATGCGGCGCCGGGCTCGGCCTCCGGCACCGGCAGCAGCGCCGGCACCTTCGCGACCCTGGTGATCAGCAGCGGCACGAACTACCAGCCAGCGACCCTGGCCGCCCAGGCCAGCACCGCCCTGGCGCGACTGGTCCGCAGCGCACACTCGTCCGCAAGGCCAGGCCCGACCCTGGCCCCCCGGCAAAACCAGGCAAGCCTCTTCCCCCACCTGCAGTCCTGCCTGATACACATCGCCAGCGGCCAGCGCCCGCTCCTTGTGGACCTGGCCCACTACCAAGGCCACCCAGCCCTGGTCGTTGTGCTCCCGTCCACCAACGGCGGCCAGCCGCGCGCCCTGGTCCTAGCCCCCGGCTGCACCAGTACCACGGCCCACATAATCGCCACGGCGACCCTCCCCGCCTCGGGTTAGACCAACCCCGAACTACCTCCCCCTCCCCCGCTCCGGTTAAGGTCAATCCCGAAGCCACCTCCCCCACACCCGCGCTCCCCACACCCCCCCGCTCCGGTTAAGGCCAACCCCGAAACCACCTCTCGCGTTCACCCTCATCCTGAGCGGCGAGGCGCCTGCGGGCTGCGGTGAACTGGCAGCCGGCGTTGCGCCGGGTGCTAGTTTGCCGCTGTCCGCTTCACCTCTACCCCGATGTCCGCACCCCAGCCCGCGCCTTGCCGACCTCGGGAATCTCTAGGCCCTAGGATCGGTTGACGCCGTTGCCAGTCAAGCGAAAGGCAATCAGACCGTGAGCGCCATTCACGACGTCATCGTCATCGGATCGGGTCCCGCCGGGTACACGGCCGCGCTGTACGCCGCCCGTGCCCAGCTCAAACCGCTGGTGTTCGAGGGCTCGGTCACCGCTGGCGGCGCGCTCATGAACACCACCGAGGTGGAAAACTTCCCCGGCTTCCCCGGCGGGATGCAGGGCCCGGACCTGATGGACGCCATGCGCAAGCAGGCGGAGCGGTTCGGCGCCGTGCTCCTCGCCGAGGACGTGACCGAGGTGGACCTGAAGGCCGACCCCAAGCGGGTCATCTCCGAGGGCGAGACCTACCTGGCCCGTGCGGTGATCGTCGCGACCGGGTCGCGGTACCGCGAGCTGGACATCCCGGGCGAGAAGCGACTGTCCGGCCATGGCGTGTCGTGGTGCGCCACCTGCGACGGGTTCTTCTTCCGCGAGCAGGAGATCGCGGTGGTCGGCGGCGGCGACTCGGCCATGGAGGAAGCGCTGTTCCTGACCCGGTTCGCCAGCACGGTGACGGTGATCCACCGCCGTGACGAGCTGCGCGCCTCGAAGATCATGCAGGAGCGGGCGTTCACCAATCCGAAGATCAAGTTCCGGTGGAACAGCGAGGTCAGCGAGGTCCTCGGTGACACCAAGATCACCGGCCTGCGGCTGCGTGACACGGTGACCGGCGAACAGAGCGACCTGGCCGTGAGCGGCGTGTTCGTGGCGATCGGCCACGACCCGCGCAGCGAGCTTTTCACCGGGCAACTGGACACCGACTCCGAGGGTTACCTGCTTGTCGACCAGCCGTCCACCCGGACCGCCATCCCCGGCGTGTTCGCCTGTGGCGACGTGGTGGACCACACCTACCGCCAGGCGGTCACGGCGGCCGGGACGGGCTGCGCGGCCGCGCTGGACGCAGAGCGCTACCTGGCGGGCGGGACGAACCCGCGGGACACCTACTGAACCGATGGGAGAGGAAGGAAATGGGCACCAAGAAGGTGACCGATGAGACCTTCGAGGCAGACGTCTTGAAGAACGACAAGCCGGTGCTCGTGGACTACTGGGCCGAGTGGTGTGGCCCGTGCAAGATGGTCGCGCCCGTGCTGGAGGCGATCGCCGAGGAGCACGGGGACAAGCTGGACATCGTGAAGCTGAACGTCGACGAGAACCCCAAGGTCACCCAGAAGTACGGGATCCTGAACATCCCCACCCTGGGCGTATTCAAGAACGGCGAGGTCGTCAAGGAACTCGTCGGGGCCCGGTCCAAGTCAGCCCTTCTCCGCGAGATCGCCGACTTCATCTGACCAAAGCGGACGGCCCTGCGGCGAACCCGCCGCGGGGCCGTTTTGCGGCCGGATCCATCCGGGAAAGGCAACGGCCGGCTCCTGGGCTCCGCGGGCCACGGAAAAATGCGGCCGAGGGCCTGTCAGGCCAGTCGTAGCGCCCGTTCTGGGGTCATCGAGCCGAGCAGGCGTTCCAGCGCCACTTCCACGTCTTCCCGCCACGACACGGTCGTTTTCAGCTCCAGCCGCAGCCGCGGGAAGTGATGGTGCGGCCGGACCGTCTTGAACCCCACGGCCAGCAGGTAATCCGCGGGCAGCATGCAGGAGATGCCTTCCCCCCGCAGTTCGCCGAACGCCTCGATCGCCTTGACACCGCGCCTGATCAGGTCTTTGGCGACGCCCTGGACCAGCATCCGGCCCAGCCCGCCGCCCTGGAACTCGGAGAGAATGCTCGCCGTCATCAACAGGACCGCATCACCGCTGACCGGGCTGGTCGGAAAGGCGACGGACCGCGGCACATACAACGGCGGGGCATAAAGGACATAGCCGGCTGGTACGCCGTCCACATAGGCAATTTTCCCGCAGCTGCCCCATTCGAGAAGCATCGCGGAGACCCACGCCTCCTTTTCCAGCGCAGGATCGCCGACCTCTTGCGCGCGGGCGTGGCTGACCGGATCGAGTTCCCAGAAGACACACTTGCGGCACTTATGCGGCAAGTCGTCCAAATTGTCAAGCGTGACGTTGGCGAGGCGGCGCGTCACCGGCAGCCCTTCGTCTGAAAGCAATTCTCCCGAGCGAGCCGGGCTTCCGCGCGCCATACCCGGCGAATGCCGGATGGCACGAGCGGACCACCACTGGCCCCGTACCCTGACATGGTACCCACGACCGGGAGGAGGGATCGTGCTCTGCGGCATCTCGCGGACGGATCTCATCGTCTCCGCCCGGGAGGCGTTCTTCCCCGAGGTCAGCGTCGCACCGGGGTGACCGGGACGAGCGCCCTGCAGGTGGCACTGGACGCGGCCGGGTGCAGCTTCGGCACCGTCCGCCGCGACCTGCTCAGCCAGGCCGCCGCCAGGGGAACCTAAGGCGAACTCTGTCCCCTGTTACCCGGGGGTATGGTCACGCGGCACCAGGCGGGTTACCTTATGTCGCAATGTGCAGCCCGGCTTGACAGCGCTCGGTAATGGGTTGTACGCAAAGCGTGACCAGGGCAGCGCCTGACAGCGAGCAACACCCGCACGGAAAGGGAGTGAGGGCGATTCTCAATCGCTTCGGAAAGGCACTGATCACTAGCGCAGCAACGGCAGCGGTCATCGGCATGGCAGTCGCGCCGGCGTTCGCCACCGCGGCCACATGGACCGTCAAGCCGGGTGGCGCCACCACAGGTACGGCCGGAAAGACAGTGGTCACCGACAAGACCGCGGGCCAGTCGGTGACCTGCACGTCCTCGACAGCAAAGGGCACGCTCAAGCACGGCTCCGGCCTGGCCGGTGCGGGCCTCGGCACCATCACCTCGCTGGCCTTCAAGGGGTGCACGATCCTCGGCCAAACTGTCGCGGTGACAATCACCGGAAAGATGCCGCTCAATGGCATCTCCTACAACGCGACGACGAAGGTCGCGAGCATGACCATCACGAAGATCCATGGATCGTTCGCTGTCAGCAGCTTGAGTTGCAGTGCCACCATTGACGGCACTAGCGCCACAGCGCACAACGGAATGGTCAAGGCCACGTTCAGCAACGGCACCACCACGCTGAAGGTGCTCGCCAGCGGCAATCTGCACCTCTACAACAACACCTGCCCGGTGATCAGCAGCGGCGACGCAGTGAACTTCACCGGTAGCTATAAGTTGGCGCCCAAGCAGGTCATCACTAGCCCTTGAGACCAAGCGCGGATTAGCAAGCCAGGCTGGCGGCTTCCGGGAGGGAAGCCGTCAGCCTGTCTTCTTCGGCCAGGCTCTAGGCTCTGCCCGTGGACCAACGGAAAAGTTTCGGCAGCGACAATCACGCGGGTGCGCACGACGCGGTGGTGCGTGCCCTCGCCCGGGCCAACACCGCGGACGTCCCCGGCTACGGCGCCGACCCGTGGACCGGGCGCACCGCTTCCGCCCTGCGCGCGGCCTTCGGTGCGCGTGGCGATGTCTACTTCGTGTTCACCGGAACGGCGGCCAACGTCCTCGGGCTCAGCCTGCTGCTGCGCCCCTATGAGGGCGTGATCTGCGCGGAGAGCGCGCACGTGAATGTGGATGAGTGCGGGGCGCCGGAACGGATTCTCGGCAGCAAGCTGCTCACCGTGCCTGCGCCGGACGGGAAGCTGACCCCGGAACTCATCGGCGGCAGGCTGGGTGACCGGGGTGATGAGCACCGGGCTCAGCCGAGGGTCGTGACAATCTCCCAGGTGACGGAATTGGGCACCTGCTACTCGCTGGAGGAACTCAAGTCGCTCGGGGAGTTCTGCCGGGCGGAAGGACTGCGCCTTTACATCGATGGTGCCAGGCTCGCGAATGCCGCCGCTCATCTTGGCTGCTCCCTTGCCGACCTGGCCGCGTGGGCGGACGTGCTGAGTTTCGGCGGGACCAAGAACGGGGCCGTGGGCACGGAGGCTGTCGTGGTCATGGCCGGGGAGTTGGCAGCGGACGCCCCGTTCCTGCGCAAACAGCAAGGGCAACTGGCCTCAAAGATGCGCTTCCTGGCTGCCCAGTTCGAGGCATTGCTGGACGGCCAGCTGTGGCTTCACAATGCCCGCCAGGCCAACAGCATGGCGCTGCGGCTGGCTGAGGGGATCGCCGTGGTGCCGGGCGTGAAACTGTGGCAGCCGGTGCAGTCCAATGCGGTCTTCGCATCACTGGCTCCCGGGCACATCGAGCGGCTTCAGCGGGACTGGCATTTCTATGTGTGGGACGCCGCCGCGCACGTGGTCCGCTGGATGGCGGCCTTCGATACCACCGAGGCCGACGTTGATGCCTTCGTCGCGGATATCAAGCGCACGGCCGACTAAGGACGCGCGGCGGCGGCTCCTGTTCATTGGCCTCACTTCGCCCGGGCGCTCCACGTGGGGCCGTAACTCGCTGGTTCTGGCGGAGGTCATGTGGCAGGCTCCGCTGGTGGCCAGTGACGTGGTTTGGTGGCCGGCCCACCATAGAGCCAGCAGCGAGAGTGTTACGGCCCTGGTTGTGTCGTATAACACCCGGGAGCTGACGGCGCTCCTGCTGTGGTCGCTGTGCACGATCGTCAGCTGGCCGGAGTTGGAGATCGTGGTCGTGGACAACGGTTCACGGGACGGGTCGGCGCAACTGCTGGCCGAGGCCGAGCGGGGCGGAGTCTGCACGCTGCTCGCCAATCCCGACAACCGCCATCACGGCCCCGGACTCAACCAGGGAATCTCTTACCTGGCTTCCCGGTCCGGGCCACGGCCCGCGTGGATCTGGATCCTGGACTCCGACGTCGTCGCCGCGCGGCCCGACGCGCTGTCCGCGCCCGTCGCCGTGGCGCGGGAGCACCCGGCGGCCCTGGTCGGCGAACCGCAGCACGACCAGTGGCACCCTGACGGGCGCTTCGGGCAGTACTCGCTGCTGATGGACCCGGCCGTGGTCTGGCAGCAGCAGGCGGGGTCTTTCACTGGCGGCGGCGACCCGTCGTTCGACCTGCTCACCTCGGCCGCGCGGCTCGGCATCCCGATGGCGCCCTTCCCGTTCACCGCCGCAGGCCACGTCATCCACCGCGGCCGCGGCAGCCTCGCCGCGGTCTACGCCGCCGGGGACCGCTCCCATCCCTTCTACGAGTGGGCCGCGGGCCATCATGAACCGCACTTCGCCGGAGTTCCCGGCGCGGACCAGCGATACCACGCCCTGCTGCAGGAATTCCGTAAACAGACAGGCCCGCTGACCGGAGCGACCCTGGCCGCAGCCTGTCGGCGCGCACCAGGCCACGAGTAACACGCGTCGACAACGGTCACAACGTCCGCGAAGCCCACACCGGCCCCGCGGTGACAGACCCGCTTGGCCAGGTGACCACTAACCTGCCCGGCGCGCCTTGCGCACTAATCTGACCGAAGTCAGGTTTCACGTGAAACGCCACGGACTTTGGCGCGCATAGGGGCGGCGCACCGGGTGGGTGGTCAGGCGGTCAGGCTCTGCGCCCATTCCGGAGACATCGTGGTCACGATCCGCTGCAGGTCCTCCAGCGAGGCGAACTCCACCACGATCTTGCCCTTCTGCTTCCCGACCTCCACCTTGACCCTGGTGTCGAGCACGTCGGAAAGGCGGTCCGCCAACTCGGTCAGCGCGGGCGCCACCGGCTGCCTCGCCGCCGCCCGCCGCGGCTTGGCCTGGTGCTGGCCGAGCGCCACGATCTCCTCCACCGCCCGCACCGACAGTCCTTCGGCCACGATGCGGTGGGCCAGGCGATCCTGTTCCCCGGGATCGGCCAGTGCCAACAGCGCCCGGGCGTGACCGGCGCTCAGTACGCCCGCCGCGACCCGGCGCTGTACCTGCGGCGGAAGCTGGAGCAACCGGATCGTGTTCGAGATGTGCGGTCGCGACCTCCCGACCTTGCGCGCCAGTTCGTCATGCGTGGCAGCGAAGTCGTCAAGCAACTGCTGGTAGGCGGCGGCCTCCTCCAGCGGGTTGAGCTGTTCCCTGTGCAGGTTCTCCATGAGGGCCTCACGGAGCAACTCGTCGTCGGGCGTGCCGCGCACGATGGCCGGGACGTGCTCCAGGCCGGCGCGCTGACAGGCACGCCAGCGGCGCTCCCCCATGACCAGCTCGAACCGGCCCGGCATGACCGTGCGGACCACGACCGGCTGGAGCAGGCCGACCTCGCGAATGGAGGCGGCAAGTTCTTCGAGCGCCTCCTCGTCAAAATTCTGCCGGGGCTGGCGCGGGTTAGGCGTGATCGCGCCGATGGCGATCTCGTCGAAGTAGGTCCCGTCGACCTGGTGCTGCCCCCGCGCCGCAAGGCCGGAACCGGCTCCCGGAGCGCCCGGGGGCTCGCTGGCATGGCTCTCCAGCCCGGGCGGCCCTGGCGCGGTGGGTATCAGCGCCCCAAGCCCCCTGCCCAGTCCCCGCCTCTGCTGAGCCATCTCATCTCCTCGCACTGCCCGCACTACCGCCCCCCGCTCCTATCTAGAGCATCCCATCCCCACACCCATCCCCGTGCTCTTTGCCCGATCCGGCAAGCCCGCCCAACCCTCGACTCACCCGCCCCGGAGCCCCGCCGACCACGACCCACCTCTCGCTCAATCCCCCCGAGGGGCCCGTCCGGCATCCCAGCGGTGCCAGGGTTGCTCTGAACAGCGTTTTGTCCCGCTGTTCAGGGCAATCCTGGTATCGCCCTTTGCCTGTACCAAAGAGCCGGGCAGGCAGCAACCGAACCAGCCGCTACCCGGCTGAGCCCCCGAGTCCGGCCCCGAACGCCATCTCCCGTGCCGCATCCAGATACGCCTGGGCTCCGCTAGAGCCAGGATCGTAGGTGATCACGGACTGGCCGTAGCTCGGAGCCTCGGAGACACGGACGCTCCGGGGAATCACAGCACCAAGGACGACGTCGCCGAAATGCTCTCGGACCTCGTCGGCTACCTGGGCGGCTAGCCTGGTGCGCCCGTCGTACATGGTCAGCAGGATCGTCGAGACCCGCAGTTCCGGGTTGAGGTGCCCCTTGACCAGGTTGACCGTGCGCAGCAGTTGCTCCAAGCCCTCCAGGGCGTAGTACTCGCACTGGATGGGGATCAGCACCTCCGTGGCCGCCACCAGCGCATTGATCGTGAGCAGGCCCAGCGATGGCGGGCAGTCGATCAGGATGTAGTCGAGGTCTGACGCGTCATAGCTGGCCAGCGCGCGGTTCAGCCGCGCCTCCCTGGCGACCAACGGCACCAGTTCGATCTCGGCACCCGCCAGGTCGATGGTGGCCGGCGCGCAGTATAGGCCCGGTATCGCCGACACCTCGCGGACGATGCCATTCAGCGGTTGCTCGTCGATGAGCACGTTGTAGACCGATGGCGTTCCGGCCCGGTGGTCGATGTCCAGGGCCGTGGATGCGTTTCCCTGCGGGTCCAGGTCGACCACGAGCACCCGGGAGCCGTGCAGCGCCAGGCAGGCCGCCAGGTTGACCGCCGAGGTGGTCTTGCCCACGCCGCCCTTCTGGTTGGCGATGGTGATGACACGGCAGGCCGGCGGGCGGGGCCATTCGCGTTCAGTCTCTCCCAGTGCGGCGAGCGCCGCGTGGGCCTGGCTCGCCGCTACCGGGCCCGGTGCGGGTGCCCCGGCAGGCATCTGCGCAGAGGGGGACACCTCTACTGCGGCGGGAAGGCCTTCACCGACATCAGTCCTGCTCTGTGCCGGAACGAGATCTTCCGCTGCACCCCCGGGCGATGCCGTGGATGCCGCGTCCGCGCTCGCCGGACCGGGCACCATCGGACGTGAGCCGACCGGGCCGCCGCCCTGCCTGCCACGTGATTCCTGCTCCAAGAAAGCTCCGGCGCCACCAGCGGGCTTTCCCCGTGTCCTCACTGTGCCACTTCCCTGTGCCTCGTCTCGCGCGCTGACGCTCCGCACATCCGTTTCACGTGAAACCGCTGCCGCCAGCGCTCGCTTCACTCGGGCCGGTGGCTCCCCTGGTTTCCCATCCCGGAGGACCTGTCCTTGCCTATCCTCGCCCGTCCTACTCACACCCCGCACGGGCCCCGCCGTGTCTTGCCCGGACCCTGCGATACCTGCCCCGGCCCCGGGCACGGGCTGCCCTGTTCCGGGCCTGCGGCTCGGCCAGCCCAGCCCGACCGTCATGAGCCTCGACTCGTCCCGGGCGGCACCGAGAGAAACCCTGGCAGGCCGCTCCGGCCATCCCACGCCGTCCGGCGAAGCCATCAGCGCGCTCCTCCCAGGGCAGTACTGCGCCGTTCTCAGACCGGTACCGCTGCGCAGTCCCGCTCCCGGTCCCGCCGAGGGCAAGTGCTGGTCCTGCCGCCCGGTCCCGCCACATCCAGGCCAGTTCCCGGTCTGGTCGCCCAGACCCGCGCCGCTATCGGCGAAGGGTCAGCCGGACCACTGTTGCAGCCGGATCGACCTTACCGCTCCCGGCGACGAGAACCTCCGCGTCCCGCAGACCCAGCCGGCGCAGCGCCGGTTGCGCGTCGCGGACCTCCGCCGAGGCCTTCGCCCCCTTTATCGCCAGCAAGATCCCGCCCGGCTTGAGCAGTCCCACCGCCAGGGCGGCCAAGCGGTCAAGAGGGGCCACCGCCCGCGCGGTCACCACATCTGCGGCCAGTTCGCCGGCCATCTGCTCGGCCCGGGCCCGCACCACCCTCGCATTGGCCAGCGCCAGCTCCGCCACGCACTCCTCAAGGAAGGTCGCCCGGCGCAGCGCCGGCTCCAGCAGGATCACCTCGCTATCGGGCAGCAAAAGCGCCAGCACCATCCCTGGCAGCCCCGCCCCGGACCCCAGATCCACCAGTGAACAAGGACCAGGCACCAGTTCGGCCACGACTGCGCTATTGAGCAGGTGCCGCTCCCAAATCCGCGGCACCTCGTTAGGGCCAAGCAGCCCCCGCTCCACCCCCACCCCAGCAAGCAACTGAGCGTACTGCTCCGCCCTATCCGCGGCATCCCCGAAAAACTCCCGCGCCACGTCGGGCATAGGCGGCGCGGTCATACCTGCCGCACGCCCATCTCCGGGCGGGGGCTCAGGCCCAGCGTGGCGTGCGGGCTCACCCGCAGCGTGGGCCGCGGATCCGGCGCAGCGCGGGGAAGAAATTCAGGAGCACCGTGGGCTGCGGATCCGGGCGCAGCGCGGGCAGGAGGTCCAGGAGCAGCGTGGGCTGCGGGGACGGGCGCGGCATCAGGTGCAGGTTCAGGCCGACCGTGCAGTGCGCCAGGGTTCCCCGGATCACCCGCTCGCCTCGCCCATCCCGGAACCAGGCCAACCACCCGGATCCACCTCTCGTTTTCACCCACCAGCCGTCGCCCGGCCCAGCGACCCGCACATACCCCCCGCTGCCCGCCCCGGCAGGTCCCGGCCCGACGGCTAATCCCAGCGGTGCCAGGGTTGCGCTGAACAGCGTTTTGTCCCGCTGTTCAGGGCAACCCTGGTATCGCCCTACCCCTGCCCGCCCGCCGGCTCCATCATGGCTTCCACGGCCTCTTCCGCCGGCAGGACGACGACCCGCCGAGAAGGCTCCTCGCCCTCGGACTCACTTCGCAGCCCCGCAGCCGCCACGGCGTCATGTACCACCTTGCGTTCGAACGGCGTCATCGCATCGAGGCGCTGCGGCACGCCGGTCCGGCCGACCTCCTCCGCGGCCTTGCGGCCCAGTTCGGCCAGCTCCTGCCTGCGGTGCGCGCGGTATCCGCCCACATCCAGCATGATCCGGCTGCGCGCGCCCGTCTGGCGGTGCACGGCCAGGCGGGTGAGTTCCTGCAAAGCCTCCAGGACCTCGCCCTTAGGGCCGACAAGCTCTGTGAGCGTCGCGCCGACCACCGACACGACGGGCCGGTCGCCCTCCACGTCCATGTCGATGTCGCCGTCGAGGTCCGCCACGTCGAGCAGCCCCTCGATGTAGTCGGCCGCAATCTCGCTCTCCTGCTCCAGATCCGCCGGGACGGGCTCGTCCTCATCGGGGTCCGCAGCCACGCCCTCCGCAGCCACGCCCTCCGCGGCCATACCGTCCGCGGACTCGGCCGTTACGTCACGCTCTGACACATCGTCGTCACGTTCCGCTGTCTCAGCTTCGGGGGCAGCCTGGTCTCCTGCCGCAATGGTCCCACCGGTCCCGCTACTGTCAGTCGGCGCCGGGGCCCCCGAGTTGTCATCGCCGGTCACGGCAACCACTTTCTCCTCCTGATTCTCGCAGCGGTGAGGCTACGGCCCGGCCAAACCCGGCCGCCCAGGGCCGGGCCATGGCCTGCTCAAGCCCGCGCCTAGCCCTTACCGGAGCGCTTGCTGCGCGACTGACGGACGCGCTGCTGCCTGACGAGCTTAACCTCGGGTGTCTCCGCTTGTGGCTCGGGCTCTGGCTTGCCCCGCCCCAGGCGCCGCAGCAGGCCTCCTGAGCTGGTGCTCGAGCCGTTCGCCGACGTCTGCCCGGCCGGGGCCGCCGACTTCGCTGGCTTGCTCCCGGCGGACCCGGTGTCCTGCGGCTTCTTCCGTGGCGGCTGGCCCGCGGGCGGCTTCGGGGTGCTCTTGCCCGGCGCCGGCTTCGCGGCTGACGTAGCGGGCTTGGCTGACGTGGCGGGCTTGGCCGCAGCGGCGGACTTCCCGGTGGTAACGGGTTTGGCGGTGGTAGCGGGCTTCGCGGTGGCGGACGGCTTGCCCGCAGTGGACGGCTTGCCGGAAGTGGACGGCTTGCCGGAAGTCACCGACTTGGCCGAGGTGAGCCTGCTGACGGCCGCCGGCCTGCTCGGTGCGGCGGGCGCGGGTGCCGTGCCGCCGGGCGCAGGCGTGGTAACGGGCACCGTCGGGTACCGCTTGAACAGGACGTACTGCTGGCCGAGGGTCCACACGTTCGTGGTCACCCAGTACAGGACCAGGCCGAACGCCCAGTACAGGCCGGAAAGCGCGAAGAACGGGACGATGTAGGCCATGTATTTCTGCGAGGCCGCCATCGGGTTGTCCGGCGTCATCGCCGGTGTCAAGCCGCGCTTGGTGCTCTGCCGGACGGTCAGGAACGTGGTGGTCACGCTGATCGCCACCGCGCAGAGGATCACGATCTTGGCCTCTAGCGGCACATGCAAGGTGCCGGTGAACAGCACCTTGTCGGAGATGTGGGCGCCCAGGATGTTGGCCTGCTGCGCGCTCTGGACCACCGACTCGGACATGCCGTAGGGGGTCGGCGTTCCGGGTTTCCAGTCCGCGATCCCCCGGAGCACGCTGAACAGCGCGAAGAACATCGGCATCTGCGCCAGCAGCGGCAGGCACCCACCCAGCGGGTTGACCCCGTTCTCGCGGTAGAGACGCATGGTCTCTTCGTTCAGGGTCTGCTTGTCGCCCTTGTACTTCTTCCGCAGTTCCTGCAACTGCGGGTTGAGCGCGGACATCTTGCGCATCGAGTGCATCTGCTTGACGAACAGCGGCACGAGGAGGAGCCGCATCACGACCACGAGCACGACGATCGTCAGGAACCATGCCTGGCCGCTGGTCGAGGGCATGATCAGGCTCAGCGCACTATGGATGTGCGTCATCACCCAGGCGACCGCGACGTACAGGGGGTTCAGCGGGTTCACGAGCTAACTCCCTCGGGACGGGACAGGCGCCCGCGGCGCGTGCCGGGCGGGACCGGGTCGAGTCCGCCTGGGTGGAAAGGATGGCAGCGCGCCACCCGGCGCACCGCGAGCCACGAGCCGCGTAGCGCACCGTGCTCGAGAACCGCGTCGAGCGCGTAAGCGCTGCACGAAGGGACGAACCGGCAGTGCGGGCCGGTCATCGGGCTGATGAACCGGCGGTACCCGCCGATCAGGACCATGAGGATCCTGGCAACCGCGGAGGGCCCTGCCTCCGCTGACTGCCTGCCCGAGTCCGTCTTCACCGCAGTGCCCCAACCTGTCGCCGCATGAGCGTGCCCATCACCAGGTCCAGTTCGGCGGCGAGTTCTGCCTGGCGCGCGGCCGCAGCCTTTGGATGAGCGCGTATCACAAGCAGGCTACCTCCCGGCAGAGTAGGCAGGTACCCGCGCAGTACCGAACGCAGGCGCCGCCGCACCTTGTTCCTGACCACGGCGTTCCCCACCGCCTTGCTCACCACGAAACCGGCCAGCGGGGCCTGCGCCTCGTCGCGGCCGCGGACCAGCAGGTAGCCGGTCAGCAACCCGCGCCCGGCACGGCTGCCACGGCGCACCGTGAGCTGGAACTCAGCGCTGCGGCGCATCCGGGATTCTGCGGGAAGCACGCACGACCTCCGCCGTCACGCGGGGCGGCAGGGTCATACGCTGACCCTGGCCCGGCCCTTCCGGCGCCGGGCGGCCAGAACCGCGCGACCTGCCCTGGTCCGCATGCGCAGCCGGAACCCATGCGTCTTGGCGCGGCGTCGGTTGTTCGGCTGGAACGTGCGCTTGCTCACAGGAGGCTCCACATACGAGTGTCATGACTGGCAGCCGGGCCGCGAGGCGCGCCAGCGCGCAGCAGACTGCCCAGGGGAAAGCTTTTGAGTCGGTTCACGTTACGCGCATCACTGAGTACCGGTCAAACCAGCGGCACCCGCGGCAACCGGCTGGCGCCATCGTAGCGTGGAGAAGGAACGGCCGTTTGCCGAACGCGACACGGCCGACGCGCTTAGGCTGTGGACAACCGGCAAGGCCGCGCGGAACGGGGTGGCGCGGGCCAGCCACAGCGGTCCAGCGGCGCTCCGGGCACGACGCGGAGTGCGGCGTGCACAGCCTGTGGATAAGACTGTTGATTCGCATCTGGGGGCGCAAGGTGAACACCCGATGAGCCAGGCGGACCTGGCGGAGGTGTGGGCGAGGTCCCTCGAGGAACTCTCCGATCTCCAGATCGAACCCCATCAGCGTGCCTGGCTGCGGTTGACCAGACCACTCGGCCTGGTCGAGAACACCGCACTCATCGCCACCCCCAACGAGTTCGTCAAGGAGCAACTCGAGACCCGCCTTCGTGCCCTCATCACCCACGCGCTGTCCCGGGAGTTCGGCCGCAGCATCCAGCTCGCGGTGACCGTCGACCCCGCGACCGCTGCCGGTGGCATGCCGGCGCCGCACGATGCAGCCCCGCCGCACGCCACCAGGCCCGAACACACCGGATCCGGGCACCCCGGCCCGGACGGCCACGGCGGCGGCCAGCCCGGTATCACCGATTCCCTGAGCGCGGCCGCAGCCCATCGTGCCGCGCCCGGCGACCTGCCAGGCGAGAGCGGTGACCAGGTGCCGGACGGGCTCTACCCGCGCCCGGGCGGGTACCCGTCCCGGGCCTACTCGCCGCAGCCCGGGCACAGCGCTCCCGGGCACGAGCGCGACGCGGCCACCGGGCCACTCGCGGTTGACCGGATGAGCGGCGCCCCGATCACCGGCGGGCACGCGATCACCGGCCGCGACACCCGGGACCAGGGCGCGCCGACGCAGCGCCAGTCGGGCTTTCCCGGCCTGCCCGCGCCCGGCCTGCCCCGTCCGGGACAGGCACGGCTCAACCCGAAGTACACCTTCGAGACGTTCGTCATCGGCTCAAGCAACCGGTTCGCGCACGCCGCAGCCGTCGCGGTCGCCGAGGCGCCCGCCAAGGCCTACAACCCGCTGTTCATCTACGGCGACTCAGGGCTGGGCAAGACCCACCTGCTGCACGCGATCGGGCACTACACGCAGAGCCTGTATCACGGGGTGCGGGTCCGCTACGTCAGCTCGGAAGAGTTCACCAACGACTTCATCAACATGATCAGGGACGGCAAGCAGGACGGGTTCCGCCGCCGGTACCGCGACGTGGACGTGCTCCTGGTGGACGACATCCAGTTCCTGGAGAACAAGGAAGGAACGCAGGAGGAGTTCTTCCATACCTTCAACACGCTGCACAACGCCAGCAAGCAGATCGTCATCTCCAGCGACCGGGCGCCCAAGCGGCTGGTCACCCTGGAAGACCGGCTGCGCAGCAGGTTTGAGTGGGGCCTGATCACCGATGTGCAGCCGCCGGAACTGGAAACCCGCATCGCGATCCTCCGTAAAAAGGCCGTCCAAGAGGGCCTGAACGCGCCGCCGGAGGCGCTGGAGTACATCGCCAGCCGTATCTCCACCAATATCCGGGAACTGGAGGGCGCCCTCATCCGGGTGACCGCGTTCGCCAGCCTCAACCGGCAGACCGTGGATCTCCAGTTGGCCGAGATCGTGCTCAAGGACCTGATTCCAGAGGCGCAGGGCCCGGAGATCACCGCCTCGACCATCATGGGGCAAACCGCGTCCTACTTCGGCATGTCCATTGACGACCTCTGCGGTACATCCCGGTCACGCGTTCTGGTAACCGCCAGGCAGATTGCCATGTACCTCTGCCGCGAACTCACCGACCTGTCACTCCCCAAGATCGGGCAGCAATTCGGCGGCCGCGACCACACCACGGTCATGCATGCGGAACGCAAGATCCGGTCCCTGATGGCCGAACGGCGCTCGATCTACAACCAGGTCACCGAGCTAACCAACCGCATCAAGCAGCAGGCGCGTTCCGGATGAGGCAGCACACGGCGCGGATGGGCAGACACGTATCAACGCCGCCCGTAACAATCGGTACACACAGGCTGTGGATATCTCTGTGGACACGCTTGGGACAGTACGAGGACAACACCGGAAGTCCGGGGGGTAACCGGCAGGCGTCCGGTGGAGAAAAGAAGGCCATCCACAGCTCTCCCCCGCCTGGCCATTGCCGGCGCACAGGGGCTGTGGTCACGCAAAACCGCGCTGGGCTGGGAGATAACCGCTTGTCCCCAGGTTCCACCGACCCTACGACGACTACTTATTTCTTTATCACCAAGACTCAAAATCAAGTAGGAGGGGACTGGCCGCGGAGCCGGCGCCGCCACACGCGAGATACCCGCTCCGCCCGCTGGCAACCCGCTCATGCGACAGGAGGCGGCTTCCGGTGAAGATCCAGGTGGATCGTGATGCGCTCGCCGACGCGGTGGCCTGGACGGCACGTGCGCTTCCGGCACGTCCCGCCATCCCGGTGCTGGCCTGCATGCGCCTGCACGCGGGCCAGGACCTGACCCTGTCCAGCTTCGACTACGACGTGTCCGCGCAGGCCAGCGTCCCGGTCGTGGCCGAGGAGGAAGGCACCGTGCTGGTATCGGGCCGCCTCCTCGCCGAGATCACCCGCAGCCTGCCCGCCCGTCCGGTGGAGATCTCCGCTGATGGTTCACGCGCCACATTGACCTGCGGCAGCGCCACGTTCACGCTGCTGACGATGCCGGTGGAGGACTACCCCACGCTGCCGGACATGCCGCCCGCGGCGGGCTCGGTGGGCAGCGACGCCTTCGCCTCGGCGGTCAGCCAGTCCGCCACCGCGGCCGCGCGCGACGACACCCTCCCTGGCCTCACCGGCGTCCGTATCGAGATCGAGAACGACACGCTCACGCTGGTGTCCACCGACCGGTACCGGCTGGCCGTCCGCGAGCTGCGCTGGAATCCGGTCCGGTCCGGGCTGAGCGCCTCGGTGCTCGTCCCGGCCCGTGCACTGCTGGATACCGCCCGGTCGCTGACCTCGGGCGCCGAGGTGCTCATCGCGCTCAGCCTGCCCGAGGAGGGCGGCCAGGCCGGTGACGGGATGATCGGCTTCGAGGGCGGCGGCCGGCGCACCACCACCCGGCTGCTCGGCGGCGAGTTCCCGCCGTACCGGGCGCTGCTGCCGGGTCCCCCCACGGCGGTGGGCGAGCTTGCCACGGCGCCGTTCAGCGAGGCGGTCAAGCGGGTCGCCCTGGTCGCCGAGCGCAACACCGCGCTGCGGCTGTCGTTCGGGCCGGGCCAGGCCGTGCTCGAGGCCGGCACGGGGGACGAGGCACAGGCCACCGAGGTGCTCGAAGCCAGCTATGAGTTCCCCACCGACGCCGGCGGCGAGGCCGACGCCGACGGGTTCCAGCCCGAAGGCCTCGAGGTCGCCTTCAACCCGCAGTACCTGCTCGATGGCCTGTCCGCCATCGATTCCGACACCGCCAGGCTCGCGTTCACCAAGCCGGGCAAGGCAGTGCTGATCACCGGCAAGCCGGGCCCCGAGGGCGAGAACGACTTCCGCTACCTGCTCATGCCGATCCGGCTTGGCGCGTAACCGCCCCTGATGCGAGCCGCCTTGGGCAGGTGGCTAGCGTAGGTGCCGGACGGCCCGGGGAAGCAGGCGACGGGAGACATGATGCAGATCGGCATGATCGGCCTCGGCAAGATGGGCGGCAACATGGCGGAACGCCTGCGCCGCGCAGGACACGAGGTGGTCGGCTACGACCACCACCCCGAGAAGAGGGATGTCGCAACCCTGGCAGAGCTGAGGGACCGGTTGTCCGCGCCGCGGGCGGTGTGGGTCATGGTTCCCGCGGGCGGCCCCACCCGGCAGACGATCGATGAGCTCAAGGGCCTGTTGGACGCCGGGGACCTGGTCATCGACGGCGGCAACTCGCACTACGTCGACGACCAGGAGCACGCCAAGCTGCTCGGCGAGGCCGGCATCCACTTCATCGACGCCGGGGTCAGCGGCGGGGTCTGGGGCCTGCAGAACGGCTACGGCCTGATGGTCGGCGGGGACGACGAGGACGTGAACCGCCTGATGCCGGTGCTCGAGGCGCTCAAGCCCGACGGCGAGTTCGGTTTCGTGCACGCGGGCAAGGTGGGCGCGGGCCACTTCGCCAAGATGGTCCATAACGGCATCGAGTACGGCATCATGCAGGCCTACGCCGAGGGCTACGAGCTGCTCGCGGCCACCGACATCGTCACCGACGTGGCGGGTGCCTTCTGCAGCTGGCGGGGCGGCACGGTGATCCGCTCCTGGTTGCTCGACCTGCTCTGCAAGGCGCTCAATGAGGACCCGGGCCTGGAGAATATCCGCGGCGTGGCCCAGGACTCCGGCGAGGGCCGGTGGACCGTGCAGGCGGCGATCGACCACGCGGTGCCGATGCCGGCGATCAGCGCGGCCCTGTTCGCGCGGTTCGCCTCCCGACAGGACGACTCCCCCGCGATGAAGGTCGTCGCCGCCTTGCGCAACCAGTTCGGCGGGCACGCAGTCACCGCCTCAGGCACCGACCCCACGTAACCCTGCCAACCCCCACTCACCTCTCGCTTCCCTAGCTTGAGGCGCCACGCGGACGTTGCGGGGTGGGCAGCGTCTCGCGGGTCGGCCGGGGGTTGTCTGGATGCGGTTTTGTCCCGCGTCCAGACAGTTCCCTGGCCGACCTTCGCGTTGTCGCCCGGGCGGTATCCGCGAGTAACCTCGGCGGTGTGCATCTGAGCCGCCTCGCGCTTACCGACTTCCGGTCTTACGCCGGGGTGGACCTGACCCTCGAACCCGGGGTGAGCACGCTCATCGGCGCGAACGGGCAGGGCAAGACGAACGTGGTCGAGGCGGCCGGCTACCTGGCGACACTGGGCAGCCACCGGGTGGCCAGCGACGGGCCCCTGGTCCGCCACGGGGCGGAGCGGGCCATCCTGCGCGGCGCGGTGACCTCGGCCGAGCGCGACAGCCTGGTAGAGATCGAGATCAACCCCGGCCGTGCGAACCGCGCCCGGCTGAACCGCACGCCGGTGTCCCGCCCGCGCCAGATTCTCGGCGTGCTGCGCACCGTGCTCTTCGCCCCCGAGGACCTGTCCCTGGTCAAGGGGGACCCAGAGCAGCGCCGCCGGTACCTCGACGACCTCCTGGTCGCCCGGGCGCCCCGGTACGCCGGGGTCCGCGGAGACTACGAGCGGGTGCTGCGCCAGCGCACCGCGCTGCTCAAGTCGCTGCGCGGCCGGCCGTGGGCCCGGCAGCTCGCCGGGGCCGGCCGGCCGGGCCCGGGTTCCCCGGACGAAGAGTTCCCCGGGGACTCCGGCGGCACGGGGGGCTCCGCCGCGGCCACGCTCGACGTGTGGGACGAGCACCTGGCCACGAAGGGCGCCGAGTTGCTGGCAGCCCGGATCAGCCTCACCGGCGCACTCAGGCCGTGGGTGACCCAGGCCTACACCGCGGTGTCCGGTGAGATCGCGACGGCTTCCATTGCGTACCGGCAGGCGTTCGGCATCAATATCCCCGGTCAGCGGAACGGCGCAGGTGCCGCCGACCGGCCCGAGCCGGAGCCGGACGCGGAGAAGCTGGCGGCGTGGCTGCGCGAGGCGCTGGTGCTGGCCCGGTCCGAGGAGATCGAGCGGGGGGTGTGCCTGGTCGGCCCGCACCGTGACGAGCTGGAACTGCGGATTGGCGACCTGCCCGCCCGCGGTTACGCCAGCCACGGCGAGTCGTGGTCGGCGGCGCTCGCGCTGCGGCTGGCCGCCTTCGAGTTGTTGCGTGAGAACGGGGACGATCCGGTGCTGTTGCTCGACGACGTGTTCGCGGAACTCGACTCGGGGCGGCGGGAGCGCCTCGCGGCCGTGGCGGCGGGCGCGGAGCAGGTGATCGTCACCGCCGCCGTGGCGCAGGACGTACCGCCGGTGCTCGCGGGCGCCCGCTTCGACGTCGCGGAGGGGAGCGTAACGCGTGCCGGAGGAGACTGACTGGCAGCGCCGGGCCCGGATGGCCGCGGACGCGCTCGCGGAGGCCAAGGCGGACGCCCAGGCCAAGGGCCATTACCCGGCGTCAAGAGGCCGGGCGCGGCTGGCTCGCGGCGGATCGGCCCCAGCGCCGGCGCCCGGGGTACCGGGGGCCGGGACGCCTGAGGCCGGGGGGCCAGCGCACAGCGGATCTCCCGCGCCGGGCGGATCCGCGGCTGCGGCCGGATCCCGGGCCGCCGACGGGTCCCCGCTGCCGGGCGCGGGCCCGCCCGGGCGGGCGGCCGTTCCCGGCCCGCGGCGGCCGCGCCCCGGCGGCCGTTCCCGGCGCGCGGACCCGCAGCCGCTGAGTACCGCCCTGGACGGCCTGCTGGGCGATCAGGGCTGGCGGTTGGAGGCCGCGGTCGGCTCGGTGTTCGGCCGCTGGGACCAGCTTGTCGGGCCCGATGTGGCCGCGCACACCAGGCCGGAGCGGTTCAACGACGGCGAACTCGTGGTGATCGCCGACTCCGCCGCGTGGGCCACTCAGGTGAGATTGCTCACGTCCGCGGTGCTGCGCAGGCTGAACGAGGAACTGGGGCACGGGACGGTCACCCGGGTGGTGGTGCGCGGCCCGGCGCCGCCCCGCCGGATGGGCCCGCTACGGGTTCGCGGCACGCGGGAACATAACGACGACTACGGCTGAGTCAGGACGCCTTACCAGGTAAAATCAAAGGGAAAGGGCCCCGGGGCGGGAACGCGGGGGGCTGACGCATGGGCCCCGGGCGCATCTGTTTCAGGAGGAGCTTGTTCTTGGCCTACGACGCGCGCTCGATTACGGTCCTCGAAGGCCTTGAGGCCGTTCGCAAGCGACCTGGTATGTACATCGGCTCCACCGGTGAGCGCGGACTTCACCACCTGGTCCAGGAGGTGGTGGACAACGCCGTCGATGAGGCGCTGGCCGGCTTCTGCGACCGGATCGAAGTCACCCTGCTCGCCGACGGTGGTGTCCAGGTCGCCGACAACGGCCGCGGCATCCCGGTGGACGACCACCCGGTGGAGAAACGGCCCGCCGTCGAGGTCGTGCTCACTACCCTGCACGCCGGCGGCAAGTTCGACGCCAAGTCCTACGCGGTCTCCGGCGGCCTGCACGGCGTCGGCGTGTCGGTGGTCAACGCGCTGTCCGCGCGGCTGGACGTGGAGATCATGCGGGACGGCTACGCGTGGCGCCAGTCCTACCGGACCGGCGAGCCCGCCGGGGCACTGGTCCGCGGCGAGGCCACCGACCGGCACGGCACCATCATCAGTTTCTGGCCGGACTCCGCCATTTTCGAGTCCACCGAATGGAGTTTCGAAACGCTGTCCCGGCGGCTCCAGGAAATGGCATTCCTGGTCCGGGGGCTGGCGATCGTGCTTACCGACCAGCGCCCGGCGCATATCAACGGCGAGCCGCGGGTGGTGGAGTATCAGTACGACGGCGGCATCGCTGACTTCGTCCGGTACCTGAACGGCACCAAGGATCCGGTACACGCCTCGGTGATCGAGTTCGGCGGGGAGGGCCCGGGCATCGCCGCCGAGATCGCGATGCAGTGGAACTCCTCCTACGCCGAGTCGGTGTATACGTTCGCGAACACGATCAACACGGCCGAGGGCGGTACCCATGAGGAGGGCTTCCGGTCCGCGCTCACCTCGATTGTGAACCGGTACGCCCGCGACCAGAGGCTGCTGCGCGAGAAGGACGAGAACCTCACCGGTGAGGACGTGCGCGAGGGCCTGGCCGCGATCATCCACGTCAAGCTGGCCGAGCCGCAGTTCGAGGGTCAGACCAAGACCAAGCTCGGCAACACCGAGGCCAAGTCGTTCGTGCAGAAGGTGTGCAACGACCATCTGCGGGACTGGTTCGAGCGCAACCCCGGCGAAGCCAAGGACATCATCACCAAGGCGGCCCAGGCGGCTCACGCCAGGATCGCGGCCAGGCAGGCCCGCGACCTGACCCGGCGCAAGGGATTGCTGGAGTCGACGTCGCTGCCGGGCAAGCTGTCGGATTGCCAGTCGGGCGAGCCGGAAAAGTGCGAGATCTACGTAGTCGAGGGTGACTCGGCCGGCGGTTCGGCCAAGTCGGGCCGGGACCCGCTGTTCCAGGCCATCCTCCCGATCCGGGGCAAGATCCTCAACGTGGAGAAGGCCCGGATCGACCGGGTGCTGAAGAACACCGAGATCCAGGCGATGATCACGGCACTGGGCACCGGCATCCACGACGACTTTGACATCACCAGGCTGCGCTACTTCAAGATCATCTTGATGGCGGACGCGGACGTGGACGGCCAGCACATCAGGACGCTGCTGCTCACCCTGCTGTTCCGGTTCATGAAGCCGCTGATCGAAGCGGGCCACGTATACCTAGCCCAGCCGCCGCTCTACAAGATCAAGTGGGAGGGGCGCGGGAACCCCCCGGAGTACGCCTACTCCGACCGGGAGCGGGACGCGGTGATCGAGGCGGGCATCGCGGCCGGCCGCAAGGACCCCCGGCCCCGCGACGGGATCCAGCGGTTCAAGGGCCTCGGCGAGATGAACGCGAACGAGCTGTGGGAAACCACGATGAACCCGGCGCACCGGGTGCTGCTCCAGGTCACGCTGGACGACGCGGCGCAGGCGGACGAACTGTTCAGCGTGCTGATGGGCGAGGACGTGGAGGCACGGCGGTCGTTCATCCAGCGCAACGCCAAGGACGTGAGGTTCCTCGACATCTAACGGCCGGGCAGGCGCCGCGGCCGTCTTGAGCCGCGCGGGCGCCAGCCGGTCATCGTGGCCAGCAAACCGCCGTTCATCAGGCACGGGAAGGATCAGCTAGTGACGGACGTGGACTCGGGAACCGTACCGTCGGGTGGAGGTGACCGGACCGAGCCGGTCGACATCCAGGTCGAGATGCAGCGCAGTTACATCGACTACGCCATGTCGGTCATCGTCGGCCGTGCCCTGCCCGACGTCAGGGACGGGCTCAAGCCCGTGCACACGCGGATCCTCTTCGCGATGTACGACGGCGGGTACCGGCCGGACCGGGGCTACTCCAAGTGCGCCAGGGTCATCGGCGATGTGATGGGCCAGTACCACCCGCACGGCGACTCGGCCATCTACGACGCGCTGGTGCGCCTGGCCCAGCCGTGGGCGATGCGGATGCCGCTGGTCGACGGGCAGGGCAACTTCGGCTCGCCGGGCAACGACCCGGCGGCCGCCTACCGGTACACCGAGTGCCGGCTCGCGCCGCTGGCCATGGAGATGCTCAGGGACATCGACAAGGACACCGTCGACTTCCGGCCCAACTACGACGGGCGCTCCAACGAGCCCGTGGTCCTGCCAAGCAGGTTCCCCAACCTGCTGGTCAACGGTTCCGAGGGGATCGCGGTCGGCATGGCGACCAAGATCCCGCCGCACAACCTGCGAGAGGTGGCGTCCGGCGCCCAGTGGTTCCTCGACAACCCCGAGGCCACCGACGAGGAACTGCTCGAGGCCCTGCTCGCCCGGGTCAAGGGGCCGGACTTCCCCACCCGCGGCCTGATCGTCGGGCACCGGGGCATCGAGGAGGCCTACCGCACCGGGCGCGGCTCCATCACCATGCGCGCCGTGGTCGAGGTGGAGGAGGACAACCGCGGCCGTGCCTGCCTGGTGGTCACCGAACTCCCCTACCAGGTCAACCCGGAGAACCTGGCCGCCAAGATCGCCGAACTTGTGCGGGACGGCCGGGTCGGCGGCATCGCCGACATCCGCGACGAGAGCAGCGGCCGCACCGGCCAGCGGCTGGTGATCATCCTCAAGCGGGATGCGGTCGCCAAGATCGTGCTGAACAACCTGTACAAGCACACTCAGCTCCAGGAGACGTTCGGCGCGAACATGCTGGCGCTCGTCGACGGGGTGCCCCGCACGCTCCGGCTCGACCAGCTCATCCGGCACTGGGTGACGCACCAGGTCAACGTGATTGTCCGGCGCACCCGCTTCCTGCTGCGCCGGGCGCAGGAGCGTGCGCACATCGTCAGCGCGCTGCTGAAGGCGATCGACCAGATCGACGCGGTGATCGCGCTGATCCGGGGCAGCGAGTCCGCCTCGGCGGCGCAGCGGGGCCTGCAGGATCTGCTCGACATCGACGAGGAGCAGGCCCGCGCCATCCTCGACATGCAACTGCGCAGGCTCGCCGCCCTGGAGCGCCGCCAGCTCACCGACGAGTACGAGCAGCTCATGGCCCAGATCGCCGAGTATGAGGGGATTCTCGCCTCCCCGGCGCGGCAGCGGGAGATCATCGGTGAGGAACTTGGCGAGATCGTGGCCAAGTACGGGGACGAACGGCGGACCCAGCTCATCGCTTACGACGGGGACGTGACTAACGAGGACCTCATCGCCGAGGAGGACGTGGTCGTCACGATCACCCGGGGCGGTTACGCCAAGCGGACCAAGACCGATCTCTACCGGGCCCAGCGCCGCGGCGGCAAGGGGGTCCGTGGTGCCCACCTGCGCACCGACGACATCGTCGATCACTTCTTCGTGACCACGACGCACCACTGGATCCTGTTCTTCACCAACAAGGGCCGGGTGTACCGGGCGAAGGCCTATGAGCTGCCCGATTCCGCCAGGGATGCCCGCGGCCAGCACGTGGCGAACTTGCTGGCGTTCCAGCCCGACGAGCGGATCGCCGAGGTGCTGGCCCTGCGGGACTACACGGTGGCGCCGTACCTGGTGCTGGCCACCAAGGGCGGGCTGGTGAAGAAGTCCCGGCTGACCGACTTCGACTCGCCGCGCTCAGGCGGGATCATCGCGATCAACCTGCGCGAGGACGACGAGGTGATCGCCGCCCGGCTGACGTCACCGGACCAGGACCTGCTGCTGGTCAGCAAGCGGGCCCAGGCGCTGCGGTTCCACGCGACCGACGAGGCGCTCCGCCCCATGGGCCGGGCCACTTCAGGTGTGATCGGCATGCGGTTCGCCAACGGCGACGAACTGCTCGGCATGTACGTGGTGCGGGAGGGCGCGGACGTGCTGGTCGCGACCGCCGGTGGTTATGCCAAGCGCACCCCCACCGACCAGTACCCGGTCAAGGGCCGTGGTGGCATGGGGGTCGTGACGGCGAGGATCGTGGACGACCGGGGCGAGCTTGTCGGAGCGCTCATGGTGCTGCCGGAGGACGAGGTCTTCGCGATTACCTCCGCCGGTGGAGTCATCAGGACCGCTGCCGCCGAGGTGAAGCAGTCCGGGCGGCAGACGATGGGCGTGCGGCTGATGAACCTCGCCGAAGGGGACAGCGTGGTCGCCGTCGCGCGTAACGCCGAGGCCGCCTCTGATGCCGTAGCGGACGACGACGAAGCCGACGACGAGGACCTGTCCGCGGCAGGCGAAGCCCCGGCGGGCAGCCCCGCGGCCGAGGCGGATGCCGGCCTGACAGCGGGTGAACCCTCGGACGGGTGATCCGCACAATGTGGCCGAACAGGTAAATTCGTCCGTGTTTGCAACGGATCGGGAGGGCAAGGCGTCATAGAAGTACCGGCCAGGCACGCGCGCCTGCGCCGGTAGTGTTGCCGGATAAGCTCGACCAAGGAGCTTCCCGAAGGAGGACGGCGTGGATCACCGCGTGGAGCCACCAGCGTGGCTGCCTCAGGGGGCTGCGCCGGAAGCAGCTGACCCTGAGGCTGACGACAGTACTGCGGCTGAGGGCGCTCAACAAGCCGAGGACAGCAACGAAGCACCGGCCGAGGCCGCCGAGGAGTTCGCCAACGGCAACGGCAACGGCCACGACAGTTCCTTTACCTACTCCGGTGACGACTCCTACAACTACGGCGGGGACGCACCGTTCGGCGACGGCACCAGCTATCGAAGCCCGTTCACGCCGCACACGCCTGCCGGCACCAGTTATGAGCCCGAGGAGCCGGCCTCGGCGGAGAACGGGCTCCCGGGCAGCGACCCGGACGACAGCGACGACATGCCGGAACCCGGCCCGGCCGGGCATGACCTGCCAGCCAGCGGGCTCTCCGAAGGCGGGCTGGCCAGCGACGCGCTCCCCGGCAACGACCTGCCAGCCAGCGGGCTCGGCGACCCCGCCATGCCCGACACGGGCTTCGCGGCCGCCGGTGCGGGCTACCACAGCCCCGGGGCCAACTACACCGACCACGGCTCGGGGACCAGCTACACCGACCACGGTTCCGGGCCTGGCTACCCCGACACGGCCGCGGCGAGCTACACCGACCCCGCCGCGCCGCCGTACCCGGCCGCTGAGCCGCTGGCGGCCGCGACCGAGACCAGCACTGCGTTCAGCGGCCCGGGCACCGCCGCCGGAGAGCAGCGCGCGACGTTCGGGACAAGCGCTGCCGCGGCCGGTGGCATCGGCGCAACCCTGCGCGCCAGCAAGCAGCGTGGCACGGCCAGGTTCTCCCGCGGGGAGTCGGTGAAGAGCCGCCCGGCCAGCTCGCAGGCCCGCAAGGCCAACCTGGTGATATCGCGGGTAGAGCCATGGTCGGTCATGAAGTTCAGCTTCCTGATCTCCCTGGTGCTCTGGATCGTAATGTTCGTCGCCGTGGCCCTGCTCTATTACGCGCTGTCCAGCCTCGGCGTGTTCGCCGCCCTGCAGCGGACCCTGGCCAGCGTCACATCCAGCCAGACGTCGGCCGGCGTGGACCTGACCAAATGGACCTCGGCGCCGCGGATCCTGGGGTACACCATGCTGCTCGGCGCGGTCGACGTCGTTCTGATCACCGCCATCGCCACCGTGGGCGCGGTCGTCTACAACCTGGTGACGCACCTTGGTGGCGGGATCGAGGTCACCCTCAAGGAGACCGATTAGCACGCCACCGTCACGGATGCGGTAACCTTTCCCGTCGGCGTGCTCCCGCCCGACCAAGGGCCGCAGGCACCGCCGTCGCTGAGGGGCTATAGCTCAGCCGGTTAGAGCGCTTCCCTGATAAGGAAGAGGTCCGTGGTTCAAGTCCACGTAGCCCCACCACCCGTATCCCCAGCTCAGGCCCCATCCGGTCCCGGCTCTGTCTTCCGATCACGAGGCACCCTGGTTGTTTCGTGCCCGCTGCGTGCCCGATGGTCGCCGACGACCACGCTCACCAGTACGATCTGGTTGGGTCTGGGCTAGCCTGCTGAGCGACTCTGCGATCTCCCGCTGGCGAGCGTCACTGCCATGCATATAGATCAGAGCAGCGCGGGTGCTGCTGTGGCCCATCCGGTCCATCATCTCCCGGAGGGTGGCGCCGGTCGCGGCGGTGAAGTGGTTCCCGGTATGCCGCAGATCGTGAAACCTGAGTTGGGCCACGATTTGATCATGACCGCTATCGCGGGACGTTGACCTGCTGGTTTGCAGTTCGTGGGGGCTGAGCTTGCGCACTAGGCGCGGTCCGTAAAGTGGCCGCTGCGGGCCCGCTGTTACCGGAGCGGTTCAGCCGATGCTGCCCGCAGCCGGGCTAGCGATCCGGCTGCGACCAGGGCTGAGCCGACGGCCATCCTCGGCCAGCGCCGCTGCACGGCCCGGGCCGCCCGGAGGACGCCATACACGGCGTTCGGGGCTTCCATGGCGATCGCGAGCACCGTCAGCCGCCGCGGGTGGCGCAGGCGCCACGGCACGCTGAGGACCATCCACGCTACAGGGGAAACAAGGCCGTACCGGCGGAAGAACCGCGAGACCCGGCGGGCTGCGGGTGTTTCCGTCCCGGCGGTAGCCGGGGCCTGTGTGCCACGCTTGCGCATCAGGTCCCTTAGCTGCCGCTGGATGTTCTCTTCCACCTCGGCCGGGGTCGGCGCTTCCGTGCCAAGGCCCCACGCCACCAGCCCGAAGCCAGCAGCGCCTGCCCACTCTGCCAGGGCCCGCTGCCGACGCCCGGCGGCCCAGTGCCCGGCCCCGGCGGCGGCCTGGACAACAACGGGGGCGACAGGGTTCACCCATCCGCGCGTCGTCGAGGGCCTGGCCCCGTCCAGAAGCATCAAGGCCACCCACTGCAACTGGGCCCTGCTGTCTCCACGAGCCATCCCGTCATTGTCGCCCTGGCGGCGCGTGTGTGCCAATACGCGCCGCAGGCGTGAGGCCCGTTCACCTGAATAAGGTCGCGAGTCTGAGGAGCGGAAGAAAGTGCCCCGTGACCGGGGTAGTCACGGGGCGGTTCGGCTGTGCTTGGATGCCCTGCTCTTGGCTCAGCGGGGCAGTCGCCGACCGAGCTAGAGGCGCTGTATCCGTCGCGTACGTGCTCCAAGACCTTCTAACGACAACTGACGTGCGCACTAGGATGGCCCAACTCGGGTCCCGGCTCTGTCTTCCGACCACGAGGCACCCTGGTTGTTTCGTGCCCGCTGCGTGCCCGATGGTCGCCGACGACCACGCTCACCAGTACGATCTGGTTGGGTCTGGGCTAGCCTGCTGAGCGACTCTGCGATCTCCCGCTGGCGAGCGTCACTGCCATGCATATAGATCAGAGCAGCGCGGGTGCTGCTGTGGCCCATCCGGTCCATCATCTCCCGGAGGGTGGCGCCGGTCGCGGCGGTGAAGTGGTTCCCGGTATGCCGCAGATCGTGAAAGTGCACATCAGCCAGCCCGGCCTGAGCCAGAGCAGGCAGCCAGACCCTGCGCCGGAAGTTGTTATGCCGCAGCGGCGCCCCGGTCGGGCTCGTGAAAACTAGAGCATCGTCGGCCGAGGTGACAAAGGCCGCGAGGTGTGATTGCAGGTCAGCCGCGATATGGGCGGGGAAGACCACTCGCCGCCTGCCAGCATCCGACTTCGGCGGCCCATAGAAGTAGCCACCACCGGGCTGCTCGGTTAGGGACCGGTGGACCTGGATGGCGCATGACCGCAGGTCAATGTCACAACGGCGCAGCGCGGCCAGCTCACCCCACCGCAGACTGCCGAAAACTGCGACGAGGATCAGCGCCCGATACCGGGAACCCACCGCGGCGGACAGGGCGTCGACCTGGCGGAGCGTCAGGACAGAACGCTCCGGTGACTTGTCCAGGCCAGCGCCCTTGATGCGGCAGGGATTCCGCCGTATCAGCCCATCATCGGCGGCAGTGTTCATGATGGCCTTGAGTAGCCGGTATGCCTTGGCGGTGCTGGTTGGGCTAGCACCGGCATCAAGGCGGCGCCTGCGGCGCCGCTGGCCCGGCGTCAGCGCCGGGCTCAGCCTTTTTTGGGGAGGCCCGCCCGGCGCACGCCGGGCCGCGCACTGGCAGTGTCCGCAGATCAAGACCGCTCACACGATACGCATGCCGGTACAGGGCAAAGCCGTCTTCCTCGCTGCACAATTGTCCCGCTCCCGGCCGCCGCGTCTAGGTCGCTCCCTGCGGTCGCGTCGCAGGCGATCGGCTTCGCCGAACCTAGACCCAGCAGCCACTCGCCAGGGATCAGCGCCTAGGAAGAAGATGGCGCAGACCAGGACTCCTCCGATCTCACTGGCTGCGTCAAGACGTATCGCAGGTCCTCGAACGTCTCCCCGGTGCCAGGGACGAACTGAGTGACGGTGCCCGCCACAACGAACCCGGCGTTCACCGCGACGTGCTGGCATTCGGTCATGTCCTGATCGATCCGCAGCTCGACGGTGGTCACGTCGGGTTGGCTGGCCGCCCAGCGCGCGGCGAGCTGGACAGCGCGGCTGGCCAGGCCTCGTCCCCGCCACCGCGGCGCGATCCCGTAGATCAGCTCTACGATCCCCTTGCCGCGATCTACCATGCCGACGATGCCGACAAACCACGGTTCTTGTGGGACCGTGACCACGAATGTCGGGCCGTCGCGGCTAGTGCGGTTCGTCCAGGCGGCGAGCCAGTCGCCGATCGCCTGCTCGGCGGACACGAGCGGGATCTCCGGCAGCCAGCCGCCGTCGAGCTGCTCCTGCTCGATGTAACCAAGCGCGGCCTCGACATCCCCTGCTTCTGCTGAGGGCAGGCGCAGCGTCACTACGCCATCGGTCAGCGGCTGGGCTGGCACTGTGAAATACGTCATCTGCTTCTCCATCCGGTGTTGCCTACAAGGTCACGATTCCGCGGTGAGGCACGGCCGGATGGAGGAGCACGGGCAGGCGGCCACGCGATGGCGTGGTCAGCCCCGGGGTTTCACGTCACTCAGCGACGACGCATGAGGCCCACTATACGGCCTGAACCCGTGCCCGTTGCGTGCCCGATAGGGCGGTGAACCACAGCCAACGGTGGTCACTCACAGACAACCCGATACGGCCGCCGACCTGGGAACGGGCAGGTAGCGTGCGCGACCTAGACGACCTCCAACGTGAATCAGGCCTGATAGTGGACCTAGAAATGGCCCTAGAGCTTGTAGGGCCAAGGGCGGAGCGGGGGCTCGCTGCCTGGTCCATCCACGAGAGACCCCCAGGGGCCGAAACCCGCTCAGCCTGGAGGCGTCAAGGCGGCTCCGCTGCGTTCCGCCGCGCCCGGCCGCGCTCGGGACGGGCTGCGGCCTTGGGAGGCCGACCTCCGCAGCGCACATACCCTCTCCCCGGTTTGCCGGGGAGAGGGCCTGACTCGCTGAGTGGGCAAAGGTGGGCCATGTGCCGGGCATCGTGTGCCGGGTAGCTGGTCAGCCTGAAGGGAGCAGGGTCAGTGGCTGACCGGGCAGTGCGCCTGGTGCCCAGCGTTCGCGTCCTCTTCTGCGACACCGTAGTTCGACAAGCCGAGCAGATAACCAAAGCCCGCCACGGCGAGAACAACCAGGAACGGCCATCCCCAGGCCGCCTTGACCGCGACCGCGATCGTCAGGCCGATGAATGCAGCGACCGCGGCGAGTTTCGCGGCCAGGGCTTGTGACCGCAGGCCGAGCAGCTTCTGGCGCTCATCGGCGCGGGAACCGGCCAGCGCACCCTCGTCGTTGTCTTCCCCGGCCCGCACGTACATGGCGATCGCCTGGGCGAGCACGCTCACCTCGATCACGATCGACAGCCACCATGCATTGCCGCCACGCAGAGCCCACGCAGCGGCGAACACGGTCCCAGCAAGGGCGCTCCTCAAAGGCTTCCGCAGCCGACCACGGTCACGCACGGCAGTCATGGTCGCTCAGGGCGTGGCCGGAGCCGTCGTGTATGCCCTGGTCAGGCATGGTGTGCCGGGCTGGGCGATGGTGGCCTGTAAAGCACCTCCTCGCTGAGCCAGCGCGCCGGTGGTGCGGCGGTTCGGTGAGAATGGCCAGATGGCGTTCGAACTGCCTGTGGTTGATGCGGCGAGCCTGGCCGCGTGGTGCGAGGTGCATCTGGGCAGTCCGGCGGCAAGCGAGCTGTTCCGAGACGGTCACCTGGCATGCGTGATCGGAACACGGCTAGCCGACGGGCGCGAGGTCGTGGTGAAGGTCCGCCCAGTCTCGCCGCGGACCGCTGCGTGCACCGAGGTGCAGTGTCGCCTCTTCGAGTCCGGCTATCCCTGTCCGCAGCCGCTGGCTGGCCCGGCCTCGCTGGACGGCTACGAGGCCACGGCCGAGGGCTACGTCTCAGGCGAGGTCATGCTGCCCGACTCCGGACGCGCCGCCCAGCCCTTTGCTGCCGCGCTCGCCCAGCTGGTGGACCTGGCTCCCCGACCCGGGCAAGTGTCCTCGCTAGCGCCCGCACCAGCGTGGACGGCGTGGAACCACAACCAGGGCGGGCTGTGGCCGTGGCCCGACGACCAGGACGTGGACCTGAACGAGGTGGACGGGTCCGGCTGGATCGACGCAGCAGGCCAGGCAGCCCGGCAGAAGCTGCAGGAAGGACAGGACCAGGCCGTGATCGGGCACGGCGACTGGTGGACGGAAAACTTGCGCTGGCACGGCAACCGGCTGCTGGTGGCCTACGACTGGGACAGCCTGATCGCCGACAGCGAAGCGGTCATCGCCGGTCTGGCCGCGGCCATCTACCCGGCGCTGGCCACCGTGACCGAGACCCACGACTTCCTCGACGCCTACGCCACCGCCCGCGGACGGCTTTTCAGTCCCAGCGAACTGCAGCGCTGCTGGGCCGCAGGCGTCTGGACGAGGGCCTTCGACGCCAAGAAGCAGCACGCCGCCGAACAGCCAGTCATCAGCCTGACCCAAGACGAAGCCCATGAACGCCTTCGCCGGGCTGGAATGCGCTGAGCCGCCGATGCTACATGGCAGTACATGCCGTGTTGCGTGCCCGATGAAGCGGTAAGAGACGGGCACTCACGGTCACTCGCGGACAAGAGAAAGCTCCAGCCACCTGGGCCGATGCAGGTCATAGCCCGTACAGTCTCAGCCTTCCAAGCCGGGGCTCGTCCTTCTCGCGGCACGATTGTCTCGGCCGAGCCCGCCCGGAGAATATCACCGCAAGAGTCTGGTTCAGTGTGCCGGTGACTGGGTGGCCTCGATGAGGAAACGCACGCTTGTTGCGACGAATGGCCCGTCCGCTTCGATGCGGTCGTGAAGTGCGCGAAGCTGGTCCCGGTAGGCCTCTACAGTGAATTCCGGAACGATCCAGATCACCTTTCGCAGGAAATGAACAACGGCGGCGATATCGTAAAACTCCATGCGGCCCCGGAACTCACGCAGGTCTACTACGGTGAGTCCGGCCGCTTCGGCATCCATCACGGACCATTTCGGGTCGCGCGTCGGACCCTCGGGCTCGGGCTGCGGACCCATCAGGAACTCGGTCAGCTCGCCCACCGACCCGTGACCCACATCCTGGGACAGGTAGGTACCGCCGGGTTTGAGGACGCGGCCGATCTCGTCCCAGCGCACGCCGACCGGATGACGACTGACAACGAGATCGAACATCGCGTCGGCGAACGGAAGGTCGTCATACTCGTCATTCATGGCCACCACCTGAGCGTCAAGCGGAGCCAGGTTGCGGCGTGCTACGTCCACATTGGGACGCCAGCACTCGGTGGCCACGAGCACTGGCGGACCGGCCGGTATGGTGGCGAGCACCTCACCACCGCCGGTCTGGAGATCCAGAGCTGCCATGCCAGGCATACCAGCGAGAGCACCCATGCGCTCCGCGAGTATCCGGGCATAGCCCCATGGAGGCCGTTCCTCCGTGGCCCGCCCCTCGAACCAGGAAAAATCCCACCCGTCCACGGGTACAGCGGAGCCTTCGGATAGGAGATCATCAAAGCTTGGCACGTCGCCAGTCTGCTCTCCGGCCGATATCTGGCCAACCCAATAAGCCAGGGTCATGCCACATTCGTGCCAGAACGAGCTCGTATAGACGGTCACGAGCGGTCACTCAGGTGACGTGCGAAGGCGCAATGACCTGGGTTCGAGCTGCTACCAGTGCCGCCTGAACAAGCCTGATCCGAAAATCGGAGGGTTAGCAGGCGCGCGGCGGCGCCCGGTGGGGTGTCTGTGGAGCCGGGCTGGTTTGGCTGCGGTGGTCAGGCTGCGGGTTCGAGGATGACGGTGTAGCCGAGGGCTTCGAGTTGGCGTACGTGGTTGCGCTTGCGGCGTTCGGGGTTGATGCGGGTCTGGTAGAAGTCGCTGCCCAGGTCGGCATAGTGGGTGGCGGGGTCGGCGAGCAGGTGCCAGATGATGACCAGCATGGAGCGGCCGGTGGCTACGACGGCTTTCTTGCTGCCGCGGCGGCGGGCGATGCGCCGGTACCGCTCCCCGAGGAAGGTGTCGGTGCGGCCGGCGGATGCGGCGGCGTTGCCGAGGACCCGGGCCAGGTAGCGGTTGCCGTGCCCGGTGGCGTTCTTGCCCTTCTTCTTCCCGGCGGACTCCTTGACGCCGGGGGCGAACTTGGCCCAGGAGACCAGGTGCCCGGCGGTGGGGAACCGGTCCATGTCCGTGCCGATCTCGGCCAGGATCGCGCACGCGGCGGTGGCGCTGATGCCGGGGATCTCCTCCAGGCGCCGCGCCGCTGTGGTGAATGGGGCGATCATCTGCTCGATCCGCTGGTCCAGCGCGGCGATGTCGGCGTCGATCGCGTCGACCCGGGCCAGCATCTTGGCGAGCAGGAACGCGTGATGATCGGTGAAGTAGCCGGTGAACGCCTCCTGCAGCGCGGTGATCTTGCTGCGCATCCGGCCGCGGGCCAGCCGCGCCAGCACCCGGGGATCCCGCTGCCCGCCGATCATGGCGGCCAGCATCTGGCGGCCGGAGACCCCAAAGATGTCCGAGGCGACCACGCTCAGCTTGATCTGCGCGTCTTCCAGCAGCTTCTCCGCCCGCTGCTTCTCCGCCGTGCGCGCCGCCACCAGGTCAGCGCGGTAGCGGGTGACATCCCGCAACTGCCGGATCGGCGGCGGGGGCACGAAACTCGGCCGGAGCATCTGCCGCTCGGCGACCTTGCACAGCCACACCGCATCCAGCTTGTCGGTCTTGGGCCGTCCCGGCAGGTGCTTGACGTCTTTGGCGTTGACCAGCCAGGTCTCGAACCCGGCCGCCTCCAGCAGGTAGAACGCGGGCTTCCAGTAGTCCGAAGTCGCTTCCATCACCACCCGGGTCACCCCCAGGCAGGCCAGATGGTCGGCCATGCCCAGCAACGACCGGGTCATCGTGGAGTACGTCTCCACCTCCTGCAGCCGCCGCACCGGCCGGTCCTCATCCGGGACCCGCACGCAGCACACCAGCTCGGCCTTGCCGATATCCAGCGCCGCCACCCGCGCAATGACCTGCTCCTCGTCCTGTGTCTCTACCAGCATCTTTGCCTGCCTCACCGTCAGCGGTACCTGCGGCGGCCGCCGCCCGCGGGAGCCATGGGCGTGCTGGAGGAATCTGATCCTCGTGCTCGTAGCGACACTGAAGGGCCCAGGGGTTGGCTCCCAGCACCCGGCTGATAAACGACCTCGAAGATCATGGTCTGAACGGCGTCAGCGGGCAGCAGCCACACCCGATTTTCCGCCCAGAACGGGCGTCACCATAGGGGATACAAGGGGCTGATAAGGAAGAGGTCCGTGGTTCAAGTCCACGTAGCCCCACCAAAGTAAGGCCAGGTCAGGGACCCGATCCCTGGCCTTCGGCTTCTAGGGCCACCCTCTGGCCCTAGAAGTGGCCCTAGAAGTGGCCCTACAACCACTAGGGCCAGAGGGTGTAGCTGGTCGCTGCCGGTGCACTCACCCGAGACCCCCGGGGGGCCGATCCCCGGGGGTCTCTTTAATGCTTATGGCCTGTCAGACCGCTCCGTCGCCTGGCTCGTCGGCGACTGCCACAGGCCCGCCCGTTCATGGCCGGATAGTAGCGACACAGCACGTTCGGTTAGCTTGCGGTTTGTAGCGACAGCGGCCCGGTGCGGCGAGGGCTTGGCGGAAGGTTGGCCAAACTAGGCAAGATTATCAGCAGCCGCCGCCGTCTGCGAGTGACGGTATGGGCTTTCGTTCGTGAATGGCGAGCCTGTAGACGCCGCGCTTGATGCGTTCTACCTCGCCCCAGGACGCAAGGTGGCATAGCGCGGTTCTTACCGTGTTTAGTGGGTCGCTGCGTGCTTCAGGCTGCCAGCCACGGGCGGTCATGTACTCCAGTGCCGTTCGTGCCCTGACGTGCGGGTGCTCCAGCATGCACGCCCTGAGTAGGTCAAAGGTTCCCGTCTCGTGGCGGGGTTCAAGGCATGTTCCGGCTGCTGGTTGGGCGTCCGGCTGGAATGCGCCGAATGCGGCTAGTGCTGCTTCCACGCGCCGCAACTCGATGACCAATTCCGCCTGATATGTCTGGAGATTTTGTACCAGATGGGCCCGTTCCATATGCCCGACGTTAGATCTTTCAACGAGCCGTCTCACGCACCAGATCGGCGTTGCGCTGAAAAAGTTTGCGGCGGGGTGCGTGTCAAGTTGGATCCCGTGCCGCCTTGGCCGGAAGGATGACCCTGGCTACACAGACCTGGAGCCGGGGCGCACGAGGTTGATCAGGCCATCTGCGCCCCGGCCCCAGCACCAGTCAGCCACAGCTTCCTTGCCACTTGACCAGGGTAGACCTGGCGCCTCCCTCCAATGGCCGAACCTCCTGCAGTGCTGTACCTAGACGAACTAGCGCCATGGACAGCTCATCTGCTAGCACCAGCACCGCCATACCGCCATACCGCTGTTGTGATCCGACAACAGATGCGCGACAGTTGTCCGCCAGCTGATGCGCGACCGCGATGGCGTGCGGTAACTCCGGTCTTGATCGGCTTGAGGCCCGCCCGGCTGGACGCATATTGGTGCGCCGCAAGCTGGGGAGGCCGCCCGGGGTGGTATTCGCTTGCGTGCCGTGTACACGGTCTTGACGTCCTGGACGTCGAACCTATGGCGGGGTTTTATGCGCTCCTTTGCCCTGCCCTGTCCATCACCCGGGAGCAGCCCCGGGGTGGGCGGCCGGTCCAGCGCGGCCGGTCGCCTGCGATCGAAAGGGAGGACGGGATGACAGCGAACCGGATCGTGATCACCGGGTCGGCGGCCCTGGCCGCCTGTGGCGTGCTGGCGATGGCCCCGCCTGCCGTCCAGGCCAGTCCTGCTCCGGTCCCGGCCTGGACGCAGCAGGCCCCGGCGGCCAGCCCGTCCGCCCGGGGCTGGGCGGCGATGGCCTATGACGGGGCCACCGGCACCGCGGTGCTGTTCGGCGGCTTCCACAACAGGTTGGGCGACCTCCTGCAGCTGGGGGACACCTGGACCTGGGACGGCACCACCTGGACCAAGCAGGCCCCAGCGGTCCACCCGTCCGCCCGGGGCAGGCGCGGCGATGGCCTATGACCCGGCCACCGGCACCGTGGTGCTGTTCGGCGGTCTTGGCCGAAATGGCTGGCTCGGTGACACCTGGACCTGGAACGGCACCACCTGGACCAAGCAGGCCCCAGCGACCAGCCCGCCCCCGCGGGGCTACGCATCGATGGCTTACGACGCCGCCACCGGCACCGTGGTAATGTTCGGCGGCTTCAACAACAGGCGCGGCGGCGGTGCCAGCTTGTTCGACGGCACCTGGACCTGGGACGGCACCACCTGGACCAGGCAGGCACCGGCGACCAGCCCGCGCGCCCGGTTCGACGCGACGATGGCCTATGACCCGGCCACTGGTACCGCGGTGCTGTTCGGCGGCGAAGGTAACGCGCGGCAAGCTCGGTGACACCTGGACCTGGGATGGCACCACCTGGACCGAGCAGGCACCGGCGACCAGCCCGCCCGCCCGCGAAGATGCGTCGATGGCCTACGACGCGGCCACCGGCAACGTCGGTGCTGTTCGGCGGCGCCGGTGGCAGCACCTTGCAAGCGCTCGCTGACACCTGGACCTGGGACGGCACCACCTGGACCAAGCAGCACCCGGCGACCAGCCCGCCCGCCCGGCAGAATGCAGCGATGGCCTATGACGCGGCCACTGGCACCGCGGTGCTGTTCGGCGGTGCCGGGCACCTCGATGACACCTGGACGTGGAGATGACCTGCAGCTAGCCCTTCGCAGCGCTCACGCACCGGCATTCCCTATAAGCGCCCGCTCATCCGCGTAGCGCGCTCGATGTGCCGCAGATCAGCTGGCGGGCATGTGTCGCGGATCTACCGACGGAGGACACCGCACCGGACTCCGCGTTGCCGAATTGAGCCGTTCTTGGGGGCGCCTGCGGCGCCGCTGGCCCGGCGTCAGCGCCGGGCTCAGCCTTGGCGAGGCCCGCCCGGCGCACGCCGGGCCGCAGCAGCCGAGCGGGTCGATCAAGGTGGCCCGGACGGCGGGCAGGCCGAGCTGCGCACGTGACCGTCGCCCTCGCTCCCGATTGTCCGGCTCGCCGCCACCGCGTCCAGGGCGCTGCGGGCCGACGGATGCGATCGGCTTCGCCGGTGACCTGGATTCGGCGCCGGTGAGGGCGACGGGGGGACGCAGGTCGTGGTCAGGGATGGCGGGGCGGGCTCTCGCTGGTAAGGGCGGCCCTGTCTGGACTGGCCAGCGTCGCGCGATTTAAGCTGGCGGGGACTACCGCAGCAGGCGGGGTGGATGGCCGGGCCTGGCGGCGTGAAGCGGGTGGTTCATGGACAGGCGCAGTACGGATGATCGTCGCGGTCGCCGCGGTCGCCGCGGTGGGGGCGGTGTTACTGGCCAGCGGCGGCGCAGCGGCCAGCGCTGGTGTGGCGGCGGCTCCGAGGACTCACGTGTGGGGGACCGCGCAGGAGGTGCCCGGCACCGCCGCGCTCAACCGGGGGTTCGCAGTCGTCGGCTCGGTGTCGTGCGCCTCGGCGGGCAACTGCAGCGCGGGCGGGTCCTACGTCGACAGCGGCAGCAACTCCCAGGCGTTCGTGGCCAGCCAGGTAAACGGCACCTGGCACACCGCCATCGAGGTGCCCGGCACCGCCGCCCTCAACCAGGGCGGGTTCGCTGAAATCCGCTCGGTGTCGTGCGCCGCGGCGGGCGAGTGCGGCGCGGGCGGGTCCTATGCAGTCGGCCCCGGCAGCCAGCAGGCGTTCGTGGTCAGCCAGACGTAGTCCCCGGACACGCCCGGGTGGGAACTGGTTCCCGCCTCGCCGGACGGCTTTGATCCTGCTCCTAAAGCCGCTGGCTGGGCTTGGGTCCGGGGATGGCCCGCTGAGTGTGCGGCGGCACCCCTCCACCGTCAAGGGCGCTTCGCGTTTCCTACCGGAAATGGCCTCTGGCCACCCTTGAGCGGCGGAGCCTCTATGCCGCCTCCGGGCAGTGATCAAGGGCCAGGCGGGGAGCCTGCCCGGACCGGACGCGGGCCATCCCCTGCATGGTGCGGGTGGTCACGAACGTGCCCCCGAGGTGCCCCCGAACTACCGTCAACAGCCAATGATAGCCACCAATGGCAAACCGTAAATCTCAAGCTAGCGCGGGCATTGAACCCTGCGAGCAACGCATTTCTACACGCTCGTAATGCGTAGGTCGTCGTGCCGTTCGCTCGCCACCGGCCAGCAACCGATGCCGCAGCGTGGCCCTACAAGCGGCCCTACATTAGCCCTAGAGCACCCGGGGCACTGCGGGTAAGGCGGGGTGAATCGTTAGGGTTCACACAGAATCGCCGCAGGTCACAAATCCTATGCCACTACAGAAGGGGCTGCATCGGCACCCTGATAAGGAAGAGGTCCGTGGTTCAAGTCCACGTAGCCCCACCACGAACGTTGCAGGTCACAGGCATTCCAATCGCATCGCATTGATCTGCTTGAGCCCACTGCGTGACTAGTTGAGTGACTGTGGCTCTGCGTCAGGACCGGTGCCGGGCCCGATGATGAAGTCGGTAGCGGCCATGCTGGCCCCTTACATATTGGCCCGCGAATCGTGGGTGCCGCGGGCTCGCACCGCGGTGCCGCTGGCCACCCTCCGGCAGGATCAGACCGACCAGGTCCCCGTGATTGCTGGTGGGGCATCCTGCGGCATCCAGATCGGCTGGGCCCACCAGGGACAAGCCTGAGTCTGGCCGTGGTCCGTGACCGCAGGGGTCATTGACGCGGGGTGGATGTAGGCGGCCTTGAGGCGGGGTGACTCCTGGACGGGGGGTTGTGGTGGCTCATCTCAGCCTCCTCGGTCTCAGACCGCCATCTCGGGTGGCCTCGACAGGAGCGTACATTACAGACGCTTGCTATGTAAATAGCGCTCGTTATTTAAATATCGAACGCATGCTATCTTGGCTCGATGCCCCCGAAGATCGGCAAGAACGAAGAGGCGCGCGCGAGGTCGCGGGCGACTCTGCTGAAGGCTGGCGCCGACCTGATGGTGGAGAACGTGCTGGAGAACCCGTTCGCTTCCTTGACGCTGCGGAGCATCTGCAAGCGCGCTGACTACTCGACGGGAGCGTTCTACCTACATTGGGCCAACATTGACGAGTACTACACCGACCTGGCCAAGAAGCTCGTCGCCGAGGAAAGTTTCGATGACGACATGGCCGACATCGCGGAAGTCGGCGAGCACAGCGCCGACGCTAGCACCCTGACAGCGATCACCCGCGTCGCGGATCGCGATATCGAACTCCTGCTGGGCGACCCGCTCTACGACGCCATGGAGCTGCTGGCCGTGACGTGGGGAAGGACGCAGCTCAGGAAACAGTTCGCTGACGCATACAGGGTGTTCGACCACGACATTGGACAAGCCTACGGAACGATCCTGTCCAAGCGAGGGCGCGAGCCGCGCCCGCCCTTGGACTGGGACCGCATCGGCGCGATGCTTCAAGCCCTAATCGAAGGCTTTACGCTTCGGTCGAAAGTGGACCCCACAGCGGTCCCGCAGTCATCAGGGTCAGATCTCGGCCTGTACGCCACGGCCGTCGCTGCCGTGCTCGGAGCGGTGACCCGTCCGGCCGATGACGCGGCCGACCTCAATGAAGCACTCCACGTCCTACTCGACGGGCATACCAGCCCGCCCAAGTCAGACCCAAGTACGAGCGATCCGACAGACTAGGCCGTACTCCCGCGTCCTAGCCTTTCGGTTCCGCCATATCAGTGCCTTGTATCGGACGGAGCCAGACACCGGAGCTAGACGCGGGAGTCCGGCTTGGAGATGCGGTCTTGAGCTGTGACAACTTTCTCTACGAAGGTCTTCAAGGGCACGCCCTGCGGGCGCGCCGGGGCCGTTCCGGCCCTGGCCGGTTCCGCACGGAACGCGATGCGCTGCGGGAGTTCGTGAAACGGTGGGAGATGGGCCGCCAGGAGCCGGGCGGGGCGGCGGGGCTACTCGGCAGCTCCGGGGCGGTCGGCTGCCCGCGACCTGCGAGCGGTAGCCCTCCTGTCACGGGCGCCACCGCCGCGCCGATGCCCCGCACCCGCAGGCAGGCGGCACAGGCCGTCACGTTCCCGCAGCGCCGCGCCCGCACGGATGGCCGGGCCGTCCTCCACGCGCCGGGCAGTCTCTTACCGCGAAAGATCACCATCAAGGGCGTGCCTACGGCACGTCACCGCTACGCGGCGCAGACCCTTGACACTGATCTTCCTCGGCAAGATCTCGGCACCTGTCAGGAGGACGGGGGGCGAGTCGCGGCTTTCAACTCATCAGGCGAGCACCGCGAAGGCATTTCCGGCTGAGCGGCATCTCGCGGACTGGCCCATCTGAGCCCGCAGCATTCCGGACATTTACGACCACTTCGAGGCAGGCATGATCACACGCTGGGCAGCTCCCGACGGGGGTTCTCTGTCGCAACACGATTACAGAGAGTATCATCTGACGAATAGTTGATCGCAGTTCAGGCACGCCGCAGCGCTGGCAACCTGCATTGCGACTTGGCTTCGGGGTGAAGGAGCCAACGTCAAGATTGGCTTGACAGTCATCGGCCCACCAGGTCGGCCCGACCATCGGAATGCGCTGGCCTTCATTTTGGCCACACAACGTCGCGTAGCGGCGGCAGTCCCTGCGCACCATTGACCAGTACTTTCGCAGCTCACTGACCGCGTGTCCTGTTGCTCGAAGGGTCCGCAGAGCTCTACGGATCAGAAGGCTGGCGTTCGGACAATTGCCGGACAGCCTGCCATTCAGATATGCCGAGACTCACTTGATGTGCGACCGGGCACGGCCTAGCAATGCGGGGAGCCGCAGGCAGCCAGCAAGCTAGTCGCGGCCACCGAAGCAGCTACCGGCAGGAAGCGCACATACGACCGGTCATGGCTATAACACGTTTCGGCCTGGCGACATGTTCCACGGGCGTAATGAGGTGTTGCGGAGATCCATGGCGAAAAGGTGCAGGTGGGGAGGCGGGAGTTCGGCGCTGGTGGCCGGGAGTTCGGTGAAGCCGAAATGCCGGTAGAACCCGGCCGCGCGCCGGTTGCCGCGAGGGACGTGCAGATGTACTCCCCGGGACCCCTGGTCGCGCAGGGCCGCGATCAGTGTCTTGGTCAACTGGCTCCCATGCCCGCTGGCCTGCAGACGTGGCAGTAGGTCGATGTGCATGTGCGACGGGTAGCGCACTGCCAGCTCGTCCGGGATGCGCCAGGGATGGTGGATCATGTGGGCCACATGCTGGTCGGGCGACCACTGCTCTGCCGGAAGGCTCGGCGGGGGGTCCGGATAGCGGGTGCGCAGGTCGGGCCACCACTTGCTTTCTAGTTGGTCCTCGAAGGCCTGGGTATCGAGCGCACCGAGAATGTACCCGCCCACGCCTTCGCTGTCTTCGGCCACGAAGGCCAGTGACGGCTCGAACAGGCCGTAGGGGGCGGCGAAAAAGTGTCCAAGCAGTCTGGGGTCATGGAAGAGTGAGGTCGCGTCCTGGCCATTGTCGCCGGTTAGCAGGCAGATCCGGTACAAGGCGTCAAGGTCGCCGGGGCGGTAGGGGCGGACGCGGGCTCGTGTGCGATCGATGACGCTCCCCTCCCGGCTGATACCTGGGCCGGGGCCGATCGTACACTCAGGCAGCGCGAACCGGCATCACCAGGGAAGCTGGAGGTATCGGGTGACTGCGAAACGATCTTGAAAGCAGCCGGTCACGCATCCATGGACCAGGCATGGACCAAGTAGCGAGTTGATCGGCAGTCAGCTGGCTGCCACGCCGTCTGAAGTAGCAGAGCCTACCGCCACGCGCCCGGACGAAGCAGCAGGTCGCCCAGCGTTGGTGCTTACCGACTTGACTGCCGGTAGCTCGCATCAAGGCGACAGTGCCCGGACCAGCCCACCAGACATCCGGCGCTGAGCATACACCCTTATATGATGTATGCTTATATCTATGACTATCGACAAGCTCACAGACTCCCGTTACCTGTATGTTCAGGTCGCAGATGAGCTGCGCTCCAGGATCGACTCTGGCCAGTACGCGGACCGAGTTCCAAGCTCCTACGAGCTTGCTGACGAGTTGGACGTCAGCCATCTCACCGTTCGCAGGGCACTGGAACAGTTGATCAGCGAAGGCCTGCTTGTGGCCCGCCAGGGACGCGGCACCTTCATTATTGGTCGGCCAGACCACGAGCTGCAGGCACTGCGAGAGCAGGTAGTGCATGTCCAGGACCAACTGACCCAAGTGCTGATTCGGATCGACGCCCTGCGCGAGAGGATGCCACAGGCGGGATAGGTCCTCCGAGCGAGCTGGACCGGGGGTCGCATCATCGGGCCGGTAGGAGAGCTGAGTAACCAACTGAGTAACGATCGGCACGTTCACCAGTGGACGCTGGCGGACGTTGACGGACGGTCGTTCCCAGGTCACGCTGACCGCAGCCCTGGCTGCCTGCGCCGCGACTTGGCTTCGGGACGAAGAGGCCACTCGCACTGCCGCCGGGCGATGGCCGGAGGAAGCCAACCATTCCGTCCCGCGACATGTTGGGGCAATATGCGGCTTGCGTACTAGCCGGGCTGCGGGACGATTCGGTATGTTGGCCTTTCGAAGCTCCGGTCACGGTCGGGAGGACCATGGGCTACCGTGCCGTTGCGATGTCGCAGGTGGATGGGTCCGGCGCCGAGTCTATCGGCCGCGACGTGGCCCAGCAGCTTGGCTTCGGTTACCTGGATGATGCCATCGTGGCTCAGGTCGCCAGTGAGCGCGGCGTCGATCCGGCCATCGTCAGCGACGCTGAGCAGCGCAAGGCGTTCTTCAGTCGACTTGCGGAGATCGCGCAGCGGGCCGCCGTGGCCGGGAAAACGGGGCCGCCGCTGTACACCTTCGACGAGACCGACATGCTGCTGTGGATGATCGGCGCGGCGGTGCGCGGCGCCGCCGATCGCGGGAAAGTGGTCCTAGTCGCGCACGCGGCCTGTTACGCGTGCGCCGATCGTTCGGACGTCCTCCGCGTCTGGGTCACCGCTCCGCCGTCGACGAGGGCGTCCCGGCTGGCTTCCGCGCTCGGCCTCAGTGACAAGGAAGCCGCCAAGTCGGTGCGCCAGTCGGACGCGGCGCGAGCCGGTTACCTCAAGCGGGTCTACGAGATCAGTGAAGAATCGAATACCGACTACGACGTCGTCATCAACACCGAGCGGATGACGACGGATGCGGCAGCCGCCTTATCGTCGGCTTGGTCCGGGCGCCCGTTCCAGGCCCTGAAGGCTGTCAGCCATCGAGCGGAACAGCGGGTCGGTGAAGGCGCTCAAGGTCGCGTACATCTTGTTGATCTCCTAGATAAACAAGTGAGCGCCCGAACAAGCCTGGTAAGGATGTGATCTTCCAGTAAGGCTGGCGGATCACGTGCCCGTTACGAAAGTGCGCCCTGACGTGATTGGTGTGCCGTTTCAGACGTTGGCGCAGGGATCATCGTCAAGTTTCGGCGTCTCTGCGGTATCAGGCCACGAGCGCAGCCACTGCGCATAAGACGTGGAGTCATCAATGCTTAATTCTAGCCCTCCGGGCGGAGGCTCGGCGAACACCTGCGTGGCGGCGGCTTTAGTTCGCTGTGCAGCGTATTGGCCGGGCCGGTTGCCTCGAACCCGAGGGTCCACCAGGCTCCGCCACGCGTGTGCACCTCGGTGAAGCCCCACCGCACACCCTGGCTTCTGGCCCAGCCCCTGGACAGGCGCCCGGGTGGGCCCACTGGCCAGCGAGAACCGGCTGATCCGGCGGCTCTTGCTGACCAGCTGCCAGCCGTCTGGATGATTGCGGTCCTGGCTGGGCGGGCCATGAGGGAAGGACCACTTCTGCCAGGACTCCAGGCGGCCGCGGGCACGTCCGGCCACTTCGAGCAGGCCGGGGCTTCCACGGTACATTTTCACCTCAAGCGCCCGGCCCCCGCGCACCTTCACAGAAAGCCCAGGCAGGCGCGGATCGAGGAGATAGACGTCCTCCACTGCTGTCGTCTCGGCCGGGAAGCGCCCGACCCATCCGGCCACTGCGGCCGCCAGCTGTCCGGGGAAGATCCAGCGCACCTCCAGGCTGCGGGTGCCGTCGGTGCCGAGGCTCTCCGGCGGTGCGCCCGTCATCGTCCTCCGCCGCTGACGCTGTCTGATGGCTGTTTCCTTGAGCGCTGCCGTACGCATGCAACCGAACGGGGTCGGCCGTGTGGTGCGCCGACCGCACGGTCGGCAGGCTGGCCGTGGCCAGGACGGTGTGGATCCGGCGCTCGATTGGTGCCTCCGACCTGCCAGGTAGTCCGCCCTAGCCACCACAGCAGCCGGGTATCCTCCATCGCGGTTCCAGCCCCATGAGTAACGATCGCAGCGGACGCGTAGACCCAGATCACGATCAGCGTGCTATCGCTTTCTTCCAGGCGCCCGAGCGGTCGGTGACGCTGGGGAACACAGGCCCCCCAACGCGCTCGCCTGTGCGCCCCAGCGCGCGTACCAGTTCAGTGCACGTTCACGGCATGGCATAGTGAAACCGGCGGAGCGAACGGGAGCGAATCGGAGCGCGCCAGCGACCCGCCTGTGGCCCCCGGTACGCGAGGATGCGTGCGTTGACCGATGTGACTAGCGAGACTTTGCGCCGGTGGCGTCAATCCCAGGGCTGGGACGTGCCGCGGATGGCACGCGAGCTGCGCAAGGCGGCCAGGGATTCCGGCGAGGACGTAGCCGCCCACCACGGCCTGGTCAAGATGATCCCGCAGTGGGAACGAGGCCACCGTGCCCCCCGCGAGCGGTACAGGCTGCTGTACCGCAAAATCTTCGAGGACGCACTCGGCAGCTTGTCGCACGGCATGGGACTCGGCGCGGATTTCGCACTGCGGCTCGCTGAGGTCCGCACGCGCGCAGCCAGCCTGCCCGGCCCTGGCGAGATCACGGCGCTGGAGGCCGCTGCCCTGGCCAAGCCGAGGGAAATCATGACGCCAGCCGAGATCCGCGCCCTGGCCGCGGAGGCGATAGCCCACCTGCACGAGGTCGCCGGGAAGCTCGCAGAACTCTCGGCGCTGCTCGGCGACGACCAGGTCGGCGAGGGCAAGCCATGAGCGCACGTGATGACGAGATCAGGCGGATAGTGGCCGAGCTGGACGTTCACGTCGCGGAAGTCGAGGCCAGACTCGCAACCCTCAAAGCGCTCCTGGCCGACGACACGCCCTCGGCCACCGACGCCCGTTAATCATGAGATCGTCCGCTCATCCTTCTGCGGAGGCACGCAGATCGACAAGGACGGTCGGCGCGCGTCTCGGTCCCGGCTCGCGCCTGCGGCACGCCAGACTACCCGAAGATCTTGTCGGGGCACTACACCGCCTCTCGGCCTGCCGAGAATCCTTGACAGCCATCACCGATCTGAGCACCTAACGGCAGCATGACAGCCCACTCGGGTGGCCTGATTTTGGCCTTATAGCACTGCGCAACAAGGAAAGACGACGCAAGCCACTGAGAGCCATCCTGGCAGGCCAGCCGCCAAGTGCCCAGGTCGCAGATACGCGCGCCACAATCTACGGATCAGAATGTTGGGTTCGAGTTCCTACCGCCTTCCGGGTCGTCTGCGCACGGCGGCAGGCGCGTACTCTGGCGGGGTCGGTGGAACCCATCCCAAGCGGAAGCGGTGACGAGAATGGCCGGTGAGACTCCGACGATCGTCCTGGTCCACGGTGCATGGGCCGACGCGACTGGCTTCGACGCCGAGATTCGCGCGCTGCGCGAGCGCGGGTTCACCGTCATCGGGTTCGCCAACCCGCTTCGCGATCTCGCGGCCGACGCGAGGTACCTGGTCGAAACGCTGCGGAGCTTGACCGGTCCGATCGTGCTCGTCGGCCACTCCTACGGCGGCAATGTCATCTCGGTGGCCGCGGCGAGCGTCGACCAGGTCAAGGCGCTGGTCTACCTCAACGGCTGGATGTGCGATGAGGGCGAGAGCCAGCAGGAGCTGCTGGAGAAGTTCGAAGGCAGCCTCGTGGGGCCCTCGATCAGGCCCGTGCCGTTCACCGCGCCGGACGGGAGCGAGGGCGTTGACCTCTACCTCGACCGCGACGCGTTCCACGAAGCCTTCGCCGCCGACGTCGACCCGGCCACGGCCGCAGTGATGGCCGCGGCGCAGCGGCCGTACGCGGCAGCCGCGTTCGCGGGCACGCCTTCGGGCCAACTGGCGTGGAAGACGCTGCCGTGCTGGTACCTGCTCGGCACCGAGGACAAGGCGATTCCGCCTGCGCTGCAGCGGCACATGGCCGAGCGCGCGAACGCAACGATCGTGGAGGTGCCCGCCTCGCACGTCTCCTTCGTGTCGCAGCCCGAGGCCGCAACCCAGCTCATCCTCCAGGCCGTCCAGGCGACGAGCTAAGCTGAGTGACAAACTGAGTGACGATCTGGGCAACCGCCAGCGGACGATGGGCGGACGCAGACGGACGGCTGGTGCAGTTCAAGCGCCAACTGGACCAGGTTGGAGGTAAGGCGAGCTTTCCTGATAAGGAAGAGGTCCGTGGTTCAAGTCCACGTAGCCCCACCACCCGTATCCCCAGCCGAGGCCCCCATCCGGTCCCGGCTCTTTCTTCTCATCACGAGGCGCTAGGCATCATCGGCCGAGGTGACAAAGGCCGCGAGGTGTGATTCCAGGTCAGCCGCGATATGGGCGGGGAAGACCACTCGCCGCCTACCAGCGTCCGACTTCGGTGGCCCATAGAGGTAGCCACCACCAGGCTTCTCGGTTAGAGACCGGTGTATCTGGATGGTGTGTGACCGCAGGTCAATGTCACAACGACGCAGCGCGGCCAGCTCGCCCCACCGCGGCGGCGAGAGTTCGTCGTGGCGCCACGCACCCCAGGCGAGCGCGTACTCGGCCAGGTGCCAGACGACGATCTCGCGTTTCGCCTTGGGCACACGGTCGGAGGGCGGCTGGAGCCGCAGCGGCTCATCGTGCGCGGTGCGTGCCCGATCAAGCAGCGAACCACCCGCATCCACGGTCACTCAGGCGGGCCCCGGGATGATCGGCAAGGCAGAACGTCGGTCTCTAGCGCAGAAGAGTTTGTGTTGCTAACCTGTTGCCCATGACGAGTGGAACTGCGTCTCGGAGACGACCCGCGCCAGCTGCTGTCGGGCACGCGCGAACTCACCCGCCAGGTGCGCAGGACCCAGCGTGCGACCTGGTTCCCGTCCTCGTCCTCGCGGCGGTGACCTTCGCCGCCATTCCCTTCCGCTACTCGCCCCACCGCCTGGGGACCTGCGCCGCTACGGGACTTGACAGGGTCTGCACCGCTTATCCCCCCGCGCTGCTGGTGTACTGGCCGACCGCGCTGGTGCTGGCCTACGTGGTGATCGCCGCCTTCTACATCCGCCGGTCCCAGGCCCGCGGCGTCGGGACCCGCGTGCGGCCATACGTCGTCGCTGGGATCATCCTCGCTCTGGCGATGACCGGCTCGCTGCTGTGGACGCTGTATCACCCGCTGGCCTTCACGCTCGATGGCCCCGGCATGTTCTCCGCGCTGCACAGTTACCCCTTCGCTATCGGCCTGGCCTTGGTGGTGTTGTCGTGGGCCGAACGCGACGGGGCACTGCTGGCCCTGGCGCTCGGCTACTTGACGGTTGTGCTGGTGACCGCCACCGTCGGCTCGGTCAGCGGCCACGGGGCGCTGGGCTTCCCGGTGCAGTTCGTGATCTCCGGCAGCGTGCTGCTGCTCGGCGGCATCGGCTTTTTCCTGGCCCAGCGGCCCTGGCGGCGCGCGGCATGACCAGCCATCCCGCGAACGGGCTCGACGATATCGTCCATCAGCGGGTGCGGCTGGGCATCCTCACCATCGCCCACGAGGCCCGCCGGGTGGAGTTCAGCTACCTGCGCGACACGCTCGGGCTGACCGCAGGCAACCTGTCCCAGCACCTTGGCGTGCTGGAAACCGCCGGGCTCATCGCCATAGAGAAGGGCTACGCCGGAAAGCGCGCCCGCACCTGGGTCACCCTCACCAAGGCCGGCCAGGCCGCACTCGAGGCCGAGATCGCTCAGCTCAAACTGCTGATCAGCCGCATCGAGCCGGCGCCGTCTCTCTGATGCACCCTCTGGTGGGCACTTCGGCTCCTGGATAATCCCTCACACACCGTCCTCCTGCGCTGCTGGCTAGGAGCGGGGCCTGGTCATCCCGTCTGCCATCTTCTCGATCCCGCGTTCGGCAAGCTGCTGGGCAAGAACCGCGTCTACCTCCGGTTGCCTGATCCTGAGGAGCCCGTGACCTGGTGGCTAACGGAACATGACCCTGCTGGGCGGCGCCGAGGCCCGCAAGGCCCGGGGGCCGGCTGGCCGGGAGGGGCGCGGCCACCGTCTTAGGAGCGGGGTGGTTGAGGCACCTGGCCAAGCCCGGGAGGTCAGGCTGCGCAAGATCTTGCGAACAGCGACAGCGTGAGGTGAAGGGCCCGGGCCTGGCCGCCGATCGTCACGTCGAGTGGCACGCAGCCGCGGAACGGCGGGCGGGTGAAGGCGAAGCCCTGGGCGAAGAACCCGCCCGCCTTGCGGCAGGCATGGTAGGTCGCCGAGGTCACCTCGCTGGGACCGGTGGCGATCACTGCGTGGCCGCGGGCGCTGGCCCCGATTGTCACGGTGACCGTCGCGCCCGGCCGGAGCACTAGGGGGAGCTTGTAGAACCTGCCGTGGCGCCCGAACGGCGCATAGCCCCACTGGGCCGGGGTGTAGGTGGCGAGGGCGAGGCCGACGGGGAAGTACATCGGCCCGACGGCCAGGTCATGCGGCCCGGGGGTGACTGGCGCCGGGGGGTCTGGGTAACCAGGCCAGGCCTCCGCGGCGCACGACAGCACTAGCGGGTTGCCCGGGCTGCCGGGCGGGCCGGTGACGTGCGGGCTGCTGGCCGGGGATTGCGCGGGCGATGAAGTTGCTGTCCGATTCGCGTTGGGCGTGCTGGCTCCCGTGCAGCCCGCGAGGATGGCGCAAGTCAGCGTGGCCAAGGTGAACGTAAGAAACAATGGCCGACTGCGCACATGACCTATTCTGCTGGTCATCGCGCAGAGTCGGACAGACGGGTCGCGAGACCGCGTCAACGATCAGTCGCAAGTCCACCCCGCAATGCCTTGCCATGATCAGCACCTGGGCCAGGGGTGGACTCTGTGGTGGCTGGTGGGCTTACCCGGGATGATTTGCTGCTGTGCAGGTCAGGGTGTGATCCAGAGACGGGGGATACCGCGGTAGTCGGGGAGGCGGATGGGCTTGCCGGGGATATTGGTGGTGGTGCTGATCGGGACGGCGCCGTGCTGGGCGGCGGCGTAGAGAGTTTTCCCGTCGGGGGTGATCGCGATGTCTTCAGCTCCGACGGGGATGGGCCGGCCGGGCGTGTTCGTGGCCGTGCTGATCGGGATGATCGCGCCGCCGGTGGGCCGGTCGGTGCCGGTACCGACGTAGAGGGTCTTCCCGTCGGGGGTGATCGTCATGGTTCCAACACCGGCACTGACCGGGATGGGCTGGCCGGCCGTGTTGGTGGCGGTGCTGACCGGGGTGATCGTGTCCGTGCCCGCAACGTAGAGGGTCTTCCCGTCGGGGGTGATCGTCATGGTTCCAACACCGGCACTGACCGGGATGGGCTGGCCAGGTCTGCCGGTGGCCGTGCTGACCGGGGTCACGTAGCCGCGGTGGCCGTCCCCGCCGTCGAGGTAGATGGTTTTCCCGTCTGGGGTGATCGCGACATCAGACGCGCCGTGGCTGAGGCGGATCGGTGTGCCGGGCGTGCCGGTGGCCGTGTTGATCGGCGTGAGGGTGGCTGGCTTGAGCATGAACGGGGTGTACGGCGTGGTGTTTAGGCTTCCGGCAGCGGCGTAAGCGGTCTTCCCGTCTGGGCTGAACACAATCCCGAGGATGTATGGACGCCTGGCGGAGGTCACCCGGATCGGCTGCCCGGCCGTGTTGCTGGCCGTGCTGATCGGGACGATGGAGCCGGACAACTTGGAGCCTGTGCTCCAGCTGAAAGTGAGGTAGGCGGTCTTCCCCTCCGGGTTCATCGTGATGCTAAACGGCCGGTAGCTGGGCATGGGAACGTGGATCGGCGGGCCGGGCGTGTTGGTGGCCGTGCTGACCGGGACGACCGCGCCCTTAGGCCCTTCGATGTAAGCGGTCTTCCCGTCCGGAGTGAACGCGAGCCCGCCGATCGTCCCCATGCGGATCGGCTTGCCGGGCGTGTTCGTAGCGGTACTGATCGGGGTGAGCTCTTCGGCGAAATTGTATTTGCCCGGGTAGGAGACATAGACGGTCGCAGCGGTCGGCCGGTGCCCCGCCGCTGGCCCGGAACCATGCAGTGCGCTTGGGACGATCACTGTGGCGGCAACCACGGCGGTTACCGCAGCGGCGGCGGCCAGTGGCGCCACCCAGCCTGGCCAGCGGCGCCCAGGCGGTGGTGCGCTCCCACGGGGCCACCCGGTGATGGTCCGCCGGTGCCTGCGGTCAGCTCGCCGGATGACATCGGCCACCGCTAGCGGCCGGGCCTGGCTGGCAGCCTCATCGGCTAGCTGCCGCAGTTCGTCCTTCAGGTCAGACACTGGAATACCTCCGGCCAGTCACTCGCGTACCGGTGCGGTTGTTTCCCGCAGATAGGGCGCGAGGGCGGCACGCCCGCGAGCCAATCGGGCCTTGACCGTCCCGGGGCGCACACTGGTCTCGGCGGCGATCTGCTGCACGGTCAGGTCAACCAGGTGATACAGCACCAGCGCGCGGCGCTGCTCGGCGGGCACCTTCCGCAGCGCCTCGACGAAGGCAATGCGGTCAGGGTCAGGCCCGGCGACAACGTCGGGTCTGGCCGCCAGTAGCATCAGCCGGAGACCTTTCCGGGCGCGCTGCCACCGGGTAACCGCGATCCGCCAGGCTGTCACGCGGACCCAGGCCTCGACCTCGCGGTCGGTGTTGATCTGATCGCGGTAAACCCACGCCCGGACGAACGCCTCCTGCACCGCGTCCTGGGCCTCGGGCCGGTTGCCGGTCATGGCAGACAGCTGGCCCACCAGCCGCGGGAAGCTAGCGGCGTAGAAGCTGGTGAACTCCTCGCGATCCACCCTGCCTCCGCCTTCCCGCACAACTATCACCTTCGGCCCGTGCCAGCCCTCATTAGGAATACCTCTACAGTCACCAGTTGGTTGCCTCGGATCGGCACGGATCAGATGACTAGGCGATGCACTCCAGGAGCCCTGCCCGTGCCTGCCATGTGCCCGTAAGGAGAATTACCCACCGGGTTTCGCAGTCGCATACTCCCCAGCGTGCCGGTTGCAAGCCAAGCCCAGAGCCGCAGTCATGCGACGGGGGCCCTGTGACGCTGGCCGCATCGTCTGCTCGCGACGCGCCAGGTCACAGTGCGGAAGTACAACGTCCCCTCACAACTGCCAACCCCGCCCGGCGCCAGCACACTGAGCAAGCTGGGACGACGGCTAAACGCCCAGCAGTGCCGCTAGTTCCGGACGAAGAGGCCCGTGCCCCTTGCGTACCCGTTGGGCAGACACTGGCGGCGAATCACGGTCAGCCACGGGCACACCGATCTGACACGGGCTGCGGTTGCCCGGGTTAGCCAGGGCCCCAGGTCCAAGTGTCCCCCAGCACACCGCCGCCGCGGCCGCCGAACAGGACGATGTTGGCGGTGGTCGCGTCGTAGGCCATTGACGCAAATTGCCGGGGAGGCGGGCTGGTTTTAGGGGCCTGCTTCGTCCAGGTAGAGCCGTCCCAGGTCCAGGTGTCGCCTAGCAGGAGAACCTCGGTACCGCCGCTGAACAGGACGACGTTGGCGGTGGCCGCGTCGTAGGCCATCGACGCGTCAAACCGGGGAGGCGGGCTGGTTTTAGGGGCCTGCTTTGTCCAGGTAGAGCCGTCCCAGGTCCAGGTGCTGTCCAGCGAGCTGCCACCCCTGGTGAAGCCGCCGAACAGGACGACGTTGGCGGTGGCCGCGTCGTAGGCCATCGACGCACCAGCCCGGGCAGGCGGGCTGGTTTTAGGGGCCTGCTTTGTCCAGGTAGAGCCGTCCCAGGTCCAGGTGTCGCCCAGGAAGTGATGCACCCCGACGTCGCCGCCGAACAGGACCACGGTGCCGGTGGCCGCGTCGTAGGCCATCGACGCCTCCCCTCGGACAGGCGGGCTGGTCTTGGGGGCCTGCTTCGTCCAGGTAGAGCCGTCCCAGGTCCAGGTGCCGCCCAGCGGGATGCCATGCCTGCTGAAGCCGCCGAACAGGACGACGTTGCCGGTGGCCGCGTCGTAGGCCATCGACGCGTCGGTCCGGGCAACCGGGCTGGTCTTGGGGATCTGCTTTGTCCAGGTAGAGCCGTCCCAGGTCCAGGTGCCGCCTAGGACGCTACGGCTACCGAGACCGCCGAACATGACCACGTTGCCGGTGGCCGCGTCATAGGCCATCGACGCAAGGAACCGGCCAGGCGGGCTGGTCGCGGGGGCCTGCTGAGTCCAGTTCAAGACCGGGGAGGAACTCGCCAGGGCGGCTGACTGCCCGGCACCAGGGACCCCGAAGGCAGCCACGGCGGCCACCACGGCAACCGACCCCGTCCTCACGGACCCGCGTGACCGCCGCGGCACCCCAGCCCGGCCCCGCCCGGCGAACCGGGTACGGGCCGCAGCGGTGATCCTTCTGCTGATCCCGATCCGGTCCATGAAGCCACCGTCCCCACACGATACGGCGAGCACGATCCGCCCGCTCCCGCGCCATCGCGGGTTCACCAGTAAGACGCGGCAAGAGCGCCGCGGGTTGACCTGCGCTATGTTGGCCCCAGAGCACCCGGGGCAACAGGGGTAAACAAGGTGAATCGTTAGGCCGCCCGTGCGCCCGGTGCAGGTGGCGTTAGCCGCCAGGCCGGACAGCAGCGCTGGGGACACCAGCCATGACCGGACGGCTGATCGTCCTCGACGGCGGCACGCCACGTTCAGTCATCCCGTTTGCCCGTCGATCGACTCGCGCATCAGCCCGCCTAGCGTCATCGACGAAGGCCTCAGCGCCACTCGCAACTGTTCATCGCTCAAACCCCGACACTTCCACGCCAGCGTTGCCCGCTGATAGTCGAGAAAACCAAGCAGCGTCGCGACCTCGCTACCTTCATGGGGCGGTTCGGGGCGCCCATACTCGTCCACCATCACCTCAGCCATGAGCCGAACCCTACCGATGACGGCAACCCCAGTTCATCCTGGCAAACGATCTTCTGACCGCGGCAGGGAGGACACATCGAACGCCAGCGGGACACGACACCTACGAGCCCGTCGGCCGTGCCAGTTCCGTGCCAGAATGGCCGGGAAAAACGGTCAACAGCGGACACCTGGGGGACGTGCACACGGCGTTCACCTGGGCACCAGCAGCAACCTCGGTGTGAAATAGTTACTGCCGGACAAGGCGGCTAGAGTTCGAGTTATGCCGGATGACGAAGCCGACCTAAACTCTTCCAGCGGTTCTGCCTCGAACGTCCTGAGGCGCATGAGTGATGCCGAGTCCATGGAGCTGCTCGCCAGCGGAGGGCTCGGGCGTCTGGTCTATAACGGCCCGTACGGGCCCACGGCGCTGCCGGTCGTGTACAAGATCGATGCAGAGTCGATTGTCTTGGGCACGTGGGATCCCGTCCTCTTTGACGAGGACCTGCGTACTGGTATCGCGCAGGCCGAGTACCAGGTCGCGGTGGAGGTGGACCAGATCGATGTGGAAGCGCGTGCCGGGTGGTTCGTGCTGGTACGGGGGGCTGCGCACCATCTGGACACTGAGGCCGAGCGCGCGCCGTTCATCGATGCCGGGCTCGGGCCGTGGGTCGAGGGGGTACCTGCGCACTTCATCCGGGTGAATCCCACCACCATCTGGGGCAACTGCACCTCTCAGGCATGATGCCAGCGACAGTGTGACTCCTGGGAACAAGGCTGACCATCTGGATGAGTGGGCGGCGCTGAGTAGGTCAGCGTAGATGGGCAGCCGCGAGCCGCGATAGTCTGCAAAACCGCCGGTCGCATGATTATCCGCGCATGGGCGCATAGCTGGCGAGCAGTCCCGCAGCTCCTTCGGGCGGCTGAGCGCAACAGCGTGGCCGCGGCTATCTCATCAGGAACGACGCCAGGCGGTCGGCGACGACCCGGCGATGACTCCGGCGGGAAGAGCCGGTCCCGGTGCAGAGACGAACCTGGCCGGCACCGGCGGCCATGCCTCAGCGGCCACGGGGCGTGGCCGGGAGTGTCGACTGGCCGCGGGACCTGCGGCGGGCCTGCTCGGCAGGGTCGCGGGGACGTCGGATAGATCAGGTCTGTCGGCGTACGCTGGGCCTGCTGCGCATGACCTCATCGAGGTTCGCGGGAGTCGTCCGGAAAAGAGAAGGTCCAGGGCCGTTCCCGCTCCTCGGCTGGCGTGTTCCCTGGCGCCTGCGGTTGGTGCGCCGTGGGACATTCGCGGGATCGCCTCATGATCTTCGAGTGGGCTCGTCGCGCCTGAGTAGGTCAGCGTAGATGCAGCATTTCGGCGAGTTCGGCGGCGCCGGGGGCGTCCAGCCTTACTGGATAGTTGTCTGGGCTGGGACGCGGCGCCGATGTCGGTGGCTCGGGTCAGACTACGGTCATGGTTGTGGAGTTTCAGGTGACGTTTGACAGTGCCGATCCGGCGGCGCATGCGGCCTTTTGGGCCGAGGCGTTGCACTATGTGCTGCAACCGCCGCCGTCGGGTTTCCCGTCGTGGGACGCGGCGCTGGATGCGTGGGATGTGCCCGCGGAGCGACGCAACGACCGCTCGGCGATCGTTGACCCGGCTGGCGTGGGGCCGCGGGTCTTCTTCCAGAGGGTTCCCGAGCCGAAGATGGCGAAGAATCGGGTGCATCTGGATCTGCGGGCCGCCGTGGGGCTGACGGGCGAGGCCCGTCTGGCAGCCCTGGAGGCCGAGGGCGCGCGCCTCGTTGCCCTCGGCGCGAGTCGCGTTCAGCGCTTCGAACCCGACTCGTTGTCGGACGGGTTCATCGTCATGCGTGATCCGGAGGGCAACGAGTTCTGCCTGGACTGACCCCTAGGCATGCATCGTGGGGTCGGTGAGCGCAGATGACCAACAGCGGTCAGCTCGCGCGTTTGCGAGGAACCGCGAGCCGTAGGAGTCGCGGGCGAGCGGCGGTCTTGTTGTCTGTGATCACGCGAGGCAGGCGCCAGCGCTGGGCGGAATGAAGCCACCAGCTGGCGAACGCTGTCGAGTACGGGTTGACGGATTTGTCACCGGGGCAGCTCGATGTCGGCCCAGGCCGCTTCCCACAGTGTGCTCACGGTCACCCGGATGCTCTTGCGGGCCGAGGGCACGGGCGGCCAGAACCAGAAAGTGCCGCTGCCCTCGTGGCCGGGGAAGCCCCGCCAGTCGCCGGGCATGCCCTCGTGCTCGTTCCCGGCGTCATCGGTGGCGCTAACCTGGAAGCAGGGGGTGATCATGGGCAGGTACTCCCCGTGCACCCAGGGGTGGCCGTACAGCTGGATGCGCACCAGGTCATCCTGGGTGGAGACGCTCTCGATCATGGCCGTAGCATGTTCCAGCGGCAGCCGCACGGCCAGGGCCAGCCTGCGATGCTCCGCAGCCCGGAACCTGGCCTTCTGGTAGGCGCGGCCGCGCCACCGGTACACCAGCTCAACGTGCCACTGTGGGCCGGCGCTGGGAGATTCGCGCAGCAGGGTGCTGGTGACCGGCAGCGCACCCACCGCGATCAGGCTGTCGGCCACCGTGGCAACGATCCTCGCCGTCTCCTCCGGTCCCGCTTCGGCTACGGTGCCGGAGGCCTCCATCGAGATCCTGGTAACCGGCGCGAGCACGGCCAGGTAGCACTCAGCCGGGGTCGGCCACGGCGGGTCGCTCCGCCCTACCGGAACCTGAGCCGGGGACGGCAAGATGACCCGGCCCGAGGTACTTCCGGTCGTGGGCGCCAGCTCAAACCAGGCTGGCCTGCTGGCCGGGTCGCGGGCTATGAGTGCGTGGCCGTGCCACTCTTGCTCGTGCCGGTCCAGGTCACGGCCCCAGCTCACGTCCTCGGCGCGCAGCTCATGGGACTGGCCCGCGTCGTCGGTGAGCGAGATCTCCGACATCGCCTGGCCCATCACCACCTGCAGGTCAGGCGGGTTGACACGGATATCGGGGTCGGGAGCGGTGGCGCGGAAGCTCAGCTGCCATCCCGTCGAGGTCAGCTTCACCCACTCAAAGCACACCTCGGCCACCGAGGTCGGGCAACACACCCCGGCCACGGCCACCAGCAACGGGACCTCGCGCAGCCCGCCGGGCCCGGCCATCCGCGCCTGCCAGTACCCATCAGCGCCCGGCCGGACCGTCAGCTCGCCCTTCGTGACCCCCCAGGCGTCCCCGAAGCCCTCGCGCTCCAGCGCCGACTTGTGGTCTGCCAGGATGGCCTCGGCCCGCGGCTCAGGCAAAAGGCCCAGCATCACGAACGCATTCGCCACCGCCATCAGGCCCAGCGAATCGGGGAACAGCGGCCGGTGCGGCGCCCGCAGCAAGGCCTCGGCCGCCAGCGACCCCAGACACTCTTCCGGGTTCACCGGGTCACCGGGCATGCAAGGAGTCTATGAAGGTCTCACGCGGGTGGCGAGACCTCCGATCAGACGGCAAAACGCCTAGCCCGGCTGGGATATGGGTGACGCCATCCCCAACCATCCTGTTCACGGTGACCGGACTGCGGCAGGCCGGGCTTTCCCCGTCGTGGGTGACCGCCTGGGCTGGCTATCGGCGGCGGCGCACCTGCTCGCGATATTCACCTCGCCAGCGAGGCGCATTCACACCGACGGGTGCGCGCGTGGTGGTGACCGCCTGGGCTGGCTATCGGCGGCGGCGCACCTGCTCGCGATATTCACCCTCGCCCAGCGAGGCGCATTCGCACCAGACGGGATCATCGCCGCGCTCGTCCCGCTCACCACGGTGATCTGGATTCTCGCCCAGGCCGCCACGCTGCCCAGGTCTTGGCGGTCAGCCACCCGCGCCAGCTCCGGAAGCGCCGTAGTTGCTGAACCTCACGGCGGGTAAGGGCAGAGCGACGCCCGCTCGTTACCCTCGGCCGACGGTAAAGGCCACAATCTCTTCGAGGTCAGGTGCATAGCTGTCCGTGGTGTCCACCTCGATCCACGAGACATCCAGCGAAAGCCGGTCGAACGCCCGATGAGGACCGGACGCGCTCGGCCGCATCGGCCGGGCCGGGATTCATTCCGGTGCTGAATCGCGGCGGATCCCGTAGCCCGGAGGGATTGCACGGACGGCGTTTCCGCGCCCTTAATCCGCTGCCGCATCAAGAATGGCGATGCACGAAACGGGCCTGGCGTACCGGCTGGTGAGCCGCCACGCCAGGCCGCGTAATCGTGTTTACCGCGCTGGTTTTAGTTGTAGGGCAGGAAGCAGATTCCCGCGTAACCCGAGAGGCCGCCGCACGAGGTGCCCCCGCCGAAGTTGTCGCTGGCGATCCACAGGCCGGCGCTGGTCAGCAGCATGTCGTCCGCGCCGTGTCCACGGGACCTGCTGTACAGGCCCGCCTTGCCCGTGGAGTTCACGATCAGCGATCCGCCGGCCGACCCCGGGGCCAGCCCGGCCAGGCCAGGAGCCGGGATGGCGCCCTTGCCCTGGCTGTTGCAGGCGTCCCCGTTGGGGAACCACCGGTTGTGGCCTCCCACGTAGACCGCGCTGTTGTCGGCGGCCACGGAGTACAGCGAGTCGCAGCCGTCGTTGGCGATCCAGTCGTGGAGCACTTCTTTCTCGGTGGCCGGGAAGGCCGCCGCGGCGTCACACAGGCCGGGCATCGGGAACGTGCCGTTCCAGTTCCACGTGTGGATCCCGGTGTCGGCGATGTAGATCGTCGCGTCGTCCGGGGACCAGGCGGCGGCGTGGATGTAGAACGGGTGCGAGTCGCCGCACTGGTAGGGGAAGCCGCCCGGTATTTCGCCCTTGCTGCCGTCGAACTCGGGCGAGCTCCAGCCGGTGACCTTCGGGGGCGTGACGTTGATGTTCAGCATGAAGATCTGCTGCCGGCCCAGGCCGCCGACCTTGGTGAAGTCACCTTCGACCAGCAGCAGCTTGCCGCTATGGGACAACTGCTGGTTGTAGACCTCGGTCCCGTTCCGCTTCACGCCTTGGAACTGGTAGTGCCCGGAGATGCCCAGGTGCAGGAACCCGTCGTCCTTGCCGGTGACCGGGCTCACGCTCGCGTAGTACGGGTTCGTCGTGGTGCCGCCGATCGTGGTGAAGGTCCCGCCCACCAGCAGGTGGCCCTTCACCACCAGGAGCGTGTCGATATGACCGCCACCGACATGGTCGTCGAATCCGGAGACGACGTTCCCGGTAGTGGTGTCGATCTCGGCGAAGTTGCCCACCTTGGTGCCGTTGACCGACGTGAACTGCCCGCCGATGTAGGCATCGGTGCAGTTGCTGCCGTTGAAGGCGATCGAGTTGATCTCCCCGTTGACGTCCGGGGCCCAGGACGTGACCTTGAACGGGGACGTCGCGCTGAAGCTGAATATGTTGTTCCGCGGGTAGGTGGTGGTGAACCGCTGGATCTCGGAGAAGCTGCCCACCGCGAACATGGTCCTGCCGCACTGTACGAGCTGGCGGACCGTCTCGGTGGTCCCGGTCGCCGCCAGTTTCGGCGTCCCGGTGGCCGGGGTTGCCGACACCGGCCCGGCCAGTGCCGCCTGTCTGGCCGTGGCGCTGGCGGCCGTGGCGGCCGCTGGGAGCTGGAGGGCGCAGCAACCGGCCGCAGCAATGCCCGCGATCACTGCATATCGCAGGCCGTACGGTTTACGTAGCAGTAGCTTACGGGGGCGCGTTCCGTGCTGATCAGTCATTTCTCCTCCAATGGCAGCCGACCTTACCGCATTTCCCCCGCATATTGGCGTAAACCAAGATTCTCCTCGAATAGGCTGAGACATATACACGTGATGGGATCTGTACCGCCGGTCAGGTTCTCCCCGATGTCCTTTAATAGGACGCATGGGGCAGCCCCGCCGATTCATGAGCAGCGGCACCATCGCGGCAGACGTTACATGTGAAAGAGCAGCCCATACATGAGTAAAGCACTCTTTACCTTAGCGAGGCTCGCGGGCAGGTGTCGTGCGGGTCCCGCGGCGCCGTGCGGGGGGGTCATGGGGCCCGGGCGTGGCGGTCGTGGGGGACGCTGTGCGGGGGGGGGGGGGGGATCGTGGAGGGCGTGGCGCTGTGCGGGCGGTACGTCCGTCCCGGGGGGGCTTGCGGGACCGCGGGCAAAAGCCCGGCGGCGCAGGCAACCCCGGCGAGCCCCCGAGCGTCCTTGGCGGGCGACATCTGCAAACGGGCGATATCGGGAGGTGGTCATGGGCCGTGAGCCGGACGATCAGGCCGTGGAGCGGCTCCTCAGCGAGCGCGGACAGCACCTGATGCGGGCGGCGGTCGCGCTCACCGGCAGCCGCACCGATGGCGAGGATCTGCTGCAGGCGGCACTGGAGCGGCTGCTGCAGAACTGGAGCCGGGTCGACACGGACCCCGAGGGATACCTCCGCCGCACCCTGTACAACCTGGCCGCCGATGGCTGGCGGCGCCGGGGCCGGTGGCGGGGCAGGCTCGCCGAGTTCCGCTCGCAAGCACGCGCGGAACGCACGGGCAGCGACGACGTCGCCGTGGTGGACCTCCGCGACACGTTGGTCCGCCTGTTGCAGCAACTGCCGCCACGGCAGCGGGCGGTCGTAGTGCTGCGGTACTGGGAGCAGCGCACCGAGGCGGAAACAGCGGAGTTGCTGGGGTGCGCCGAAGGCACGGTCAAATCCGCCGCGGCACGGGGGCTGCGACGGCTGCGCGAACTGGCCGGACCCCGGCCCGCGCCGGAGGTCGCGCCCGCGCCCAAAAGAACAGAGCTGAGAACCGATCTCGAAGCGGCAGGAGGAAGATCATGAACGGGGCTGTGGAGGACCTGCTCCGCGAGGGCCTGGACCGGCTGACCGCGGATGTGCAAGTGCCGACCGGGGTCACCGGCAGGGCACGGTCACACCTGCGGCGGAAGCAGATGGCGGCCCGGGCCGCGCTGGCCGGCGGGGCAGCCGCGGTGACCGCCGCGGCGGTGGTCGTCGCGGTCGTGCCTGGCCAGAACACCGCCGGGCCGATCCGGGCCCGCGCCGCCGCCTACGTGATTACACAGGTGGCGAATGCCCTGGCGACAACGAACAAGGTCATCCAGACCGAGACCGTCTTCAGCGCCCCGTATCCCCCGGTCATGGGCTGGAACTACCACGGGGACATGCGGCTCACTCAGGCCGGGTACATCCCGCCCGCCCTGGCTTCTGGCATGCCCTGGGCCCAGGGCAGGGTGCACTGGGGCGTCGGCACCACCAGGGTCCAGGGGCGGCGGATCTACGCGCAGATCGACTACCGCCACCACGAATGGGCTAACGCGGGGATACTCGGGTTCCCGCCGAACGCGTGCACCGTCCGGCTGGACATCGTTGAGTTCAACGGCCCGGCACAATGGCCGGCGTATATCCGTCAGGCGCTGTCCTGCGGGCTGTTCAAGGTCGCGGGGCAGGCCCAGGTCAACGGCGTGCCCACGATCAAGCTCACCGGCTCGACGACGAACTGGCATTTTTGGAGCCAACTGCCGCACGGTGAGGGCCGCGGCCCGTTCCGTGTGGATGCCACCCTGTACGTGAACCCGAAGACATACCTGCCCATGCTGGTGATCTGGAACAACCGGACGCACTACCGCGACGGCAGGCCCCTGGACGGCACGACCCGCCAGGAGATCACCGCCCTGCCGGCCACCCCCGGCAACATCGCCAAGGCGAACGTGACCGTTCCGGCCGGCTTCCGTAAGGTGCCCAGCAGTACCTTCGGCGGCCCCGTGTGGCCCTACTTCACCTCGGGCTGACCGGCCGCACATGAGCGCGGGCCGGGCACCACTGCCCGGCCCGCGCTTTTGTCATGCGGTGATTGTCATCCGGCGATCAGGAGTACTGCTCGCCGACCGGGGCCTCCACCCCGGTCGGTTTCCATGGTCCCGCCGCTGCTGAAGTTGCCCACGGCCTCGCATGCGGACGCGGACTTGCACGAGATGCCGGTGAGCTGGCCGGCCCCGGGAGGCGCGCCTGGGTCCGGGATGGGGACGAGCTCCCGCGCCGATAAGGGAACCGTTAATCGGGGGTCGCTGCGATCGGGGGCAGGAACTACAGTCGACTTGGGAGAACGGGGCCGGTCGAGAGGAGGCGCGGATGAGCGGTGAGCCTGACGAGTCCCTTGAGGTACTGCGCGGGATCTGGAGCGCGCAAGGGCAGACCAGCGCGGACCTCGATGACATCGGCACCGCGAAGTCCTGCAAGCGGATGGCCGATGTGGGGTTCGGGGACCTTGGTGGCGCCGAAGACGACATGCGGGCCGCGTGGCGGGACCGGCTGGAGCGCGAAGGCAAGCTGAGCAACGGCGGGACTGTCGCCGACCTGGTGATGCGGTCCGCCCAGCAGAGCTGACCGCCACCGCGTAACACCTCTGACCTGCGATCCCCAGGCAAGGGAGACACTTGGCCGAACAACCGCGGACCGTCGGTGAGCTGACGGACCTCCTGCGTCAGGGCGGTTACCTCGCCGACCGTGGCCTGGGCACAGCGTTGTTCCTGGCGATGTCGCTGCCGCGCCCGATCCTGCTCGAAGGCGAGGTCGGGGTGGGCAAGACCGAGGCCGCCAAGGTGCTCGCCGGCGTCTTCGGCCGCAGGCTCATCCGGCTGCAGTGTTACGAGGGCATCGACACCCACCAGGCGCTCTACGAGTGGGACTACGCGCGGCAGATGCTGCAGATCCGGGCGCTGTCGGAGCACCAGATCGCGGACGGCGACGCCGTCGACACGCTGTTCGGGCCGAAGTTCCTGCTGGAGCGGCCGTTGCTGGAGGCGGTGCGGGCCGGCGACCGGGCGGTGCTGCTGATCGACGAGGTGGACCGCGCCGACGACGAGTTCGAGGCGTTCCTGCTAGAGGTCCTGTCCGACTTCCAGGTGAGCATCCCCGAGATAGGCACGGTCAAGGCGCCGTCCCCGCCGCTGGTCGTGCTCACCTCCAACCGCACCAGGGAACTGCACGACGCGCTGAAGCGGCGCTGCCTCTACCACTGGATCGGATACCCCTCCGCCGAGCGGGAGCTGGAGATCGTGCTGATCAGGGAGCCGGGTGTGCCACCGGCGCTGGCCGGCCAGGTGGTCGCCGCGGTGCACCGGCTGCGCGAGCTTGACCTCGCCAAGCCGCCCGGCGTGGCCGAGACGATCGACTGGGCCCGCACCGTCGGCCTGCTCGGCGGTACCGCGCTTGACCCGCAACTGGCCAGCGACACCCTCGGCGCCGTGGTGAAGGACCGCGACGACCTCGACCTGGTCCGGGAAAACCTGGAGGAGATAACCTCCGGTGCCTGACGGCCTGACGGGGGTGCTGGTGCGGTTCTGCCGCGAGCTGCGCCGCGCGGGGCTGGCGGTGGGTACCGGAGACGTCCTCACCTACTGCGTGGCGATGACCCCGCTGGACGCCACCGACCTGGTGGACCTCTACTGGGCGGGCCGGGCAACGCTGGTGACCAGGCGGGACGACATCGCCGTCTACGACGAGGTGTTCCGCCGGTTCTTCCTCGATGCCGGGAACCCGGTCCCCGAACTGGTCACGATCACGGCCAGGACCGCGGCCGAAGCCGAGACGATCCTGGCCCTTCCGGAGACCGAGCGGGTCGGCGAGGAGCGCGAGGATCAGGCGGTGCTCGGCTGGATGGCGTCCGATGTGGCGGCGCTCAAGCACAAGGCCTTCGCCGCGTGCACCCCGGAGGAACTGGCCGCGGTGCGGCGGATGATGGCGCGGATCCGGCTCACCCCGCCGCGGCGGCGCACCAGGCGGACCACGGCGGCCCGGACCGGCCGCACTCCCGACCTGCGGCGCATCGTGCGGGAGTCACTCCGGCTGCACGGCGAGCCCGCCGAACTCTACTGGCGGCAGCGCAAGACCAGGCTCCGGCCGCTGATCCTGATCCTCGACGTCTCCGGGTCGATGGCCGACTACTCACGTAACCTGCTCCAGTTCGCCTACTCGGCCAGGCGCGCGGCCGCCAAGGTCGAGGTGTTCTGCTTCGGCACCCGGCTCACCAGGATCACCAGGGAACTGGGCAGCCGCCGGCCCGATGAGGCGCTCGACCGTGCCGGGCGCGCGGTGTTCGACTGGGAGGGCGGCACCAGGATCGGGGACAGCCTGGACGCCTTCGTGCACGGCTATGCCCGCCGCGGCCTGGCCCGCGGCGGAGTGGTGGTGATCTGCTCCGATGGCCTGGACCGCGGGGATCCGGAGGTGCTGGCCATGGCCATCGAGCGGCTGGGGCGGCTGTGTCACCGGCTGGTCTGGATGAACCCGCACAAGGGCGACGACGCTGGCTTCCGGCCCAGCACGCTGGGGATGATGGTGGTGGCCCCGCACGTCGACCTGATGCTGTCCGGTCACGACCTGCGAAGCCTGGAAGAGTTCGCCGCGCTGCTGCCCACCCTGTAGCGGCGCGGCTCACGTGAGGAGTACCGGGTGAGGTGGAGCGTAGGGATCGAGGCGGACGCCGGCCGGGTGCTGACCCGCGAGGAAGTCGTGGAACTCGCCGACGCCGTCGCCGCCAGCGACGGTGTCGCCTCGGGCATCGGCTCGGACCGGTACGGCGCCCGGCTGATCGTCACCGCGGGCAGCCGCGACGAGGCGGTCGACGCGGCGACCCGGGAGTTCAGCAAGGCCGCCGCCGCCGCGGGGCTGCCCGCCGGTCCCATCGTCACCGTGGACGCGGTCAGCGAAGCCGAGGATGACGACGCAGGGCTCCCTGGGGATGGCCCATGATCAGGCTCGGTTCGCTCGCCGGGTACCCGTTCGAGGGGCCGCGGCTGCTCGCCGGGTGGACCCCGCCGGCCCGCCCGGCCGTGTTCGCGATCATGTACAAGCCCGAACCGGATGCCAAGCCGGAGCGGTACGCGGTCATCTACGCCGGTCACTCCGACGATCTTGCCACCGAGCGGTTCCCGTTCTCCCACCCGCGCGCCCACTGCTGGGTGCGCCGGGCCGGTTCCCGCTGGAAGGTATACGTCTGCATGTACGAGGTGCCCGGCGGCAACCGGTCCCACCGGGAGCAGATCACCCGCGAGCTGATCGCGATCTACCGGCCCAATTGCAATAAGCAGCAATACGATCAGTCGTGGCGGGACGAATGGATCGGCGAGTACACCGCCCCTACTACGGGACCAGTTGCCCGCCGGGGCCCAGATGGCAGCGACCCGTCGTTAAGCAGCTAAGTCCTTATCCGGCGCGGGCGCAGGCCAGTGCGCCGGCCTGCGCCCGGGGCCGGCCTAGGACCGTGGCGCGAAGCCGACCGCATCGTGCAACCGCGAGCGGCGCCGGCCGGACGCGGGCCGTGCGGGCTCCGGCTCGGCGGGCGGCTCGGGCCGCGGGGTGACGTCGACGACGATCTCCTCGGCCATCCCGTACAGCAGCGGCAGCGCGCCGGCGACCACTCCGCCGGTCTGGTTGATGTGCTCCACGGCCGGGCCGATGAGCTTGGCGTGGCCGACGATCGTCCGCACCGTGTCGGCGCACTCCTCCAGGTTCCCGGCGACCCTGGTGAGCAGGGAGCCCACCCAGAACAGGTAGAACGCCAGGCCCGCGATCAGCAGGACGACGTCGATAACTGTGAAGACGACGAGTCCGGTCATACGGTGCGCGGCGTAGTGACTTGTTGCTTAGAGCAGTGCACGAGCCGCCGCTTCACCTCCTCTGGAATGTCGGCAACGCTCGATAGTGTTTTCGCATGTCCCGCTACCGCCTGCTTCCCTCGGCTGCTGACGAGGCAGTTCTGCGGGAGCATTGCGCCCACGCGCGGTTCGTGTGGAATCTTGCCTGCGAACAGCAATCGTGGTGGCGCCCAGGGCGGGCGAATGCTCCGGGTTACCTGCAGCAATGCAGACAGCTCACCGCCGCGCGACGGGAACATTCTTGGCTGGCCGCCGGCAGCCAGATGGTGCAGCAGCAAGCGCTGCGCGATTTTGACCAGGCCATGCAGAACTTCTTCGTGGGTACTCACCGCAGGCCGACGTGGCGCAAGGCCGGACGCAACGAAGGGTTTCGTGCTGTCGCGGTCAAGCCTCAGCATGTGCGCAGGTTGAACCGGAGAACTGGGGAAGTACTTGTCCCAAAATGCGGCTGGATTCGGTTTCGCTGGTCCCGCGCCGTTCCTGATGGCGTGAAGTCTTTCCGGGTCACCCTGGACCGTGCTGGTCGGTGGCACGTTGCCTTCGCTGCGATCCCTCAGCCCATCGATGGCCCGGGCATTGGTGAGGTCATCGGCATTGACCGTGGCGTGGCTGTGAGCGCAGCCCTGTCGAATGGTGAACTGCTGCGTTGTCCCCGGTTGAGCAGGCCGAGCCAGCGGCGTCTGCGCTTGTTGGAGCGCAGGCTGGCTCGCGCGAAGCGCGGCAGCAAACGGCGTGCTAAGGCCGCGCTCGCTGTCGCCCGCCTCAAAACCCGGCAAGCTGATGTCCGCAAGGATTGGTGTGAGCGCATCAGCACCGACTTGGCGCGCCGCTTCGATTTGATCCGCGTCGAGCGCCTGCCCATCAAGAACATGACCAGAAGCGCCAGGGGGACCACTCGCAACCCGGGGCATGGCGTGCGCCAGAAGGCGGGATTGAATCGGGAAATCCTCGCCTCCGGGTGGGGGCTGCTCGTCCGTCGGTTGGATGAGAAGGCCCCTGGCCGGGTCCAGATGGTCGACCCTGCATTCACTAGTCAGCGCTGCAGCGCCTGCGGGCATGTGGACCGGGAATCGCGCGAGAGCCAAGCCGCCTTCCGGTGCACTGCCTGCGCCTTCGCCTGTAACGCCGACGTGAACGCAGCTAGAAACATTGCCGCAGGGCATGCGGTAACTGCGCGGGGAGGCGATGGGGTTGCCCAGCCTGTTAACCGCGAACCTCAGCATCGCGGCCTCTTGGTCGTATAGCTGAAATCCTCCGCCATTCGGCGGATGGAGGATGTCAAGACTTGACCTTTCCGAGCACGCGGCCGAGGAACAGATGGTGCTTGAGGCCCTCCGCGAGCACCAGCTCCACGCCGTCGGCGACCTGCGGTATCAGCGCGGCGTCCGCGGTATTGGCCGCCGCGGCCTTGAGCGTGTCCCGCACCTGCACCACCCGGCCGTCGATTCTCTTCACGAGCCAGATGAGCAGGCTCAGCAGGGCCGCGACCGCGACCACCACGACGATGCCGAGGATGTTGGCGGTCAGCCAGAGGTTGTGCTCGGTCGAGGACATGGCCAGGTCATGCATTGTCATCACCCAGCCTCGCGCGGCCGCGCTGCAGGCCGCCGATGATGGTCACCGCGTAGTCGATCGTGGTGCGCAGCGCTCCCAGCGGGGCGGTGTTGTGCACCGCCTGCTCCAGTGCTTCGTTGATCTTCGGGGCCTCGTTGCCGATCGCGCGGGCCAGCAGCAGGATCGGTACGACCAGCGCCACCACGACGAGGACGATCACGATGCCGATCGTGTAGCCCACCACCCAGCCTGTGGTCGAGGTCCCGGCTGCGAGGACATGTGGTTCCATGACGGCTCCTTATCCTCAGACCGTTTCGCAGAAGTCGCGTACCGGCTTCAGGCTCGCGTTGACCGAGGTGAGCCGGTCCGGCACGGTGCTGGTGAGCTGCGCGACCGCCTGCACGCCGCCGGTGGTCGCGACGAGCGTCTTGCGGATCGCCCGCAGGTGGAAGATGACCCGAAGCAGGCCAAGCGCGGTGATCGCGATGATCAGCGCGGCGATGATCAGTGTTGCCCAGGCGGCTGCCGGCATGGCGAGTCTCCTTTCAGCCGAGAAGCTTGGCGACGGAGCCCGCGTACCGGACCGCCCCGACGGATACCTGATTCACGGTGCTGTCGGTGATGGCCAGCCCGTCCGGGACGACGGTCAGCTCACCGACGAGTTCCACCCCGCCGGCGAGGATGTCGTCGGTCGCGGCGCGGATCCGCTCCACCGCGGCGAGCACGCGGTTGAGCAGGTAGATGACCACCGGAAGCACGGCAAGCAACAGGATGGCGTTGCCGATCCACCACAAGACCATGGCTCTTCTCTCCTCAGCTCGCTGCCTGGTAGGGGACGAAGAAGCGGCGGAACACGCGGCGCAGCGCCATCAGCGCGGCCCGCATGCCCAGCCTGAAACCGCTCGCCGGGCTGGCGGCGGTAGCCGGGCCGGTGACCGCCTCACCGCGCTCGGCACGGTCGATCCGGTCGGCGAGGTTGACCGAGAAGTCCCGCATGAGCACCGCGGTGACGTCGGAGATCATGCCCCGCCCGTACTGCGCCGCGGCGCCGGAAAGCTGCAGGTCCTGGGCGACGCTGACCTTGGTGCCGCGGCCGGCCGGGGCCAGCGTCGCGGTGACCACCATGCTGGCCTGGCCGCGGCCCTTCTCCTCCGCGCCGGTCGCGTTCACCACGAGGCGCTTGGCCGCCTCGTCCCGCTCGGTGATGTCGGCCTTCCCGGCGAACTGGAGCCGGACCGGTCCCATCCGGACGGCTACCCGGCCCTCGTACTTGCCGTCGCCGAGGTCGTCGGTCAGCTCGGTGCCGGGCAGGCAGGCGGCGACCTGGGGGATGTCGCCGAAGAACTGCCAGACCTTGTCGATGGGCGCCGCCACCTGGAACTCGTTCTTGATCAGCATCGGGTTTCCCTTGTCACGTAGGCAGCCGGATCCAGCTCGAACTTCCGGCGGCAGCCGGTGCAGCAGAAGTAGTAGGTCACGCCGTCGTGGGCCAGCGGGTGACTGGCGGCCGTGGCGGCGACGGTCATCCCGCAGACCGGGTCGACGGCCTCGGCCGGTTCCTCCGCGTGCCTGGCGGGGGTCTCAGCGGGCGGGCGTGCGCCCCGGGGCGGCTGCCGTGGTGCTCCTGGCGGGGGCCGCCGCGGCCGCACCCGCCAGGGCTCCGGACGCGCGGAGCTGGACCAGCTCCGCGAGGATCGCGACGGCGATCTCCTGATGAGTGGTGTGGCCCAGGTCCAGGCCGGCCGGGACGTGCACCCGGTCGAGCTGATCGGCGGGCAGGCCCCGGTCGGCGAGGTATCCGAGCACCGCGGCGCCGCGGCGGCGGGAGCCGACCAGGCCCAGGTAGGCGGGGCGGGCGGCGACCGCCTCCTCGACCGCCTCCTCGTCGCCGTGCCCCTGGGTCGCCACGATGACCATCGACTGCTCGTGCGCGCCGGCGGCGGTGAAGTCCTCGCCGGCGACCAGGTCGGTGCGCCAGTTCAGGGCCCGGGCGAGGTCGGCCAGGGTGTGCGCCATCGGCGAGCGGCCCACGATGACCAGGTGCGGCGCGGGCACCACCGGTTCGATGTAGACCTCGAGCGCGCCCTCGCTCTGGCAGGAGATGGGCACCACGGTGATGCCTTCGGGGATCGCCGCGCCGAACTGGTCCGGGCTGCCGAGCAGCAGCAGCCGCGGCGTGCTGTCCGCGATCACCCGCTGGGCCTCGCGGATCACGACCGGTTCCGCGCACGCCCCGCCGATCCAGCCGTGCAGCTCGCCCTCGGCCGTGATGATCGCGCGGGCGCCCTGCTGGCTGGACGATGGGCCCTGCCGCCAGACCACCGTGGCCAGCGCGAACGCCTGCCCGCGCCGCTCCAGCTCACCGGCCTGTTTGAGGATCTCCCAGCCGTCCATGTCCATGCCTCCCTCGCGGGCGCCCCTCCCGCTCAGTCGTCCGAGCGGACCGGCGGGGCGCCGGAGATATCGCGCTGGTAGGTGAGGGCCTCCCAGACCCGGTCGGGCAGCAGCGGCATGTCGATGTTGCGGACCCCGGTGTCGGAGATCGCGTCCATCACCGCGTTGACGAAGGCCGCCGGGCCGCCCACGGCCGCGCACTCGCCGATGCCCTTGGCCCCGATCGGGTGGTGCGGGCACGGCGTGACGACCTCGCTGTGCAGCTCGAAGCCCGGCGTCTCCCACGCGGTCGGCAGCAGGTAGTCCATGTAGTTGGAGCCGACGCAGTTGCCTTCCGCGTCGAACGTGATGAACTGCATGTTCGCCATGGCGTAGGCCTCGGTCAGGCCGCCCATGATCTGGCCCTCGACGATCATCGGGTTGATGCGCACGCCGCAGTCGTCGACCGCGACCATGTTCAGCACGTCCCAGACGCCGGTCTCCGGGTCCACCTCGACCGTGACGATGTACACGGCGAACGGCCAGGTCAGGTTGGGCGGGTCGTAGAAGGCGGTGTTCTCCAGGCCCGGCTCCATGCCGTCGGGCATGTTGCTGTACGCGGCGATCGCGCACTCCTGGATCGTCACGCCCCGGCTGGGCGCGCTGCGCACGTAGAACCGGCCAAGCTCCCACTCGACGTCCTCCTCGGAGACCTCGAGCAGGTGCGCGGCGAGCTTGCGGGCCTTGGCCCGGATCTTGCGGGACACCATCGCGACCGCGGCCCCGGCGACCGGCGTGCTGCGGGAGGCGTAGGTGCCCATGCCGAACGGCGCGGTGTCGGTGTCGCCCTCCTCGACCACGATGTCCTCGGCGGGGATGCCGAGTTCGTGGCTGACGATCTGCGCCCAGGTCGTCTCGTGCCCCTGCCCCTGGGTCTTGGCTCCGGTCCGGACGATGGCCTTGCCGGTCATGTGGATCTTCAGCTCGGCCGAGTCGAACATCTTGATGCCGAGGATGTCGTACTCGCGGCTGTTCCCCGCGCCGAGCGGCTCGGTCATCGTGGAGATGCCGATGCCCAGGCGCCTGCCCTTGGCCTTCGCCTCCTCCTGCTGGCGCAGGAAGTCCTCGTAACCCACCGCGCGCAGGCCGACCTCCAGGCACTTGCCGTACTGGCCGGAGTCGGTGAGGAAGCCGAACGGGGTGCGGTGCGGGAACTGGTCGTCCGTGACGAAGTTGATCCGGCGGAACTCGGCCTGGTCCATGCCCAGGTCGTGCGCGGCCGCCTGGACCATCCGTTCCTGGAAGAACATCGCCTCGGTGACCCGGAACGAGCACCGGTAGGCGACCCCGCCCGGGGCCTTGTTGGAGTAGGTGCCGCGCGCGGTGATGTGCCCGACCGGGATGTCGTAGGCCGCGAAGGCCGAGTGCAGCAGGCCGATCTTGAACTTGCTCGGCTGGGCGTCGGAGAAGAACGCGCCATGGTCGGCGTCGCAGTGCATCTTGACGGCGAGGATCTTGCCGTCACCGCGCATCGCGACCTCGCCGTCGAGGTAGATGTCGCGGGCGAACCCGGTGGAGATCAGGTTCCCGCTCTTGTCCTCGATCCACTTCACCGGGCGTTCCAGCAGGATCGAGGCCAGGATCGAGCAGACATACCCGGGGTACACCGGGACCTTGTTGCCGAAGCCGCCGCCGATGTCCGGCGAGACGATCCGGATCATGTGCTCGGGCAGTTCGGCCACCATGGCGACCGCGGCCCTGATGATGTGCGGCGCCTGGGTGGTCATGTACACGGTGAGCTTCGACGTCGCCCGGTTGAAGTCGGCGATCGACCCGCAGCACTCGATCGGCGAGGGGTGCGAGCGCGGGTAGTGCAGCTTGAGCCGGGAGATCTTGTCCGCCTGGGCGAACGCGCGCTCGGTGCCCTCGGCGTCACCCACCTCCCAGTGGTAGATGACGTTGTCGGCCTGGTTCTCCTTGTCATCCCTGATGACCGGGGCGCCCTCGGCCACCGCCTGGTCCGGGTTGACGATCGCCGGCAGCGGCTCGTACTCGACGTCGATCGCCTCGCACGCGTCCTTGGCGATGTAGGGGTCGTCCGCGATCACGCAGGCGACCTCCTGGCCCTGGAACCGGACCTTGTCGGTGGCCAGCACCGCCTGGGTGTCGTAGGACAGCGTGGGCATCCAGGCCAGGTTCCTGGTGGCCATCATCTCGCCGGTGAGCACCAGGTGCACCCCGGGGATCTTCCAGGCCCGGCTGGTGTCGATCGACTTGATCCGTGCGTGCGCCAGCGGGCTGCGCAGGATCTCCATGTGCAGCATGCCGGGCAGCACGATGTCGTCGGTGTAGTTGCCCTTGCCCCGGATGAAGCGGTTGTCCTCGACTCGCTTGCGGCTCGCGCCGAGCCCGCCGATCTTGATCTCGTCCAGTGCCTGCGACACTGCCCTCTCCCGTCTTCGTCAGCCGTCCTGCGGTCAGCCCTGATCAGCTCCCGGGTCAGCCCCGGAGCTTCTCCGCGGCCCACAGGACCGACTTCACGATGTTCTGGTAGCCGGTGCAGCGGCACAGGTTGCCCGACAGCGCCCAGCGCACTTCTTCCTCGGTCGGGTCCGGGTTGGCGTCCAGCAGCGCCTTGGCGGCCATCATCATCCCCGGGGTGCAGAACCCGCACTGCAGCCCGTGCTCCTCCTTGAAGCCCTCCTGGAGCGGGTGCAGCTCGCTGGCGGTGGCCAGGCCCTCCACGGTCTCGATCTCGTGCCCGTCCGCCTGGACGGCCAGCATCGTGCAGGACTTCACCGCCTTGCCGTCCACCAGCACGGTGCACGCGCCGCAGTTCGTCGTGTCGCAGCCCATGTGCGTACCGGTCAGCCCCATGCCACGGCGTATCAGGTGCGAAAGCAGCAGCCGGGGCTCGACCTCGGCGATCTTCTTCGCGCCGTTGACGGTGAACTTGATCCGGCGCACCGGGACATCGGCCGCAGCCTCGTCGCCGAGGTCGTCGTAAACGATCGTCATCTCAGGCCGCCCTTTCCGCCGCTGGGCCCTCATCGGCGGGCCCGCCTGCCGCCTGCTCGGCGGCCCGCGGCCCGGTGTTGCTGAGGATGCGGACCACGAAGGTGCGCACCATGTGCCGCTTGTACTCGGCGCTGCCGCGATGGTCGGTCCGCGGCCGGGCCACCCCCGCGGCCAGGTCGGCCGCCTGCTCGATCGCCTGCGCGGTGAGCGGCTGGCCGGTCAGCGCCTGGGCCGCCTCCGTGCACGCGATGGTGGCGCCGCCGACCCCGGTCAGCGCGATTCCGGCCCTGGTCACGGTGCCGTCGGTGGTTTCGATGGCCACCGCCACCCCGACCGTCGCGAAGTCGCCGACCCGGCGTTCCAGCTTCAGGTAACCGCCGGTGGCCGTGCCCCGGTGCGGCGGGACCACGGCCTCGACGGCGATCTCGTCGGGCTCGAGCACGTTCTCGAACGGCCCGGTGACGAAGTCCGCCACGGGGATCGTCCGCCTGCCGCTGGGGCCCTGCGCCACCACCGAGCCGCCGAGGGCAGTCATGACCGAGGCCCAGTCGCCCTGCGGGTCGGCGTGGCACAGCGAGCCGACCAGGGTGCCCCGGTTACGCACGATCGGGTCGGCGATCAGCGGCGCGGCCGCGGCCATGGTGGGCTGGCTGCCCGGCAGCAGGGCCGAGCCCTCCAGATCGGCGTGACGGCAGAGGGCGCCGATCCGCAGCGTCCCGTCCGCGTCCTGGCGGTGATAGTCCAGGCCGCCGATGTTGTTGATGTCAACGAGCAGTTCCGGGGTGGCGAAGCGCAGCTTCATCAGCGGGACGAGGCTCTGGCCTCCGGCCAGCACCTTGGCCTCGCCGCCGCCTTCCTGCAGCAGGCGGATCGCCTCCGCGAGCGAGCGCGGTGCCTCGTAGCGGAACCGAGACGGATACATAGATCCCTCCAATGCCCTGCCTGGGCGTGGTCCCGCGGATGCGGGCAGCCCGGATCAGGTTCAGGACTGGGCCGGTGGTGGCGCCGGTTCGCCGGCTGAGCTCGATCCGGGGCCAGCCACGGGGGCGGGCCGCGACTCGGGGTCGGGCACGGCCACCGGGAGCGACTCGTAATCCGGGTCCGGCCGCGGCTCCTGATGCGGCGGCCATGGCCCCGCCACCGGCTGACCGGCGATCTTGAGATAGTCCATCAACTCGGGCCAGGCCCACACGGTCGGGCTCTTCCCGGTCTTCGGTGCGTGCTCCACCAGCTCATACAGGCGTGGGTTGCCCTGGCTGTGCCCGTCCGACTCGATCCGCATCGGCACCGCTCCTGATATTGGACGGGGCTCCCCACGCTGCACCGTCACGGGTGATGGTCACATGATCCGCTAGGGCGGCCAGCCCCGCAACCGCCGAATAAGCTCTTGCTTAAGTGGCCTCTGAGCTGGCCTTCGGGGAAGGCTACCCACTCCCGGACAGCCATCCCCGCCCGCCCATGATCATCGAGGCGAGCGAGGCGGCGGCGCTGTGGTTGTTGCCGCGTAGCGTGTCTGGTCAGCTCCAGATTGTCACGTAAACGGGGGGGCGGAACCTGGATGGGGGAACTCCGGCCGTCGGGGACCGCATCAGGTGCATGGCCTCGGGGGTGCCCAGGAACCGGCGCAGCGCGCTGGCCGCCACGCTGCGGCGCTGGCGCTCCAGCACCGTGACGTACCAGGTGGCCTCCATCGGCACTCCGGGCAGTTCCACGAGCGACAGTTCACCGCGGCGCACCTGCTGGGCGACCAGGTGCTCGACCGCGGGCGCGACGCCCGCCCCGTCGGCGGCGGCCGCCCAGGCGGCGGTCTGGTTGGGGAACACGCCGATGCTGTCCTCCGGGATCCCCAGCTTGGCCAGCAGTTGCCCGGTGTCGCTGCCCGGATCGGTGCCGGAGGGGTCCACCAGCCACCGCCACTGCCGGGGGCTGCCCCGCAGCACGGACTGCCCGGCGGTCACCACGATCATCCGGTACCGGAACACCGGCTCGGTCACCACGGCGAGCCCGGGATCGCCGGCCGGGCTCGACCCGATCGCGACGTCAGCCAGGCGGTTAGCAACCAGCACGCTCATCTCCGCGGTCGCCGCTACCCCGGACGACACCTCGACCGGCCC
>CAWDXD010000035.1:0-51009 GCA_963806145.1 uncultured Actinomycetes bacterium
CTGAGCGCGCGCACCCGCTGACCTCGCTCGACCCGCTCTCGCTGCGGTTCCACGACTGCGACGCCGGACAGGCCCACCCGCTGCGGACCTGCTGGCGACCTCGGCCGGAGCAGCCTGGCGCAGGGCGCCACTGAATCGAGCCGTCCGGCCGGGCAGAGCTACACAGGATCGCTGAACTGGTCGATGCCACCAGGCGCAGGGCTCTACCTGCCAGCCCGATCGCGCCGCCGAGGTCGAAGCCGCGCTCCTCGACTTGGGGAGCCAACGCGGGAGCGGCCCGGGGATCTCGGGATCGTCCGGGCGGGACATGGTCACGTCGGTGGGAGGGCGCCCGCGTCGACAGTGGCCCACGGGCTGGTTCGTGAAGACGGAACCTGCGCGCCCCGCAGGACGGGAACGCCAGTACCGGTGCCACCGGGAGAACGCGGCCGCCGGGAGGCGCAGCGGCGGCGGCACGGCGGCCGGAGGCGCGGCGGCGCGGCCGCCGGGAGCGCGGCGGGGGCGGAGGCGCGGGCGGCGCGGCTGCGGGAGCGCAGCGGCCGGGGGTGCCAGCGGCGTGCCGCGGCCGCGAACGATCCACGGTCCGGCTCGCAGGACCGCCCGGGGGCGGGCATTACGAGCTTACGCGAGCACGGGCACCGGCGCCCGGCAGACCCCTCGCCCGGCCAGCCGCCGCTGCGCTCGGCACCGCGCGGGCGCAACCGGGGCCGGTCGCCTACTCCGGCCGGGCCCGGCCACAGCGGCCTCGGCTCCGGCTGCTGCTCGCGTTCGTCGCCGGGCTTGTCGTGATTCTCCTGATCCTGGTCATCGGCGGGTACTTCTTCCTCGATGGCAAGCTCAACCGGTCGAACGTGCTGGTGTCCTACGCGCGCCGGCCTACCGCAGGCCGCCGGGTCGAACTGGCTTATCAGCGGTCCCGACAGCCGGCCAGGGCCTGACCCGCGGCCGGACGCAGTGCCCACACCGGGATCGACGTGAGCGGCCGCGCGGCGGCACGGTGCTGCTCTGTCCACGTTCCCGGGGACCAGCGGCCCGCGGTGCTCGTCAGCCTCCCCCGGGATGCCTATGTTCAAGATTTCCCCGCCACGCTGAACAGCTCGACGCCGCCGTGTCGTTCGGCGGCCGAACTTGTCGCCGAGACAGTGCAGAACGCCACGGGCCTGCGCATCAGCACTACATGGGAATCGGCTTCGGCGGGCTGGTGGATGTCGTCGACTCGGTCGGGGGCGTCACGATGTGCTTCGTGTCGCCGCCCATGACACCGCCTACTGGCCTGCGCCCTGAAAAGGGCTGCCAGACCCTGAGCGGCGGGAAGGCACTGGCTTCGTCCGGACCAGGCACGACTTCGCCAGCCAGGACCTGCAGCGGGAGCAGAACCAGCGGGTGTTCCTCAGGGCACTGCTGAGCAAGATGACCAGCCCGGGCGTCATGTTCAACCCGTTCGCCGTGGTTCCCGCGGGGCTCGGTGCCGTCGGCGCCCTGATCGTGGATGACGGGACGCACCTGAACCAGCTCATCAGCGTCGCGTTCGCGCTGCGCCAGCCGGAAAGCACCACGGTCCCGATCGCGAACTCGAACCTCTCCACGGCCGCCGGTGACGCCGTGCAGTGGGATTCCGCTCAGGCCACCGGCTGTTCCACGACCTGAACACCGACACCCCCGTGCCGAAGCGGCTGATCACCGGCTCGCACCTGCAGGGCTGAGCGGCCGCACACCCGCCCGGGCGCGCGCATCCGGCCGCCAACGGGCTTGCATCGCCGCACGATAGGCGCCATGTGAACCTTGCGCGTGACAGGGCCACATTCGATACCATGCGTCGCATCTCATAACTTCATACCTGGTCGGAGGTTGAATGAGGACCGCTGGCGCATCTCGCACGTCCCGCCCGCTTGGCCTTTCTTCGCGTGAGGCCGAAATCATGTCACTCATCGCGGCAGGACACTCCAACGGCGAAATCGCCGCCCGGCTCGTTCTGGCCGAGAAGACGGTCAAGAACCACGTAAACCGGATGTACGCAAAGCTGGGCGCGGAATCCCGCGCAGCGGCCATCGCCGGTTGGACGGAAGCCAGCAACGGTGCTGGCACCGCCAGCCTTACTTGATCTCGCTCCGTCGCTCACGACCCTGCTCCGCGCCAAGCCCCCGCCCCAGCGGCTACCGGCTGCAGTTTGCGCTGCCCCCGGCCCGGTCATGCCTTCTCACCGGGCCGGAACCCGCCTAGGATCGACAGGTCAGTTCCAGGGTGCATTCAGCAAACTCTCAGCCTCATTGGCAAGGATTCCTCTTATGACCACACCGGCGGGCGACGGGCGGAAGCGGCCCGAAGCACAACTCCTCGTGGTGGAGGACGAGCCGAACATTCTCGAACTCCTCGCCGCGAGCCTGCGCTATGCCGGGTTCGAAGTTATCAGCGCGAGCGCGGGCACCGAGGCGGTGCAGGCGGCACAACGCTACCGGCCCGACCTCATCGTGCTCGACGTGATGCTGCCCGACATGGACGGCTTCGACGTCGTCCGGCGCCTGCGCGGCGGCGGCGACCGGATCCCCGTGGTGTTCCTGACGGCCAGGGACGCGATGGACGACAAGATCCGCGGGCTGACCCTCGGCGGCGACGACTACGTGACCAAGCCGTTCAGCCTGGAAGAAGTAATCGCCCGGATCCGGGCCGTGCTCCGGCGCACCCGGGGTGACGGCGCCGAGCCGACGCCGCGGCTGAAGTTCGCCGACCTGGAACTCGACGAGGACAGCCATGAGGTGTGGCGGGCCGGCCAGCCGGTGCAGCTCTCGCCCACCGAGTTCAAGCTGCTGCGTTACTTCATGGGTAACGCGAACCGGGTGCTGTCCAAGATGCAGATTCTCGACCACGTATGGGACTACGACTTCCGCGGTGACACGGGGATCGTCGAGTCCTATGTGTCGGTGCTCCGCCGCAAGGTGGACAGCGCCGAGCCGCGGCTGATCCACACCCTGCGCGGCGTCGGGTATGTGCTCCGGCTGCCCTCGTCCTGACCGGCATGACTGAATTCGCTCCGCCCGCAGCCTCCGGTCGCGTGAAGGCGATGCGGCAAGCAGCCGGCCGGGTGCCGCTGCGGATCAAGCTGGTCGCCGCGCTGCTCGCGCTCGTCGTCATCGCCCTGGCCGTGATCAGCATGGTCGGCCTGGCGCAGTTCCGCGGCTACCTGCAGAACCGCGCGGACTCCCAGCTACGGGCGCTGAGTGCGCAAATCACCAACCCCTCAGGGATCGGCGGGCTGCGCTCGCAGGCGCTCAGCTTCGAGGGGTACGTCATAGAACTGCGGGATGCCCAGGGACAGCAGGTGCTGTGCGACGTGTGCTCGTCCGACCTCTCGGGCTCTGGTGGCCCCAACGTTCCCACCAGCAAGTCCTGGCTGACAGCCAACAACACCAGGCTCGTCACGGTCCCGGCCAACAGCGGCGGGGACAACTGGCGGGTGCTGGTCCGCCCGGCGAGCTACCGCCAGAACACGCCGCTCGGGCCTGGGCCGAATCTGCCCGGGACGCTGATCCTGGGCGCGGACCTGGGTCACCTGGACCAGGCGGTCGGCTGGCTGGCCAAGGTCGATCTTGTGGTCAGCGTGATCATCGTCGTCGCGCTCGCCATCGTGGGTGTCGCGATGGTCCGGGCCAGCCTGCGGCCGCTGAGAGATATCGAGCACACGGCCGAGGCCATCGCGGCGGGCGACCTGTCCCGCCGGGTGCCCTACTACGACCCCCGGACCGAGATGGGCCGCCTCGCCACGTCGCTGAACGTGATGCTGGCCCATGTCGAATCGGCCTTCCGTGCGCGCGCCCAGTCCGAAGCCGCCGCCCGCCACTCCGAGGAACGGATGCGGCGCTTCCTGGGCGATGCGAGCCATGAGCTGCGCACCCCGCTCACCGCGATCCGCGGCTACGCCGAGTACTACCGGCAGCGCGGCGGGCTGAAGAACGGCTTGGCCTCCCCCGCCACCGCCGAGGCCGGCGCGGCGACTCGAGGCCGGCGCGGCGACCGTGGCCAGCACCGGTATCGCGACCGCCGGGACCACGGCCGACACGGCTGCCGCCCAGGCGAGCGCCGTGGCCGGTTCCGGCACCGTACCGGGCTCGCTGGCTGACCCATCGGCCGGGGACGAGCCGCTCACCCGGCAGGACATGGACCGGATCATGGAGCGGGTCGAGCAGGAGTCGTCCCGGATGGGCGGGCTCGTCGAGGACATGCTGATGCTGGCCCGCCTCGACCAGCAGCGCCCGATCGAGCGCCGCCCCGTCGACCTGCTCACGCTCGCGGCGGACGCGGTCCAGGACGCCCGCATCGTCGCGCCCAGCCGATCGATCGACCTGACCCTCGGCACCGGCGCCGCGTTCCTCGTGCTGGGCGACGAAGCCCGGCTGCGCCAGGTGATCACCAACCTGATGAACAACGCCCTCACCCACACCCCCGACGGATCGCCGATCTCGGTGCGGATACTGACCGGGTACCAGCAGGGCAACCCGGCCGTGCCGTGCGCCATCCTCGAGGTCGCCGACCACGGCCCGGGGCTGACGCAGGAGCAGGCCACCCGCGTCTTCGAGCGCTTCTACCGGGCCGACCAGGCACGGGGCCGCCGCACCGGCGGCAGCGGGCTCGGCCTGGCAATCGTCCAAGCGCTGGTCGCCGCGCACGGCGGGACTGTAAGCCTCGACACCGCCCCGGGGCACGGCGCCACGTTCCGGATCACCCTCCCGCTGGCCCCCGAAGCCCTGGTCACGGAACCGGCTGACGACTGAGCCAGGGATCGGCGGCCGCGCCTAGGATGTCTGCTGTGGCCGAGGAATTCGACCCCGTCGCGCACAACCGGGCGGCGTGGGACCGTGAGGTGGACGCCGGCAACGAATGGACCCGGCCGGTCGGGCCCGAGGTCGTCGCCCGTGCCCGGGCCGGGGACTGGTCGGTGGTGCTCATCGGGTACCAGCCCACGCCCCGCGACTGGTTCCCCGCCGACCTGCACGGCGCCGCGGTGCTGTGCCTGGCCTCCGGCGGCGGCCAGCAGGGCCCGGTGCTGGCCGCGGCGGGTGCCGAGGTGACCGTGTTCGACAACTCCCCCGCGCAGCTAGCCAGGGACGAGGAGGTCGCCGCCCGCGAGGGCCTGGCCATCCGGACCGTGCTCGGCGACATGCGCGACCTGTCCGCCTTCCCCGATGCCAGCTTCGACGTGGTCTTCAACCCGGTGTCGAACGTGTTCTGCCCGGAACTGGCGCCGGTCTGGCGCGAATCGTTCCGCGTGCTGCGGCCCGGCGGATTGCTGATGACCGGGTTCCTGAACCCGGATCTCTACATCTTCGACCTGGCGCCCCTGGACGAGCGCGAAGAGTTCGTGGTGCGCCACCCGCTCCCGTTCACCACGCTGGACCTGCCCGAAGACGAGCGCGCCCGGGTCTACGGGGATGGCCCGATCGAGTACAGCCACACGCTGACCGAGCAGATCGGCGGCCAGCTCACCGCGGGCTTCCTGCTCACCCACCTGGCCGAGGCCCCGCACCATGCCGACCCCACGGCCCGCTACATGCCCGGCTACATCGCCACTCGCGCCATCAAGCCCGCGGCAATCATCATGGAACCGGGGGCTGAGGACGGGCCGTGAAGCCGGGGCAGGTGTCGGTGACCGCGCAGCGGGTCGCGGCGCACCGGCTGACGTTCGACCGGGTCACCGCGCCCTACGGCGACCCCGCCGCCGACACCGCCCTGGCCAGGGACGTGGCCGGGGCGGCCGCGGCGGAACCGGGCCCGATGCGGGAGTACCTGCGAGCACGCACCCGGTTCTTCGATGGCGTGGTCACGCGCGCGCTCAGCCGCGGCTTCGCGCAGATCGTGACCGGTGCCGCCGGGTATGACGGGAGATCGCTGCGTTACGCGCGGCCGGGCGTGCTCTGGTTCGAGGTCGATCACCCGGCCACCCAGCAGGACAAGCGCTCGCGGCTGGACCGGCTCGGGATCGACAGTGGTCACCTCCGGTTCGTCGCCGCGGACTTCACCGTGGATCCGGTCGCCGGCCTGCTGGTGTCCGCCGGGCTGGACCCAGGCCGGCGAACCTTGTTCCTGCTCGAAGGGGTCGCGGTCTACCTGGAGGAGGCCGTGCTCCGGTCGCTGCTGGCGCAGTTGCGCCGGATCGCCGCCGACGGCAGCAGGCTGGCCATCAGCCTGTCGGTGAACAGTGGCTCCCCGGAGCGCGCCGCGCGCCGCGCCGCGTTCCAGGCCGCGGTCGCCGCCGTGGGCGAGCCGGCCCGGTCGATGGTGGCGGCCGCGGACGCGGGCGCGCTGCTCGAATCCACCGGCTGGCGGCCAGCCGCGGAGCCGGGCATGGCAGGGCGTGCCGCGCACGCCGGGTTCGTCGTCGCCGGGCCAGCCGCAGTACCGGCTGCCTGACTGCGACACCGGCGGCCTAGCCGCATGCGCCGGCTCCGCGCAGTCCCGCGGGGCCTAGCGGCGCAGCACCCGGGGCAATAGGGCGATTACATGGCCAGGACTGCGCGGGCGGCGGCCAGCGCCTCCTCGCGGTAGGCGGCGCCGAACAGGACCACGTGCACCAGCAACGGGTGCAACTGATGCAACGGGACGCGCTGGCGCCACCCCGGTGCCAGCGGTGCCTGACCGGCATAGGCACCCAGGATCCGGTCCAGGTACGGTGCGCCGAACAGCGCCAGCATGGCCAGGTCGGTCTCCCGGTGCCCGCCGTGCGCGGCCGGGTCGATCAGCCAGCCGCTGCCCCCGGACCACAGCACGTTCCCGGACCACAGGTCACCGTGGATCCGGCTCGGCGGCTCGCCCGGGCCGGCCACGTCGGCGGCCCGCGCTGCGGCGGACTCGATCACACTGGCATCCGCTCTGGTCAGCGCGCCCGCGTCCACGGCCAGGCGCAGGTAAGGCAGCACCCGGCACGCGCGGTACCAGTCCGGCCACGTGCCCGGGCCAGCTGCGGCGGAGGCTGGCGCGGGCTGATCGTTTGGCAAAGAAAGGCTCGCGATGAATCCGGGCCACGGTGCGCCGAACCGGGGCGCGCCGGCCCCGTGCAGCCTCGCCAGCTCGCGCCCGAACCGCTCCGCCGCGGCGGCATCCGCCCGGCCGGTCGGCACGACAGAGACGACCAGCGTGGCGTCGTCCCAGCCGAGCACCCCGGGCACGCCGACCGCGCCCGCCTCGCCCAGCCAGCGCAGGCTGCGGGCTTCGGCGTCGAACACCCCGCCGAGGCCGGCGGCGGCCACCTTGGCGAACACGGCCCGGCCGTCGGCGAGCACCGCCCGGTAGTAGCTCCAGCGGAACTGTGACCCGGCGGCCCGCAGTTCGCGCACGGCCGCGCCGGTGAGCAGCTCCAGCCGCCCGGCGACGTCCGCGCCGGTCACGCCTGGGGCTGCGCGGCGGCGTCGAGCAGTTCCGCCAGTTGCCGGGCGAGCCCGCGGGCGCCGGCCAGCACCAGGTCGAGCGCGAGAGCGTAGTACTCCTGCGGCGCGCCGTAGGGGTCGGGAACCTCCCCCTCGTAAGGATCGTCGCTGGCCAGCGCGGGATCGAACGACCGGAGCAGCTGGACCCGGGCGGCATCCCCGGGCGGGGCCATCCGGCGCAGGCTGGCGAGGTTGTTCCTGTCCATCGCGACCAGGAGGTCATAGCGGGCCAGCCAGGACGGCTGGATCTGCCGCGCCCGGTGCCCGGAGCCGTCGTAGCCGCGGCTGGCAAGCTCCGCCTGGGCCGGATCGTGCATCCGCTCACCGATGTGCCAGTCGCCGGTGCCGGCGCTGTCCACGCTGACCGCCCCGGCCAGCCCGGCCCGCGCCAGTTCGTCGCGCAGCACGATCTCGGCCATCGGTGAGCGGCAGATGTTTCCGAGGCAGACAAGGCAGACCTTGTAGGGACCGGACGGCTGGCGCGCCGGGGGCAACTGCGGCGGTGCGGGCGAGTTCACGGGCATAACCCCTAGGATGCCCGACGGGGAAAGATGATCAGGCAGGGAGCCGCACCACCATGAAGAGCATGCCTTCGGACCAGACTTACCGGCCCGTGTCGTTCTGGCTGGACACCGTGCCTGGCTCGCTGGCGCCAGGCGAGGTGCTGCGGGGAGACCTGGCGGTGGACGTGGCGATCGCGGGCGCCGGGCTCACCGGACTGTGGACCGCGTACTACCTGGCCACCGCGCAGCCCGGGCTGCGGGTCGCGGTGTGCGAGGCGGAGATCGCGGGCTTCGGCGCGTCCGGGCGCAACGGCGGCTGGTGTTCCGCGCTGTTCCCCGCCTCGCTGGGCAAGCTCACCAGGATGGCCGGCCGGGACGCCGCGGTCGCGATGTACCGGGCCATGCAGGCTACGGTCGACGAGGTCGGCCGGGTCGCCGCGGCCGAGAACATCGACTGCCACTGGGCCAAGGGCGGAACGGTGCAACTGGCCCGGTCGGCGGTGCAACTGGAACGCGCCAAGGCCGAGGTCGCCGAGATGCGCGACTACGGTTTCGGCGAGGAGGACCTGACGCTGCTGACCGAGAGCGAGGCCCGCGGGCGCATGGGGGCCACCGGCGTGCTCGGCGGCACCTACACCCCGCACTGCGCGGCGATCCATCCCGCGCGCCTGGTGCGGGGGCTGGCCCAGGTGGTGAGGGAGCGGGGCGTGAAGCTGTTCGAGCGCACCCCGGTGACCGAGATCGCGCCGGGCAAGCTGGTCACCACGCGGGGGACGGTCACGGCCGACTACGTCATCCGGGCCACCGAGGGGTACACCCCGGCCCTGCCGGGCCTGCACCGCGCGGTGATTCCGGTGTACTCGCTGATGATCGCGACCGAGCCGCTGCCCGGGCCGGTGTGGGAGTCGCTCGGCCTGGACGGCCGGCCCACCTTCAGCGACGGCCGTCACCTGCTGATCTACGGCCAGCGCACCGCCGACGGGCGGTTTGCCTTCGGCGGCCGCGGCGCGCCCTACCATCTGGGCTCGGCCGTGCGGCCGTCGTTCGACCAGGTGCCCCCGGTGTTCAGGGCGCTGCGGCGGACGCTGGGCGAACTGTTCCCCGCCCTCGGCGACGTGACCGTCACGCATGCCTGGGGCGGGCCGCTGGGCATCGCCAGGGACTGGTGCGCCTCGGCGGGCCTGGACCGGGCCACCGGGCTCGGCTGGGCCGGCGGGTACGTCGGCGACGGGCTGGCCACCACCAACCTTGCCGGGCGCACCCTGGCGGACCTGATCCTGCGCACCGACAGCGACCTGACCCGGCTGCCGTGGGTGAACCATCAGTCCCGGCCATGGGAGACCGAGCCGCTGCGCTGGCTCGGCATCAACGCCGGGCTGCACACCATGGGCTGGGCGGACCGGGCCGAGGGGCGTTCCGGGCGGCCGTCCAGGGCGGCGCAGGTCATGGGCCGGTTCCTCGGCGGCTGACGGGTTCCGGGGAACCCCGCGCGGGCGTAGCCGCCCGGCCGCGCGGCGGCGCGTGAGCGGGCGGCCGACGGTTACCGTGGCCGCCGCAGATGCTGTTACCATCACTGGGTTGCAAGCGCCGCTAGCTCAATTGGCAGAGCAGCGGACTCTTAATCCGCGGGTTCGGGGTTCAAGTCCCTGGCGGCGCACCCGGAACGCCCTGGCCACAGCCAGATGCGCGATCCAAGCTCAGCACCAGCACGGTGGCGAGCAGCAACGGCGCCCATCAGCCATCCCCCCGCTCGCCGTCGTCGTCGGCCTGGTCCTCGTCGCCGTGATTCCAGAGCATCCGGGCCATCCGCTCAGCAGCTTCCCGGGAGACCTCCGGGGCGACGTGGCTGTAGGTGTTCATGGTCAGTGCGATCGCGCTGTGGCCGAGGATTTCCATGACCACCCGGGCAGGCACGCCCTGGGCAAGCAGCAGGCTCGCCGCGGTGTGGCGAAGATCGTGCAGCCGGACGGACGGCAGCCCGGCGCGAGCCAGGAGCTTCTTGAACTCCCGGTAGTCGTTACGCGGGTCGATGACCGCGTGGATATGGCGCAGGCTGGCGGGCGACAGGCCCTCAGCGGCCTTGGCGTTGTACAGCGCGGCCAGGTGCGCGGGGCGCAGCTTGTCCAGGCGGTGGTGGCCGATTGCCGGAAGAATGTGACCGGCGATGTCGGAGGAGTAGCGGTCGAAGGTCCGCGGTCGCAGCCCGGGCTTGGCGACCTGGTCGAGGTAGACCGCGAACCACTCCCCCACCGTCATCCCACCGGTAGTGGCCAGTTGGCCGTGCTGTTGGGCTTCGAGCAGGCGGCGCAGCTCGGCGGCCACTTCGGCCCGGGTGCGGCGGGTGACGTATTTGCGGTGCGGTTTGCCCTGCCGGTAGCCCAGGAACACCGAGCCCCGCCACCGGCCGTTAGGGAGCTGGTAGATCGACCCTTCGCCGTTGCCCCGCCGCTTGCCGGTCATGCCGCGTCCCGTTCCAGCGCAGCCACGTACTCAGCCAGCGCATTCACCGATATCCGGCGAGAGCCCCCGATCTTCACCGAGCGCAGCTCCCCGGCGCGCATGAGGTCATACACCTTGCTACGGCCGACCCGCAGGGCCAAGGCTGCCTCTTCCGGGGTCAGCATCAGCGTCACTGGCGGCGACGTGGTCACGACAGCCCGGCCAGTCATGCCGCTCTCCCAGTTGCCGAGACTTCAGCGGCCAAGGCGTCACGCGCCCGGTGCCTGGCCTCGGTGAGTGCCCGTTCCCAGGCCAGCCGGTCAGCGACGGAGTGCAGGAGGCGCCTGGCGCGTGGCAGATAGTCGTCGTCACCGGGCTGGACGGTTTCCCACCGGCAGGTGGCGGGGTCGGTTGCCCGGAAGCCCGCGATCTTGCGGTCACCTCGGGGCAAGCCATGTCACTGGACCTGTGCCGTAAGGTGGGTCAACGAGCATCAGGACCAGGCCGACGAGCCCGGCGAGCGGGCGGCGTAGCCGCGAGCAGAAGGTCAGACGATGCGCATTCCGGGGCTAGCGCGTGAGTATGAGAGAACATGCGGTGACTGCGGGCACACCTGGCGCGTTCCTAAATGGGCGGCACACCCGCATATGACGGGGCTTCCTATGGGTGGTAACGCGAGGGCTGGCGTCGCCAACTCCCATGAGGTTGTCAGCGCAAATGCAGAGCTGGCTGAAAGAGCGGATGCTTTTCGGCGTTGTTCCGAGTGCGGCTCCGGGCATTACAAGCAGCAGGCTATCCGGTTCTGAGCCGGTTCATCTAGGCAGCATGCCCGCCGGGCATGAATCAGCGATGAGGCCGGGGCATCCACGGGGCAGCGGCACATCTCAAGGAAGCCGATCTTGCTAACGCGGATGCTAACAACGAGTCTGGACGAGCCCGGATCAACCTGGAATCACTCGCCGACCACACACGCCGTAAGCAGGCCAGACCGACAGCCATAGGTGGCCCCGGACGTCTGTGATCTTGCTACGGATTAGAAGGCCGGGTGGCGCAGACACGCGGGCCGCCGCGCTAGCCTTGTCGTAGATCGTCCTCGTGCGGAGGTGGCGGCGATGGCGGGGCCCGGAGACGAGATAGCCGCAGGTGCAGGTGGCGACGCCGGCATGCGGGCGTCGCATGCCGACCGCGACCAGGTGATCGACATGCTCAAGACCGCGTTCGTGCAAGGCCGGCTGGCCAAGGATGAGCTTGACCTGCGGGTCGGCCAGGTGCTGGCGTCGCGGACCTATGCCGACCTCGGCGCCCTCACCGCCGATATCCCCACCGGGCCGGTGAGAGCCCAATCGCTGACCCCGGCCCGGAAACCGGCCAGCGTGCCCAAGCCCACGGCGGTCCGGGCCGCCGTCGGGCTCATGTGCGCAGGTGCGGTGCTGACGCTGGCCGACGTGGTCACCGTCCTGGCGACTCTCGGCGGCGTCAGGTGGGCCGCCGCCCACGACCTCGGTGCCGGGCAGTGGCCCTTTGTCATGCTCACCCGGGTTGACTTCTGGCTAGCCAGCGCGCCGATCGGTGCTGGCGTGTGGCTGTGGCTGGCCTGGGCGAACGGCCGGGGTTACCACTGGGCGCGGACCGCTTTTGTGGCGTTCTTCGTCCTCCTCACGATGGTGCTGTTCGTCGGCCTCGGCGGGGACCGCTTGCCGTATACCTGGCGCGACGTGCTCGCCACGGCGGTGCTCTGGCTGGTCGGGCTGGTGGCGATGGCGCTTATCTTCAGCCAGACGGCCAGCCTGTGCTATCAGCGCCGGGCAGCGGCGCGGGCAGCAACACCGGCGAACGGAGCCGGACGGTAGCCTGACCTCACGAGCCGCGAACGTGCCCGCTGCGTGCCCGAACAGAGGAGCTTTGCGGGCAGTCACGGTCGCTCACGGTCAAACTGTCAAGATCCCTCCAAGTCACAGAATCAGCAGCTGGCAGGCGAATAGCGCCACAGACTTCCCAAGCTGACAGTCAAGCTTGGGGTTCGGTGCCACTGACAGCAGGTCGGTTATCAGGAAAGACCCAGGCCACGGTCAGCACACTTTCAGCTTTCTTCCAGCTAGCGCAGTGACTATGGACTAGACCAGGCCGGCTGATCCGTGCCTGGACGCGCTGCGGCTGTGGATCACCGGCCTGTGCCCTGCGGGGCGGGGCGGGACGTGGCCACGGCCGCCGAGCGGCCGGAGCTGGCAGACACGATCCTTGCTGACCGCGCCGAACAGAACGCCCGGGGCGGCATGCAAGGCCGACGGGGCGTTTGAAGGCTGCGGTGCATTTGCGCGGGCCGGGGGCGGCCACGTCAACCCCGCCTGCCCACTCCACCGGATTAGCTGACTGGCTGCGTGGGCGCACCCACTCACAGACTCCCCGGGCACCAAGGCCCGGGTTACACGGGAGAGGTTCTCACGTGAAGAGGATCATCATCATCACCGCCGCCGTGGCATCCGCTGCGGCGCTCGGCGGCGGCCTGGCCGCAGCCATCCCGGCGTCGGCCTCGGTCGCGCCGGCCTTCAAGGCCGTCACGGTCAGCCCGCTGCACCCGGACACTACCTCGGTATCCGGCAGCGCCACCCAGTCCGGTCCCGGCGGCCCGGTGTGGTCGTCCGACCACCTGAAGGAGACGATTACCGCCAACCCGGCGAGCTCACCGGATCACTGGAACGTCACCATCCGGTTCGGCGGGAGCACCTTCAGCGGATTCGCCGACCCGCGCTCGGGGGGCGAAGGGTCAACGGACCCGGGCGGCCCGCTGCTCAGCCAGGGCGGCATCACCGGCTCGATCCAGTACAACAACATCGTGTCGTCAACGCAGCCTGACCCGGGCAACGTGCCCGCCACTCAGGTACCGGGAACCAGCCTGGGCACCGTGCTGAGCCAGTTGTTCGACAACAACAACGGCCCGGCCGCGTCGACGCACTACCTGCTTAACTACACGCCGTCCGCCAATTCGGTCAACGTGACCGGCAGCGGCGACACCTGGAACGCTGGCGACACGTACACCCAGGCCGGCTAGGCCGTACTGGCAGCTAGAGGGGCGCGTCTCCAACTAGACAAGTCCAGGCACCTGCTCACGAGGGCCTGCATCCGGCTCGGGTGCGGGCCTTTCGGCATCCGGCGACACGCCGGTCACCTGGATGATCATCGACCGCATCGCGTCGGAGTTCGTTCGGACGGTTCGCCAGCAGCAATCTCGCCGCCTGCAGCCGGATGTGCTTCTGGAACTGGATCGGGCTCATCGCCGTCACCGCCTGGAAGTTCCGGTGGAACGCCGAGACGCTCATCCCCGACAGCTGTGCCACCTCCTCGACCCGGAACGGCGGGGTGTGGTTCTCCCGGATCCACCGCACCGCCCGCGTGATGTGGCTCAGGCTGCTGTCCGCCAGGCCGAGCTGACGGACGACGTCCTTGCTCCCCGGTCATCTACCGCCACAGGATCTCGCGCTTGAACAACGGGGCTAGGGTCTTGCCGTCCCGTGGCCGGTCGAGCAGGCGCAACAGCCACACGATAGCGTCGAGCAGCTCGCCCGGGGCGTCGCTGACCGCGATTTCCGGCCGCGCGGTAGTCGCAGTACCTCTCCCTGCGGCAGACGCCCGGTGGTGTGCCTCTAAACTGGGCCTGAAGGGGAGTAGTTCTTCGCTGACTGATCGACATGCTGGTGCGTGATCGCACCCGGTCGTCAGGCCCCAAAGACGGGTGAACGAGACCTTCGCCGATGAGAGCAGCTCATTCTGGCGCGGGTCCTTCTTGTACCCGGCAGGGACGGGCTGAACTGGAGAGGCTCGGCCTGGTGTCTGACTTGTTGTTGCTGGTGACTGTCTTCGCCGTAACGTTCATTGCGGAGCTGCCGGATAAATCCTTGTTTGCTTCGCTAGTGCTGGGCATACGCTACCGGCCGGCGCATGTCTGGCTCGGCGTCGCCGCAGCCTTTGCAGTGCACGTCGCCCTAGCCGTCGGGGCGGGGGGACTGCTCAGTTTGGCGCCGACGTCTGTGATCGATTTTGTCACTGCGGGGTTGTTCCTGGGCGGGGCGATCTGGATGCTGCGGTCCGCTAAGGCGGACGAAACCGAGCCCGGGCCAGATGCGGCGCGGCTGGGAGCGCCAGCCCCGAGCTTTCTGCGGGTGTTTGCCACGAGCTTCACGGTCGTGTTTATCGGCGAATGGGGGGACGTTACCCAGATCACGACCGCTAATTTCGTTGCCCGCTACAACCACCCTCTGATCGTCGGCGTAGCAGCTGTGGCGGCACTGTGGACCGTGTCGGCGCTCGCGGTGTTCGGCGGCGCCAAGTTGCTGGAGCGCGTTCCGGTGCGCTGGGTTCGCCTGGTCGGCGCGGTAGCGCTCACGAGCCTGGGAATCTACAGCCTCGTCAGGGCTGTCGGAAGCCTGGGCTAAGCCGCGAGGCGCTCGGGCTGGACGGTGAGTCGCCGCAATCGGGCTCTGGTAGGCCGTCCTTTTCCTGGATCTGTAGGGTCCTTACTGGTGAGAGGAACTTCGCGCGCCAGGAGGAACCATGAGCGCTGACCTGAAGGCCCATGCCGACAGGCTCCGCGAGTTGCACTACGCCGGCGAGATGCTTGTCCTGCCGAATGTGTGGGACGCAGCCAGCGCCAAGATCGTGGCCGAGGCCGGGTTCCCCGCGGTCGCCACCGCCAGCGCCGCGATCTCGGCGATGCTCGGCTACCCCGATGGCGAGGGCGCGCCGTGGCAGGAGATGTTCGCCGCAGCCGGGCGGGTTGCCCGCGTGGTGTCGGTTCCGGTCACCGTGGACGCCGAGGCGGGATACGGCATGGAGCCGCGGGAACTGGTGGACCGGCTGCTGGAGATCGGCGCGGTCGGCTGCAACCTGGAGGATACCGACCACCGTGCGGGTGGGCTGGCCGACGCCGGCGCGCACGCAGGGCGGCTGGCGGCCATCCGGGGCGCCGCGGACGACGCCGGGGTTCCGATCGTCATCAACGCGCGCGCCGACACCTTCTTGCCCGGGTCCGGGGTGCCCGAGCAGGAGCGGGTCGCGGAAGCGGTTCGCCGGGGGCGCCTCTACCTGGAGGCCGGGGCCGACTGCATCTACCCGATCGGCGTCAGCGACGAGCGGGACATCGCCACCCTGGTTGCCGAAGTGCCCGGACCGATCAACGGCAACACCAGGCCCGGAGGGCTGGACCTGGCCAAGCTCCGTGAGCTGGGCGTGGCGCGGGTCTCCTATGGCCCCCGGTTCTATCGTCAGGCGCTGGCCGACCTGAAGGCCGCGGTTCAGGAATTGCTGGCCTGACCGTCGCGCTGCCTGCCGTAACGCGACCTGTGGGATCTAGGAGGCGACGATGCCTCGCTGCTTGACTATCAGCACTTCCTGCGACCCGCCGAAAGAGGGCCGTCCCGCTGGCACCCCTGGCTCACCCGTCACCCCACGCCGGCTCGGCGACCACGCGGGTAGGGATGCGTGCTGTGCCCCAGTATGATCACTTCGCTATGGCCTCACTACTGCGCCGCCTGCTGGGCGGGAAGCAACGGCAGCCCGCGGCGCTGATCACCGGAGTCGTCGGGGAAGACCCGAAGGGCGGATGGTCGGTCACGTGGGCCGGGGACGGGGTATGGCCGCCGGATGTCCATGCCGCGTCGCTGACCCAGGCGGCCGATCAAGGTGCGGCGGCGGTAGCCGCGCTCTACGCCCAGCAGCCGCCGGTGCCGGACGCCGAGTTGCAGCTTGCCATCTACCCGTGGGGGTACCAGCGCGGCCCGATATTTGACATCTCCGGGCACGCGGGCGCCTTGACGGCGCAGGATATCCAGGGCAGCGAGCGTTCCGTCTCGGGCGCGACGCTGGAGGACCTGGTAGCAGCCGCCAGGCAGATTCCCGACCTCCCAGCCGACGACTCGATGTTCCGCTGGGTGCGCCAGGTGGCTTCGCTCCCGGCGACCTGACCCTAGCCAGCGGCGCGGCGTAGCTCGATGTAATTCTCCGCGCCCGGGCCCACCCGCCATCACTCACCTGACGCGCCTCCCAGCCTCTGGGCAAGATTTCGGCCGGCTCCCATACCGCTTCCGGCGCGCCGCGTGGTTCAGCCGCACCCGCTTACTGGCCGGGTGGGCGCGGATGAAGGCGGCGATCACGGTGCTCGATGTGCCCGGCGGCGTCGGCGACGGCACCGACGCGGATCTCCTCGATGGCCGTGCGCAGTGCGCCGCCCCGGAGCGGGCCGGTCTCGGCGCGGGCCTTCGCAGCGCGCCTTTCCAGGCTCACCGGGGCCTGCGTGCGGCCGCACTGAATATGAACGGAGAGGCTCGCAGCCCCTCGGCCGCGCCGAGATCACAAGGGTCAGTGGATCACCACGCGCAGCCGCTCACGGGCAGTGGCGAGCGCGTGATCGACCTGCTGGTGGTCCTCGCCTTCGGCGAAGACGAAGCCCAGGTACCGCTCTCCTTCCGGGAGCGGACGGACCGGCTGGCCGATGGGGATGGTGATGGTCAGGCCGGTGATTCCGGGCACGGCCGCGGCTTCGGCGCGGCCCTCGACCGCCCGCAGCACGCCTGCCCGGTCGATGGGAAGCATGAGCACGCCGGAGGTTCCCGGCAGGCGGCCTGGTGACACAGGCCGGCCCAGCGCGCTGGCCAGCACCAGCTCCTCCAGGCTCTGCCCGCCGCCGAACCGCAGCGCCCGTGAGCACAGGCCACCGATGGAGCGGGCGGCCAGTTCCAGCATGACCGGCCGCGCCCGGCCGCGGCGGTCGTCGATGCGCAGTTCGGCGTGGATGGGACCGTACCGGAGCCCGAGCGCACGGGCGGCTCGCCCGGCGGTGCCGACGGCCGTGGCGACGAGCCTCCCGGGCAGCCGGGACGGGGTGATAAGGACGGTTTCCTCGAACGTGGGGCCTTCCGGGGTGCCCGGCTTGTCGAAGACCGCGGTGACCGTGAGGTCGTCGCCGTCCAGGAGGCCGTCAATGCTCAGCTCCCAACCGGGCACGTACTCCTCGATCAACAGCGGTTCATTCCCCGGCCGGCCAGCGGTTGCCAGAATCCGCCGGATCCGCCCGGCTGCGGTCACGGCGCCTGCGGGGTCGTTGGCTCGCAGGATCCCCTGGCTGGCGCTGAGCGACACCGCCTTGACCACGCATGGATACCCCACCCGCGCCGCCGCATGGCGCAGCGAATCCGCCGAAGCGGCGGCGGCCACGATCCGGAAGGCCGGCTGAGCGATTCCGGCGTCTGCCCAGCGGCGCCGCTGCTGGGTCTTGTCGGTGGCAGCGGCCACCGCATCCACCGGGTTGTGCGCAAGGCCCAGGCGTGCCGCTACGGTGGCGGCCAGGGCCAGCATCGGGGTATCCACGGCGACAACGGCGTCAACCTGGCCGGCCGCGGCCACGAGCCGGCTGGCGCTCCGGTCGGGGTCGCCAGGGTCGGCGCGCACGACGGGGAGGCCGCCCAGCGGCAGCGCGCCATCACTGCCGATCACCAGGCCGGCTCCCACCCGGGCCGCAGCGGTGAGGAAGTCAGCAGCGCGGTAGGTGCGGGCGGGCACCAGCAGCAGTATCCGCCCGGCCGGCGGCCTGGCCGTACCATCCATCGCCGGTACCTCATCGCCTGGTTCCATGGCGGGTTACCGTTTCGCCGGGGAGAAGAACGGCTGGGTTCCGGCCTCGTGGTCGGTGACGTCTACCAGGCCGGTCATCCCGGGAAGGCGCGCCCGCAACAGCGGCTCGATGCCCTGCCGCAGCGTCACCTCGGCCAGGCTGCAGCCCTGGCAGCCACCCTCAAACCGGATTCGGACCCAGCCACGGTCCGCGCCGGCCAGCGCGACACGGCCGCGGTGCGCGGCGACCACCGGGTTGATCTCCGCATCGAGGACGAGGCGGGCGCGCTCGGCGAGCGTCCCAGCGGCGCTTCCCGGGCCGGCCTGGCCGCGGGTCCGGCGATCCGCACGCCGGTGATCTCGGGAACGGCCACGCGGATCAGCGCTTCGATGCGTGCGGCCAGCGGGAGCACGGCACCCGGGGATCCGGTCACCTCCAGGTGGGCGATGCCGCCTTCGACGGCGGCGACCCGCAGGCCTGCCCCGCGGGCGATGACGGAGGGGAGCATGGCGTGTTCCAGCGCGGCCGCGACCCTGTCGGCGAGGTCCATCACGCGGCGGTCCTCCTAACCCGCCGCTGGCGGGGACGGGGCGGCGGCTGCCTGGTCGCCTTGCGCGGTGCCGAGCGCGATGTCGAGGTCGGCGATCAGGTCAGCAGGTTCCTCGATGCCGATCGACAGGCGCAGCAGGTCGCCGGGCACCGGGGAGGAGGGTCCCTCCATGCTGCGCCGGTGCTCGATGAGGCTCTCGACTCCGCCGAGCGAGGTGGCCCGCTTGAACACCTGGACGGCGGGCAGCACCGCCAGGGCGTGCCCGGTGCCCCCGGCCAGCCGGATCGACAGCATCCCGCCGAACCCGCCGTGCATCTGGCGGGCCGCGATCTGGTGGCCCGGATGCGACGGCAGCCCCGGGTAGAGCACCTCCCTCAGCGCCGGGTGACCGTCGAAGCGGGTGGCGATCGCCAGCGCGGTGCCCGAGGAGCGGTGCACCCGCAGGAACAGGGTGCGCATGCCGCGCTGCAGCAGCCAGGCCTCGAACGGCCCCAGTGTGGCGCCGGCGTTGCGCCGCCAGGAACGGATCCGCTCCCAGAACGGGTCGCGGCGGGCGGTCAGCACCGCCCCGGCCAGCACGTCGCTGTGGCCGTTGAGGTACTTGGTCGCCGAATGCACCACCAGATCCGCGCCGAGCTCCAGCGGCCGGGTCAGCACCGGTGTCGCCACCGTGTTATCCACCGCCACCCGCACCCCTGCGGAATGAGCCAGCTCGCAGACGGCGGCCAGGTCGGTGATCTCCCACATCGGGTTCGCTGGCGTCTCCACCCAGATGAGCCGGGTGCGGCCCGGCCGGATCGCGGCCGCCACCGCGGCCAGGTCGGAGGTGTCGGTGAACTCCACATCCAGGCCCCAGGTCAGGCCGAACTCGGCCAGCCATTTCCGCACCCCCCAGTACAGGACCCGGGAGACCAGCACGTGATCGCCGGGCAGCAGCGACTGGAAGACCGCGGTGGCAGCGGCCATGCCCGACGCGAACAGCGCGCATGCGCACCCGGCGCCCTCCAGGGCGGCCAGCAGCCGCTCGGCATGCTCGAAGGTCGGGTTGTCGGCCCGGGTGTACTGGCGGTCTTGCCGGTAGGAGCCGTCAGCCTGCCGCTCATAGTTCGTGGACGGGTTGATCACCGGAGCCAGGCCCCCCGACACCGGGTCCACCTCGCCCAGCGCCTGCGCGGCCAGGGTCTCCGGCGACACAGACCGTCGTTCCATTCGGCCCGCACCTCCTCGCTCGCCCGCGGCCGGCGATCACCGCGCCGACGGCATAGCCGAGGTCGCGCCAGAACCGGTATACCCCAAGCCCGGCGCTCGCCACGAGAGGTGGGTGTGGTCGGCTCGGCGGCCAGGGCAAGCTCCCCCGCACCGTGCGCTGATCCGGGAACCCGGGTGCCTACCCTGGCGGGATGTGGTCGTGGCTGTAGACCTCGAGTTCGGTGGCTTTGACGGTGAGCCACACCTCGCTGCCAGCGTGTAGCGACAGTTCCGCGACGGCTGCGGGGGTGATGTCAACCAGGGCGGGTGGCTGTCCGTCGAGGTCAAGCCTGACCCGGTCGGCCAGCAGCGTAAGGCCGGCGATCTTCGCGGGCCAGGTGTTACGGGCGCTGCTGGGCTGTGGGTGCTGATTGCTGACGACCACTGCGGACGGGCGGACCGCGACGAGCACGTCACCGTGCTTGCCCTGGTCGGGGATGATGAAGGCCCCGCCGCCGGTGAGTGCCACCTGGGAGCCATCGGCGTGGCCGGCGTACAGGTTCAGGCCGACGAGCTTGGCGACATAGTTGGTGGCGGGCAGGCGGGCGATATGCGCGGGAGTGCCCTCCTGGACGATGCGGCCGCCCTCGAGGACGATCAGCTGGTCAGCCAGCACAAGCGCTTCGAGCGGGTCATGGGTAACCAGCAGGCACGGCCCGGTGAACTCCGCCAGGTGGCGCTTGAGTTCGGCCTGCACGTCCAGGCGGGCGCCGGCGTCCAGAGCTGACAGGGGCTCATCCAGCAGCAGCAGAGTTGGCTGCCCGGCCAGCGCGCGGGCCAGTGCCACCCGTTGCGCCTGCCCGCCTGACAGCTGGTCAGGCTTGCGGGCGGCAAGGTCGGTCAGCCTGAGCCGGTCGATCCAGTGACTGGCGGCGGACCTGGCAGCCCGTCTGCCCAGGCCCCGGGCACGCGGTGAGAACGCCACATTCTCGGCCACGGTCAGGTGCGGGAAGAGCCGGTAGTTCTGGAAGACGAAACCGACCGGCCGCCCCGAGGCCTCAACAAAGGTTCCTGCGTCCGCGTCGTCCATCACCTGCCCCGCGAGCATGATGCGCCCGGCGGAGACGGGGGTCAGGCCGGCCGCCGCGCTGAGCAGGGTGGATTTCCCGGCTCCGTTCGGCCCCAGCACGCCGAGGACCTGGCCGGGTGCGGCGGCGAGGCTGACCGCGAGGCTGAAACCGCCGCGCCTGATCTCGGCATCGACGACGAGCCCGTCGCCGCCCTCGTGCTTCATGAGATTGAGCCGCCCCGCAGCCAGCGGTCGCGAAGCGAGACCAGCACCACCACGGAAACCAGCAGCAGCACCAGGCTGAGCGCGATCGCCGCATTGGGGTCGTTCTCAAGCGCGTAGTACACGGCGATGGGCATCGTCTCAGTCTGGCCGGGGAAGCTACCGGCAAAAGTGATCGTCGCCCCGAACTCGCCCAGGGCCCGCGCCCAGCACAGCACCGCGCCCGCCCCCAGAGAGGGGGCGACGAGGGGCACCGTGACTCGCCGGAACACGGTCATCCTGGTCGCGCCCAGCGTGGCCGCGGCCTCCTCAAAGCCCTGATCCGCGGATCGCAGCGCCCCCTCGACGGTGATGATCAGGAAAGGCATGGCCACGAAGGTCTCCGCCATGACGACAGCCAGCGGAGTGAACGGGATCGTCAGCCCGAACCAGTCATCCAGATAGCGGCCGACAAAGCCGACCCGGCTGAAGGCCAGCAGCAGCGCGACTCCGCCTACCACCGGCGGAAGCACCAGCGGCAGGGTCACCAGCGCACGCAGGAGCCGCTGTCCCGGGAAGCTGCTCCGGGCCAGCACCCACGCCAGCGGCACGCCGATGACCAGGGAGACCCCTGTGGTCACGGTTGCGGTCCACAGGGAAAGAATGAGGGCCTGGGTCGCGTCCGACCCGCTGAGGGCTGCCCCGAGATGGCCCCAGGGCGCGCGGATTAGCAGCCCGGCCAAGGGCAGCACCAGGAAAGCGGCCGCGATCAGTGCCGGCGCCAGCAAGGGCGCCGGCACTGATCGCGAAGCACCGCCCCGCGCGGTCCGCCTGGCTCGTTCGCGGGCTGTCAGGTGCGACGGCGCGGTGCGGGTCACCATGGCGGCTCCGGAACTAGGTCAGGGCTTCTCGAACCCCGCGGCCGTGAGCACCTGCTGGCCCGCGGGTGACAACACGTAGGCAACGAATGCCTCTGCTTCGGACTTTTGCTTGCTGCTGGTGATGGTAGCGATCGGGTAGAGCGTCGAGGCGTTGTCTTCCGGCGGGATCGACACGCCCTTGACCTTGGTACCAGCCGCCATCACGTCGGTCACGTAGACCATGCCCGCATCGACGTTGCCGAGTTCGACCTGGCTCAGCACCGACTTCACGTCCGGTTGCAGCGTGACCGGCTTGACGGTGATCCCGGCGTTCTTGAACACCTCCGCTGCCACGACCCCGCACGGCACCTGCGGCTGGCACAACGCCGTCTTGACGGACTTCTTCGCCAGGTTATTGACGGACTTCACATTCGCGGGGTTATTCGGGGGAACGGCGACCTCCATGATGTTCTTGGCGAAATTCTGCGGATTGGACGCGTCCCCGGCGGAAACAACCTGGTCCATGTTCGCCGTCGCCGCCGAGGCGAACACGTCAGCCGGCGCGCCACTGGTGATCTCGGTAGCCAGGCCGGAACTCGGCCCGAAGCTGAACTTCACCGTGTCCCCTGGATGGGCCGCCTCGAATTGCTTCCCGAGCTGGGTAAAGGTTCCCGTCAGCGATGCCGCGGCGAACACCGTTATCGACCCTGTCGACGCGGACGAAGAAGTGCTCGCGCTTGGGGCCGAGCTTGAGCTGCTGCTGGAGCATCCGGCCAGAGCGACTACGGCCAGCCCGGCAATGGTGAGCGTGAAACGGCGCATTCTTAGCTCCTTCGTTGAATCTTGGCAGGCCGGGATCAACTGGGTCTGGGGATCTCGACGGAGACGTTGGTGGCCTTAACGGCGGCCACCGCGAGCATTCCCGGCTCCAGGCCGAGCTCGTCCGCGGCCTCGCGGCTGAGCAGCGAGACGAACCGGTGCGGACCGGCCTGGATCTCCACCTGGGCCATCACGCTGTCGCGGACAACCCGGCTGACCAGGCCGCTGAACCTGTTCCGCACCGAATGAGCCACCACTATCCTGCCCACGCCTTGATTGGCCGCCTCGGCCAGATCCTGCGCGAACCTGGCGAGTGTCACCCCTTCCACCGCCCGGCGCCCGGAGGCATCGGTGGTCGTTTCGATCCGCCCCCCGTCCGCCCAGCGGCGCAACGTGTCTGCGCTGACCCCGAGAAGCTGCGCGGCCTCCTTGATCCGGAACGTCGGCATTCTGCGACTTTAACGCAGATGCGGCTGCAAACTCCAATTTCAGGCGCGTGCACGTCAGCTGCAGGTCTCCGGGGACGCATCTATGTTCATGCATGGCCGCCTGGGTTCGATGCCTGATTTGCTAGCTCCCTGCCGGGCACGCGACGCGCGTCAGCACCGGGCGCCCAGTTGACTAGCAGGCGCGGATTGAGCCGCTGTTGCCGGTCGTGCCGCGCCGGGCGCACGGCATCCCGTTACAGGTATCGCGGCTGCATCCGCAGGCCCATGGGAGACCCTCCTGGGCCGGCGGTGCCGCCGTACGCGGCGCGCCACTGCGCGAGGAGGCTGTCCGTCCACAGCGGGCGATCAAGGGGAGGAAGGTACCCACTCCCCTCCAGTTTCAACCTATAGCGCACCGGGGGGCTTGCGGCAAGACCTGGGTCGTGCCGCATAATCGTCGGCCGGGGCCAGAATCTACGGATATGGGAGTCACGAAATGCGTGTGCTGTTGTCGAAGCCTGGGGGGCGCGGGGGCGTCGAACCGCTGGCAGGACTCGCGGTGCGGTTGCGGGAACTCGGCGCGGAGGTGCGGGTTTGCGCGGCCCACGACGGTCCGGTTCCGGCCACCGCGTCCCCGTCAGCCGCGCTCAGGACGGCCCTGACCCCCGGGACCCGCGCGCGAGCGACCGCCGTGGCTGGCGCGATCCGCACCGACGGGGCGACCGTGGCCGCGACGCTGCTGCTCGACGCGATCAGCCGGGAAAGGCCGCCAGTGTCCGCGTGAACCACACGGTCCTGGTGCCCGCGCCCTGGTTGCCAGCGACCTCAGATCGGAGCTGATGCCGTGAGCCCGCTGACTACCAGCGCGTTTGACCTTCCCGACCGCCTCGCCGCCAAGGCCGGCCCGGCGCTGATCGCCGGCGACGAGCGGCACTTCGCGGCCATCGCGGCGAGCCTTGAGCAGTCGATCGCCGAACTGTCCGGGCGCCTCGATGCCGAGCTCAAGGCGCCCGGCGGCATAGGCCAGGGGGCGATGGACCGGGACACGGAGATCCACCGGCTGGCCGCTCGGCTGCGCACCCTGCGCCGCTTCGGTTTGGACCTGTGCCTCGGACGCATCGTCGGCGCGGACAATCCCGAGCCCGTGTACGTCGGACGGCTTGGCCTCACCGACAGCGCAGGCCGTCGGCTGCTGGTCGACTGGCGTTCCCCCGTGGCTGAGCCGTTCTTCGGAGCGACCCACGCCAACCCGATGGGTCTGGCAAGCCGCCGCAGGTATCGCTGGACCCGCGGCCGGATCAGCGACTACTGGGACGAGGTGTTCACCCCGGACGGGTTGGAAGGGCACGCCGCGCTCGACGACCAGTCCGCCTTCATCGCCAGCCTGGGCAGCAGCCGGTCGCCCCGGATGCGAGACGTGCTCGGCACCATCCAGGCCGACCAGGACGCCATCATCCGCGCGGGATCCCGCGGCGCTCTCGTCGTCGACGGCGGTCCGGGTACGGGGAAGACCGTCGTCGCTCTGCACCGCACCGCCTACCTGCTCTACTCCGACCCTCGCCTCGGTCACCGCCGGGGCGGCGTGCTGTTCATCGGTCCGCACCAGCCGTACCTGGCTTACGTCGCCGACGTTCTCCCCAGCCTTGGCGAGGAGGGTGTGCAGATCTGCACCCTGCGGGACCTCGTCGCCGAGGGAGCCACCGCAGCGGTCGAGACCAACCCGGAGGTGGCCCGCCTGAAGTCGTCCGCGGACCTGGTGAAGGCGATCGAGCCGGCCGTCAGGTTCTACGAGAATCCGCCCACCAAGGGGATGACGGTCACGACCCCCTGGTCCGACATCTGGCTGAGCGTCGAGGACTGGGCCGAGGCGTTCGAAGCACCCGATCCGGGCACTCCGCACAACGAGGCGCGAGACCAGATCTGGGAGGAGCTGCTCACGATCCTGATGGACAAGCACGTCGGCGGCGCCCCGGCTGATCTGCTCCGCAAGTCGCTGCTGCAGAACAGGGAGCTGCTCACGGTCCGCAACCGCGCGTGGCCGCTGATCGAAGCTGCTGACCTCGTCGGAGACCTGTGGTCGGTACCCGCCTACCTGCGGCTGTGCGCTCCCTGGCTCAGCCCCGATGACGTTCTGCAACTGCAGCGCGAGGACGCTGAGGCCTGGACGGTGTCCGACCTGCCGCTCCTGGACGCAGCACGGCAGCGGCTCGGCGACCCGGGGGCATCACGGCGTAAGCGCCGTCGTGACGCCGCGGTCGCCGCTGAACGCGAGCAGATGGCCCTGGTCGTCGACGACCTGATGGCGGCCGCGGACGACGAGTACGGCGTAGGCCTGGTGACGATGCTGCGCGGCGAGGACTTCCATGACGTCCTGGTCAACGAGGCCGCACTGCCCGGTACCGATCCGGACCGGCTCGCCGGCCCGTTCGCGCACATCGTGGTGGACGAGGCTCAGGAACTGACCGACGCGGAGTGGCAAATGCTGCTGTTCCGCTGCCCGTCCCGGAGCTTCACCATCGTCGGGGACCGCGCCCAGGCCAGGCACGGGTTCACCGAGTCGTGGCAGGAACGGCTCGAGCGGATCGGGCTCGACCAGATCAACCTGGCCTCCCTGAGCATCAACTACCGGACACCGCAAGAGGTCATGGCGGAAGCCGAGCCGGTCATCCGGGCCGTGCTCCCGGACGCCAACGTGCCGACCTCGATCCGCAGTACCGGCGTCCCCGTCGTGCACGGATCCGCTTCGGATCTGGGCTCGATCATCGACACCTGGCTCGCCGCGCATGCCGACGGGATCGCCTGCGTCATCGGCGATCCCACGTTCCGGGCGACGTCCCGTGTCCGGTCGCTGACCCCGGAGCTGTCGAAGGGGCTCGAGTTCGACCTGGTCGTCCTCATCGACCCGGAGGCGTTCGGCGGGGGTATCGAAGGAGCGGTCGACCGCTATGTCGCGATGACCCGGGCGACCCAGCAACTCGTCATCCTCACGAGTTCCTGACGTCGGCGTGAACCGCTACCTCAGTCGCCGGTGGCAAGAATCACTTCGGACGCCTTGATCACCGCGATGACCTGGCTGCCCTCGGTGAGGCCGAGATCGCGGACCGCCTCGACGGTGATGGAGGCCACCAGGCGCACCCCGTTGGCGTCGAGTTCGACATTGGCTACCGCCTCACCGGCGGTGATGCCGGTGACGTGGGCTGGGATCTGGTTGCGCGCGCTCAGTCGCATGCTTCTCTCCCCGTTGGTGATCAAGGCCGGCTGGCATCACACGCTATCGTGGCGCGCGGTCTTGTGGCTCGACCGGTTCGGGTGAGCTGACCCGCGGCCACGACCGGTCGGCGCTATGGCTGAGCAGCGTAGTGCTACGACCTGGGCAGCTCGGGGGGCGGCCAGCCGAGTGCGCCAGCGCCGGCCAGCGCGGCACCGCGGGCGCCCGCCATGTCCAGGTCCGGTACCAGCGCGAAGGTCACCAGCGGACGCTGCTCGGCGCGCAGGTCGGTGTTCTCGCTGACGGTGGCCAGGAACCAGTCGCAGAAGTCCGGCGTGGTCTCGACCACGCCGCCGCCGAGGAAGTAGGCGTCCGGATCGGTGAAGTTCGCCGCGATCGTGAACAGCCGGCCGAGCGCGATCGCCTGCTGCCGGAAGATCTCCAGGGCCATCGGGTCGTCGGCGGCGGCGTGGCCGCGTACCTGGATCGCCGCCTGCCTGGCCGAGTCCACCGCGTGCAACTGGTGGCCGGGGAAGCGGGTCAGCCAGTAGGGCAGCAGGTTGCGCTCGATGCCGGTCAGCGATGCGACGCTCTCCCCGTCCGCGGCCAGCCCGCAGTTGCACACCGGCGTCGGCTGCCCCGGCGCCAGCAGCCCGTCCATCGGGATCTGCATGTGCCCGAACTCGCCGGCCATCCCGGCCGCCCCCCGCACCACTCGCCCGCTCTCGACCACGCCGCCGCCGAGCCCCGTCCCCACGATCAGTGCCACCGACGACCGCCGGGCGGCCTCCGGCCCGAAGTGAACGTGGTGGGCGTACAGGGAGGCGGCGTTCGCGTCGTTGTTGTAGATCACCGGCAGGCCGAGCTTGGTTTCCAGTGCGCCACGGACGTCGAAGCCGCGCCAGGCCGGATCGGCGAAGTTCACCGCCCCGCGGGTCGAGATCACGCCGTCGGCGCTGGCCGGGCCCGGGGTGTCCAGGCCCACCGCCCGTACCGCCTCCCGCGCGACGCCGGTCAGCCTGAGCACACCGGTCAGCGCGTCGCTGAGCGCCTCGATGGCCACCGCCGGGCCTTCCCCGACCCGGCTGGGCGTCTCCACCAGCCGGTCCACCAGGAACCGCCCGCCGCGGTCGAGCACGGTCGCGTTGATGGCCGTCCCGCCGTTGTCGAGGCCCACCACGACCTCCCGGTCCTGACCTGGCATCGGGCTCCTTCCTGCCGCGCCGGAGCACGCGTACCTGCGGCCGCGGCGGTCACAGCTAAACCATGACAGGACGGACGGTTCCGGACAGCGATGTTCCGTTGTTATTAACGGCCGGCGCTCGCGGCGGCGCGGGCCTGGCCGGCGGCGGGGCCCCGGGTCTAGGCGCCCGGCGCGGGGAGCCTGCCTGGCATGATGATCTCGTGGTCGTCGGCGGCCGCAGCGAACCCGAGTAGCCGCTCCGCCTCAGCGAGGATGGCGTCCCGGTCGGCCGGGGACACCGGGCCGAACAGTTCGACCGTCAGCGTCGCCGCGCCGCGGGCCCGGGTGATCCGCCACATCCCGGCGACGAATCCGTCCACGAGCACCGTCCCGGGGAAGATGCCGTTGCGGGTGTTCAGGCGCTGCCGGTGGCCGGGACTGATCACGCGGGTGCGGTCGGCGTGGGACAGGACGAGGTTGTCGAACTCGGCGACCAGGCGCACCGGCGCCGGGGTGCCAGGGGCGGGCCGCGGCGCATCCGGCAGGTCGAACAGTTCCCTGCCCCGCTCGTCGCGGAAGGTGCGCAGGCCGGGACGCATCCGGTCTGCCACCTCGGCCAGCCGGGTGAGCCCCGACCAGGCCTGCACGTCGGCGACGGTGGCCGGGCCGAAAGCGCCGAGGTAGCGCGCGATGAGGACCTCGGGTGCCGGGCTGGCATCCAGGGGGGATCCCAGCCAGGCCTCCGCCGAGGTGTGCCTGGACTGCCCCGAGGCGCCCCAGACGGCACGGGGCGGCACCTGGACGAGCGGCACCAGCGTGCGGACGCCCTGGGCGAGCGCGACGGGCGGGTGGCCGGGCCAGTCCGGCGCGAGCAGCCCGCCGAGTTCGCCGAACGTCCTTGGCTCGGAGTCCACGAGCGCCCGGCCCGCCTCGGCCAGGGCGCCGGTGTCCAGGCCGGCGAATTGCTTGCCGAAGATGGCAGGCAGCGAACGGTCCAGTACCGGCTGGATCAGCGGGCGGAACGTCAGGCAGTCGCGGGCGGAGACGAGATGGATCGTCGAGCGCATCAGGGCGATCCGGACCACCTGCCGGCTCACCAGCAGGTCGGCAAGGTCACTGGGCTGGAACCCGGCCAGCCGCGACCACAGCCCGAAGTACGGCGGGAACGGCGCCTGCGCCTGCAGGCCGGCCAGGTGCTCGACCATCCCGATCACGGCACCGGCCCGGCCCGGGCCCTCGGGCAGCGGGGACGGCTTGAGCAGCATCTGCCTGGCGAGCAGGGCCCGGTTCAGGGCCCGCAGGTTCAGCACGTCGGTGGGCATCAGCGCTTTCCAGTGGCGTCGGAGGGACCAGGCTATTCCTGCATCCTTTAGATTCGGGACATGAAGAAGGTCGTCGAACTGCTCCTCTGCTTCCTCCATCCCCTCGCGGTCATCCTCATCTGGATCGACCTGCTGTCCCGGACCGACATCTCCCGGGGCGCGAAGCTGGCCTGGGCCCTGTTCGTGCTGATTCCGCTCGTGCCGTTCATCTACGTGCTCACCGGCGGCGACCTGTGGTGATCCCGCCGGGCAGGCGCGACGGCCCTCATCTCGTCCCTGGATACTCGTAGAGTGACTCAGGTGGCCTCCCCCGGCGCCGGTTCCCGCCTGAGCGACCCCGCGGAGGTGCTGCGCCGGGTTTTCGGTTACGACACGTTCCGGGGCAGCCAGCAGGAGATCATCGATCACCTGATCGGCGGCCAGGACGCACTCGTGCTGATGCCGACCGGCGGCGGCAAGTCGCTGTGCTACCAGATCCCGGCCCTGGTCAGGGAGGGGACCGGGGTGGTGGTCTCCCCCCTGATCGCGCTCATGCAGGATCAGGTGGACGCGCTGCGCGGCGTCGGTGTGCGGGCCGGATTTCTCAACTCCACCCAGGACATCGGCGCCCGCCGCCTGGTCGAGGACGCCTTTGTCTCCGGTGAGCTTGACCTGCTGTACGTGGCGCCGGAGCGGCTGTGCACAGAGCCGGCGCTGCGGCTGCTCGAGCGTGGCCGGATCTCGCTGTTCGCCATCGACGAGGCGCACTGCGTGTCCCAGTGGGGGCACGATTTCCGCCCCGACTACCTCGGCCTGGCCGTGCTGCGCGAGCGGTTCCCCGGGGTGCCGCTCGTCGCGCTGACCGCCACCGCGACCCAGGCCACCCGCGCCGAGATCGTGTCCCGGCTGCACCTGACCCAGGCCCGCCAGTTCGTGGCGAGCTTCGACCGGCCGAACATCCAGTACCGGATCGCCCCGAAGAACGAGCCCAGGCGGCAGTTGCTCGAACTGCTGCGCACCGAGCACGCCGGGCACTCGGGCATCGTCTACTGCCTGGCCCGCGCCTCGGTGGATCAGACTGCCGAGTTCCTCGCCGGCAACGGGCACGTGGCTCTCCCCTACCATGCCGGGCTCGACTCCCGCACGCGCGGCGAGAACCAGGCACGCTTCCTCCGCGAGGACGGCGTCATCATGGTCGCCACGATCGCCTTCGGCATGGGCATCGACAAGCCGGACGTGCGCTTCGTCGCGCACCTCGACCTGCCCAAGTCGGTCGAGGGCTACTACCAGGAAACCGGCCGGGCGGGCCGGGACGGCCTGCGGTCCACCGCCTGGCTGAGCTACGGCCTGCAGGACGTGGTCCAGCAGCGGAAGCTGATCGACTCCTCCGCTGGCGACGAGGCCCACCGCCGCCGCCAGAGCATGCACCTGGACGCCATGCTGGCGCTGTGTGAGACGGTCGGCTGCCGCCGCGTGCAAATGCTCGGGTACTTCGGCGAGCAGTGCGAGCCCTGCGGCAACTGCGACACGTGCCTGATACCGCCGGAGGCGTGGGACGGCACGGTCGCCGCGCAGAAGCTGCTGTCCGCGGTGTACCGGCTGCGCAGCGAACGCCGCCAGCGGTTCGGTGCGGGACATGTCATCGACATCCTGCTCGGCAAGCAGACGCCCAAGGTCGTCCAGCATGGCCATGACACCTTGACCGTGTTCGGCATCGGCACCGACCTGCGCGATACCGAGTGGCGCGGCATCGCCCGGCAGTTGCTCGCCCAGGGCCTGCTGGCGGTGGAGGGTGACTACGGCACCCTGGTGCTCACCGACGCCAGCGCGCAGGTGCTCCGCAAGCAGCGGCCGGTCATGCTGCGCCGTGAGCCCGAGCGTGCGCCCAAGGCGGCCCGGTCGCGCAAGGCGGCCGAGCCCGCCGCCAGCCTTCCCGCCGACGCCGCCGCGGCCTTCGAGCGGCTCCGGGGCTGGCGCGCCGCCACGGCGAAGGAGCAGGGCGTCCCCGCGTATGTGATCTTCCATGACTCGACCCTCAGGGAGGTCGCGATGACGTCGCCGGCGTCGCTGGCCGAACTGGGCAAGGTAAGCGGCATCGGGGAGACCAAGCTGGCCAGGTACGGCCAGCAGGTCCTGGACGCTCTCGGAGCCTGACCCGCAGCCGCCGCGACCGGGCACGCACCGATCCGTGGCACCCTGGTGCCAGGAGGGGCTGCGCCCTGATCTGCGCGTCCGGAGGTGCCAGGTGCTGTATCCGCTGATAGTCCGCGACTTCCTCGACCGGGCCGAGCAGGTCTACCCGGACCGGGTCGCCATCGTCGATGAGCCCGATCAGCCGGCTCCCAGCCTGGGTGAGATCACCTACCGCGAGATGGCGGCCCTGGCGCGGGCGCAGGCGGCCCGGCTGGACCAGCTCGGCGTGCCCCCCGGCGGCCGCGTCGCGATCGTCTCGCAGAACTCCGCCCGGCTGCTCACGTCGTTCTTCGGCGTCTCGGGGTGGGGCCGGGTACTGGTGCCGGTCAACTTCCGGCTGGCCAAGGCCGAGATCGACTACATCATCAGGCACAGCGGCGCCTCGGCCGTGTTCGCCGACCCAGCGCTGCGCGACGTCCTGCCCGGCCTCGACGTCCCGCACAAGTTCGTGCTGGGCGACGACGACGCGCTGTATGCGCGCGGGGCCGGGCCCCGCGAGTGGGCCGAGCCGGACGAGAACGCCACCGCGACGATCAACTACACCTCCGGCACCACCGCACGGCCCAAGGGAGTGCAGCTCACCCACCGCTGCCTGTGGCTCAACGCCACCGTCTTCGGCCTGCACACCACGATCAGCGACCGTGATGTGCTGCTGCACACGCTGCCGATGTTCCACGTCAACGGCTGGGGCATGCCGTACGGGGTCACCGGGGTCGGCGGCAGGCACATTGTGCTGCGCCAGGTCGACGGGGCGGAGATCCTGCACCGGGTGGACCGCCACGGGGTCACCCTGCTGTGCGGGGCGCCGGCCGTGGTGAACGCCACCCTGGATGCCGCCGCCCGGTGGGACGGGCCGGTGCCGGGCAGCGACAGGACCCGGATCGTCGTGGCGGGCGCCCCGCCGCCCTCGCGCACGATCGAGCGCGTGCTGACCGAAATGGGCTGGGAGTTCATCCAGATCTACGGCCTGACCGAGACCTCGCCGCTGGTCACGGTGAACCGCACGCGCGCCGAGTGGGACAAGCTGGAACCGGCCGAGCAGGCCCGCAAGCTGATGCGCGCCGGGGTGCCCGCACTCGGCGTGCGCGTGGCGATCAGCCCCGACGGCGAGGTGCTCAGCGCCACCAACCACAACCTGGACGGCTACTGGAGCCAGCCGGAGGAGACCGCCAAGGTCACCGGTGGCCACCGGTTCAGCACCGGCGACGGCGGCTACCTCGACGGCGACGGCTACCTGGTGATCACCGACCGGAAGAAGGACGTGATCATTTCCGGCGGCGAGAACGTGTCGTCGATCGAGGTGGAGGACCGGCTGATGGCACATCCAGCGGTGCGCGAGGCCGCGGTCATCGGGATCCCCGACGAGAAATGGGGCGAGCTGGTCACCGCGCTGGTGGTCACCGACGGCTCCGGCCTGACCGCGGAGGACCTGATCACGCACTGCCGCGGGACCCTGGCGGGCTTCAAGTGCCCCAAGCGGGTCGAGTTCGTCACCGAACTGCCGCGCACCGCCACCGGCAAGCTCCAGAAGTTCAAGCTCCGCGAGCCTTCTGGGCCGGCCGCGACCGCCAAGTCGGCTAACCGCACCCTGTCCGCCCCACCTCTGCGCACCCACCCAGCCCGCACGCCCGCCGCCCCGCCTCCGCGAACCGCCCGCACCGTTTGCCCACCTCCGGTACGATCAGTCATCCTTAGCCAAAGAATTGTTAATACTGTCACCGCAGAATAATCGAGAGCCGGTATCAACCCGCCGCACCGGCTTCACCAGGCCATACTTCCTGCACGGTGATGTAGCCGGTCGTTGCTAGGATGCATTCGGGCTTGCTGGCGGCTGGCCCATTTGGGCGGCCGGGGGGAAATATCCGCCAAATTCGCTATCAACCTTCAGGAGGCCCGGTGGCCGAAACATCCAGCCCCGCTCCCTTCGCCCGCGACGTCGTCGTCATCGGCGGCTGCGGTCACGTGGGCCTGCCGCTGGCCATCGCCTTCGCCTCCCTTGGCCTGCGGGTGGGCATCTTCGATCTCAGCGAGCCCGCGGTCGCGTGCGTGAACTCCGCCAGGATGCCGTTTGCCGAGCGCGGGGCGCAGGCGCCGCTGGAGCGAGCGATCGCGGCGGGCACGCTGCAAGCCTCGGCCGACCCCGCGATCGTCAGCACCGGCGAGCACGTGATCGTGGTGATCGGCACGCCGGTGGGCGAGAACCTCGAGCCTGACCAGTCGGCCATCCCGAACGCCCTGCAAAGCTGCGCCGCCTACTTCGCGGCCGGCCAGATCCTCATCCTGCGCAGCACCGTGTACCCGGGCGTGACGGCCCGGGTCGAGAAGATGGTCGCCGGCCTCGGCGCGGACATCGACGTGGCGTTCTGCCCGGAGCGCATCGCCGAGGGCGAGGCGATGACCGAACTGTTCGAGCTTCCGCAGATCGTGTCAAGCCGCACCTCGCGGGGCCAGGCCCGGGCCAGCGACCTGTTCCGCAGGCTGACGCCGACACTGGTGCCGATGACGCCAGAGGAAGCCGAGCTGGCGAAGCTGTTCACCAATGTCTGGCGGTACATCAAATTCGCCACCGCGAACCAGCTCTACATGATGGCCAACGATCGCGGCCTGGATTTCGAGCGCATACGCCAAGGGCTGGCCCTGGATTATCCGCGGGCCGCGGACATGCCCGGCGCAGGATTCGCGGCCGGCCCGTGCCTATTCAAGGACACAATGCAGCTCGCGGCGTTCAACAACAACAATTTTGCGCTCGGCCACACCGCGATGGCCATTAACGAAGGACTGCCGCTTTACCTGGTGGCCCGCCTCGAGCAGCGGTTCGACCTGAGTTCGATGACCGTGGGAATTCTGGGGATGGCGTTCAAGGGCGGGTCCGACGACGTCCGGTCCAGCCTGGCCTACAAGCTCAAGCGCCTGCTGGCGTTCAAGGCGGACCGGGTGCTCTGCACCGACCCCTGCGTCACCACCGACCCGGACCTGACGCCGCTGGCCGAGGTGCTGGCCCAGGCGGACCTGCTCATCATCGCGGCGCCGCATCCCGAGTACGCCGCCCTGGAGACCGGCAAGCCGGTCGCCGATGTCTGGAACGTGCTCGGGAAGGGGGTCGTTGTGTGACCATGGCTGAGCCACGCATTTCGATCATCATCCCGGCATACAACGAGGGCAAGCACATCGTCCCCGTCCTGGACCGGCTGTTCGAGTCGGTCCGCCTGTCCTGTGAGGTGCTGGTCGTCGTCGACGACGAGAACGACCCCACCGTCACCGTGGTCCGCGACTACGCCCAGGCCGAGCCGAGGCTGCGGTGCCTGGTCAACACCTACGGGCGCGGCCCCGCGAACGCCATCCGCTTTGGCATGAGGGCCGCCGCGGCGAAGGTCGCGGTGGTCACGATGGCCGATGGCTGCGACGACTCCAGGCAGATCGACGACCTGGCCAGGCTGGTCGAGCGCGGCGTGGCGGTGGCCGCGGCGTCCCGCTACATGGCCGGCGGCCAGCAGGTCGGCGGCCCGCTGGTCAAGGGCATGATGTCGCGGGCCGCGGGCCGTTCGCTGCGGCTGTTCGCCCGGCTGGGCACGCGGGATGCGACCAACTCGTTCAAGGCGTACTCGACGAGCTTCGTCCGCGAGGTCGGCATCGACTCGCGCGACGGCTTCGAGATCGGCATCGAGCTGACCGCCAAGGCGAAGCGCCTGCGCCTGCCGGTGGCCGAGATCCCGACGATCTGGCTGGACCGGCCGGCCGGCGTGTCCAACTTCAAGGTCGCCGAGTGGATTCCCAAGTACATGCGCTGGTACGCGTTCGCCTTCGGCGGCCGCCTGACCCCCGAGCAGATCAGGGCCCGGGCAGCGGAGAAAGGGAGATGATGGAGAAGGTTCTGGTCAGCGGCTCGGCCGGGTTCATCGGCGGGTATGTCGTCGCAGAACTGCTCGACCGCGGTTACGAGGTCGTGGGCCTGGACAACTTTTCCAAGTACGGCAAGGTGGCCAAGTCCTACGACGGCCACCCCCGCTACCGGCTGGTCGAGGGCGACGCCAGGGACGTCGCGCTGCTGACCGGGCTGCTGGCCGACTGTGACCATTTCATCGCGGGCGCGGCGATGATCGGCGGCATCTCCTACTTCCACGCCTACGCCTACGACCTGCTGGCCACCAACGAACGGATCATCGCGGCCTCCTGTGACGCGGCCATCAAGGCCCGCGCCGAGGGCCGCCTGCGCAAGGTCACCTACCTGTCCTCGTCCATGGTGTTCGAAAGCGCCGACCAGTGGCCGTCCCATGAGGGCCAGCAGCGGGAGATCCCGCCGCCGCTGTCCTCCTACGGCTTCCAGAAGCTGGCCGTCGAGTATTTCGCCCAGGCGGCGTGGGACCAGTACCGGCTGCCGTTCACCATCGTCCGGCCGTTCAACTGCGTGGGGATCGGCGAGAGCAGGGCGCTGGGTGATGAGCAGATCATGTCGGGGAACATCCGGCTGGCAATGAGTCACGTGGTCCCTGACCTGGTGCAGAAGGTGCTCAAGGGGCAGGATCCGCTGCACATCCTGGGGTCCGGTGAGCAGGTGCGGCACTACACCTACGGCGGCGACCTGGCGGCCGGGATCGTGACCGCGATGGAGCACCCGGACGCACTGGGCGAGGATTTCAACCTCTCCACCAGTGAGAGCACCACGGTGCTCCAGCTCGCCGGGCTCGTCTGGCGGAAGATCAAGGGCCCCGGCGTCCCGCTGCGCCTCGTCCACGACGAGCCGTTCGCGCACGACGTGCAGCGCCGGGTGCCGTCCACGGACAAGGCCAAGCGGGTGCTCGGCTTCGAGGCGGCGACCTCGCTGGACCAGATGCTCGACGAGGTGATCCCGTGGATCGCCCGGGCAGTGGAGACCGGCACGATATGACCTCATCGCCGGCCCCTGGGGAGGCGGGCACGGCGGGCGCTGGCGGAGCTACCGGGCGGGGCGGTCCATGGTGGACGGGCCAACGTTCGCGTCCAGCCAGTGGGCCAGCGGCCGGGCCGCGCGCAGGAAACCGGCGATGCGGTCCCTGGCTTCCGCGGTTTCCAGCCAGGGCTCCGGCGGCCATTCCCGCCAGGCGACGATGCCCTTGTAACGCAGCAGCCCGGCCCGCGGGTGATCGGCCGGGTAACCGCGGGGCACGGTCTTCAGCACATCGCGGCCGTGCACCTCGATGTCCTGCTTCTCGATCACGGCGATCACCTGCTCGAGCTCGCCGCCGGTCCGGTCGGCCGCCACCGCCTCGCGGTACCTGCCGACCTGGTCGGAGGCCATGCCGTACATGCCGTCGCCAGCCGCGAGGCCCCGGGCCGAGAGCTGGATGTAACCACCGCCGAGCATGGCGCCCAGGTGCGTCTTGTAAGGGGTCTTGTCCTTGCTGAACCGGACGTCGCGGTAGGGGCGGAAGATCTTCGGCTCGCCGAACTCCGGCTCTAGCTCGTCGAGCAACTCCGTCATCGGGCCAAGGACCTTCTGGTCGTAGAGCGCTTTGCTCCTGGTCCAGTACGTCTTGGTGTTGTCGGCCTCCAGGCCCTCGTAGAACTCCAGCGCCTCGTCGCCCCACCCGCTGAAGGCCATGTCCCTCAGTCCTTTCTATGGTTCCTGCGTGAGCTGCCAGCCTGGGGGACGGCCCCCCGGAACCCCCGCTGGCCTACGGCCCCTGCGACTCCGCCGCGGGGCCTTGTCCTGCCAGCCCGGGGGGACGACCCCCGGAACCCCCCGCTGGCCTACGGCCCCTGCGACTCCGCCGCGGGGGCCTTGTCCTGGATCTCCCAGGCGTGGTCGAGAGCGTGCCAGGCGGCGCGGCGGGCGACGAACCTGGCCGGGCGCCGGGCGCGGCCCAGATCCCCGGGCGGGCGGGCCGCGGCGCTGGCCCGTATCTCCGCGAGGATCCCGGCGCGGATCCGGGCCAGCGCCGCGAGGTCGCCCGGCGGGAAGGGCCGTTCGGCGAGCCCGAGCATCCTGGCGTGCAGCACCTCGGTCTCGCGCACGTGCTCGATGATCTGGTCGCGGTCCCGGCCGCCGCCGCGCGGGCCCTTGCGCAGGACCGGCGGCGCCGCGGCGGCGGTCTGCTCGAAGTAGTCCCATGCGGTTTCGACGAGCGTGGCCAGCCGTTCGGCTTGCTGCGCCGTGCCGGGCTCGCCGTCCAGCGCGGGCGCGACGTCCAGGGCACCGAAGTCGGTCGCCGACGTGCCGGTCACCCGTTCGGCGATCTCGATGCAGTCCACCTCGCTGACCGGGTCGAAGGCAAGGCCGGCCAGGGCAGGCACCACCGCGTACCGGGAGACCGCGGTCGCCAGCGCCGCGAGCGCCTGCTCCTCCCCACGGCCGGCCCGGCACCAGCCCGGCCAGTCCACCGCGCAGGCAAACACCCGCTTGGTGCCCGTCTCCAGGTACACGCCCGTCACGGGCACCATCCTTCCAGGGGTGACCGCGCCCGCGTCACCCGCGGCTCACTCACCGGCCTTGCTCCGTCCATCGATGCGATTCCCGCGAACTGACCCGCCGCGGTCCAGTCCATCTTCTCGCGGGCCCGGGTAAATGGCCCCTTCTAGCCCCGGTACGGTCCGGGCAAAGACCTGCATCCTTCGGACAGCAACGCCCCCAGTCCCTTTACAGACGGCGCAGGTTGGTCAAACATCACGAGTATCGCTACCGGACTGCTTCTAATCTCAGTGAGCTCCCGGCCTGGCTGACGCCGCGGCTGACCTGCGCGTGCGACGCCTGGCTGGGAGCTCGGGGCCCTGCGACTGGTCGGATGTCCGGTGGGAGGAGTGAACTCATCACCCGGCCGAATACGCAGGAGCCCGCAATGCCTGAGCCCAGAGCTATGCCGGTGGCTGGACCGCGCGCGTGGGAGGGACCATGACGCTGTTAACACCGACCGTGGACAAGCCAGTGAATCTGGACCCGGGAGGATCTCCCGGCCGGCGGGTTCCGCCCAGGCTGGCCGCGCTGGCCGCCCAGTTCCCCGGGCTGCGGGTCGAGGAGATGCTGTGCCACGACGGCAAGTCGCTGGTGGCCGCCGGGCACGCAGGCGACCAGCCGGTGATCATCAAGGTGCTGGCCGACGGCGATCCGGGCTGGCGGCACCGGCAGCGTCACGAGATCGGCGTGTACCAGATCTTCGCCGAGCATCCGCCGCCGGTGCGCGTGCCCCGGCTGGTGCACACCGACGGGCACCGCATCGTCGTGATGGAACGACTGGAGGGCACCACGCTGGGCCGCGGCCGCTACCCGCAGCTCCTCACCGGGCCCGAGGTCCTCGCGGCGGTCAGGCTGGTCGGCCGGTTGCACGACTGGCAGCCGCTGCCCGACGGGTTCCGGCCGGTGTTCGCCTACCACAAGCGGATCGCCCGCTACCACGCCGCCGGGTACTTCACCGAGGATGACCGGCAGGCGCTGGAGCGGCTGCTCGCCAGGTGCGGGCAGTGCCGGCAGCTCAACCACGGCGACCCGCTGCCCGGCAACATGGTCCGGCTGCCCAGCGGCGAGTGGGCGCTGCTCGACTGGGAGTTCACCGGCCTGTTCCTGCCCGGGTTCGACCTGGCGATGCTCAGCGTGCTGCTGGGCGGCACGCCCGGCGCCGCTGCCTTCCTCGAGGACACGGCCCGCCGGACCGGTTTCGAGGAGGCCTACCTGGTCAACCTGGCCGTCGTGCTGTCCAGGGAGCGCCGCATCCACCTCACGCTGCCCGTGGACCACCCGCTGCGGCTGGCCCGGCTGCCAGCCATCGACGCCGCCTGGGCGCGGGCCAGGGAACGGCTCCGGGCAGCCGCCGGGCAGCGGTTATTCGCGCCCGCGGGCCGCTGAGATCGGCAGCGCGGAGGGGCCGTCAGGGCAGCATCCCGTCCACCCGGCGGATGATCTCGCGGCAGAGCGGCCCGACCCCCGCCGGGTCGTCGGTGAACTGCGAGGGCTTGATGCAGAAGGTGGTGAACCCGGCCTCCGCCTGCGGCGGTATCACCGCCAGGGCCTGGCCGAGATCGGCCACGGTGTCCGGGCCGCCGAAGGAGGCCCGGGTCCCGCCGACCAGTTCCAGGCCGCGCATGTCGCGGCCCGCGGCGCGCATCGCGGCGCGAAGCCGTGCCATCTCCTCCGGCGCGGGGCGGCCCAGCGGGTTGAACCCGTCGCCGTAGGCCACGATCCGCTCCAGCATCCGCCGGTGCAGGCCCGCGCCGCCCAGCCACAACCGCGGGCCCTCGGGCCGGAACGCCTTCGGCTCGAGGTAGACGTCCCGGAAACGGTAGTGCTCGCCCGCGAACGAGGCCGGGGTGTCCCGCCACAGCACCTGCCAGGCCGCCAGATGTTCATCCAGCAGGTCGCCGCGGCGGCGGAACGGAACGCCGAGCGCCGCGTACTCCTCCTGCAGCCAGGACACCGTGGGCTGCACGACCAGCCGCCCCCCGCTGAGCAGGTCGAGCGAGCCCAGTTCGCGGGCAAGCAGCAACGGGTGCCGCAACGGTGCGATCACCGCGCTGGCGACGAGCCGGACCCGCGTCGTCACGGCCGCGATCGCGGAAAGGAGCACCAGCGAGCTTGGCCATGGCGTGGCAGGGTCCTGGTTGCCCGGCAGGGCGTACTCGCGGGGGTTGGCCATCAGCCCGTTTTCGTTCGCGGCCGGACCCAGCACGATGTGCTCGCTGAGCATCACCGAGTCGAACCCCGCGTCCTCGGCTTCGCGGGCCCAGCGCACCAGGCGCGGCAGGTCACGGCCGCAGGTCATGGTCCAGTTCTCGCTGAGAACCAGGCACATCTTCGGACTAGGCATCAGCAGTCCTCTCTAGAGCCCGGCCGACTGGGCCAGCGGGGGGTTCCGGGGGGTCGCTCCCCCGGGCTAACGCTTTGGCGGGCGGACGCCGCGGAGTTCCCAGTCCCCGCCGAGTGCCGTGGACCGGACCTCCTCGCTTTCCGCCGGCTGCGCGCCCAGGTCGCCGGGTACCGGCAGCGGCCCGGCCACGACGTGGTTGCGCAGCCGGCCCAGCCCCTCCACGTCGACCTCGACGACGTCCCCCGGCTGCACCGGGCGGGAGCCTGCCGGGGTGCCGGACAGCAGCACGTCCCCCGGGTACAGCGTGATGGTCCGGGCGATGTCGGCGACCAGGTAGTGCATGTCCCACTGCATCTCGTCGGTGGACCCGTCCTGCGCCAGCGTGCCGTTGACGTAGGTGCGCAGCCGCTTGTCACGGAAGTCCCAGCCGGTGACCAGCCCAGGCCCGAGCGGCGCCATCGTGTCCGAGCCCTTGACCCGCAGCATCGACCCGGCGTCGGTGTCGCGGAAGTCGTGCAGGCCGAAGTCGTTGCCGATCGTGTACCCGGCGATGTAGTCCGCCGCGCGCGCGGCCGGCACGCCACGGCAGGTGCGCCCGATCACGATGGCCACCTCGCCCTCGTAGTTGAGGTACTTGCAGTTCGCCGGGCGTACCACGGCGCCATCGTGGCCGGCCAGGGCGGAGACCGGCTTGTGGAAGTAGGTCGGGGCGGGCGGCAGCGTGGCGCCGAATTCGGCCACCCGGCTGTGGTGGTTCAGGTGCACCGCGATGATCTTGGTGGGCAGCACCGGGGGCAGGTGCACGGCCTCGGCGGCCGCCACCTGGCGCCCGTCCCCGGCGACCAGGTCATTCCCCTCGCGGCGCACCTGCACGACGGCGCCGTCCAGCAGGATCCTGCGGAATTCAGCCATGAGACCAGCCTCCCGGTGGCCGGTCGAACCAGAGGTGGATCTGGCCCGTGCCCACCGAATTCTCATAATCGCTATACGCACGCGCGGGGGCGGTCACCGCCCCTTCCCCGAGCGCCGCCACCATCATCAGGTAGTGCCCGAACCTGGCCTCGGGGCGCACCTTCAGGAACTCCGGCATCGTGGCGATCACCCGGGCGTGGTCCCCGGCCTGCAGCCACCCGATCCGCTCCAGGTCCGCCGCGCGGGCCCCGGCGGTCCTGATGTGCACCGTGTCGCTGGCCTCGTGCGCGCGCAGTTCCCGCAGCGACCAGAACGTGTGCGACATCGCACCCGAGGCCAGGAGCAGGACCGTGCGCCCCGTCCGGCCGATGGCCGCGCCGAGCGCCCGCCCCGCCCGCAGGAAGTCCTCGGTGTCGCCGGTCTGCGCCGTGCTGACCGAGACCCACCGCTTGCCGAGCCCGCGGCCGAGGTAGTGCCACAGGTTGACGGTGGCGTAGTGGGTGGGCAGGCACGGGTCATCGATGGCGGTGATCCAGGTTCCGTACCGGTCAGCCTGGCCGGCGATGGCGTGCGCGAGTTCCGGGTCACCCGGCCAGTCGTAGGGGATCCGGGACATGCCGCGCGGCAGTTCGTCGGACGTGAAAAGCCCCGCCCGCATCGCCTGGGCGGCCACGACGAACTCCACGGTGGTGTGCCAGTGCGAGTCGAGCACCACGACCGTGTCGTAGTCCAGCGCCTCGAAGACCTCCGCGCGGAGCCGTTCCAGGCCCGGGACCAGGCTGATCTCCTTGCCCTCGTTCAGTTCGAGGCGCTCGGAGTACGGCAGCATGATCGTGGGGACATGAGCCAGCAATCCCGCCCCGGCAACCTCACCCATGGCTGCTCCATCCCTGTCCTGCGTAGACGGTGTTCTTGACGTCGCTGTAGAAGTCGAAGCTCCAGGTGCCGCCCTCGCGGCCGATGCCGGACAGCCCGGCGCGACGCCAGCCACGTGCGCCGTGCTCGTGGGCAAGCAGACCACCACCCGAAGGTCGTTTGGACCCAAAATACTTGCCCTAAAATACCGTGCACCGGCCGCAGGCGGTCAAGGGGCAGGCCGGTGCGGCCCGGGGGGCCGGGCACCGGCGGTCAGGCGGGCCGGCGCTCCCAGGACCGGGCGGTCAGCGGGCAGGCGGCGGGACCGGCACCCCGCGCTCGGCGAGCAGGCGGCCACCGTCCCAGGTGACGCCCACCTGGCGGTAGTAGCCGGCGATGATCTCGCGGACCTCCAGAGCGGCCAGTTCCTCGGTGGGCGAGGAGAACAACTCCAGCGCGGCGTCGCCGCGCCAGGCCGGGCCGGCCTCGACGCTGGCGCTGCCCGAGGCGACCAGCTCGTCCAAGGCGTCAGGTGCCCCCTTCTCGATCGAGGGCATCCAGCGATGGTGAGCCATCGGATGGGCGTTGACGAAACCGTTGCCGGGCGACGGCTCGCGCAGGGTCAGCACCGCCTGGGCGAGCCGGCGGTCAGCGGCGGCCAGCGTGCCGGCGAACCGGCCGCCCGGCGCGATCCGCGGCGCGGCGCGGCCGAACGGGTGCGGCCTGGTCTGGTGGATCGACCCGAGTTTCTTGGGATACCCCTGGTGCAGGCCGCGCACCAGGGCGAAGTCGGCGTCCACCCAGATGTAGACGCAGCGCGAGTACAGCCGCCCGGCGAAGCTGCACCGCACCACGGCGAAGCACTCCCGGTACTGCGCCCGGACCGGGTCCAGCAGCTCCTCGCCGGACTCACCGCAGGACTGCCAGTCGGCCCAGATCAGCGCCACGGCACCGGGGTCCTGCGGCGCGGGCTCCAGCGGCGCGGGCAGCAGTTCGGCCACCCGGGCCGGGTCGGTGCGGTACTCGACGGTGAGCAGGTCACCGGAGTAGTGCCAGGGCGGCTCGGGCAGCAGCGACGACCGCCCGGTCGCGGTCCTCGGGTAGAAAAACCCAGCCAGATCGCTCATAGGTGCTCCGAGGTCGTTTGTATCCGTACGATCATGGATGCTAGACGCAGGGATTCATTCCCGCCAGGCTCGGACCTGGACGCCTCGCGCTGCCGCGGCCCGTAGGGAGGACACCATGCCGGACCCGACCGACGCCGACGTCGCCGCCGTCTCCGAGCGGCTGGCCGGCCAGGGGATCGATGTCGTCCGGGTGTCCTATCCGGACCTGATCGGCGTGGACCGGGGCCGGGACGTGCTGCTCGGCGAGCTTGGCACGGCGGTCAGCCACGGGCTGGCGTTCTGCCGGGCGGTGTACCACACATCGCCGATGGGTGACGTGGTGCCGGTGCAAGGCGGCCTGGAGGACGGGCTGCCCGACATCACCGTCCGCCCCGACCTGAGCACGCTGACCCCGCTGCCGTGGGAGCAGGGGGCGGCGTGGTGCCTCGGCGACGCCCGCACCCCGGACGGCGCGCCCGCTCCGGAGTCGCCGCGCGCCGTGGCCCGGCGGGTCGCCGAACGGGCCGCCAGCCTCGGCTGCACCCTGGTCTGCGGCCCGGAACTTGAGTTCTACCTGTGCGAGCCCGCCCCTGGCGGCGGCTGGCAGCGGTACGCCAACGACCTGGGGAACGTGTACGTGGTCGGCCGTAAGGGCGACCCGCAGGGCGTGCTGCTTGACATGCTGCGGCAACTGCGGGACGCGGGGCTGCACGTCACCGCGGCCAACCACGAGTTCTCCCCCGGCCAGTTCGAGATCAACCTGGGTCACTCCGCGCTGGAGGACGCGGCCGACCGGTCATTCCGGCTCAAGTCGGCGGTGCAGGAGATCGCCCGGCACCGCGGCCTGCTGGCCACGTTCATGGCCAAGCCGTTCAACAACGAAGGCGGGTCCGGGTTCCACGTGCACCTCTCGCTGGCAGACCAGTCCGGGGAGAACGTGTTCGGCGACGCGGAAGGCCCGGACGGGTTGTCGGCGGCCGGGCGGCACGCCATCGGCGGGGTCCTGGCGCACGCCCGGGCACTGAGCGCGGTGCTCAACCCGACGATCAACTCCTACAAGCGGTTCGGGCCGGACACCCTGGCCCCGTGGCTGATCGACTGGGGCCTGGACAACCGCAGCGCGATGGTCCGGATCCCGCCCGAGCGGGGCGCCGCCGCCCGGATGGAGATCCGGCTCGGCGATGCCACCGCCAACCCGCACCTGGCCATGGCCGCCGTCGGCGCCGCGGTCTACCTGGGCCTGTCCGGCAAGGTGGAGCCGCCCGCCAAGCTGGAAGGCTACGGCTATGACCCGTCGCGGGCGCAGCTGCTGCCGCAGCGGCTGGGGGACGCGCTGGACGCCCTGGAGGCGGACACCGAGCTTGCCGAGGTGCTCGGCGAGTACTTCGTGACCTCGTTCCTGGCCTACAAGCGGAACGAGATCGAGCGGTTCGAGCGGTTCGTCACCGACTGGGAGTTCCGCGAGTACGCCTACCACCTCTGACCCCGCCCACTCCCCATGTTCCGCGGCCTGGCGAATGTGGTGGTTGGCGCTCCGACCACAAAAGAGTGTGTCGTAATGAATGGGCCAACCCCGCCCTCGCTGACCAGCATCCACGGCTCACAATCGAGTGGACCACGGACCTGCTTGGCTTGGCTCAGGTCAGTGGCTAGGTCTCTCGTTGACGACGAACGCCTGCACGCGGCGGGAGCTGGGCATGTAGTACCCGGCTGCGGCGCAGTTGCCCGCCACGGCGCACGACACCGACAGGGCTGTCGCTAGACCGCCCTGGTTGAGGGCGGCGGTGCCGGGGACCTCGATGGCGGCGTGCCAGGTGCCGTTCACCTCGCTGGCGACGAACGCCTGCTGACGGGAGCTGCCGGCGTAGAACCCGGCTGCGGCGCAGTTGCCCGCCGAGGCGCACGACACCGACAAGGCCTCCGCCGGCCCGCCCTGGTCGAGAGCAGCGGTGCCGGGCACCTCCCGCGCGGTACCCCAGGTGCCGCCCGAAGCAGCGGCCGCCACACCGGTCCCGGTCACCGCCATCGCGCAGACAGCGGCTGCGGCCGCCACCTTCATCGCGGCGGAACGCCGTGCGTCCTGCGTCATCGCCCACCCCCGGCGGGTAGCTGCGGACAGGCAAGGCAAGCGCGTCCACAGTGACCCAGTTTCCTGGCGATGGCAAGGCATTCAGGTCAGTTCGCGGCCACGTCGGCTGGTGCCGCGAGCATCGTGGCAATTGGCCCGCCAGGCCCCACAGAGGGTGTTACGAAGAAAGCTACAACATTGGCCCCGCTGACCGGGCCCGGTGCCTGACGATCGGGTGGACGACCCGCCTGTGACAACACATCAGGCCAAACTCAGCCACGAAGGCTAGCCACGAGGCGATCACAGCAACTGACCGCCCGGCGTACAGCAGAACCATCTAGCCCCGCCCCGCCCGGCTACGAGGAACCAGACCTGCCGAGTGAGGCGGCCCACCCGCCCACCCTCGGGTCTGCGCTGATCATCATCAGCCGATCGGCACCTTGGTCCAGTTTGCAGGGTTTGCGCCAAGTAGCCGCAGGTGATGGCCGAACAAGGCGATCACGCCGATGGCAGGATGACTGCCGGCTTCGTCGATGAAGACGGCCAGCCCGTGGGCGTGGGAAGCGCAGAGTTGCTGCAGGCCGGACCAATGATTGACGACCACCTTGTACCCGGCGATCACCTGGCGGGCGGACACTCCGTTTGGGTAGAAGTGGCAGGAGCTGTGCGAGGTGGCGGGGTCGGTGTCAAGGTCGGGAACGTTGGGGCGGAACTCGCCGCTGCCAGCAGCGAGCGCGATGGCGCCTGCGGTGAGGGAATACTGGCTGGCCCGCAGCACCCCGGCGTCCGGGCGGTAGGCAACGCTGCTGACCTGCCATGTGCGCGGCACGCCCGTGAGCTGGGCCGGGAACATGATGGGCGGTGCGGCGCCCTTCCCATACCGGACATGGGCTGCGACTTTCAGCGCGTCGTGGCGGGCACCATAGCTCAGCAATGCCCAGCCGCCGCGGGCGTACTGCCAGATCAAGGACCCTCCTGCCCAGAAAGCGCGATGCCCGCGCACGGCCGGCGCGCGGCCGGTGATCGATGCTGTCTGGCCGCCGGAGGCGCTGTAGGTGCAGTCCATCCGCTTCTGCGCTGTGCTCAGCTTGCAGCGGCCAGCGGAGTAGAAGGTTAGCGACCACACGACCTTGCCCGGGTGCGGCCCGGCTTTCACGTACATCTCGGTCCGGCCGGTGCCGCCCGACATCAGCGCCTGTCCCGCCGGCAGCCAGCCAAATGACGCATACGGGATGAGGGGATCGAACCGGCTTGGTGCTTGTACGGGTTGAGCAGGCCGCGTGCTGCTGCCCGCTGACGGTGTTGTGCCGACCCGAGCCGGGATGCCGGGAGCGGCCCCTACTGCGAGTATCACGCCGGCGACGGCGGCTGCCGCAACCACCGGAGCGCTCGCGATGCCCGCCCGGCGCACGCGAAACCGCCTGCGGCCCCGGCTGACGGCCCGGCCGACATCCGCCCGCGATGGTGGTGGTTCGCTGCTGGCCAGCTGCTTGTACAGCTCACGCAGCTGGGACTCAACCATGGTCAGGCACCTCCCTGTAGCCGCTGCGGCCCTGGTCAACATCTGGTCGGCCGCCATGCCCGGCGGCGAGCACCCGGCGCAGTGCGCTGATGGCCTTGGCCGTCTGGCTTTTCACCGTCCCCGGTGAGCAATCAAGGACCTGGGCGGACTGGTCGACGTTCAGGTCGCAGTAGAAACGCAGCACCAGGACCGCCCGCTGCCGTGGTGGCAATGCGGCGACCGCCCCCCGCAGGTCCAGCACCGCATCATGGTCCACCTCACCGGCCGGCCGATCGGCCATCCCGCCGGTCAGGCGTATCCTCCTCGCCCAGCTGGATCGGCGCTCGTGCACGAACTCGTGGACCAGGACAGCCCTCACGTAGGCATCGATGTGATCAGCTGCCCTGGCTTTGTCCCAGTGCACATAGAGCTTGGTGATGGTGGCCTGCACCAGGTCATCAGCTGCCTGCCAGTCCTGGCAGAGCACCACCGCCAGCCGCCGCAGCGCAGGCAACCTGGCCGAGGCGTACTCGGTGAACTCGGCGTCGCGGCTGGCACTCACCGCAGCGACCTTACTGCTCTCAGATGCATCACAACCGCCAGAGGCAGGCACGAGCGCCTTCGGTTGCCCTCCCGGCCAAAGTCGCCTGAGTAATCATTTGACCCGGAGGCAGAAGCTGCAAAACCAGCAGGGCAGCATCGCGGGCGCGGCACGCACGGCCCGCGACCTGCCCGCAAAGGAGATCACGGTTAGACGGCACTGCTGCGCACGCCTTGGACTGCGGCCACACAGCTACCACACGTGCGTGTGGCCACTGTTCACCCAGAATGTGGGTGGAGTGCCAATGACAAATGAGGGAGAGGACAGGCGGCCTCAGGGCTCGAAGGTGGTCGTGAGGGGGACGGTCCGGCCGGTGGCGGCGGCGGTCTGCGCGGCCAGCATGATCTCCAGGACGTGCCGGGCCCGGGCAGCGCTGGGCAGCGGCTGCGTCCCGGTGTCCAGGCAGTCGGCCAGGTGCTCGACCAGGGACGCGCGGGCCAGCACCTGGGTCCGGTCCGCCCGGGTCTCGGCGTCCAGTGAGTGCGGGGTGACCCAGCCAGGCAGGCCGGGCGCGGCATCCACCCGGAACAGTTCGATCGGCAGCTGGCCGCGCCCGTAGGCGGTATCGGGCCGGTTCACCACCAGGGTGCCGCCCAGCCCGAACACCTCCATCTCCGGGCTCCGGGTGGCCATCACCGTGAAGCTCGCGTCCACCACGGCGAACGTGGCGCCGCCGAAGTCCAGCAGGAGCAGGTTGTTGTCGTTCTCGGTGACCGGGATCTCCATGCCGTCGAACGGGCCGCCGCGGGCCCGCCGTACCGGCGCGGTGACCCCCGACATCGCCGCCACCGCCCGGGCCGGGCCGAGCATGGCGGTGATCCGGTCGAGCCCGTAGACGCCCATGTCGAGGAGCGGCCCCGCCCCCTTGGCGTAGAACCAGGCCGGGTCGGCGGGCCACGCCATGGCGGCCGGCCCGCCGTGGGAGGACTGCACCCGGGCGAACGCCACCTTGCCGATGGCACCCTCACCGATCAGCCGCCGCGCCTGCGCCCATTCCCGCTTCAGGATGTCCATCGGCGCGCAGACGATCAGCAGGCCGCCCCGGGCGGCGGCCTCGATCAGCTCGTCGGCCTGCGCCAGCGTGGACGCCAGCGGCTTCTCGGTGACCAGGTGCTTCCCGGCGGCCAGGATGCGCACTGACGTCTCGTGGTGCGCGACGATCGGGGTCAGGTTGACCACGGCGTCGACGTCGCCGCGGGCGAGCATCTCGTCGAGGTCGCCGCAGACCACCGGGATATCCCAGTCCCGCGCCACCTGCTCCGCCCGGGCCCGGGTCCGGCTGGCGATCGCGGTCACCGCCACCCGGCCGCGCAGCCGCCGCAGGCCGGGCAGGTAGCCGGGCTCGACCGTGGCGATCATCCCGGCGCCCAGGATCCCAACGCGCAGCGGGCCCCGGGGGCTGCGGGTGGCAGGGTCTGGCACGGTCACGTGGCCGCCTCCTCCGCTGGCTCCCATGGGTCGGTGCAGTCTACGGGCCCGGTACCGTCACACCCGGCTCCCCTCGCTCAGGTCGGACAACTGGGTACTCGCCGACTGCCTGGCCCGCAGCACGAACGTGGACGCGAACCCGACCACGAGCAGCGCGAGCGCGAGCCACGGGGCCCAGATCGTCGGGCTGGTCACCTTGTAGAACGAGCCGAAGATGGCGGCCGCGGTGATCACGATGCCGATCACCGCCGAGATGACCAGCGACACCCGGCGCGAGGACGTGGCGAAGCTGCGCAGCGAGCCGACCGACATCAGCAGGTACACCACCACCAGGGCGAAACCGCCGAAGGTGGACCCCCAGGCGAACAGCGCGAAGTAGTGCGGGGTGGCCGGCAGCGCGAACAGCCCGGTCCAGAACTGGTTGATCAGCAGGGTCACGATCGCCGCCGCGATCACGAAGGCCGCCGCGCCGAGCGGTGCCCCGTTCCGCTTGGAGGTGATGGCCAGCGGCGCGGGGACCCTGCGGTCGCGGCCCATGGCGAAGATGCCGCGGGAGGCGGACACGGCGCAGCCGATCGCGACGGCCAGCATGTCGAACAGCACCACGAGTTCCAGCAGCCGGTCGATCCAGGTGCTGCCGTACCCACCCGCCTTAGCGGGAGCCCCGAGTGCGAACAGCGGCGCCGCCGCGGCGGAGGTGATCGCCTTGAGGCTGTAGTGGAACCCGGCCACCTCGACGTAGGTGGCGAGGACGTAGAAGACGGTGGCGATGCCGGCCGCGGCCATTACCGCGATCGGGATCTCCCGCCGCGGGTTGGGCGTCTCCTCGGCCAGGTTCGCCGCGGTCTCGAACCCGACGAACAGCAGCACCCCGTACAGCATGCCGAAGAAGATCCCGGACCAGCCGTCCGCCGCCGACGACGGGTTGAACGGCTTGAGGCTGTTCGCGGAGCCCAGCTTCACGATGACGCTGATGAAGAAGATGGTGACAACGACGATCGACACCAGGGCCAGGACGAGCTGGCTGCGGGTGGACACCCGCACCCCGAAGTACAAGATGCCGGCGATCACCACGATGAGGATCAGCGTCCACAGCCACGACGGCAGCGGGTTCACCCCGAACTCGGAGGCGATCGTGCTCTGCAGGTACCCGCCGATGAGCAGCAGCAGGCCGGTGAGCAGAACGGTCACCCCGCCGTAGTAGAGCCACCCGGCCGCCGTCCCGACCCGCTCGCCGAGCCCGCGGGTCACGTAGTCGTACAGCGATCCGGCCGCGTGTATCTCCCTGGCGTAGTTCGACACGATCCAGCCCAGCGCGAAGACACCAACGGCGGCGAGGAGCACCGATAGCGGCGAGGCGACCCCGCCGCCCTTGCCCGACGCGCTGATCACGCCGACCACCAGCGGGATCACGAACGCCGAGGAGAACACGGGGCCCATGAACCCCACCGACTGGGCGATCACGTCGGGAAGCGACAGGACCTTGGCTCCCAGGCGCTCATAGGCCGGCTCCGGACTTCCCATCGTTTCCTCCCTGACATTTCTCATGCATTACGCCTGCCGGGGAACCGGGCAGTGCCCCTCAGGCCGGAATCCGCAATACCCTCCCGGCGTTGCCGCCGAAGATCGCCGCAGCGTCGGCATCCGGCAGGCCGAGGGCCTCGATGTCGGCGATCGTGTCCCCGACCACGGTGGGGCCGCCGAGCGGCATGTCCGTGCCGAACAGCACGTGATCCGCGCCGAAGAACTCCACCGCGCACCGGACCGCGTGGGCCGCGCCGAACATCGCCGTGTCGGCGTAGAAGCCACGGAAGTAGTCCATGGGGTCTCGCTTCAGGCCCGCCAGGATGTCCGCCCGGCCGGGATCCTCCAGCGGCGACGCCAGCCGCCCGGCGAAGTGCGGCACCATAGCTCCCGCGTGATGAGTGATCACCCGCAGCCCCGGATAGGTGTCGAAGACGCCCGAGTACACCAGCCGGGCCATGCACGCCGAGGTCTCGTACGGCCAGCCCAGCGACCACCAGATGCCGTACTTCGACCGGCTCTCCGCCGGGTAGTCCGGCCAGGCCGGGCTGCGCGTGGGGTGGATCCAGACCGCGCCATCCAGGCGGGTCACGGTGTCGAAGATGGGCGCGAAGCGCCGCTCATCCAGCGGCGCGCCGCCAACGTTGGTGTGCAGCTGGGTGCCGAGCGCGCCAAGCTGGGTGATCGCCCGGTCGAGTTCCCCGGCAGCGGCGTCGATGTCGTTCATCGGCAGCGCGGCGCTGAATCCGGCAAACCGGTCCGGGTGCGCCCGCACCAGGCCGGCCAGTTCGTCATTGGCGGCGCGGGCCAGGTCCAGCGCTGCCGACGGGCCGCCCAGTTCCTCAAGCGGCGGGACCGCCAGCGTCAGCACCTGCCGGTAGTCGCCGAAGGAGTCCATCACCCGCCACCGGGCGTCCAGGCCGGTCAGCGCGGGGTCCTCGTGGATCCAGGGCTGGTAGCCCAGGATCCGGTCGCTGACGGCGCCGCCTGACATGATCGACTCCAGGCGCCGGGCATACGAGGGCGGGAGAATGTGAGCAAAAGCATCGATCTTCCTCACGTCCGTCCCCTCGGCGTTGGCCCCAGGCGGCACTGGCGCGGGCAGTTGCCGGGATCGTATGGACGCAAACAATTCGGTGTCAAGGGGTCTGATGCACCACCAGGAGGCCCGGTGGATGACGGTACCGCCAGGCGGCCCGGAAGCTTAGCGCGGCTGCACGCCGCCGCGGCGGACGGCCCGCTCGGCAACGGCAAAATCATGACCACGAACCGGGGCGGCGCGG
>CAWDXD010000036.1:0-134853 GCA_963806145.1 uncultured Actinomycetes bacterium
CAGAGATGTCGGTGGTGTTGCAGGTCGCGGCGTTGATCACGGCGACCTGGTTGGCCGCCGGGCCGTCCGGCACGTACAGGGTCTTGGTCCGCGGGTTCAGCCCGGGTGGCCCGGGGTTCGGGCCGACGGTGATGAGCGGCGGGGCCGCGGAGCAGCCGCTGGTGTTCGCGGCGTTGCACGCGGCCGTGTCGATCACCGCGACCTTGTCGCTGAACGGGTCGGACGCATACAGCGTGTGCGTGGCCTGATCGATGCCGCCCACGTTGGCCTGCGGGTCGGGCATCGGGATGGTCGCGACCGGGGTGCACCCGGACAGGTGCCCGGGGTGGCAGGCCGCGGCGCTGATCACGTCGATCTGTGGTCGGGTCATGTTGCCGGCGTAGATGGTGCGGGTCGCGGGATCCTCCGTCACGGACGCATCGTGCTCCGGCGCGGTGGGTGGCTCGTGGCGGCAGCCGGATGTGGTGATCGCGTTGCACCGGCCGATGCTCACCGCGACCATCCGGCCCACTCCGCCGGTATCCATGACGTAGGCCGTGCTGGCCTTGGGAAGGAGCGCGAACGCGGTCGGGAACTGTACGTATCCCGGGCCGCGATCGGGCTCGGCCTGCTCGTTCGGCGGCCGGATCGCGCAGCCGGACGTCACCGTTCCGCCGCAGGTCCTGGTGTCGATCGCGGACAGCGTGTCGTCGAACTCGCTGACGGCAAACACGGTGTGCAGCCGGTCGTCCACGGCGACGGCACCGATGTTAGCGCCGGCCGGGACCTCGGCCGGAGCCTGGTGGCAGCCGGAGGTGACCTGCGCGTTGCACCGGCCGCCGTTGATCACAGATACAGAGCCGTGGGCGCCGGACGCCGCCGCCTGGCCGCCGATGGCGCCGTCGGCGTTCGCGGTGTAGACGGTGTTGGTGGCCTGGTCAACCGCCAGCCAGAAGGGGTTCGCGCCCACCGTGACGGTTGCCAGGACCCGGCAGCCACGCCCGGTGTGCCCGTTGCAGGCCCGCCCGTTGATCACCGACACCGTGTCGCCCGGGCTTGTGGTTCCGCCGTCGGCCACATACACCGTGCCCGTTGCCCGGTCGATGTCGATCCAGGCCGGGCCGCGCTTGTCCGGTATCGACCTGGCCGGGTGGCCGCAGCCGCTGGTTGTCGTGGCGTTGCAGGTGGCGGCGTTGATGACCGAGATGGTCCCGGTCGGGTTCGCGACGTAGAGCGTGCGGGTGGCCGGGTTGAACGCATCCGCGACCGGGAAGGTGCCCACCTTGACCGTGGCGACGACCGCCGTGGCGCAGCCGCTGAGATCTTCCGCGTTGCACCGGGCGCCGTTGATGACCGACACCGTGTTGTCGTTGCTGTTGGTCACGTAGATGGTGTCCGTCCGCGGATCCACGGCCACGCCGAGCGGGCCGGTGCCGACGCGAATCGTGCCGACCACCCGGCACCCGGAATGATCCTTCCCGTTGCACGTCGCGGTGTTGACGATGTCGACGACGTGCTCCGGCGGTCCCGGCAGGCAGTCGGTGTGCACGCACTGGATGGCGACGTAGACGGTGTCCGTTTTCGGGTTCACCGCGCTGAATCCCGGGCTGCCGCTGAGCACGACCGTTCCGGCCGCCGCTGCTCCGCTACTTGACGCCTGGGCGCCCGGGCTGGCGGGCCGGGCGAAGCCGCCGGGACCGGTATGGCCGACCCGGTGGGCGGAGGTCAGGGCGCGGAGCGCGCCGTACCTGGCCGCCTGGACCGGCCGCGGCAGCACCGAAGCCATGGCCCGTGAAGAAGCTGGGGCCGCCGTGCGGGCTGAGGCTGGGGCTGCGGTACCGGCCAGCATGAGGCACGCGGCCAGGCAGCCCGGCACGGCCAGCAAGCCCGGCGCTAGATGCCTGGTCTGATGCCGGTTGACGAATCGTAGGCGTTTCATGTCTCCTCCTCGGTGGTTCGGGTGCAGGGCGTGATCGAGCGCGACATGGCCGGGTCGCGACATGGGCAGGGTGATGAGAGGCTGCGGCGGACGACGATGCGGGGGTGTTCGCGAGCCTCAGCCGCGCGGCAGGCTCGCGGGCGGAGGACTCAGCTCAGCCGTTTCCAGGGGCGGGGCGAATCCCAGCCCGTTCCCGACACCGCGTGCCAGGTGAGCAGGCCGTGGAACAGCTCGAAGGTGTAGACGGCCGTCTGCGACCCGTTCTGCTGGTTGACCTCAGGCACCAGCGTGACCCGGTTTCCGCTGATGAAGATGACCCCTACCTCGACCGGGTCGCTGGGGCGCCAACCCCGGAAGAAGCTCACGCTGGACTCGCTGGGGTTGGCGTGAAGCTGCACCGGGTGGAAGAGCGCATACCGCCCGTCGTGAATTGTCAGCGTGTACGTGCCGGCATTGCCGCAGTCCGTGCAGTCGCCGGACGCGGCCACGTCGGCCTGAGTGAACGTGGTTCCGTAGGTGCCATCCAGGACCTTGGTGGATGACGCGGCGACTCCCACGCCATGGCAGGTGGCCCAGTTGTCCATCCGCGGTTCCTTTGTGGCCATTTCACCGATCCGGTCGATAGCCAGGGTGGTCTGCGGGTCACCGGCCACGTCCGCATAGGTGGAGGCTTCGGCGTCGTGCAGCGCGCGGAACTGGCCCTGGGTTGCCGCAAGCGGTTTGGCGCCCTGCCCGCACATCGAGGCCCAGTGCACCCGGTCCGAGGTGCTGTCGGCCTGGCTGGCCGCGGCCTGTACGGCGGCCTCCCGCAGCCAGCCGGCATCGGCCGCGGGCAGCCGTGCCAGCACGGCGGAAGAGACCGCAAGCGTCGTGGTCTTGGCGTACAGCGGCGCGTTGACCAGCACGTACGGCGCGACCTGCAGGTAACCATTCATCATCGCGTTCACCGGATCGGCTTCGATCGCGGTCAGCCTGCCGTCACGCAGTGCCTGCACCGCCGCGGGCCCGCTGGCAATGTTGGTCACCGGGGTGGTGCCCAGCGCGGTGATCACTTCGCTGCTGGTCACCGAGTCGTTGACCCGGATCTTCGCGCCGTAGAACTGCGCCGGGTCCGTCAGCGGGCGCGTCGACAGCAGGTACCTGATGCCGGTCGGCACGATGGCCAGCCCGGTCAGCCTCGCGGGCTTGAGCGCGGCGAGCAGCCCGGCGGCCACCGGCCTGGTGACGGCCCGGTCCAGCAGGCTGCGGCTGGTCACCAGGAACGGGACCTGGTAGGCGCGGAACGCCTCGATCCCCAGGCTCTCCCAGGCCCGGGAGGCGACGTCGCCGACATCCAGCTTCCCCGCCTGCAGGGCCGCGGCGAGCTGCACGTCGATGCTGGTGGAGCGCCCGTTGTAGTAGCTGGTGTGCAGCTTGAGGTGCCCGCCGGAGTCCTTGGCGACCAGGGTCGCGAACGTCATGTCGACGGGCAGCTGGTCGGCGCTGGCGAAGCTCAGCGTGATGGTGCCGTCCGGCGCGGCCTCCGGCGCGCCGCCGGCCTTGCTCGCCCCCCGGCCGGAGCAGCCCGCCGCCGCGAGCACCCCGGCGAGCGCCAGCGCCGACCAGCGCCACGCCGCGCGGCGGTGGCGGCCGGTGCTTGTTCGCATGCTCCCCATGGAAGGCTCCCCTGCGTAATCATGACCCCTCACTGCGACTGTGGGCCAGCCCCCGGGGCCGTCACTAGCGCGCTAGCACTCTTTCCGGCCCGCGCTATCCCTGCGATCGTGATTCCGTGACGCGCCTGCTGCCGTGGGCTGCCGTCGCGGCGGTGCTCGCCGGCGTGACGGCCAACGTGCTGCGCCTGCGCGGCGAGGTGTCCCTGGCGGGCCCGTCGGTGGCCGGGCAAGTGCTCGATGTCGCGGCAGGGGCCGCGCTGATTCTCGCCGGGGCCGCTGGCGGTCGCGGCAGATGGCTCCTTGCTGCCGCGGGCGCGGCCTGGCTTGCCGCCGAGTGGGCGAACCCGGCCGCCCCAGGTGCGGTCCTCTTTACCGTAGGGCTCGTCGTGTTCCTGGCACCGCTCCCGCTGGTGCTGGCCAGCCGGTGGCGGCGGCTACCCGCGGACGGTGGCCCGGTCGTGCAGGCCAGCCGCTGGCAGCGCCTGTTCCTGGGCGGGGGCCCGGGCGTGCTGCTCGCCACGGCGGTGCTGCTCGGCGCGGTGGCGGCTGTGCTCACCGGCCCGCTGGTGTCGGCTGCGGCCAGTCCGCGTGACGCCGGGTGCACCGACTGCCCGCGCGACCTGATCGCGGCGGCCCACGATGTGTCGCTCGGCACCGGGCTGGCCCGGCTCGGCGGCCTGATCGCCATCGGTGCCGCGCTGTCCGCGGCCGCCTGGCTCGCCATGACGCTGGCCCGCATTCGCGCCCGGCCGCGCGCGTGGCTGACGTCCCCTGAGGGCGTGGCCGTCGTCGCGGTAACCGCGTTCGCTGTCGCGGTCGCCGCCGGGTTGGGAGCGACGCTGCCCGGGGGGCCTGCCAGCCCGCCGGCTCCTGGCTGGCACGCGGCGGCCGGCGCCGTGCTGCTCGTGCTGGCGGCAGCCGTGACCGTGCCGGCATTGCGCGCGGCGCATGCCAGGCGCGTGGTCGCCCGGGTGGCGGTAGCCGTCGCGGACGATCCGCGCCGGAGCGCCGCCGACGCGCTGAGATCCGCGCTCGGTGACGCCGCCCTGCATGTTGCCTATCCGATACCGGATGGAACCTGGCGTGACCGTCAGGGCCGCGTGATCGCTTTGCCCGGCCGGGAGGTGACCCTGATCACGGACTCGGGCGAGAACGTGGCCGCGCTCATCCACGGCAGCGCGGCGCGGATCGATCCGGCCGCGGTGACGGAAGCGGCCGCGGCGGCCCGGCTGCTGCTCGACAGCGAACGTCTCGAGGCAGGCGCACTGGCCCGGGTCAATGACCTGAGCACGGCCCGGCGGCTGGCCGTCGAAGCGGCCGATGCCGCGCGGGCTGACCTGGAGCGCGACCTACATGACGGTGCGCAACAGCGCCTGGTCGCGCTACGCTACGCGCTCGGCCTGGCCAGTGCTCATGCGGAACGCCTGCCGGAACCTGGCCATGCCGCCCGGCTGGCCGATGCCGACCAGGCCGCCGAACTGGCACTCGCCAGCCTGCGCGACCTGGCCCACGGCATCAGCCCCGGCACCCTGGCCGCCGGCGGGCTGGCCGGTGCGGTGCGCACCATGGCGGAGAACGCGCAGAGTGCGATCACCGTCGTTGAGTTGCCCGCCGAGCGGCTCCCGGAACACGTCGAGCGAACCGTGTACCGGCTTATCGCTGACTTCCTTGCCGATGCTGGCCGGATGCCGCCGCCAGGGGCGTCCATCGCCGTCCGGCGCTCCGGCGAGGACGTCGTCGTCGAGATTGACTGCGAGCGCGCGGGCGATACCGGGAACCGGGCGTCAGTGCACCTGGCCGACCGGGTGGCTGCCGCGGGCGGGCAGCTTCGCCACGCCAGCCGAGGCGGCCGCCAGCGACTGATCGCGAGCCTGCCATGCGGGTAGCGATCGTGGACGATCACGTGCTGCTCCGTGAGGGCCTTGCGCGGCTCCTCGCCGAGGCAGGCATGCAGGTCGTTGCGTCCGAGGGTGACATCGACGGCTTCCTGCGCGCGGCCAGCGCGTACCGGCCCGATGTCGCCATCATTGACATCCGGCTGCCGCCGACCTTCACCGACGAAGGCCTGCGCGCCGCCGACCTGGTGCGGGAGCGCCACCCCAGCACGGCAGTCCTGGTCCTGTCGCAGTATCTCGATGCCGGGTATGCGTTCCGGCTGCTCCAGTCTTTCCCGAGCGGAGTCGGCTACCTGCTCAAGGACAGGGTTTCCCAGGTCGCGGTACTCGTGGACGCGGTGCAACGGGTCGTTGCGGGCGAATGCGTGGTAGACCCGAGCATCGTGAGCCGCCTGGTCAACCGCACCGGGCTAGCCGAACCGCTCAGCGTGCTGACCCCCCGCGAACGGGAGGTCCTTGGCCTGATGGCGGAGGGGCGCACGAATACGGCCATCGGCAAGCGGCTCTTCCTCAGCGGGCGAACGGTCGAGGGCAACGTCCGCCGCATTTTCGACAAACTCGGGCTGGCCGACACTCCGCAGGACAACCGGCGCGTGCTTGCCGTACTGGCCTTCCTGCGTGCCTAGATCATTCACCACGGACCAGCGCCCCATCTACAGCGGCACGAACAGGCACATGTATGAACCAGCCGCACGAGCGGGAACGGCTTGGTCATGGACCGTGGTCAGATGCGGCCGAGGCTGTTCGTCGGGGCGATCCCGGCTTTGCGGAGTTGGTGGACTTGCTGCGGGGGCAGACGTAGCGGGGGCAAGGTGGTGATGGCCCAGGCCATCGCGTCCTCTTCGGCCGCCGCGAAGACGGGGCGCTCGGCCTCGGCTGCCAGGCGTGCGGTGGTGGATGCTACTGCCTGTGCCGTGATGCCCAGGGATCCGACGATGGCGGTGATGGATGTCCAGACTTTGGCGGCGCCGCCGAGGTAGGTGACGGCGAGATAGAGGATGGCGCCCACGAGCAGCGCAGCCCAGTAGTGCTGGAGAATCCTGCGGATGATGGCCGCTGAGCAGGCGCCGAGGTGTACGTGCCGGCGCTGGCGCCGGTCAGCTGGCCAGGGCGGCGACCAGTTCTGTTGCCAAGTCGATCTCGTCTTCGGTGTTGTAGTAGTGCGGGGAGAACCGGATCAGTGGGTGGACGCCGCGGTCTTGGGTGTCGAGCGGGTTGTCCTTGGGCACCGTGGTGGAGACGTTGACTCCGGCGCGGCGCAGCGCCGCAGCCGCCGGCTCTGCCTCGAGCCCGTCGATCTTGGCGGTGACGATGGCGCAACGGGTCTGGCCAAGGTCGTGAGTTGTCACGCCGGGTAGCCCGGCGAGCTGGCCGCGGAGCCGGGCGCCGAGCGTGATAGCGCGCTGCCCGATGGCGCCGAGCCCCAGGTCGAGGGCCTGGCGGACGGCGGCGCCCAGGCCCAGGACGTTGACGTAGCTGTGCTCCCAGGTGGCGAACCGCCGGGCGCCGGGCGCCCAGGTGAAACCCTGGTGCCCGTCCCAGGTCGCCGAGCCGATCTCGGTGACAAACGGATCCAGCCGGTCCAGCGCCGCGGTGCGCACCCACAAGAACCCGCTGCCCCGCGGGCCACGCAGGAACTTGCGGCCGGTACCGGTGAGCATGTCGCAGCCGGCCGCGTCCACATCGACCGGGAACTGGCCCGCCGACTGGGTGGCATCTAGCAGGTACAAAGCGCCACAGGCGCGGGCGATCTGCCCGATCTGGGCGGCGGGCTGGACCAGGCCGCCGCTGGTGGGCACGTGGCTGACCCCGATCAGCTTCGTCCGCTCGCCCGCGAGCCGTTCCAGCGCGGCCACATCCAGCTGGCCATACTCATCATTGGGCACCACGATGACCTCGGCGCCGGTGCGGCGGGCGGCCTGCCAGTAAGCCAGCACGTTGCTGCCGTATTCCGCACGGCCCGTCAGGATCTGGTCACCCGAGCGCAGCGGGACCGAGTAGAACGCCGCGTTCCAGGCATGGGTGGCGTTGTCGAACAACGCGATCTCGTCGCTGCGGCCACCGACCAGCCCGGCGATCGCGTCGTAGGCGGCGGCGATAGCATCCTGCGCCTCGGCGGCCGCCTCATACCCGCCGATCTCCGCCTCCCGGCGCAACTGGGCGGTCATCGCGTCCAGTGTCGGCTGCGCCAGCAGCCCCGCGCCGGCGTTGTTCAGGTGAATGCGCCCAGCACAGCCCGGCGTCTGCGCCCGCAGCGCGTCGATATCCACGGGGCCGATGCTACGAGGCCACACCCGCAACCGCATCAACCCAGACCGGTGATCTCACCTGCCAGGCCACGACAACCCACGCCGTTCCTCACCGCACGCTTACTCGCCGATCACCTGCCCCGGCGACCAGGCTCTCGCCTCCCCTTCCCGGGACCGAGACCGCTTCACGCTCAGTGATTGCAGCGCTGGCCTGCGTCGATGCGCAAGTAGCCGCCGATCTGAACGGCCGGTGGGCGTGTGACGGTGGTGCCTGAGATCCGCGCATATCTGGGTACCGGCGCTGCAGCGTCATGCCTTATCACGCCAGGCCAATGGGAAGATGAGTAAGCGGCCGGAAGCGCTGGGCGCGAGCCGTGGCACCCACACCCGCCGAGGAGACCTGATGGACGTCGACGCCGCCTTGCAGTCCCAGATCCGCAACATCGAGACCACCTATGGCAAGCCCCTCGATCACTGGTTCGCGGTTATCGACTCCTCGGGCTTGGCCAAGCACACCGAGGTCGTGGCAATGCTCAAAGGTGACCACGGGCTCGCGCACGGCGCCGCGCACCGCGTCTCGTTGCTGGCCCGGCAACGTGCCGCCGCCGGTGCGGCCGCACCGGCGGACCCGGCCAGTGCTCTGTACGCTGACGCCAAAGCCGGGCTCCGGCCGTTGCACGATGCCCTCCTTGGCGAGATCCGCGCGCTTGGCGCCTTCGACATCGCCCCGAAGAAGGGCTACCTGAGCCTTCGCCGCCGTAAGCAGTTCGCGATGGTCCAGCCCAGCACCGCCAGCCGTATCGACCTTGGGCTGATCTTGCCGACCACAACGCCAGCGGCCGGCCGCCTGGAGCCGGCGGCCAAGTTCAACCCGCTGTTCACGCACCGCGTCCGCATCGCCGCAGCCGCTGACATCGACGACGAGCTCTGCGGCTGGCTCGCCACCGCGTACGCACTCGCGGGGTAGCCACCAGCGATCAGACCGCTGCGCGCCGGGGCAGGGAGAGGCTCCACACGGCATCCGGCCCGGGCCACGATGCTCATCTGCCCGTCACACCAGCACAACCATCTCAGAACTCAACGGCTGGGCGCCGCCGCAGATGCTGCGCCGCCACGGCGCCAGCGCCCGCAGCGCCCGGGCCCGCCGCACCCACGACCGCATCATGAACGACATTCGCTAAAACACATACCGCCGCTCCGCCCGGTTGGCACACCGCATGCCTTGCTCCTACCCACGCTCGGTCATGCAGATGTGAGGGCGTTTCTTTCATCATCAGTAAAGTTAGTCGCGATGACGCTATCTAAAGGCAATACCTTACTGCGCATGCTGTTGGATTCTTTAGTATGGCTTCGCCCCTTGTCCAGCCCTCATCTCTCTCTTGCCCGGAGGTCCAATCTCTTGGTGCTAGATTGGGGCACTGCGCCAGACTTTCCACGTACCATTTGTTCCACTTCCTTCTTGAGGCGTTGCAGAGCAGATGGCATGTTGTCGAAGTCGTACTGTTCCAATCCGACGACGTCAAGGTCCAAGCGCAACATTGCGAGTGCTACGTTGCGCCACTGATAGAGGTCCGCTGGCCGACCATGGTCACCAGAATCGGCCCATGAGCGGCACCTCATTCGGAGTCCGAGCACTGCCCCTCTTGTACCTGCCTCGGCACATAGCCCACCTGCCCCATAAAGCCACTCGTTCAGCTCACTCGCTACTTCACCGGCGATCGATGAATTGGGGTTTCGGAATGGCACCATGGCTCAGGCGGCCGATGGTGGTGAAGACTTTAGGGTATGCCAAGAGTCGTTGCTTATACAGTTCAATTGTATACGATGTCTTGAAGTCGACTAGCCACTTTGAACGCTCTCTCTGAGCTTGAAGGAAAGTGACCGCTGTTCCAAACGCTGCAGTAAGAAGGCCAACAACTCCAGCAATTATTGCGGCCTCAAGTTGTGTCGACATGGACCTCTCCAAGCTCATCGTTCTGAGGCAATAATTTCATTATTGTCTGTTTGCGGCCCCGGTAAGGCTTATTCAGTTTGGTTTGCGAAAATACCAAACGATCTCCCAACCCCACCCTGCTCCGGCGACCTGGCTAGCGAGTTGCTGCAGCGTCCTCAATTGCCGGTTTGAGTCGTCCTAAGCTTGCTCCCAGTCGGCGCGGGGTTGGGTCATCGTCGCAGTGCCGGTCTCCGCTGTTGGGCGGACTTGCTCAGCGCTATCGGTGTCGAGCGGGGCTCTAGATACACGGGGCGGTTCAGCTGCACGTGACACTTATCAATTGAGAGTTATCCAGGCCGGTTGGACGACCGGCTACGACGGCGCTCTACGCGGCATTACAGCGAGTGAATCTGACGGGACTCCCCTGTCCGGTTGTCTTGGATGATCAGTTCGTGGCCAGCGCGCAGTTGGGCGTCGAGGAACTCATACATGGTGATCGCGCGATTAGCAAGGTCGGTCTTCGACAGATTCGTGCGCTCCTGAAGTTGTCGAAGATCGGCCTGGGCCTCTGGTATGAGAGCGACAGTGATCTGGTGGCCGGGTTGCCCGACCTGCTGGCTGGGTTGGTCGACCTCCGCGGCCGGGACATCGTGACGGTTGGTAGTCTCATCGTCACGTGGTTCAGCGGGGGCCCACCTTACACGCAGTCGGCGTCGGCGCACCCCACGTGCGAAGCGGCGGACCGGATCGAACGGGTCCCAATTGCGCGGTAGCTTCGGCATGATCGCCCCACCGTGTCGGCAGACTAGTCAGCTGGGTCAGGAGCGGCTAACAACCCGCCAACCGATTTTAGTATGTCTTGCTGGGTCGACGTTACGCACGATGCTGACGGCATGTTCTCTGGACTGTCTGGAAGGGCTATGAGAGGGCCAGCTCTATGCGCATGGGTCTGCTCTCACCCCGGGCCCTGCGATCCCCGTCATCATGACGACTGCACCGTATCCTGTCGTATGGCCGCATCCTGTCGTATGGCCGCGCACCTCGCGTGCGAGACGCGGTTGGTCATGGGTTCCCTGGTTTGGCTTGTGCGGCCTCGACCGAACGAGCACCCTTAGGTCCATAGGCCTCACCGGCGAGCCGGATACTTTGGAGGAACTTCAGCGGTGGAACCACCCATTGAGATGCCCACAGCTGCCGCCAACCTGACGATTAGACTCATGCCGGTAGAGAAAGCGGATCTCCTGCGATACCACAGCCCTGACCCAGCTGACGGATACGTGTTCATTTCTTACGTTTCTGAAGATTCGAAGATTGTGGATAGGCTACAGCGTAGCCTTGAGAAAACGGGAATAGTGGTTTGGCGTGATCGCCGCAGCCTGGGGCTCGGAGATATGTGGAAGGTGTCGATCCGACAGGCCATCGCTTCTGGAGCTTTTTTCCTCGCTTGCTTTTCGGAGGCCAGCAAGGTACGGGCCAAGTCCTATATGAACGAGGAATTGACTCTGGCCGTAGAAGAATTGAGGATGCGGAGTCGCGAACGCGCGTGGTTTTTGCCGGTCGTACTACCTGGCGGGGAAGTGCCAGATCGGCCGATTGGGGGTGGCGAAACATTGCGGGACTTCAATTACATCGCCCTCTCCCCGAAATCATGGCCGGCTGGCGTTAGAAAGATCGCCCAAGCGATAAAAAACGAGCCTTGAGCTATGCACTTTATCCAGCCACCGACCTATCACTGGACGGGTCCTCACGCAAAGACCTTCTGCCCTCCACGCCGCCGCGGCCGCTCCGTTAGGGTCGCACGGAAGGCGGACTGCTGGTTGTGGCTGCCGAGACCCAGTTCGGGTGGCCGCTTGGGCAGTGGCTCCACCTTTAACAGCATGAGGAATTCCGCCTACGTAGTACACCACCTCGAGCAGGTGGGGTGAGCTGATCGGAAGGGCATAGGAGCGATCTCCACCCCAAGCCGATGCCCGTGGCTCGCCGGTTCTGGGTATCGAAGTCGCCCGCAGCGGTCACGCGGACCCGTTCACTCCGATGCCCAGCGTCGCGGCTCCCAGCAGAGGTCATTGAGGATGCAGCCGACAGCCGCGAGGTGGAGCAGATTCCCTCCTGTGAAATTGGCATCCAACGTGACACGACCGGGAGCTCGTCCGTGCGAGAAGCGAACGGCGGCGCCAGAGCCGGACATCAGGGTTCTGCCGCCCACCGCGACCCAAAGCGATTGCGCATTGGGACTCCTCGGCGGCTCACTCCGATGGCTTGTCGAGAGGCGTCGAAGAATGACCCATCCCCAACCGCACGAATATCCTCACATGCCGCTGCGGGCGTCATGAGGCGGCGCGAAGAGTGTTGCCGGGGCTGGGCCGGTGATCGGCCTGGTGGTGGTGCTGCATGCCACGGCGGCTGGGCAGGCAGTCATCGCCCCAGGCATTGCGCACTGGCCCCATCGGCCCCGGCGCGTCATCTTCGGGGCACGCATCACACTCCCGCGCACACACGCTCTTGACGCCGGTAGCGCCGGGCAGCTCTACCGTCCGATCAGAGCGGCGATGATGCCGCGGACCCGGTCTGGCTCCAGCGTGCAGGTGGCGTCGCCGATGGAGAGCTCCACCCGCTGCACGCCAGGATCGGTGGTGGTCATGGCCTTCGGCCAGACCCAGATCCCCTGCTCGGCGGCCATGCGGCGGGCGGCCGCGGCGAACCTGTCCGGTGTCGTGTCCAGTAGGAGGTGCATCATCGGAACCTGCGGCGGGTCGGGCACGACCCGCACGCCGGTGACATCGCCGAGGGCAGCCGCGATGGCGCGGGCGTGGCTGAGATAGGCGGGCATCAGCGGCAGCCGGCGCCGCAGGCAGGTCAGCGCCGATGCGGCGTTCGGCCACAGGCCGAACAATGTGCCGCCCATGCGCTGCCGCCACTCGCGTACCTCGGCGAGGATGCCGGCGGGGCCGGCGACGCAGCAGCCCGGCAGCGCGCCGATGCCTTTGTAGAACGACACGTACACGGTGTCGAACAGCGCCGCGATCTCGGCCGGCGGCTTGCCGTACCCGGCCGCTGACTCCCACAGCCGGGCGCCGTCAAGATGGGCGGCGGCTCCCTGGCCCCGGGCCCAGCCGACCTGAGCCAGCAGATCCTCCCAGGCCGGCTGTTGGCCGCCAAGATCACGCTGTGGCAGTTCGATCAGCAGCGCCGCGGCCGGCTCGCCGATCGCTGACAGATCGTTGATGGTCATCAGGCGGTCCAGGCCGCCGGCCGGGCGCCCGGTCAGGCCGTGCAGGCGCTGGTAGGCCCCGCCCTCGTGCCGGTCCAGGTGACACAGGGGGTGAAAGATGACCGTCTTGCGCTGCCGCCTGTCCGCGTGCACCCGCAGCACTGCCTGCTGGGCCATCGTCCCGCTGGGCAGGAACACCGCCGCTGGCTTGCCCAGCAGCCCGGCGATCTCCGCCTCCAGCTCAGCGACAACACCGCCATCGCCGTAACGGTCGATGACCGTGCTGGCGGGGATACCGGCCAGCATGCCGGCCACCGTGACCTGCCCATGGCCGGCCACGAACACCGAACACCGGGCGCGAAGCGCGGCCTGCGCAGCAGCGGACAGTTCCTCGGTTGCAGGCATGCCTCATTATGCGTGGCGAGCGTGCGCGAGCAGACCGGCTGGTCTCCAGCACTACCGCCTGCACACGAGAAGGCCATGCGGATCTAGCCGAAATGAGCGCGTGGCACCCGCGCATGATGATGCCGGGTAGCGAACACGTATGCAGAATTTCATGATCGTAAGCTGAATTTGACCGCAGGGCCGCGAGGCGCCCACGGCAAAGCCGGAAGTTATTGGCGCAGCCAGATCGCCGATTACGGGCGGTTGATAGCTATCCCCTTAAACGAATCTTTATCCGCACGATCATCCAGTACTGTACGTCTCCATCCGGCGATCACTCATCACTGTGGTCCCAGCTCAGCACCGGCAAATGGCGCCACGCCCAAATCTGGCTCCTGTCAAGGCGGCGGCCCATATGCCGCCTGGCGGGCAAGGACTCTGGCTGCGCATGGCCGCCGGAAAGCAGCCGCGCTACGCTTGACCTGCATTGTGCGAGCGGGGAGGTGCCGGTGATGACAGGACCGCAAGACCCGGCAGCGGCGGGCCGCGGCCGGCTCAGGGCGGGCCACGCCGACCGCGAACAGGCGATCGACACGCTGAAAACCGCGTTCGTGAACGGCCAGCTGACCAAGGACGAACTCGACGCGCGAGCGGGCCAGGCGCTCGCCGCGCGGACCTACGCCGACCTGGCCGCGCTCACCGCCGACATCCCGCCCCGCCCGCCCGCAGCCAGGCCGGCGCGCCCGCCCGCCCCGGTCCGCCGCCGGCCGCTGGCCAGGGCGGCCGCCAAGTCGGGCGCCTGCCTGATCATCGCGGCCGCCGCCACCCGGCTCTGCGCTTTCCTCCTTGCGGCCGACGGCCACTACCACGGCATCCCGGGCGCCAATCCTTCCTATGAGTCCTGGGCTCCCCTGCCGCTTCTCCTGGCCTTTGCCGCTATATGCACGGCAATCGGCATCTTGGGGAGCGCGGTGGTCACCTCGCTGGAGCAGCGGCGCTCCCGAGGGCAGCTGCCGCCCCGGCCGGGCGGCCACGCCCAGGAAGCCGAGCGGCGCGGCGGAACCGGCCATGGCCCGGTTCCCCCCGGCCCCCGCACCGACCAGGCCCGCGCCGACCTGCGGGCTCACAAGTCACGGCAGCGCCAACGGCATATTCCCACCCGGGCGGCCCGGGCATCCCGTGGCGTGAGGCCGGCGCCAGGCACGATCTGACGCCGGCAAACCAGCGCCGGGACCGGTGCCTCCCCAGCTGCCCAGGCCGGACCTTACGTCTTAGCCCGCACCAGATCTCCGCGCGACCGGGCGCGAAACAGGCAACCAGCGAACGCGGGAAACCCGTGCTCCGCAAGCCTGAATCCAATGGCATTAAAAGTGTGCACCAAGTTAGCCCAGCTCAGGTCAAATGAACCTGACCAGTTACCTGAAATCTTCGTGATCGTGAACGCCTCAAGTGTGGCGGGTTCACGTTTAGCGGCCCGCTGGGGAGCAGTGGCCCTGGCCGTTCGGAGTAGTTAGGGGATGTAATCGCGGCGCGGAAACCCTTGCATCCGCACTCATGCGATGGTCATTTCGCGCGTGGCGCTCGCGCCTAGAGCCCGCCGGGAACGCGCCACCGAAGGCGAGGATCAGAGACACGCCCGGAGCTGTCGCTTCCAGGCTGGCGTTGATGTAGGCGCGCATCGGCGCATCCGGGAAGGCTGTATGTATTAAGTCATCCTGGCATCCGTTTCCCACCGACCTTGCCCGCCAGAACTCTTGCTATATAGAGTCATGTCATCGGGGGGATATTTACTGGCTACGCCTCCCGGCAACCTGGCTGCCCTCCCCGCTCCCGCAGCGCCGCCGGTCACGCGACGCGGCCAGTACGGCCGCAGCTGGAGAGGTGTGATGCTTGTCCTGCTCGCCGCCCTTGTGTTCGGCGGCCTGGTATGGCTGATATCGCGTAAGCGCGGCGCAACGACGTCCACCCGGATTGATGGCGCCCCGCCCGGGTTGCCGGATCGGCCCTTCGGTGGAACGCCGGTCCCTGCGGGGAAGCTCCCTGATGGACGGATCGTCGTTTCCGGGCTGACAAAGGAGTACCGCGGCATCAAGGCCGTGGACGACCTGTCGTTCGTCGTGGAACCGGGCCGGGTCACCGGTTTCCTCGGTCCTAACGGCGCCGGGAAGACGACGACACTGCGCATGCTCCTCAACCTGGTCGAGCCGACGTCGGGAACAGCCACTATCGGCGGCACCCGCTACGCCGACCTGGATCAGCCGATCCGCCGGGTCGGCGGCGTCCTGGAGGCAAGCGCGGGCCACAAGGGGCGTACCGGACGTGATCATCTGCGCATCATCTGCCAGTCCGCGGGCATCCCGCTGGAGCGGGCGGACGAGGTCCTGGAGCTTGTCGGGCTCACCGCGGCCGGCGGCCGGACGTTCGGGGGATACTCGCTGGGCATGCGGCAGCGCCTCGGCGTGGCGGCGGCGCTGCTGGGGGATCCGCAGGTGCTGATTCTCGACGAGCCGGCCAACGGGCTGGATCCGGAGGGCATCCGGTGGATGCGCGACCTGCTCAGGACGCTGGCCGCGCACGGCCGGACGGTCATGCTTTCCAGCCACCTGCTGGCCGAGATGAGACTGCTCGCCGATGACCTGATCATCATCGCCGCCGGACAGCTGGCCGCCTGGGGCACCGTCGCATCCATCGTCGGCTCAATGACACACGGTGGCCGGATTCTGGTGCGCACCCCTGAGGTGGACAAACTGGCAGCGGTGCTCGGCAGCGGAGCCGTGGTCACGCCCGCCGGCGACGGCGACGTATCCGTCACCGGCGTCGACGCCGCCGCGGTCGGCGACGCGGCTCAGCGGGCCGGCATCGCCATCTACCAGCTGGTCACCGAGCGCCCGGACCTGGAAGCGGCGTTCCTTAAGCTCACCGCGGGAAAGGCGGCGATCCGGTGACCCTGCTCGACAGCCCTGCCCTGGACCAGGCCCGCGCTACCGGCACCACTCCGCTGCGGCTGGTCAGGGCCGAGATCATGAAGATCCGCACGACGAACACGTGGTGGCTCTTCCTCATCGGCTTCATCGTGTTCACGGCGATAGCGCTGACCAACAACGGCTTCAGTCACCACTACCAGCTCTACCCGCAGCAGGACACCTCCGGTAGAGCGCAGGCCCTGGCGCAGGCCGCCCAGGCCCGCACGCCCGCGGGCGTGGCCGCGATCGCCGCGAGCATGATGACCTCGGGCCAGTTCCTGGGTGTCCTATTCGCGATGTTCCTCGGCATCCTGCTAATGACCAACGAGTTCGCCCACCAGACCGCCACGGCGACGTTCATGACCGTTCCGCGCAGGGCCGCGGTGATCATGGCCAAGCTCACCGCCGCGGCCTGCTTCGGGGCACTGTTCTGGCTGGTCGCCACGGTCATCAACGGGGTGACCACGCCGTTCTACCTGTACAGCCAGCACGTCAGCACCGCACTGACCGGCTGGATCGTGGTCCGGTCGGTGCTGCTGAACCTGCTCGCGTTTGTCATCTGGGCCATCTTCGGGCTGGGGCTTGGCGCGCTGATCCGCGGCCAGGTCACCGCCATCGTGGCCGGCGTGGCCGTCTACTTGGGCGGCTTCGCCACCGTGGAACTCATCTTCAACGGGATCTACTACTTCTACCCCCAGGGCTGGATACTCGGCGGCCCGGTCATCGCGCCCGCGGTCGCCTCAAATGTCATGATCACGCCCGGACGAGCCTTCCCGCACGCCCCGCCCCAGTGGGCCGGCCTGGTGATCATGGTCGGGTACGCGCTAGTACTCACCGCGACAGGCGTCGCCCTGACCCGCCGCCGCGACGTGACGTGACGTCCTTAACTCACCCCCCGTACCTGCTGACAACACGAACGCGCGACCACAGCTGCGTTGCGTTGTCATACAAGCACGCCCTCCAGGCGGGCCGTGTCCGCCTCACCTCCGCCGGGGTTAGGGCCCCGCCCGAGGAACTCGAGCCGGGTGAAGCAATAGCCCGCAAGAACGGTGTTCGTCGGGCCGTCTTGCAGTGGCTGACGGCTTATCCGCAAAGCCAGCACAGCGGTACCGACCGCGGGATTTCTTTCCTCCCGCTACACCGACGTACTGGGAGCATCAGTATCCAGAGAGAAGTTTGATCAGGCTGTCGCGTGGGCTGCAAAGCAGCGGATTCGTCGGCGAAAACCCCGGCAGCTGTCTGAGATACGACTTACCACCATTACCCACAAGGACATGATCTGCGGCGAGCAGTATGACGGAGACGTCACCAGGCTTCCATACGGACCGTAAACATTTTGCGACCCGGATGATGATCTGGGACGCCCGCGGGACTAGCCATTACATAGCGGATCATTAGTCACCCGCGCCCAGGCGCGCGGGAAACAGCACGAAGCGACAGAACATCCGGATCTGGGTGGCCATAGTCATAACCGCTTCGCGCTTCATCGTCACGCAGAACGGCGGCTCGGCGCGCGGTTATTAAGAGCTCTTCGCATGGTTGGCAATCCTGATCAAGGCCGCGCAGACAGCGGCGAGGCCGTATTTTTATGCATCGTCGGCGCTCGGCATGACTTTCCGCTTCTGCCGCCGGTGGTCATTTCGCAGATGCGGGGGCCTGGCGGTTGCTGGGCGCCGCGGGCGTAGCTGAGCTCGCCGGGATAGTTATGCTGCGATCGCTGTGAGCTGCTGTTGTGCGTTCTCGTCGAGGGTGATATCGGCGGCCGCGAGGTTTTCTTCCAGGTGCCGCAGTGAGGACGTGCCCGGAATGAGCAAGACATTGGGTGCCAGGCCCAGCACCCAGGCCAGCGCCACCTGGGCCGGGGTGCAGCCCAGCCGCTGGGCGATGCTGATGACGTGCTGATTGCCCAGCAGCGGGCTGGGCCTGGCGAAGGCGGAGCCGAGCGGGAAGAACGGCACGAAGGCGATGCCGCGGCGGGTGCACTCGCGCAAGACCGGCATCGAGGCACGATCAACCAGGTTGAGCGGGTTCTGGACACATGCGATGGGAGTCTGGTCCAGCGCGCGCAGCAGGTGCTCGCGGGTGATGTTGCTCAAGCCGATACCCCCGATCAACCCCTCCTGACGGGCCTGGATCATCGCGGCGAGCTGGTCGTCGAACTGCTGGCCGGGCGGCCCTGCGCCGGCCAGCCGCAGGTTGACCGCGGCCAGCTGCCCCACGCCCAGGGCGCGCAGGTTGTCCTCGATGCCCCGGCGCAGCTGATCAGGCTGGCTGTAGGGCAGCCACCCCCCGGACCGGTCGCGGCGTGCCCCGACCTTGCTGACCAGCGCCAGCGAATCCGGGTAGGGAAACAGCGCCTCCCGTATGAGCTCGTTAGCCACGCCGGGACCGTAGTACTGGGCGGTGTCAATATGGTCCACCCCGAGCACCGCCGCGCGCCGCAGCACCGCCAGCGCCTCGTCATGGTCACGCGGCGGGCCGAACACCCCAGGGCCGGGCAATTGCATCGCCCCGAAGCCGACCCGGCAGACACAGAAACGGCCGAGGGAGTAACGCTGCATGCGCCGAGTCTAAAGAACCTCCCCCGCGCCGCCCGCCACGCCGACCCACGCACGACTATGCGCTACGACCGGGCCCGCAAGAATCTTGACCGCCACCCGAACTACATCCTGGCCGCGTACATGGCCTCCCTCCAGCACCTGACGAAGCGTGTGTCGCTAGCGGCTCCAGCGCTGGAGGCGCCCGGCCCGGCAGGGGCGTGAGTCGGGCACTTACCGCCGGCGGTCAGGGCCTCGCGCATCCTGTCAGAACACGATGAGTTCGGCAGCGGTTGCGCCGGTCAGCTGGTAGTCCGACGCGTCGGCCGGCCTTCCGGCGAAGAGCCTCATCATGGTCGGGCGGGTGGTGTGCAGGGTTGCTGGTAGGCGGTCCTGCTTTGCCACGCCAAGCGTCAGCGTGCTACCTGAAATTTGAGCCTTGACCAGTGGGATCGCCTTGCGGCGTGTCCAATCGCACAGCAAGGCGCAGGCGTCATCGAATCCGTCGCTTGCGTAGGCGCGAGGTTCGCCGAGGGCGTCGCGGATATCGCCTCCGTGCAGCCACTCGCCCAGCGCGATGACGTCCAGCTTCCCGCCCGCGTCGGTGATAGCCTTCCCGGCCTCCTGATAGCCGGCGGAGAGTTCGGCCAGTACGTCCGTTAGCGGCCATACGCGCCGCTTGGCGACGTCGAGTTCGTTGAGCGCGGGTGTGAAGGCATGCAGGTTGCCTGCTGCGACGCGGCTGAGCGCTGCGGCGCAGTGAGCGAGCACATCGCGGACTGACCAGCCCGGACACGCGGTGGGGCGGTCAAAGGCGCGATCCGGCGTGCGATGCAGGATCGGCAAGAGGGCGTCACGCTCAGCCTGCAGCAGGCGGGCCGGGCGATGCGGGTCGCGCGCCGGAGCCGGTTCAGCCGGTTCGCTTGCTGTCACGGTGCTCAGCATCGCAGAAGATGGCTAGGGCGTTTCCGGATCCCGACCCTCAAGCCCGGCGACCATTGGCCATGAGGCACACCAGATCTCGGGCCGATACGCTCCTGCCGCGTTACCCGCGCCTGTGGGGCGAATCGGGCGCTGAGGCTACTGGTGGCCTGGCGCCGCGCTGGCAGGCGCACGCCACAGCGTCCGTGCGGATACGGTGATGAGCCAGGCTAAGCCGGTGATGATGCTGGCGCGCCGGAACAGCCCGCCGAGTTTGACGAGCCGGGGTGATTGGCCGAAGCCCGCATCGGCCAGCACTACGGCCGCCAGCATAGTGGCGGCGGTGCCCGCGCTGTAGAACCCGAACCTGCGCTGGCCGGTGCGCCACGAACGCCAGCCACGGTTGACCCGCCGCAACCCGGCATTAACTGGCACCCGCCCGGGAACCCTGCCGTTGACCGCCAATGCCGCCGGAGTGGAGCAACCATGACAGAATCTCAGCCCCGCAACGATTTCGCCAGCTTCCCTGCGCCCGCCGAGGGCATTCTGGCGGCGTTGTTCATCACCGTCCGCAAGGTCGCGCGATCGCGGGACTTCTACTCGCGCGTCCTGGGCGGCGCCGTCATCCTGGAGGAGAACCCGTGTACGGTCAGGCTGGCCAACTCGTGGATCATCATGAACCCCGGCGGGCCGCCGACCCCCGACAAGCCAGGCATCTCGGTGGTCGACTACCAGCCCGGCAACACCACCTCGATCTTCCTGAACTTGCGGGTCGCTGACATCCAGGCCTGCTATCAGGAGTGGAAGGCGAAGGGGGCAGAGTTCGTGACGCCGCCGATCGACCGCGGCGCGGAGATCCGCTGCTACATGCGGGACCCGGACGGATACCTTATCGAGGTCGGCCAGTCCACCGGCCTGCTGCACGGCCATCTCGCCGCAAAGCGCCCGGAGGATCTCCCCGGCTGAGATCTGCCACCGGCCGGGAACTCCGGCCAGCAAGCCACCATCAGCCAACCTCAGGTGCCGCAAAGCTCTAGAGCGTGTCGAGGATCCACCGACGCCGATCCCGTCAAGAATCAAGTGGGCCAGGCACCAAATGATGCTCATGCAGCCGGAACCCCCTGCATTGCCCCCGAACCGGGTGATCTTCGTAGGCGAACCGACCTGCCCAACGCTCACACATGCCGATGAGCGGGCTGTGATGTGTGGAGCCGCCCGAGGCAGGGTCTTGTTAGCCATGGGGATGCTTCGATCAGACCAGCGGGTCGAACCCGAACTCCCGGACCTCTTGCGCACAGCGGCAGGCGGCCGCGATCTTTGCGGCCCACTCGAGGGCAGCCTCCCGTGCAGGCACGTCGACGATGGTGACGCCTCCCCACAGTTCCTTGGTCTGCGGGTAGGTGCCGGCGGTGACCGTCCCGTCACCGGCCACCATGACGGGCTCCACGTCCTCGTCCAGCCCGCCGGCGAAGAGGTACACACCGGCATCTTTGGCTTCGCCGATGACCGCGTGTGCGGCCCTGGCCACCTCCGGCCCCTCCTCGTCGGGGATGTGGCCCATCGCGTCGGCGGGGAACGAAATCAGGTATCGCGTCATCTCAAGGCTCCTTTTGCCTCGGCTGCCTGCTCCGGCAGCCTCTCACCTGTTAGACGAACGCGTCGCCCGGGATCCAGCGCTCTTCCAGAAGTTCCGGCGAGACGTCCATCGCACGCGCATGCCGCTGTCCGGCACTTCGGCAGTGGCGTCCGCTATGCCGCCAGGCGCGTGAGGACGGTACGGCGCGTGCCGCAAGCCGCCGACAGATGGCCGCACCAGGCAGGCAGACAGGAAGCGGTCCCCCAGCACCGGCGCCACCTGCCAGGACTCCACTTGGGCCTGTGCCCGGCGTGGTCAATCCTCACCCGGTGGGCACATTCACTTACCTGGCCAGCCGTCAGTGGCCCTGCCGGTAGCGCCGAGGACAAGCCGGCAGGCAAGGCGGGCGCTTGCCGCGGATGTCGTGTCTCTGGCACCGGCCCGGTGACCAGGCCCGCGGACGGCAGGACAGGGGGAGCCGGGGCCAGGCGTCCCCGGGCCGCGGTGAGCGCTCACGTCTTTTCCACAAATCGACGCTGAAGGAGACGCAAGCCAGGGGGGCCTTTCCGAAGCCCTGCAATACCTTCTGTGTAAGGAGGCGAGCATGAGCGAGCAGGGTTGGCGGGAGTTCCTCGCCGCGGAGGGCGTGGACGACTGGGTGGTTTTGCATGGCGGAGCGACTGCTGTGTTCCGCGTCCCGTCGCTCGGCGAAGCGGTGCAGCTGGCCGAGGTGGTCGCGCAGGTGCCCGGCCTCGAGGGCTCGGGGACTCTGTTGACGATCGCCGATGACCATCTCAGCGTGCGGTTGACCCGCGGAGTGTTTCGGGTGGAGGAGCGGCACATTGCACTTGCGCGGGCAGTTTCGGCGATGGCGCGGGCGCACGGTGCTGTCGCCGATCGGACAGGTGCGCAAGAGGTCCAGCTGGCGATCGCTGCGCAGCCCGGCGCGGTCGACGCCGGCTTCTGGCGCGCTGTCCTCGGGTACACAGGGCTGGACGACGACAACGCCATCGACCCGCTCGGCCACGGCTCGACGGTCTGGATGCAGGAACTCGACGCGGCCAAGCCGCTCCGGCACGCGATGCACGTCGACGTGTCCGTCGCTCGCGAGCACGCCGAGGCGCGCCTGGCGGCGGCCCTTGCCGCAGGAGGCCGCATCGTCGACGACGCCGATGCTCCTGCGGGCTGGATCCTCGCCGACCGCGCCGGCAACCGCGTGTGCATCGCTGCCTGGCCCGACGGATCCGTCCCGCCTGTTCCTGGTTGATCCGCAATAGCCCGCTTCCGGAGAAGCGCCGGCAGGGTTCACGCAGATGGTTAGTCCGCCGCACGTGATGTGGGGCCCGCAGCCGAGGCTGGCCCGGTTGACCGTCCGCTCATGCCGCTGTTGGCGCGTCAGTCGGCGTGGGTGATCATTGACTGGTCCGCCAAGCCTGGACCGGGCCGTGCCGGCGCAGGTAACCGCCATATCCGACTGCGGCGAGGAGCACGACGAACAACCCCAGTCCGATCTGGATTCCCCGGGTCAGACCGGGCGGGTAGATGGCCTGGATCAGGTAGTGGGAGATGAAGCCTCCGCGATACCCGCTGCCCCCGGCGCGGCGCAGCAGGTAGTTCTGCAGCGACGTCAGCGGGCAGGTGAAGCCGACGAACTCGACGAGCGCGCCGTACACCATCGCCGGCAGTTGCACCCAGATGATCCGCGGCCATCGCCACGCCAGGAAGGCGCCGCCCACGACGAAGCCGATGAACAGCAGATGTGCCACGAGGACAAGATCAGCGCCGATCCGGTACCACATTTTGCTCACCGCCCAAGCAGCACGCCAACCCCAGCATAGGCACGGCTCTGCCGCACAACTGCCCGGCAACCTCGTTGTAGAAGCCATTCATGGCCGCAGTCGAACTAGGGTGCCCCGAGCGGCTTGTTTACGCCAGGTCGTCGCGTGCTGTGCGGGTGCTTTGGCCAGCCGGGATGCTTTCCGGTGGAATCAGGTGCTGGCTGGCGGCCGGGTAAAAGCCAGCTGGGCCTCGAAGACCTGCTGATCAACCTCGGAGATGTCATCCACCTCATGGAGCCAGATATCGCGCCCAGGCCCGTGCGGCTGATAGCCGTGCACCTGGACCCAGGCGGCCAGATCCTGGTAGACCATCGGATAGATGCTGGCAGCAGGGCCGCTGCGGACCGCGGCGGCGGCCTCGATCGCGGGCAGGACACGGTAGTGGGCCGGCGGCGGCAGTTCCGACGGCTCCTGGGCCACCGGCAGCGCCACGTTCACGGTGACCTCCTGGCCGTCAGTCTGCTCGTAGAAGAGCATGAACGGCCCGGCTACCTTGACCAGCCCGCTGATGCCGAGCTGGTCGAACTTCACCCGGGCGCGGTTCACCGCGGGCACGATGTCCTCCGGTCCCCACCCCGGTGCGGTGTCGGCGATCACGGCCACGCCTAGCGGCGGGATCTGCTTCACCACAATGTCGTCTGCTGGCATGTCATCCTCCTGAGCGATATGGCGGAGCCGCGCCTCGACTCCGAGCAGATGGTGTCGTTGCCGCTGGAGTTCGCGTTCCAACTGCGCCTGGCGCAGCAGCAGCATCCCGCGCAGCTCGTCCACCGTGATGCCGTCGAGGAGCTTCCTGATCTGCCCGAGCGTCAGGCCCAGGTCTTTGAGCGCGACGATGCGGTTGAGCTGCCGAAGCTGCTTCGCCGAGTAGGAGCGGTAGCCGGTGACCGGATCAATATCGGCCGGCGCCAGCAAGTCAATCTCGTCGTAGTGCCGCAGAGTGCGGACGGACACCGCCCCCAGCCGGGCGAACTCCCCAATACTGAACATGACACGAGCATGCCCCCCTCACGCAACGTGAGAGTCAACCCCGGCCGTGAGCGCTAATGAGATCAGGCCCTGCAGCCCCATGGCCACCGCCGCGCAGAAGCCAGGCAGAAGCCGGGCAGGTGCACGGTCCTAGCCCGATCCACGCTGGCAGCATTGCTTCCGATCAGACGTCCAATCCCATGGTCCGCAAACTTATACGTCGAGTCCGCTGTACGGAGAACGCGCACATCTGCCGCAAGTCGCGTGCTGTGATCCGTGCCGGTTAGCTGGCGGGCACGCTGTCGCTTGAGTGGGCCCAGATGAGGCAGTCGTGCCAAGTATCGCGTTCGGCATCTTCGCAGGCCCAATCGCGGCAGTGCAGGGCGATGAGCTGTTCGAATCGGTAGCCGGCGCGCTGGGCGAGCCGCAACGAGGGCTCGTTGCCAGGCTCGATCTCCAGCCAGATCCGGGGAACGGCAAGCTCACTATGGGCCCAGCTCGTCGCGGCGCGCACGGCGCGGAGCCGGCACCCTTGCCGCGGTCTTCGGGCCGCACCCAGTACGCCAGTTCCATACTGCCCGGGCTGTCCGGCATCAGCCCCACCGCGCCGAGCAGCCGCTGGCCCGCCACTATGCCCAGCGAAAACTGGCCGCCCGCGGCGGGATCCCAGGCAGCCAGCGCAACGTGCGCGTCGCGCAACGAGTAGGGCCCTGCCAGATGGGCACCCCACAAGGACCGCCCCGGCTCCCCGCTGGTGGCCTCGGCCACCAAGGCGGCGTCGGCGCGGGCCAGGGCACGCAGCCGCAGATCATCGCCAAGATCCAGATCGACGTCCATGAACTCCATCGAAGCCCGCTGGCTTGCCACCGGCCAGCGATTATCCGGGGCCGCCGCATCCTCCCTGCCGACTATTTGGCCGGTCTTGGTCTGATGGCTCGTTCGGTTGTCCGCGTGCAGACCACCCCGTGACGGCGGGCCGGAGGCCACAGGCCTGCGCATCGTGCCCGGCGAGTGCTTCCCGCAAGAGAACGCCTCCCCGGACCGCCGGCTGGCACGGCCGCTGTGCGCCCAGGCACTCGCTGGGCCGGGTTCCTCCGGGCGTTTGACACCGAAAGCTTATAGTCATAGCTTCAAAGCTATGAAGCATAGCCATCTTGGCGCCAGCAGTGCCTAGGGCAGGGCTCACTACCGACAGCGTGGTCGATGTCGCACTCGCCATCGTCGATGAGCAAGGACCTGAGGCGCTGGCACTGTCGGTGGTCGCTGCCCGGGCCGGAGTCGCCGCACCGTCGCTGTACAAGCACGTCGCGAGCCTGGCTGAGCTCCGGTCACGGGTGGCTGCCCGGATCCTCGCCGAAATGACCGAGGTGGCCACGACAGCCGTCCTGGGACTGAGCGGGGACGCAGCGATCGCCGCGCTGATGAGACGGCTGCGCGCCTACGGCGTGGAACATCCCGCGCGCTACCTGTCAGTGCCGCCGGACCCGATGCATGACCCGGCGCTGGCACTGCCAGCGGCCCGCCTTGTCGAGGTTTTCCTGGCCGTGTTGCGGGAGTACGACCTGCACGGCGCCGCCGCCATACACGCCACCCGGTGCCTGCGCGTGATCGTCCATGGCTTTGCCTCAATCGAATCCAGCGGCGGGTTCGGCCTGGCCGAGGATCCCGCCGAGACCTACGAAGAACTCATCCAGATGTATCTCGCATCGCTGCCCCGGCGCTGACCCGCCACAGTTCACCACCAAAGGAGAAGCACATGTCCACCTCCGCGACCCGCATCCGCGCGGGCGCTGCCGCACTGGCCGTCGCCGGCGTTTTGTTCTTGGCCTACCCGGCGCTGCGGCCCTGGCACAACGAAAGCACCGTAGCCGGGGCCACCGCCTCGATGAGTTCCACCGCCTGGGTAGCTGCCCATTTCTTCGCGATGCTCGGCTTCATCCTCATGCCGCTGGGACTGCTGGCCCTGCGCGCGGCCATCGCCACCACCAGGGCCGAGCCGCTGGCCCTGACCGCGGCCGTACTCGCCTGGATCGGCTCAGGCCTGACACTTCCCTACTACGGAGCTGAGGACTTCGGCCTGCACGCAATCGCCGGACCCGACGGGCCCAAGACCGGGCTTCTCAACCTCATCCACGCGGTGCGCTACCAGCCGCTCGCCATGACGATCTTCGGCGCCGGGCTATTGCTCATCGCCGCCGCAGCCATCATGGCGGCCATCGCGGTGTGGCGCTCGCACGTCCTGCCCCGAACCAGCGCCATTTTGTTCGCCACCGGATTTGTCCTATTCCTTCCGCAGTTCTTCAGCCCAGCCGCAGTCCGGATCGCGCACGGCATACTACTTGCCGCAGGCTCGATCATCCTCGCCGCAGCACTGTGGACATCAGCAGGCCGCTCTCGCGCTGCCACCACCGCGCCTCCCGCGCGTCCGCTGCCACTGGCAGAACGTAACCCGCAGTCACGACAAGGAAGCCCAAATCTGAGCTGACCCCGGCCGGGCTCATCACCAGCACCCCGGCGCGCAGAGCGGCAGTTGAATGCGCGCGGAAACTGCCAGCGGACCGCGCCCCGATAGTCGGCGGCACCTGAGGCGGACGAGCTGCGTGCATGATTATTCATGCCTCACCAGTGGCGACAACACGCGCATCTGCCGCGAGGGGCCTTGCGCTGGGCGTGGGGGTCAGGCGCTGCCCATGTCTATTCAGTTGGCCGTCGCCGGGCCTTTCGACCGCTGCGCTGGCTACCTGCTGGTGGTGGGAGCAGCGCAAGTCGCTTGCCGGTGTGGCCGGCCTGGGATTGGGTTGAGCCATGAGCGACATGTGGACCGCCTCCCAGGATGACCCCAGGTCGTATGGCAACCCCGCCGGTGAAAAGGCGACCTACCGGGAGTATCTAGGCAACTACCGTCTGACCATCGGGATGAAGTGCGAGGGACTAGACGCCGGCCAGCTTGCCCGCCGCTCGGTGCCGCCCAGCACCATGAGCCTGCTGGGACTGGTCCGGCACCTGGCCCAGGTGGAGAACCACTGGTTCCAGCGCGTGCTGCAAGGGCGGGCCGGCGCGCCGCGCCTTTACCAGCACCCAGACGACCCGGACTGGGACTTCACAGGCGCGGCCCCTGACAGTGGCGTGGTCACCGACGCCTTCACAACCTGGAAGGCCGAGATTGCCCGGGCTGACGAATGGCTCGACGCGTTGGAAGAGACCGGCCTGGGACGTGAGGTGCCGCACGGCGATGGCACTGTCGCCACGCGGGACGTGCTTGTCCACCTGATCGAGGAGTACGCCCGGCACGCTGGCCACGCCGACCTGCTGCGCGAGTGCATCGACGGGCGCACCGGGCAATGACCGGCCTGCCCGATGGCAGCACAGCCCGGCGGCAAGCACCGGGCCAAGCGGCCACCCCGGCAGGCGTCTATCCCACAGCACCTGCATCGGTCATACGCCTCGCCACGGCACCTGGCAGGGCACATGCCATGAAAGAGCCACGCCCGGGCAACCAGGCGGCCAGCCGCAAGGAGAGCGCCCAGCCAGGCACCTCACCCGAGCCTGCGCCGGCCCACGCGGTCTGAAAGACATAAGTAGCCGCCGTGCGCGCGTTGGTGGATCGAAGTCTGAAGCAGAGTTGCACATCGACGCCGAGAGCGTCGACGCGGGCCTAGCGAGAAGGATCGGCGGATTCGGCGATCGCCTTGATTCTTCCCAGGGTGACGCGCATGCCGTTCAGGTTGGTGCGGCGGCGCGCGGGCCCGGCGAGGATCCAGTACAGGCGTATCGGCAGCGTGTCTGCCAGCTCAAACGACTCGGTCACGTCAGTGCCGCTCGCGCTGGCCGCTAGCTGGTAGCGCCAGCTGAACGACGCCCGGGGCCGGTCAGGTACGCCAGAACAAATTGCAGCTGGAGCCAGCGGCGAAGAGGCCGGGTGGGACGCTAGACCGCCAGGATGAACTTGCCCACTGCGGCGCGGCGCTCGAATACCCGGTGGGCCTGCGCGGCCTGTTCCAGCGGGAAGACTTCGGTCACATGCACGTCGATGGCGCCCGAGGAGACCAGCCCGGCAGCTTCCAGCAGTGACGGCCTGACCAGGCTGCGGTCGCGCAGCGGAAGCTGGCCGCCGGAGAACCCGAGGTAACCGACGCAACGGGCCCGCATCCAGGCGGCGGCGGGCACCACCTCGCTCTCGCGGGAGATGTTGCTGTAGGTGACCAGCCGCCCGAACGGTGCGAGCAGTTCGAAGGACCTCGCCCGCACCTGGCCGCCCACCGGGTCGAGCACGACGTCCACCCCCCGCCCCGTCGTGGCCGCCAGAACGCCCTCGGCGAAGTCGGTGTACCCGAACACGTGGCCGTAGCCATAGCCGCGGGCGAACTCGGCCTTGGCCGGGCTGGAGGCAGTGCCAAGCAGCGGCGCAGCCGTGGCGGGCCAGTTGCCCGTGACCGTGCCCACCCGGCCGCGCCGTGCAACAGCACCGTCTCCTCCGGCAGCACCCTGGCCACCCGCCGCAGCAGCATCAGCGCCAGCGGGACGGTCACGAACATGCCACCGGCCTCCGGGCGCGGCCAGGCCGGCAGCGGGACGGTCAGGTCCGCGGCGGCGCTCACCACCTCGGCGTACCCGTGGCCGCGGGTGAGGGCGGCCACCGGCTGCCCGGGACGAAGGCCAGTCACCCCGCTCCCGGCTCGGCGAACCGTGCCCGCAACCTCCACGCCGGGCACGAACGGCACCACGCCCAGTCCATCGCCGATCCGGTTCCGGACGTCGGTGAAGTTGACCCCGGCAAATCGCACGGTGACCGTGACCTCACCCGGGCCCGGTTCCGGTTCTGGCAGGTCCGCCAGGGTCAGCATCTCCGGGCCGCCGTATTCGGCTACCACCACTGCCCGCAATGGGACTCCCTTCACCCCACACCGCCACCCACCGATGATCATGTAGTGGCAACTGCACCGGCAATGGTGTGCATTATGCCGGCCTGGGTGCAGAAGGCGCGCCCGGCTCGCGCTCCGCAGTGGTGATTCTCAGGCATCCCGGGGTGTCCCGCATCGTGATGCTGACCGAGCCCTCCACCGGCCGCCGCTGCGGAGGATCCAGTGCCAGGTGTCGGCGACGTAGCGGCACGCAGGACGCCGGACGCGCCGTTCGCCGCGTCAACGCATGGATTGCGGGGTGCTTGACCGCCTGGCGAATCTTGCACCAGGCAAATTCGTTCGCTGGCTCAGCTGGTCAGCCTTGCCGGCAGCAGGCCCGCCGCGGTGATCCTGAACCCTGGTACGGCTAGGTGCTCGGCCAGCAGTACTTGCAGCGCGGCCAGGCCGAGCACGACCGAGGCGAGCAGCGACTTCAGCTTGACCGCGGCCAGCCCGGTCTGCCCGAACAGGCTGAAGGTGTAATCGGGGGCGTGCAGCCGCCCGGCCACATATAGCGCGCCGGTCACGGCGGTGGCGAGCAGGCCGATGCCGGCCAGCCGTACCGCTACGGACCGCCGGCCGGCCGCGCCGGGTGCGGTCATCCCGTCCTCCTGGACGTGTTCCTGTTACCGGCAGATGTGCGGCAGACCCCTGGGATGGGCCATGCGTGCATGACTGCCGCCCTGGGTGTCAGGCGGTGACTTCGTGCCATACCCCGCCGGAGAGGTTCAGGCCGTTGCCCTTGGCTTGCCCGGGTGCGGTGTCAGCGACGTAGGTGTAGAGCGGGTGCCCGTTGTAGGTGGCCTGTACCGAGCCGTCAGAGCGCTTGATGGTGGCGAGCTTGCCGGTGACGCCCGCGCCAGCGGTGGCCGGTCCCTTCACCGGCGGCCAGTACGTGATGCATGAGCCGTTGCACTTTGAGGTGGTCGGGGTGTCGGGGGCGAACCAGTACAAGGTGAAGCCCTTAGCGTTGGTGAGCACGGTGACGCCGCCGATCGTGGCGGTCTTCAGCGTGCTGCTGCTGGCCGCTGCTGGCGCGCTGGAGGCCGGTGCGGCGGCGCTGGAGGTGCCTGAGCTGGTTGAGCTTGTGGAGCTGCCGCAGGCAGTGATCATAAGTGCGGCCAGCCCGGCCGACGCTAGCCATCTCTTGTTCATCCCATGTCCCCGTTCAGATAAGAGGCCGGTTACCTAACCTTGATCAGCGTAGCTGCCGGGCGGTTTCATTTACCGATCTGACCAGGTCATCAGTCGGCTCAAGGCGAGCCGCCAGGCCGGGTTATCTACGCCGATGACCGGGGCAACGGCCGGACACGGCCTCGTGCCGACCCCTCCGGAATCTCTGCGCCAGCAAGGTCTGCGTTAGGCACGCCGCGTCGGCGAGGTAACCGGCGGCCAGTGCGGCTCGTGGATGCTGGGCGGGCACGTCGTGATCGCCCGCAGGCACGAGGCGGCTCGCACGGCCGCAGCTGGAAGCGGCAATACCCGCTTCCCCGGCCGCAGGAGAAAGAGTGGATCGCCGACGGCATGACGGCGATCGAGCAGGCCACCGGCACCCGCCCGGCCGGGTGCAGCAACTACTGGATCCGGCCCGGCGTGAACACCCGGGAGATCCTAGGGTCCTTGCATGCCCGACCAGTTGCGCGGAGCCGATCGACGGCAGCGCGACGTTCACCACGGGGATGAGCTTGGCTGTCCGAAACGCGCTCAGCGGACTCGGCGCTTTGAGCCTGGGATTGTTGTGTGCCATTCTGGCGACGGGTCGCCCGCCTGGGACGGCCCCCGGTGGGGCGGGCATCGTTCCCGGTTAAGAACACGAGGCTTTCAGGAAGCCACTTGTGTCCCTCGTGGTACAGGTCACCGGTTCGGCCCTCATCGTCGCCGCGTTTGCTCCAGCCAGGCCGGCGGGATCGGCAGGTCGTTGCGCCTCTACCTGGCTGCCAGCGTCATAGGGCTCGCTTGTCCTCGCCGCTGGCGCGTTGCTGAGTTCGCCGATGGGTTTCTCGCCCTGGAGGGCGTCTGGTGCGCCGTGTCGTTCTTCAGCCTGCAAGGCATTTCGTGGCTCGGGGCAGCCTGAGCGTGATGGATCGAGCGATTCGTCTGGGGTCAGCACCCGCCCTGGTGCTGGCCGGGCGGCGAAAGGGTGACGATGGATTCATTGATCGATCCACGGGAGTACGCCGCTCTCTCCGAATGCACCTACCTGAACCAGGCCTCGCTCGGGCTGATACCCCGTGCGTCGCTAGAGGCAAGCGTCCGGTTCCTGAAGGACGTCGCGCAGCACGGCAACCTACGCCTCTCGGACCAGGCCGAGGCGGAGGTTCTCGACACGCTGCGCACGGCCGCCGCCGGATTGCTCGGCGCTCCGTTGGCGTCGGTCGCGGTGGTGGGCGGAGCGAGTGAAGGTCTGAGCCAGCTTGCGGCGATACTGTCCGGCCCGGACGGCGAGGTCATCTTGGTGCCGAGCGACTTTCCGAGCGTCACGTACCCGTGGCTGGCGGCTCGTGAGCGCTCTGGCATGCGGATCCGCTGGGTTCCCGACCGTGCGCATGACGACCTGACGCTTTCGCTGGTCGATGCCATCGATGAACGGACGACGGTCGTGTGCGCCAGCGCGGTTCAGTACGCCACCGGCAGCCTGATCGACGTCGCAGACCTAGTGGCAGGGGCCCGGAGGGCTGGCGCCCGGGTCGTAGTTGACGTCACGCAGATGGCCGGCGCGGTCCCCGTCACCATGGCCGGATGGGGCGCAGACGCGCTGGTGTGCAGCGGGTACAAGTGGCTGTCGGCCCCGGGCGGCGTCGCGCTGCTTGCCGTAGCCGAGGACCTTGCGGCCGCCATCCCCCCGATGGTCGGATGGAAAGGCAGTCCCGCACCATTCGACTTCAGGCCGCAGGAACTCTTGCTGGCTCCGGACGCCCGGCGATTCGAGCTGTCGACCATGTCCTACAGCGCTGCCGTCGGGCTGCTCGCGTCCATCAAGCTGCTGACCGGGATCGGGCTGACGTCGATACGCGAGCACGCTGGCCGGCTGGCAGCGGAGCTGGTCGAGCAGACTGCCCCACTGGGCTGGACGCCGTACCGGGCACTGGCTGACCGTTCCGCGAGCGGGCACATCGTCTCGCTCAGGCACCCCACCGCTGTGTTCGAGGAGGTCCAGGCCGCGCTGGCCAGAGAGCACCGGATCCACACCAGCTCTCGCGGGGGCGGCATCCGCGTATCGCTCCACGCCTACAACTGCGGTGACGACGTCCTCGCCCTGTCCGACGCGCTGGCATCAATCGGCCCGTGCTAGTGGGCCCGCCTTGGCGCCATCGTGATGTGCGCCTCGACCGCCCATCCGTGCCGAGCACGCTCCAGAGATGCCGTTCTGCGCTGCCGTCACTGGCCACGGCGCCCGGATCGCCAACGATGACTGCTCATATATGGGCAGGTCGCAGCGGATTGCGCTTGCGGGCAGTTCGCCTGCCTGGGGCCAGCGACTAGGCCGAGCCGGACGGCTGCCGTGTGCTCGATGACCCCGCGGCCGACGGCCGGGCACACCCGCGGCGGCCGCGGCACTGCCACCGGCAATGCGCCCGGCCCCAAAGAAGACCTGGGGGACGCTCCCAAGGCGCCAGCCGTTGTGCGGTTCTATCTCCTGGGTGCACAGTAGCAGCGGGCTGGCGTAGGTCGGCAGCTTCTCGTACAGCGCCCTGGGGCGCGGCTCGCCTCCCCGATCTCGGTGAGCGCGGAGCCGCGCGCGTTGTAGACGGTGACCTGGAAGCCTTCCTCCTGGAGGAACCAGGCCACGCGGAGCCCGACGACGCCGGGGCCGACGATCGCGGCCCGGCCGCCCGGCCGGCTTGCCGTCATGGCTCCGTCGTGCCGCCAGTTGCCGTCGGCTCGACATCGGGCACCGCGCCGGAGACCGTCCAGTACCTGCCCGGGCGGGGACGGACGAACAGGAAGTAGTACAGCAGCGCGGCCGCGAAAATGCCCGCGCAGAGCCAGAGGTCAGAGCTCTTCTGTTTGGTCAGCGCGACCACCACGCCGGCCAGGGCGATGACCGGCGGCACCGGCCAGAGCGGCATCTTCGACGGCCGCTCCAGGTGCTTCTGGGTGATCCGGCTGACCAGGGCGGAGACCGCGATCAGCCCGTACAGGACCACGATCAGCACGGCGGTGAAGGTGACCACCGCTATCAGCGAGGACTGGAAGCAGAGGATGGACGCCAGCACGCCCACGATCAGCGTGGCGACCCACGGTGCTCCGCGCCGCGGCTCCACCTTGGCGATCCACGAGCTGACCGGCTCGGGCCAGGCTTTGTCCCGCCCGCTGGCCCACACGATCCTGGAGAACTGCAAGGTGATGGCCACGGATGCGTTGAAGATCGCGATCAGGGCGCCGTAGGTGACGATGGTGAGGAAGGTATTGCCGAACGCCTCACCACCGACCTCGGTGACCGGCGTCGCGGAGTGGAGGAACGCCGGCAGGTTGTGGGCGCCGAAGACGATCGCGATGAAGGGGACAAGCTCGAAGAAGATCCCGATGGCCGCGGCTGTCACCACCGCGCGCCCGACTTCCGCCCTTGAGCCCAGGACCTCCTCGGCGAAGTTGATCCCGCTGTCGTACCCGTTTACTGAGAACAATGCCGTGGCCAGAGCCGTAATTATGAGGCTCGCGCCGATGGCCGACACCGCGCTGGTGCCGCTCGCGGCGACGGGATGGGTGAGGATCGACAGCGGCTGTTGCAGGTGCGTGAATCCGGCCACCGCGAGTGCTCCCACGACGATCAGCTCGAGCGCCAGGCAGATCCCGGTGAACCAGGCATTGAACTTGATCTTCAGCAGTGCCACCAGGGTGACCAGGATCATCCCGAAACCCGAGGCGAGCCTGGTCGGGATGCTCGAGTTGAGCGCGTGCACGTAGGTGCCGATGCCGATGGCCACGCTGGCGGGCAGGAAGATGGCCTGGCCTATGTAGTCCACCATGGCCACGAACCCGGTGGCCCGGCCGAGCACCCGGGTGACGATCGAGAACAGGCCGCCCGCCAGCGGGAACATCGAGCCGAGTTCGCCCATGCAGAACGCTACGTTCAAGGCGATGAAGCACCCGATGAGGTAGGCCCAGATCGAGCCGGTGCCCGCGACGGCGATGACGGCCGTCCCCACGACGAGCAGGGAAGCCGTCGGCGTGATGTCGGACAGGATCAGGGCCAGGTGCCCGAGGGTGTTGACCACTCGCTTGAGCTCCTGCCGGTACCCCAGCGACTCCAGGGACTGCTGTGAACTGGACTCGGCGGCCACCACCTGCTGTGCGTCTGACACCGCGTCTCCCGACCCTCGTATGGGAAAGCAGAGCTAATGGGGCGTAAGCTACACCTACGATTGATGCTGGTCAATGGCCGATCAGGAGGCACGCGTGAAGGTATTCATCTCGGTTGACATGGAGGGCGTATCGGGGATCACCGACCCCGAGGATGTGCTGCCGGGCGGGGCGGATTATCAGCGGGGCCGGGTCTTCATGACCGGCGACGCGAACGCGGCGATCGTCGGCGCCTATGACGGCGGGGCGGACGAGGTGCTGGTGAACGACTCGCACTGGATCATGCGCAACCTGCTCCTGGAGCAACTGGACCCGCGAGCCCGCACGATCAAGGGCTTCCACAAATCCCTGTGCATGGTCCAGGGACTCGGCCCCTCGTTCGACGGCGCGGTCTTCGTCGGGTATCACTCCTGCGCCGGGACCGAGGGCGGGGTGCTCAACCACACCCTCCTCGGCAAGGAGATCCAGAACGTCTACCTCAACGGCGAGCCCACCGGCGAGACCCGGCTGAACGCCGCCTACGCCGGGCATTTCGGGGTGCCGGTCCTGCTCGTGGCCGGCGACGCCGCGGTCTGCGAGGAGGCCCGGCGGGTGCTCGGGGACGTGGAGACGGTCGCGGTCAAGGACGGGATCGACAAGTTCACGGCCAACTGCCTGCACCCGCAAGTGGCGCAGGAGCGGATCCGGGAGGCCACCGCGCGCGCCCTGGCCGGCCGCGACCGGTTCCGCCCCTACCGGCTCGACCCGCCCTACGCGATCGGGATCGAGTGGAACTCCACCACGATCGCGGCCACGTGCGCCCTCATCCCCGGGGTCCGGCTGACCGCGCCGCGGTCGGTCGAGTACACGACGCAGGACTACCCGGAGGCCATGCGCGTCCTGGTCGCGATGCTCCTGCTGGGCCTGCAGGTGGGCCAGAAGGCGATCTATGGCTAACGCGCCGCTACCCGCCGCGCCCGGCTCGCCAGACCCCGGCCCGGCGGAGGCCGAGGCCCCGGCCGACCCGGGCGCCGCGGTGCGGGCGCTGCGCGAGCAGCGGGGGCTGACGATCGCCTCGCTGGCCCGGCAGGTCGGTATCAGCGCGGCGGCGATCAGCCAGATCGAGTCGGGCGCCGTGCAGCCCTCGGTGATGACGCTCCGCAAGCTCGCCGCCGCCCTCGCGGTGCCGGTCTTCCGGTTCTTCCTGGCCGCCGACAACGCGGCCGCGAGCGTCGTCCGCCGCAGCGAGCGCAAGACCCTCGGGCTGGCGCGGACGGAGGCGCACTACGAACTGCTGACACCGTCGCTGCAGGGCCAGCTGGAGGTCATGGCGATCAGCATGGACCCCGGCCAAGCGTCGGCACCCGAGCAGATCAGCCACCCCGGAGAGGAGTGCCTGGTGATCATCTCCGGGCACGGCGAGCTGGACCTCGGCGACGACGTCATCGACCTGCAAACCGGCGACGCCGCGACCTTCCAAGGCAGCATCCCCCACCGGCTCCGCAACCCCGGCCACCGCCCGCTGACAGCAATCTCCGCGATCACCCCTCCATCGTTCTAAAAGCTGGGTACAGCAGTGCCAACCGCCTTGCCAGCGCCGCGCCATCAGGTGGTACCGCACAAGCTGCCCAAAGCGGGTGTTCCCGCTCGCGGGCCGCGCGATGCCCGCAACGAGCTACCGGGTACATGCGCAAGAGCCAATGATGTCCCGGCGGCGCTGCCGTAGAGGTGACCGGGCTCAGTCACTGCGCGTGAAGCGATCTCCGGCTTTGGTCTGGCCTTCCACACGCCGCAACTGACTGTGATCGGGCGCTTGCCCCGGGCGAACAGGTACCGCACCGGCCGGCGCACCGCCTCGGTGGCGTAGCCGCGACCCTGATACTGGGGAGCGATCGTGAACCAAGTAGGGGCAGCGCGTGATTAGGGGCGATCCAGCCGTTGAGCCTGCCAATGTCCGCCCCGTCCGCCGCCCTGCGGCCGTTTGACAAGGGCTGGTTCAGGAGGCCGGCGAGGGACCACGTCCGCGGCCCACCTCCGCGGCGCGGCCCTGTTGTGGTCCGGCCGCCAGGGTAAGGCGCTGCGCCCGGTGCCCCCACTGTTCCGCGGGGCTATCGGATCGTGGATCGCCGAAGGCGTCTCCACCGCCGCGAAACGTGGATCACCAGGTACACGACGAGCACGGCAGAGGAGAGCAAGTGCCACCTGTCGAAAGGTCGTGGCAGGACGGGCAGGAGCAGCGGGGCTCCCCGATTCCAGTCGAGAACCCCAGAAACCACGACGTTGACCGTGACGAAGGCCAGGATCGCATCCGACGCCAAGAGGCGTAGCTCGCGCACGACCCGCCGGCGAAAGCCCCACAGCCGCGCGAACATCCCAGCGATCCGGTGGCGGCGCTGGGCCAGGTGGACTATGACCAGGCCGGCGAAGGCCAGCCCCACGTCGGCATGGATGGCGTTGCGGATGTGGAGGAGTTGCAGGGTTCCAAGTGCCGCCGCGGCGAAGACCAGGAGGCCGAGATGCACAAGCCAGCGAGACCTGGTCCGCCACCCGGCCGGTGATCGTGCCGGTCGTCCGGCGTGGGCGCCGCTCGCCAGCGCGGCGATCACCTCATCGTCGTCCATCGCTTCTCTATTGCGTTCGGGCGGCAACAAGTTCACCGATGCAGGAAATTACAGGAACATCCGCGCATATTCCCCCATCGCGGCCTCCTTCTGGGATCAGCGCGGCCGTGGCCACCGGCACCGTGGCAGGCGGCACTTGCTTCTGCGATTATCCCTTGTCCCGGGCAGGCCACCGGCGCGATGACCGCAGCGGGTGCGGACCTGACCACCGGGCGCGGCGCGGCCCCTGAGCTGCCCGTCATCGGCGCGGGCCGGCAGCCAGCCGACGCGTTACCTCGGAGCGCTGCTGCCAGCGGGTGAGCCGGCTGGGCCGGCGCCTGCCGGCGGGTGGATCGCCGCGTACAGGGCGGTACTGGGCGGGGGCGGCCGGTCGGGCAAGCCCTGGGTACGGCGCAGCAGGCCGTCGTGCAGGTCGTAGTGGCCGATCCCCGGGACCGGTGGCGAGTACACGTGGATCGTGATTGCTCCGGCCTGGTGATCCATGCGGTGGACGCCGTCGCCGGGGAACCAGAACGTGTCACCCGGGCCATACTCACGCACCGCAGGCGGCCTACCCCACGCCAGGAGTTCTTCGGGGGACAACCGCAGGGCCCAGGCCTGCCGGGACACGCCCGCGCGTGTAACAACACGCAGATCACCCCGTTCCGGGCATCATCGGCGGCCACCCATGGCGGCTCATCCAGGCGTGCAGAAAGAAGGCGGATCTGGCACATCAAGTGGACGAAAGGTTCGTGACCGATCGTGATGACCCCGGGTGAATCCCACCGCGGCGGCGGGCCGCACTGCGGGCTCAGCGCCAGGTGGCCGGCGCCAGCCCGGGCTCGCTGGGGATGTCACTACCGGTGGCTGGTGAACGGGCCGGTGCGCCGGTGATTGTGGCCTTCGCGGGACGGCATTGGTGGTGGGTGGCCGCGGGTGGCAGGATTCGGGGCGTGGAGGGACAAGGTTTTGGGTGTGCGGCGCGCCGGTGTGCGGGCAGGCCGCGGGGGAAGCAAGCGTGCCGCACCGGTTTCCGGCGCTGATCGCGGCGCCCGCGCCCGGGGCGGGCCGGCTATGGCTGACCGGGGCGCGGCTGTTCGACGGCACTGGCGGCCCGGTGCGTGAGGGTGTTGCGGTGCTGGTTGAGGATGGCGTCATCCGGCGGGTCGCGGCCGCAGAGGAGCCGTGCCCTGCGGGGGCGCGGCTGATTGACGCTGGGCGGCGGGTGCTGCTGCCCGGGCTGATCGACGCGCATACGCACGCCGCGGGCCGCGTCCCGCGGGTGCTGCGGGGGGCGGAGGAGGTGCTGCCCGGGACGGCGGCGCATTTCCTGCAAGCCGAGTTGCGGGGCTATCTGCGCCGGGGGGTGACCACGATCCGGGTTACCGGGTCGCAGGGGCTGGCGCCGCAGGAGGCCCGGCAGGCGATGCGTTACGGTGCGTTCCGCGGCCCGCGGGTCCTGACCTGCGGGAAGATCATCTCTGCGACCGCGCCGGGCGGCCGTTTCTACGGGGACATGTACCGCGAAGCCGACGGGCCCGGCGAGATGCGGCGGGCGGTGCGCGAGCAGATCCGGGCCGGAGCGGATTTCATCAAGGTCATGACCACCGGTGCCCGGTCCAACGAACTGGAAGACCCCGACCCGCTCCAGCTGACCGAGGCCGAGCTTGCGGCGGTGACCGGCGAGGCGCACCGGATGGGGTTCAAGGTCGCCGCGCATGCCGAGGGGCTGGCCGGATGCGAGGCGGCGATCACGGCGGGCGCGGACACCATTGAGCACGGCATGTACCTGCACCGGCGGCCCGGCCTGCTGGCGGCGATGGCCGAGGGCGGCCAGGTGCTGGTTCCGACGCTGTCGGGCTATTACTGGATGGCCGGGCCCGGCGACGCCGACGCCGAGCAGACCGGGCCTGCCGCGGAGATGACGCCGATGCTGGCCGGCTTGGCCCGCCGCAACGTCGACGAAGGCGCCGCCACCCTGCGGGCCGCCAGGGACGCGGGTGTCAAGATCGCGCTTGGCAGCGACGTCTCCCTCGGCACCGGGGCAGAAATCCAGCGGATGATCCGCCACGGGCTCACCCCCGCGGAGGCGCTGGCGGCCGCGACCAGCACCGCTGCCCAGGCACTGGGCCTGGCCGAACACATCGGCACCGTGGCAGAAGGCAAGCTCGCCGACCTGCTGATAGTCGACGGAGACCCGCTGGAGGAACCGCGGCTGCTCACCGATGCCAGCAGGATCTGGCTCGTGCTGCAACTCGGCGTCCCGGTCGCCGGCCAGGCCCTCGAGCAGGACATAGGCGAGGCGGCGAGTAAGCCGGTGAACAAGGGACACCCGTGAGGAGCCTGAGACATGGGGGACGCCGACTATGCCTTCAGCCGCAGCCGCGGCGAGTATGAGCGGCTGATCGACCAGGCCGAGATATTCAGGCCGCTGACCGAGCGCATGCTGCGCCGCGCCGGAATCCGCGCGGGCATGCACGTTCTTGACATCGGCTGCGGGGCCGGCGACGTCAGCTTCCTGGTCAGCGCCCTCGTCGGCCCCGAAGGTTCGGTCACCGGAGTCGATATTGACAGCGACGCCATCGGTGTCGCCGAGCAACGGCGCGCCGCGCAAGCAATCACCAACGTCTCGTTCCGCCAGGCCGACGCCCGGTCCCTCGATCCGGGACGGCTGTTCGACGCCGCCGTCGGCCGGTTCGTCCTGATGTTCATGCGCGACCCGACCGAGGCGCTACGCCTGTTCGCCGAGCGGGTCCGCCCCGCCGGGATCCTCGCGTTTTGCGAGCAGGCAGCCTCGGTCACGGCCACATCCGAAAACCGTCAGCCAGCACTCGCGGCGCTGCTGGCCCTCTTTACCTCGGCGTTTGAACGCTCCGGCGCCCGGCCCGACATCGGCGCCGAGTTGTACTCACGGATGCGCGACGCCGGACTCCAGCCCGACCCCACGCCGCTGGCGGAGTTCGTGCTCTGCCCCGCTCGCGATACCGTCGCATACCGCCGCTGGGCACTGTTCGCCCGCAGCATGCTCCCCAAGATCGTCGAGTACGGCCTAGGCGCTGAGGAAGAGATCCGGCACAGCGTCGAGGACGACCTGCACGAGGAACTGCTCGCCGCAACCGGCCTGGTGCCCCTCTCCTGGCTCATGATCGGCCAATCGGCACGCGTCCCAGCATAGTGACCGTCCGCGTATAGCGGTTTCGCGAATCACGGGCAACCCGCGCCTCAAACAAACAGCCCGAACACCCCGTTATGCACGGCCGCAACCGCCAGGAGCTCACGCTCGCGAGCCGAGCAGATCGGCGGAGAGGAGCGCGTTTACTAGGCTCCACGTGGCTATGGAAGCGGACGGCCTGATCCAGGTGTTCGACGTGTGGGAATCTGAGGCGACGTTCCAGGCCTTCGGGAAGACGCTGCTGCCGATCATGAAAGGCCTAGAGGCTGACCCGGGCGAGCCGCAGGCCACGGTCGTTCACAACATAATCAAGGGCTGATCACTCGACGCGGGGCCACGCCAGCTGTGCCCGGCACGGCGGGCTTGGGTTTAAACGGGACGGCGCGTGCGCCGTCCCGTTTAACGCGACAGCGCGACTGCGCCGGGCCGGCCTCCGAGGCAGAGCCCGGCGGGGGACATCCGGACGCGGCGCCGCCGGCGCCCCCTGACGAGCACGACCGGTGGACAAGAACACCTCCGCCGCCCTACGCGAGGAGATCCGGAACCTGGCTCGCCGGCCTGGACACCGTGCATGCCGTGGTATCGACCAGCAAGAGACCGCTAACCCAGGCCCGGAAGCTACGGGACGATGACCAGCGGCACCGGTGAGTGACGGGCCAGGCTGACAGCGACCGAACCGACAACGCGGTGGGTGGCGTGTGACGAACTGCCCACCACGATCGCCACGGAGCTGCCGGAGCCGGCATCGTTGCCGTAGCCGACATCGCCGACATCTGTGGCCACCGCGATCAGCTCCTCAGGGACAACGCCCTGGCGCCGCTCGAACCCCCAGGTCGCCACGCGGTCGCGCAGCTGCTCAGCGGCCGCGCCGCGCAACTGTTGCTCGATCTCGTCGAAATCGGACTCCAGCTCGGCTATGGCACCCGGTGACAGCATGGCGAGGCTGGACAGGTGGGCCACGTACACGACGTGGATGCGGCCGATCCGGCCCTGCATCAACCTGACCGCGGCGTCGAGCGCCCGGCTGGCGGGCGGCGAACCGTCATATCCGACGACGAGATGCAAGGGCCCAGTGGGCGGCGTGGCAGTGGTCACGGTGGTCAACATTAGCTCCGGGCCGGGCGCCGTGGCAGCCGATCCCTGCTCGGGAGCGCTCGCGGCCACCCCGGTCAGCGCATCGAGCATGCCGTCGGTCACGCGTGAGCGAGTACGCGGTCGAGCGGGCGGGGAATCTGGCCCGGCTCAAGCGCTGCCGCCAGCAGACGCGCGTACCGGCTCTTCCGGCCTGACCGAGTGCCCATGAACCGGTGAAGCTGCTCGGCAGCGCTGCGCCGCTGCTGTGCGGGCTGCTGCTGAAAGATGCGGAAGGACCGCAGTTCGCCCTGCGCCTGGATGACCTGCTCGACCGCGCCGGTCCCGGCCGCGCGGATCAGCTCGTCCTCCAGGTCGGCGGTGCACACGTAAAACCCCAGTGCCTCCATGCCGGCGCGGGATGTGCTGGAGCCGAGCCCGCCCTGCCCCAGCGCCTGCCGGACGTAGCCTTCCTGGCCGGCGTCACACAAGCCAGTGAGTCTGGCGCCGATCCCGTGCGGGCCGAGCAGAGCCAGGAAATGGCCGATGCTGGTGGCCCCTCCCATCGCCAGCACATGCATGCCGGCGCCGCCGAGGACCTGGCCACGCCGCCCTGCCAGGATCTCCACCGCGGCCTTGTCGCTCCCGCCTTCGACGAGAACGACTCGCTGCGCCTTGCTGACGCTGACCAGATCGATACTTACCCCGGCAACGTCCATGGCGTCAGCGCCGCCGCCTGTCCGCCCGGGCCGCAATCCCCACCATCGGAGTCTGCTCCGCCAGGCATCTCCGGGTCGAACGGTTTACTCATTTACCACCGGTAGGGTCATCTGCGCCGGCCAGTGCTGAGCCTTACCGGGTGAGCGTTCCCTTCGGGCGTATCACGCAGAACTCGTTGCCTTCGGGGTCGGCCAGGACAGTCCAGGACTCGGCGCCCGTCTGCCCGATGTCGACCCGGCGCGCCCCCAGCGCGAGAAGCCGCTCTATCTCCTGATCGCGGTCTTGTGCGCTGGTGGTCAGGTCGAGGTGGACACGGTTCTTGACGGTTTTGAGACCGGTGACTGGCATGAAGCACATGCCGACGGGTGCTTTGTCGTCAGTGCCGATGACGATCTCGCGCTCCTGCTGGGAGAGGATCTTCCAGCCAAGCGCCTGCGTCCAGAACCGGGCCAGCCCTGGCAGGTCGTGAGTGTCAATGACGATGTGATGAAGGTGGACAGGCATGCCGCCAGTATGCGCGGGCCCCGCATTGCACCCGCAAACCCGCCCGGTTGAGTTGCGTTGAGGTAGGTCGGGCCGATGGGGTGTTGCACCGCCAGCCTCCGCTCCGCCCCGGACAGCCCCGAGATTTCAGGCGGCGCGTTAGGTCTGGTGTGGGGTGGGGGGTGGTGTGCTGGCCTGTTGGAGGGCGGCGGAGAACAGGTAGCTGGTGGCCAGGCTGCGGTAGGGCCGCCAGGGGCCGGCGATGGTGAGGACTTCTTGCTGGGCGGGGAGGTGGTCGAGCTGGTAGGCGGCCCGGATGGCCTTGCGCAGCGCGAGGTCGCCGGGCAGCACGACGTCTTCGCGGCCGAGCGCGACGAGCAGGGCGCCCTGGGCGGTCCAGGGGCCGATCCCCGGGATGGTGGTGAGCTCGGCGATGACCTGGTCGTCGGGCAGCGCGGCCAGCGCATCCTGGTCCAGCCGGCCGTCGGCCAGCCGCCCGGCCAGGTCGCGCAGCGTGCCGACCTTGCGCCACGACAGTCCCGCGGCGCGCAGGCCGGCGGGGTCGGCGGCGAGCAGTTCGGCGGGGGCGGGGAGGCGGCCGCCGAACAGGTCCTGAATGCGGGCCAGGGTCCGGCGGGTCGCCGCGACGGAGAGCTGCTGGCCGGTGACCTGGAACAGCAGGGCGCCGAACAGGTCCATCGGCGGCAGCTGGGCCAGCCACGCCCGCGGGTCGAAGTCCGGCCGGTCCTCGATCAGCCGGGCCAGCACCGGATCGGCGTCGCGCAGGTAAGCGCGCGCCTGCCGCAGCCACTCATCGCGGCCGGAATCCCCCGTCATCGGGCCCGCTCCTGGCTCGCTTCGGCTTGTGCCGTTGTTACCCCGCCGGGTGCCGGGGGCGCCGTGCGCCTCTGGTCCAGCGGCCCGCGGCGGAGCAGGAGGCCGCCGACGGCTGCGCCGGCGGCGAAGATGCCGGCGATCCACCAGAACGCGGTGTCGTAGCCGTGTGCCAGCGCCAGCCCGGTCAGGGCCTGGCGGCCGATGAGCCGGGCCGCGGCGAGATGCGCGGTGAGGTAGGCGGCGACGGCGCTGGCGAAGACGCTGTTCAGCAGCGCCGTGCCGACCGACCCGCCGAGCATCTGGCCGACGGTGACGGTCGCGGAGGCGACTCCCGCGTCTTGGGGGGCCACGCCGAAGGTGCCGGTGTTGATCACCGGCGCGATCACCATGCCCACGCCGATTCCGGCCAGGATGAGCGGGCCAAGCACGCCCGCGGCATAACCCGTGTGCGGGCCGAGGTGGGCCAGCCAGGCCGTCCCGGCCGAGGCGGCCAGCATCCCGGACGCGACCAGCGGCTTGGGCCCGAACCGGGGCATCAGCGTGATCGTGGACAGATTGGCCGCGACGATGAGGCCGCCGCTCATCGGCAGGAACGCCACCCCGGTGACCAGCGGCGAGTAGCCCAGCGTCTGCTGCAGGTAATAGGTCAGGAACAAGAAGATCCCGAACAGCCCCGCGGCGCCGATGAACATCGAGAGGTAGGCGCCGCCCCGGTTGCGGTCCAGCACCACCCGCGGGCGGCAGCAGCGGGTGGGCGGCCCGGGTCTGCCAGGCCGCGAACACCACCAGGAGCACCACGCCAGTGGCCAGGAACCCGTAAGTGGACGGCGTGGCCCAGTGGTGCGTGGCCGCGTTGGAGAAGCCGTAGACCAGGCAGAACACCGCGCTGGAGACCAGCAGCACGCCCGGGACATCGAGCCTGGGCTTCACCGGGGACGGCTGCCGCTTCAGCAGCACCGCTCCGCCGGTGAACGCCACCCCGGCGAAGAGCAGGTTCACATACAGCGTCCACCGCCAGGACAGGTACTCGGTCAGCGCGCCGCCGATCAGCAGGCCGATCGCGCCGCCGGCCCCGGCGATCGCCCCGTAGATACCGAACGCCTTGCTGCGGTCCTTCGGCTCGGTGAACGTGGTGGTCAGCAGCGACAGCGCCGAGGGCACCAGCAGCGCCGCGAACGCGCCCTGGCAGGCCCGCGCGGTGATCAGCATGGTGAAGTTGACCGAGGCGCCGCCGACAGCCGACACTACGGCGAAGCCGGCCAGGCCGGTCAGGAACGTGACCTTGCGGCCCAGCAGGTCGGCCAGCCTGCCGCCGGGCAGCAGCAGGCTGCCGAACGCCAGGGTGTAGGCGGTGACCACCCACTGCCGGTCCACGGTGGTGAAACCCAGCGCGCGCTGCGCGGACGGCAGCGCGATGTTCATCACCGTCAGGTCCAGGACCACCATCAGCTGCGCCAGGCCGATCACACCCAGGACGAGCCAGCGCCGGTCCCGGGTGCCGTTGATGGAGGTGGCATCGGACATGAGATTCACGACCTTTTCCTGTCGTTACCGGCGTTGCGGGCCACGCCGTGGGGCGCGACTGCCGCGGCTGCCACACGGGGCGCTATTGCTCCTTCAGCAGGCGGTCTGTGAGGACGATCTCGATGATCGCCTCGACGGTGTCCTGGCGGGCCCAGTCGCGCTGCAGCTCGACCGCGAGCGAGACCCAGCTGATCGGCTGCCCGCCGGCTTGGATCACGCGGTCAAGGCCGGCCCGGTGGGCCTCGGGCGAGGTGCCGCCGATGGCGTCGACGACGGGGTAGACCTCATACCCTTCGCGCAGCGCGTCGAGCGCGGTGAAGGCCATGCAGATTTCGGTCCACAGGGCGCAGATGATGAGCTTGCGGCGGCCGGTCGCGTGGACAGCGTTAAGAAATTCGATGTCTTCCCAGGAGTTGGTCGTGGTCCGGTCGATCGGCTTGTCGTCTGTCAGCAGGCCGGCGAGTTCGGGGAGCGTTGGCTTTCCCCGGCCGGAGGCGACGTTGATGGTCGAGTGCACGACCGGGACTCCGAAGGTCTTGATGGTCCTGACCGTCGAAACCGCGTTCTTGACCAGCAGCGCGCGATCCATCGAGCCGACCCCGGCCAGCTGCGAGGGCTGGTAGTCGATGAGCAGCAGCGCCGCGTTCTGCGGAGTGAGGAGATGGTCTGCGACCGGGTCGCGCACAGGGGCACTGGTCATTGGTGCGGCACCTTTCTCGTAGCAGGATTTGGTGCGCCCGAAGTTAGTGGCCATCAAGGTGAGCGGATGTCACCGGATTCTGGTGATCTACGTTGCGGGGTGAGCTGGCGGACCTCGACGAGGTCGAGGCCGAGCGCCTCGACCTCAGCCAGTACGCCGTAGAGTGCCGATCGATCCAGGAGACCGGTGAGCACGGTGTCGGTGCCGTGGTGCCGCGACACCAGCGCCGGGAACGCGGAGAGCACCGTGGCGCCGAGATGGCCGTGGATCCGGATCGCATACAGGACGGGTGCTGGGCCCATGAAGCCATGGTCGAGCGCTAGCAGGTGAATCCTCATCACCAGGATCAGGTGACCGCCGGGCTAACGCGTTAGGCCGGCCGACAGCAGCCGCAGCTCTCGCGCGCGCTGCACGGCCGAGGAGCGATCACGGGCCTGGAGCTTGGCGTAGATGTTGCGGACGTGTGTGTTGACCGTGTGCACCGAGACGGACAGTTCGCTGGCGATCTCCGGCCTGGACAGGTTGGTCGGGAGATATCGCAGCACCCTGAGCTCGCTCGGGCTGAGCTCCTCCGTGTGCGGCGATGGCTGCTGGCCTTGGGCCTTCAGGGAGGAGCCGTGCATGACGTCGAGGATGTCGGTGAGCAGCGCGGCGTGCGCGGTCTCATGCCGCGGCAGCGCCTCCAGCAGCTCGCATGAGCCGGTGATCGCGAACGGCAGGACCAGCCGGTCAGCCTCGGCGAGGGCCAGAGCGCGTTCGGCGGCCTGGTTCGCCGCGCGCTGGTCACCGAGTTGCCGGTGGGCGTGCCCGGCTAGCAGCTGAGCCTCAACGACCGTGACGTAACCGATGACCGGTACCGTGCCGTCCAGCACATCGTGGACCGCGCCGAGAGCCGCGGCCGGATCACCTTCCGCCAGGCAGATCGCCGCGCGGGCATTACTGATTTCACCGAAGCTGGCCCGCTCGTCATCGAGCGAGGCGAGGGCGGCACGGGCCTCGGCGGGCAGCCCGGCACGGGCTTGCGTGGCCAGCATCCAGCCGGTCACCTGGCTCGCCAGCGCATGCGATCCCGCCAGCTGCGATCCCAGCTGTTCGGCCGTGCTGAACTCCTCGAGCGCCTCGCCGTGGAGGCCGCGGCTTGCCTGCAGCATGCCGCTGACTACGTGCACGAGCAGCCTGATACCGGGCCCGGTGTCTGTTTGCAGGGCCAACGCGGTGCGCTGCAGCACTCGCTCGCCTTCGTCAAACTCACCCGTCCATATCATCGTGCTGGCCAGCGTCACCAGCGCGGGCGCGACGATGGGCTCGGCGCCCCAGCCGTGCCGGTCAGCGAGCGCTATCGCCTCTTGGCAGCGGCGCCGCGTAGTGGCGAACGAGTGGATCTTCGACGCGAAACCGAGCTGGGCGAGGCAGGCGACTTCCAGGTAGGGCCGGCCGATCCTCCGGGCCAGCGCTGCGCCCTCCCGGAGGTGGCGTTCGGCATCTGGAAGCGCTAGGGACCATGCTTCGACGATCCCCAGATTCATCAGCGCGACGGCCCGGAGGTCGCTGTCGAGCGCGATGTCCTCGTCGGACTCCCCGGTGATCGGGGAGGCAAGGAATTTGGCCTGTTCGATGACGGCGGCCAGGTGGCCGCGCCGCCTCGCCAGTGACAGCTTCAGCGATGCGATCGCCACCTGGAGGCGATGCTGGCGATCTGGTGGCGCGGTTTCGACGTAGGTCTCGGCGACGGCCAGGTAGGCGGCCGCCTCGTCCAGGCTCCCCCGGGTAAGGTCACTCCCGGCACGCACCAGGGCCAGCTCGGGGTGGTCCGCGCCCGGCGGGAAGGCCCGCAGCAGCGCCTGGATGGTCTGCGCTTGCCCATCGAGCGTCATGCTGAACGAGTGGTCGGCGAGCAGCCGTGCCGCACCGGGCCAGTCACCCGCCGCCTGCGTGTGCCGTATTGCATCGACAAACTCGCCCTGCCGGGTGAACCAGCCGGCGGCACGCATATGCAGCACTGGCAGCTCTTCGGGCAGCGTCCGGCGCAGCTCCAGCCGCAGCAGATCCGCGAACAGGTGGTGGTAGCGGAACCACGTCCGCTCGGGGTCGAGCGACACGACAAATGCGTTCGCGTCCTCGAGCTCCAGCAAGATCCGTTCCGAGCCGGGGCGGCCGGTCAGCAGATCGGCCAGCTCGCCGTTGACGCGATCGAGCAGGGAGGTGCGCAGCAGCAGATCCTTGACGTCGTCAGGCTGGCGCTCCAGCATTTCAGCGAGCAGATACTCGGCAACCGTGCGGTTGCTCCCGGAGAATTCCGCGACGAAACGCTCGGGGTCAGTGTGATCGGCCAGTGAGATCGCCGCGAGCCGGAGGCCTGCGGCCCACCCTTCCGTTCGCTGCTGCAGCAGCGCCGCTCCGGCTTCGGACAGTGTGATTCCGGAGGCCTCGAGGAGCTCGCGTGTTTCATGCTCGGTGAAGCGCAGATCTGCCGCGCGGATCTCGGCCAGTTCGCCTGCGAGGCGTAGCTGAGGCAGGTGCATCTGGAGATCGCGGCGGGTGGCCAGCACCGCGTGCACGCCCTCGGGAAGGTTCGTCAGCAACTGGGTGAGCTGGGCGATTGCGTCCTGGGAGGTCAGCTCGTGGAGATCGTCGATGACCAGGACGACACGGCCACGATGGCCGGCGAGCTCCGACAGCACCCGGCCGACCATCGCCGGCCCGTTGAACTCGGGCGTCGGGGCTGGGGATTCCGCGTGGCTGGCTGTGGCGCAAGCATGACGGATGGCGCTGAACAGGGTAAGCCAGAACTGCTGGGCGTCCTGCTGGGCGCGTTGCACTTGAATCACGGCCAGCCGGTATGGCTGATCCGGACGGTCAGCCCACGTGCGCAGCAGCGACGTCTTCCCGCTGCCGGCCGGAGCCGAGATGATCGTCACCTTCCTCGCCACCGCGCGATCCAGAGCGGCGAGAAGATCACCCCGGCCGATCAGCCGGGGCTTCGCTCGATCCACCGTCAGAGGCCTGCCTTAGTGCTGCGCCGGGCGCCCAAGCGCCGACGACCCAGTCCTCTCGGTATCAGGCCAGCCCACTGGTGTCAACGGCGCGTGAATCGCCAGGATCCGGTGGCGACCTTTCACCTGCCCGATGACAAGCCTGGTTCCGTCGCAGAGACTGGCACGGCTGTATGCAGACGTGCCCAATGATTCAAAGGGGTGCGTCATGAGTGCAAAGGTGGCGATCGTGGCCGGGGCAGGCGGTGCGCTTGGTCACGCGCTGGCGGCGACCCTGGCCGCCAGCGGCCTCACGGTGGTGGCGGTCGACCGGAACGAGCATGCGTTGCGGGAGCTCCCCGATGGTGTCCGCCCAGAGGTGGCCGACACCACCGACCCCGCCGCGGCGAAAAGCCTCATCGACCGGATCGCCGGCGAGGCCGGGCCGCCTGACGTGCTGGTGAACACGATCGGCGCGTTCCTGCCAGGAGACGCGCTCACCACGACTCCCGAGACGCTGCGGCTCATGATCGACGTCAACCTGGGAACGGCGCTGTGGCTGAGCCAGGCGGTAGCGCCGCACATGCGGCAGCAGGGTTCAGGTGCCATCGTGCACGTCGCGGCCCGCCCGGGAATTGAGCCAGCCGCCGGCATGGCCGCATACAGCGCGAGCAAGGCCGCTCTTGTCCACCTGACCCGCATTCTTGACGCAGAGTTCCGCCCGCACGGGATCCGGGTGAACGCGGTCGCGCCGCAACTGCTCGACACCCCGGCGAACCGGGCCACGTTCCCGGCCGGGGTGATGGCGCACGCGGTCGCACCGGAGGCGATCGCCGGCGTGATCGCCTTCCTGGTCAGCGACGCCGCAGCCCCCGTCAGCGGGGCGATACTCCCCGCGTACGGCGCTTAACGAGGCTGACCCGGCGCCCCGGTGGGGCAAATCACCATGATCCGGTGACGATCTTTCACCTGGCTGGCGGCCAGCCTGGGCCCATCGCGAAGATTCGCACGGCCAGCAAGGGCCCCGAGATTCCAGGGAGATACCGTGACATCACCAGCCTCCAGCGCCAGCAGCGCCGCTGACCTGCCCGACTATGCGCCAATCCCCCGGTCCTCGCTCGGCCCGGCCCTCAACGACCAGGGGTACTACGTCGGGCGCGTCGAGCGGAACCTCTACTGGGTCACCGACGGCGTCTACCAGTCGGCGTTCCTGACCACCCGGGACGGCGTCGTGGTGTTCGACGCGCCCCCGTCCATCGGCGGCAACCTGCGGCGGGCCGTGGACGAGATCGCCGCCGCCAACGGCGTGAGCAATACGGTGACGCACTTCGTCTACTCGCATCACCACGCCGACCACGGCGGCGCGGCCTCGCTGTTCGGCGGGGACGTGGTCCGCATCGGGCACGAGGAGACCAAGCGCCTGCTGCTGCGCGACAACGACCCGGCCCGGCCGGTCCCGGAGGTGACCTTCGCCGACCGCTACACCCTCGAGGTGGGCGGCGAGCGCGCCGAGCTGGCCTGGCACGGCCCCAACCACACGCCGGACAACATCTACATCCACTTGCCCGGCCACGACACCCTGATGTTCATCGACGTCGTCAACGCCGGCTGGGTGCTCATCTACAACCTCAACCTCTCCGAGGACGTCATCGGGTACATCGGCGCCCCGGACATCGCGCTGTCCTACCCGTGGACCCACTTCATCAGCGGGCACCTCGGCCGGCTCGCCACCCGCGAGGACGTCGCGGTGCACCAGCAGTACATCGCCGACATCGAAGCCAGCGCGGCGGAAGCGCTGGCCGCAGTCAACCCGATCCCCTTCTACGTGGCGGCCGGGCAGAACGTCTGGGCCGGGGTGAAGGCTCACCTCGACGCCGTCACCGACCGCGCGGCCGCGCCCGTCATCGCCAAGTACACCGGCGTGCTGGCCGCCGCGGACATCGAGGTGTTCACCAGGACCACCACGTTCCAGATCATGCAGTCTTTGCGCCTCGACCACGGGCTCGGCGTCAGCAGCCCCGGCGCGGTGCACCCCTGACCGCAACGCACCGGGGCCGGGCGAGCGCCGGCCCCGGTGCGGTCCTGGCGGAGCAGCCCTGGATGGAGGGCCTTAGGTTGACTGGTATGGCGGCTGGTGATGTTCGCGTGCCGGGAACCCTGCCCACGATCATCGAAGTGCGCGGGGCCCGGCACAACAACCTGCGGGATATCGACGTCGATGTGCCGCTGTGGCGGACGGTCGCGGTGGTCGGCGTGTCCGGATCGGGCAAGACGTCGCTGGCCATGGGCACGCTGTACGCGGAGGGCATGCAGCGGTTCCTGGAGAGCCTGAGCACCTACAGCCGGCGGCGGCTGACCCAGGCCCAGCGGCCGGACGTGGACCGGATCGACCACCTGCCGCCCGCGCTGGCGCTGCGGCAGCGGCCGCCGGTACCGGGGCCGCGCAGCACGGTGGGCACGATGTCGGAGGTGCTCAACGTGCTGCGGCTGATGATGTCGCGGCTCGGCTCGCACCTGTGCCCGAACGGCCACCGTGTCGCGCCGTCGATCGCCACGCTCAGCGAGGAAATCGTCTGCCCGGTGTGCGGCGCACGTTTCGAGCACCCGAGCGCCGAGTCGTTCGCGTTCAACTCCTACGGCGCGTGCCCGGCCTGCCACGGCCTGGGCGTGCGGTCCGAGGTCGACGTGAGCACGCTGGTTCCCGATCCGGATAAGACGATCGAGCAGGGCGCGGTGCTGCCGTGGAGTTCCGGCGGGCGGCGGCTGTCGATGTATGCCGCGGGCGAGCTGGGGGTGCGGCTCGACGTACCGTACCGGGCACTTACCGAGCGCGAGCGCGACATCGTGCTGCACGGTGAACCGGCCCAGCGGCAGGTGACGCTCTCGGGCCGGAACGGGCGGACAGTGCACCTGTCGGTCAACTACGACAACGCTGTCGCCGCGGTGGAACGCTCGGTGCGCAGCGACAACGAGCGCACCCGCCAGCTGGTGCAGCGGTTCCTTGTCACCCGCGTCTGCTCGGTGTGCCACGGCACCCGGCTACGGCCCGAGGCGCTGACCTCACAGCTGGACGGCCGCAACATCGCGGAGATCAGTGCGCTCACCCTGGGCGAGCTGAGCGGGTTCATGGCGGGCCTGCCTGCCGGGCTGCCCGCCGAGCTGAGCCGGGTGACCACCGGCCTGCTCGCCGAGCTGAACGGCAGGCTCACGCCGCTGCTCGACGTCGGCCTCAGCTACCTGGCCCTCGACCGGGCAGGCGCCTCGCTGTCGACGGGGGAACGGCAGCGGATCGAGCTCACCTCCACGGTGCGGGCCAGCACTACGGGCATGCTCTACGTGCTCGACGAGCCGTCGGTGGGGCTGCACCCGAGCAACGTCGTCGGGCTGCGCAAGACCATCACCGCGCTGGCCGGGAACGGCAATTCCGTGGTCGTGGTGGAGCACGAGCGGGAGCTCATCCGTTCCGCGGACTGGGTCATCGAGCTCGGCCCCGGGGCCGGGGCCAACGGCGGCACGGTGATCGCCCAGGGCACCCCGGGGCAGCTGGAAACCGACCCGCAGTCGATCATGGGACCGTTCCTGGCCGGGGCCACGGCCGTGTCACGTGACCGTCCGGCGCAGGACGGTCACGGCGGGCAGATCACCATCGAGATCAGCGACCTGTACAACCTGCACGACCTCACCGCCGCCTTCCCGGTCCACCGGATGACCGGGCTGGCCGGCCCGTCGGGGGCGGGGAAGACCGCCCTCGTCCTGGACAGCCTCATCCCGGCAGCACGGGCACTGCTGAGCGGGTCGGCGCTGCCCGGGCACGTCCGCCGCCTGGACCTCGGCGCCATCCGTCAGATCGTCCAGATCGACGCCTCACCGATCGGCCAGAACGCGCGCTCCACGCCCGCGACCTACTCCGGGGCCTTCGACCAGATTCGCCGGGTGTTCGCCGAGTCCGGGTACGCCCGGCGGCGCCGCTGGAAGCCCGGGCACTTCTCGTTCAATACCCGTGAGGGCCAGTGCCCGACCTGCCGCGGCCTCGGCCACATAGACCTGGACGTCCAGTACCTGCCTGACATCGCCGTCCAGTGCCCGACCTGCCACGGCGCCCGCTTCAACGACGCCACCCTGGCCGTCAGGATCGACGGCCTGACCGTAGCCGACGTGCTCCGGCTGAGCGTCCAGGAGGCGCTGGAACAGTTCTCCGGCCAGGCCCCGGTCGCCGCGGCGCTGCGGCCCGTCAGCGAGGTCGGCCTGGGTTACCTGCGGCTCGGCGAGCCCACGCCGTCCCTGTCCGGCGGCGAGTCGCAGCGGCTGCGGATCGCCTCCCGGCTGCGCAGCAGCCAGCACGGCGCGCTGTACGTCTTCGACGAGCCGTCCACCGGGCTGCACCCGCTCGACGTGGCCACACTGGTCGGCGTCTTCGGCCGGCTGCTGGAGGCCGGGGCCACGATCATCGTCATCGACCACGACCTGGACCTGCTCGCCGCCGCCGACCACCTCATCGACATGGGCCCGGGCGGCGGCCCGGACGGCGGGCACATCCTCGCGGCCGGAACACCGGAAGACGTGGCACGCGCCCCGGGCAGCGCGACCGGGCCATGGCTGGCCGAGCACCTGGGCCTGCCGGAGGCCCAGCAGCACGCGGCGTCAACGACCCCCGAATCACCATGATCCGGCGATGAACTCTCACCTGGCTGGGGGCGAGCCTGGGCGCGTCGCGAAGATTCGCACGGCCGAGAGGAGAACAACCAATGACTACTGCGATCATCGGCGTCGGGAACATCGGCGGCGCACTCGCGCGGCATCTGGTCCACGGCGGCGAACAGGTCATACTGGCCGCTCGGGAGGAGTCGAACGCGGCCGCGCTCGCGGGTGAGCTGGCACCCCTGGCGAGCGCGGCAACCGTCCAGGAGGCGATCGAGGCCGCGGATGTCGTCGTGTTCGCGGTGTGGTTCGACACGCTGAAGCAGCTCATCGCCGAGCACGCCGGCCTGCTCGACGGCAAGGTCCTGGCCGACCCGTCGAACCCGATCGGCTTCACCGCAGACGGCGCACCCTTCCGGACCCTCCCCGAAGGCCAGTCCCAGGGCTCGCTGGTGGCGGCGATGCTGCCCGCCGGCGCCCACTACGTCAAGGCGTTCGGCACGCTCATCGCCGACGGACTCGCCAACAGCGCGAACCGGACTCCGCGCCGGGCGGTGCTTTTCTACGCCACCGACGACGACCGCGCTGCCGCGGCGATCGAGCGGCTCATCACCGTCTCCGGGTTCGACCCGGTCAGGGCCGGCAACGTGAGCGATGTAGGGCGGCTCGAGGTACCCGGTGGTGACCTGCACCAGGGCGGCGGGCTCGGCGGCAAGCTCCTCGACACCGACCAGGCACGCGCCGCTGTCGCGGCCGCATGAGCTTGCGGCGAACGGCTGGGCTCGCGTGCTGGGCGACCTGTCCGGTCATCCCAGGGACTGGGGCTTGAGGCTGCTGGCGGGGCGGAGCACGCCGTGGTCGTCGAGGTCGTCCAGCACGGCGGGCAGGCCCGCGCTGAGCATCTTCCTGCGGACGTGTCCCAGCAGCTTCGCCATGAAGAACCCGCCGATGCCGGTGAAGCCTGTGTGCTCGTAGATAAAGCGCGTGCCGCCCGCGTGGGGCTGAACCCGGTACACGACTTCGGTCAGGTCGCCGCCTTGGTCGCCGGTCCACGAGTAGCGCAGCAGCGACGGCTCGTCCACCTCGAGCACCTCGCAGTCGACAACCCCGCTCCAGCCGGGCTTCGGCGTCGCGACCAACCGGAACTTCGTGCCCACCGCGGGGGTGAATCCTTCCGGCCGCCCGCCAGCGCCGGTCGCGGTCCACAGCGGGATGAGCACTGGGTCGGTCACGGCGCGCCAGACCTTCGCGGGGGGATGGGGGTAGTCACGCACGATGCGGATGTCACTCACGGAAACTCCTCAGGCGGCGCTACGACGGCCGGAGCAGCCTTCTTCTAGCCGCTAGAAAATTATAGTAACAGAAAAAATACTGAGACTGGATTATGCTGAACCGCATGAGCACCAGGACGGTGGCAGAAGCGGTGTCGCACACCCCGGGGACCGCGGCGCCGCACGCCGAAGGGCTGCGGGAGCGCAAGAAGCGGCTGATGCGCCAGCAGCTGTCCGACACCGCGACGCAGATGTTCCTGGAGCGGGGGTTCGACGCCGTCCGCGTGGCGGAGATCGCAACGGCGTGCGGTGTGTCGGAGAAAACGGTCTTCAACTACTTCCCCACCAAGGAGTCGCTGATCCTGGACCGGCTGGAGTCCACGATGGGCTCGCTGCGGCCCGGCCTGGCCGAGCCAGGGATCTCGCCGCCCGAGGCGGCGCTGCGGATCCTGGACCGTGAGCTGAGCGCCATGACGTCCTGGCTGGCCGCCCAGGACGACCCGGCCCGGGCCGGCGCCATGATCCGGCGCTTCGGCACACTGATCCGGGCCACCCCGTCACTACGGGCTTATCAGAGCGACATGATGGACCAGTTCGTGGATGTGGCGGCCGCGATCCTCGCCGAGCGGGCCATGATGAACGCGGACGACCCGGAGCCGCAGATCGCGGCCGCGGCCCTGCTCGGCCTGTGGCGCATCCAGTTCCAGGCCCTGTCGAAATACCTGGACGGCACCCGCACACCCGCCCAGGTCCACCAGGCCGTGACCGCTGACGTCCGCCGCGCGGCCCAGCTCATAGACGCCGGCCTGAACTCCTTCGCGGGCTCCAGGCCCGGCACCCCCTGCCGACCGCCGGGTCCGGATGGTGCCTAACGCCACACATCTAGGATTCGAGGCGATCCTCGGCGCATTCATCGCCGGGGCGATCCTTCGCCTGGTGGACGCGGACGCCCAACACAAGAACCCGCTATTCCACCCGAAACTCGACGCCATCGGCTATGGCTTCCTCATCCCGGTCTTCTTTGTCACCAGCGGGCTCACATTCAACCTGTCGGTGCTGTTCTCGAGCGCCTCCACCTTGCTGCGAGTGCCGCTCTTCCTGCTGGCGCTGCTGGTCGTGCGCGGACTGCCCGCCGTTCTCTACCGGTCCGCCCTAGCCAGCATCCGAGATGTCGCAGCCGTGGGGCTGCAAGCGACGTCGCTGCCCTTCATCGTCGCCGCCACCACAATCGGGCTTCAGTTGCACGCCATCAGACCGGCCAACGCGGCTGCACCCGTCGCCGCAGGGCTTTTCAGCGTCATCATTTTTCCCGCCATCTCGCTGCAGTTGCTGCGATCGTCTGCTAAAGGCCCGAGCATGGTCCCGGAGCAGGCACACGTTCGCTAGCAGCCGGAAATGGCGCGATTTGTGGGGATCTTGGACTGCGAGGGCACTGAAAGCGCCGTAGCGCTCCCTCTTCCTGCGATTAGCGCAGGTGAGAGGGCTGGCCGATGCCACGAAGGGACCGTTCCAGTACAGAGCGGGTCAGCGCGCGCTTGTTGGCCGGGGTTTATCGCGCCGTCACCGTTCCTACCCATCAGCCCTGCGCTGCTCGATCGGGTGCCGGTCGCTGGAGTGGAACACGGCCTGCAGTTCATCGAAGCTGGCAGCCAGGCCGGGGATGGTCATGAAGAACACCAAGCCCACGACCGCCCGGCGCACCGGGCGGTTTATCCGTTCCGCTGGCCGCCCTCATCTGCCGCGAGCCGGGCCGGAACCGCGACGGCCTCAGGATGCCTGCCCAACGGCGGAGCGAAGGGCCGGCAGGCCATAACACGCCGGGCCGCTAACTCAATTCGGCGTGAGTACGGGGAGTTTGGCGGTTACGATCGCTTTGCCAGACTGATGACACGCCACAGCGTGGTCCGGCGGTCGGCGAGCAAGCAGGAAAGGCGATTGCATAACGGCGGCCCGTATCCGGCGTCCTCGGCTGGAAACGTGAGCCATCGCTTATTGGCCGCGACCGGCTGACGCACCGGGGCCCGGCCCGGGCCGCACGTGTGCGAGCTGCCGCGCCCGGTAGCGGGGGAGGGAAAATGATCGGCGCGAGAAGCCGCCCACCACCACGCAGGCGGGTGGTGATACCGGGACGTACGCGGATGTTCGGCCGCACTCGCCCCCGCCGTCGCGACCGGAGCGGCGTCGACGAGCCGCAAACCTGGCGGCCAGGGCCGCTGATCTGGACGCTCACCTTGCTGACCAGCTTTGCGGTGTTCCTCTTCCTCGTGTGGCTCGGCTGGTCCGTTTACGTGCTTGCGCGAGGGGGGCCGTCAGCTTTCCCATTCGACCCCGACCGCAGGTGCGCATCGCTCGGTCTCACCTGCGGCGCCATTTCTAATGTCCTGACGTCCGCCTTGTTGCTCGCCCTGGCGTCGTTCTTCGTGCTCTGGCGGCTATTCGGGTTGCAGCGGCGGTACCGGGTCAGGGCACGAACCGAATCGCGTGAGCTTGTTCCGACGGCAGGGACAATCCTTGATGAGGTCGTCGGCCGCGACGAACTGTGCAAGGTGGTGATGGCGGACCTGCGCGAGCGCCAGAGGCGTCCGCATGTCCTGGTCGGCGGCGTCGGCACCGGAAAGACCGCGGTGCTGGTGAAACTGACCGAACTCCTGGCCGACAAGCGCGCCGTCCCGGTGCCAATTCGGCTGCGGGACGCCGATGAGGTCCTGGACTTCGAGAGCCTGGCGCAGCGGCGCTTCCTCAGCGAGGTGAACCAGCGCCTGATCTCCTCCTCAGAGGGGGAGACCATCTGGCGCCGGCTGCGCAACGACGGAAGGATCGTCGTACTCGCGGACGGCCTGGAGGAGGCCTTGATCGGGACCAAGGCCGAGCAGGAGCGAGACAACATCATCCGCACCGCGATCCGGAAGGCGCACCAGCAGCGCCTGCCTCTTGTCATAGCCTCGCGCCCGCACGATCCGCTGCGGGCCACCGAGGCCGCGATCCTCAGGCTGGAGCCGTTGAGCTACGAGGCGGCGCTGGCCTACATCGGAAGCGACGGAACGGGCGAGGACGAGCGGAGGCTTGCCTGGATCGTGGAAACCGCTGACGTGGTGGAAGCGCCACTGTACCTGCAGATCACCCATGAGCTGCAGGTCAAGGGCCTGCTGGATCCCAGCGCGGGAGGCCAGCACGGCGTGGTGGACACCCGCGGCGTGGACCGGTCGAAGCTGCGGCTGGCGCTGCTGGAGACCTGGCAGCGGGCGCTCATCTCCGGCTATATGCGCGAAGACGTCCCGCTGAATCAGGCCGAACGCCTCGCCGCGGTCGAACACATCTCCGCGCTTGCCTGCGTGGGGCTGCGGCACGATCGGCTTGAGGTCGAGTTCGATGACCTCAAGAAGAACAAGAACGTCTCCAGAGAGGTGCGGGCCAGGCTCGCGAAGATCGACGGGCATGCACGGCAGGCGGCCGGGGTCCGGAACATCGATGTGCGCCTTGCCGCCGCCTGGGCCGCCCAGCTGGACCTTGTCGAGGTGCGCGGGGACAGCGTCCGGTTCCCGCACAGCCTCATCCAGGCGTATCTCGGATCGCGGTTGCTGGACATCGCCATGCAGGAGCCCACGTACTGCCAGGAGGCCCTGAAGCCCCCCGGGCCCGGACGGGAGTTCCTGATCGCGATGGTCCTACGGTCCCGGGCGGCTGAGGGCAGCAATGCCTGGTGGCCCGGTCCGGCCGGCCGCGAGGCCGTCGGCAGCACCGCGCGGCACCGCCGCCCGGGAGTTCCGCCCGCTCCGGATGTCCAGCGGAAGATGGCCGCGCCGCTGCGGCAGGCCGCCGCGAAGCGCGACGACAACAAGGTCCTGGACATGTACGCAGCGGCCCTTGAGATCGACTGCGATGCGGCCGGGTCGGACCACCACGCGATCGCCGAAGAGATCAGGGACCGGTGGTCCCGGATCCACGCGCAGGAGCCGAGGACGCTGGAGGAAGGCAAGATCACGCTGGTCCGCCGCTTCGGAGAAGCGGCGCGCAGGATTGATGAGCGGCGGCAGAACGGAGATCAGGGCCTCGACCAGCCCGCCTACCGGGAACTGTATGAGATCGGCTGCAGCGAGCGGTCCTACCCGGTCCAGCTCGCGGCGGCGCAGGAGATCGGGGCGGGAGGGGACGCGGCCTACCAGGCAGTGAGCGAGGTAGTCGCCGCACCGTGCCCGGTTTGTGAGAACGAGCGGGCGGACGCGTCGGCGAAGCGAGCCGGCCGCCGTCCGTCCCGTCCCGCGAGCGGCAGCTGGCAGGCGCCGATCATCAGTGCCTGGCTCGCGCCGATGCTGGCCGGGTCCATCGGCACGACGGCCAGCAGTGACGTCGACCAGGACCTTGCTGAGCGGGCGCAGGCCGACCTCGACCGCTGGCTGCGGCATGTCGGGCGGTACGGGCGCCGGCCCGGCGAGGACGATCTGCCGCTCACGCAGGAGATCGCGGTCGCGCAGGGATTCAAGTACGCCGCCAACCGGCGGCCCGCCTATCCCGACACGCGGCACGAGGCGCGCATGCACCTCGCCGAGCAGGCCCTGGAAATGCTGAAAGGCACCGAATACTGGTTTTCCCAGCTGACCCTCATCCAGGCGCTGTGCCTGCTGAGCCTGTCAGACCAGCCCAAGCGTCCCGCCGACCAGGGCGGCGCCAAGCCCGAAGCGATCGTCCATCACTGGCTCGACGTCGCCGGCCGCGAGAGCACGGACCGCAATCAGCCGGCGGACAGGCCCGGCGAACAGCATCCGCTGGTCCAGGAGGCAGCCCAGCTCGCCGTACTGGCCCTGAAGACCGGCAGCCCGCAGCGGTACCTGTGGATCGACGAGAGCGGGGTGGTCGGGCAGGTAGGTTCGCGCAAGACGAGCGAGGGGACGGCCTACCGCAAGCACCGGCTGTGGATCCCGCCGTCTGCCGGGTGGACCGCTCTGAACGGGCGGGCGCAGCAACTGGTCGCCGACGTGCTGTTGCTGCTGAACCTGGCTGACCGGGGTGACCTGCCAACGGACAGCGAGCGGCGCCTGAAGCGCTCCAACCGGTACGACCTTCCGCCGTGCATCACCCGGTACCGGCCGGCCCTCGAGCCCGGGCTCACCGTCGGCACCGCTGCGTTCGCCACGCCGGGAACCAGTTGCGTAGACGGCTGCGCCTTCGAGCTCTGCCCGTACCCGCCGAAGGGCTCGCAGCCCAGGGTGGAGATGAGTGAGGCGTTCTGCCGCAGGCAGCAGACTCTTCTGACCAGAAGGTCCCTGAGCCGCCGTAAGGCTCCGTGGCAGGAGATGCGGCGAGGGCAGCTCGTCGACTTCTGGGCGGAGATGGCCGACCGGGCGCGGGGCCCGCGTCCCCCGTCCACCGAACGTGGTCGGGGCCTTCGGGTCAGGGCACCACGGTGACGGGCCACCGGCCCGCCCGCACCAGCCGCACCGCCAGCGACCCCACCAGCCGGTGGCCGGCCTTCGCCGGAGCCCCCCTACAGCGATTCCCGACGGACCTCCGGTCGACGGCCGTCTGGCCGGGCGAACCATCAGTTTCCGGACTTGAATGCTAAGCGGCTGACCGGAATTTCTGCGCGTAACTGGCTGTGCGCTGCTGGGTCAGGTGTCGCCGGGGTGGCTGTGAACGCACAACGGGTGTGGAGACGGATATGTGGACCTATCATCCCGCTGTCGCGTTGCCCTGGCCGGCAGCGGGGGGGATGCGGTGATCTGGCTGCCAGATCTGGGGCGCGAGGGTCTGCGGTTGGTGGGCGGCGGGCCTGTGCCCGTTCGCTGTGGCGGGCAGCGTGATCTGCACGTCGAGTCCGCCGTCTGGCCTGGCGTGGGCCTTGGCGTGGCCGCCGTGCGCGTTGGCCACCGACGCGACGATGGACAGGCCGAGGCCGGTACCTGGCCGGGTGTCGGTCCGGCCGGAGAGGCGGCGGAACGGCTCGAACAGCCCGGTTACCTGGTCCGGGGGAATGTGCTCGCCGCCGTTGGCGACGGTGATTTCGGCGATGCCTGTTCCGGTCTTGGTGCTGGCCAGCACCCAGCCGCCGGTCACGTTGTGCTTGACGGCGTTGTCTATGAGGTTGCTGACCAGCCGTTCCAGCAGGACCCGGTCCCCGGTGACCTGCGCGTCCTGCAGCGCAGCGCCGATCTGGATCTGCCGCGCCTTGGCGGCCGGGCCGATCAGGTCGATGGCGTCTTCGACCGCGGTGGGCAGGTCGACGAGCTCGGCGGGGCCTGGTCCGCGGTCGGAGCGGGCCAGGGTGAGCAGTGCCTCGATCAGTTCCTCGGACTTGTCCACGGCGGCGCCGATCGCGGCCAGCACCGGTTCCAGCTGCGCGGCGGAGGCGGCTGGCTTAGCCATGGTGACGTCGATCAGAGTGCGCATCTCGGTCAGCGGCGTGCGCAGCTCGTGGGATGCGTTGGCCACGAACCGGCGCTGGCTGGCGAACGCCGCCTCCAGCCGGGCGAGCATCGCGTCGAAGGTGTCGGCCAGTTCCTTCAGCTCATCGGGCGGCCCGGCCAGTGCCAGCCGCTGGCCCAGGTTCTCCTGGGAGGCGGCCTGCGCCGCCGTGGTGACGGCGGTCAGCGGCCGCAGCACGCGGCGGCTGACCGCCCAGCCGAGCCCGGCTGCCAGCAAGGTGCCCAGGCCCAGCCCGGCTAGTGTGAATTCCAGGAAAGCGCGGCGGCGGTTGGCGGCGATCATGTTGATGATCTGCGGGTTGTTCGCGTCGTAGAAGTACGTCACGTTGCCTTGGCGCAAGGCGACCTGGGCCCGCGGGCCGGGCGGAATCACCCTGACGTAGCCGACCTGGGTGTAGGCGGCGCCGATCAAGATGGCGCAGGGCACCAGGAACAGCCCTGCGCAGGCGATCACTATCCGCGCCCGGATACTGCTGCGCCACGGCCTGAGCGCGGCTGGCGTGACCCTCATGGCAGCCGGTACCCGCAACCGGTGACCGTCTCGATCAGCGGCGGCTGCCCGAGTTTGCGCCGCAGCCGCATCACGGTCACCGCGACGGCATTGGTGAACGGGTCGGCGTATTCGTCCCAGACCCGTTCAAGCAACTGCTCGGCGCTGATCACCGCACCGTCGGCCGACATCAGCACCTCCAGCACGCCCAGTTCCTTGCGGGTCAGCGGCACCAGCTGCCCATTCCTGCTGGCCCGCCGCCGGGGCCGGTCCAGCGCCAGCTCACCGCGGCGCAACACCGGCGGCGCCGACGGCGCCCGGCGGCTGAGCGCGCCGATCCGCGCGACCAGCTCCGGGAAGTGGAACGGCTTGGCCAGGTAGTCATCCGCGCCGAGATGCAGCCCATCGACCCGGTCATCGGGCGCGCCTGCCGCGGTCAGCATCAGGACCCGGGCACCGTCCGAGCGGCCAGCCAGCCGCGCGCACACCTCGTCGCCGTGCACCACCGGCAGGTCACGGTCGAGCACGATGACGTCATAGGACCAGAGCGCGGCCTTGTCCAGCCCGGCCGCGCCATCACCGGCCACATCCACGGCGATTCCCTGATCACGCAGGCCCTCGGCGACGGCCCGGGCCACCACCTCGTTGTCCTCCACGACCAGCACGCGCATGCCTCCATCATGCCTGGTCACGCTTAACACCGCGATAACACGGCCCGCTGCCGGCGCGGGACGGCCGATCCGGTGTTAAGGCAGTGTTATCGGCCGGTGGCTACCGTCTGGCGCTATGACTGCGAGCTTGCTGGAACTGCGCGTGCCGGAGACCTGCGGCCGCCGTGCCGTGGTGGCCCAAGCGCGGCGCGGCTGGCCCGGTTCCGCCGGCTTGTCCGGCTGGGCGGTCCCCGGTGCTGTCCGGCCGGGCGGGCGCGGGGAAGTTCACCGCCGTAGTCACCAAGTCAGCCCTGATCCTGCCCTACCTGGCGGTCGCGGCAGGCCTGGCAGTCGCCTCGTAGGCGATCGGTATCTCGAGGAGGACCTCATGAACGTGGAGATCAGCGGGGTGACCCGGCGGTTCGGCCGGAACCTTGCCGTGGCGGGGGTGGATGTGGAGACCGGCCCGGGGGTGTTCGGGCTGCTGGGCCCGAACGGCGCGGGCAAGACCACGCTGCTACGGATGATGGCCACCGTGATCACCCCGTCCGCGGGGACGCTGCGGCTGCTCGACCGCGACCCAGGCAGCTACGGGCCGCGGCGGGAGATCCGGCGCCGGCTCGGATACCTGCCGCAGAACCTCGGCTACTACCCGGGGTTCACAGTGGAGGAGTTCGTCCAGTACTTCGCGCTGCTCAAGCAGATGCCGCCGGCCCGATCCCCGCCGCCGTGGCGGCTGCGGTCGAGCGGGTGGATCTCGGCGGCAAGGCCAGGGCGAAGCTGCGCACCCTGTCCGGCGGGATGCTGCGCCGGGCCGGGATCGCCCAGGCGATCGTCAACGAGCCCGGCCTGCTGCTACTCGACGAGCCGACCGCCGGGCTGGACCCCGAGCAGCGGGTCGCGTTCCGCGACCTGCTGCGCGACCTCGGTCAGCGGGCCACCGTGGTGGTCTCCACCCACCTGGTCGAGGATGTCGCCGCCGCGTGCACCGAGGTCGCGCTGATGGACGCCGGGAAGATCGTCTTCCACGGCACCCCGGCGGAGCTGACCGCCCACGGTGAGGGCGCCGCCGCCGCGGGCGACGCCCCCCTGGAACGCGGCTACAGCGCCGTCCTGGCGGAGTCACGGTCATGACCGCCGCCGGCGTCCCGCTCAGGACCGGACGGGCCACGGCCCGGCGCATGGCCTGCCTAGCGGCCGCGGGGCGGTTGCTGCGGCTGGAGTTCAAGCGCAACGCGGTGCCGTACGTGCTGCCGCTGCTCGCGGCGGTGTTCTTCTTCAACACGGTACGTACCGCGGATGGGTTCCCGCCCGTCTGGACCCTGCGCGCGTCGGTGATCACCGATCACATGCTGTTCGAGTTCAGCGCGTTCGCCGGAGGCCTGGCCGCATGGGTGGGATCGCGCGAGGGGCGCAGGAAGACCATCGACCTGGTGGCGGCCACACCCCGCGCGGCGTGGGCGCGGCTGAGCGTCACCCTGGCCGGGACGCTGAGCTGGCTGCTGCTGGCGTTCCTGGCCGGGGTCGCAGTGCTGTACACCCAGACCGCGCTGCAGGCGACCTGGGGCGGGCCCCCGCTGTGGCCGGTGTTCGTCGGCACGGCCGCAGTGATCGTGGTGGCCACTATCGGGTTCACCTGCGGTGTCTTCTTCCCCGGGCGGTTCACCGCGCCGCTGGTCGCGACCGGCGCGCTCGTCCTATACCAGACCGGGCTCCGCCAGGCTCTGCGCGTCACGGTCTCGTCGGGCACGCACGCACTGCTGTCGCCGGCCAGCGCCCAGTCCTCCGTCGATGCGGGCGTCTACCATCACGTCGCACCGGACCTGTCGATCACGCAGGTCATGTTTATGGGCGGGATCGCCGTTGCGCTGTTCGGCGTGCTCGGCCTGGCGCCGGAGCTTCGCCAGTTCGCGTCGTCCGGCGGCCGAACGTTCTTGCGCGCCGCGCTCGCCGGTGCTGACGGCTGGCTGCTCCGCGCGGTCGCGGTCATCCTGGTCGCGTGCGGCGTCGCCGCGTCCTGGACCGCGTTCGCGCTGGCCGGGACCGCGAAACCGGACGCGGCCGGCGGATGGGAGATCCCGGCGCTGCACTCCGCAGCCAGCGACCGGCCGGTGCCTGCCATCCCCGACTGCAGGTCCTCGTCCGGGTTCGGTGTGTGCGTCCACCCGGCATTCGGCTTCTACCTGAACGACCTGGCCGCGGCGCTTGGCCCGGTGGCCGCCGAGATCGCGGGCCTGCCCGGCGCGCCGACCGCCGCCAAAGAGGTGGCGAGCGTGAACGGCGGCCAGGATGTCCAGAGTGGCATCTCTGTGAATCCCCCGGTATTCGAGTTCACCGCGGAGCATGTGGGATCCATGTTCGGGCAGTTCTACGGGAGCCAACGCGACCCGGTGGGGTGGCGCGAGGGGTTCCAGCAGGGGCTGCTTGACGCGTTCCTCACGGGGCGGCCGCCTCATGCGGGTCCTGTCCCGATTCTGCTGGGACCGGCGCAGCAGGCGGTGGAGGACGCGCTGCTGACCGCAGTCGGCTCGCAGCCGCTCAGCGCCGGCGTGACGTCGGCCGGCGTCTCCGCCGCCACACAGCGGTTCGCCACGCTGCCCGCCGGCGCGCGGCGCGCCTGGCTGGCGGCGCACCTGGCCGCGCTGCGGGCCGGCAAGATCACCCCGGAGCAGATCCCATGACCGCTGCCGAGGTACTGAAGCCTCCGGCCGTCCCAGCCGGGGCTGCCTGGCGCGGCCCGTCTGGCGTCCGCCTGGCGTGGTTTCACCTGCGCAGCCGGCGTGTCCCTGCCGGGATCCTCGCGCTGGCCGCTTGCGGCGCCCTGCTGCACGCGGTGCTGCACTGGCACTGGGCGTTCAACTCCGGCCCCTACGCGCAGCAAGTCCCGCTGATCATCGAGGCGGGTGCGGCGACGGTGATCGCGGTGACGGTGCACAGCCCGTTCGGCGAGACGGAGCAGTCCGCCGGGCCCTGGCTGCCATGCCTGCGGCTGCTCGCCACCGCCGGGATGTGCGGGCTGGCGATCGCGCTGCTTCAGCTGGGCGCCGCCGGCGAGAGCCTCAACGATGGCGTTCTGGTACTTGCCAGGAACGTCATCGGGATCACCGGCATCGGGTTGCTGTGCTCGCTGGTCACCGGCGGCCTGCTCGCCTGGACGCTCCCGCTGGGATACATGGCGTTCTGCCAGTACGCCCTGCTTGAAGGCTGGACCGCCCCGTGGACCTGGCCGGTCCGCCCGCCCGCCGACCGCGGCGCCTGGATCTGCGCCTGCGCGGTCTTCACGGCCGGCCTGCTCCTGTTCACCATCCGCGGCCCCCGCACCCGCCTCAGCGACCCCAGTTAGGGGAATCCGCCGCTGCGGCGTTTTACAGTTTCGGCCGGTGAGCCCGTGGCGCAGGCCGCGTTCGCACCGAGGGGCCAGGGAATCAAATCCCCCGGCTCGCCCATCCGAACAGCAGAGTGCCTTCATCTTGTCTCCACATGGCTGGATTGTGCTTGGCTGGACCGCCGGTGAGAGGTCACCGGCCGGCCATCTACGGGAGGCGGGATCGATGGGCGTACAGGGGCGGCGCAGGTGAGGGCTGCGCCCCGCCAGCCGGCGCCGGCGGGCGAGCCGACCGAAGCGGCCGCTGGGTCCGGACCGGAGAGCCTTGCCATGCCCGTTCAACCGCTCGACCTCACCAGCACGGGGACCGGTAGTGCCTGAGGAGCCGCAGCCCCCCGCGCAGTTCCAGGCGCCGGCCGAGCACTACGACCGCTTCATGGGCCGCTATACCCCCGCCCTGGCCATGGCGCTGGCCGACGCCGCCGGGATCCAGCCCGGCATGCGGGTCCTCGACGTCGGCTGCGGGCCGGGCGGCCTTACCCGGGAACTGGCCACCCGTCTCGGCCCGGGCAACGTCGCCGCGATCGACCCCGCCCCGCGGTTCGCTGCCGCCTGCCGCGACCGCAACCCCGGAGCCGACGTGCGCACCGGAATGGCCGAACAGCTGCCCTGGCCGGCCGCGCACTTCGACGCGGCCCTGGCCTCGCTGGTCATCGGCTTCCTGCATGACCCCGGCCAAGGAGTGAGGGAGATGGCCCGGGTCACCCGCCCTGGCGGCACCGTCGCCGCCTGCATGTGGGACACCACCACCGGCGGCATGACCATGCTGCGGCTTTTCTGGACCGCGGTCCGGCGGGTAGAGCCCACCGCGGCCGGTGAGTCCGGCCTCGCCGGCACCACCGACGGTGACATCGCCCGCCGCCTGCGTCACGCCGGCCTCCAGCACGTCACCAGCGGCGCCTTGATCAGCCACGCCGACTACACCGACTTCGACGACTTCTGGCAACCCTTCACCCTGGCCGTCGGCCCAGCAGGCCACTACCTGCGCACCCTCCCAGCAGGCCAGCAGGCCGCGGTCCGCGACGCCTGCCGCACCCACCTCCCGGACGGGCCCTTCACGCTCCCCGCCCGCGCCTGGTACGCCCGCGGTCTCGTCCCTGCGCCCCACGGCGGCAGCCGCACCCACGGCCATCGCGATGGCCCGGCATGACGCACGACCCGAACCTGCACCGGCTCGTCATCGCCCGGTGAGAGTGGCCGCCTCACCGAGGTGCCCTGCCGGGGAAGGCTGGGCACCTCGGCGGTTTCCGGTGCCCGCGGTGTGTGTTAGTAGTGGTTGATGGCGCGCGAGCAGGGCGACGAGAGCGCACCGGCGCTGCCCGCGGACGGCAGGGCCGCCCGCGGATCCCGTGACGTGCTCAGGTCCGCGCCGTCGGCACACGACCCTGGCGGGTCGGAGAGCCTCACGACGGTGCTGGTGGCTTTCGGCGCCAACATCCTGATCGCGGTGGCGAAGTCGGCCGCCGCCGCGGTGACCGGGTCGGCGTCGCTGGTGGCCGAGGCTGCGCATTCATGGGCGGACGCTGGCAACGGGATCTTCCTGCTGGTCGCCGACCGGCGGTCCCGCCGTCCGGCCGATGAGGCGCACCCGTTCGGGCACGGCCGGGAAGCCTACGTGTGGTCGCTGTTCGCCGCGCTCGGGGTGTTCGTGGCCGGTGCGACGGTGTCCGTGGCACACGGTGTCCAGGAACTCATCAACCCCGAGCCGGCCGACCGGTTCGTCGTGGGATACGTGGTCCTGGCGGTGTCGTTCGTGCTGGAGGGAATCTCGTTCCTGCAGTCGATCAGGCAGGCCAGGCCCGAGGCGCAGTCGATGCAGCGGGACCTGATCGAGCACGTGCTGGCCACGTCCGATCCCACCCTGCGGGCGATATTCGCCGAGGACGCCGCCGCGCTGACCGGCCTGGTCATCGCGACGGCAGGGCTGGCCGCCCACGAACTGACCGGCTCGGCGGTGCCGGACGCGATCGGGTCGATCCTGATCGGTGTGCTGCTCGCCGTGGTCGCCATTGTGTTGATCAACTACAACCGGCGGTTCCTGGTCGGCCAGGAGGCCGACCCCCGGGTGCGGATCGCCGCTATCCAGGCCCTGCGGGCCGCGCCGGAGGTGGCCAGGGTGACCTATCTGCGGCTGGAGATCGTCGGGCCGCGGACGGTCTTCGTGGTCGGCGACGTCGATCTCACCGGCGACGACACCGAGTCCCACCTGGCCGTCCGGCTGCGCGCGCTCGAAGCGAAGATCAGTGCCTCGCCCGCGGTGGCCGGTGCGGTGCTGAGCCTGTCCGCCCCCGACGAACCGGCGCTCGAGGCCTAGGCGCGCGAGCCCCTCGACCCGCGCGTGCGGCAGCCCCGGCGACGGCGTTAACCGGGTGGTTCCTGACTGCTGCTGGCTGCCAGTGCAGGGTCAGGCCCACCCGGCCGGGGAACGGCGCGCGGGGGCGGCGGGGTCGTCGTACCCGTCGGCCTGGGTGACTTCGTCGGCGACCCGGACTCCGTACCGGTAGGTGAGCTTGCCGCCCAGGTACCCAGAGGCCGCGAGCACGGCAAGGCTCACCGCTGAGAGGGCGATCTGCGCGGCGGGTACCGGCGCGGGATGGACGGCCTGGTACCGCCACGCGAATCCGGCCGCGTAAGCGGCCGTGACGATCAGGTTCAGGCTCGCGTGGATCACGGCGGTCCGCCGGGCCCTGGTCTGTTCGGGAAGGGCGAACAGGTCCAGGACGCCGAAGCAGGCGGCCAGGACCGCGCCGATCGCTCCGACACCGATCAGCCACAGCGACCCCTGGGCCAGGAACCCGGCGGGATGGACGGCGTGGGAGGCGATGTCGAAGACGAGGCTGGTGACCCAGGCGCCGATCGGCACCGTCACCAGGATCGGATGCAGCGGATGCCCGTACGTCCCCGCGAGCACGGTCACCGGCTGCTTGGCCTGATACTGCCGGGGAAGCATGGCGGGACCTCCTATTTGGCACTGCTGCGTGGAACTGCGTGCTGCTGGCACAGCCCGCTAGCGGTTTTGCGGGCGCTCGTGAAACTGCCGTCCGCTCACATCACGTATCGGCAGGCGGCCGCGTTCATCCCGGGGACGGCAGCTTCCTTATGGCCCGCTCCGGGCGCGGTGCTGGCGGAGGGATGTGCTGGGGGTGCCGCCCGCCGTTCCGGAGTGAATCGCCAGGTCAGGTGCCATTGGCTTCGCGGACGGGTGACTGTCGAGATCACCCGTGGCGGGGGGCGAGGCCGGGGCGGCTTGGCCGTAGCGTCCCCGTAGACCTGGCTGACCTGCCCGGCGGCACTGGAGGTACCACGATGGCCATCGACACGTTCATCGCCTACGTCGGCGTGTACAGCAACCCGGCCGACGCTAACGCCGACTATGACCTGGTCAAGGACCTGCATACCAAGGAGGGCCTGATCGACTCCTACGACGCGGCGGTGATCGAGCGCCGCGCCGACGGAAAGGTCAAGATCACCAAGAAGCATGAGACGCCGACCCGGGTCGGCGGTGTGCTCGGTGGCGGGGTGGGCCTGGCGACCGGCCTGGTGGTGGTGCTGTTCCCGTTCGCGGCAATCGGCGGGGGCCTGCTGCTGGCCACGACCGCTGGGGGTGCCGTGCTTGGGTCGGTGGCCGGTCATGCGGCCGCCGGGATGAGCCGCCACGATCTCAAGGAACTGGGCGAGCACCTCGACACAGGACAGGCGGGCCTAGTGGTGGTCGGGGTGTCCGACATGGGGGCGAAGATCGAGCGGTCGATGAAAAAGGCACAGAAGGTGGAGGCCAAGCAGCTCAAGGCGGACAACGCCGAGATCGAGGCCGACGCCAAGTCGGCCCAAGGGTGATGAGCGCGCGCGGCCCTTGCTGACCTACGCGGTGCCCCATATCGCCGTCCAGGCGCGCGGTCGCCCGGTCACGCGAGTTCTTGCTCCTGGACGGCTGATCTTCTGCCGTAGATGGCGAGCCCGAAGAGCACGACCATGTCCACGGCGGTCACCACCAGGAACCAGGGCGGATACCCGGGGAGGCCGGAGATCTGCCCGAACCCGTTCACCAGCGCCAGCCCGGCCCCCAGCCAGCGGGCCCGCTGGCTGCCGGCGACCAGGCCGGCGGCCACTCCGAACTGGCCGATCGCGATGGCCAGCGTGACAAATCCCCAGGCGCGGAGGTTGCCGAAGACGTACTGCGGGGTGGCTGCAAAGCTGGCGGAGCGTGCGAGCAGGTAGACGCCGGCCCAGAAGTTGACACAGGCAGCGAAGGCCAGCGAGCCGGCCATGAAGCGGACCAGGCCCCGGGCGCGCCGATCCGGCGCGGTATCAGAGGTGGTTGAACCCGCCGGACTCCTCCTTGGACATCGGCACGGTGACCGGATGCTTGCCGAAGTGAGCCACCGCGTCGCGGAAATCATCGAGAAGCAGCGAGGCCATGTCCCGGCTCACCCCCAGACGGACCAGAATGCGCTGCACAGCGATATCGGATGCGCTCCCGGTAAGAGTGTAGGCCGGTACCTGCCAGCCGCGGGTGCGCAGCCGGTCGGCGAGGTCGAACAGGGTGTACCCCGGATCCTCGCCCTCGGCGATGCGCCAGGTGACCGTCGGTATCCCGGTGAGTGGGTTGCTGTCGCAGAGCAGCTCGAACGGGCCCAGCTTGACGATCTCGCCCGCCAGGTACTGGCCTACCTCATAGGAGGCCTGGTGGATGCGCCGGTAGCCCTCGAAGCCCAGGCGCAGGAAGTTGTAGTAACTGGCGATGATCTGCCCGGCCGGACGGGAGAAGTTGATCTGGAACACCGGCATGTCCCCGCCGAGGTAGTTGACGTGGAATATCAGATCATCGGGCAGTTCGGCGGCATCACGGAAGACAACCCAGCCCGCGCCCAGCGGGGCCAGGCCGAACTTGTGCCCCGAGGCGCTGATCGACTTCACCCGGGGTAGCCGGAAGTCGAAGGCCACCTCGGGTGCGCAGAACGGGGCGAGGAAGCCACCGCTGGCCCCGTCCACGTGAATGTCGACATCCAGGCCGGTATCGGCCTGCAGCTTGTCGAGGGCGGCCGCCAGGTCCGCCACCGGCTCGTAGGCGCCGGTATAGGTGACGCCAAGCGTCGGCACCACCAGGATCGTGTTCTCGTCCACCCGTTCCAGCATCGTCTCGGCGTCCATCGCGTACCGGCCGTGCTCCATCGGGACCTCGCGCATCTCGATGTCCCAGTAGCGGGCGAACTTGTGCCACACCACCTGCACCGGGCCGCACACCATGTTCGGGTTGTCCACGGACTTGCCCGCGGCCCGCCGCTTGGCCCGCCAGCGCCACTTGGCCGCCATCCCCGCCAGCATGCACGCCTCCGACGAGCCGATGGCCGAGGCGCCGACGGTGTTGGCCGCATCTGGCGCATTCCACAAGTCCGCCATCATGTGCACGCAGCGCCGTTCTATCTCGGCGCACTGCGGGTACTCGTCCCTGTCGATCATGTTCTTGTTGACCGACAGCGCCATCAGCGCCAGAACCTCCGGTTCCTCCCACGTCTGGCAGAACGTGGCCAGGTTCTGGCGCGCGTTGCCGTCGAGCAACAGCTCATCCGACACCACCTGGAACGCCTCCGAGGGCCGGCTCTCGTCGCGGGGGAACTTGTACTTCGGCACCGGCTTGGTCAGGTCGCGCCCGACGAACACACATTCCGCCATCTGGTCCCGGATAGTGTCACGCTCATGCAACGGCATGGTCTGCACCCCTCAGTGCTCGCGGCCCGCGCCGGCGCTCACCCCGGGAAGCGCCGGCGTCCTGGCGCCAGCACGCCATATGGACCCTAGGCTCCCATGCTTGCGGATAGCGAGCCTGGCGAGCATCCCCTGCTACGGGTGGTTGACCGGCTGCCTGGCGTCGAGTTCCACCCAGACCGCCTTGCCGATCTCGGTCTGGCGGACTCCCCATTTACCCGCCAGGGCCTCGATGAGCACGAAGCCGAACCCGGACTCGTCGAGTGTCTCGGGCGTGCGTGGCCTTGGCTCGTGCGGATCGGTGTCGTGCACCTCGATCAGCAGCGACGCCACCTCAGGGTCCAGGTACAGCGTCATGGCGAGCACCCTGGTCCGCGCGTGCCGCAGCACGTTGCCGACCAATTCGGAGACGAGCAGTACCGCGGTCTCCTCCAGGTGTGCCACCTGCCACACCGCCAGGGCGCCGCGGGTCGCCTGCCGCGCCAGACCTGCCGCCCGCCCGGTCGCGGGCAGGGTCACGGTCATCTGCCTGGCCACGTCTTTGCCCCCATCCGTAAGTCCACCTGCCTAGAGAGTCGTCGCTGGACCTGAACGGAACCTCAGGGGATACTTACGCTCAGCCGGACGTTCCCTGATGGCCAGCTGACCATTCGCTGATCTTTCACAGACGGCACGCCGCTGGACTGCGACGCATCACCGCACGTCACCCGTCCCGGGTGACCCGGCGCCCGCGCCCCGACGCGAGCCTTTGTGCATGCCAGAGTCCGGAGGAGCACGGGGATGAAGGTGCGGGTCACGGCCACGACGATCGCCCTGGCCGGCTACAGCGCGGTGGCCACGCTGGCCCTGCCGGGGGCCTAGCGGCATGGCATCCACTGAGCGAGCACCCGCGGCCCGCCCCGAGCCCGGCCGGTATGGCGCGCTGCTGATCCTGCTGATCGCCAGCTATCTGCTGTCCGCGTTCATCACCAAGCACTGGATCGAGGCGGTGCAGGTGGTGCTGTTCACCGTGGCGGTGCTGCTGGCCCTGCGGAGCGCATCGATACCGCGGCGGGCGGTGCGCCTCGTGGTGATCGCCGCCGTCGCCGGGCTGCCGGTCATGTTCTTCCTCTCGTTCAGCACGCTGACCGGTGACGTCGGCAGCGGGATCGCCGACCTATGGACCGCCCTGGTACTGCTCGCCGCGGCCGTAATGATCGTCCGCCGGGTGCTGGCCTTCGGCACGGTGACCCTGCAGAGCATCTACGGCGCGATCAGCGCGTATCTCGTTGTCGGCTTCATGTTCGCCGCCGTCTTCGCGGCGATCTACCACTTCAGCGGCGACCAGTTCTTTGTCTCCGGTGAGGGGGCCACTACGCAGACCTTCCAGTACTTCAGCTACACCACGCTGACCACCCTGGGCTACGGCGACTTCACCGCCGCAGCCAACGATGGCCGGGCCGTTGCCGTCCTGGAGGCGCTCACCGGCCAGATCTTCCTGGCCACGCTGGTGGCCCGACTGGTCGCGGCGTTCCGTTCGACTGGGGACCGGCAGGGCTGAGCTACCCGCGGAGCGGCGGCGCCGCGGGTGCCGGGCCGGGGCGGCGGCCCGGTTGCAGCGGTTACATGGGCGGCTCGGTGTAGCGGCGCTCCTCGTACACCTGCGCCCCGGCCCGGGTGCGCCGCCGCGAGATCAGCAGCGCAACCGACACGCACAGACCGACCACGCCCGCGACCATCAAGATCACGCCAATGGCTTGCAGGTCGACGTACTTGCCCTTCCAGGTCACCGCGAACCGCAAGATGGCGCCGGCGACGATCAGTGCGATGCTCCCGCCAATGGTCATGACCGCGTTCTCCTGCCAACCTCGGGCCGCCGGCCCCGGGGGGCCTGCGGCGGCGTCCCGGCCGGGCCTGATTTCCGGCCTGTGCGGGCTTTGTCTCCCATCCTCGGGGTTCCGCCGCCCCCGCGCCTCGCCCGGGTGGAGTGAATGACCGCCGCGGCGGCTTGTTTCCCGCTCATTCACCCCGGCGGGGTGAGGCACCGCACCGCAGTCAGGAACAGCGTGAACGGATACACCGATACGAGGCCACACCTTCACGGCGGCGGCACGGTAGCGCCAGCGCCAGGGCTGGAGGAAAAGACCCATGGCTGCGACCGACAGCGAACCGGACAGCACGGCGCAGGCCGCCGGTCTCAGCCAGGATGACCGGGCTGAGCTGGAACGCCTTCGCATCGAGGTGACCGAATTGCGGCGCGAGCGGTCAGACCAGCGACGGCGGCGCCATATCTCCTGGCGCGCCCCCGTCTCCGCGCTGCTCATCGTGATCGGCTGCGTGCTCGCGCCGCTGTCGGTGGTGGGGGTCTGGACCGCCAACCAGGTCTCCGACACCAACCGCTACATCGCGAACATCGAGCCGCTGATCCATGAGCCGGCCGTACAGAACGCGCTGACCGACAAGATCACCACCCAGATCACCACCCACCTCAACGTGACCGGTTACGCCAACCAGGCCGCGGCCCTGCTGACGAGCAAGGGCCTGCCCCGCGTCGGCACCCTGCTCAAGACGTTCGGCCCGGCGATCTCCAGCGCGGTCACCGGGTTCGTGCACAACACCGTGCACAAGATCGTGACCAGCGACAGGTTCGCGAACACCTGGATCCAGGTCAACACCGTGGCCCACCAGACCCTGGTGCAGGCCCTCTCCGGACAGAACGGCGCGGTCGCGGTCAGCAACGGCCAGGTCACCATCGACCTTGCCCCGTTCATCGCGATCGTCAAGCAGAACCTCGCCGCGCGGGGGTTCACGCTGGTGAACAGCCTCCCGCCGATCCATCCCACGCTGGCGCTGTTCTCCTCCAAGACCCTGGTCCAGGCGCAGACCCTCTACCGGCTGATCAACGACCTGAAGATCGTGCTGCCGATACTGTCGCTGGTGCTGATCGCCGCGGGCGTATACATCGCCCGGGGCCACCGGCGTGCCCTGATCGGAGCCGGGCTTGGCTTCGCCGCTTCCATGCTGGTCCTCGGCGCAGCCCTGCTGATCGTCCGCGGCGTCTACCTCAACTCGGTCCCCAACGACGTGCTGCCCAGCAACGCCGCCGCCGTCATGTTCGACACGCTGGTCCGGTTCATCAAGGAGGCGCTGCGCGTGCTCCTGGTCATCGGGCTGATCGTGGCGATCGGCGCGTTCCTGACCGGGCCGTCGGTGACCGCGGTACGGACCCGGGCCGGCTTCAAATCTGCCTTCGGCTGGATCCGGTCGAGCGGCGAGCGCAAGGGCCTGACCACCGGGCCCGCGGGCCGGTGGACCTATGCGCACCGGCACGCACTGCGCATCTGCGCGGTGGGCCTTGCCGCCATCATCTTCGTGTTCCAGGGCCGCCCCACCCCCGCGAGCCTCATCGTGCTGGTCATCGTCCTGCTCCTGATCCTCGGGCTGATCGAGCTGATCGGCAGGCCGCCCGCCAAGGCCGAGATCGCCAGCCAGACTTGAGAACGAAAGTTGTCCACGGCGAGGCGGCCGCGCCGGGTCCGGCGGGTGCGGTCCGATGCTGATACAGGCAGCCGGACTCGCGCTGCTGGCGGCGCTGTCGCCGACCGCGCTGCTGGTCGCCGCGGTCTACCTCGGTTCCTCGCGGCCGCGGGTGGTCACCGTGTTCTACCTCGCCGGAGCGGTCGTCATGAGCCTGATCATGGCCGTGGTGATCCTGGAGGTGCTGCGCGGTGTCAACCTGCAGCGTCCCTCGGAGCACACGCCCAGGTACGGCCTGCGGCTTGTTCTGGGCATCCTGCTGCTGGCGGCGGCCATCGTGGTCGCGCGGCGCAAGGCGCGGCCGCCCGACCCGGCCAAGGCCCAGCAGGGATTCGTGTCGAGGCTGGTGGCCGACCCGGCACCGCTGAGCGCGTTCTTCGTCGGCATCCTGATCTTCGCCCCGGGGGTCACCTTCCTCGCCGCGGTGCAGGTGATCGCGACGGCCCGGGCCAGCTTCGATCTCACGCTTATCGCCCTGATCATCGTCGTGGTCATCAACGTGCTGCTGGTGTGGCTGCCCATCGTGCTCCACCTGGTCTTCCCCGAAGCTACGACACGGTATCTGACGGGCTTCAACGGCTGGCTGCGGGCACACGGCAAGGTCGTGCTCATCTGTGTGCTTGTCGCGGTGGGAGGGATCATGGTTGTCAACGGGATCTACGGGCTCGCGGTGATCCGATGACTGCGCACCGCCGGATCACCGACCCGGTCGAGGCGATGGCCCAGCGGGTCGCCGAGCGGGTAGTGGACCTCGTGCTGGACGTGGTGGACCTGAATGCCATCATCCAGCGGGTCGACCTGAACGGCCTGATGGCGCAGGTGGACCTGAACGCGCTGCTGGATCATGTCGACCTGAACGCGGTGCTCGCGCGGATCGACACCGAGGCCCTGCTGGACCAGATCGATATCAACGCACTGCTCGGGCGCATCGACATGGACGCGCTGGTCGAGCAGACCGACCTCGGCGCGGTGATCGCCAGGTCCTCCGGCGGCGCCGCGACCGAGGTACTGGACGCGGCGCGCAGCGAGGCCGTGGGATTGGACCAGTTCATCGACCGCTGGGTGCAGCGCGCCCTGCGGCGCAAGCAGCCCGCTCCGGTGGCGCCGCGCGCGGTGCTGGACGGTGCGGATACGCCACCCGCACCGCCATCTCACGAGCCTCCGGCACCATCAGGCGAAGCTCCCGCGGGGGAGGCAACGACATGAGCCCCCGCACGCCTGCCCAGTCGGTGACCGCGCAGGGCAACTACGCGGGCTCGGTATCCCGGTTCCTGGCCTACGCCATCGACCTGGTCATCAGCACCGGGGTGTTCACGCTCGCCCTCGCCGGGATCTCCTACGTGGTGCAGATCGTGACCGGCAAGCAGGTCTCCTGGAACCGGCAGGACATCGCGGTCACGGTCATCTACGTCGCCTGGGAGTTCTTCTACTTCGGCTACTCGTGGGCGATGAGCGGCCGGACGGCCGGCATGGCGGTGCTCGGTGTGCGGGTGGTCCGTGCGGACGGGCAGATCATCGACCCGTGGCACGGTGTGCTGCGCGCACTGGTGTTCCCGCTCAGCTTCCTGCTGCTCGGCCTGGGCTTCCTCGGCATCCTCGTGCAGCGGGAACACCGCGCCCTGCACGACCTCATCGCCGGTACCGCGGTGGTCTACTCGTGGGACGCGCGGGCCGCCCGGCTCAGGTTCCTCGCCCGCGAGGCCGAACTGGCCGCCCGGCCCGGGCCCGCATCCCCCCTGACGGGTGACGCCGGCACCGCCGCCAAGCGGTAACTGTGGCCCTGTGGACCGGGCACGGGTCCACCCCTGCCCTATATCGACCAGGAGGAACCTGTCCATGAACATGCCCACCAGGATCGATGTCGATGCTGCCACCGAGGAAAAGCTGGCCAAGCTCGCGATGAGCGACCCGGAACTGCTGCTGGCGGGCCTGGAGGCCCGGGCTGACTGGCAGGCGACAAGCGGCCTGGACTCGCGCACCTACTCGCTGGTCAAGATCGCCTCACTGATCGCGCTCGACGCGCCGCCGGCCTCCTACCTGTGGCAGGTGGCCAACGCCGTGGCGGCCGGCTGCACGGCAACGGACCTCCTCGGCGTGCTCATCGCGGTCGCGCCGCAGGTCGGCGGCCCGAGAACGGTCGCCGCCGCCCCGGAACTCATGGTTGCCCTCGGCCTTACCCTGCCTGCCGGGGTAGACGGGGACGACGGGGATGATGGCGAGTAGGCCCGGCCCGGACCAGCACAAGGACGAAGGAGACAAGTCATGTTGAGGCGACGACGCCCATTGCTGCGTGCGGCCGCGGTCGGCGGTACCGCATACGCGGTCGGCAGGCGCGGGGGCCGGCAGAGGGAAGAGACGGCGAACGCGGAGGCCGATCAGGACCAGCGCATCGCGGACCTCGAGGCGCAGCAGCAAGCGCCCCCAGCCCAGTACCAGCAGCCCCCGCCGCAGTATCAGCAGCCGCCACCAGCGCCGGCGCAGCCTTCCATGCTCGACCAGCTCAACCAGCTGAACGAACTGCATCAGCAGGGCGCGCTGAGCGACGATGAGTTCGCCGCCGCCAAGGCCAAGCTGCTGGGCTGACGGGTCACCCAGCCCGGGTGTGAGCCACCAGGACCGGCACCGAGAACGCCAACCGTAGAAAAGCCGATGAGCAAGGTGTTCACGGGCACCATCAACGTCGACATCAGGGACTCGGTGCCGGACTGGGCGCCCTTCGGGCCGCCCAAGGCACCCGAAGGCGCGCCCAACGTGTGTGCATCGTGCTCGACGACGCCGGCTTCTCCGCCGCGAACTGCTACGGCGGGCCGGCCGGTACGCCGGACATCGGTCAGTAGGGCAGGCCGTCATCCGGCGGGCGGAGTTCCTGGAGCGCCGCCCCGAAGGCCATGAGCCGGCTGCGCACCTGCTCCGGCGGCGGCACGCTGGCGACATCCCTGCCGCGCTCGGCGGCCATCACCGTGCGGACCGCCTGCAGGGCGGCCAGCACGTCGGCGGCGCGCATGCGCTTGTCCTCGTCGGGTGCGGCCTCACGCATCGCGTACAGCGCCTGCCCCAGGTCGTCCGCGCGGCGCTGGATGTCGGCCCAGCGGGCGGCGGCGTCCTGCGCGACGAGCGCCCCTGGCGCCTCCGCCAACTGCATCGCGTCGTGCAGCGCCGACCCCTTCGCGTAGGCGTCGATGGCCCGGGACCGCCAGACGTCGGCGGGCTTGGGCCCACGGCGGCGGCCCGAGCGGGCGATCAGCACGATCAAGAGGATCAGCACGATCGCGCCGAGTACCACCCACAGCCAGATGAGGTCAGAACCTGAGCTGGTGCTCGCTGCCGGGGACGACGCCGCGGCGGCCGGGGTTTCCTGCGGGCTTCGGCTCGGCAGGTTGATGGGCGTGCTGATCGAAGCACCACTGAGGGTTCCCGCGCATCCCGTGACCAGCGAGCCGACGGCCACGGCTGCCCCCATGAGGACCCCGTGCCTTGTCCAGCGGCGCGGGCTACGGCCGCCCGAGGATCGTTCTGCAAGAAATGCACCGGCGAGCATCGCGCAAGCATCGCCCGGGCGTCACCGGCGGTCGTCACCCGTCACGGGGGATCTGGCACGGCCGGTGCCCGCTCAGGGCAGGCCGTCCAGCGGATCCCGGTCGGCCTCGCCGGTGAAGGACGCCGTGACCACCTCCTCGGGCCGGCGGGTTTCCATCTGGGCGAGCCGGGTGAGCGTGAGCCGGTCGGCCCGGGTCAGCGGGGGCTGGGTCACCGAGCGGGGCCACAGCCGGTACCGCAGCACCACGTTGATCTCCGCGGCCAGCAGGGTGAGCTGGGAGCCCAGGTACAGCCAGGACAGCAGGGTGATGACGACGGCGAAGATGCCGTAGGTGGGGCTGGCCTGCGCCAGCCCTCTGGCCACGTACCAGGTGCCGATGAGCTGCAGCGCCTCCCAGAAGACCGCGGCACAGGCCACGCCGACCGCCACGTCGCGGGGCCGCAGCGGCTCCGCGGTGAGCACCATGAACGCGAGCAGGAACAGCCCCAGGTTGACCAGCACGGAGCCGGCTATGCCGACCACCGTGGCGGCCACCCCGTTGGCGATGGCGGTCGCGAACGCGGCGAGCGCGGTGGACGAGAGCAGGCCCAGACCGAGCAGGCCGATCACGCCGAACGTTCGCAGGTACCGCTTGAAGATGTTCGGCCACCGGACGTAGGGAATGTTCCACACGGTGTTCATCGCGTTCTGCGCGGCGAAGCCGATGCCGAGGCTGCCGTAGATGGTGCCGACGATGCCGACGACCAGGGCGACCGGGTTGCCTTCAAGCGGGTGCACCTCGGAAGCGATCTGATCGCCGATCACCGGGATTCTCCCCACCGCGGAGTGGATCATCTGCTCGCGCAGCGCCGGGTTGCCGGACAGCACATAGAAGAGGATGGTGACCAGCAGCAACAGCAGCGGGAACAGCGCGAACAGCCCGTAGTAGGCCATCAGCGCGGCCTTGCCCCCCGCCTGGTCGTTGCCGAACTTCTGCATCACCGCCCACGGGAACGCGAGCACTGTATGGCGCTGCTGGAACCGGTCGGCGCGGCGGATCTGCCGCTCCGGCCAGCCCACCTGTGGCGCGGTCATACGTATTCGCGGCGCCGCATCCAGGCGAGGGTGAACCATCCCCAGATCGGCGGCAGGTAGGCGGCGAACAGCCGCTGGATGAATACCGCGGCCACGGCCTGGCTCTGCGGCACGCCCGCGCTGGTGAGCCCGGCGATGAGGCCGGCCTCCACGACCCCGGCGCCGCCGGGGACCGGGATCGCAGCGCCGATCAGACCGGCCGCCATGTTCACCACGAACAGTGTCGCGAGGCTCACGTGCTCGCCCACCGCATGCAGGGACGCCCCGAGGGCCAGCACGATGACAAGCTGGCTCAGCACCGAACCGGAGAGCACATAGAAGATCTTCCGTGGCTCGGTGGCGATGGTCTTGAGGTCGGCCCAGATCTGTACCAGGTGCGGGCGGACGCGGGCACTGGCCAGCCGCCGCAGCCGTGGGACCACGGTGAGCAGCGTGGCCGCGACCCCTACCGCGACCACCACGACGATGACGATCCATACGGCACTTTGGCGGTCATCCGAGGTCTCGGGCACGTGGAAGGACCCGGCGGCGAAGAATATCGAGACGACGAACAGCAGCCCCTTGGCCACCCAGCCGGCCGTGGTGGCGATCGCCCCGGAACTGAGCGCCGTGGCCGCGTCGTAGCCCTGACGCTGGAAGAACCGCACCCGGACCGCGAACACGGCAACGTCACCACCGACCAGCGCGACGAACTCGTCCGCCGTCTCCAGCGCGAGGCACCGGCCGAAGGGGAGCTGCCCGGGGACGGCCCCGATGACCACCCAGGCCTGGGCCACGATAGGGAGCTGGGCGAGCACGAACGCCAGCGCGACCCAGCCCCAGCTTGCCCCCTTGATGACTTCGAGGGACCCGGAGGCATCGGAGAGCACCCCGATGATCGCCCACAGGCCGATCAGCGACCCGACGCCGAAGACCAGGTTGACCCAGCTGATCCTTTTCGGCTCGGCGAGCTTGGGCACCTCGATGCCGGCCGCGGCGGCCACCGCGGTCCGCAGTCCGGAGAGCAGGTCCTTGTGCTCTTTGAGGGCGCCGACCGTGACCGGATCCAGCGCCGCGCGCTGCAGGTGGACGAGGGCGCCGCGCGCGGTGACCTCGTCGAGCACCCGGGCGGCCGCGGCGGCGGTGCGGTCCACCCCGGCACGCACCGCCATGCCGGCCAGCACCGCGGCGAGGTCGGCGTCGAGGCGGCCGGCCGGTGCCGACGACGACGCCGAGCGGAACGCCCTGATGCAGACGCCCTGGCCGGACAGCAGGATCGTGTCCTGCCCGAGCGCACCGTGGGCGATGCCTGCCATGCGCAGCCGGAGCGCGGCAGCCAGGATCTCATCGAGCATGCCGTCGGGAACGGTGGACAGGTCGGCGTCGGCGAGGAGCGTGCCGCTGGGCAGCCTGGTGACGATCGCGGAGTCCCCGCTGGGCCCGAACCGGCCCACCGCAAGCACCTCGGGCACCAGCACACCGGCCCGGCCGGCCGTGAGCGTCAGGTAGGCCTCGTGCTCGACCAGCAGGTCACGGTTGAGGATGAGAGTCGGCCCGGAGTCACGGTAGAAGCAGAATCGCCAGAGCTTGGCCAGTACCCGGGCGTCGGTGGCGTCGCGGCCGTAGACCGACAATTCGACGGTGCCGCCGGTGCTGTCCTGGCCGGTGAACTTCTCCAGCCCCCAGGCCTGGCGCGGTGCCCGGACGACGCCGGTGAGCCGCACGCCGAGGTCGGCGATCCCGCCGGCCACCTCCGCCGTGGAGGGCAGCCCGAGCGGGGAGCCGAGGGCCAGGTGGAGCGCTGCGGCGATGCCCCAGCCGATGGCTATGCTGGACACGGCGTTGACCGGAAGTGCCGCGCCCGCAGCGACTCCGGTGAGGACCGCAACCGTGATCAGGAACGACACCAGGCGGTGCAGCGCGCGGCGCAGGTACGGCAGCGCGGTCGCGGCCACGGCGATGGCGACGGCGAGCGGCACCACCGGATAGCTGGTATCAACCCCGGCCAGCGCCGTGGTGTCCGGCCTGCCCGCGGCCGGCCCGAGAGCCGCGGCGAGCAGCGCGCAGGCGCCCCAGGCCGCCAGCCCGGCCACGGCGATCCGGCGGACCGCGGCCAGCCGCGGCACCAGCAGGGCGAGGACGGCCAGCCCGGCCACCACGCCCACGGAGCCGAGCCAGAACAGCGCGGTGACCAGCCAGCTGATCGCGGCTGGGGGCGGGTTCAGGGCATGCACGATGGCAAGCTCGGTGGCCGAGTTGGCGCGCATGACCGGGATGGACACGGACACCACGAGGATGGCGAACCCGAGCCGGAAGGCATCGGACGCACGCCGGCGCAGCGTGCCGCCGCCCCGTGGACCGAGGAACACCCTGCCCAGGTGGCCGGTGGCGGCCGGGCTCTCGGCGGCCGGCGTGACGGCGGCGCTACCCGCCGCCGTGACCGGGCTGGTGCCCGCGGGGCTCATGGGCCGGACGGCGAGGCGCCGCGGACGACGCACCGGAAGCCCAGGTGACAGGTGGCGGTATCGATCGCTTCGCCCTGCCGGGCGGCCGGCCGGTACCCGGTGGCGGCCACGAAGCGCCGGCATTCGGCCATGGTCACCGGGCGCTCGTCCATCCAGAAGCCGTCCACGGTGACCTGATGCACCGGGCGCTCCTCCGGATAGAAGGCGGCCGAACCCATCCAGAACGTACCGCCGGGGATCCATTTCATGGGACGAAGCTGGTGCCGTGTCGTGGACATCGCGCGTACGCTCCCGGATTCTCGCGCCCTGACCGTGACCATAGAGATCACCGAACGGGTCCGGTACCACCCTGCGGGGGTGAGACGAAATTGTTGCGCCGCGCCGGAAGATCGCTCTCACCCAAGGCGGGTGACGACACACCCGGGACGCCTGGCCAGCATCGCTAGGAACAGAGGGCACGTGCAAGGAGGCGGCCATGGCTGACGGCAACGGCACACAACCTTCGCCCCCCGAAGTGCTGGCCGGCTCGTGGCAGACGGCACTGTTCCTCGGTGCGGCGACCGTGATCCTCGGGTTTATCGTGGCCCTGCACCCGACCAGTTCGGTGAATGTGATCGCGGTGCTGCTCGGCATCCTGATGATCCTCTCGGGCATCTTCCACCTGATCCGGGTGTTCGACACGGCCGAGCCGCACCGGGTCTGGCTGGGCATCGCCGGGCTGCTGTTCGTCGTCATCGGCGTCATCCTGATCCGGCACCTGCACCTGACCCGGTCGATCATCGGCCTGATCATCGGCATCACCTGGATAGTCCAAGGGCTCGCCGCGCTCATCGGGGGAATCTCCGGCGGCGTCCGTGAGGGACGCGCCTGGTGGCTGATCTTCGGCGCGGCGAGCCTCATCGCGGGGATCGCCGTGGCGGCCGCTCCCGCCTCCTCACTTGACGTCCTGGCCACCCTGCTGGGTATCTGGTTCATAGTGATGGGCGTGTTCGAGATCATCGGCGGGCTGCTGCTCCGGCACGCCGTCCGGGCCGCCAGGGAGATGACGCCCGCTTAAACAGGCGCAACACCGGGGAGAAGCCGACGATGCCTGAACCGACGACCGAGGCTCCGCCCCGCCGCGCGCCGCGGTACCAGCTGGACACCGGCCTGCGGCGGCTGACCATGGCGGAGCGCGCCGCCAGGGGCAAGGCGGCACGGGCGGCGGTCCCCCGTACCAGCCACGCGGTATTCGAGCCGGCCCCGGACCGGCCCGACCCGATCGCCCTGCTGGAGGAGCAGGCAGCCACCCGGGTGCCCGAACTGGTGCCGGTCCGCTGGGGCCGGATGCTGGTCTCCCCGTTCACCTACTACCGGGGGGCGGCCCTGCCGATGGCCAGCGACCTGGCCACCACCCCGGCTTCCGGGCTGGCGGTGCAGGCGTGCGGTGACGCGCACCTGTCCAACTTCGGCGTCTTCGGCTCCGCCGAGCGCCGCCTGGTGTTCGACGTCAACGACTTCGACGAGACCCTGCCGGGCCCGTGGGAGTGGGATGTCAAGCGGCTGGCCGCCAGCCTGGAGGTGGCATCGCGGGACAACGGGTTCCCGGCCAAGCAGCGCCGCGACATCGTCACGGCGGCTGTCGCCAGCTACCGGCTCGCGATGCGCGGTTTCGCGGCAATGACCAACCTGGATGTCTGGTATGCCCGCACCGATGTGGAGCAGTTGCGGGCCGACCTCGACTCCCAGCTCACCGTGCGCCAGCGCAAGCGGCTCGACGAGGGCATCGCCAAGGCCCGGACCAGGGACAGCATGCGAGAAGTGGCCAAGCTGACTCGCGTCGTGGACGGGCAGCCACGGATCATTTCCGACCCGCCGCTGCTCGTCCCGATCGCCGAGTTGCTGCCCGTCGAGGCGGACCGGGCCGCCCTCGTCGCACAACTGAGCAGCCTCATCGGGCAGTACCGGCGCACGCTGGAAACCGACCGCCGGTACCTGCTTGAGCAGTTCGAGACGTGCGACATGGCCCGCAAGGTCGTCGGCGTCGGCAGTGTCGGCACCCGGTGCTGGATCATGCTGCTGCTCGGCCGTGACAACGCCGACCCGCTGTTCCTTCAGATCAAGGAGGCGGAGCAGTCGGTGCTCAGCCGGTTCGTGGGCGCCAGCAAGTACGCCAACCAGGGCCAGCGGGTGGTCGCCGGCCAGCGGCTGATGCAGGCCGCCAGCGACATCTTCCTCGGCTGGCAGCGGGTCCAGGCCGGGCTGGACGGCAAGGCCCGCGACTTTTACGTGCGGCAACTCAGGGACTGGAAGTTCTCCCTCGACGTCGCGATCATGGTGCCCGCCGGACTGCAGGCCTACGGCGAGGTATGCGGCTGGACGCTGGCCCGGGCCCATGCCCGCTCCGGCGACCGCATCGCCATTGCCGCCTACCTCGGTGCCTCTGATGTCTTCGACCGGGCCGTCGCGCAGTTCGCCGTGGCGTACGCCGACCAGAACGAGCGTGACTACCGGTCACTGGCCGCCGCCGCCGCGGCGGGACGGATCACCGCCGAGCACGGCTTGTGATCTCGCACCTGCCGGGGCTGACGCCGGTACCCGCCGCGGCGATGGGGATCGGTGCCATGTGCGCGGTGCTGCTGGCGCGGCTCATGCCGGCACCCGGCCCGGCCGCGGCCGGACCGGCCGGGTCAGTGCCGGCCGTGCCGGCGCACGCTCGGCAGGACCGCGCCGATAAGCCACAGGATCGGGAAGATGAAGCCGATCAGGCCGAGGACCCAGTGGCCCTTGCGGAAAGTCATGACGGCCAGAGTGGCAATCAAAACTAGGTACAGGATTCCTAGACCCCAGAACCAGCCGTTCATTCGTAACATCCGTCCAATATGGCCCGTAAGGCGGGCAGTGGATCGCTAATTGGGGAGCGGGTTTGTGATCATCGGGTGCGCGCCGCGGAAAAGCAATTACTCGGCGGCAGTCCCACCGTGCAGGGCTTCCTGGAGTTCGGCCTCGCCCTCTTTGGACAGCGAGGTCTTCAGCACGGTGCCGCCGTACTTGCTCAGCGCCTCGACGGCCTTGTCCGGCGTGATCTTCTCCACCATGAGGAACAGCGCCGACGTTCCCGGCTGCAGCATGCCGCGCACCTGGTCCTGGAACTCCCGGTCGATCCCTGTCTTGGCGACCTTGCCCATGAGGGCTCCGAGGCCCGCACCCACGGCTATGCCGAACACCGGGATGAAGAACAGCAGGCCGAACAGCAGGCCCCAGAACATGCCCCACGTCGCACCGGCGCCCACCGGGTGGTGGCTGGTGTGCACGTGGTACTTGCCCTCCTCGTCCCGGACGATCGACGCGATCGCGTCGGGTTCGATGATGAGATCCCGCGCAAGCCTGCGCGCCTCCTCGGCGGCGGCCTCGGCCGTGGCCTCATCGGGGTAGCCGATGGCAATCAGGTCAGCCATAGTGCCTCTTTCTCCTTCTGCCCGGATGGGATCCGGCCCAGTTCATCAAGCCAGGGACGGTACTGCTCCACCCACGGCGGGTGATACCGCGCGGCTGGCAACGGCCCAGGTGACCGGCCACGCCGGAGCTACGGTCACGCCGGAGGATCGGTATACCTGCGCTCCTCGTACACCTGCGCGGAGCGGCGGTCGTTGCGCCGCATCGCCATGAGAAGCAGGGTAAGAGCCAGGCCGAGCGCCCCGGCGACCATGAGGATCACGCCGATGATTTGGAGATCGACATGCGCTGGCTTCCAGGTCACGCCGAATCGCAGAATCGCGCCGACAATGATGAGAGCGGCGCTGGCACCGATCCTCACGGCAATTGCCACCTCCTCCGCAGCTTCCATAGTGACGGCGAAATCCGCGAAACGCCTCGCCCGGGACGGGTGATCCGGCCCCAACCAGGCAGGTAGCTTAAAGCAACCAGCCTTTGACAATCTGTTATATGACCCGCCTACCCGGCACGCGGCCCCGCGCCGCGCCGCGGGAATGGCCGGAACGGACACGGAAGATCATTCCTAGCCAAATTTCGATTTGTTGATTAGTCTCGGCGGAGTGCACCACGGCGGGCGGCCCGGCACAGGAGGGCAAGGGGGGCAGGGCCTTGACGCCCTTCCTGTGATGACTTCTGTCCTGCCCGGGCTCGACGCACCGATCGAGACCAAGCTCTACCCGCCGGGTGTCCGGGCCGAGTGGGTGGAGCGGTCGGCACTCATCGCCGAGCTGGCGCAGGGCGCCGCGAAACTCGTGCTCGTGGATGCGCCGGCCGGGTTCGGCAAGACCACCCTCGTCGCGCAGTGGCGGTCCAGCCCGGCGGAGACCAGGCCGTTCGCCTGGGTCTCGCTCGACCGCGGCGACAGCGACCCCGCCCGGCTGTGGTGGTATGTCGTCAGCGCGCTGGCCAGGGCCTGCCCGGAGATCGACGGCGGGGCGATCCTGGCCGAACTACGTGCGCAGGCCCCGGAGTTTCCTGGGTCGATGCTGCCGATGCTGGCGAACGAGCTGGCCGCGCTGTCGGCGCCGGTGGTCCTGGTGCTCGACGACTACCACGTGATCAGGGACCGCGGCTGTCAGGAGCAGGTCGCGTTCCTGCTGCTGCACCTGCCACCGACCGTGCAGATCGTGATCATCACGAGGGCAGATCCGCCACTGCCGCTGGCCCGCCTGCGGGCGGCCGGGGAACTGGCCGAGGTGCGGGCCCGCGAGCTGCGCTTCACCCCCGCGGAGGCCACCGAGCTGCTACTCGCCGTAGCCGGAGTCCGGCTCAGTGAACCTGACCTCGATCAGCTCATGGAACGAACCGAGGGATGGCCCGCCGGGGTGTATCTGGCCGCGATCTCGCTGCGCGGCGAACCGTCACCGCACGCCTTCATCCGGCAGTTCACCGGCAACAACCGGTTCATCGTGGACTTCCTGGCCGAGGAGGTACTCAGCCGCCAGCCCGCCGAGATCCAGCAGTTCCTGGCCAGGACCTCGGTGCTGGCCAGGTTCTGCGCCCCGCTCTGCGACGTGGTCACCGGGTCGCCGGGTGCCGCGGGGATCATCGAGGTGCTCGACCGGGAGAATCTCTTCCTGGTGCCTCTCGACGACAACCGGCAGTGGTACCGGTACCACCACCTGTTCGCGCAGTTGCTGCGGAGCCGGCTGGCCCGGACGGAACCGGCCCTGGTGAGAACCCTGCACGAGCGCGCGAGCGCCTGGCATGAGGCGGCCGGGTCGGCGGAGGAGGCGGTCCATCACGCCCTCGCCGCGGGCGACGCAACCCGGGCCGTTGCGCTCATCGCCCGCTACTGGCACGTCTACGTCGACAAGGGCAGGACGTCGACGGTGTGCGGCTGGATGCGGGCGCTTGGCGACGACCGGATCGCCGGCCATCCGCTCGCGGCGCACTGCGCGGCCTGGGCGGCGGCCCTTTCCGGCGACCAGAAGAGCGTGCGGCGCTGGCTGCCGGTCATCGAAGCAGGCCACCACGACGGGCCGCTCCCCGACGGGATGCGTTCGCTGGAATCGTCCGCGGCGCTGCTGCGGGCCTCCTTCGGATTCGACGGCCTGCCGGTGATGCTCGAGGCGGCGCGGACGGCGGCCACGATCGAGCGAGACCCGGCCTCGCCGTACTTCGCCCTGGCCAGGAGCGCACTTGGGTTCCGCCTCTTCCTGGCCGCTGACCACCAGGCCGCGGTGCGGCCCCTGGAAGAGGCGGTGCACAGCGAGGCGTCACTGCAGTTGATCCGCATGTTCGCCGCGGCCGTGCTGGCCATGGTCCTGGTCGAGCAGGGCAGGCTGCCGAAGGCGCGGGAGTATGCGCACGAGGCCCGCGACCTTGCCATCAAGGGTGATCTCGGCAGGATGCCGCAGACCGTCATGGCCTACGCGGCGACCGCGGCGGTCCATGCCGCCGAGGACCGCTTCGAAGAGGCCCGCCGGGAACTGGAGCCGGTCCTCGACCTGCGCAGGAAGAACTCTGGCCTCGGCCCCTGGAGCACGATCGTGCCGACCTTCCTGCTGGCGCGAATCCGGCTCCAGCTGGGCGACGTCGCCGGGGCGGCGGAACTGGCCGACGAGGCGCGAGAGGCGCTGGCCGCCCTGCCGGAGGGTACCGAGGCGCTCCAGGCACGCCTGGCCGATCTCGACCGCCGTCTCGCCCGCCCCTCGCGCGAGGCGGACGACCGCGAGGCGGACAATACGGAAACGCTGACCGAGCGCGAGGCGGCGGTGCTGCGCATGCTCGGCGGCACGCTCTCGCTTCGTGAGATCGGGCACGAGATGTACGTGTCGCCGAACACGGTCAAGACGCACACGCAGGCGATCTACCGCAAGCTCGGCGTCTCCTCGCGGCACGACGCCGTGGCACGGGGCAAACGGCTGGGAATCTAAAGGCGCCAAATCACCCGGGTGAAACTCAAGATCGGGTGGATTTTCTCACCCAGTCAATGTGTAAAAAGGGTGTAAGTCCATATGCCCGGGGAAGCGCTGGCAAACAGCCGCTGTACCTCGTGCCATCGGAGGAACAGGCCATGACTGGCTCCGCGAACCACCGCCTGCGGTACCGGATCATACTCCGGGGTGAATGCCAGCAGTTGCTGTCGGGCATCCTGGACGGGTTCGCGGTCGAGTCCGGCCGGGGCTGGACCAGCATTACGGCCTCGGTGCGCGATGAGTCCGAACTATATGGCCTGATCGACCGGCTTCAGGAATTTGCACTGCATATTGTCAGTTTGAACGAACTCGGCCCCGACGTGCTGCGCCCGGAGACCGCACTGGGCACCACCCTGTGAGGTGCCCGCCGGAGTGAACCCGCTTCGCGGGAGGCGCGCGGGCCTGGGCGCGGCTCGGCGCGGTCCTAGCCAGGCCGCCCGCGCCAGCGCCCGTGCGGCGCGGGGACAAGCCAGGTCAGAGCAGGCCGAGTTTCTTCGCCCGGCGGACGGCTTCGCCGCGGTGCGTCACTGCGAGCTTGCGGTAGATGCTCTTGAGATGCGTCTTGACGGTGTTCACCGAGATGTACATCTCGGTGGCGATCTCGGCCGTGCTCTCCATGGCCGACACGTGTTCCAGCACCTCGCGCTCGCGCCCGCTCAGCGGCTCCACGATCACCGGCGCCTCCCTGTTCCCCGGCTGCCTGAGCTCCATCCAGCCGGGCCTGACCAGGTCCGGCTCCAGCACGCGGCGGTAGGCCTGAGCCAGTTCGGGATCCCGCTGCAGCACCGGCCGGAGCCAGTCACGTTCCATTGCGAAGGGCAGCCGGCACAGCTCGGGTTCGCCCAGCCGCAGCGCGTGCTCCAGGGACCGACGGCCGCGCGCGGCATCCCCGGCGCCGTAGTTCAGCCGCGCGTCGACCAGCCATGCCGCCATGCGCACCCCGGTGGCGGCCTCGGTGCCGGAAGGCGCGGCGGCGAGCGCGCGCGCGGCCGCCTGCCGGTCCGCGGAAGCCAGCAGCGCACGCGCGAGCGCGACCGTGGCGCCGAGCGAGGACTCCGGGCCCGCGCGCGTGGCCGCCTCGACGGCTGGCTGGTAGTCATCCGCGGCAGTATGTGCCCACGACTCAAGCAGCAGCATCTGGCGCTCGATCCAGGCAGGGGGTGACCAGCCCTCCCGGGCCCGGCTCACGATGTCCAGAACTGCCCGGCTGCGGCCTTCCGCCAGGCTGTACCTGGCCGCCACGAGGCTCGCCAGCACGCCGATCAGCTTGTCCGGCCGGGCCCGCAGGGCGTCCTCGGCCCGCTTGTGCCAGCGGCGGGCCGGCGGCAGTTCGTTCCGGTCCACGTGTACCGAGGAGAGCGCCACCTCTGCCGCGGCGCCACACGACCCCACCGGCCGGTCGGGGCCATCCTCTGGCCTGCTGGCCGACTCACCGGCCAGTTCCTCGGCACGGCTCAGCCTGCCCCGCAGCGCCTCGATCAGGGCGAGGTGCCCGAAGAAGTCGGCTCGCCCTGTGGCGCTCTGCGGGGCCTGGCCGGGGACCACGCCCGACGCGAAGATTGCCACGGCCTCGTCGAAGCGGCCTGACCACATTTCCACGGCACCGCGACCCGCGAGCACCTGTGCCTGGTTCCAGGGACGCCGGGCGAGCTGCTGCTGGGGAACGGCGTCGATCAGGAGTTCCGCACTGTCGGCCGCGGTCGCGGCCGCCGTGGCGTCGTCGGTGCTCCTGGCCAGGGCGACGCGGATCAGCGAGGCGGCGAGCCGGGACGGTGTTTCCGCTTCCGCGGGAAGCTTGGCGAGCAGGTCTTCCGCGGCACTGGCGAAGACGCCGCTGGTCGCGTTCTCGCCGCGGGCAAGGTCGATCGCCGCGGCGACAAGCAGCGGCTGCGGCGCCGTCCACCGGATGTCGCGCGGCATCTGCCGGAAGCCGTCGGCAAGTACCTCGTTGCCGTGTGGTTCGATGAGCTCGCCCACGGCAAGCTCGTCAACCACGGTGCCGGCCGCGAACTCCCAGTCACCGGCCTCCGCCGCGTGCCGGACCGCCTCGCTGAGGTACCCGTGCCGGCGGAACCACCCCGCCGCGCGCAGGTGCAGCGCCTGCATCCCGCCGGGATCGTCACGCCGCAGCTTCAGCCGCAGGACGGCCGCGAACAGTGAGTGGTAGTGGTACCAGCCGCCGTCGTCCCGCTGGACGAGCGCGTTCACGTGCGCCAGGTCGGGAAGCATGGCGGCTTCCCTGTCCTGGCCGGCGACCTCGCTGGCAAGCTCCTCGTTGATCCGGTCGAGGATGCTGGTGCGCAGCAGGAAGTTCCTGATGTGCGGTGGCTGGGCGTTGAGCACCTCCTCCACCAGGTAGCTGGCGACGGCGCTGTCCTCTGCGACGAGTTCCTTGACGAACTGATCGGGGTCGGAGCGCCCGTCCATCGAGATGGCGGCCAGGCGCAGGATCGCCGCCCAGCCCTCAGCCCGCCTGGTGAGCCGGTCCAGCGACTCCTCGGACAGCCCGATGCCGTGCTGGGCCATGAGCAGGCAGGCTTCGGAGGTGGTGAAGGCGAGGTCACCCGCGCGGATCTCGGTGAGTTCGCCGGTGAGGCGGTACCGGTGCAGCGGCAGCAGCGGATCCATCCGCGAGGCGACCACCAGCCGCAGCCCGGGGGTGGCGTGCTTCAGCACGTAGGCCAGCCCCTCCAGCACCTTGGCGCTGGTCAGCAGGTGGACATCGTCGAGGACCAGGGTGACCGGGGGATCCTGGGCCGCCATCAGCGAGGCGAACCGGAGCAGGAACTCATGGTCGACCGGATACCGGCGCACCGCCGCGGACATCGCCCTGGGGAAGTGCACACCGGCCCGCCGCAGCGCCTCCAGGACGTAGGACCAGAACACTCTGGGCTGGTTGTCGTGGTCGTCGATGGTGACCCACGCGGTGGTGCCGTCCGCGGCCCACAGGGCGAGGGCCATCGTCTTGCCCGCGCCCGGCGGCCCGGTCAACGCCGTCACCGGGCCACCGGCGCCCTGGGCGATGAGCGCCTGGATACGTGGCCGCGGTATCAGCCATTCGGGCACGCCGGGCACCGTGACCTTGGACGCCAGGAGTGGATCGCCAGCCCCCGCTGTCTGCCGCCCGGAGCCGGCGGTCTCGGGAATGGTCACACTGGTCACCATCGCCACCGCCTCAGCACCTCGGCGAGCGGCGATCGCCGGCCGACCCCGTCCGCCTGGCAGGCTAGCCCGCCGTTACCTGTTTTCGCATGTACCCGGGTGACCCGTCATCACCCTCCGGCGATCTCACCAGGGTGAGGCCACCCGCCGCGCGGGCACCGCGCCGTATCACCCGTGCCGAGTGGGGTGCCACCGGCCCTGCCGGAGCAGGGTGGGATGACTGTGGCTTTTCCCGCGAACCTTGGGGGCCTGCGGTGCCGTCCGTGTATTACGAGATCCGCATAGCCGGAGTCCTCCCTGCCGAAGCGCTGCTCGACTTCGACCGGCTCAGTGCCTCTGTGCACCAGGTCGAAACGGTGGTGCACGGCCCGCTCCGGGATCAGGCGGCGCTGCACGGGCTGCTGGCCAGGCTGGAGACCTTCGGGGTCCAGGTCCTCGAGGTGCGCCGCCTGCAGGACGATTCCTGACGGGCATGCCCGGCCCGCGGCGCGGCGTACGGCCCAGGCGCTCGCGGACGGTGGCCCCCGAGCGAGCACGTACGCGGACACGCCGGTGAACGGGAGCACCAAGATCAGGGTCAGCCACCCGCACTTGGCCCATCCGCCGAGGTCACGGCCGCGGAAGATGCCGATGATGATCCAGGCCAGCAGGTAGATCCGGAGCAGCCGGTCCCGCAGCTCCGGCGGCCGGCCGCCGGGCATCCCCCCCGGCGGGTGATTGCCGCTGGCCCGGCGAACAGCTCGACCACGGCACGGTTCGCGCACCGTCCGCGGCGCCGGGGTAGCGCGGGCACCCGCCGCCTGGTGCCGCCGATGACGCAAACCTCCGGTGCTGGCCCGGGGCGGCGGTACGATGTGCAGGCAAATGGGAACGGTGCCGGAGGCAGGCGGTCAATGGCGGGGGAAAGCCACGAGGAGATGATCGACGGTAGCCCTCCGCTGCCGTTCGACACGAGCGTGGCGCACGTCGCCCGGGTATACAACTACTGGCTCGGCGGTAAGGACAACTTCGCCGCCGACCGGGCCGCGGGCGAGCAGGCGATCAGGGCCTTCCCGGAGATCGGGCTGTCCGCACGGTCCAACCGGGCGTTCCTGGCACGGACCGTGCGCTTCCTGGCCGGGGAATGCGAGGTCCGCCAGTTCCTGGACATCGGGACCGGCATCCCGTCGGCGAACAACACCCACGAGGTCGCCCAGTCGGTGGCACCGGCGGCCCGGATCGTCTACGTGGACAACGACCCGATCGTGCTCACCCACGCCCGTGCGCTGCTGACCAGCGACCCGGCAGGCGCCACCTACTACATCGACGCCGACCTGCGGGATCCGCAGGGGATCCTGGCCGGCGCCGGGCAGTTGCTGGATTTCAGCCGCCCGGTCGCGGTGATGCTGATGGCCGTCCTGCAGCACCTCGACGGCGAGGACGACCCGTACCGGATCGTGGAAACGCTGCTGGGACCCCTGCCGCCGGGCAGCTACCTGGCCTTGTCCCATCCGGCCAAGGACATCAACGCCGAGGCGATGGCCAGGATGGCGCAGACCCTCAACAAGATGATGGCCGAGAAGGTCACCTTCCGCGACAACGCGGCCGTGGCCAGGTTCTTCGACGGGCTGGAACTGGTGGACCCGGGGATGGTGCAGGCGTCGAAGTGGCGGCCGATCAGCGAGACCGAGGCGGCCAGCCCGGCGGCCCTGTGGGCCGGCGTGGCGCGCAAGCCCTGATCGCACCGGCCACGGCGATCCCGTCCGCGCCCGGCGCGGCCCGGCCTAGGTCCGTTGGAAGCCCCAGTTCAGCAGCGCCCGGGCCGCGGTGAACAGCACGGCACCGTCGCCAGCACGGGCAGCACGATCAGGCCGGCCGCCAGGGCTTTGGCGGGCCGTCCCCGCCGGCGCGTCACTCGTCGTAGCGTGTCGGCGGGTAGGGGTGGTCCCGCTCCCCTTCGACGATCAGCTCATCCTTGTCGTACTCGCGGCGGATCTCCGCGCGTGCCTCCTGGAAGACGTCCGACCGGGCGATGTCGGGCTCCGGTGGCGCATCGGTCGCCGGAGGTACCTCGTCCGGGTCGTAATCGTCAAGCCCGGCCGCCACCCGCTCCTCCTCGGTCAGCCGGGCAAGCCGGTCATCGTCCAGGCGCCCGGGAACGCCGCCATGCTCGCGGCGGTCGCGGTGAAACTCCTCGGCCGGCTCTTCCGGGTCCTGCTCACTCATGGCACCTCCAGGGGTTGCCTCGTCGTAGGCGAGCCTCACCGGCGAGCGTAGCCTGCGGGCAGCGCGTGGCGCCCGGCCGGCGGGACACGGCCGGGCGGGCCGTCGTAACGCAGCGAAAGCAGTTACCAGTACTGGGTCGTGGCGCCGGAGGTGCGGCGCACCGAACCCGAGCCCTCGGGCCGCTCGAACACCGACTGGACGGCGACCCGGCCCGGGCCCTCCAGCGTCAGCCAGGTCGACTTGGCCTGATAGCGCGCGGAGCTGAACCAGTATTGGCCGTGCGGGTACTCGAAGTGCAGGAACATCCGGACCGATTGGTCCTTCCAGATCAGCCCGCCCGGCTGGATCAGGATGCGCTGGCGGGGCGCCAGGTCGCGGATGAACGTGTTGCCGGGGGCGTGCAGCAGCAGCAGGCCGTTCCCGCCTTCCGCGTGGAAGGTGTCCATGGTCTTGCCCAGCGGGTAGTGCCACTCCTCGTCGTCGCCGTCCTGGGTGGTGAACCAGAGGTTGGCCTGCTGCCAGCCGTAGTTGACGTTCCCGGTGGCAACGAGGAAGCGGTGCTCGACCACGTCGACGGCCCGGCCCGGGGCGAGCGGCACGGCCAGGGTCTCCCCCGGCTCGTCGGCGCTGAACGCGATGTGCCCGGGGCCCTGCGCCGTCATCATGATCAACGGCATCCCGGCCCGCATCCGCTTCCAGCCGCCCTTCAGCGGCAGGTTGCCGAAGCGGATGTTCGGGTCGGTGTGCAGCAGCACATGATGGGAGAAGTAGACCCAGTCGTCGTCGTGCAGCGCCATCTCGGCCACCGGCACATACGTGCCGCTGACCTGGCAGGTGGACCGCCCGAACCGGATATGGGCCATGTCCCGGATCGGCGGCTGCTCGGTCCAGCCGGAGTCCGAGACCTTGAGCCGGACGTCCACCGGCGCGCCGCAGGCCGGGCAGGTTCCCCCGCCGCCGTCGCTGGGCATCCGGCAGTACGGGCAGGTGTAGGGCCCCTGGGCAGGTGGCATCGTCATGTCGGCCGCCTTACTCGGAGCCGTGGTGTACGTACATGGACTGGATGCCCACCCGGCCGGGCCCGGCCATCTCGGCCAGGTACATGCTGTTGCCGCCCATCAGCCCGGTCTTGACGGTCTGCTTGTACACGTTCATGGTGACCGAGGAGTCCTTGTAGAGGAAGCCGCCTGGCTCGACCAGGATCTTCTCGCCCTGCTGCAGCGTCCGCTGGAACACGTTGCCGTACCCGTGCAGCAGCAGCAGCCCGGGCTCGTTCTGGGTGACGAACCGGTCCATGTACATGCCGCCGCCGCCGTGCAGCACGTTCGCCAGGCCCTTGATCCGTACGAACGAGTAGGTCAGCGAGTGCGTCCCGGCCAGGAAGGCGTGCTCGCGCACGTCCAGTTCCATCGACGGGTGCAGCGGCAGCACCACCACCTCGCCGGTGGCGTCGCGGGAGAAGGCGACCCGCCCAGGCCCGTGGGCGACGCTCAGGATGTGCGGCATGCCGCCGAGCGTGCGCTTCATGCCGCCGCCGGTGTTCAGCGCGGACATCGGCACCTGGGGTTCCTTCCAGAGCATGACGTGGTGCTCGAAGAACACCGAGTCTCCCTGCGCGAGCGCGATCTCGGCCACCGGGACGATCTCGCCCTCGATCTGGCAGGTGGAGCTGGAGAACCGGAACTCCGTCATGTCACGCAGCCGCGGCGCCTCGGCCCAGCCCGAGTCCGTGACGAGGTCCTTCTTGTCGAGCGGCGCGCCGCAGGTGGTGCAGTTGGTGCGGCCCGTCTCGTTCTGGGCCTTGCACCACTGGCATTCGATACGGTCCATGAGGACAGCCCTTCACTAGTTTCATGCCATACGCCCCCCGGGGCGCACGGGTGTGCAAGGCGGGCCGGCCACGGGGCCAGCCCTCCGCCGGCTCGCGTCCGAGCCAGGCGTCCGGGCTCTTGCCGGTTACGCCGGCGGCGGGTTGACCGGGGTGCCACACTCCGCGCAGAACTTCGCGGTGGCGCTCAGGTCGGCATTGCAGTTGGTGCAGTGTTTGGCCATGGGCGTGCCGCACTCCGCGCAGAACTTCGAGCCCGCCCGCACCGAACTGTGGCACTCGGGGCACTCGACCGTGGCCTCCGCTGCCGGGGCTGCCGGGGCTGCCGCGGGAGCGGGGGCCGGAGCCGCCGGAGCCGGGGCCGGGGCCTCGGGCGGGGCCTGCGGCGGCGGCTGCTGCACGAAGCCGGCGCCGCCACCGGCGAAGCCGGGGCCGGGCGGCGGGGCGACCGGGGCCTGCGGCGGCGGCTGCATCATCTGGCCGGCCATGCCGAGGCCCGCGCCCAGGAACATGGGGGTCACCGCGCCGCCGCCCTGGGCCATGCCCTCGCCGGCCCCCTGCAGCGCCTCGGCCTGCGCGGCCTGGAGGAAGCCGCCGGCCAGCCGGCTGTAGGCGGTGTCGCCGGCCAGCTTCTTCAGCCGGGCGTTGTCGTCGTCGTCGAGGTTGACATCGAGGTTCCCGAACCGGGCGATGGCCAGGCCGTAGTCGGCCAGTTGCTCGTTGGCCGCGGGCATGGTGGCTGCCTCGATTTCCGGGCTGTGCATGGACATGCCGAGGATCGGCCAGGCGCCGGTCATGAGCTGGGTGGTGATCGCGGTCCTGGTGACCTTCAGCAGTTGCTGCGCGACCCAGCCGGTGATGGCCTCGTTGTTCGTCACGTCCACGGTGCCGACGAGGTTGACGATCAGCTTGACCGGGTCGAGGACACGCAGCGCGTATTCGCCGAACGCCCGGAGCGTGACGATCAGCCCGGTCTGCGGGTCCTGCACCTCGTCGAGCCGCCCGCCGAAGCGGCAGTGCGGGTATTCCCGCGCGCCGACGAAGTAGATCTCGGCCTTGAAGGCGTTGCTGCTGCTCGCCCAGTCCACGAACATGCCGAGGAACGGGAGCTCGGAGGCGTCCAGGGTGTGCTGGCCCGGGCTCAGGACGCCCATGACCTGGCCCTGGTTCATGAACACGGCGGCCGCGTCGGGCTCCACGATGGCCCGCGCGAACTTGCGGATGTTCTGGTCGGGCCACTTGTAAACGATCTGGCCCTTCGAGCTATCCGGCGCTGCGATGAACTCGCGGCGAGATTCGTTGAGAAGGCCCATCGAACCGCTCCTCCGTACTTGGGCGACCCCCGTACGCTCGGCCGCTTTGCACGGATCATACTTCGGCGCGGCACGGCGGGCCCCCCTTGCCCGAGTCCCGTTTTGCCGCGGTTAGGTGCGGAGGTTGTCGGCCAGCACTTCGGCGATGACGCCCTTGGTCGCCCGGGCGTCCTCTGGGTCGTCTCGCAACGCGTCTACCAGCACGATCATGGCCTTCCACAGCGCCCAGCCGCGGCCGCGGGCCCAGGTCGCCCGGTCCACAGGAAGCCCGGATTTGAACACCCGGCGGCTCTCGCCGGAGAAGTAGGTCCAGGCGATGACCGTGTCACAGGCCGGATCCCCGACGGCGCAGCAGCCGAAGTCGATGACGGCGGTCAGCCGGCCCTGGTCCGTCAGCAGGTTGCCGTCCGCGACGTCGCCGTGCACCCAGACCGGTGCGCCGTGCCACGTCGCGGCGAGGGCCTCCTGCCAGACCTGCGCCGCACGGGCGGTGTCGATCTCGCCGTCGAGGGCCTTCAGTGCCCGCCTGGCCTCGGCGTCGTAGACGGTCAGCGGCGCGCCGCGGTAGCAGCTGTGCGGCCCGGGCGGCGGCCCGCCCGCGGGATCAACCCGGTAGAGCGCGGCCAGGAACGCGGCCAGGTCGGCCGCGAGCGTGGCCGGGTCGGAGATGTGGCTGGCGGCCAGGGGGGTGCCGGGCAGCCACCGGTAGACCGACCACGGCCACGGGAAACCGCACCCGGGGGCGCCCCTCGCCAGCGGCTGCGGGATCCGCAGCGGCAACTGGCCGGCCAGGACCGGCAGCCACCGGTGCTCCTTGTCCACCTGCCCGGCATAGCCCGGGCCCGCTGGGCAGCCGCACCGACAGGTCCGCGCCGAGGCGGAAGGTGATGTTGTCCCAGCCGCCCGGCTCGACCCGCCGCACCGGAAGGCCGGCCCACTGCGGAAACTGGGCGGCCACCAGCCGCGACGCCAGGTCCGCCGTGATGGCCGCTTTCTCCACGGACGGCATCATCTCCCAGCCGCCACGGGATCCGACACGCCTTTTCTCCGCGCCGCTGCGACCGGGCCAGGACCCCTGTCAGGCGAGGAACTGGGTCTGCATGGCAGGCGCGGCATGGATGCAGACCAGCCTGGCCTGGCCAGGGCCCAGGTTGGTGAAGCCGTGCGGGACCCCGGGCGGGCCGATGACGATGTCGCCTGGTCCGCCCTCGATGGTCTCGTCACCGACCTGCACCAGCACGTGGCCCGCCAAGATGACGAACGTCTCGTCGTAGGGGTGGTGGTGCAGTTTGGGCCCTTGCCCAGGTTCGTTGTGCACCAGGAAGAACGACACAGACCCGGGGCCGTGCTTGCCGCCCTCAAAGGTCCGGGAGACCTCATTACCTGGCAGGTTGTCAGCGTTCACGTGGTACATGTGTCACCACCCTTCTAGCGCGGCCGTCGGTGCGCGTAACGTCGGGAACGTTTCCTGGATACCAGAAGCGGGCAGGGGGGAAGCGCTCGGGCGGGGGGAAGGGGCTACCGCCGGGCAGCCCACGGCGGCGCTCGGGCCCACAGGCTGAGCAAGGTGAGCAAAGTAAGCGAGGCACGCCAGTGAGCGAACAGGCCAGTGGCACGCACGGTCCCGTCCGTGATGAAGCGATCAAGCGCCAGGACGAAGCGGAGGCGCGGCAGTACGCCGGGGAATGGCCCGGGCCTGAAGAGGAACCCGAGGATGAGACGGAGCGGGAGGCAACCTGGGCCCCGGCGGCCAGGCTGTCCGAGTCGCCAGCTCCGGAGGACTGGGAGGCCGTCGAGCTACGCAGCGACCTGGCCCGCCACCTGGACCGCACAGTCTGGCCGGTGAACCGGGACAGGCTGGTGGAGATCCTGACCGAGCGCAATGCCGGGGACGGGCTGCTTGAGCGGGCGGGCTCGCTCCCGAAAGGGCAGCGCTATGAGAACCTGCGCGAGCTGCTCCGGGCGCTCGACCTGGAGCCAGAAGAACGCGGCGGCTAAGTATTGCGGCTTCCCGCCCTCCCCCGCCGGGGCGGTCGCCCGCTCACTCACGTATCCACATGCCGGAAAACCTGTTGCCCGCTGCCTGGCGGCGTGTCAGCCTGGCAGCGCGCATCCCTGCCGTCGCCGCCCGCGACTGGCGGACGCTCGCTGAACAGGAAGGAGGGACGCAGATGAGGACCATCACGAGTTTCTTGCTGCCCGCCCGCACTTCCTGTACCAGGAGCTTCCGCCATGTCCAGCTCTCAGTTCCGCCGCGGCAAGCGGCGGCTTGACGACGAGTCCACCTTCCTTAAGCGCGACCGGCACCGTCGGCGCCTCCCGCCGGCCGACTTCGGCTCCGAGACGTTCGGGCTGCCCGAGGGTGACCGGTGGTCCACGTGGGATCAGTCCGCGCCCACGGAGCGCGGTCCGCAACCGTACCCGGACTGGCTTGTCACCGACCTCGCGGCCGTCGACACCGAGCTCGGCATCCTGAAGACCGGAAAGGAGGCCGACGTCTTCCTATTGCGCCGCGGCGTGCCCGGCACCGACCGGTCCTGCCTGCTCGCGGCCAAGCGGTACCGGGCCTCGGAGCACCGGATGTTCCAGCGCGACAGCGAGTATCTCGAAGGCCGGCGCGCCCGGGAGTCGAGGGTGAACCGGGCGATCGCGGCGCGGTCCGCGGCGGGCCGGGCGATGATCTCCACCCAGTGGGCGCGCGCCGAGTTCGCCGCCCTGAGTCAGCTCTGCGCGGCCGGCCTGCCAGTGCCGTATCCGGTGCAGATACTCGAGACCGAGCTGCTGCTGGAGTTCATCGGCGAGCCGGACGGCACGGCCGCGCCGCGGCTGGCCGAGATCAGGCCGGCTGGGGCCGGGCTCGCCAGCCTGTGGGACCAGCTGGTGACTGCCCTCAGCGGCCTGGCCCGACTCGGATACGCGCACGGCGACCTGTCGGCCTACAACCTGCTGGTGCACGGCAGCCGGCTGGTCATGATCGACATGCCGCAGATCGTCGACCTGATCGCGAACCCGCGCGGCGTGGAGTTCTTGACCAGGGACTCGACGAACGTCGCGCGCTGGTTCACCGCCCGCGGGCTGACCGGAGTGACGCCGGCGCTGGCCGACCTGGCCGGCCTGCTGCTAGCCGAAGCACGTTTGTCATAGCTGGCGCGTCCGCCGACTTCTTACTCTCCGCGTGACCGCCGGATGGGCCGCCCGCCGCGCGCAGAGCACCCAGTTCTGCACGCCCTCGCAGTTGGTTGTGGCCGTGTGGCGCGTGGTCGCCGGTGTGCGCAAAATCTGCGCCATGATCACCCGATTGGTTGCCGGGCCCGGCGCGGGCTACGGCACGCGCTCGTTGAGCCACTCCAGGACCGTCTGGGCAACCTCGCGCCAGCCGTGATCGATGGTCAGCGAGTGGCCCCGGTCGGGGAACTCACGCAGGTCGGTGACTGCGGGCGACTTGTGGTAGAGCCGGCGCGTCGCGTGGCTGATGGCCGCCGGGACGGTGTGGTCGCGGCCGCCGGCGGTGATCAGCAGCGGCCCGCGGGTCTTGTTGCCTGTGCTGACCTTGGCCGGCGAGCGGGGGACGAAGTTCGCCATCGCGGCCTCAAACAGCGGCCGCCCCGGCGAGGGGATGGCCCAGCGTTCGAACAGCTCGCCGGACTCCTGCTCGCCCACAGCGTTGCCGAAGCCGTAGCGGAACTGCTCCGCGGTCAGCGATACTGCCGCGTTCCTGTTCGCCGGGCGGCGCAGCGCGATCGAGGCCACCCGCAGCGCCGAAGGCGGCAGGAAGATCACCCCCTTGATCGGCGCCGGGTCGATCGCCACCGCGGCGGCGGCCAGATCCTGCCCCAGCAGCCGCTGCGCGATCAGCCCGCCAAAGGAGTGGCCGACCACCACCGGCCGGGCATCCAGCCCCGCGATCACCTGGGCGTAGTGCCCGACGATCTCGTCGATGCCTTTCCCGGCGGCCTGGCCGGGATTATTGCGGGCTTCCTCGACCGTGTCCGGGATGCCGGGCCACCCCGGCGTCAGCGGCTCATAGCCGGCCTCGCGGAACACCTCCGCCCACGAGCCCCACGAGCTCGCGTGCAGCCACAAACCATGCACAAAAACAACCGGGCCGCCTGCCATCGTCGTGCGCCCCTCTCATCCGCGGCACTGGCACCCAAGGCCAGTAGCCACTGCCCTGACAGCCAGTCTCCCATCATCGGCCGCACACCGAACCCCCGCGGCGCCTGCCCGGCACCGGGATGCTCGCTGGGCCACCAGCCGTACCGGGCCCGCTACGCCAGCACCCGGCGCGCGCCAGGCCGGGGCGGTCAGCGTCGCGAGTGCCAGGTGGCGAGGAGTTCTCTTTCCTTTTCTTTGCTCAGGCCGGTGCGCAGATCTGGCTGCCCGCGCTCCTGGTCCCAGGTCAGGGTATCGGCCACGGTCTGCGCCAAGGGCCGGCAGCGAAGGCCGGCTGCGACCGCCTTGGCCGCATCATAGGTGTGCACCCCCGGAAACTGGGGTTCCCACATCGGGAACCACTCTTGGGCCTCATCGCCCACAGCCCCCAGAAATCCCTCGGATACCCAGGTGAACGTAGTATCGGCCGCCGCCGTGTCCCGGGCCGTTTCGAGCACGTCACGCAGGACGATCCGCTCGCCGGGCCCAGCCACCCCGAACACTCCGCCGTCAGCGGCCTCTATCCGGCCGAGCATGAAGGCCGCAAGGTCGCGGACGTCGATGACCTGCAACGGTGCATCCGGCGGCCCCGGAGCCGCCATTTCTCCTCCGCCTGCCGCACGCCGCAGGTAGAAGGTGAACCGGTCGGTCGGATCATGCGGCCCGACAATGTAGCCGGGACGGATGATCAGGCACCGGTTTCCGAACGCTGCCTTGGCCTCATGCTCGCAGGCCACCTTGAGCGGGCCGTAGGTCTCCGCCGTGACCGTCTCGGTCTGCGGGAAGGGAGGCTGATGGGTGGGAGCCTGCTCGGTGGACCGGGCGGGCATGTCGTCCGGGTGCACCGAGAGGGTGGAGACGAAGGTGTAATGCCCGGCGACATCCCGCAGGACAGCTGAAGCCTCCCGCACCACCCTAGGGACGTAGCCGCAGGTGTCGAGCACCGCATCCCAGCTGCGCCCCCCGAGCAGGCCGAGCTGGCCGTCCCGATCCCCGTGCAGGTGTTCAACGCTGGGGAAGTCTTCCGGTTCGGACGCGGAGCGGTGGAAGACAGTGACGTCATGGCCATGCCGCACGGCCTGCTCCACGAAGGCGCGCCCCACAAACCGGGTGCCGCCAATCACAAGAAGCTTCACCCAAACCCCCTGGTTGCCCAGATGCACTCACATGACGCAACGAGCGTGGCTTGCCAGCCCCCGCGCAGCCATGATGGCTGTGGCCCCTCTCGTAGGCTGGCAGGGTGGTGCACTACAGCAAGCTACTCAAGATCGTAATCGATGTGCCTCCTGCTGAGCATGACCGTGAATTGGCGTTCTGGAGCGCGGCCACCGGCCAGCCACTGGCCCAGTTCGACCGCCACCCCGAGTACCACGGCGCCGCGCTGCATGGCCAGGACCTGTGGCTGCTGATCCAGCGCCTCGACGAGGGGCAGGGCAGGGTGCATATCGACATCCACACCGACGACCCAATCGCGGAAATGGCCAGGCTGGAGAAACTCGGCGCCGAACTGGTAGAGCGGGCGCACTCCTGGTGGGTAATGCGCGACCCCGCCGGGCTGCTGTTCTGCATCATTCCGGAAAGACCTGGAACTCTGAATGACAGCAACGCCCAGTGCTGGGATTGACCCGGTCCGGACAGCGGCCGGGCAAATCCACTCATAGCCGCGAGCTGCTGCAGGTCACCGGCCTTGGAAGCGAGGTTCGCGCTTGTCCATGAAGGCCCGGGCGGCCTCGCGGTGGTCTTCGGTGAGCGCCGTGTGCACGTGGTGGGTCACCTCGAGGTCCATGCATTCGCCGAGTTCGCCCGTCACGGCGCGGTTGAGGTTCTCCTTCATGTAGCGGTAAGCGATCGACGGCCCTTCGGCCAGCCGGCGAGCACGTGCCATGACTTCCCGCTCGAAGTCGGCCAGCGGGAAGATGGCGTTGACGATCCCGAGCCGCTCGGCATCTTCCGCGCTGAGCCGTTCGGAGAAGTAGTAGAGCTCTTTGGCTTTGCCGCTGCCGATCAGCTGGGTGAGAAACCAGGTCCCGCCGTAGTCTCCGGCGAACGCAACCCGGGCAAAGGCCGTGGTCAGCACCGCGCCCGGCACGGCGTAACGAAGGTCGCAGGCCAGCGCCAGCGATAGGCCAGCCCCGGCCGCCGGGCCTGCGATGGCGGCGATCGTCGGCTTAGGCATGCCCCACAGGCGGCCGCTGGTGGCCCGCTGGTTCAGTCGCTGGCGATGGACGGCCGCATCCAGTGACGGGCCGGCGCCGCCGGGGCCAGCAGGCGAGGCGGCCATGCTCTTGACGTCGCCGCCCGCGCAGAAGGCGCCGCCCGCCCCGGTGAGCACGACGCAGCCGACCGCATCGTCGGTCTCTACCTGGGCGAGGACTGCCGCCATGGCGGACAGCATGGCTTGGGAGAAGGCGTTCCGCCGATCGGGGCGGTTCATGGTGATCACCGCGACGCCGCCGTCGATGTCGGCCAGCAGGTCCTCGGTCCCGGTGTGGAGCGCGGTCATGTCATCTCCTCGCCGGCGAAGCGGACCCCGCCGATCATCCAGGGCCCGCCGCGGGTCAGCCCCGCGATGGTAATCGCGGTGATTCCCTCGCCGCGGGCCGCCCGCGCCGGCACGAACCGCAGCCACTGGCCCGAGTCCGGCAGCTCCACGACGATGGCCTGCCCGCCGCTGGTTCGCCCGCCGCCGGTGACAAGAATCCCGAGCACCGCCGCCCAGCGCCGCGCCGCGGCGGGCGGGTCGTTGACCTCGATCGTCAGCCCGGTCACGCCGCCGGGAGCGTGCTCCGGCGCCCGGCCCGTCCACGACGGGCCCGCCCACCGCCACGAATCCGCCGGAGCCGCCCAGTCCAGCGACACGATGGCGCCAGGGACGTCCTTAGGGTGCAGGTGGGCGGCGGCGATGTCGGGCAGGTCGGCGGTCCAGACCACCCGCACACCGAGGCCGGCGAGCCTGTGACGGGCCGCCGCCAGATCCGGAACCTGGAATATCGCCATATACCCACCGCCGCCGCCGCGCCGCTCGAGGTACCGGCCCGCGGCGGTATCCGGTCGCGCAGGCGCGACGACCTCCAGGAACGTGTCACCGACCGCGAACACCGCGTTGGTCAGGCCGAACTGTCCCACCCCAGGATCGCGGAACGGCTGCGCCCAGCCGAACGCCCGGCCCAACTCGGCGGCCGCCTCGCCGCAGTCGCGCGCGACCAGGGCCACCTGGCGCAAGCGCGGTCCGGTCAGCACATCCCAACAATAAGAGGCACGCACCGATCCGCGGCGCTGCTGTGGGCGGAACTGGCCGGGAAGGCGGGCACGATCCGGCGTTACGGGCGTGTGTCATGGTGTCTGTGTGGATGAGGGCCTGTGGGATGCCTACGACAGGATGGGCCAAGGTTTTGCCCAGCATGCGGCCGACAGTGCGTACAACGCCCATTACGACCGGCCCGCGGTGCTGGCCGCGCTCGGGCCGGTCGCCGGCCGGCAGGTTTTGGACGCGGCCTGCGGCCCCGGTCTGTACCTGGACGAACTGCTGGAGCGGGGGGCCGAGGTCACCGGCTTTGATGGGAGCCCGGTCATGGTGGGCTTGGCCAGGCAGCGGACGGCGGGGCGGGTGCGGATCGACCAGGCCGCGCTGGGGGAGCCACTGCCCTACCCCGATGGTGCCTTCGACCTCATCGTCTGCGCGCTGGCCATTCACTACGCCCGCGACCGCGCGGCCGCGTTCGCCGAGTTCTGCCGCGTCCTGCGCCCTGGCGGGGCAGCGGTGGTATCGACGCAGCACCCGGTGATGGACTGGCTGCGCAAGGGCGGCTCCTACTTCCAGGTCACCCTGGAAACCGACGTATGGCGCACCCCCGGGGGAGACCAGCCGGTGCACTTTTGGCGTGAACCGCTGTCCGCGCTGTGCACGGCTGCCACCGATGCCGGATTCCTCATCGAAAAACTCATCGAGCCGGTCCCGGCCCAAACGATGCGCGAGTGCTATCCCGAGGACTACGAGAAGCTGAGCAGGGAACCAGGATTTCTGATCCTGCGCCTGCTCAAGCCAGCCAGACCCAATCCCAGCCCGCCGAACTGACCCGGTGCCGTCGCGTCCCCGGCAAGGCACGCAACGCACGCTATGCCGCGATGATGGTCGTTCATTCGGCCTGGACTTGGCCTAGCTGGCGCGGGCCGCTGGGGGTGGGGTGATGGCCCAGCGGATGGCATGAACCATGGCATGGCCTGCTGGGCGGACGAGGGCGGCTTCGGTTACCGGCAGGCGGGGCAGGTGAAGGGGCCGGCGGGCCCATCCAGGCAGCAACGACACCGCTGCGGCGGCCAGGACGGCATACGGCGGCCGGGCGATGGCTGGAAGTGGCGGGGTGAGCAGCAGAAACCGGGCAGCCTCCCGGGCAGCGGCGGTACCGGCCAGCTCAGCGCGGTAGCAGGCGATGCGGGCGGTGAGCTCGGCTTCGGTGCGCGGGGGGTCGGGCACGCCCAGCTCGATGCCGATCCGGGCCAGGTCGGCGACGTAGCCGTCGCGCCCGGCCTGGTCCAAAGGGCGGGCGCCAAAGCGGGCATGCGCGCGCAGGAAGCTGTCGGCTTCAGCGATATGAACCCAGGTCAAAAGGTGCGGGTCCGACGCCGCGTACGGCCGGCCGTCTGGCGCGGTCCCGGTGATCCGCTGGTGGATCGCCCGCACTCGTGCGATCGCTGCGCGGGCATCGCTGGCCGTACCGAACGAGGTGACGGCCAGGAAGTAGCTCGTCCGCTGCAACCGCCCCCACGGGTCACCGCGATACCCCGAATGACCGGCCACCGCGGCCATCGCCAGCGGGTGCAAGGACTGCAGCAGCAACGCCGTGATCCCGCCGGCGAACATCGAGGAATCCCCGTGGACGCGGCGGACCGGACGGTCCTCAGCGAACCAGCGCTCCCCGGCGGCGTCGTGGATGACCCGGCGGCGCGCCGGGCCCTGCGGCCCGGCCACCCGCTGGAAGATCAACCCACCCATACGATCCCGAACCAGATCAGCGGCGCTAAAAGCTTTCACTCACCCATTCTCCTCCGGCCCCGCCACCACCTGCCGGCCGGCGGCCGCCAGGGCAGGCCTCAAGACCGAAGCCAGCAGAACAACACCGCACTCGCTAGCCGCAATGATGGCCGTTCTAGCTGTCGTGGGCCGCCGTCGGTGGCACCGGCTCGGGCAGCCTGTGGCGGGCGCGCCTGAGGGGGCCACAGGACACGATCTGCGATCTGGCAATGCTTGACCGTGTCGCTTGAGGCCTTGTAACGTCCGGCTGGCCCGATTTGGTGCGCCCCGGGCGGCTAGCAGTGGCTGCCCCAAAGACGAATAGGCGGCCAACATGAACGGCAGACTCCATTTCCTGACTGCGCTCGCTGGTCGTCGTGGCGGGCTGGCTGGCTCCAGTGGCAGATCGTGGCGGCGCCGCCTGGCCGTTCTGTCCGTCTGGGCTGCCGGTTTCTCGGTACTGGTGATCGGTATCCCCGCCGTTGTCTTCGCCGTGCAGGCCGGCTCGGCCTCGGTGAAGCAGGCGGCCGGGACGGCAACCACTCTCGGCGTCGTGCCGAAGCCGGTGTCGGCACGGATCGGCAGTGGCCATTTCACGCTCACCCGGAGCGCCCGGATTGTCGCGGCACCGGGCGCCAACGCCACGGCCGAGCTGCCGGTTGCCGGTGACCTGGCCGCGTACCTGCGGCCTTCGACCGGGTACCGGCTGCGGACCGTCATCGGCACGCCGCGCCCAGGTGACATCGTCCTGGCAATCGGCGATCCAGGAACCCTGAAACCCGCTCACCGGGCCGAGGGCTATCAGCTCGTCACCACCCCATCCGGCGTGACGATCGAGGCGCCGACCGCGCATGGCCTCTACAACGGCATTCAGACGTTCCGGCAGCTCCTGCCCGCGTGGGTCAACAGCACGGTGATCCTGCCCGGGCCATGGACAACGCCGGTGGTCACCATCACCGACTTTCCCCGCTACGGCTACCGCGGCCTGCTGCTTGATATTGCCCGGCACTATGAGCCTGCGTCGGCGGTCGAGAAGCTGATCAACCAGATCGCCGCCTACAAGATCGACGTGCTGCACCTGCACCTCAGCGACGACCAGGGCTTCCGGCTGGCCATCAAGGGCTTCCCCCGGCTGACCGCCATCGGCAGCCGCGGCTCGGTCGGCACCGGCGGCAGGCTGGTAGACCCGGGCGGATTCTGGACACAGGCGCAATACAAGGCCGTCGTTGCCGATGCCGCCGCGCACTTCATCACCGTCGTGCCCGAGGTCGATTCCCCCGGCCACAACAACGCGATCATCATGTCGGAGTACAACGACACCGGCAATCCTGCGCTGCCCGCCAACCCGCACGCGATCGACTGCGGCGCGTTCAAGCCACCGCACTGGGACTACACCGAGGATGTCGGCTACAGCGCGTTGTGCCCGGGCAGCCGCGACACCTGGGCGATCATGACAGCGATCATCGGCCAGCTCACGGCCATCAGTCCCGGCCCTTACTACGACCTCGGCGGAGACGAAGTGCCGGCGTCGCTGCTCGCCCCCGCGAAGTACGCCGCCTTCATCAACAAGGAAGCAGGCATCGTCGCCGAGCGCGGTAAGACGGTCATGGGCTGGGCCGACATTGCCGGCAAGGGAACCAATCCGCCCGCTGGCTCCATCGCCGAGTACTGGCAGCCCGCCGGAGGCACGTCACCGGGATCGATCACTGGCCGCGAGGCGGTGGCCAAGCACATGAAGATCGTGATGGCGCCGGCGAACCACACTTACCTTGATCAGAAATACATCGTCGCTGCCCGGTCCAGCGTGCCGCCCGCACTGGGCATGAACTGGGCTTGCCCGCGCGGCTGCGATGTCTCCAGCGCCTACAACTGGAACCCCGGCGGGTTCGTGCGCGGTGTTACCGACCGGAATGTCATCGGCGTGGAAGGCGCCATGTGGGGTGAGACCGTCGCGAACCTGGCCAGCGCCGATTACATGGTGTTCCCGCGGTTGCTCGCGCTGGCGGAAATCGCCTGGTCACCGAGCGCCCGCCGGACCGCAACCAGCCCCGCCTACCACGACTTCCTGCGCCGCCTCGGCGGGCAGGGAACCCGGCTGCAGGTGGCTGGGCTGAACTTCTACCCCTCAACCCAGGTGCCCTGGCCGCTGGCGGTCATCGGTGCCACCGAGACCGCTAACGCCCACGGCCAGGTCCACGGCGCGGTCGCGACGCTGTCCGCACCGGGCTTTCCGACCAGCACGCTCACCATGTGCGATTCCTCGCTCGGCATCGGGTGCACGATCAAGTGGGGCGATGGCAGCACCTCAACCGGCGACGTGACCGGCACCAATGCCACCAGCGCCACGGCGAACGGCCTCTTCACGATTTTCGGCGAGCACACCTATCCGCACCCCGGCACCTATCGCGGCCTGGTCATCGTCAGCGCTGGCAATAGCGGGCCGGTCCGGGCCCACTTCACCGTGAACTGGCCCTGAGATGAACAACGGGCTCTTCTCCGCGGGCTGCTCTTTCGCCGCGGTGCGCCGCGCCCGGGGAGCTGAGGTATAGGAAGCCGGCCATGGAGACCGGGCATGCCCGCCGCCCGGCTAGGCATGCCCGGCGGGTCTCAGCGGTGCACGTTCGACAGCGGTCCCGCGGCCACCGGGAACTCCGCGGTGTTCAGCACCTGGATGCCCGCGTGCTGGTTGCCGTTGAAGGGCGTGACGGTCGGCGAGGTCAGCCCCGGCTCGCAGCCCCGGTTGAACGGGACCTTCGGGCTGTCGAACCACAGGCCCAGGTGGTACTGGTGAGTGGCAGCGAACGTGGTGGTGCCGCCCGGTGACACCGAGAAGGTCTCCGAGTCGAATACGCCACGGACCGTGGCGCTGCCGTTGCCGCTGCTGTTGGCGTGGATGTCGGTCTGGTACCAGGAGACGCCGAAGGGCGTGCCCGGCTGCTGGATGACGAACAGGTCGAAGCCGGTGCCGGCGGGCATGCCCTGGATCGTGACCGTCATGACGTCGTTGAGCGCGCCGGTGGTGATCGTGACATGACCCGAGGCGTTGGGCAGGCACGCGCTGATGGCGGCCGAGGACGGCTGGAGCGCGAACGAGAACGACGAGTCGGTCGCGGTGGCGCCTGTGGCAGTGGCGAGGGTGATCGCCACGGCGACCGCTCCCGTTGTGGCCAGCGCGCCTAGTTTCGCGGAGGCTGAGGTCAGAAGGCTCCGGGATCGATGCATGACTGTCCCCTCGTGTTCCTTGGGTGTTCCGTGCAGCCAGAGAACGTAATGCTACGGTAATGTCCAGCTCAGGGGAAGTTAAAGAGTCCTTGCCGACTCTGGCGGCGGGGACGATGACAGATCCGGGTCGTATGGCATTCCGCCGAGAATGACCCCGCGAATACGTTCGCGGCGGCGATCGCCGCGTTTCGGACCAGCTGGACTGGTGACGGCGCCAAGTGGCCGGCGATCTACGACCCGAGCAAGCCCATCATGGGCAACAACCCCGCGCTAATCCTGCCGGGCCAGCCGCTCACGATCCCGGTGGGTAGCGATGAATTCCCGCCGTCGCGCCAGTCATATGGTCATCGTTACCTAGCGCAGAAAGCGAAAGAGAGGACTGGTGGACATGCCGACCGCCGAACTGCCCGCCGTGGCGATGTGGTACGACGAGCGCGGCCACGGCGACCCATGCGTGCTGCTGCATCCGGGCGGGGCGGGAGTGGACTCCCGGGCCCTGGACCCTACCCTGGCGGCGCTGGCGGAGGTCTTCCATGTCTACACGCCCGAGCAGCGCGGGCACGGGCGCACCCCCGATGTCGCGGGGCCGGCCAGCTACGAACTGATGGCCCAGGACACCATCGCGTTCATCGATACGGTCATCGGCCGGCCTGTCCAGCTGGCCGGCGTCAGCGATGGCGCGGTCGTGGCGCTTGTGGTCGCGTTGCGCCGCCCGGACCTGGTGCGCCGGCTGGTGCTCGCCGCCGGGGTGTTTCACCACGACGGCTGGGCGGAAGGCGTGCTTGACGGCGAGCCGCCGGACTTCCTGGAACGCAGCTACGGCGAGCTGTCACCCGACGGAATCGGCCACTACGGCGTGATCGTCGCCAAGCTGGCCGCCATGCACGCCCGAGAGCCGGCGCTCACCCCCGCCGACCTGCACACCTTGACCAGCCGCACGCTCGTCATGGTGGCCGACGACGACGAGGTCCGCCTGGAGCACGCCATCGAGGCCTACCGGAGCCTGCCCGACGCCGAGCTCGCCGTGGTACCAGGTACCTCACACGGGCTGCTGGTGGAAAAGCCGGGGCTGTGCAACCTGCTCATCACCGAGTTCCTCACCAAGGAGCCCACGGAGACCTTCGCGCCGATCCGCCGGGCCGCGCGGAAAACCCGGTGACCCCACGGCGTCACCCGAGGAGGATGGCGGTGTGGAGTCGCTGGCCGAACTACGGGCACGGCGGGCCTTCGAATGCCGGCTGGTGCCGGCCTGGGCGCTGCGCTCCCTGGACGAGGCGGCTGAGTTCCTGCGCGACCGCGGGCTGCTGACCCGCACCACCGACTGCGCGCTGCCGAGCCTGTACGAGGCCTGCCATGACGACCCGTACCGCCCAGGCCGCCCGGGCTTCGCCACCTGGCCGGCGCAGAAATGGCCGTGGTTCGGCGAACTGGCCGGGCGCGGTTACCTCATTACCGCGGTGCACCGCGGCAAGAACCTGCTGGTGAGCGGCGAGGCGGCGGCGTTGCTCGACCCGATCTGCCGGGCGGAGATCGAGCGCATGCGCGCCCTCGACAGCGGCTGGCGCCGCCTGCTCGACCATCTCGCCGCCGTCGGCCCGTCCAGCTCCGAGGACCTGCGCACCGAGCTCAGGCTGAAGCGGCAGGAACTGAAGGCATTGCGCGCGCCGCTGGAGCGGTGCGGCGCGATCGTGTCCCGCTCGATGGAGGTCACCGCCGGTGCCGGGGAACCGCATTCGAGCGTGCTGGCCCGCTGGGACCAGGCCTACCCGGCCGGCGGTGGCGCCGGCACCGCCCCCGGGCCCGCGCTGAAGGAGCTGGTCGTGGCGGGAGTGCGCGCGGCGGTCGTGGCGCCCGAGGCCCAGATACGGCGCTGGTTCTCCTGGCAGTGGTACTGGTCGGGGACGCTCATCGACGGCCTGGTCGGCGAGGGCCGGCTGCGCCGGGTGGACGGTCACCTCACGGCGCCGTGATGCTCCAGTATCCGGGTGAGCAACCGCACCAGCTGCGCCCGCTCGGCGGGGGTGGCGCAGTACCTCACCGGGCCGCCTGGCGTACCCGGTAGGCGGCGACGTTGGTGCGGTTGGCGCAGGCCACACTGCAGAACCGCCGTGACCGGTTCTTTGACAGATCCACGTGAACGTCCTCGCAGTGCTCCGCGGCGCACACCCGGAGCCGGTCAAGCTGCTTGGACCGGATGACGTCGGTGAAGGCCATCGCCGCCTCGACGGCCATCCGGTCGGCCAGCGGCGCGTCGGGCGGCGTGGCGTGCAAGTGGTAGTCCCACTGATCGTGCCGGACCAGTTGCGGAAGGGCGCTCGCCTCCCGCAGCAGCGTGTTGACCAGCCCGGCGGCGGCGTCTTCGCCCATGCCCCACAGCCGTTCGAGCCGGGGGCGCAGCCACTGGACCGCGTCGAGCTCGGCCCGGTCGTGCGTGCGCCCCCCGGTCCAGCCCCAGTCCGTGACGAAGCGGTCCAGGGCATCGGTGTCCGGCAGCAGTTCCCTGCCGCCGCGGCCGGTGTTGACAAGGGCGGCGGCAGAGGCCAGTGCCACCTCGGTGTCATGGGCAAAAATCACCTTGACCCCTTTCACCACTCCTCGATAGTGTCACTAGCGTAACTTACTTTCGCCCATTACAGGGAGCGTCATGGGGACTCAGTCCGGCAAGCCCGCCCAGGGTGGCGCGGGACTGGCTCTTGCCCTGCTGTCCGCGGCCGCGTTCGGCACGTCGGGGACGTTCGCCTCGGCCCTGATCGGCTCCGGCTGGAGCCCGGGCGCGGCCGTGCTCGCCCGGATGGCCGTGGCGGCACTGGTCCTCACCGCCCCCGCGGTGCTGCGGTTGCGCGGACAGTGGGGCCTGCTGCGGCGCAGCGCGGGCCGGGTGGCCGCCTACGGCCTGCTCGCGGTCGCCGCGCCCCAGTTGTGCTACTTCAACGCCGTGGCCCGGATACCGGTGGGCGTCGCGCTGCTGCTTGAGTACCTCGGCGTGGTGCTAGTGGTGGGCTGGCTGTGGCTGCGGCGCGGCCAGCGCCCGCGGCGGCTGACGATCACCGGGGGCGCTGTGGCGATCGCCGGGCTGGCCTTGGTGCTCAACCTGGCCGGCCCGGCGGGGATCAACCCGGCCGGGGTCATCTGGGCGCTGCTGGCCGCCGTGGGCCTGGCGATCTTCTTCGTGCTCTCGGCGGGCGGCGGGGAGGAGACGTTGCCGCCCCTGGTCATGGCGTGGGCGGGGATGTGCGTCGGCGCGGCCGCCCTGGCCGTGGTGACCGGGGCCGGGCTGCTGCCGATGACCGCAAGCCTTGGCGACGTCCACGTCCTCGGCCACCAGGTGAGCTGGATCGTGCCGGTACTCGGGCTGTCGCTGGTGGCCGCGGTGGTCTCCTACATCGCGGGCATCGGCGCCGCCCGCCGGCTGGGGGCCCGGCTCGCGTCGTTCATCGGCATGGCCGAGGTCCTCTTCGCGATCCTGTTCGCCTGGCTGCTGCTCGGCCAGTTGCCCACCCCGGTGCAGTTCCTGGGCGGCGGGTTCATCCTGGCCGGCGTGGTCATGGTCCGCCTCGGCGAACTGCGGGCAGACCCGCCGGCCTCCGGTGCCGTGCCACCACGGCCCCGCCAGGCCAGCCTGGCCCACTCCCAGGCCGCGGGACGCTGATCCGAGCGCGTTCAGCGGGCGGCGGCGGAGGCCGCCAGCAGCGCCAGCGCCACCGTGCTGCGCCCGGCCAGGGCCACCGCGGCCACGGTGAGCAGGCAGGTGGCCTCCCGGGGTTCCAGCCGGGCGGCGAGCGGCCGCGCCGCGGCGGCCGCGAGCACGGGGATCAGCAACGGCAGGTATACCAGCAGCCGCACCCGGCTACCGCCGGTCCTGGCCGGGCGCCCTCGCCGCTGGCCAGCAGCCGGCGCAGCAGCCGCGCGTCCCGGCCGGACAGGCCGGACACGAACCTGGTCAGCACGGCGCCGTGATCCACACCCGCATCCAGTGCCTGGCTCATCTGGCCGGCCGCCAGACTGGCCGGGTCCACCAGCGTGTAGGCGAACCCGCGCCCGGCGCGCTCGCGCGCCAGCAGGCCCTTGGCATGCAGCCGGGACACAATCGTGACCACCGTGCTGTAGGACAGCTCACCCCGCGGCCGGACAGTGAGCCGCTCGCGGACCAGGCCGGGGCTCAGCGGCGCCTCCGCCGCCCGGAACACGGCCATCACCTCGGCCTCCAGTGCCCCGGCGGGGCGCCGCAGCGACTCCGCGGGCGCCGCGGGCTCGCCGGGCAGGTGGCGGGCCGCTGCATCGTGCACGGGGCGCCTCCTTGCCCGATTTGCATCTACAAGTTCTGTAAATGTTCTACAGTGCCTGTAGAACACCGGCGGGTCTGAGTATGCCACCCTCGCCTCGCCGGGCGCAGCGCATCCGGGATGGTCACCGGTGCGGCGGTTTCCCAGCTCACGCGAAGGGCCTGGCATGACACATCTGACCTACCTGCAAGCCGCGATCGTCGGCCTGGTCCAGGGCGTTTCCGAGCTGTTCCCGATCTCCAGCCTCGGCCATGCCGTGCTCATCCCCGCGGTGATCGGAGGGCAGTGGGCGCAGAACCTGAACGTCGCCGCGGGGTCATCGCCCTGCCTGGCCTTCATCGTCGGGCTGCACGTGGCCACCGCGGCCGCCCTGCTCATCTACTTCCCGTTCGGCATCTACTGCGTCGTGGCCGGCCTGGGCAGCCTCGCCTACCTGACGCTGATCAAGGAGCGGGCCAGGGGCTCGCAGGCGCAGTGGCCATCGACGGGGGTGCGGGAGGTCACCGGCTGGCCCGCAGCGGCGAGTGCTTCGCCTCGAGCCTGGCCAGCGCCCGCAGCGCGCCCGGGGCGAGCCTGGACAGCGCGTAGAGCACCCTGGCCTCGGCGTTCACCGGCACCACCGGCTGATCGCGCAGCACGGCACGCATCACCGCCAGGGCGACCTTCTCCGGCGGGAACCCGCGGCGGCGCAGGGCCCGGATGCTGTTCTCGCGCACCTGGTCCGCCGCGCCGGGGGCAACGCCCACATACCGGGCGGACCGGGCGATGGGCGTGCTGGTGAACCCCGGGCAGATCGCCGTCACCCCGATGCCGGCCCCGGCCAGCTCGGCGCGCAGGCACTCGCTGAGCATCCGCACCGCCGCCTTGGTGGTCGCGTACGCCGGCAGCGAGGCCGACGGCGCGAACGCGGCGGCCGAGGCGATGTTCACCAGGTGACCGCCGGTCCCCCGCTCGGCCATCTGCGCGCCGAAGAGCCGGCAGCCACGCGCCACGCCGAGCAGGTTGACGCCGACGATCCGCTGCCAGTCCTCCTCGGTGTGCGCGAGCAACGGGCCTACCACGGCGATCCCCGCGTTGTTCACCACCACGTCGGGGACGCCCACCTCGGTGCGCACCCAGTTGGCGAACCGCTCCATCTCGGCCGCGACCGCGACATCCACCTGCCACGCGTGCGCCGCACCGGCGCGCCCGGCGATCAGCTCACTGACCGCGGTGGCGGCGGCCAGGTTCAGGTCGGCGGCGACGATCCGGGCGCCATTGGCGGCGAACCCCAGCGCGGTCGCCCGGCCGATCCCGCTCCCGGCGCCGGTCACCACGACCAGCTTGTTTCGGAACGCCTTCCCCGCATCGCTCATGGGCATCTCCGTGGTAGCTGCCAGGCATCTTCCGTACCGCACTGCTGCGCGGGCAATTGAGAGCGGACCCTACGTTACTCGCGAGTAGCAAAGATCACAGCGGGCGGCCAGCGTGGCAGACAGCAGACTCGGTATTCTCCCCAGGCGTGACGATGCCAAGAGACAGCCACGGCGGCGCGCCGCGCATCGCGCCCGCCGCGGCGCAAGGCAACCCCGAGGAACTCCAGTCGCTGCTGGACTCGCTGGGCCGGCCGCCCAGGCCAGCGGCGAACCTGTTCCTCACCCTCGCCCGCCACCCGGTGCTGCTGCGTGACTGGCTGCCGCTGGGCTCCAGGCTGCTGCTCGGCGGGACACTGCCGCCGCGGGACCGGGAACTGGTGATCCTGCGAACCGCCTGGCTGTGCGGCTGCGAGTACGAGTGGGGGCACCATGTGCGGATCGCCGCCCGCGCCGGCCTGAGCCGTGAGGAGGTGGCCGACGTGCGCGACCCGGCGGCGGCCCGGTGGAGCGGGCACGACGCCGCGGTACTGCGCGCCGCCGGGGAACTGGTCCGCGATCACACGGTGAGCCAGGCCACCTGGGACGCACTGGCGCAGACCTACGACGACGCCGCGCTGATCGAGTTCACCATGCTGGCCGGGCACTACGTCATGCTCGCCGGGCTGCTCAACACGGTGCGGGTCGCCCGGGACGCCGGGACCGAGGGCTTTCCCCCCGGTCCCGGCCCGGCCTGAGCGTCACCGCCGCGCGGTCGTCATTGCCAGGGTCACGCCGATGTTCGATTGCCCGGCGGTGTCGCCCACCGCGGTGCAGGAGCCGGGCACCGGGCAGGACACGCCGAACAACTCGGCCAGCACGGCGCCGGCCGGGGCCGGTACCGGCTGCAGCCGCCAGCGGGTGCCGTCCCAGGTCTCGGCGAAGGCCCCGGGGGGAGCGAAGTCGCTGGCCGCGTCGACGCCCACCGCGGTGCAGGCCGACGGTGCGGTACACGACACCGTGTTGAGCTGGTTGCGGCCCTGGGCAACGGGGTTAGGGCTGGCCTGGACCCGCCAGGCGGTGCCGTTCCACGTCTCGGCCAGCGTCAGCGGGCCGCCGGCCATGCTGAAGTAGGAGCCGACCGCGGCGCACACGCTGGCCGAGGTGCACGACACCCCGTTGAGCGCGGGGGCCTGCGCCCCGGCGGGCGCGGCCACGGGCACGTAACGCCAGATTGTGCCGTTCCAGACCTCGGTACCGTGGTCGCCGACGGCGACGCAGCCGCGCGGCGAGGTGCACGACACCCCCATCAGGTGACCGGCGCGGGCCGGGCCGGGCACCAGCCGGGCCCGCCAGCGGGTGCCATCCCAGGCCGCGGTGAACGACGCCGAACCGGCCTTGGTGAAGTACCAGCCGGTGGCGAAGCAACTGTCCGCCGCGGGGCACGACACCCCGGACAGCTGGCTGCCATGCGCGGCAGCCGGGGGGCGGGGGAACGGCTGCAGCCGCCACTGCCCGCCGCTCCACCGCTCGGCCAGTGGCAGGTCCCGCTGGCCGGCGCTGAAGTATTCGCCGACCGCGGTGCAGGTGCGCGGCGCGGAGCACGAGACGCCGGTCAAGGAAGCCGACACCGCGCCGGCCGGAACCGGGGAAGCCTGGATCCGCCAGCGGGTGCCGTCCCAGCGTTCGGTCAGCGTCGTGCTGTCCCCCGCGGTGTCCGTACCGAACCCCGCGGCGGTGCAGGCGCGGGCCGACGCACACGACAGCCCGACCAGGCCGCTGCTGACCGACGCACCGGCCGGGCTGGGCGTGGCCTGGCGCTGCCAGCTCCGGCCGCCCCAGGCCGCGGCCGTCGCCCGGGCCAGGTGGCTGGTCGTGTCGTAGCTTCCAGCGGCCGTGCAGGCCGTTGCCGCACTGCAGGACACCGCAGCGAGTCCGGTGCCGACGGACCGGCCCGGGTTGGGGGTGGCCTGGATCCGCCAGCTCGCGCCGTTCCACCGCTCCGCCAGCGACACGGTCATGCTGGTGCCGCCGGATGCGCCCCGGCCGCCGGGTGCGCTGATCGTGGTGGCACCGACCGCGGTGCACGCGGCCGCCGCGGAACAGGACACCGCGAGGAACTCGCTGCCAGTCGATCCGGCCGGGCCGGGCGTGGCCTGGATGTGCCAGCTCGTGCCGTTCCACGCCTCGGCCAGCAGCGCCGTGCTGCCGCCGGGCGCGTCGTAGCTGCCCGCGGCGGTGCACGCGGCCGGGGAACTGCAGGACAGCCCGCTGAGCCCCGAGCCGGGCGATCCCGCCGGGCCCGGCACGGACTGGATGCTCCAGCTCGTGCCGTTCCAGCCCGCCGCGAGCGGCACGGAAGTCTGGGAGCTGTCGATCTCGCTGCCCGCGGCCGTGCAGGCGGCCGCCGCGGAGCACGACACCGCGAGGAGTTCGCTGGCCAGCGACCCGGCGGGAGCGGGGACGGCCTGGATGCTCCAGCTGGTGCCGTTCCACCGCTCGGCCAGCGACGCGGTGACGCCAGTGCTGCCGGTCTGGGCGCCCACCGCGGTGCAGGCATTCGCCGCGGTGCACGAGACCGCGAAGAACCCGCTCTCGGGGTGGCCCGCCGGGCTGGGCACGGCCTGGATGCTCCAGCTCGTGCCGTTCCACCGCTCCGCCAGCGGGTGGATGGGCAGCGGCCCGCCAGCGGTGCAGTCCGGCCGCGGTGAACGACGCCGAACAGGCCTTGGTGAAGTATCGCCCCGGTGGGAGGCGCTGATCCGCCACGGGCGTCCTCGAAGCAACTGTCCGCCGCGGGGCACGTCTCCTCAACCCGTTCGTCACTATGACGCCGCAGCGGGCCGCGAGGTTAGCCGGAGTTAGCGGCCTGTGAATTACCCTCTTGCCAGCGCCCTCGGACCGGTGCACCCTTAATGCCCATGGTCCGGTGGATTGTGCTCGCACTCGGTGCCGCCCTACTGGGCCGGGGGAACCTGCTCCTGTCCGGGCTGATCTTCGCCGCCGGCGCCGGCGTGAGCTACGTGGTGTCGCTGCGACTTCATCCCCGGCGGGTGTGCCGGGCGTGCGGGGGAACAGGGCGGCACCAGGGGGCGATGTTCTGGTGGGGGGATCGAGCGTGCACCAGCTGCGGCGGGAGCCCACGGCACCGCAGGTGGGGCGTTCAGGCGCTGTACGGGGCCCCTGGGCAGCGCACCCGGGCCGAGCAGGCGGCGAAGGACGCCGGGCGGCGGCGGGGCGCGCCGCGATAGAGCGTGTGCTCCGATAGCCCCACGGAGGTAAGTTGCGCGCCGAGCCCGCCGCCCTGCCCGGCCTCAGGGCCGCCAGAACGTTGTACGCGGCCTTGTACGGCGAGTTCGTGCCGCATCCGCGGCCGGATGGCGGGGATGCGGCACGAGAGGACGCGTACAGCCTGTTCTACGCAAGGTCGGCGGCGCTGGGATGGCTCACCCCGGCGAGGGAGGGCGCCCGGGGCGGGTTGTGGGGGATGAACGACGCGGCGGCGGGCCAGGACCCGGGGCCGCAGCCGTCCCTTGCCGCCTATTTCCAGGTCACGCTCACCGAGCCCGCCGGGGGGAAGTTGCTCCCGGTCCATCCGTTCCTGGCCTGCGCGGGCGACGTGGTGGCACGCCTGGGCACGCTGCGGCTGGCGGCGGTCAAGGTGCTGCTGCCCGAGCACGACGCCGATGCCGACGCGCGCCTGGCCTCGCCATCGGGCATGCCAGCGTCACGGGCCCTGCTGGATGCCCTCAACTGGTTCGGCGACAGTGATCCACGGCGGCAGGTACCGGCCCGGATCACGCTGGACGGCCTGGCCGATCCCTCGATCCGCGCGGCGGCGCCGGCGATCGGCCGGTGGGTGCGCGAAATCAGCCAGGAGGTTTTCGACTGCGAGTCGTGGTCAGAAGACGATCCTCTGGTCCTGCCGCCCGCCACCACCTTCGAGGGGGGCCCGGATGGCGGCCACCACCGGGTCAGCTTCCGCGGCACGCTGGCCGAGTGGTCGCTGGATGCCCTGGGATGGCTGGCCGCCTTCCTCGCTGACGTGAGCGCCAGGCATGGCGTGCGCACCCCGCTGATACTGACGGCCGACCGGTCCGCGGGCTGACGTGGCGCAGTCCCGCTTCGTCGTGCAGCTTCACGACGCGACCACGCTGCACTTCGACCTGCGAATCCAGGCCGGCCCGGTGCTGCGCTCGTGGGCCGTGCCCAAGGGGCCGTCACTCGACCCGGCGGTCCGGCGGCTGGCCGTGCCGGTCGAGGATCACTCGCTGGAGGCCGGTGAGTTCGAGGGCGTGTATCCCGATGCCCGGCGCGGCACCGGTGCGGTGATCATCTGGGATGAGGGCCCGGCCACCATCACCAGGGACGAGCCGGGGCACCTGTCGTTCGTGGCGCACGGCAGCAAGCTGGCCGGCGGGTTCGCGCTGATCCGCACCGGGCCACGGCGCTGGGTGCTGGTCAAGGTCCGTGACGAGCACGCGCGGGAAGGCTCGGACATCGCCGCCGAGCGCCCCGCGAGCGTGCGCAGCGGCCGCACCTGGCAGGACCTGGCCCGCGGGCAGGCCGGCGGACCCGGCACGGATCCGCCCGGTGCGGACCGGGCCGGGACGCCGCCCGGATAGGGTCGCCACGCGTGCCTGGCTGGCAGCCTGCCCATTCCTTCCCCGGGCACCGGGTTTCACCCATGCCCGCGCCGCGGCCGCGGCCGTACAGTGTGTGCCATGGCGGGCGAGGTGGTGCCGCGTGAGAGCGGCGATGAGCGGCTGCCGGCGCGCGAGTTGCGCGCGTCGCACGAGGACAGGGACCGGGTCGTCGAACTGCTCCGGATGGCCGCGGGTGACGGGCGGCTGAGCGCCGATGAGCTTGACCAGCGGCTCGAGGTGGCGTTGACCGCGGACCTTCTGGCAGTGGCTGCTGCGCCGCCCGAAGCCGCGCCCTGCGCTCCCCTCCCGCTGATCTCGCGGACGGGGTTCAGCGGAAGTCGCGGCTGGGGGCAGCGGCGGCCACCCGCATCCGCCGCAGCCGGGTGGCGAGCAGGCTGACCGAGCCGTCCAGGCGTTCCACCCGGCCGTAGACCAGCAGCGCGCTGGCGTTCATGGCGATCCGGCGGTAGCGCTGCCACACCCCCGGCGGGCAGATCACGTTCGCCATCCCGGTCTCGTCCTCCAGGCTCAGGAACACCACGCCGCGCGCGGTCCCCGGCTGCTGCCGGTGCGTGACCAGCCCGGCCACCACCACGGCCGCGCCCGGCCGGGCGGTCCGCAGCGCGGCGGCGGGGATCACCCCGTCCTGCGTGAGCCGCTGCCGGACATGCGCCAGGGGATGGGTGCCGTAGGTCCCGGTGGCCCACAGGTCGGCGAAGGTCTCCTGGGCCGCGGTCATCGCGGGCAACGGCGGCGCGTCCAGGCCGACGGTGGTGCCGGGCAACTGGCCGGCCCGGATGGTGGCGGCCGCCCCGGCCGCCCACAGCGCTTCCCGCCGCGGCACCCCGAAGCAGCCGAACGCGCCCGCCATGGCCAGCGCTTCCAGCGCCCGGGCCGGGAGGCCGGTGCGGCGGGCGAAGTCCTCAAGCCCGGTGTACGGCTGGCCGGACACGATGCGGCCGGCCTGCTCGGTGCCCAGGCTGCGGACCGCGGCCAGGCCGAGCCGGATCGCGGGCTGCCCCGGCACCGGGTGCCCGCCGGACGGTGGCGGCTGTGTGCCCGCCTGCTCCTGGGTACCCCAGGGCCCGTCAGCGCCGGGGACGGGGGGCATGGCGGGCCGATCGTATTGCCGCGAAGTTTCCAGAGTGGCGAGGATCCCGCTGGCGTTCACGTCCACGCCGCGTACCTGCACGCCGTGCCTGCGCACATCGCCGATCAGGCTGGCCGGCGAGTAGAAGCCCATCGGCTGGGCACGCAGTAGCGCGGCGGTGAACGCCGCCGGGTAGTAGCACTTCAGCCACGCGCTCGCGTAGACCAGGTAGGCGAAGCTGATCGCGTGCGACTCGGGGAAGCCGTAGCTGGAGAAGGCCAGGACCTTGGCGTAAATGTCCCTGGCGACCTCGCCGGGGATGCCCCGGGCCGCCATCCCGGTCAGCATCGTCTCGCGCAGTTCCTCGATCCGCTCCGGGCCGCGCTTGGAACTCATCGCCTGGCGCAGCCGGTCGGCGGCGGCCGGGCTGAACCCGGCGCAGTCGATCGCGAGCTGCATCATCTGTTCCTGGAACAGCGGGACCCCGAGCGTCTTGCCCAGGGCGCGGCGCATCGACTCGTGCGGCAGCGTCGGCTCCTCATCGCTGTTGCGGCGGCGCATGTACGGGTGCACCGAGCCGCCCTGGATCGGGCCCGGCCGGATCAGCGCGACCTCCACAACCAGGTCGTAGAACTTCCTCGGCCGCAGCCGCGGCAGCGTCGCCATCTGGGCGCGGGACTCGACCTGGAACACCCCGACGGTGTCCGCCGCGCACAGCATGTCGTAGACGCCGGGGTCCTCCTGGGGGAGTGAATGCAGGTTCCAGCGCACCCCGTGATGCGCCGCCACCAGGTCGAAACAGTCCCGCAACGCGGTCAGCATGCCCAGGCCAAGCAGGTCGAACTTGACCAGCCCGGCGAACGCGCAGTCGTCCTTGTCCCACTGCAGCACCGACCGGCCCGGCATCCGCGCCCACTCCACCGGGCACACCTCCCCCACCGGCCGGTCGCAGATCACCATGCCGCCTGAGTGGATGCCCAGGTGCCGGGGCAGCCGCTGCATCCGCGCGGCGAGCGCGGCGACCGGCTCGGGGACCTCCGCGTCCGGCGGGATCGGCTGGCCAGGCCCGTACTCACGCGGCCCCACCTGTTTGGCCCATTTGTCCTGCTGTGCGCTGTCATAGCCAAGAGCCCGGCCCGCATCCCGCAGCGCCATCCGCGGCCGGTAGGTGATCACGTTGGCCACCTGGGCCGCCTTGTCCCTGCCGTACTTGCCGTAGACGTACTGGATCACCTCCTCGCGGCGGCGATGCTCGATGTCCAGGTCGATGTCGGGCGGCCCGTCCCGGCCCGCCGAGAGAAACCGCTCAAAAAGCAGTTCATGCAAAACGGGATCAACGCTGGTGATCCCCAGCGCGTAACAGACGGCTGAGTTCGCGGCCGAGCCACGGCCCTGGCACAGGATGCCCGCTTCCTCGCAGAACCTGACGATGTCGTGGACGATCAAGAAGTAACCGGGGAATCCCAGGTCCTCGATCACCTTGAGCTCGCGGGCGATCTGGGCGTGGGCGCCTTTCACCCGCTCGGCGCGCTCCGGGCCGTAGCGGTGCAGGGCCTTCCTGGCGACCAGCGCGCGCAGCCAGGTCCCCTCGGTGTGGCGGCCAGAAACGGGGAAGTCGGGAAGCTTGGGCGCGATCACGCCGAACTCGAACGCGCAATCGCGGGCCAGCGCGACCGTGTTCCCGACGGTGCCGGGGTAGCGGCGCAGCCGGTGCGCCATCTCCGCGCCGGATCTGATGTAGGCGCCGCCGGAGGCGGCCAGCCAGCCGTCCATCTCGTCCAGGCTGCGCCGGGCCCGGACGGCCGCCAGCGCCTCGGCGAGCCGGGCGTCCTTGGGAGAGGCGTAGTGCACGTTGCCGGCGGCGATCGCCGTGGTGCCCGTGGCCCGCGCCAGTTCGTACAGTGCGTCGTTACGCTCGTCGTCCTCGGGCAGGTCGTGGCTGGTCAGCTCGACCACGACGTTGTCGCGGCCGAAGGCCTCGCGGAGTGCCTGGAGTTCGTTGCGTGCCGCCTCGGGGCCCCGGGCGGTGAGCGCGGCGCGGACCGCGCCCTTGCGGCAGCCGGTCAGGATCACCCAGTGACCGTCCTGGGCCCGGGCGAGTTCATCGAGGTCGTAAATGGGGCGGCCCTTCTCGCCCCCGGCGAGCTGCGCGACGCTGATGGCCCAGCACAGCCGGCGGTACCCGGCTGGATCCCGGGCGAGCACGAGCAAATGCTGGCCGTCCGGGTCCGGGGCTCCAGCCCGGGCGCCGGCCCGGCGGGGGTCCGGGGGCGTCCCCCGGGTGACGCTGTGCTCCCCCGGGCTAGCACAGCCAACACTCAGCTCGGCGCCGAAGACCGTGCCCAGCCTGATGCCCGTCTGCTCGGTGAGCTTGGCGGCCGCCTGGGCGAACTGGGGCACCCCGTACATGCCGTTGTGGTCGGTGATGGCCAGGGCTTCGAGGCCGAGCCTGGCCGCCTCTGCCACCAGTTCGGCGGGGCTGGAGGCGCCGTCCAGGAAGCTGTACGACGAGTGGCAGTGCAGCTCGGCCCAGGGCAGGACGTGGCCGCCGGGGCCGTCGCCCGGGGCGGGCAGGCTGATGACCCGGCGCGGCTGGTCCGGTTCGGCCTGCGCCGGCTCGCCCGTGCCCCAGGACAGCCGCCGTTCCAGCTCGCGCCACGGGACGGCCGGGTTGTCCCATCCCATGATTCCCGTCCTCAGTCATATCTCGCCTCAATCTGCCAGCGGCCGTCCTGGACCGCGGCCAGCCAGGCGGCCCCGTCCTCGGTGACCAGCTGGAACCTGGCCCGCCTGCGCGCGGCCTGCGGCCGCCACCACCGTTCGGCACTGGGCCAGGGGCCGGCCCAGGCGGTGATCGCCAGCCACGGCCCGCCGCTGGCCGACATCCGGGCCGGGGGGGCGGAGAGGAGGGCGCGCCCGGTGACGGTCACCGGGGCTCCGGTGGCGTCGGTGACCCTGGCGGGCAGCGGGTCCTGGCACACGGTGGCCGCCGCCGGCACGGGAATCCGTCCCGGCCAGGGCCGGTCCGGCGGGCGTTCCGGATCGCGGGCGTCCCCGAACGGGACCAGCGTCGCCTGCTCGGCCGGGCTCCGGCCGCCGGCCGCCGCGGGCCGCGTCACCGCGCCGTGACCGAGCATGGCCTGCACCCGCAGGGCGGCGCGGGCGACCCGGTCACTGACGACCGCGTCGCCCCATAGGCCCAGCTGGCGGCCGTGGGCGCGGACGAGGAGATCAGGGGTCAGCCGGAGCAGGACGATCCCGCCGGGATACGCCTCGTCCCTGGGGCCGTCCGGGCGCCAGCCGGCCAGCTGCCAGCGGACGCGCTCGGCCACCGCCAGGGCGGACAGCAGCCCGTCGTGCCGCCACAGCCTCGCGTGTTCCTGCCCGTCTTCGCTGATCACCCGCACCTGAAGGCGCACGCAGGCAAGGCCCCGGGCGGCAAGGCCGGCGTGCATCCGCTCGGCGAGGGCCTTGGCGGCGAACACCACGGGCTCGGCCAAGGGGGCAGGCGGATCGAACTCGGCGCTGACCGACAGGCCGGCCGGGAGCGGGCGGGCCGCCAGCGGGCGGGGGTCCAGGCCGCGGGCCAGCCGGTGCGCGATGCCTCCCGCCACCCCGAACCGGTTCACCGCCTGGCTGGCGGGCAGCCGGGCGAGGTCCCCCAGCGTGACGATGCCCAGCCGGGGCAGCAGTTCGGTCATCCCCGCGCTGTCCAGCCGGGGCAGGAGTTCGGCCAGCTCCGCGCTGTCCAGCACGCTGACCGGGTACGGGGCGAGGAACTCCCGTGCCTGCCCGGGGGGAACCACCGTGACCGGCGCCGCGGCGCGGGCGGCGAGTTGCGCGGCGAACAGCCCATCGGCGATGCCGGCCTGGCAGGCGAAGCCGCCACCGGTGACCGCCTCGATGATCTTTCCGGCGAGGGCTTCCTCCCCGCCGAAGTACCGGGCCGGCCCCCGCGCGCCGAGCGCGCAGGCGCCGGGCCACAGCACCTCCACCCGCGGGCAGAGTTCCTCGACCAGGGACACCACCTGCTCGAAGGCGTGCGCGGCGTCCAGGTCCGGCGGCACCGGCCAGTCCGGGCACCGCACCACCAGCACCCGTGCGGGCGGAACCCCGGCCGCTGTCAGGTGCGCTGCCATCGGTGCGCTGCCATTCGGAGCGCTGCCATCCGGAGCACTGCCATCCGGTGCGCCGTCATCCCGTGTCCTGGATTTCGGTGACCACCTGGTCCGCAAGGCCGACCGAGCCGTCCGGGCCCGGCAGCCACAGCCACTTCGTCCGCGGCCTGGCCGCGGCACCCCGGCCGTCCGCCACCACCAGCACCCGCCGGGCGCGCAGCCGCCCGTGGCCGGCCTCGATCCCGGCCCATTCCTGGCGGGTGACGAGCAGCCGCGCCTGTGCACCGTCCCAGTCCCCGGCTACCACGAGCACGCCACCGCAGCGGCGCAGGACAGCCTCCAGCCGCCGCCGCACCTGGGCGGGCGCGTGACCAGGGGGGCGCAGCAGCACCAGTTCACAACCGTCCAGCAGCGAGGCCACCACCTGCGGCCAGGCCGTGCCCGGATCCGCGACAAGCAGCATCCGGGCCGGATCCAGGCCCACGCCTGCCGCCGCGCTCACCCCGAGTTGCGGCACCCCGGCCACCGCGCACCAGGCCCCGGCCACCGACGCACCGGCGGCGAGGGCCAGGCAGAGCAGGCCCCAGCGCCCGGCCGCCACCACCGAACCGCGGGCCAGCCCGCCCGGCAGCAGTTCTCCCAGGGCCGGCAGCACCGGCAGCGCCCCGGCCGGCGGATTCCCGGCGGCCAGATCACCGGCCCACGGATTGCCGGCCGCCAGCACGTGGGCCGCATTTCCCCGTGCTGATAGCCGTGTGACTTGCGTGATCCCCGCTTTCACCTTGACACTATCGAACATAAATTCGATATATGTCAAGGTCACAGCGCCGTTGCGGCCGTCAACGCGATTGCGACCTCCAGCTATAGGCGGCGGCTCCCAGGTTTGTTGGCGCCGGCGGTAGGCGGTGGCGGGCGCCTGCTGACAGTTTCGCTGCCGGGCGGGTTGGGATGGGGCTGGCTAAGGCCGGTGCTGGTGCAGGGTTTCCTGGACTCTTCGGGCGTGGGGGGCTCCGATGCGCTGGTAGATCGTGAGTGCCTGCTGCAGGCAGTCCAGCCCTTCGCCGTAGGTGCCGTCCCGGAGGTAGGCCTGGCCGATTCCTTCGAGGGCGCGTGCTTCCTCCAGCGGCGCGCTGATGTCGCGGGTGATGGCCAGTGCCTGGGTGTGACGCTCACGGGCCTGGCTGGTGGCCGAGGTCCGCGAGGAAAGTTCGCCGAGGCGGTTTAGCGCCTCGGCCTGGCCGAGCAGGCTGCCGAGGTCACCGAACAGGGCCAGGGCCTGCTGGTGGCTGGCGGCGGCGGCCGGGTAGTCGCCGGTTTCTTGCTGCACGACGCCGAGGCCGTTGAGGGCCTCGGCCTGGCCATACAGGTCGCCGAGGTCACCGAACAGGGCCAGGGCCTGCTGGTGGCTGGCGGCGGCGGCCGGGTAGTCGCCGGTTTCTTGCTGCACCAGGCCCAGGCCGTTGAGGGTCCATGCCTGGCCGAGCAGGTCGCCGAGGTCGCGGGACAGCGCCAGGGCCTGCTGGTGGCTGGCGGCGGCGGCCGGGTAGTCGCCGGTCAGCTGCTGCAGCGTGCCCAGGTTGTGGAGGGCTTCGGCCTCTACGAGACGGTCGCCAGCGCTGCCGGCCAGCGCCAGGGCCCGGTGAAGGCTGGCGGCGGCGGCCGGGTAGTCACCGGTCAGCACGTGCACAGAGCCCATCTGGGTGAGCGCGTAGCCCTGGCCGGGCAGGTCGCCGGCCTCCCCGCAGAGCGCTAGCGCCCGGGCCAGGCTGGCGGCGGCGGCCGGGTAATCCCCGGCTTCTCGCCGCAAGATGCCCAGCTCGGCCAGGGTGTAGGCCTCGCCGAGCCGGTCGCCTGCCTGGCGCGCCGAGGCCAAGGCGATCTGGTGGAGGGCAGCGAACTGATCCCAGTGACCGCGGGCGGCCAGGAAGCCGCCTATCGCGGCGGGGATGGCGATGGCATGCCGGGATTGTGCCTGCCCGGCGGCGTGGTCCGCGGCGGCGTGCAGGTTCACCCGCTCGGTTCCCAGCCAGGCGCCTGCCAGCCGGGGGGTGGACAGGTCGGGGGCATGGGCCGGCGGCTGGCCAGGCGGTGGGCGGCGGTTGGCGCTGACCCAGGAGCCGAAGTGGCGGCCGGCGGCCAGGGCGGTGTGCAGGTAGTAGTCCAGCAGCCGGGCGGTCGCTTGGCCTGATTCGGCCGGGTTGCCGGTGGCGGCGAGAGCGCGGGCGTGTTCGCGGAGCAGGTCGTGCAGCTGGTAGCGGCCGGGTGCGGGCTCGCCGACCAGGTGCAGGTCGTAAAGCTCATCGAGGTACCGGCGGGCGGTGTCCAGGGTGATGCGGTCGAGGGCGGCGGCGGCGTAAGCGTCGATGCTCGGGCCCGGGACCAGGCCGAGGCGGCGGAACAGCCGCTGCGGGCCTGCGGTGAGGTCGGTGTAGGACAGGCCGAGCGCGGCGGCGACCGACGCGTTCTCGGCGTGCATGAGGGCCAGCCGGTCGCGGGCCGCCGCCAGGTCAGCGGCTAGCTGGTCGCAGGCCCACGCGGGGTGGTTCCTGAGCTGGCTGGCCAGCATCCCGATCGCCAGCGGAAGATACCCGCACAGCCGGGTAATCTGACCGACCGCGGCATCCCCGGCGCGCATCCCGGGCCGGCCCGCCAGCCGGGCCAGCAGAGTCGCCGCGTCTCCGGGAGGCAGGGTGTCCAAGCTGACCTGGGCGGCACCCTCCAGCGCCGCCAGCCGGCGGCGGCTCGTGACCAGCACCAGGCTGCCGGCGGTGCCGGGCAGCAACGGCCGGACCTGCTCATGCCCGGCCGCGTCATCCAGCAGCAGCAGGATCTTCTTGCCCGCCAGGTGATCACGCCACCGGCCCGCCCGGGCCTCCAGGCCGGGCGGGATCTGCGGCGCGGCGAGCCCGGCGGTCAGCAGCAGGCTGGCCAGCGCATCGGCGGGGTCGACCGGCCGCTGTCCAGGGGTGTGGGCATGCAACGGCAGGAAAAACTGCCCGTCCGGGAAATCGCTGGCCAGCCGGTGGGCGGCGTGCACGGCGAGGGCGGTCTTGCCGATGCCCGCCATCCCATCGATCGCATGGATGCCCACCACGCCGCCGTTCGCGGCCACGGCGGCCAGCGCCTCCAGCAGCCGGGACAGCTCGGCCTGGCGGCCGGTGAAAGCGGCGATGTCACGCGGCAGGCTCCTGGTGGCTGCCGCGGCGAAGGCGCCCGGCGCATCGCGGTGCCTGGCCACCAGCACCTCGGCGGCCGGGGCCTTGCCACGCGCCGCCGCCACGAACAACGCACGCACCGGCCCGGCCAGGCTCAGCGCATCGGCCAGCAGCAGCGCGGTGTCCTTGTGGGCGGTGCGGTTGATACCCCGCTCCAGGTCACTGACCGACCGCGGGCTCAAGCTCGCCGCTTCCGCCAGCTCCTCCTGCGTCAGCCGGGCCTCGTCCCGCAGCCGCCGCAACAAAACGGCGAAACTCAGCTCAGGCTGGTCGGCCACCGCCCAGCGTCCCCTCACAACCTGTCCGCCGCGGCTTCCCGGCACCGGGCGGAACCGATCCTGCACCTACAGTACGCAGCCCCGCTCAGCGCCGCCATCTCCCGCCCCGCTGGCCAGCCAGCGAAAAGCCGCCGCCGGCCCCGACCCCGACCCCGCGGAAACCCGGTCACCGTGAGCGCGGCGGCCGCGGCACGATCCCCCGCCGCGCCTCGGCCATCACCGGAACCGCCCAGCAGGGCGGATTCCTGTGGGCTGTCCTGTGGGCGGTCACGTGTGGTGAACACCATCGCCGCCGCCAACAGTGGAATCAGCCGCGCTGGCCCCTGCCCGCCCGGTCCGGCTCCACGAGAGGCCATCATGAACCGCATCCACCGCATCCGCCGTGGCCTGTCCGGCCTGCCACGGCGCGCCGGCGTCCTGCTCACCTCCGCGGCAGCGGCACCGGCCGCGCTGGCGGCCTCGCCGCCGTGCCGCCCGGCGGTAACAAGCACCCGCCGCTGCCCGCCCGCCCCCACACCGGCAGGTGCCCTGCCGGGGGCGGGCTGTCGTTCCGGCGGATCGCAGACATCCCTTTCGACGCCTGCCTGGCCGCCCTGGACAACTGGCCGCGCACCGGGCACGACGGCGAACCGCACCCCGGCCAGGGCCTGTGGCGCGGGCCGACCGAGGCCGACCGCGACACCGGCACCTACTCGATCCAGGTCCGCCTGGCCCGCGGGCCGCTGCGCCCGCCGCTGCTCATGAGGCTCGACATCGACCGCTGGCCCGGCGCACGCACCGCCCTCGAACTCATCCCCTCTCAGCGCGACCCAGCCCACCGCCGGTTACTTCCGCGCCGGCCACCGCCTGCTGGACTCCTTGACTTGCGCCCTGCCAGCAGCGCCCCGCAACGCGCCCAGGACCACCTCAGCCCGGGCGCGCCCCGCCGATGCCCCCCAGCCGCAGGCCGCGCCGGACGCACTCGCGCCGGCCCACCGCACGCCGCTGCCACCCCGGCTGCACACGCCACCCTCAGCGGGCCGCAGATGCAGCCAGGAACCTGCGCCGGCTCATTCCCCGGCGAGTCACCGGCGGTCAGCTGATGACCCCTTCTCCCGAATATTGCCGCCGGCAGCTGACTACTGACCACCGCGCGGCACTTGGGTACCCCGACACAGGGTCAGTTTCACGTGCCGCCGGCACCCCGCCCGCCTGACGCGCCCCGAACACCCGCACGGCCCTACTCTGCTCCGTCTTCCCCGTCACCCACCGGCACTCGTGCTCCTGGCTCGTCGCGCGGAGCAAGCATTTACCGTCCTAACCGCCCAGCGGGCGTCACGCAGATTCGGGACGATTCTGCCGAAAACGCAGTCGGGCGTGACGAGTGGTCACAGAACGTGACAGGCCCCCGGTGACAACACGCGCGTGGATCCGCCGATATGCGCTTCGATCGCTCCGCCTGGCTGCCCTCGGTGGCGCGCTCTGAACGACCATTCGGTGCTTAATGCCCGGATGACATTCCAGGCTGCCGACACGTCCGCAAAGCAGCTCCAATACACGAGGGAGTGGTTATCGCCGATGTGCGCTTCCCCGGTGAGCGGCCAGCCGCCAACGATCATCTTCTGCGTTCGCGGCCAGCCGCCAACGATCATCTTCTGCGTTCAAGGCGCTACCCGCGCCGCCGATCGCACCCCGCATCAGCGCCGGGGCATGGAGCAACAGCCAGAGGCGCATGGCCAGGCGACTCTGGCTGCTGTCGGCTGCATTCGCACCGTCGCCGGCGGCAAGAGCATGCCAGGCCGGCCGAATCCCCGTCTCAATCATCTGTTTTCCTTTACGTGCCAATGGTGAAGACTTGTTGGCTAATTCAGCGACACACAGCCGCTACGGCAGGCGAGCTCTCATAGGGATACGATGTGCGGCCAGGCATCCGCAGCAGGGCAAGCGCGAAATCGGTGCCTCACGCCAGCCGGGTCTTCGAATTCGGGAAGCTGGGGATCAGGCGCGTCGGAGAAAGTGAATTACCGGCCGCGACGGGTGACCGGGCAGCCGCCGAATGGTTCGCGAAGCCCGGCTAGGAAGCCGATATCGCCGGGTCGTTCTGCGCCGCGCTTAAGTTGGCGCGTCCCAGGCGGTTGACAACCCCGGGCTCAAAGAGCGGGCACCTTGCGGGAGTCTTGCGGCAGACAGATTCGAGGCCTCGCATTGCCCTGCTCCAGTCGCTGGTGGGCGTCAACCAAGACCACGTTCGCATGATCACGGGCATGCGGTCCACCCATTTATCGCGCAGCCCCGCACCACATGCCCACGCTCGAGCAGCGTACGGAGCCGGCCTGGCCACATGGCCGCCCAGACTCAGCCTCACTTTCCGTGACTGATCCAGGCCCTGGCTCACGCGCGCCGACCCGCCGTTACGAGCGGCAATCCGACCTCTGGCCGGGTCTCCTCCACGGTGACCGAACGGCGGCTCGGCGCGCGTTATCCCTGACCGTCGCTATCACTTACAGTAACGGGATTCCCGGCCGGTGGACTCGGTGCCGTCTGGGCGCGGGCTCTGCGCCCACTGCAGCGGTCTTTCACCCCGCCCTGGCTGCTCCGGTCTTCGGGCTGCAGCAGGCGCCTCAGCCGGCAGTCCCCAATCCGCACTACACGCCCTGCCGCCGGCTAGGCGAGCAGAGCTGCCCTACTACACGCGGCAGATCCGGGCGTGGTGATAGAGACGTGGCCACGTGCATGTGTATGAGCGTTCGCGGGATGCGACTGCCACCTGCTGTGCCGTTTCTGTCTCGCCGGGGCTCATACCGAGGGAATCGCACCGCCCCAGAGCGGCCCGGCCCGCAGCCCGGGAGCTGGTCGCTGAGAGGGGCATCGAGCGCAGGAATAGCCAACTCCGCGGTCGGCACGGTGATGGGCCGGAGTTCGGCGGCGGAGATCTGCTTGGTGCCCGTTCGCAGGTCGGACCGATTAGGCTCCGGCTCAGGGCGCCGGGCGCAATATGCTTTCGAGGACCGTACCGACCCTGGCTTCGCTGGACATCAAGGGGCATCGCATGACGGAGCCGTCCACCGGCTGGCATCTCGACGACATAACGTACTCCGGGGGCACGCAGGACGGGCCGCGCGCCAACGTGAAGCTCTCCCGGGCAGCGGAACAGGTGCACGCTGAGGGTTCTGGCACCGGGCTCATCGACGGTGGGCGCGCCAGGTCTCGACTCCCGCAGGCGACCGGCGTGGCGGCGCGGGTCGTCGCGTTCCGGGCCTACTCAGTCGGCCCGGGCAGCGAGGCGGTCGGAGAGGTCGAGCTCGAGGTGGAGCTGCCAGGCCGCAGGGTTGCGGTCCGGGCGTCGTCCAAGGATGTCGTGGAGGCCGCCGGGCTGGCCCTCGTCGCGGCCCTCAACCAGTACAACGCGAAGCGGCAGGCACAGGGCTGAGTCCAGCGAGATAACGGTGGTCCGGTGACCGCGAGCGCCGCCGCGCCGTAGGTTCCGGCGCCCAGCTGCGGTGGGTGTATCGCAGCACTCGCTGGCTCGGCCGGGACCGGTGAACGCCCCTGATGGCGGGTTGGTGCGCTCGCCAGCGACGCATCCGTTCGGTCACTGGCTTCCGGGCTGCTTCCACAGCGGATCGCCGAAGTGTGCCTATTGCCAACGAGAATCGTCTTGTCGTAGCTGATGCTTTAGGCACGCCTGCCAAGATCACAAGAAGCGAGGTCGTCCCCGGCGTGGCCGCTAGCGGGCGCGGCGGCCTGGGCAGCTAGCGGGGCTCGCCTGCTGCCTGCGGGCGGAGGCACCGATGGAGCGCCGCCGTCTGGCTCCTGGAGGCGCAGCGCGGTGGCGGGATACCGTGGACGCGGGTGGTCGTCATGCGCAGATACCTTGTGGTCGCGAACCAGACCCTGCAGGCCGCCGAGCTGCGGGAGGAGCTCCGCAAAAAGATCAGCGCGGGGCCCTGTTCCTTCTTCGTGCTCGTCCCGGACACCAAGGCCGGGGACTACGAGCCCCGTGGCCGTCGGGCGGCGCCCTCCCCCAGCCCGGCATGTGGTGGTGGGCGACGTCTTACGCCCGCCCCGCCACCGACGAGGAGGCGACCGCGCAGGCCCGGCAGCGGCTCAGCCTGATGCTGGCCGGCCTGGCCGGGATGGGCGCCCCCGCGGAGGGGGAGCTGGGGAGCCCCAGCCCGCTGGAGGCCATGGGAAAGATACTCGCCGATCATCAGTTCGACGAGATCATCGTGGCCACCCTGCCCCGGCGCGTCTCGCGCTGGTTCGGGGCCGACCTGCCCCATCCCGGCCGCCGGTTCGGGCTGCCGGTCACGACCATCATCACCGGTTATGCGCAGCTTCTGGAAGATGCTGCGCATGTGGGTTTCGACGGTGCGTTCGGCGAGGTAAAGCCTCCCGGCGACGGCGGCGTTGGACTGGCCTTCGGCAACAAGGGACAGGACTTCGCGCTCGCGTGGTGTGAGTACGGCGAGCGGATCGCTGCGGGCGGCGGTGGCGAGCAGGGCGGCGACGATCTCGGGGTCGAGCGCCAGAGATCCTCCGGCAGCGACTCGCCGGATGGCGTCGAGGAAATCGTCCACGCCCAGGACCCGGTCCTTGAGGAGGTAGCCGAAGCCGCCCGAGGCGACCAGCGCAACTGACTGGCTGGTCTCGATGTGCTGGGACAGCAGCGTCATCGGCAGTTGCGGGCACTGCTGGCGGATCTGCCTGGCGGCGCGGGCTCCATCGGATGTCATGGTGGGTGGCATCCGTACGTCGATGATGGCGAAGTCGGGCTGGTCCGCTGTGACGGAATCGAGGAGGGCGGTGGCACGGTGAAGGACCGGCTGCACATCGACATCACCACCGGCGGGTCCCTCGAGGATGGGGTGGCCAGACTGGTTGCCATGGGAGGCAGGCTCGTCGCGATGCGTCAGGATCCGGAGACGCTCGCGAACCCGATACGTGAGCCGGTCATGCAGGACCCGGAGGGCAACGAGTTCTGCGTGTTCAACGTTGACTCGATCACCGGCCTGGCCTGATCGGGACTTGCCTGCAGCGAGGCTTCAGTATTCGGCCTCTGATCGCCTCTCCATCGTCAGCTGCCCGTTCCTCGGCACGATCGCTCGCCATGCGGCTACATAAGCGATCATCTTGAATCAAGGTGTTGATCTTGACTTGGTTGATCGCCGTGTGTGGTAACGGGGTGGATGGTGTAGTTCCAGTTGCCGTGGAAGTGGTGGCGGTTCAGCCGGGTCTTCTCGAAGGACTTCATCTCACGGTCGGTGATCTTGATGCCGGTGGGGTAGGTGCCGGTGTCGAGCTCGGCGGTAATGGTCAGGCCGGTTCTGGTGGTGGTGGCCGCGATCGTGTTGATGATGACTTCGTGGCTGGTCAGCGGGCGTGCCCGCCAGTTCTTGGAGATGAAGCTGAACAGCCGGTGCTCGATTTTGTTCCATTTGGAGGTGCCGGGCGGCAGGTGGCATACGGTGACGGCCAGGCCGGTCTCGTCGGCGAACCTGGCCAGCTCGGTCTTCCACAGCCGCAGCCTGCTGCCGTTGGACCCGCCGGAGTCCGCGGTGATCAGCAGCCGGGATGCGTGCGGGTAGGCGGGTTTGCCGACCCGGTTCCACCAGGTGCGCAGGGTGTTGACGGCGAATTGGGCGGTGTCGGCGTCGGTGCCGACGCTGACCCAGCAGGCGTGAGCGATGTCGTACACCCCATACGGGATCGCCTTGCCCAGTTCCTTGTCGATGAAGTCGTGCACGTTGACCTGCTCGGGGTCACCCGCCGGCCGCCACTCGGCGCCGCCGTTGGCGAAGGCGCCCACCTTCTCCTTCTTCTTGGTGTCCACGCTGACTGCCGGCTCCCCGGCGGCGATTTGCGCCGCCACCTGCTGGCTGATGTAGGCGAACTGGGCATTGCGGTCCGGGTGCTGGCTGCCTTCCAGGACCTTGGCATTGCCCTGCAGCGAGTAACCCGCCTCGGTCAGCAGCGGGCGCACGGTGTCATCGCTGACCGGATGCCCGCGCCTGGTCAGCTCACCCGCCAGCGCTTCCAGCGACAGCGCCGTCCACCGCAGCGGCGACTCCGGATCACCCCGCGTCACCGGCTCCACCAAAGCGTCCAGCGCCGCCGGCAACCCCGGATCGACCTGCTCGGCCCGCTTGCGGCCCGCGCCGGGACGGCGCACCCGCTGCACCGCCGGCCTCCCGCCAGACAGCTCCCTGATCCCGTCCGAGATCGTGTCCCGGGCGACCCCGGTCACCGACGCCACCAGCGCCATGCCCCCATACCCGAGCGACCGGGCCTCCGCCGCCAGCCACAACCTCCGCGACCGCTCATCCAGCGATTCCCGCAGGTCAAGCCACCGGCGCGTCAACGACGACTCCAACCGTTCCCGCTCATCAGCGCCCATCGTGCGAAGCTTCACCACGCAAGTAGATCACTCACAACCAGATCGAGACTTAATTTCTAGATGATCGCTAACCGGATGGCCGCGCGGACCGCGGCAGATCCGAATAATCCTGCGTGCCGCTTGTCGCAAGAAGCTAGGAGCCAGGACATCATGGGGCTGCCAGCCGCAGCCGTTGCCCGGCGCCTCGGGGAAGGGGCAGGCTGATCTGATCTGCGAGCAGGGGAGATGTTCATGGTGGAAACAAGACCGCCGGTCGGCGCGAGAAGTGCTCGACGATCACCTGAACCTGGCCAACGACTGGGTGGACACGCCTTTGGATCAGGTCCTCGACGAGGACCTGCGGCGCAATGTCTCCGAGGACATCGTGGTCTTGATCAACCGAGGACACGTTCCGGGGCTATGACGGGGTGAGGCAGCTCGCCCGGATGCTCTCCGAGGAGCTGCCGGAGCAAGGGGCGTTCGAATACACCTACGTGGCCGCTGAGGGAAGGATGGGCCTCCTGGAGTGGACCTACGATGACTCCACCGTCCGGGTGCGAGATGGCGTCGATTCGTACCTGATCGAGGACGGCAAGATCGTGGCACAAACGATCCACTACACCCTCGAGAAGCGGTAACGCTCCAAGTCAGTGGTTGCCCATCGCCTGAGATCTGCCCTCCGGGGCAACTTCCGCTCATCGGCATGCATGAGGGAACGTTGGGGGTTCGGCCAGTGTCACGCAGATCAGCCGTTCCGGCGCGGTAGCGACGTCACTCTGGTGACACAGGTTGCCGACCATATCGGC
>CAWDXD010000037.1:0-123339 GCA_963806145.1 uncultured Actinomycetes bacterium
TACCGTGCCGGGTCAGTGTGCGCAGCCAACAGCAGCCACATACTGCTGCGGGGACATCCGGTAAAGCTTGACCGCGTCAGGGTTGCTAAGCACCAGGTCGAACACCCACCGACGGTGGACATAGAACCAGTAGTCGGTCAGCTGCTGGCCGCCGATCTCGTAGTGCACCAGCCACGTCCCATGCGGGCCATCCGGGCCGACACTCTCGGTCTGAGACAGCGCATGCGGCGCGCCCGGGCAGTCGTGGTGCCGCTGAATGTATCCGGCCCTGGTGATGATCGCCTGGCTGCGCACGTCCCAGCGCGCGTACACCGGCCCGTATTCGCCGGTGTCGTAGTCGTGGTTGAACGCCGTGGCGACCTTGAGCAGGGCCGGGGCGGTGTGCGGATCAGGGGGCAGCGGCGCCGCCGGATGAGTCATGGTGGTTGCGGAGCAGCCGACAGCCAGCCAAGCCGCGGCAACGGCGGTCACCACGTTGAGGACGGCCAGCCGCATTGAGTTCCTTCTCACCGATGTGACGCCAGCTCCGCATGGTAGTCGGCACCGCCTTGCGGCTGTGGATCGGCATGGACCAGCGCAGCGGCCAGGCGTGGTACCGCATGCAGCAGGCCGTGCTCGGCGCGGACCGCGATCTGGTGTGCCTTGACGACGCTGGCACCTGGATCGACGATGACTTCGCATTCGGCCCGCAACTGGTGCCCGATCCACCGCAGCCGGACCTGGCCGACGCCCAGCACCCCCGGCGTGGCGCCCAGCGTCTGCTCCACCTCGTCCACCAGTGCCGGGTCGACGGCATCCATCAGCCGCCGGTAGATCTCCCGGGCAGCCTGGCGCAGCACCGCCAGGATCGCCACGGTGATGAGCAGTCCGACGGCCGGGTCGGCCCAGTCCCAGCCCACCGCCACGCCGCCCACGCCTAGCAGTACCGCCAGGGATGTGAACCCGTCGGTGCGGGCATGCAGCCCGTCGGCGACCAGGGCCGCTGAGCCGATCTTGCGGCCGACCCGGATCCGGTACCGGGCGACTAGCTCGTTGCCGGTGAACCCGATCACCGCCGCCACCGCCACCGCGATCAGATGGGACACCGGGCGCGGGTGGGCAAGCCGGGTCACCGCCTCGTAGGCGGCCAGCGCGGACGACGCCGCGATGATCGCCACAATTGCTACCCCGGCGAGATCCTCAGCCCGGCCGTACCCGTAGGTGTAGCGGCGGTTGGGTGGCCGCCTGCCCACGACGAACGCGACGCCCAGCGGCACCGCGGTCAGCGCGTCAGCGGCATTGTGCAGCGTGTCACCCAGCAGCGCGACCGAACCAGAGATGGCCACCACCGCCGCCTGGGCCAGGGCGGTGGCGGCAAGAACGGCTAGCGAGATCCACAGCGCCCGCATTCCCTCGCGCACTGGCCTCCATCGCCGCGTCCACCTTGTCCGCGGCCTCATGCGAATGCGGGCGGAGCACATGCCGGAACCGGTCGATCATTCCCGGCCTGCTGGCATGGCTGTGCCCGTGCCCGTGCTCGTGGACATGACCAGGGCCGGCCGGGCCCGGCTGTACGTCGCTCATGACGCTCAGGATGCGTGAGGAATTGGTTTGCAGCACCTCGACAACAACCACCGCAACGCGGCTGCGAAACGCTCGCAGACCCCATTGCCCGGAGTTGCCTGCACCAGTTGGCCGGGCGCTGCGCCGTCCCCTGGCCGGGCACGGGCCAGGCGCGCGGGACGGGACAGGGCCGGCCCCGGAGAGCGTTTGGCAGCAGCAGGACCTCAGCCGCCGCGGGCCCGCACCGGGCCTGGGACCGTGGCCGGCTGCCGCCGTGCCGTGCCGGTCAGCCCTGGGCGGCGAGCACCTGCCGGGCCATCTCCTGCTCGCCGAGGCTGTTGGGGTGGAACGGCGCCGCGAGAGAGGTGGGAATGAGGCCCTCGACCCACTTGGTCCCCGGGGCCTGGCACGCGTCGTGGCCGATGCTCGCGGTGTAGGTGTCCACGAACGTCGCGTTGTTCGCGGCGGCCTCGGTGGCGAGCATCGAGTTCAGCGCCGTTTCCACGCCGCGCAGGTAGGGCACGTCGCCGAAGGCGATCGGCACCTCAGGCCAGCAGCCGTCGCCGCTGCTGGGCAGGATCACCGGGTACCCGACCAGGAACACGTGCGCGTTCGGCGCGGCGGCGTGGATCCCCCGCAGGTCCGCGGCGACCTTCGGGGCCGCCTTGTTGATCGCCGCCCGGAGCCGGTCGGTGCCGCCCGAGGTGTAATGGTTCTTGCACGGCGAGCCGAACGGGTTCGTCAGGCTCAGCGTCGTGCAGTGGATGATGATGTTGCTGAAGCCGATGTTGTTGCCGCCGATCTGGAGCGTCACCAGCGTGGTGCTGGCGGACAGGGCGTTGTCCTGCGGCGGGTTGGTGCCCAGCGGCACCGACTGGGCATGGGTCATGTCCGCCGTGGTTGCGCCCTGGCAGCTCACGTCGGTGAACGTGGCCGCGCCGGTCCCCGCGGCCACCAGGAACGGGTAGCTGTGCGTGGACCGCAGGCAGCCGCCCGGGGACCCGGTCTCGTCGGGGATCAGCGGCCCGGCGGTGTAGGAGTCGCCGAGCGCCACGTAGTGGGGTGGCCCGCCAGCGCCGAGCGGGCCGGATACGCCCGCTCCCGCCGTCCCGGACAGCGCGATGGCCAGGAACGATCCTCCTGCCACGGCGACGAGGCCGCGGGTGGTCCGCGCGGCTAGACGGGCGTGGCGGTGGCGCGAGATCCCATGGCGCATCGCAGACGGCTCCCCTTCCATCCGGTCACTGACGGTTGTCAGATCATCGAGCCTGCGTAAGCCCCGAGTCAATGGCACGTCAGCCTTCCTGGGCCTGGCCGGTGAGCGTCACGCCGGAATGTGTCCAAGTGTAGGTTCTCATCCTTCCTGTCACCCGGCACGCCGCTGACCTGGCGGGCCCAGATTGATCGGCTTGCGCCGCCGGGTCGGGGAGCCTAGTTGGTGGTGTTGCCGTTGATGACATTGGGGCGTGCCGGCGACGGGACCGCCACCGCGCAGCTGCCCGGCGCTGCTAATGAAGCCGCAAGTCCCCAAGGTGCCCGAACAGCCTGGCGAACCCCAGTGGTATCGGCGAACTCACCGTCAGCGCGCCGGTTGGCTCCGGCGTTTAGCTGGCCGGGGATGGCGCAGTGTCACCCGTTTTGCGCGCTGAGGCGTCTACCAGATGTAGCGATGGCCGAGTCGTCAAATGATGCGTCCCCGCCCGGCCGGGAACTCGGAGCACGGCGCTAGCCGCCGTCTGCGGGGGAAGGACGTGGTCCTGATGAGCATGATTGCCGGGGGCGGTCGCCTGGGTTTGATCGCCGTGCGGGTGCGGATGCGCGCCCGGCTGGCCGTGACGTTGCTGCTGTTGCTCGGGTCCGCGGGCGGGCTGCTGGCCGTCGGGATGAGCAGTGCCTCCGCGCAGCCGCCGCCTTCGCTGGCTCGCGGGCGGGCCTTGCTCGCCGGGGCGGGTGGCCAGTTGTACGGTATCCGCTGCACGTCGGCGGCCAGTTGCTGGGCCGTCGGGAACACCTCGGACGACCGGACCGAGGCGCTGCACTGGAACGGGCACCAATGGTCCCAGGTGACAACGCCTAACCCGGGCGACTACTACGACAACCTCTTCGATGTGGCCTGCACCTCCGCTACGGACTGCTGGGCCGTCGGAAGCGCCGGTTACAGCAATCTCACCGCCCCGAACATGGCGCTGCACTGGAACGGGCACACCTGGTCGCTGGTGCCCACGCCCAGCCCGTACAAGGGGGAAGGATTCAACCGGCTCCAGTCCGTCACCTGCGTCTCGCCGGGAGACTGCTGGGCCGTCGGAGATGACTCCGTCGGCGGCCAGGCACTGCACTGGAACGGTCATACGTGGTCGCTGGTCCCCACGCCGGGCGTCGGGCTGTTGAGCGTCCGCTGCATCTCGTCCGCGAACTGCTGGGCCGTCGGGCAAGGCCTGGGGAACGCGGTATCGCACTGGGACGGGCGCACCTGGGCCATGGTGGCCGCACCAGTCCCAGGCACGGCAAGCGCGCTCAGCAGCATCGGCTGCACCTCCGCTGCCAACTGCTGGGCGGTTGGAGGCTACGGTGCCGGGCACATTACCCGGAGCGAAGCGCTGCGCTGGGACGGGCATCAGTGGTCCCAGGCCGCCACGCCCAGGCCCCGCGGCAGTGTCACTGACCCGCGTGGTCTTGGCGGTGTCGCATGCACCTCGGCTGCGGACTGCTGGGCCGTCGGGCCCCATTTCTTCCCCTTGGGGAGCACGGTGAACGAAGCCGTGCATTGGAACGGGCACACGTGGTCCTACGTCACGATGCCTAGCCCGGCCCAGGGCGAAAGTCCCAGCCTGCAGGCCATCGCCTGCACCTCGTCTGCGAACTGCTGGGCCGTCGGGTTCGACTTTAGCGGGGACCAGGTGCTCCACTGGAACGGGCACCACTGGTCCACGGCCTAGCGCACCAGCCGCTCACCGGCAACAAAGGACCGGCAAGCCTGCGGCCTGTGGGAATGACGCCCGGCGGGTGGATGCCATCCGCCGGCCCGGTGAGCGCGACGGCGATGACAGACGGCACGCATCAGGCGAAGCTTCCGGTGGCCAAGCGCCTTGACGCTATCGCCGAGGGGCTCGGGCTGCTCGTCGAGCACGTCACAACGCTGACCGACGACCTCGTCTATCTCACGGATGGGCGAGATGGCCAACTGTGAGTTTCAGCCACCGGCGGTCTGGCTGGTGAGTGTCACGCCCGAGTGCGCCCAGGGGCGGGTGAACCCGACCGGGTTCGTGTCGCCGGGGGCCGCCTTGCTGGTACCGAAGGGCGAGATCCGGATCGGGAACCCGGTCGCGTACGCCTCGATCATCAGGTCGTGCCCGATGACCAGGCCGACGTGGCCCGGCGAGGTGGTCGTGCCGTCGGAGCCGGCGAAGAACACCAGGTCACCGGGTTCCTCGTGACCCGGCTGGACCTGGGGGCCCCACAGCCACTGCACCTCCGAGGTGCGCGGGATGTCGATGCCGGCCGACCGGTAGGCCATCATCATCAGCCCGGAGCAGTCGAACGCGTCCGGCCCGGTCCCGCCCCACAGGTAGGGCTTGCCGATCTGCTGCCGCGCGAAAGCGATCACGGCGGCCACGGTCTGGTTCGGCACCGTGATGCTGGTGGTGCCCGGCTGGCAGGAGGCCTGCGGCCCGGGAGCGGCCGCGGTGACCGTGAAGCCGCCGCCGGCGTACACCCCGGCCCAGTGCAGCACCGCCTGCACGTAGGAGGTGAGGTGGTTGTACGCGAAGATGGCGCCACTCGGGTTGGTCAGCACCCCGTGCTCCAGCAGGTACTTCGCGGCGCCGCCGATCGCGTCGGCCGGCTCGTACACGCTGGCGACGCCGTCCCCGTTGCCGTCCGTGGCGACCCCGCTGACCTGCTCACCGGCCGGGTGGACCGGCGCGCCGCCCCAGGTGTTCCCCGCCGCGCCGCCGATGCCGATCTGCATCGGCCCGGCCGCGCCGAACGCGTTCGCCCCACTGTGCACGCCGGGCAGGGTGGACCGGCCGTCGTTGGACTCCACCTCGCTGATCCCGGCCAGGATCGCCCAGGGCACCCCGTAGGTGTGCCCCGCCTGCTGGAAGAGGTGCAGGTAGTTGGCGGGAATGGCGGTTCCAGCGGCCTTGCTCGGGGCCGGCTGGACCGCCGCGGTCACCACGGCGCCGCCGCCGGCGCCGCAGCCCTGGCCGGCGGCGAACAGCATGCTGCCGCCGGTGATGCCCGCGCCGGCGAGCGCGAGGCCGAGCACGAGCAGGCCGACCATGCCGATGGCGACTACCGCTGCAGTACGCCCCGACACGCGCCAGCTGGCCTGCCAGGTCACGTGTTCCCCGCCGAAGCAAGTTCCAGGTCTTCCACCTGCCAGGTTGTTGCCGCACCGGTCACCGTGACGGCGTAGCTGGTGGTGGTCTGCTTGGTGCCCTTGGTACCGGCGACCTTCTGGGTGATCGCGACGACGAAGGTGATGTTGTTGGACCCGAAGCCGCGGATGGCGGTGATCCGCCCGGAGCCGGTGGCGATCTGCTTTTGCTGCGTCCTTATCTGGGCCACGCCTGGCGTGGCGAAGCCGCGCGCCAGCACGGCCGCCAGTTGAGTGGTGGCCAGGCCGCCGAACTGCCTTTCGTAACTGGCCGGGCTTTGCGTGTAGGTGTAGCTGGCGTACGCGGCCGCGAACTTGTGCACCAGGTCCACGGCCGCGGCCAGGCCCGCCTGGCTGAACGGCAGCCAGGCGTAGATGTCCGGCCCGGTACCCGTCGGCGGCGGCGGGGAGCCCAGGCCGCCGGGGGCCGTGGCCGGCTGGCTGCCCGGGCCGGGGGACGGTGAGGTCCCGGACAGCGGTGTGCTGAGCCCCACGGCCCGGCCGTGCCCGGTACTGTTGCTCCGGCCCAGCGTGGCGGGGATGATCAGGAACGCGCCCAGCGCGGCGAGGACAAGAACGACTCCGGCGAAGACGAGCTTGCGCTGGGCCGATGTGAGATCCATCGCCGCTGCGCTACTTCCGGCGCCGCAGCGGGCGCAGCCAGAACGGGGTCGGCCCGGCTGGCCCGTCACCACGGCTGCCGTTGCCGGCCGCCGGTGAGCCCGCCCCCGGGGCGGCCGGTGGCGGCGGGTGAGACGCGGCCCGGGGCGCGGCGGGCGGGGCCGTCCGGCGCGTGGGCGGTGCCGCGCGGGATGCCGCCGAGCGGGGCGGGGGCGCGGAAGCCGCCCGTGCCGGGGCCCGCTCGTTCCCGGACTGGCCGCCGCCAGACCGGCCGCCACCGGAGTAGCCGCCGGAATAGCCTCCACCGGACTGGCCGCCGCCGGAATAACCGCCGCCGGACTGGCCGCCGCCGCGCGAGTAGCCGCCGGGGTGGCTGCCGCCGCCGAACGGGCCGGGGGCACCGGACCGGGCGGGCTGCTGTTGTGCTCCGCCGGCGGGCTGGCTCGCGGAGCCCGGCCCCCTGGCCCTGGACTGTGAGGGCACGACGAGGGGGCCGTTGCTGCCGGTCTTGGCCCAGCCGGACGCCGGCCGCGTGGTGCCCTCCTCGGACCGCGGCGGCAGGTCCAGCGGCGGCGGGGTGCGGCCCGCTGCGCCGTTCACCCCGGCCCTGGCCCGCCCCATCGCGGCGGCACCGGAACCGGGGCTGACGGTGCGGTCGCCTGCGGCAGCTTCGCCTGTCTCGGCGGCCGCGGCACCGGCCTCGGCGGCCGCGCCCTGCGCACTCCCGTTGCCTGCGGCCGCGGCACCGGCCAGGGCACCCGCCGTGCCCGCCGTCGCGACCTGCGCGGCGACGCCGGCCGCCTGGGCCGGGTTGCGCCGCGCCCAGCGGGCCGCACGGTAGGCGGCGAACCCGGGCACCCCGACGGTGGCCGCGTCGCGGGTGTTGCGGGCCGCGGTGCTCCCTGCCCGGGCGAGCTGGGTGTCGGCCTGCTCCCGGGAGCCGATGACGCCGTAGCCGACCGCGGAGAACAGGTGCGTGAACGGTTTGCGGTAGATGAACACCGCCACGGTGACCAGGGAGATCATCAGGATCTTCAGCGCCCACGGCAGCACCGCGTCGCTGGTGCCCATGATCAGCGAGTAGGTGTAAAGCAGCACGGACAGCACGATCGCGATCGCCGCCTGTTTGAGCAGCACCCCGACCAGCAGCTCACCCCAGCGCAGGGCGATGACCCGGCCGAAGCCCGGATGGGTGCCCACGATGAGGAAGAACGGTCCCGCGATAAGCAGCAGCAGGAACCCGAGCTTCAGCATGATCAAGGTGATCGCGATGAGCAGCACGAGCACGCCCGCGAGCAGCGCGGCGAACAGCGCCGCGAACCCGATCTCCAGCCGGGTGGTCCACTGTTTGCCCTGGAACAGGGCGTACGCGCCGGGATCCTTCTGTTTCAGCGAGGACGCCAGGCCGGTGTAGGCATCCTCCTTGGCCTGGATGACGCTGGCCGTGGGTTTCTCGTTCGCGGCGATCGCCTGCGCCCAGAGCAACTGCCGCCCGTAGCTGTTGACGACGGTCGGCTTGCCCTTGCCGACGGCGTAGGCGGTGGTGCCGAACTCGCCGATCAGCCAGGGCTTGCAGACCAGCACGGTCCACAGTTCGTTGGCGTTGGCGTCGACGATGGTGTTCCCGTTGGAGAAGTTGAAGTTGGCCTGCGGCGGCGTTTGCGGGTCGCCGTTGCTCACCGGGACGCAATTGCTCTGGTGCGGCGCGGGCAGCTTGGCGAACGCCACGTTGAGCGCCTGGCTGATGCCGTTGGACACGGCCTTGCCGGCCCCGGTGAAGTCCGCGGGCCTGCCGATGAGCCAGATCGCGATGGCGCACGCGAGCACCATCCAAAGGGTGCCCTCGATGGTGCGGCTTGCCCTCTTGCGGATCAGTCCCTGCCAGGCCAGCCAGATCGCGCCGAGGATCACCACCGGCGCCAGGTAGGGGAAGTAGATGGCGTTGCCGAGGCTGGTGACCAGCCGGTCCACCGCGCTGGTGAGCCAGGACAGGATGCCCTCGCCCGCGGCCGACTGGTACACGGTGATGGTGACCCGGTCCAGGGCCTTGGCCGCGTCGAACACCACCCCGGCGATGTTGTTCCCCACCAGGGAGGCCATATCGCTGCACTGCAGGTCGAAGGCGGCCCAGGACTGCCCGGCCATGCCGTAGCTGTCGTACAGGGTGGGCTTGCCGGTGCCGCCGGTACCGCCGGTGCCGGCCGGCGGCCGGATCAGGGCGTCGATACCGCCGGTGGCGGGCTCGGGGGTGGGCACGGACGGCTGGCAGATGTTGTTCAGGTCGCCGACGATGCCGCTGGACCCGGCCGCGCAGAACCCGAGCAGGCCGCCGATGTCACCGATCCCCGGAACCGAGCAGATCCCGCTGGACGGGGCGGCCGGCTGCGCCGGGACCTGGACGGCGGTGGTGGCCACGGCGCTGGCGGGGAGGGCGGCACCGGCCGGGCTGGCGAGGCCCGCCGGGCCGGGCGGGAGCGTGGTGGCGGCCGGGAGCACGAGGCTGGCCGGGGCTGCGGCGCGGGCGGGGCTGACGGCCGCCTGGGCCACCGCCGGCATGCCGAGCATCGCCACTACCGCACCGGCCAGCAGCAGCGCGCGCCAGGCCGGGCGGGCGGCGACACGGCCGCAATGCCGGATCCGGCGGCCCGGCCGCGGGGCCTGCCGGGGCTGCGGTGACTTCAGGAACTGCGGGGCGTGCGGGGACTTCGGGGGCGACGTCGGCATATCCGGGTCTCCGGACCTCGTGGAGTTGGCTAAGTCAGCGACATGGGGGATGACCTGGGGCGATGGCATATCAGGTTTCCCGATCAATGCGGGGGCCCGCCCGGGAGCGGCTTGTACCGGCGTAACTCACCCGGGGCAGCCTGTGTCCCCCGCGCTGGATCTCCCGGCGGCCGGGCATCCGGTACGCCGCCCGTCAGCGGCTGGTTTTCCCGTGTGTGCCCGGACGAAGGGGCCGGCCCCGCCACGCCCGCGGGCGGCCCGGTTCCTGACGCCTCCCCGGTGGACTGCGGGCCTGCCGGTGTGGCGTCACCGTGCCCCGGCTCGGCCCGGGCATGCCTGGCGCCCGCGGCGCCCGGCGCGGGCTCTCCGGGCCGGGCCCGGGTGGGGTTGGTGTCCAGCCAGTGCTGCATCTCCTCGGAGATGAGGTCGATGCCGATCCGGCCCGCCCGGCCCTCCAGGTCGCGGAAAATGCATTCCGCGTTGCCCAGGCCGCGCAGCACGGCCTGGTGCTCGGCGGAGGCCTCCACCCCGAGCAGCGCCATGACGTTGGCCACCTCGACCCGTTCGGAGGACCGGAACGCGAACACCGAGGAAATGCAGTTGGTGACCTGCTCGGTCAGCAGGTCACCGGCGTTCTGGGAGACCAGGATCAGTGCGGTGTTGCGGGACCGGCCCATCCTGGACACCTCGGGGACCAGCTTCGCCCCCTCCGGGGTCGAGGTGATCGCCCAGGCCTCGTCCAGGAAGATGGCCTTCGGCATGCGCCGGTCCATCCCGTTCAGCAGCCTGCGCGCGAACTGGGAGACCAGGTACAGCAGGGCGACGGACAGCCGCTGCTCGTAGGAGAAGTCCTCCCGGTTCACGCTGGCGTCCGGAAGGGTGAGCCCGGCCAGGGTGAACACGGTGGTCCAGCCCTCGGCGTCGATCCGCTGCCCGGCGGTCGGCGAGAAGCACAGCCGGGCCAGCCGCATCTCCGACATCGAGTGCAGCACCGCACCCAGGTTCTTCGACGCCGGGTCGGAGGAGGCCTCCAGGTGCCGGACCACCCCGCCCAGGCTGGGCTTCTCCCGGGCGGCCACCGCGGCCACGGCCTGGATCATCGCGCTCTCGCGCTCTTCCGACATCCTCGGCAGCAGCAGCCGCAGCGTTTCGGTGGCCATGGTGCGCCGGGCGGCGAGGTCGTCGCCGAAGGAGAACGGGTCAAGCAGCCCGGGCGCGGCCGACCCGAGCGGCAGCACCCGCGCCTTGCGGCCCCGCGCCTGCAGCACGTCGACCAGTGGCTCGACGTCCCCCTTGGGGTCGATCACCGCGATCGTCACCCCGCGCAGTGCGAGCTGCAGAATCAGCAGCAGGGCCAGGGTGGTCTTGCCGCCCCCGGGCTCGCCGGTGATGGCCACCGCGGTGGGGCGGTTGCGGACCGCGGCGAGCAGCGGGTCGAAGTGGACGATGGAGCGGACCCGGCCCATGGTCTCCCCGATGTAGGGGCCGACCCAGCCCCGGTCCTGTTCGCCGTTCTCGGTCACGCCCGCGTGCCCGACGGTGCCGCCTGCGGGCATGTCGCCCAGCGCGACGGTGGCGGTCGGTACCCCGCCGGCGATGGTGTACAGCGGCTGGCGCTGCACGTAGGACGACAGGTGCACCCGCTCGCCGGGCAGCGACTCGCGCAGCAGGCTGAACTGGTCGCCAGTGGAATTGACCACATCGATGCCGATGTCGCGGTAGTGCTCGACCAGCGCCTCCACCCGGCGCTGGCACAGTTCCCTGGTCGGCGCGGCCACCGACAGCCGGTGCCAGCCATAGACGAAAGGCAGCCGTTCCTTGGTGATGCCGTGCTCCAGCATCCGGGCGGCCTCAAGCTGCTCGGCCAGTGCCAGCGGCAGATCGACCCCGGCCTCCCGGATGTGCGCGTCCATGTCCCTGGCGTGGGCGAGCCGCCGGCCCACGTCCTTGCTCGCCTTGGCCGGGGAGATGAGCTTCATCCGCGAGCTGATCTCGACCGGGAAGGGCAGCGAGTCGGCGAAGTGCAGCCACGGCTCGCCGTCGGGGAAGCTCATCACGTCGGGGAACCGGGAGAACGACAAGAACGCCGTCCACGACTCGCCCTCGGGCTGCTCGGTGTGCAGCAGCGTCCTGCCGTTGTGCACCTGCCCCTCAAGCAGCGCCTCGATCTCCCCCGCGCCCCAGGTACGCCGCCGCACCGCCGAGCCGGGCGGATCCCCCGCCGTCCCCGACAGGGCGTGCCGGAACAGCCAGGCGATCTCCTCGCTGGTCGCGTGCCGGGCACGCAGCGCGCTCCCGGACAGGGCCCGGCCCAGCCGCTCGGCCTGGTCGGTCCACTTGGCGATCTCGGCGGCCGAGACCGCCTCGTCGTTCAGCCCGAGTGCCTGCTCGCTGGAGCGGTAGGCGTTGATGAACTGGGAGAACATCCCGCCGGACAGCTGCGCCCGCATCCCCCGCTGGCCCAGCCGCACCCCCAGGTAGACCTCCTTGGACCAGAAGTCCTTCGCCCACACGTGCCGGTACATCTCGTCCAGGTAGTCACGCCAGCCGGGGCCGCCGTCCGAGGTGGCGTCCAGCCGCGCCGCCCACTGCGCGGCCGGGTAGGACCGGTGCGCCACCCGCAGGTGCACCTCTGCCTCGGGCAACCGGATCGTGGCCATCGCGACCGTGATGTTGATGGCCAGCGCCTCCCGCTCGGCCGGGGTGGTGAACTCGTAGGCGTGCGTGGGCAGCCGGTAGTAGGCCCAGGCATGTGTCTCGGTCAGCAGGATGGAATCGTCGAAGTAACGGACGCTCATCCGGCTGCGCCGACGGGTGCGCGCGGTCACCGCGCTGCCCTGCGCCGCACCGGGTCATCCGCGAGCGAGCTCACCAGCACCCCGGCCAGCGCGGTGTAGGCCTGCAGTACCGCCGGGCGCAACCTGGCCAGCCTCGGCGGGCCGTCCGCGGCCTCCAGGCTGTCCCTGATGCCGCGTTCGGCCTGCGGCTCGGCCAGGTGGTCGTCCCAGGGCACCCGGACGATGGCCCGGCACCTGCCCCGCAGCACGCGTTCGGCCTGTTCGGCATGGCGCACGCTGCGCTGGCTGACCCCGTTCAGCACGGCAATGGAGTGCCTGGCCAGTGCGGCGTGGCCATGACCGGCGAGGTATTCCGAGGTCATGGAGACCGCCTGGGCGGCATCGGGACTGGCCGGAGCGACCAGGACAAGCTGCCCGGCCTCGCCCAGCAGCTTGGCCACCGCCGAGGCGCCCGGATCCGCGAACGTGAGCAGGTACCGAGATGCCAGGACGCTGATCAGCCGGTCGTGCTGCAGGTTCGGCAGCACCGCGCCACCGTCGGGCGCCGCGTCCTGGGAGATCACGTCCAGGCGGCCCCGGGTGCGGGCCCCACGCGCGGCGGCGCCGCGGGCGGGGGCGGGGCTGCGGTGCCCGGCGTTCGCCGCGTGAGCGCCCGGTGCCCGGTCGGCCAGCAAGGCGCTCACGGTGATCGCCGGGACGCGGGCAAGCTCGGTGAGCGAGGCGGGCCCGGGGTTCAGGTCGAGCGCAGCGACGGGCTCTCCGCGCAGTCCGGCCAGCAGGTCGGCGAGCATGAGCGTGGTCACCGTCTGGCCCGCGCCCACCGTGCAGCCGAGCACCACGACCAGCCGCGGCCGGTCCAGCGGCAGCACGGCCCGCGCCCGGGCCTCCTTGACGTGGTCGGGGCGTCCCGGGCCGCGCCCGCCGGGAACCACGGTGACGTGGCTGCGCCAGCCCGTGGTGCGCCGGTCCCCGGGACCGCTCAGCGCGCGCTCCACGGGAGTCGGCTGCGGCCGGGCCGGGGTGGCCGGCGGCGGGCCTGCCAGGGACCGCTGTGCCGGGACGATCACCACCGGCGCGGGCCGGCGCGGGGCAGCAGGCCGCGGTGGAGGCTGCACCGCAGGTGCCTCCGGAGCGGGAGGTTCCTGGGCAGATGGTGCTTCCAGGGCTGGTGCTTCCAGGGCTGGTGCTTCCGGAGCGGGCGTTTCCGTGTCGGTCGTTTCCGAGGTGGCGGTCGTTTCCGAGGTGGCCGCGGACTCCGGGGCGGGAGGCTGCTCGGGCCGCTGTGGCCCGGTACCACCCGGTGCGGCCGTCACCGGCGGCATTCCCGCGCCGGTGGTCACCGGCGGTGTTCTCAGGCCCGTCCACGCAGAGGCCCCTGATCCAGCCGCTGCAGGCGTTCCCGCCCCAGCAGGAGCCGACGTTCCTGGCCCGGCCGCCGACATTCCCGGCCCAGCCGCCGCTGCCGCCGTCCCTGGCCCGGCCGCCGACATTCCCGGCCCAGCCGCTACAGGCGTTCCCGGCCCAGCGGGCGCCGACATTCCCGGCCCAGCCGCTACAGGCGTTCCCGGCCCAGCGGGCGCCGACATTCCCGGCCCGGCCGCCGACGTCCCTGGTCCAGCAACTGCAGGCCTTCCCAGCCCTGCAGGCGCCGACATTCCCGGCGCAGCGGCTGCAGGCGTTCCCGGCCCGGCCGGCGACGTTCCCAGTCCAGCCGAAGCTGAGGCCTCCGGTCTGGCTGCCGTTGGCTCTGATCTTCCCGGCCAAGGCGCAGGAGCCGACTTTCCTGGCACCCGGCCGGGTGTCTTGCCGATAGGCCCCGCCGGTGCGCCTGGCCGTGCGCTCGCGTCGGCCCGATAGCCGGTCGGCCAGCCCGTGCCCGCGGGCCGACCTGCACCTTCGTCCGCGCCTGGGCCGGCATGACGGCCCTGGCCGTCATTCTGGCCAGAACCCGAATCCTTGACCCGATCGTCAGGCCGGGCGCTCCCAGCCGTATCAGCGGGCCGGGCGCTCGCGGCCGTGCCGTAACCGACCATCGGCCAGCCGGTGCCCGCATCCCCGCTACTCCCCGAATCCCTGGACGGCTGGCCCACACCGCCGATGACCGGGCCACCAGTGACCGGGCCATTGGTGACCAGGCCATTGGTGACCAGGCCGCTCGTGCCCGGATTCCCTGGCCGCGCACCCCCGCTCGCGGCATAACCGACCGGCGCGGACGGCCTGGCCGGCGCCGCGTGACGGCCCTTGCCAGCCGGTCCGGCCAGGCCCGGATCCCGCCAGGTTCGCGCGGCCGCGTCTTTGCCCCAGCCGGCACCATCGACCGGGGTTCCCTGCGCCTCCCCGGCCAGCCCGGGCGGCCTGACCGAGTCTGGTGCCCCCGGCTCCCCCGGTGCCGAAGGCAGGCGCGACAAGCCCGCCGCACGCGCCCAACGGTTCTGCCACAGCTCGGCGGCGGCCTGCCGGACCCGCTCGTCCCGTGGCGGTGCAGCCGGAGCCCCCTCCTGCGCGGCCGGGGGGCCCTCCGGCGCCAGCCGTTCCGGAACCTGCCGCTGCCGGACCAGCCGGCCCTGCGCCTGGCGGCCCCGGGACGGTCGCGCGGGGACGGGATCCGCGGTCGCGGCCTGCGCCGGGACCGGTCGCGCCACCGGGGTCGCGACCGGCAACGCGGGCCTCGCGGTCGCCGGCAGCTCGCCGACGGCCTGCTCGGCGCTGGCGATCTCGGCCTGGGCAACCTCGGCCGTGGCTGCGACGCTGGCCCGCCGCCACACCCGGCTGAACACCAGGACCTGGTCTTTCTCGGCCAATGGCGCCATGCGGCACCAAGTGGACGGTTCCCCCAGGTAACGCATCTGGGAGATGAGCAGTTCGGGCAGGCGTTTACTTTCCAGCACCGGCCGGGTCGCCAGCCACGTGAGCAAGCCGGGCGGCAGCACATACAGCCAGAACAAATTGTGGTTGAACGGCAGCCCGAACAGCGTAAGAAGAACTATGTAGGGCACCGTAATGGCGGTGAAGACTGCGATCTGCCCGACGGGCAGCGGCATTGGCAGGCGGAAATCGTAGAGCTTGTACAGCCTTTTCTCAATCCGCCAGATGCTCGTATAGGTGGGCAGCTCCACCAGTCGCTCTCCTTACGCCCGAACGGAGATCAGTGGACGCCCAGTGCCTTCGCGATCCCCTGCGCAAGCGTTTGCACGATGCTTGGGGTGTAGAAGATCACAGCGATCGCGACGGCAAGGACAACGAATTGGACGAACCGGATGATCTCGCGGGTGAACAGGAAGAAGAGCGCTACGATTCCGACGATCCCCAGGAACAACGGGCCAAAGAGACCCTGCAAGTACGACACCAGGCCGGACGTGTTGAGTGACAGGGGAGCCGCCACGATCAGCGAATGGAACGACATCGTCCTACTCCGGGGTTGGGGGGAATGCCTGTGAGGAGCGTCGCAGCACAGTCAACCCGGGGCGAGGTCACGGTTGCCCCCCGGCCTGAGTAGATGGGGCAATGCTCTGGACATACCAGGTACCATGCTGCCTCACAATGGTCAGCGCATAGGTCATCTCGAGGTTGGCCGTCGTGTTTCCCGCTCGCGTTCCCTTTGCCGGGGCCCCGGGGATTTCCCAGACGACGGTAGTAACAATGTGACGGACGGTGCCGCCGACCGGTGCCGTCACGCCAGTGACAGAACCGAGCATGACGGAGCCGCCCAGGCCGGTCACCGAAGTTCCTGGCGCCAGGAATCGGCCGAGGGTGGACTGCTCCCCGCTCGCGTAGGCCGTGAAAAAGGCGGGAAGCTGCCTCATGAGCTCCGATTCGGCGGCGCTGTCGGTATTGACCGACGCCGGCGCGGGCGCCGCGACGGGCTTCGGCGCCGGCAGCCACGCAGGCTCCCCGGAGATCCCCAGACCTCCCGCGGCGGCGTAGACCGGCACGCCCAGCTCCATCATCTTGCCGTTCACGCGGGCCAGCAGGGTGACCACCGCGTGCTGGGCGTCCTCCACCCGTACGCCCGCGACCTGCTCGGACTGGAGAGCCAGCGAGCCGCCTCCGTTCCAGCCAAGTTGCGGATCGGGGGCGCCGGGCGGCAGGAACGGCGCCAGGTCGCTGGCGCGCTGGCTGGCCGTCCCCGGACTGGCGTTCAGGTAGATCTGGCCGAACTGGAGCGCGTACGCGCTCGCCTCCTGGGCCGGGAAGCCCGGGGCCGACGCGACGGGGGCGACGGGTGCTTGACTGGGCGGTGTCTCGTTCAGGATGATCGCCGTCACGCCGCGGTAGCCGATGATGAGCAGGACCGCCCAGACCACCACGCGGAACGTCCAGACCAGCCATCGGCCGCCGGCGCCACGCCAGCCGGGGCCGGATCGCGGTCGCTTGCCGGTGCCAGCCTGCTGGCTTCCGGCCCCCGGATCGTAGTCCGCGCTGTACAGATCTGGTTGCGGACTGCGATCAACGGTCGACCTCCGAACCATCGCACCTCCGCCTCGCTCCTGCGCACGCACTGCTATGACATGCAGTGCTCTCCGTGTCCGCTGGCACCATTCTGCGTCAAAACGCGCTGCTCGGCAGGGCTTTCACCACCTCGCACGCCTGCCACCGCTGCCGTTGGCGGCAGCACAGACGCGCCACCGTGGTCTTAAGATTCCGCGGACATTGCTGCCTGATCAGGGCAGATGCCACTAAAACAGCCCTAATGTCCGAGTTACCCGTCACAGGACGTCAGCTCCCGGTGACTCCACGTCAGATAAACTGCGCCATCCCGCACACCGGATCCTGAGCTGCATACCTGGTGATATCCCCCGTTCCGGCGCAGCGAACCCGGAACTCCAGCCGCCCCGGTTACACATTGAAGCGGAACTCGACCACGTCGCCGTCCTGCATGACGTACTCCTTGCCCTCGATGCGGGCCTTCCCTGCGGCGCGCGCGGCGGTGATCGACCCGGCGGCGACCAGGTCGTCGTAGGACACGATCTCGGCCTTGATGAATCCGCGCTGGAAGTCGCTGTGGATCACCCCGGCCGCCTCGGGCGCCGTCGCCCCGACGCGGATCGTCCAGGCCCTGGTTTCCTTCGGCCCGGTGGTCAGGAATGTGGTCAGCCCGAGCGCGGCGAACCCGGCCTTGGCCAGCCGGTCCAGCCCCGGCTCGCCGAGCCCGAGTTCGGCGGCGAGCTCGGTCGCCTCGTCCTCGGGCAGTTCCGCGAGCTCAGCCTCGGTCTTGACGTCAAGGAAGATCGGCTCTGCGGGCGCCACCAGGGCGGTGAGCTCTTTCCGCTGCTCATCGGCCAGGCCTGTCATGTCGGTATTGAATACGTACAGGAACGGCTTGGCCGTTAGCAGTTGCAGTTCGCGCAGGTCACTGAGCCTGATGCCGGCTGCTGCCGCGCCCTGCGACAACGTAGTCCCCTGGTTGAGCAGCCGCTGTGCAACCGCGGCGGCATCGGCCACGCGAAGCCGTTCTGCATCCTTGGCGAACTTCACTTCCTTGGCGAGCCGGGGCAAGGCTTTGTCCAGCGTCTGGAGGTCCGCCAACATCAATTCCGTGGAAATGGTCTCCACATCGCGCGCCGGGGCTACGTCACCGTCGACGTGGCTCACGTCCGGGTCGTCGAACACGCGCACCACCTGGCAGATCGCGTCGGTCTCCCGGATGTGCGCGAGGAACTGGTTGCCCAGCCCCTGCCCCTCGGACGCGCCGCTGACCAGTCCGGCGATGTCGGTGAACCGGACCGTGGCCGGGATGGTCTTGGCTGACTCGCTCAGCTCCGCCAGCACCTTGAGGCGCGGATCGGGGATGCCCACGATGCCCACGTTGGGCTCGATGGTCGCGAAGGCATAGGTCGAGGCCAGCGCGCTCGCCCTGGTGAGCGCGTTGAACAGGGTGGACTTCCCGACGTTGGGCAGGCCGACGATGCCGATGGACAAGCTCACCCGGGCAGTCTAGGGCCAGCTGGAGACCACGAAATCACCGCTTCCCCGCTACAGACCGTTCTGCTGAGATACGCGTGAGCAGTAGTCATGCGAGTGGGGAGGTTGTCGTGAAACACAGGCATGAGCCGGTCCGTGCCGTGATCCGCCGCGGGCGGACGGCGCGTCGGTTGTTCGGCGCGGCCACCGCCGTGACGCTGTCCCTGGCCACGCTCGGTGCCGCAGCCGCGCCGGCCTCGGCGGCGACAAACCTGAGCTACTTCCTCACCGCCGGCACCGTGGGCATCACCTCCGGCGGCCATACCTGGAGCTTGAACGTGTCGCTGATCGGCGGCTCCTCGGGCGGCCCGGTGATCATCGATGTGCTCATCGAAACCCCGCACCTGAGCGGCACCGAGATCCACGACTGGGGCATGCAGATGCCGGGTGCCGACTTCACCGTGAACAAGACCACGGGAGCCGCGACCATCAACTCCCACTCGGACCTGTCCCCGGTCGCCTCGCTGAACCTGTCCTACAAGCCGACCTCCCACACCGCGGGGACCTGCTCGTCCGGCAGCGAGACCGACTACCTCGGCACTCTCACCGGCTCGGTGACGCTCACCACCGGGCTGAAAGGGCTGAAGCTCAGCGACGCGAAGGCCACGTTCAGCACGCCGAACTCGCTCCAGGTCGACGCGGCATGCGTGCCGCCGGTCGCGTGCAGCTTCGCCTCGTGGGGCGGCGGGCTCGGCGGCGCGCCGACCGCGCCCATCGCGGCAGGGATCGCCGCGGGCATGCCCGGGCATCTGGTGCACTTCTCGGACGTGACCAGGAAGGTGTCCCTCTCGGCCCCGGCCGGGGCGACCCGCACCGACGGCGCGGAGGTCCAGGCCACGGCGCCGGTGTTCAACTCGAAGGCGAAATCGCTGACCGTCAAGGGCCTGGCGTCCGGCATGGTCACCGGCACGGGCGTGATCTCCGGCGCCAAGACGGTTACGTCAGGCAGCGAGACCTGCGCCGTGGACGGCAAGACCTACACCCAGAAGTCCACGACCTATTTCGGAGCCTCGTGGAGCAGCAGCACACAGTTCAAGGCCAGCACGATCTTGACCGGAACGCTCAAGGTGGCCGCCACGGGCTCTGGCGAATTTGTCCTCATTACGCTGACGAAGTGATCGCGCCGACCTGACCTGACCGGTCTCCGGGGGTACCCGGGAAGCGCTGCGCTACCGGCGCGAGCGGGTTCCCCGGGGCCCGGCGGGTTCCGGGGTGTGCACAAGGCCGGCACGGGCGGGGTTCCGTCAGCGGGCGGATTCCGGGGCACTCCGCAGGCCGCACGCCGCCCGGGCCGACGGCCCGCGTGGCGAATGGGAACTGTCATCGCTTGCTGCAAGTATGGCGACATGACCGTGATCTCACTGCTCACGCTGGTCATCGGCCTGCTGCTAGGGGCGGTCATAGGCTTCCTCGTGGCGCGGAACCGGGAGGCGGGCGCCACGGCCGACCTGGCGGCCCGGGCGAGCGCCGCCGACGAGCGCGTCCGCGCCGCCGAGCAGCGGACGGCCCTGGTCGACGGGCAGCTCGCAGAGCGGTTCCAGGCACTGTCCGCGCAGGCCCTGGACGCGAGCGCCCGCCGGTTCCTGGAGATGGCCGAGGGGCGGTTCAGCGCCGCGAACGCCCGGGCCGCGGGTGAACTGGAGACCCGCAAGGCCGCCGTGGAGGGCCTGGTCGGGCCGCTGAGGGAGACCCTGACCCGGGTGGAGGCGCAGTTGCGTGAGTCGGACACGCAGCGCGCCGCGTCGCACGCCGCACTGGCCGAGCAGATGACCATCACGCGGCGCAGCTCCGATGAGCTCAAGCACCAGACGCAGGCGCTGGTCACCGCGCTGCGCCGGCCCGAGGCCCGGGGCCGCTGGGGTGAGATGCAGCTCCGCCGCGTGGTCGAGCTTGCGGGCATGAGCGCCCGCTGCGACTTCGACGAGCAGGTGACCACGGCCGCCGCCGAGGGGCAGTTGCGCCCGGACATGGTTATCCACCTGGCCGGCGGCAAGCACATCGTGGTGGATTCCAAGGTCTCGCTCGCGGCCTACCTCGAAGCCGCCGAGGCCACCGACCAGACCGTGCGCGAAACCCGGCTCGCCGCGCATGCCCGGCATCTGCGCGAGCATGTGGACCGGCTGGCCGCGAAGGCGTACTGGGCCGCGCTGCCGACGGCACCGGAGTTCGTGGTGCTGTTCATCCCCGGCGAGGCGTTCCTCGCCCCGGCGCTGGAGCACGATTCCGGCCTGCTGGAACATGCCGTGGCCCGCCGGGTGCATATCGCCACCCCGACGACCCTGGTCTCGCTGCTCCGCACCGCGCAGTACGCCTGGCAGCAGGAGGCGCTGTCGGAGAACGCCAGGGCGGTCTTCGAGGCGGGGCGGGAGCTTTACGAGCGCATCTCCGGTCTCGGCCAGCACATGGACCGGGTGGGCAAGGCGCTCACCGGCGCGGTGACCGCCTACAACCAGACCGTCGGCTCCCTGGAGAGCCGGGTGCTGGTGAGCGCCCGCCGGCTCGCAGAGCTCGGCCTGGTCGAGGACGGCCAGACGGCACCGCGGATCGTCGAGGAGACCACCCGGATGCTGTCCGCGCCGGAGCTGACCGCCTCGGTCGTCCCCGCACCCGCGGCAGAGACTGCCCCGTCCGAACTGCCCGCGGCACCTGCCCCGGCAGCCGGGCTGGCGACGGGCCCACCCGAACTGACCGAAGCTACCGCCCCCGATCGCTCACCGGCTGAGCTGCTCATGGCCCACACCAATGGCACCGCTACCTAGCGGGCGCCCCGAGCAGGCTGCCGATCCGGCAGCAGTGCTCACCGGGGCCGCAGTCGTCAGCAGCCCGCCCGAGCGTGCTTCCGGCCCGGCAGCACGGCTCACCGGGCGCGGGGCCGTGCTGACCATGGCCGGGGTGTTCCTGATCGGCCTGCTGCTGGCAGCGTGGCTGGGCTGGGCCGTGCTGGCCGGGCTGGCCTTCGTCGCCGGTTGCGTGCTCGCCGCGCGGTACGCCGCGGCCACCGCACTGCTGACCGTGGTGGTCAGCCCACCGCTGCTTTTCCTGGTCGCGGTGATCCTCGTCAGCGCGGTGACCGTGCCGGGCGGCCTATTCCTGTCCGTCGTCGTGGGCAGCGTGGTCACGCTGGCGAGCGTGGCGCCGTGGCTGGCCGTGGGCATGTTCCTCACGATTGTCATCACCTGGATCCGCGGCCTGCCGGGGTGCATCCGGGAACTGCGCCGGGAACTGCGTTCCAGCTGACGGCGGTTGCCAGCCAGGCGGCGGCTCGCCGTTCGTAGGGTTGGCTGGTGGCCATAGAGCTGGTGATTGAGAGCCAATTCGACGACCGTGGGCAACGAGCAGGGGCACGCCACCGGCTGGTTGCCCGGCCAGTTGGGGACGGGAGTACCGGCTCAGCTAGACAAAGCAGCCCATAGCCGGCCCGGTATCCCGCGCAGGATTGCCGGTCAGCGCTCCAGGGCGGGCACGCCCTAGTTCTCGCGGTCCGCCTTGGCCCGGCGCAACTCGTGCGGCAGGGCGAACTGCATTCGCTCCGGCACCGCCTCGACCTCCTCGACCTGGTCGAAGCCGCTGTCGGCGAGCCGGGCGAGTATGCCGTCAACCAGATCCTCAGGAACCGATGCCCCGCTGGTCAGCCCGACCGTGCTGACGCCCTCCAACCATTCGGGCCGAAGCGCCGAGGCGTCGTCCACCAGGTACGCGGCCCCGGCGCCGCCGTCGCGGGCCACCTCGACCAGGCGCACCGAGTTGGACGAGTTCGTGGAGCCGACCACCAGGACCAGGTCCGACTGGCTGGCGATGGCCTTGACCGCGGCCTGCCGGTTCTGCGTGGCGTAACAGATGTCGTCGCTGGGCGGATCTACCAGCAGCGGGAACCGCTGCCGCAGTGCGGTAACGGTCTGCTGTGTCTCATCCACCGACAGCGTGGTCTGGGATAGCCAGGCGACCTTGGCGGGGTCGCGCACCTGCGTGCTCGTGCTTTCCTCGGGGCCGTCCACCAGGTGGATGTTCGCGGGTGCCTCGCCCGTGGTGCCGACGACCTCCTCATGCCCCTCGTGCCCGATGAGCAGGATGTCGTAGCCCTGGGCGGCGAACCGCCGCGCCTCGTTGTGCACCTTGGTGACCAGTGGGCAGGTCGCATCGATGGTGTTCAGGCCGCGCTTGCGCGCATCCTCGCGGACCTGTGGCGCCACGCCGTGCGCGGAGAACACCACCACCGCGCCCTCCGGCACCTCCCCGGCTTCTTCCACGAAGATCGCGCCGCGGGCTTCCAGGGAGGCAACCACATGGGAGTTGTGCACGATCTGCTTGCGCACGTAGACCGGGGCGCCGTACAACTCGAGTGCCACCTCGACCGTCTGCACGGCCCGGTCAACCCCCGCGCAGTAACCGCGGGGCTTGGCTAGCAGGACACGCCGGGTCTTGATAGGCATGCCTCTCATGGTAAGCGAGCCCTCGGGCGGGCCCGTAGCCCGCCACCGGGTGCCGCCGGCCGGACTTTATCCGTACAAACTCCCGGGCCCCTGCTGCGGTGAACGGGACGGGAAGAGACAATGAACTCACGCACGCGCAAGCGGCGCACGCCCGCCAGTGCAGACGCAGCCCGCACGCCAGGAGAACCGCTATGCCAATCCCGCAGGTCAACGACCGCATCAAAGAGGCTCCCGTGGTCGTGCTCCGTGCGGTCTTCGCGGGGATCGGCCAGATCCTGCTGACCGCCGACAAGGTCCGCGCCCGGGCGGCCGAGCAGGCCTGGACGCCGGACTGGGCCCCGGCGCGAGCCCCAGCCGGCCTGCATTCGGACCGGCGGCCCCCGGCGCCGCCACGGAACGGGACCATACGGACCGAGCCCGCCGGCGCGGATCATTCAGCAGTACGCGAGGCGCCCGCCGCCCAGGGCCCGGTGGCCGCGCAGGCCACTCCCGCTGCGAAGACCGCTCCCGCTGCGCAGGCCGCTGCCACTGCTAAGCCCGCCACCAAGGTCACGCCCGCTGCCAAGGCCCCGCCGGTGACGAAGGCCCCGCGGGCCACGGAGGCCGCGAAGACCGCGCCAGCGCCGCGGGCGGCAACGGCGGAGCCGGCCCCCGGGGCGCCACCGCTGCCCGGCTACGACGACCTCTCGCTTGCCTCCCTGCGAGGCCGGCTGCGGGTGCTCGACGCGGCGACGATCCAGGCGATGCTGGCCTACGAGAAGGCTCACGCGCGCCGGGAGCCGGTGATCACCATGCTCGAACGGCGCCTGGCGAAGATCAGCGCCGGATAACGCGCCTCCGGGACGGTCGCAGTGCCATTGTGGTGTTGCCATGCCGCTACAGACCTCCGCTGACTCACCCGTTCCCGTCCGCACCGCGCTCCGTCTGGTCGGCGACTGGGTGGGCAGGCTGGGCCGGATCTGGGTCGAGGGCCAGATCGCCGAGCTGACCAAGCGCGGCAGCACCGCGTTCCTTACCTTGCGGGATCCGGTGGCCGCCGTGTCGGTACGGGTGATCTGCGCTCGCACCGTGCTGGACGCGGCGGACCCGGCACCCGGTGAGGGCGCCCGCGTGGTGGTGTGGGCCAAGCCCGAGTTCAACGTGGCGCGCGGGTCGTTCTCGCTGGCCGCGCTTGAGATCCGGGCCGTGGGCATCGGTGAGCTGCTGGCGCGGCTGGAGCGGCTGCGCCGCGCGCTGGCCGCCGAAGGGCTGTTCGCGGCCGAACGCAAGCGGCGGCTGCCGTTCCTGCCCGGATGCATCGGCCTGATCTGCGGACGCGACTCGGCGGCCCAGCGGGATGTGCAGCAAAACGCGGCCAGGCGCTGGCCCGCGGTGCGGTTCCGGGTCGAGCAGGTAGCCGTGCAGGGCGTCTTCGCGGTCACCGAGGTCACCGATGCGCTGGCGCGGCTGGACACCGACCCCGCCGTGGATGTGATCATCATCACCAGGGGCGGCGGGTCGATCGAGGACCTCCTGCCGTTCTCCGACGAGACACTGCTTCGCGCGGTGGCCGCCTGCCGGACGCCGGTGGTGAGCGCGATCGGGCATGAGCAGGACACCCCGCTGCTCGACCTGGTCGCCGACGTCCGGGCCTCCACGCCGACCGACGCGGCCCGCCGGGTGGTGCCGGACGTGACCGAGCAGCTTCGCCTCATCGCCCAGTTGCGCGCCCGCGCCTACCGGATCGTCGCGGGCAGGCTGGACCGGGAGCGCGCCTGGCTGGACGCTATGCGATCCCGCCCGGTACTCGCCGACCCGGTCCGCGACGTCGACCGGCGGCAGGAGCAGGTGACCGCGCTGACCGAGCGCGGCCGCCGGGCTCTGGCCGCCGACCTCGACCGCGCCGCCGACGACATGGGCCACCTGCGGGCCCGGCTGCTCGCGCTGGCGCCGTCGGCGACCCTGCGGCGTGGTTATGCCATCGTCCAGCGGCCGGGCGGGGGCGTGGTCCGCAGCGCCGCCGGCGTCAGCCCGGGGGAACGCCTCACCGTGCGGTTCGCCGAGGACCAGCTGCCGGTCACCGCGGACGAGGGCGCCAGGGCCTGACCTTAGCTTGAGGCCCGGCCAGGGCAGGCCGGCTAGGTTGACACAGTGACGGAGGCTGCTTCCCCGGTCCCTTACGAGACGGCGCGCGATCAGCTCGCCGACGTGGTCCGGCGGCTTGAAAGCGGGGGGCTCACCCTGGAGGAGTCGCTAGAGCTCTGGGAACAGGGCGAGCGGCTCGCCACCATCTGCTCAGAGTGGCTCGAAGGCGCCAGGGCCCGGCTGACCGCGGCATCTGCGGACGAGCCGGGGCCGAGCGAGCCCACGGCGCCGTTCTGAGGTGTTCGTTTCTGACGGAAGGCTCCGGCCATGACAGATCACGAGACCGACGGCATCCCAGGAGAGCCGGGGGTCACGGTAATCGAGCCCCCGAAGCTGCCCCGGCAGGCGCCGGACCGCAACCTCGCGATGGAACTCGTCAGGGTCACCGAGGCCGGCGCCATGGCCGCCGCCCGGTGGGTGGGCCGGGGCGACAAGAACGGTGCCGACGGCGCCGCGGTGCACGCGATGCGCACGCTCATCAACACGGTCTCGATGAACGGCGTGGTGGTGATCGGCGAGGGCGAGAAGGACCACGCCCCGATGCTCTACAACGGCGAGGAGGTGGGCGACGGCAGCGGCCCCGCCTGCGACGTCGCGGTGGACCCGATCGATGGCACCCGGCTGACCGCCAACGGCATGCCGAACGCGATCTCCGTGCTCGCCGTCAGCGCGCGCGGCTCAATGTATGACCCGTCCGCGGTCTTCTACATGTCCAAGCTGGTCACCGGGCCGGCCGCGGCAGACGTGGTGGACATCGAGGCGCCAGTCGCGCACAACATCGGCAAGGTCGCCAAGGCCAAGGCCTGCTCGCCGCAGGACGTGACCGTGGTCATCCTGGACCGGCCGCGGCACGCGGACCTCATTTCCGAGGTCCGCGCGGCGGGAGCACGTATCGAGCTCATCACCGACGGCGACGTAGCCGGCGCGATCATGGCTGCACGCGACGGTACCGGGGTTGACCTGCTGCTCGGCATCGGCGGCACGCCTGAGGGCATCATCGCCGCCTGCGCCATCAAGTGCCTGGGCGGGACCATCCAGGGCCGCCTCGCCCCGCGCGACGACGCCGAGCGGAGGCGGGCTCTCGACGCCGGGCACGACCTGTCGCGGGTGCTCACCACCGACGATCTGGTCGCCTCCGAGGACGCGTTCTTCGCCGCCACCGGGATCACCGACGGCGAGCTGCTCGCCGGGGTCAGGTACCGGGCCGGCGGCGCCATGTCGCATTCCCTGGTGATGCGGGCCCGCTCGGGCACCATCAGGACCATCACCAGCGAGCATCAGCTCTGGAAGCTGCGCGCCTACAGCTCGGTCAACTTCGACACCGCCGACTGACCCCGCCGCACCTGCCCCGGCCCCCGCGGTTCCCACGTTGGTCATGAATGTGACAACGACGCCCTCGATGGGCACCAGGCTTACATCCACGCCCGCCGAGCGTCGGGAGCGGCGGGTGATGGCGTGGTGAAACGGCGGATGGGGGCGGGAGGCGAACGGCGGGTGAGGGGCCAGGCGGCGGGGCTGGGGACAGGTGCGCGGCAGGAGTACTGGGCGCGGCCCGCGCAACGGGCACGATAAAAGCGCTCCCGCCGCAAGCTTCACCGCATAAGGTACGGTGCGTCTTCTTCGGTGCTCATCGGTTGCCGGGCCCGGCACGTGCCCGGCGCCCGATTCAATGTTCGGCGGTGTCTCGTGGTAGCGGACCTGATCCGCGCGCTGCTGGCCGGCGCGGCCGGGGCCGTGCTGCCCGGGTACTTCTGGGCTGCGGTGCTGCGGCCGACCAGCGGGCTGGGTGAGCGGCTGGCCTGGTCCACCGGGGTGTCGATGGCGTCGGTGCCGACCGTCGCAGTGATCCTCGCCAGGGTCACGCGCAGCGGCGTTGCGCTCTGGGTGGCGCTGGCGTCGGTGCTCATCGTGTTCGGCTCGGGCCTGCTCGTCTACTGGCTCAGGGGCCCGGCCCCCGGGACGGCGGCCCCGGTGCTGCGGATGCCGGAACCGACCCGGGATCCGCGGGTTCTCGGCCTGGTCGCCGTCGCGATCGCCCTCGGCCTGCTGATGATGCAGGCCCGCCGCCCGCCGGTCCTGGTGCTCGCGGTCATCGCGGTCGCGCTGATCGTCGGCGGTGCCCTGATGGCGTGGCCGCGCCCCGCCGGGCCCGCGGACTCTCCGCCGGCGCCATCCCCGGGGGGAGCGGGGTTCCTGTCGGCGCCGCCGCCCGCGCCGGAGCCCGCATCCCCGGCGCCGGCCGCTTCGGCGGGGCCATCGGGGTCCGAACCTGGCGCGGCCGGGCAGAGCGGGCCTGCCCCGGCGTCCCCGGCGCAGGGCCGGCCGGCTTCCGCAACAGCGCAGGCCGCAGCGGCCACCGCCGGGCCGGCGCCGGACCCGCGGCCGTTCGGCCTGCCGCTGCCGGTGGTACGGGACGGCGGCCTGGCGGTGATCCTGGTATTGACCGCGTGCCGTGTCTACTCCGGCGTGGTCCGGTTCGAGTGGCCGTACGTGAGCGGCGGGGACCAGTTCTCGCACGCTGTCATGGCCGAGCAGATGCTCGCGCACGGCCAGTACCCCGGCTACCTGATCTACCCGCCCGGGTTCTCCGCGCTCACCGCGGTCGTCTGCAGGTTCGCGGGCCTCACCCCGCTGGCGCTGTTCCCTGTGCTGGCACCGATGCTGCTCGTGGTCACCGCGCTCGGCGCCTACGCGCTGGCCACCAGGCTCTGGGGCTGGGAGTACGGGCTCGGCGCGGCGGCGCTGTCCGGCCTGGTGCTGACCGGCGCGTTCAACGGCTTCGCCGAGGGCCGCTATCCGGACCTCATCTCCGCCTTCTTCCTGCTGGTGATGACCGTCGCGGCGCTGATCACGCTCTATGAGGCACCGACGGTGCGCTCCGCTGCTGCTGGTGACCGTGGTAGGCGCCTCCGCGGTGTTCTATCACTCGGTCGCCACCCTGTACGCGGCGGTGCTGTTCGTCCTGGTGGCGCTGATCTGCCTGCCGTACCTGTTGCGCGGGCGGCACCGCCGCGAGACCCGGGCGCTGCTGCTGGCGCTGGCCGGGGTGGCGGTGCTGTCGGCCTGCTATGCGATCTACGTGTACAACCCCGGCGGAATCCTCGGCAGCAAGTCCTCCACAGGCGGCGCGGTGTCCATCGTGCTCGGCAGCCAGGCCCCCGCCTCCCAGGGAGCGCTGCTCAAGGAACTCGGGCCGCCGCTCGTGTGGTTCGGGATACTCGGGGTCGCCGCGCTCGCGGCGAGCCTGCGCTACCTGCGCCGCCCGGCCCAGGTGCTCACCGCGGCGACCGTCGTCGCCTGGTGCGTCGTGATGTACCTGGGCAGCCGGACGTCGCTGGACGGGTTCCCGCAGCGGTTCGAGCGCGACCTCGGCGCGCCCCTCTCGGTCATGGCGGCCTTCGGCCTCGGGCTGATCGTCCGTTCGCTGCCGATCCGCGGCGCCGCCTCACGAACGGCGCCAGCGCTGGCCGGCGTGGCGGCCGCCATCCTGGCCGCGGTGATGCTCCTCGCCCAGACGGGCCACGCGGTGAAAGCCAGCGACCGGCCCGCGGGCGAACTGCTCACCCACCGAGTCGCCGCGGCGGGGCAGTGGCTGGCGCAGCACAACACCGGGGGCACGATCATCTCGACGCCGTACCTGAACCCCGGGATCGGCAACCGGGCCGTCCTGGCCATGGGCGGCTACACCGGCTTGCAGTCCTACAGCCCGTTCCGGATCGCCCACCCGCGCTCCCTGCCCACGGCGGGCAAGACCCCGCTGCTCGATTCGCAAGAGGTGCTGCTGCACCCGCAAAGCTGTCAGTCCGCGAACATCCTGGTGCGCCAGGACGTGCGTTATGTCGTGCTGTACCGGACCGGCAACGGCGCGGACCTGCCGGCGTTCGCCGCCGACCCGGCGCATTATCAGCAGGTGTTCGAGAACCCGTCGGTGATCATCTACGCGACGCACCGGACCGGCTGCCGCTGACCATCCCGGCTGGCGAGGTCAGGAGGCGGGCCTGGTGGCGATGAGCACCGTGACGGCCAGCTCGGCAGACCGCGCCACTCGTGGGACCAGGCCGCCACGCCGGGCCGTATCGCAGCCTTGAGGTTCCTGCCGTTCGCTGGTCTCGACCAGCAGGCTGCCGCCGGCGGCCAGCCACAGCGAGGCCTCTGCGGCCACCCGGCGCAGGACGTCCAGGCCGTCGCCGCCGCCGTCCAGCGCGACCCGTGGCTCGTGCAGCCGGGCCTCGGCCGGCAACAGCCCGACCTCCTCGGTGGGCACGTAGGGCACGTTGGCGGTCAGGATGTCGACGCGGCCGCGCAGCGCGGCGGGCAGCGGCTCGAAGAGGTCACCGGAGTAGACGTGGCCGCCGGCCGCGGCGAGGTTGCGGCGGGCGCACCGCACCGCAGCGGAATCGATGTCCGCGGCGTGCAACTCGGCCGGGTCCAGGGCGGCGGCGAGCGCGGCGCCCACCGCGCCGGAACCGCAGCACAGGTCGACGATCACAGGGCGCGGCGGGGCGAGCCCAATAGCTTGGCGGACCAGGAACTCGGTCCGGCGGCGGGGCACGAAGACACCGGGATCCACGGCGATCCGCAGGCCGCAGAAGTCCGCCCAGCCGACGACGTGTTCCAGGGGCAGGCCGGAGGCCCGCCGGTCCACCATGGCGGTGAGCTCCGCCGGCGTCGTGGCCGCGGAGATGAGCAACTCCGCCTCATCCTCGGCGAACACGCAACCGGCGGACCGCAGCCTGGTGACGATGGCGGACCGGGAAACCGGGGAAGGGGTGACCGGCATGAGGGCGCCCGGCAACCAGGTCAGCGAGCGCCCGGGTCCCGCCGGGCGAACCTGTCGCGCCAGCGCGCGCCGCCGCGGCGCGGGGCATGCACGTGCACCCGGCCCGCGACAGTGAAGGCCCGGACCTCGATCAGCGGCGATCCGGCTGGCGTCGGCACTTGGCGGGTGGCCAGATCGGGCCGGACCCGGCCCGGCTGCCGGGAGTTGGTGAGCCTGACCTGGACCCGCTCCGGCACGACCAGGTGCAACTGGCCCCCGACCAGGGTCGTATGCAGGACGGTGTGCATGCCCTGGAGCAGCGCCTCGCGCAGGTCCAGGATCACCTGGCCGCCCACGACCGTCACGGTGAGCCGGTCGGGCACCACCCAGCGCCCGTCCCGCTGCACGGTGGCGAAGAACGCGCTGACCGTCCGGGAGTCGTCTAGCTGGAGCGGCTGGCCGGCGGGTGACGCCAGATCCCTGGTCAGCGTGGCCAGCTCGCCGAGGGTCCGCGCCTGGTAGGCGCGCTCTACCCGGTGGGAATGCTCCTCGAGGGTGAGCCGCCCGTCACCCGCCGCTGCCGCAAGCACTCCCACGACCCGTTCCCTGTCGTCGTCGGAGGCGCGCAGATCGCTGGGTTTGCGTGCCGGGCTCACCTAATGAAAATATCTGCCTCCGGCCAGCGCCGTCACCTCTACCGGGCGGGTGCGGGCCACCGCCCGGCGGGAGTGCATCGAGGCAGTCCGTCCCGGCCGGCTGCCAGACCGTGATGCCGGGCAGTTCGCCCTCGCGCTGGCCCTCAGCATCGCGCTGGCCACCTCGACGGGCTACCCGGCCCTGACCAGCGCACTTGGCCCGCGCTGGCCCCGGCCGCGGTGCCCGGGGACCCGGTCTCTGCTTCCGCCGGCCCGGCTTTGCCGCAATCGGCGGCGGCAGCCTCTGCCCAGCCTGCCTGGCCTGGATTAACGTTGGGCATGGCCTCTTTCTCTGTTAGTTCGCTAATAGCAATTAATGTCGAGTGAGGAGATCCGCAGCAGGTGAGCGAGTCGGCGAACGGCCAAGCGAAGGTACCTGGGCAGGGCGGCCCGGGCGGGCACAACGGCTCCGCCCCCGGCGGGGCGCCGCCCAGCGCTGAGACAGCCGGCGCCGGGCCCGGTGCCACCCCGAACGGCGTCGCGCCGAACGGCGCCACCAGACCCCGGGGTGCCTCCGCGAGGTTGCAAGGGACGCACTACAAGTGGCTGGCGCTGTCCAACACGACGCTGGGCATGCTGGCCGCCACGGTCAACGCGTCGATCGTGATCATCTCGCTGCCGGCCATCTTCCGCGGGATCAAGCTCAACCCGCTGACCCCGGGCAACGTCAGCTACCTGCTGTGGATGCTGATGGGTTACCTGGTCGTCTCCGCCGTCCTGGTGGTGACGCTGGGCAGGCTCGGCGACATCTACGGCCGGGTCAAGATGTACAACGCCGGGTTTGCGATCTTCACGCTGGGCGCCCTGTTCCTGCCGTTCGACCCGCTGACCGGGCCGTCCGGAGCGCTGTGGCTGATCGGTTTTCGGGTGATCCAGGCCTTCGGCGGGGCGATGCTGATGGCCAACGCCCCGGCGATCCTGACCGACGCGTTCCCCTCCAACCAGCGCGGCACCGCGATGGGCATCAACCAGGTGGCCGGCATCTCCGGCATGTTCTTCGGCCTGATCCTCGGCGGGGTGCTGGCCGCGGTCGACTGGCGCCTGGTGTTCATCGTGTCGGTACCGATCGGCATCATCGGCACCATCTGGTCCTACCTGAGCCTGCGCGAGGTGGGGATCCGAACGCCGGCCCGGATCGACTGGCTCGGCAACGTCACGTTCGCGATCGGCCTGATCGCGCTGCTGGTCGGCATCACCTACGGCCTGCTGCCCTACGGCGGGCACTCGATGGGCTGGACCAGCCCGCTGGTGCTGGGCGGCATATTCGGCGGCATCGCCATGCTGATGGTGTTCTGCCTCATCGAGACGCGGGTCGCCACGCCCATGTTCGACCTGCACCTGATGAAGATCCGGGCCTTCGCTGCCGGGATCAGCGCCACCCTGCTCGCCTCGATCGCCCGCGGCGGGCTGCAGTTCATGCTGATCATCTGGCTGCAGGGCATCTGGCTGCCGCTGCACGGCTACGACTTCAAAGACACCCCGCTGTGGGCGGGCATCTTCCTGCTGCCGCTGACCGGCGGGTTCGTCGTTTCCGGACCGGTGTCCGGCTGGCTGTCGGACAAGCACGGGGCCCGCTGGTTCGCCTCCGGCGGCCTGCTGGTCTCCGCGCTGGCGTTCGCCGGCCTGCTGGTCATCCCCACCAACTTCAGCTACTGGGAGTTCGCAGTGCTGATCTTCGTGGCGGGCGCGGGAATGGGCCTGTTCTCGGCGCCAAATGCGGCCGGGATCATGAACAGCGTCCCGGCCAAGCAGCGTGGCGCCGCATCCGGCATGCTCGCCACGTTCCAGAACTCCGGCTTCGTGCTGTCCATCGGGATCTTCTTTACCCTGATGATCGCCGGGCTGGCCGCCACCCTGCCAAGCACCCTCACCCACGGGCTGGCCGCCCAGGGCGTGCCGCACGCCATCGCATTCAAGATCGGCTCACTGCCCCCGGTCGGCAGCCTTTTCGCCGCCTTCCTCGGCTACAACCCCGTCGCCCAGCTGCTCGGCCCGACCGGCGCCCTGGCCCACCTGCCCGCCAGCCACGTCGCGGTGCTCACCGGCAAGGTGTTCTTCCCGCAGCTCATCTCCGGCCCGTTCCACCACGGCCTGAACATCGTGTTCGTCATGGCGATCTGCCTGCTCGTCATCGCGTCCGGGGTGTCCCTGCTGCGCGGCGGCCGGTACGTGCACGAGGAGCAGGAGCCCGCAGCGACGCCGGAGAGCGCCGGGCAGGCCGCACTGGAACGCACCGGGCGCGCCTGACCCCAGCGGGCCCTGACCGGCCACGGCGGAAGCGGCCGCCGACCAGCGCAGAAGCGGCCGCCGTCGGCCACGGCGGTAGCGGCCCGCCGCCGGCCACGGCGGAGGTGGCGGGCCTGCGCCGCTGACGGCGACCCGGCAGGCTCGCGATCGCGACCTCGGCGGGTAGTCGCACGGCCGCCGCCGGCCACGGCGGAGGTGGCGGGCCTGCCGCCGCTGACGGCGACCCGGCAGGCTCGCGATCGCGACCTCGGCCGGGTTGAGTCGACCACGGTTCACGCCGAAACGAGTCCCTGGAGCAGCTCCACCATGGGTGTATGCCTGTCCATGAGCATCGCCGGGCTCGCCCTGTCCCGCGACCGGCTCATGGGCATCGGGCAGGCCATCACCATGCCGCTGTTCTTCAGCTCCAACGCGCTCTACCCGGAGCGGTTCATGCCCGGCTGGCTCCAGGCAATCAGCAAGGTTAACCCGCTGTCCTACGAGGTCAACGCGCTCCGTGGGCTGCTCATAGGCCTGCCGACCAACCTCGCCCTCGATTTCGGAGTGCTGGCCGGGGCTACCACAGCCGCCATCACCGTGGCTTCACTACTCCTCCCCCGGCTCGCCAAGTAACCAAGAATTCAGGCATCCCCCCGTCGACCGGATCGACGGGGGACGTATCAACCGTCGGGACCCCGCAGGCCCGGCCGACAGCGCCGACGGGCCGACGCGCCCGGGCGCGGATTGAGTCGTTTGTGGTGGTTGGCACGCCAACCACATTCTTTTGTAGGTGGAGTGCCAACCACCACAATCACCGGGACGCCAACGGCTGGGGGGCGGTTCAGCGGAGCCCGGCCGGGCGATGTTGCCCGGATATGCGGGTGGGCAGGCTCAGGCCATGTAGCGCTCGCGGGCCGCGTTGCCGACCGGGCAGCCGCCTTCGGCGCCGCGGCACGCTCCGGTGTCGCACAGGCGGCACATCCAGCGCACCGCCCCCGGCCCGCGCATCAGGCCGACCAGCATCGTGCCCAGGATCCGGCGCAGCGCGTCCCGGTCGTCGCGGGACAGCCTGGCGAGCGCGCTCTCGAGGACTTCGGCCCGGGCCGCGGCGACCCGGTGCGCCGCGGCCTGGCCGGCCTGCGTCAGCGTCACCGACGTGGACCGGCCGTCGCTGCCACGCCCGCGTTCGACATGGCCCGACTCCGCCATCCGGTCGACCAGCCGCACCGTCCCTGAGGAGGTCAGCCCGAGCACCTGGCGCAGCAGGTCCACGGTGGGCCGGTCGAGGAAGTGCAGCAGCGCGCAGAGCGCGGCGGCCGCCGACTCCGGCCTGCCGCCCGCATCGGCCATGGTGTCGGCCATCCGGTCGGCGATCGTCAGCGACAGCGCGCCGAGCAGGTTCGCCGTCTGGTCGATCGCAGGGCCGGCCGGCTGCATCGCGGGCCCGGCTGCTTGCATCGCGGGCGCGGTCGGCTGCTCAGTCAAGCTCGTAGTCGAACGTGAAGGTGCCCGGCGGCGTAGTGGTCGCAACGGCCGTGCCGGAGCCGCGCAGCCCGGCCAGGCCCCCGGTGCCGGAGCCGGGGATCACCCGCCAGGTGCCGCTGGCCGCGCCGTCGGCGAAGGCGCCGTCGGCCACCATGACGCAGGTGCCTGACCGGCCCGCGAGCTGGGCGGACACATGCTGCAGGCCGGTGTACTCGGCGGTGCCGTCGGCACGGTAGAACATCAGCGCCTCCCAGCTCGCCTCCCCCTCGATGTCGCCGCTGAGCCGGTAGCCGACCCTGGCCCTGGTGAGCTTCGCCTTGCCGTCCAGTTCCTGGTAGGTCTCCTCGTCCCAGGACGCGACCGTGAACGTGCCCTCGGCCCGTGCCGTCATCGCTGGCTCCTCTCCGCGCGATCTTCCCGATGCGCGATACCCCGTTGCAGATTGATGTGTGAGTCACACACTAATATGCGCGGAGGACGGGGCGCGGGCCGGCCCCTCATGTGGGGCGGCGAACTGCCCCTTGCCGGAGATCAGTTGCGCTCAGGGATCAGTCCGGCCAGGGACCCGGGCCCCTTGCCGGGGACCAGTTCCGCCGACGGGTCAGTCCGGCCAGGGACCGGGCTCTGCTCAGGCCTCCCCGGGCTGGTGCGTGCCCCCGCCCAGCGCGGCGCGCAGCAGGTTCTCCGCGGCATCGACAGCCGTGCGCGCGGTGATCACGTTGGTATGGGCCCGATCCAGCTCACCCAGCTGGATGCAGTCGAAGGCCACCCGGGAGTCATGGATCGCGAGCTCCAGTTGCCTGGCTGCCTCATCGATGTCCACCGGACTGGTGCCTGCCTCGGGAATGCTCATCGGCCGCCATCCTTAAGACTGCTGCACCGAGCCGGATGCCGGTGCTGCCATCGGAGTTCCCCGCCGGATCGCATGCATTCATCCTCTGCCTCGGCCCGGCACGCGACCTACGATAAGACGTCCAGCCCCACCGCACGAGGAAGTGCCTGAATGCCCGAGTTCACGCCTGCCGAACTGCTGCCTCTCGGCGCGGATACCACGGAATACCGCTTGCTGACCGCGGACGGAGTGACACCACGGGGAGCGTTCGGCAAAGAATTCATAGAGGTGGCGCCGGAACTGCTCACGCTTGTCGCGCGCGAGGGCATGCGGGACATCGCCCACCTGCTGCGGCCGGGGCACCTGCGCCAGCTGCGGTCGATCCTGGACGACCCCGAGGCCTCCCCCAACGACCGGTACGTCGCGCGCGACCTGCTGCAGAACGCTTGCATCGCGGCGGGCGGGGTGCTGCCGATGTGCCAGGACACCGGCACCGCGATCATCATGGGCAAGCGCGGCGGCGAGGTGCTCACCGACGGGCGCGACGAGGAGCACCTGGCCCGCGGCGTGTTCGACGCCTACACCCAGCTCAACCTGCGGTACTCCCAGCTTGCGCCGCTGACCATGTGGGACGAGCGGAACACCGGCAGCAACCTGCCCGCGCAGATCGAGCTGTACGCGACCCCGGGCGCGGAGTACAAGTTCCTGCTGATGGCCAAGGGCGGCGGGTCGGCCAACAAGTCGTTCCTGTTCCAGCAGACCAAGGCGGTGCTGAACGAGGCCAGCATGCTCGCGTTCCTCGAGGAGAAGATCCGCTCCCTCGGCACGGCCGCCTGCCCGCCGTATCACCTGGCGATCGTGGTCGGCGGCACCAGCGCCGAGTTCGCGCTGAAAACAGCCAAGTACGCCTCGGCCCGCTACCTGGACACGCTGCCGTCCGCCGGGTCGCCGTCCGGGCACGGCTTCCGCGACCGGGAACTGGAACAGCAGGTACTGGAGATCACCAGGAAGATCGGCATCGGCGCGCAGTTCGGCGGCAAGTACTTCTGCCACGACGTGCGGGTGATCCGGCTGCCCCGGCACGGCGCCTCCTGCCCGGTCGCGATCGCCGTTTCCTGCTCCGCCGACCGGCAAGCGCTGGCCAAGATCACCGCCGATGGCGTGTTCCTGGAGCGGCTGGAGACCGACCCGGCGCAGTACCTGCCCGAGCCGTCGAAAGAAGACCTCACCGCGGACGTGGTCCGCATCGACCTGACCCGGCCAATGAGCGAGATCAGGGCCGAGCTTTCCAGGCACCCTGTCGCGACCAGGCTGGCGCTGACCGGCTCGCTTGTCGTCGCTCGCGACATCGCGCACGCGAAAATTGCTGAACGACTGGCCGTGGGTGATCCGATGCCGCGCTACATGGTGGATCACCCGGTCTACTACGCGGGGCCCGCCAAGACCCCGGATGGATATCCGTCGGGGTCGTTCGGGCCGACGACGGCCGGGCGGATGGATTCTTATGTGGACCAATTCCAGGCTGCCGGGGGTTCCCTGGTGATGCTCGCCAAAGGCAACCGGTCCGCCGCGGTAACCGCGGCCTGTCAGGCGCATGGCGGGTTCTACCTCGGCTCGATCGGCGGCGCCGCGGCGAAGCTGGCCCAGGACTGCATCACCAGGGTCGATGTGCTTGAGTACCCCGAACTCGGGATGGAAGCGGTGTGGCAGATCGAGGTGCGTGACTTCCCTGCGTTCATCATCGTCGATGACAAGGGGAATGATTTCTTCACGGGTCCTGCGGGCGGTGGTGCATCGGGCCCGCTGCTGACCATCGGCCGCCGCTGACGAGGACCCGCGGACGATTGCCGAATCACCGTCGGATTATGCGATTCACAGGATTGGCAACGCGCCCGCCGGCCCCCCTAGGGGTTGTTAGTAGCAAGACACGGTGAATTCTTAACTGGCTCCCAGGAAAAAGGCCGGCCGATCGGTGTAATCTCCCGGCCATGCAGTCAGTGACCGGGTCGGGGCGTGTGGTCGCCGGACGCTATGAGCTGCTGGATTCCGTCGGGCATGGCGCCATGGGCACCGTGTGGCGGGCCCGGGATCTGCGCCTCGATCGCGAGGTCGCGGTCAAGGAGGTCCGGATCCCCGGCCCGATGACTTACCAGGACCGCAACGTGCTGCGGGAGCGGTCGCTGCGGGAGGCGCGGGTCGCGGCGCGGCTGAGCCACCCGGGCGTGGTCACCGTGCACGACGTGATCGAGGCCGACGGCACCCCCTGGATCATCATGGAGCTGGTGCCGTCCAGGTCGCTGGCCCAGGTCCTGGCCGAGGACGGGCCATTGCCACCGGCGCGCGCCGCGATGATGGGCATGACGCTGCTCGAAGCGCTGGGCAGCGCGCACGCGGCGGGCGTGGTGCACCGCGACGTGAAGCCTGGCAACATCCTGGTCACACCCGATGGCCGGGCCGTGCTGACCGACTTCGGCATCGCCACCTTGCATGGCGATCCCGGGCTGACCCTGGCGGGCATGGTCATGGGCACGCCAGGGTTTTGCGCTCCGGAACGGATCCGGGGAGAGCCCGCCAGCCCCGCCTCTGACCTGTGGTCGCTCGGGGCCACCCTGTACGCGGCGGTCGAGGGGCGCGGCCCGTTCGAAGGCCAGGGCAGCGCGATGGCCGTGCTGGCCAACATCGTGCACGGCGATCCCCCTCCGGCGAAGTCCGCCGGGCCGCTGGAGCCGGTGATCACCGCGCTGATGAAGCGCGACCCGGCGGCGCGGCCCAACGCGATCGCCGCCCGCCGGCTGCTCGCCGCGGCGTGCGCGGGTTACGACGGAGGAGCAAGCTCCAGCGCACAGAACGCTTCGGGCGCGCAGGCTGATTCCGGCGCGCAGGCTGATTCCAGGGCCGTTCCCGGGGCCGGGGGCCGGGCCGGGGCTGTGGGCGAGCGGGCCGCCGGCGCTGGCAGCGTCCCGGGCGAGGCCGGGGGCGCGACGGGACCCAGCAGCACGCTCGCATTCCCCGCCTCACCGCCGGAAGGTATCGCGGCCTTCGCCGGGCAGCCGCCAACCGCCGCAGAGCTTCCGCAGGCGGTCAACGCATCGGAACCTGCCGCCGCGGCGCCCGGCAACCCGGGCCCGCACGGGACGGAGTTCGCCGGGGCCGGGCCGGCCGGAGCCGGCTTGGCCGAGGCTGGGCTGGCCGGAGCAGCTATAGCCGGAGCCGGTATGGCCGGAGCTGGTATGGCCGGGGCTGGTATGGCCGGAGCCGAGTTCGCCGCGACCGTGGCCGCTCAGCCCTCGCCGGGCACGACGATGGCCACCGCCCCGGTGGCGGCGGGGCTGGGAGGGGTGCCAGGCGCGGCCGGGATGCCGGCGCCGGGCGGGCGGCGGCGACGCCCGGGACGGCACCGGCGCGCGCTGCTGCTCGGCGGCGGCGGAACGGCCGTGGTCCTGGCCGCCCTCATGGTCGCGCTAGGCCTTGCCCACGCCGCGCGGCTCCAGGAGATCAGGCGCACCACCGCGAGCAGCCCGATCACGCCCGCCGGGCCGCTCCCGGCGGGCTACCACTGGTACACCGCGCGGGCCTCGTCCTCGCCGCGCCGGGCCGGGTTCTCGATCGCGGTGCCCGACGGGTGGCGGATGCGGCAGCACGGCGACACCACGGTGATGCGCGACCCGGCCACGGACGCCACCATCACCGTGACCCGCGGGGCCCAGCGCGGGCCCGGGCCGCTGCGCGAAGCCGCGCTGCTGGCAAACGCCCCGCACGGGTCGTTTCCCGGCTATCACCGGATCGCGCTGCTGCCCGTCCCGTTCCACGGAACCCTGGCCGGTGCGTGGCGGTTCACCTACGCGCGGCCGGGGACCGGCAATGAGCAGGTGCTGGAGCTGGTAGCCCGGCTGAACACCGATCTTGGCGCCCAGCCGTACGAGTTGACGCTGACCTCGCCGCGCCGGGCCTGGCTGGGCAGCCGGGCCGCGTTCGGTGAAGCAATGAACGCCTTCACCCCGCAACCGTAACCCGTACGCTTAGTAATAATCGTGCCCCTCCCAGAAAGCCCATGCATTACACGGAGTGCCGTAAATGGACTTGATGTAACCGAGCCCCCACTTGATCTGGGTGGCGGGGTTTGTCTGCCAGTCCGCGCCCGCGCTGGCCATCTTCGATCCGGGCAGGGCTTGCGGTATACCGTATGCGCCGCTGGCATTCTCGGCGTTGTACCGCCATCCGCTTTCCCGGGTCCAGATGTTATTCAGGCAGCCGAACTGCGTCTTCGGGTCGAAGCCGAACGACGACATCATGTTGTAGGCGGTGGACTGCGCGGTGCCCGGGTTGGGCGGCGGGAAGTTCACCGTGGTGCCGCCGCCGGCGGTGCCACCGGTACCGCCGGTGGCGCTGCTGGTCGCGGCGACGGCACTGGCCGTGCTCGCGAGCTTGGGAGCGCCGACCTGGTGCATGGTGTGGGTGGCGGTGTCCATGACGATCATCTGCTGGCGCGCCTGCTCCAGCACGGTCATGGCACGACTGCCCGGGAGCGCGGCCGCGGCGAAGGCGGCCCCCACGTTCGAGTGGTCGGCCCGCACGACCAGGTAGCCAGCGACGGTCGTCCCGGTGATGAGGGCGATGGCCGTGGCTGCCACCGGCAGCAGGAAACCAGACCGGCGCGCGGCACGCCTCTTTCCGGGGGTCCGCCTCCGGTGCTGTGACAAGGCAGTCCTTCCGTCGGCCATGCACTCCGGGGCGGGGCGCCCAGGGTGTGGACCGCTGCGGGGCAGGGCAGCGCGTCGCCTGATGGTCTTCCGGGTGCTCCCCCGGCCCGGCGCCGGGGGGTGCCCGGGCGCACGGGCCTTCCGCCCTCGGCCATCGGCGATACCTTGCCAGAAGGACAGGTGGGATTCCTGAGAATTCGCGGAAAAAGCTGTGTCGCGCCGCCGCCGTCACCCTCCGTGCAGATCACGGAACGACAACATGCACCGATAATTACTATCAGTTATCTTGCCGGGGCCCCTTATGGTGCATGGGGCCGCTGTGGCAGAAGGTGCCGCTGTCCGCCGCGCCCTCGGCCGCGATCCTGACTCTCGGCGCCGTCACCGATCCCGTGACCAGCTAACTCGCCGGCTTTACCGGTTCGGGATCCGCTCCGGCTGCCTCCGGCCCGGCTTCGGCCGGTGCGGTCTCGGCAGGCCCGGCCCCGCCCGGCGGCGGCCCGGTCTCGGCAGGCCCGGCCTCAGCCTGGGGCGGCCCAGCCGGGAGGGCCAGCATGCCCCCTGGCGCGGTGTCGCGCCACAGTTCGCTCATGACCACCTGGACCGCACCCGCGGCCGGGATGGCGAGCAGCGCCGCGACGAAGCCGCCGAAGAGCCCGCCGATCCAGCTGCCGATGGACGCCGCGACCAGGATCGCGACCAGCACGAGCAGCGGGTTGATCCGCACCGTCTTGCTCATGATCACCGGGTTGAGTACGTGGTTCTCGATCTGGGTGTAGGCGACGAAGACGGCCAGGGTCACGACGCCCGCGGTGAGCGAATGTGCCGTGGCGAACAGCACGGTGGGTATCCCGGCGAGGGCCCCGCCGATCATCGGCAGGAAGTCGACAAGCGCGACCCACAGCGCCCACAGGAACGGGAACGGAACGCCGAGCACGAGCAGGGTGACGAACACCACGATCCCGGCGATCAGGGAGGTGAGCAGGTTCCCGGCCATGTAGCCGGTGACCGCCCGGTTGACCTGGGCAGCCACCCGGGTCACCGTCGCCGCTCGCTGCGGGGTCATGTTGCCCAGGATCCAGGCGCGCATCTTCGGGCCCTCGAGCAGCAGAAGCACCACCAGGAAGAAGATCGTGGTCAGCGCGATGAGCAACGACACGGCGCCCTTGCCGAGGGCGAGGGCGGGCTTGCCGAGGCCCTGCGCGAAGTTAGTGATCTTCGACGAGTTGTGCTGCACCCAGGTCACTACGTGGTAGTGGCGGAACAACTGGCCGATCCAGCCCTTTCCGAGCTGGGCCTGGTCCACGTAGGAGGGCAGCCGGTCGGCGAGATGGGTGACGGCGTTGACGAGTGGATAGCCGAACGCCACCGCCAGGCCGGCGAAGACCAGCACCGCCCAGAAGGTGACGATGGCGACGGCAAAGCCGCGGCGGGGCACCTTCCACCGCTGCAGGTACACCACCAGCGGGTTGAGCAGCACGGCGACGAACCCCGACACCGCCATGAGCAGCAGCACGTCCCGTAGACGGAAGAGCAGCTTGCCAGCCATATAGGCCGCGACCACGACGCCCACCGTGGCGATGATCGCCCGTAGTGGGATGCCCCGGGAGTCGGCGGAGCGCCACAGGCGTTCCCGCCGTGTCCTCGGTGGCGTTTTGTCAGCCATCAGCCAAGCATTGCAGGTTCATGACCGAAACTGCACAACGCGGTCTGCGGTCAGCTGTCCGCCCCGGTGGCGCGCTCCCGCAATGCGGCGCCCTTGGCCAGGGCCTGGGCGCGCAGGTCCGCCTGGAAGCTGACCATACGCTCACGCAGCGCCTCGTCGCTGGCCGCGAGGATCCGGACCGCGAGCAGGCCGGCGTTGCGGGCACCGCCCACCGCCACCGTGGCCACCGGCACGCCCGCCGGCATCGACACGATGGACAGCAGCGAATCCAGCCCGTCCAGGTGCGCCAGGGGCACCGGCACCCCGATCACCGGCAACGGCGTCACCGACGCCAGCATGCCGGGCAGGTGCGCCGCGCCGCCCGCGCCCGCGATGAGCACCCGCAGGCCGCGGCCCGCGGCGTCGGTGCCGTAGCCGATCATCTCGTGCGGCATCCGGTGCGCCGACACCACGTCGGCCTCGTAGCCGACGCCGAACTCCGCCAGCGCCTGCGCCGCGGCTCGCATCACCGGCCAGTCGGAGTCGCTGCCCATCACGACGCCGACCACAGGGGCCGCGGTCTGGCTCATCCGCTCTCCTCATTCCCGGTCGCGAGGTAGGACGCGGCGCGGGCGGCCCGCTCCCGCAGGCCGGCCACGTCATCGCCGAGGACGGTGACATGCCCGATCTTGCGACCCGGCCGGACCTGCTTGCCGTACAGGTGCACCTTCACCCCCGGGTCCGCCGCCATCACGTGCACGTACCGCGAGAAGATGTCCGCGCTGGCGGCGCCGAACACGTTGGCCATCACCGCCTGCGGCGCGGCCATCCGCGGGTCGCCGAGCGGCAGGTCGAGTACCGCCCGCAGGTGCTGCTCGAACTGGGATGTCCTGGCACCCTCGATAGTCCAGTGGCCGCTGTTGTGCGGGCGCATCGCCAGTTCATTGACCACCAGGCCGTCCTCGGCCGCGAACAGCTCCACCGCGAGCAGGCCGGTGACGTCCAGTTCGGCGGCCAGCTCCAGCGCCATCCGCTCCGCCTGTCTGGCCAGGCCGGGCGGCAGGCCCGGCGCGGGAGCCAGCACCTCGTGGCAGACCCCGCCGCGCTGCACGGTCTGGACCACCGGGTATGCGGCGCCCTGGCCGTGCGGCGAGCGGGCCACGAGCGCGGCAAGCTCGGCACGGAACGCGACGTGCTCCTCAGCGAACAACGCGACCGGGTGGGCCAGCACCGCGGCCGCCTCGTCCGGCGTGCCGCACACCCAGACGCCCCGCCCGTCGTAACCGCCGGTGACCGCCTTGAGCACGACCGGCCAGCCCCATTCCTCCGCGCGGGCGCACACCCCGGCCAGGCCGGTCACTGGCGCGTACCGCGGGCAGGGCACGCCCAGCGCGCGCAGCCGCTCCCGCATCGCCAGTTTGTCCTGGGTGTAGCGGAGCGCGGCGGCGCCGGGCCGGACCGCTGGGCCGGCCTGGGCCGCGGCGGCCTTCTCCAGCTCGGTCAGATGCCCGCCGGGCACGTGCTCATGGTCGAAGGTCACCACGTCACAGCCGCGGGCGAACGCGAGCAGGGCGCCGGCGTCGGTGTAGTCGCCGGTCACCACGTCGGCGCAGACCAGCGCGGCGCTGTCGGCGGGCGTCTCGGCCAGCACCCGGAATCCGATGCCGAGGCTGATCGCCGCCTGACAGGTCATCCGCGCGAGCTGGCCGGCCCCCACCATGCCCACCACCGGGGCCCGCGGGCGGCGCTGATCATCGGTCACCCGGGTAGCCTACGAGGCCGCGGCCGGCGCGGCCCGCGATCGGGCCTGAACTGGGCCTTGCGCGGCCAGGGCATCACGCTGAACACTCAGGTATCTGGCCAGCCATGGAGAGCCAGCCATAAGGAGCACAAGGCGATGGCAGGATCGGACCAGGAACTTACGACAGTGGCGTCCTCGGACGCGCCGGCTGGCGTGCTGGTGCGCGAGGGTGACTACGGCGAAAAGCTCGGCACGGTCGAGCCCGGCGGCGCCGAGTTCATCCCGCTGCATGAACGGCATGGGAAGCCGCTGCAGTTGTTCTGGACCTGGACCTCGCCGAACCTGGAGTTCGCCACGGTCTTCGTCGGCGTCCTCGCGGTCGCCGGGTTCGGCATGGGCTTCTGGCAGGCGACGCTGGCCATCGTGATCGGCACGGCGGCCGGCGCCGCGGCGCAGGGGGTGCTGTCCGCCCGCGGGCCCGAGCACGGCGTGCCTCAGATGGTGCTGTCCCGGCTGGGCTTCGGTTACCGGGGGAACATACTGCCCGCCGGGCTGAACTCGATCACCGCGGGCATCGGCTGGTTCGCGGTGAACAGCGTCAGCGGCACGTTCGCGCTGAACACGCTCACCCATCTGCCGAAGGTCCTGTGCCTGATCATCATCGTGGCAGCACAGCTCGTGATCGCGTTCTTCGGCCATAACCTGGTGCACGCCTTCGAGCGGTACGCCTTCCCGCTCCTCGCGATCATCTTCCTGGTCGCGACCGTGGTCATCCTGGCCAAGTCCCATCCCGGCGCGGTCGCCCACCCCATTCCCGGCGCGTTCCTGCTCAGCACCGGCGCAGTGTTCGGCTACGCGGCAGGCTGGAACCCCTACGCGGCCGATTACACCCGCTACTTCCCGCCCAGCACCTCCAAGAGGGCGATCGGCTGGTGGTCGGCGGCCGGGGTGTTCATCTCCTGCGTGGTGCTGGAGGTCGCGGGCGCCGGGTCGGCCACGGCCGCGAGCGCCGCCGCCTCGCTCGGGGACCCGACCGGCACCTTCACCGGCCACCTGCCCACCGGGCTGGCCGATGCCACGCTGCTGGCCATCGCGCTCGGCGCGGTCTGCGCGAACGTGCTGAACATCTACTCGGGCGCGATGTCGTTCGTCGCCATCGGCATCAAGCTGCCGCTGGCGCTGCGCCGCGCGATCGTGGCGCTGGTGTTCGGCGCGATCGGCTTCATCGTGGCGCTCACCGGCCTGCACGACGCGGGCGCCAGGTACACCAACTTCCTGCTGATCATCGCCTACTGGATCGCGCCCTGGCTGGCCGTCATGTTCTGCGACCAGTTCCTGTACCGCCGGCGGAGCCTGGCCGAGGAGGAGGGGCTGCTGTTCAACAAGCAGTACTCCAACTGGGCCGGGCCGGTGGCGATGCTGGTCGGCATGGGCCTGTCCATCTGGCTGTTCTCCAACCAGACCGAATACATCGGCCTGATTCCCACACACGTGCCCGCGGTCGGCGACATCACCTTCGAGGTGGGGTTCGTCATCACCGCCGTGGTCTACCTGACCTGGCACGCGATCACCCGAAGCGGCGCGGGCAGCCGGGCCGCGGCCAAGGCCTCGTGACGAAGGAACGAGGCCTTGAGCCAGCGGGGGTTCCAGGGGGTCGCCCCCCGGGCTAGCACGGCCAAGGCCTCGTGACGAAGGAACGAGGCCTTGAGCCAGCGGGGGTTCCAGGGGGTCGCCCCCCGGGCTAGCACGGCCCAGGTCACGCCGGGCCGCTGACCACCGGCGGCTCCTCTTCGCTCACCGGCAGCCGCGGCAGGAAGATCGCGAACACCGCGGGGCGGGGCCGGACCAGTACCACCTGGCCCCCCTCCGCGGCGGCAATGCTGCGGGCCAGGGCGAGGCCAAGCCCGGTGCCGCCTGGCTTGCCGCTGACGTTGCGCTCGAAGATCCGGGACACCAGATCGGCGGGTACCCCCCGACCGGAGTCCCGCACCTCGATCACCACCGACTTGGGGGTGAGCGAGGTGCGGATGCCCACGGTCCCCGCGCCGTGCACGAGCGCGTTGTCCAGCAGCGTGGCGATCAGCTGGGACAGCGTGCCGGGGGTGATGTGCGCGGTGAGGTTCTTCTCGCCGGTCACTTCCAGCTTGCGGTTCTTGCGCCGGAACGCCGGGTCCCACTCGACCACCTGCTGGGCCACGACGTCGTCCACAGACACCTGGGCCGGCCTGCGCACCGCGGCCCGGCTGGTGCGGCCGAGCAACTGGCTGACCACGTCGGTGAGCCGCTCCGTCTGCAGCAGCGCGGCCGCCCCCTCCTCCCGCACCACCTCGGGCTCCCCGGCGGCGGCGAGCATCTCCTCCAGCCGCATCGACAGCGCGGTCAGCGGGGTGCGGAGCTGATGGGAGGCGTCGGCGGCGAACTGGCGCTCGGCGGCGAGCAGTTCGCTGATCCGCTGCGCGGACCCGTCCAGTCCCTCGGCCACCCGGTCCAGTTCCGGTATGCCGTACTTGCGCCCGAGCGGGCTCGCGTCCCCGGAGCCGAGCCGGTCGGCCGCGCCCGCGAGTTCCTGCAGCGGCCGGGTCAGCCGCCTGGTCTGGAACATCGCCAGCGCCACAGCGACCGCCACGGCGAGCCCAGCCAGCCCGGCGACGAGAGCCAGTTTCCCGTCCGCGTCCTCGACCGACCTGCTTGCCTCCACGGTCACCCGGAAGTTGCTGGTCACCGCGCGGCCGATGATCGCGCCCCCGCGCGGGGGCAGCACGCCGGTCTGGTAGACCTGCAACCCGTTCTGGGTGATGTTGACGTAGCGGTCCGGCAGCGATCTGGCCGCGTCTTCGGCGTCGAGCAGGCCGGCGTTCACCCCGGAGCGGACCCGGTTCTGCAGGATCCTCGCGACCGTGGTCGCGTCCCGCTGGACCTGGTCCTGGGCGGTGGTGACCTGGAGCTGACGCAGCACGAAGGCCAGCGGCACGCCGAAAAGCACGACCGCGGTGATCGCCACCGCGAGGGTCGAGAACAACAGCCGGCGCCGCATGTCAGCCCGCCCGGCTCTGGCCGGGCGTCACACCCGGCTCCGGCTGGGTGTCACGCCGGGCATGGAGCGCGCCTTGCCTAGTCGCCCCGTTCGAAGCGGAACCCGACACCGCGCACCGTGGTGATGTAGCGCGGGCTCTGGGCGTCGTCACCGAGCTTGCGGCGCAGCCACGAGATGTGCATGTCGAGGGTCTTGGTGGACCCCCACCACTTGCTGTCCCACACCTCGCGCATGATCTGCTCCCGGGTGACCACCTTGCCGGCCTCGTTCACCAGCACCGACAGCAGGTCGAACTCCTTGGTGGTCAGGTCGAGTTCGGTATCGCCGAGCCACGCCCGGCGGGCCTCGGTGTCCACCCGGACCCCCTGGGCCATGCTCGTTTCCGTGCTGCCACGGCGCAGCAGGGCCCGGACCCGGGCCAGGAACTCCGCGAGGCGGAACGGCTTGGTGACATAGTCGTCCGCACCGGCGTCCAGGCCGATCACCGTGTCGACCTCATCGACTCGCGCCGTGAGGATCAGCACCGGCACCGACTGGCCTTCGGAACGCAGGCGGCGGCAGACCTCGAGACCGTCCAGGCGCGGCAGGCCGAGATCGAGCACGATCAGGTCGACCCCACCGGCCAGAGCGGCGTCCAGGGTGGTGGGACCGTCCGCAGAGACGTTCACGTTATAACCCTCGCGCCGGAGCGCACGCGCCAGAGGGTCGGAGATGGAGGCATCATCCTCAGCAAGCAGAACGCTGGTCATACCCAGATGTTATTGCTACCGGGCGCCCGAATGGTAAAAAGCGCTGCTAGCCCGGGGGAGCGACCCCCCGGAACCCCCCCGATGGCTCAAGGCCCCGTTCCTCCGTCACGGGGCCTTGGCCCTGCTGGCCCGGGGGGACGCCGCTCAGACGGGAGTGACGCCGTGCCGCCGCCGGGAGAAAGAGCGGTCCTTGCCTGCCGCGGCGGCGAACCGGCGGATCAGCTCGCCGCGCAGGCCGGCCGGTTCCACCACGTCATCCACGACCAGTTCGCTGGCCAGGCGGAGCACGTCGATGTCGCGGTCGTACTCCTCGCGCAGCCGGCGGGTCTCCTCGTCCCGGGCGGCGGGGTCATCGATGGCGGCCAGCTTGTTGAAGTACACCGCGTTGACCGCCGCGTCGGCCCCCATCACCGCGATCTTGGCGGTGGGCAGCGCGATCGTCGCGTCCGGCTCGAAACCGGGCCCCGCCATGGCGTACAGCCCGGCCCCATAGGCCTTGCGCACCACGACGGAGATCTTCGGCACGGTGGCCTCGGACACCGCGCTGATCATCTTGGCGCCATGCCGGATGATGCCCTGCCTCTCCACGGCGGTGCCGACCATGAACCCCGGCACGTCCGCGAGGAACAGCAGCGGCACGTTGAACGCGTCACAGAGCTGGATGAACCGGGTGGCCTTGTCGGCGGAGTCCACGAACAGCACGCCGCCCTTGAACAGCGGGTTGTTCGCGACCACCCCGATGACCTGCCCGGCCAGCCGGGCGAACCCGATCGTCAGCTCCCTGGCCCACAGCTCGTGGATCTCGAAGTACGAGCCCGCGTCCACCAGCCCGCGCACGTAGCGCCGCATGTCGAAGGCCTGCCGCTCGCTGCCCGGGACCAGCCCGGCCAGGTCGATGTCCTCCGGCTCCGCGGCCAGTCCCGCCTCCGGGCGCTGCTGCCAGCTGGACGGGAGGTAGCTCAGGTAGCGGCGGACGGCCGTGAGCGCGTCCGCCTCCGTCGCCGCCAGGTGGTGGCCGCACCCGGACACGGTGCAGTGCATCCGGGCCCCGCCCATCTCCTCCAGCGTGGTCTTCTCCCTGGTGACCATCTCGACCATCCGCGGGCTGCCCAGGTACATGGACGCGTTGCCGTCCACCATCGCCACGTAGTCGCAGAAGGCGGGGATGTAGGCGCCGCCGGCCGCCGACGGCCCGAACAGCGCGCACACCTGCGGGATCGCGCCCGACGCGCGCACCTGAGTGTGGAAGATCTTCCCGGCCCCGCGGCGGCCGGGGAACATCTCGACCTGGTCGGTGATCCGCGCCCCGGCGGAGTCGACCAGGTAGATCATGGGCAGCCCGGCGCGGTAGGCCTTCTCGATGATCCGGATGATCTTCTCGACGGTGCGGGCCCCCCAGGACCCGGCCTTGACCGTCGAGTCGTTGGCCATCAGCGCCACCGGCCTGCCGTCGATGGTGGCCGTCCCGGTGATCACGCCGTCGGCGGGCAGCCCGTCAGCGAGGACGTTGGCATAACGCCCGTCCTCGGTGAAGCTCCCGTCGTCGGTGAGCAGAGCGATCCGCTCGCGGGCGAAAAGCTTGCCCGCCGCGGCGGCGGACTCGTGGTACTTGCGCGCACCGCCCCGCTCGATGCCGGCGCGTACCTCGGCCAGATCAGAGTGCTCAGCCACGAGGGGACTGTACCTCGGCCCCGCCACCGGCCGGGTCCCGGAGCCGTTCGCGCACGGCCTCCAGCCAGCCGGGCTGGGAGCCAGGACTCTCGGCCCACCAGGTAGCCCCCGCCGCGCGGTACCCGGGCAGGTGGGCAGCCACCTGCCCGGCGGAGTCGAGTTCACCCCAGACGGCGGGCGGCGACCACCGCCAGGGCGTTATGCCGGAATTGTACGAGTTCTGGGGCCGGCCCGGAGCACCTGGGAGGGCAGTTCCCGGCCGACGATGCGCTCCGCCTCGGCCGCGGCGTCGATCATGGCGTCCAGGTCCACGCCGGTGGCCACGCCCATGTCCTCCACCATGTGCACGAGTTCTTCGGTGGCGATGTTGCCGGTGGCCCCGGGCGCGTACGGGCAGCCGCCCAGTCCGCCCACGGACGCGTCGAAGTCGTCCACGCCCAGTTCCAGCGCGGCGAGCACGTTGGCCAGGCCGGTGCCGCGGGTGTTGTGGAAGTGCAGGTTCAGCGGCGTGTCGCCGAACCGCGACCGGAACCCGCCGACCAGGTCACGCACCCGCCGCGGGGTCGCCATCCCGGTGGTGTCGCCGAACGAGACCGAGTCGGCCCCGTCGGCCACGGCGCGGCCGGCCACCCACAGCACCCGGTCCACCGGGACGTCGCCCTCGTACGGGCAGCCCCACGCGGTGGACACGATCACCTGGCAGGTCGCGCCGCGCTGGTGCGCCTCGCCGATGACCACCGCGATCTCGTCCAGCGACTGCCCGGTGCTCCGGTTCACGTTCTTGCGGTTGTGCGTCTCCGAGGCGGACACCACGACCTCGACCTCGGTGAATCCCGCGTCCAGGGCGCGCCGCGCGCCGCGCAGGTTCGGCGCCAGCGCGGAATACCGGACCGTGGGGACCCGGGCCACCCCGGCCCACACCTCGTCCGCGTCGGCCATCTGCGGGATCGCATCGGCCCGCACGAACGAGACCGCCTCGATCCGGCTCACACCGGTGTGGCCAAGCCGGTCGATCAACGCGATCTTCGCGGGCGTGGGCACCGGGTCCTCGTTCTGCAGCCCGTCCCTGGGCCCCACCTCACGCAGTGAGATGCGGGAAGGCAGATCACTCATCGCGCCCTCACTCCCCCGGCCACTGTGGTTGGCGCTTCTCGTTGAACGCGGCGATGCCCTCGCGCCGGTCGGCGGACAGCGCGGCGGTACGCCACGCCGCGTCCTCTACTTCCAGTGCCGCCGCGAGGTCGGCGTCCGCTCCCTGGCGGATCGCTCTTTTCGCCGCCTTGACGGCGGTCGGCGAGTTGGCCGCCATCCGTCCCCCGATCTCGATCGCCTCCGGGCAGGCCGTTCCGCGCGGGACGACCCGGTCGGCGAGCCCGATCCGCGCGGCCTCCGCGGCGTCTACCCGGCGGCCCGTCAAGATCAGGTCGGCGGCCCGGCCCGGCCCGAGCCGCCGCGTGGCAAGCTGGGTCCCGCCGCCCCCGGGCACCAGGCCCACCGTGGTCTCCGGCAGGCCGAACACGGCGGTCTCGTCGGCCACGATCACGTCGCAGCACAGCGCCAGCTCGCAGCCGCCGCCCAGGGCGTAGCCGTGTACCGCCGCGATCACCGGCTGGGGCATGGCCAGCAGGCCGCCGAACGCCGCCCGGAACACCGGCCGCTGCCGCATGAAGTCGGCATCGGACATCCTGTTGCGTTCCTTGAGGTCAGCGCCCACGCAGAAGGCCCGTGCGCCGGTGCCGTAGAGCACGACCGCCCGGACCTGCCGGTCGGTGGCCAGTTCGGCACAGGCCTGGGCCAGGCGGAGCGCCATCGCGGTATTGATCGCGTTCATGGCCTCCGCGCGGTCGAGCATGATCTCTGCAACGCCGGGATGCCCGGCGATCCGTTCCCGCACTATCACGCCGTCCATAGCCGGAGGTTAACCCCTCGGCGGCAGCGCCGCGGTCAGCGGTCTTCCCTGGCCAGCCTGGCCTGCTCGTCCTCGACCAGCTGGAACAGCGTGGCCTGCACCTTCTCGACGCCGGGGATCTCGTTGAGCACGAGTTGCCCGTGTTCGCCGGCTGACTCGACGACGAGCCGGCCGCAGCCGAGCATCCGGTCGATCAGGCCGTGCGAGAACGAGACGTCGCTGATCCGGATCAGCGGGAAGTCACGGCCGGTCCGGGACAGGACGCCGTACCGCAGCCGGAACCGGCGGGTGGTCAGCTCGTAGGTGGTGGTCTTCCAGCGGAGTACCGGCACCCCGACCCAGATGACGGCGATCACGATCGCCACGGCGCCGACCGCGATCCGCTCCGCCCCCTGCAGGCGGTTATGCGGGATGACGATGAGCAGCACGGCCGCCGCGACGGCGACGACCACCAGGAGCACGAACGGCCACAGCACCGTCTTCCAGTGCGGGTTGAGGACCAGGACGGTCCGTTCGCCCTCGGACAGGTCAGCATCGGCCATGTGCACATGGTGGCACGGAATCCGCTAGCACACCGGACGGACGTGCACCACATCGCCGGCGGTGACCGCGGCCAGTCCGGCGGCGGTGCGGACCTCAAGCCGGCCTGCCCGGTCCACCCCGGTCGCGGTCCCGGTGACCGGCTCGGTACCCGGCATCGTGACGGTCACCTCGCGGCCCAGCGTGGCGCACCGGCGGACGTACTCCTCGCGCAGCCCGCACGCGTCCGCGTCCCCCGGGCTGGCCTGATCCCGCCAGGACAGGTACCGGCCCCCCAGCTCGTCAAGCAGGCGGGCCAGCAACCGCTCGCGCAGCCCAGGGCCGCCGGCGTCCGCCTCCGGGCCGGTGGTCCCCGCCCCGGCCGCCAGCGCCAGGGACGTGGCGGCCGCCTCCGGGGGCAGGTCCGCCCGCGCCTGCCAGACGTTGATCCCGATGCCGACCACGACCGCGGTCCCGGCCCGCTCGGCGAGGATGCCGCCTAGTTTCTTCTCGCCCGCGAGCACGTCGTTCGGCCACTTCAGGGTGGCGTCCACGGCCGCCACGGCGGACACCGAGGCCGCGGCGGCGACCCCCGCAAGCAGCGGCAGCCAGCCGAGCAGCGCGGCAGGCACGCCGGCGGGGCGCAACAGCACCGAGAACGTCAGCCCGGCCCGCGGCGGGCTGGCCCAGCGGCGGCCCAGCCGGCCCCGGCCCATGGTCTGCGCCTCGGCCACCAGGACCGTGCCCTCGGCCGCGCCGGCCCCGGCCGCCGCGAGCAGGTCCGCATTGCTGGAGCCGGTCTCGGCCACGACCTGCACCGCGCGCCACAGGCTTCCCGGGTGGACAAGCCCCGCCGAGACCCCTGTCACGTCAAGTAACAGGAGAGCACTCTTATCATCACTCATTGTTTCATTCATAACGGAAAGTCGTCATAGCTCGCTACCGTGAGGCAGACATCCATCCATCGTGCCCGCTGGTGTGGTCATTCAGGAAGAGCGTGTAGTTGCCGCCGCCCTTGTACGTCACGCCGGAGGTGATGGCGTCACCCGGGCTGACCGTGAAGGCAAGATTGATCCCGTTCGGGAACATCTCCCACCAGGCGAAGTAGGAGGTGCTGCCGCCTTCACAGAAGTCGGCCACGCCGATGACGCGGGAGGTGGCCAGGCAGGCCGAGAAGACACCACCTGGCATGCTGGCGGTAAAGAGTGAACCAAGAAATTGCAATCTGACTGCGTGGCTGGCCGCGCGTCACTGGGTATGACGGTGGCTGTCAGCCAGATCCAGGGGGCCGGCATCCCTGCCGGCTGCCGGGTGCTTGCTGCCTGGCGGGGAACCGGCAAGGAGGTAATCCGGAATGCGACGGATCGCTTTGGCTGCGGCTGCGGTGCTGGTCATCGCTTCAGGGATCACCGGGGTCACGGCGGCGTCTGCCCTGCCGGCCGGGATACCCGGTGCTGGCCGCGCCGGGCCGGCGGTGGCCGGCGCGCAGGCCCTGACCTGGTCGGTGGTGCCCAGCCCCTCCCGGGGGCCCAGCTACAACGACCTCGGTGGCGTGTCTTGTGTCTCGGCGGCCGGCTGCACGGCCGCCGGCTACAGCAGCGATGGCGTCGTTGCCAAGACCCTGATCGAGGCCTGGAACGGCACGAGCTGGTCGGTGGTGCCCAGCCCCAACCGCGGGACCAGCATCAGCGCGCTCAATGGCGTGTCCTGTGTCTCGGCGGCCGACTGCACGGCCGCCGGATACTACACCAACAGCACGCCCAGCGGCAGCGGCCCCTCCAAGACCCTGATCGAGTCATGGAACGGCACGAGCTGGTCGGTGGTGCCCAGCCCCAGCGGGGCCGGCGACATCCTCGAAGACGTGTCCTGTGTCTCGGCGGCCAGTTGCACGGCTGTCGGCGTCAAAGCCAGCGGCGTCACGGAGAAGACCCTGATCGAGTCGTGGAACGGCACGAGCTGGTCGGTGGTGCCCAGCCCCAGCCGGGGGACCGGCAACAACGTCCTCAATGCCGTGGCCTGTGTCTCGGCGGCCGGCTGCACGGCCGTCGGCTCCTACCGCAGCAGCAGCGCCAGCCCTTCCAAGACCCTGATCGAGTCATGGAACGGCACCGGCTGGTCGGTGGTGCCCAGCCCCAACCGGGGGACCCACGACAACGCCCTCGGTGGCGTGGCCTGTGTCTCGGCGGCCGGCTGCACGGCCGTCGGCTTCCGCGGCGGCAGGCACCAAAGGACCCTGGTCGAGTCGTGGCACGGCACCGGCTGGTCGGTGGTGCCCAGCCCCAACCGGGGTTTCACCTTCAGCGGCCTCGGTGGCGTGTCCTGTGTCTCGGCGGCCGACTGCACGGCCGTGGGCCTCTTCGGTAACGGCATCACCAAGACCCTTATCGAGTCGTGGAACGGCACGAGCTGGTCGGTGGTGCCCAGCCCCAACCGGGGGGCCGACATCAGCGACTTCGGTAGCGTGTCCTGTGCCTCGGCGGCCGGCTGCATGGCCGTCGGCGCCTACATCAGCAGCGGCCCCAACACCAAGACCCTCATCGAGTCCGGGACAGCCGGCGGGTAACCAAGGCCCACGTCACGAACGGCCGGGCCACCGGTGCCCGGCGGATCACACGTTGAAATGGTTCACGGGCGTGGGTTGCAAGCCTGGTTTTCAACGAATGTAGGTGGAGTGCCAACGACCACAAATCGTCCCGGCCCGGGCGGAGGGCGCGGCGCGCGCCCGGGGTACGGGCTTACGGCCCGTGCCCCCGGGGCTGCGGGGTTAGCGGGTGGTGCGGGTGCGGAGGGTGGCGAGGATGCCGCCGATCACGGCCCCGGCGGCGAGCACCACACAGGTCACCGCGGCCGCGTGCGCCGAGACCAGGCGGAACCCGGCGGCCGCGTCCTCCGGCAGCCGCCCGGCCAGGTTCAGGTAGAGCGTGCCGAACGTGGCCACGCCGACCACCAGGGCGAGCTGGTTGACCGTGACGATCACGCCGGCCGCGTCGGCCGCGTCGGTCACCGGGACCCGCATCACCACGGCGGTCATCAGCGGGCTGAACGCGGCCGCCATCCCGGCGCCGACCAGCGCCAGGGCCACGATCAGCCACGCCCCGCCCTGCTCTCCGCCGCGCAACTGCGCAGCCAGCATCAGCAGCCCGGCACCGTAGACCGCGAAGCCGGCGATGCTCACGCTCGCGTGCCGGCCCGCGGGCAGGCGCTGCCAGTTCAGGCTGACCACGGCGAACGCCAGCCCGGCGGGCGCGAACGTGAGGCCGGCCCGCATCGGCGAGTAGCCCAGGCCGCCCTGCAGGTGCAGCGCCAGCACGAAGAAGAACCCGCCGAATACGGCCATCACGCAGAACAGTGCCGCGATCCCGGCCACCGTCCCGGGCAGCCGCAGCAGCCGGCCGGGGATCAGCGGCGAGCCGCCACGGGCGGCGACCCGGCGCTCGACCACGGCGAACAGGGCGAACAGCGCGCCGCTGCCAGCCAGGCAGGCCCAGCCCCAGGCGGGCCAGTGTTCGGACTGGCCGAGCACCAGGGGCAGGATCAGGGCCAGCACGGCCGGGGTCAGCGTGGCCAGCCCGGCCAGGTCCAGGGTGCGGCCAGGCTCGCCACGGCCGTTCGGCAGGGTCCGCAGCCCGGCCAGGAACAAGATCGCCCCGATCGGAACGTTCAGCAAAAATACCGGTCGCCAGGTACTGCCCAGGATGTTCGCGCTGACCAGCACGCCGCCGACGACCTGCCCGGCCACCGCGGCGCCGGCCAGCACCGCCGCGTAAAGGCGCATCGGGCGGCCCCGGGCGGCGCCGGTGAAGGTCCGCTGGATCAGGCTGAGGACCTGCGGGATCATCGCCGCCGCCCCGGCGCCCTGGATGAAGCGCAGCGTGACAAGCACGGCGGTCGAGGTGGCCAGGCCGCAGCCGAGCGAGGCCAGGGTGAACATGGCCAGGCCGGACAGGAACAGGCGCCGGTGGCCCAGGATGTCGCCGAGCCGGGCACCGGTGACCAGGAGCACCGCGTAGGTGATCACGTAGCCCGCGATAACGAGTTGCAGGCCGGCTCCGGAGGTGTGCAGGCTGGCATGGATCGAGGGGGCAGCGACATTGACTACGGAGGCGTCGAGGACGGCCATGAACTGCCCGGTGAGAACCACCGCGAGAGCTGCCCAGGGACTCCGCGCGGGCCGCCGGGAGGGGCGGGCTGGCCGGGCAACGGCCAGGGTGTCTGTCATGACCAACAGCCTGCCGGAGTTCTAATGCCAGTACCAAGAGCCTGCTTATCCTGGTACTAGCACTACCTGGCAACCGTGCCGGAGTCCCGGCAGGATGGAGTCATGGCTACCGTGACCACCGCGAACGGGCATCACCGCCGCGCCGAGCTGGCCGCCTTCCTGCGCGCCCGCCGGGAGCGGGTCACCCCCGAGCAGGCAGGCCTGCCGCCGGGCTCGCGCCGCCGCACTCCGGGGCTGCGCCGCGAGGAGGTCGCACAGCTCTCCGGCGTGGGCGTGACCTGGTACACCTGGCTGGAGCAGGGCCGCCAGATCAACGCGAGCCCGCAGGTGCTCGGCGCGGTGGCCCGCACCCTGCTGCTGGACCAGGCCGAGCGGGAGCACCTGTTCCGGCTGGCCGACCTCCCGGACGCGGGCGCCGCCGGCGGTGTCACCTCCGGGTGCGAGCAGGTGCTGCCGGAGGTGCAGGAGATCCTCGACGCGCTGGCGCCAATGCCGGCCAGCGTGGTCAACGAACGGTTCGACCTGCTGGCCTGGAACACCGCGTACCGGGCGCTGTGGCCGGGCGTGACCAGCGCCGCCCCCGGCGAGCGCAACATCCTCTGGCAGTGCTTCACCTGTCCGGACTGCTGCCATCCCTACGTGAACCGGCACGAGCAGGTGGCGATGCTGGTGGCCCAGTTGCGCGGCGCCTACGGCCGGCATCTGGGCGAGCCCGCCTGGACCGGGTTCGTCCGGCGATTGTCGGCGGTCAGCGCCACGTTCGCGCGGCTGTGGGACGAGCACGAGGTGGCCAGCCAGGCGGCCTACCTGAAGATCTTCCGTCACCCGGCGTACCCGAAGCTGGCGCTGACCACGACCAGCCTGGCGGTACAGGCGGTGCCGGGCACGCGGATGGTCGTGTACCGGCCGGCCGACGAGGTGACCAGGGACGCCATCGCCAGGCTGGTGGCCGGTGAGGGCGCGGACGCCCGGTACCCGTGCTGGGAGGCGCACCAGCAGCGCAAGGCCACCCTGGCGAGCTGAGGCCATGATCCTGAAGGAATCTCCCTCGTGGTGAAGGAGAATCCTTCAGGATCACGCGGCGGGCTGCTCAGCCGGTGTTTTGCAGGCCGGCGGCCACCCCGTTGACCGCCAGCAGCAGCAGCCGTTCGAGCTGATCGCGCTCCTGCTGGTCGGCGGGCTCCCCGGCCTCCGGCCCGCCCCGCAGCCCGGCCAGCGCCCGCAGTTGCAGGTGGGAGAGCGCGTCCACGTACGGATCGCGGAGCGTGACGGCCCGGGACAGCACCGGCCGGTTGGCCAGCAGCCGCGCGTGCCCGGTCACCTCGAGCAGCAGCCGCCGGGTCAGGTCGTACTCGGCCAGCACCCGGGCGGTCAGGTCGTCCCGGCCGCCCAGGCCCAGGTGCCGCGCGGCCATCCGCCGGTCGGTCTTGGCCAGGCTCATCTCGGCGTTCTCCAGCAGCACGGTGAGCACGGGCCAGTCCTGGTAGGCCTCGTGCACCCCGGCAAGCCCGCCGGGGCCGGAGATCACCGCCGCGAGCCCGCTGCCCAGGCCGTACCAGCCGGGCAGGTTCAGCCTGGTCTGCGCCCACGCGAACACCCACGGGATCGCCCGGAGTTCGGCCAGGTCGGCGGGGCCCGGCGCCCCGGCGGTGCCCCGGCGCGGCGGCCGGGACCCGATCCGCATCCGGCCGAGTTCCTCCAGCGGGCTGATCCGCGCCAGCCAGCCGGCGAACCCGTCGGCCTCGACCAGTTCCCGGTAGGCCCGCAGCGCCGCCCCGGCCATCCGGTCGGCGACCGGGCGGAACCGCTGCGCCACCGCACGCGACGACGCCGCGGCACCCGGCGCGGAGGCGGCCAGCACCGCCGAGGTGACCTGTTCCAGATGCCGCTGCCCGATGACCGGGTCGCCGTACCTGGCGAAGATGACCTCGCCCTGCTCGGTGACCTTGAGCCGGCCGTCCACCGACCCCGGCGCCTGGGCCAGCACGGCCCGCCCGGCCGGGCCGCCGCCCCGCCCCAGCGCCCCGCCACGCCCATGGAACAGGGTGAGCCGGACGCCATGCTCGGCCGCCCACCGGGTGAGCCGCTCCTGCGCGTCGTACAGCTCCAGCGTGGCGCTGACCGGGCCAAGCTCCTTGGCCGAGTCGGAGTACCCCAGCATGACTTCCAGGCACCGGCCGCTCTCGGCCATCCGCGCCGCCACCGGCCTCAGCGCCAGCATCCCGTCCAGCACGTGCGTCGCGTTGCGCAGGTCCGCGCCGCTCTCGAACAGCGGAACCACGTCGAGGACCGGCTCCGGCGCGCCGTGCGCCGCCAGGCGCGCCAGCCGGTAGACCATCGCCACGTCGTCCGCCGACCTGGTGAAGCTGACCACGTACCGGCGGCAGGCGTCCACGCCGAACCTGCCCTGAATCCACGCGACCGCCCGCAGCGTCGCGAGCACCTCGACGGTCTGCGCGGACAGCTCGCCGCCCGCGACGATCTCGCGGTGCGCCTGGCTGTGCACCGCGCTGTGTTGCCGCACCTCGAGCGATGCCGCGTAGAACCCGAACGTCTCCGCCTGCCAGATCAGGTTCTGCAGCTCCCCGAACGCCTGCCGCGTGGCGCCGGCCGCGGCCAGCGACCGCTGGACCAGGCGCAGGTCAGCGAGGAAAGCCGCACAGTCCGGGTACGCCAGGTCGGCTTGCCGGAGGCGGGTGGCCTGGACCCGTTCCGCCAGGAAAAGCAGAAAGGTGCGATACGGCTCCTCGGGGGACCGCGCGCCGATCTGCGCGAGTAGTTCGGGGTACTCGGTCTCGGCGGCCTCCAGCGCGAGCGCGAGGCCCGCGCTGGGCGGTGCGGCCGCGGCATGCACGGTGAGGGCACGGCCGACCCTGGTGGTGGCGTTCTCCAGCGCGCGCAGCGCGTGGTCGGCGTGGATCATCGCCGCTTCCCTGGTCACCTGCGCGGTCACGGTGGGGTTGCCGTCCCGGTCCGCCCCCACCCAGCTGCCGAACCGCAGGCATGCGGTCACCACGGGCGCTGGCTCGCCGCTGGCGCTCTGCTGGCTCGGGGGGGCGACCCCCGGACCCCCCGCTGGCCTGCGCCCCCCGCGACTCCGTCGCGGGGGCCTTGGCCCGGCAGGCCACGGCAGGCCGCATCGAGTGCCCGGTAGAAGGCCGGTGCCAGGCCGAACAGCGTGTCGTCGAACACGGCCATGACGGTGCGCACCTCATCGGCCGGGCCGATGGGCTTGACCCGCAGCGGTGAGGTCAGCCAGAGCAGCCCGATCTCCTCCCGCAGCCGCCGCCTGACCTCAGCGAGTTCCGCGGGGAGCCGGGCGGTGTCCAGTTCCGCGATCAGGCCGGCTATCCGCCGCAGTGCCGCCGCCACCGCCCGGCGGCGGGCCTCGGTGGGATGCGCGGTGAGCACCGGCTGCACCCGGAGCCGGGCCAGCAGCTCGTGGAGCTGGCCGGGTTCCGTGCTGAACCGCGCCACCGCGGCGGCCAGCGACTCGCGCCGGGTCCCTCCACCCACCTCCCCATCCCACTTCTCTTGGGCCAGGTCCGCCTGGCCGCGCAGGACCCGGACCCGGTGCCGTTCCTCGGCCAGGTTGGTCAGGTGGAAGTAGATGGTGAATGCCCTGGCCACCAGCTCGGCGCGGGCCAGCGGCCAGCTCGCCACCATGGCGGCGATCTGGTCGCCGGCCAGGTCGGCCGCGTCTCCGGGCGGCTTCTCCCTGGCCGCGATGACCGCACGGCGCAGCCGCTCTACGTCTTCGAGCAGGCCCGGGCCGCCCGACTCGCGGATCACCTCACCGAGCAGGTCGCCAAGCAGCCGGACATCCCGGCGCAACGGGACGGGCAGTTCCTGGCGGTCCGCTTCCCGGCTCACTGTTCTCAGCCTAGTGCCGTCCAAATCCCGGGAACGGAACGCCAGGTGCGGGGGTAATGATCGCTGCGGCCACTACCCTGAGGCGCATGACCACCGAAGCGTCCGGCGAGCCAGAAGCCGCCCGGGACACCTCCGCCGCCGACCTGCACACCACCGCAGGGAAGATCGCCGGCCTGCAACGGCGCCGCGACGAGGCGATCCACGCGGGCTCACACCGCGCGGTGGAGCGCCAGCACGCCAAGGGCAAGATGACCGCCCGCGAGCGGATCGAGCGGCTGCTGGACCCCGGCTCCTTCACCGAACTCGACGAACTGGCCAGGCACCGCGCCATGGACTTCGGGATGACCGCGAACCGTCCCTACGGCGACGGCGTGGTCACCGGGTTCGGCACGATCGACGGCCGGCCGGTCTGCGTGTTCAGCCAGGACTTCACCGTGTTCGGCGGCTCGCTCGGCGAGGTGTACGGCGAGAAGATCGTCAAGGTCATGGACCACGCCATGAAGGTGGGCTGCCCGATCATCGGGATCAACGACGGCGGCGGCGCCCGGATCCAGGAGGGCGTGGCCGCGCTCGGGCTGTTCGCCGAGATCTTCCGCAGGAACGTGCTCGCTTCCGGGGTCATCCCGCAGATCAGCCTGATCATGGGGCCGTGCGCGGGCGGCGCGGTGTACTCCCCCGCGATCACCGACTTCACGCTGATGGTCGAGGGCATCTCGCACATGTTCATCACCGGCCCTGACGTGATCAAGACCGTGACGGGAGAAGAGGTCAGCTTCGAGGAGCTGGGCGGGGCGCAGGCGCACAACGTCAAGTCCGGCGTGGCGCAGTTCCAGGCCAAGGACGAGGACGAGTGCTTCGACTTCGCCAGGGACCTGCTGTCTTACCTGCCGTCCAACAACCTGGACGAGCCGCCGGTGTTCGACGGCGGGCCGGACGAGGAGATCCTGGCGGTCACCGACACCGACGCCGAGCTCGACACCGCGATCCCCGACTCCGCCAACCAGCCCTACGACATGCACAACGTCATCGAGCACGTGCTGGACGGCGGCGAGTTCCTCGAGGTGCACGCCGGCTTCGCGCAGAACATTATCGTCGGGTTCGGCCGCGCCGACGGGCACCCGGTCGGCGTGGTGGCCAACCAGCCGATGCACCTGGCCGGGTGCCTGGACATCGACGCGTCGGAGAAGGCCGCCCGGTTCGTCCGCACCTGCGACGCGTTCAGCATCCCGGTGCTGACGTTCGTGGACGTGCCCGGTTTCCTGCCCGGCACGGGCCAGGAGTGGGGCGGAATCATCCGGCGCGGCGCCAAGCTCATCTACGCCTACGCCGAGGCCACCGTGCCCAAGGTGACCGTGATCACCCGCAAGGCCTACGGGGGCGCCTACGACGTGATGGGCTCCAAGCACCTGGGCGGCGACGTCAACCTGGCCTGGCCGACCGCGCAGATCGCGGTGATGGGCGCCCAGGGCGCGGTGAACATCCTCTACCGCAGGGAACTGGCCGCCGCCGCGGATCCGGACGCGGACCGGGCCCGCCGGGTCACCGAATACGAAGACACTCTCGCCAATCCCTATATTGCGGCCGAACGAGGGTACGTGGACGCCGTGATCCGTCCGGCTGAGACCCGCTCCCAGGTCATCCGCGCGCTGCGCGCGCTGCGCACCAAACGGCAGACCCTGCCTCCCAAGAAGCATGGGAACATCCCACTGTAGCCGGCCGGTGACTTAGGGTTGTGTTCAACATGACTGATTTCGCTCCCTCGCCACCGCTGCCCACGCTGGCCCGCTACGCGGTCATCGTGGACGTCGGCTACATCTACGCGGCCGCCGGCGAGCTGTTGTTCAACACCTCGTCCCGGCGCGACTTCCGGGTGGACGCCGACAAGCTCATCGGCGCGCTCACCCGGCACGCGGACAGCCTGGTCCGTGGCGAACTGCTCCGGGTCTACTGGTATGACGCCGCCCGGGACCGGGTCCCCACCATCGACCAGCGGGTCATCGCCCAGATGGCCTGGGTGAAGCTGCGCCTGGGCAACTTGAACGCGCGCGGCCAGCAGAAGGGCGTGGACGCGCAGATCCGGGCCGACATGGAGGCCCTGGCCCGGCACCGCGCCGTCACCGACACCGTTCTCATCGCCGGCGACGAGGACATGGTCCCGGCGGTGGAGGCCGCGCAGGCGTTCGGCGTCCGGGTGCACCTGTGGGGGGTGGAGCCGCCGTTCGGCACGAACCAGGCCGAGCGGCTGGTCTGGGAGGCGGACACGGTCGAGGTCCTGGACCGGCCGTTCCTGGAGCCGTACTTCACCCGGCAGCCGGCCACCGCGGACCAGCCCGCCCCCGTGGCCGCCGTGTCATCGTCGGTTCCCTCACCCGCGCAGTTGTTCGGGGAGCGGCCCGCGCCACCGCCGTACCGGCCCGCACCGAAGCCCGTGGTGACGCCGCCCCGGCTCGGCCCGGACCGCGAGCGGGTCGAGGAGGCCGGCGAGCACGTGGCGCACAAGTGGATCTTGACCCGGGGTGCGGACAACATCCGCGACCTGCTGCCCGGGCCGATCCTGCCGCCGGTCATCGACAAGGAACTGCTTGTCGACGCGGAGAAGGAGCTTGGCCTGTCGCTGCGCCCCTACCAGGAGGCGCGGGAGTGGCTGCGGGACGCGTTCTGGGCGCGGGTGCGGCGTGAGTTCGGCGTGGGGCCGGCCGCATGACCGAGCCGGAACCGCTGCTGCGGGTGGTGCGCGGGCAGCCCACCGACGAGGAGACCGCCGCGCTGGCCGTGGTGCTCACGGCCAGACTGGCCGCCCGCCCGGCGCACGGCCACGCGGGCCGGGCCGCCGCCGGCGGCTGGGCGGACCGGGCCCGCGCGCTGCGCGCACCGCTGACCCCGGGCCCCGGTGCCTGGCGCCGCGCACTCTGAGCCTTCCGTGCGAGCCCTGCCCAGGGCATGAACGTGACGACCAGGCCCCTAGGAGGGCACCAATCTCACATTCATGGCGGACCGTCGGCCCGGGGGCGACGTGACGGCGCGAGCGGACGCCGCGAGGTTCTGGCTGTCAGGTCCGATTCCCGCCAGCATCGGTGCGCTGCCTCGGGTTGAATCGAGTTATGACGCTCGACTTCGACACCTGCTACCGCGCGGTGCTCGCCCGCGACCCGAGGTTTGACGGGCGTTTCTTCACGGCCGTGACGAGCACGGGGATCTACTGCAGGCCGGTGTGCCCCGCTCGCACGCCGGCCCGGCGCAACATGCGGTTCTACCCGCACGCGGGCGCGGCCGAGGCGGCCGGGTTCCGTGCCTGCCGCCGCTGCCGCCCGGAGACCAGCCCCGGCTCCCCCGAGTGGAACGTCCGGGCGGACCTGACCGGGCGCGCGGTCCGGCTGATCGCGGACGGGTACGTGGACGAGCACGGGGTGGACGGGCTGGCCCGCAGGCTGGCGGTCACCGAGCGGCACCTGCGCCGCCTGCTGATGGCCGAACTCGGCGCGGGGCCGCTGGCCCTGGCCCGCAGCATGCGGATGCAGACCGCGCGGCGGCTGCTGGCGGAGACCACGATGCCGATCACCGAGATCGCGTTCGCGAGCGGGTTCTCCAGCGTCCGCCAGTTCAACGCGACGTTCGTGGAGGCCTACGGCAAGCCGCCGTCCGCCCTGCGGCCCGCGCTGCGCCGCCCGGCACCGAACGGCGGGAAGGCAGGGCCGGACAGCGCCTGGCTCACGCTCAAGCTCACCTGCCGGGAGCCGTTCGACGGCGCGGCGCTGCTGGGCTTCCTGGCCCTCCGGGCCGTCCCCGGGGTGGAGCAGGTCACCGGCAACAGCTACGCGCGGACGATCCGCGCACCGGGCGGTCCTGGCCTGATCGAGCTGACGATGCCGGACGCCCAGGGCCCAGGTGCCCGGTGGCGGGCCCAGGCACGTCCTGCTCCGCGCGCGGCTGCCCGGGCTGCGCGGGGTCGGCCAGGTGGTGTCCCGGTGCCGGCAACTGCTCGACCTCGACGCCGACGCGTGCGCGATCAGTGCCGTGCTGGCCGCGGACGGGCTGCTCGCCCCGCTGGTGACGGCCCGGCCCGGGCTGCGCGTGCCCGGCACGTACGACGGGTTCGAGCTTGCCGTGCGCGCCGTGCTCGGCCAGCAGGTGTCGGTCCCCGGGGCACGGACCCTGGCGGGACGGCTGGCCGGCAGGTTCGGCACCCGGTTGCAGATGCCCGACTCAGCGCCGTCGGTGCTGTTCCCCGGGCCCGCCGACCTGGCGGACGCCGACCTGTCCGGGCTCGGCCTCACCACGGCCAGGCAGGCGACGCTGCGCACGCTGGGCGCCGCCGTCGCCGGCGGGACGCTGGAACTGGACCACGGCGCGGACCCGCAGCAGACCGCAGCCCGGCTCGCTGAACTGCCCGGGATCGGGCCGTGGACCGTCGCCTACATCCTGATGCGCGCGGTGGGCGACCCGGACGCCTTCCCCGCCGGCGACCTCGGGCTGCGCCGGGCGCTGGAGCGCCTGGGCGGCAGTACCGCCGAGGCGGACCGGTGGCGCCCCTGGCGCGCCTACGCAGCCGTTCACCTGTGGACCTGGTCTGCCGGGAGGCCGGCCACGGAGCACGGGTCACCACTGGCCGGAGAGATCGATGGCCGTCGTATCGCTGCCCGATGAGGACCTCAGCCCGCAACCCCCGCGACACTACGAAGGAGTAATCATGTCTGCCCGTTCTTCCAGCCCGGTCCTGGCGACTGTCCTGGACACCCCGGCCGGCCCGCTGAGCCTGCTCGCCTGCGACGACACACTGGTCGGCGCCGGGTTCACCGGCGACCCCGGATCGCTGCACGCGCGCCTGGAGCCTGCACTGCGCGAGACGGTGCTGACCGCCGCGCGGCCGCAGGACCTGGCGTGGCTGGTGAAGCCGATGCGCGACTACTTCGAGGGTGACCTCAAGGCGCCGGACGGGGTGCCGGTCCGCCAGCCCGGCAGCCCCGGCCGCCAGCGGCTGTGGGACGCGATGCGCGCCGTCCCCGCCGGGACCACGATCAGCTACGCCGAACTGGCGGCCCGGGCCGGCCAGCCGACCGCACCCCGGGCGGCCGGCGCGGCCTGCGCCGCGAACCTGATCGCGCCGGTGATCCCGTGCCACCGGATCCTGGGCAGTGACGGCAGTCTCCACGGCTACTACTACGGGCTGCCCTGCAAGGAGTGGCTGCTCGCGCACGAGCGCGCGGCTCTGTCTTTCCCGCCCCCGCGCTCTGCTTTCCCCGGCGCTGCGCGCTCCCGCCCCCGGCCAGCGCCCGCCCCCACTCCGTCCGGCTGAGGCACCACGGGATGGCCGGCCCGCACCCGGGCCGGCCATCCCGCATTTCGCCCGGGAGGGGACTACCTGGCCCGCGGTCACTAGACTCCTCGCAGTCGGGAGGAGGCGTTTTCGTGCGTAAGGTGCTGATCGCCAACCGCGGCGAGATCGCCGTCCGCATCATCCGGGCCTGCAAGGACGCGGGCCTGGCCAGTGTCGCCGTCTACGCGGAGCCCGACCTCGACGCGCTGCACGTCACGATGGCCGACGAGGCCTACGCCCTGGAGGGCCAGAGCGCGGCCGAGAGCTACCTGTCCATCGAGAAGATCCTCAAGCGGGCCGCCGACTCCGGCGCCGACGCGATCCACCCGGGCTACGGATTCCTGGCCGAGAACGCCGGGTTCGCCCGGGCGGTGATCGACGCCGGGCTCACCTGGATCGGCCCGCCGCCCGCGGCGATCGACGCGCTCGGCGACAAGGTCGCCGCGCGGCACATCGCGGCCGCGGTCGGGGCGCCGCTGGCGCCGGGCTCCGACGGGCCGGTCAGCGGCGCCGACGAGGTGGCGGCGTTCGCCGCCGAGTACGGCCTGCCCGTCGCCATCAAGGCCGCGTTCGGCGGCGGCGGGCGCGGGCTGAAGGTGGTGCACGAGGCCAGCCAGATCGCCGAGATGTACGAATCCGCGGTGCGCGAGGCGGTCGCCGCGTTCGGCCGCGGCGAGTGCTTCGTGGAGCGTTACCTGGAACGCCCGCGGCACGTGGAGACGCAGTGCCTGGCCGACCAGCACGGCGAGGTGGTGGTGGTGTCCACCCGGGACTGCTCGCTGCAGCGGCGGCACCAGAAGCTGGTCGAGGAGGCGCCCGCCCCGTTCCTGACCGGTGCCCAGCAGGCCCGGCTCTACGAGGCGTCCAAGGCGATCCTGCGCGAGGCGGGCTACGCGGGGGCGGGCACGTGCGAGTTCCTCGTCGGCCAGGACGGCACCGTGTCGTTCCTGGAGGTCAACACCAGGCTGCAGGTCGAGCACCCGGTGTCCGAGGAGGTCACCGGGCTGGACCTGGTGCGGGAGATGTTCCGCATCGCCGACGGCCAGCGGCTGGGCTTCGGCGACCCGCAGGTGCGCGGGCACTCGATCGAATTCCGTATCAACGCGGAGGATGCCGGGCGCAACTTCCTTCCCGCACCGGGGACGATCACCCGGTGGCGCGAGCCGTCCGGGCCCGGGGTCCGGGTGGACGCCGGGTACACGGCCGGGATGACGGTCCCGCAGGCGTTCGACTCGCTGCTCGCGAAGCTCATCGTCACCGGCGCGACCCGCGAGCAGGCGCTGGAGCGATCCCGGCGGGCGCTCGCCGAGTTCGATGTCGGCGGCATGCCCACGGTGCTCCCGTTCCACCGGGCCGTGGTCCGCGACGAGGCCTTCACCGGCGAGCCGTTCTCGGTGCACACCCGGTGGATCGAGACCGAGTTCGGCACGCAGATCCCGCCGTACGCACCGGAGGCAGACTCCGCCGGTGACGGGACGGGGACGCCCGGCGAGCGGGAGCGGATCGTCGTGGAGGTCGGCGGCAAGCGCCTTGAGGTGGTGCTGCCGGCCGGGCTGGGCGCAGCCGCCGGGGCCGGCGGCGGCCGGGCCAGCGCTGGCCCGGCGGACCGGCCCGGGTCCCGGCAGCGGTCCGGCCGGTCACGGGCCGCCGGAGCCGGGAGCGACGAGCTGACCAGCCCCATGCAGGGCACGATCGTCAAGATCGTGGCCGGGGAGGGCCAGCAGGTGTCCGCGGGTGACACCGTGGTGGTGCTGGAAGCCATGAAGATGGAGCAGCCGCTGACCGCGCACAAGGACGGGACGGTGACCGGGCTGGCCGTGGAGATCGGGCAGACCGTGTCCGCGGGCACCACCATCTGCCGGCTGGCAGACTGAGGGCGTGCCCCCTCCCGCCGCCCCGGTTCCGGGCCCGGGGTGACCAGCCTGCCGGGTGACCCAGGGCCGCTGAGATGGCTCAGGTTCGCCTTCGGGTTCCGGTTGCCGCCGGAGAATGTGCACTGGGTGCGGCACGAGTTGACCGACGCGGGCTGGCGGTGGCGGACCGTGCTGCGGCACCTGGTGGTGATCCTGCCGGTCTGCGCGATCGTGGTGGTGGTGCTCGAGGTATTCCTGCCCGCCCCGGCCTGGGTGAGCGTGATGATGGTCGCCCTCATCCTGGCCGGCAGCGTGGTGTCCGTGGCCGCCTACGCCGACGACATCCGCGCGGCCCGGCTGCGCCAGCACGGCCTGCCCGTCCCCAGCGATCCCGACCTGGGCCGCCCCACGCACTGAGCCCCGGGCGCATCGGTGTCCGCGGGCGCCTCAGCGTTCGTTGCCGGAGCGGAGCCAGCCGATGTAGTCGGCCACCGCGGCCGTGGTGTCGTAGCCGGGCCGGAACCCGGTGTCCTCGTGCAGCCGCGAGATGTCGAGGTAGACGTCGCGGCCCAGCCAGCCCGTGCCGCGGCCGTCGTGCAGGTCCAGCCGGGCGCCGGGGATCACCTCGCCGATCGCGGCCGCCAGTTCGGCGTTCGTGGTGACGCGCCCGCCGGACACGTTGTAGGTGCGGTAGCTGAGCCGGCCGGTGAGCTGCAGCATCGCGATCGCCCGGCCGCAGTCCCGCACGTAGACCAGGTCGCCGCCGTCCGCGGCGTAGACGGGCTGGTCCAGCGGGCGGCCCTGCACCGCCGCGTGCACCATCTGCGGGGCAGCGATGAACCTGGACGCGGGGCGGCCGAGCGGGCCCCACGCGCCGCCGATCCGGGTCAGGTAGATCTCCAGCCCGGTGGCGTTCGCGATGAAGTCGGCGAGCAGTTCGTGGACCTTCTTGGCGGCCGGGATCGGGTGCACCGCCGTCATCGGCAGCGGCAGGTCCTCGCGCAGCGGGCTGTCGCCCGGGCCGTCGTAGACGCCGATGGTGCTGGCCACGCCGACCCTGGTCACCTGCCACTCGGCGGCGAGCCGGAGCAGCCCGAGCAGGCCCTCGGTGCCCCGCTGCGCGGCCCCGATGGGATCGGTGGTATCGAGGCCGAAGCCCCCGGCGAGATGCACGATCCCAGTGATCTTGTGACGGCCGCCGATCTCCCGGAGCGCGCTCTGGTCGGTGACGTCGGCCTGCTCGATGAAGGCCCGGGTGCCCTCGCCGGCCGCGATCACCCCGTTAGGGCCGGACGTGCGGCGCTGCACCAGGACGCAGGACTCACCCAGGTCGAGCAGCGCCCGGGTGACATGTGAGCCGATGAACCCCAGCCCGCCGGTGATCAAGATCATCGCAGTCCGTCCCTCCGCAGCGGCTATTAATCAGGTTGTCAGATCATCAGTATCACTGACGATCAGTGTAGCGCTATCATTCGAGCATGTCCACCGCAGCACCGGATCGGCGTGATCTGGCCAGCGCTGCCGGGCCCCCGCCGGAACTGGCCGGGCGCCTGGGCTACCTGCTCAAGCACGCCCAGCTAGCGCTGGCCGAACTGACCGCGGCCGCGCTTGAGCCGTTCGGGCTGACCGGGCGGGAACTGGCGGTGCTCACCGTGCTGGCCGGGGACGAGCCCGCGTCACAGCAGCAGGCCGCCCAGCGGCTCGGCGTGGACCGGACCACGATGGTCGCGCTGGTCGATGCGCTGGAGGGCAAGGGCCTGGTGCGGCGGCACGCGGACGCCGCAGGACCGGCGCAGGAACGTGGTCGAGCTCACCGCGGCCGGCCGCGACACGCTGCACCGGGCAGGCGAGGCGGCCGCGGAGGCCGAGCGCCGGTTCCTCGCGCCGCTGAGCACGCCGGACGCCAGGCGGCTGAAGGCCGCCCTGCTCGCCGTCATCCAGCCCGGGCGCTAATCCCGCCGGGCCGGAATTACCCTCCGATGGGATCCGCATGAGCTAGGCATTGACAACTCCCGGCCGGTACGGAAAGACTCCGGCCAGGTCAGAGAGGAGACATCCATGCGCAGGCCGGTCACTCGCTCGTGCGTCGTCGCGCTTACCGCCCTCGTCACGGCGGGCGCCCTGTTCCCCGGTGCCGCGCAGGCGGCCGCACCCGCCGGGCACGCGCCGGCGGCCGCCACCCCGAAGTGGACCAAGATCTCCACCGACACCAGTCTGGGCATCGCATCGGCAGGACTGTTCCGCACCCCGGACGGGATGCTGCACGTGGCCTGGGCGCGCCAAGACGGCCCCAACAGCTTCTCGGTGAACTACTCCACTGTTGGGCCGAACGCGACCCTGGAGAACACAGGGACGATCGTGCAGGGCTGGATCGGCATCTCCTTCTACCCGCGGCTTGTCGCCGGGCCCAGCGGGGGCATCCGGGCGGTGTTCACCGGGAGTAACGGCGTGTCCGGAAGCCCTTACAACCTAGGCGCGGTGTACTCAGCCACGGCCACCTCGGCCGGGACGACCTGGAATCTGGTCAAGGGCTCGATGTCGCATTCCACGATCATCTCCGAGACCGACACCTCCGCCACCACGCAGAGCACGGGGACGCCGGTGGCGTCCTGGCCGGGCGGCAACGGCGTCGCATTCCACGTGGGGACCGATCCGAACACGCCCGCCACCAAGCCGGACGGGACCGTGGCGGTTTCCTCGGGCCCGGGCCCTGTGGTCGGGACCACGCTCGCCCGCGAGACCGACGGCAGCGTGTGGGTGGCCTGGTTCACCGAGTCATTTGAGAGCGACCAGGGCTACTGGGTGGACAAGATCACGCCGACGCAGGCGGCGAAGACCGAGGCGCCCGGCTCGGGCAGCCCGAGCCTGTCCAACAACCAGCCGCGCCAGTCGGTAGCGTTCGCGGCCGGCGCCAAGGGCGGCGGGTACCTGGCTTACTGCGTGCCCACCGCAACCATCGCCTGCGCGCACATCGCGTTGTGGAAGGTGGGCGCGGCCAAGGCCATCACGGTGCCCGGCTCAACCACCCAGCACGCGGCCCACGTGGCTATCGCCGCGGCGCCCGGTGGCCACCTGTGGGTGCTGTGGTACGACACCAGCCAGAACAAGATCCACGCGATCCGCTCCAACGCCGCGGCGACGACGTTCGGCCCGGGCCAGACCATCGCCGCGCCGCCGAATACCGGGGCACTGGACGGGCTGCAGGCCGAGGGCAGCCAGGGACCGCTCGACGTGGTCGCGCTGGTGCTGCAGAACGTGTCCGGGTCCACGCCGTCCTACTGGGATATCCAGTTGCTGCCGAAGCTCACGCTGACCGGCGCGCCCGCCACGGTGGCCCCGGGCAAGACGGTCACGTTCACCGTCACCGACGTGGGCGACCCGGTGGCCGGCGCCACGGTCACGTTCCTGGGCAAGAACGCGACCACCAACAGCAGTGGCGTCGCCACGTTCACGGTGCCAACGGGCACCGCGGCGGGCAGCTACAAGGCCACCGCGTCCATGACCAGCTACACGTCCGCCACGTTCACCGAGAAGGTGAGCTAGCGGTCAGGTGTCGTCCCCGACCGGGCGCATGAGCCGGCGGGCGGCCTCGGTCAGGCTGCCCGACAGCGAGGGATAGACGGCGAACGTGTGCGCGATCTGGTCCACGGTCAGCATCTGCTCCACGGCCAGCGACGCGGCGAGGATCAGCTCGCTGGCCCGTGGCGCCACCACGACGCCACCGACCACGGTCCCGCTCCGCGGGCGGGCGAACAGCTTGACGAAGCCGTCGCGGAAGCCCTGCATCTTGGCGCGCGCGTTGGTGGCCAGCGGCAGCTTGACCGTGGCCGCCTCCACCTGCCCCGAATCGACCGCGGCCTGGCTCACCCCGACCGTCGCGATCTCCGGCTCGGTGAAGATCGTCGCCGCGACATGGCTGAGCCGCAGCGGCTGGACCGCCTCGCCCAGCGCGTGCCACATCGCTATCCGCCCCTGCATCGCCGCCACGGAGGCCAGCATCATGACGCCGGTGCAGTCCCCGGCCGCGTACACGCCCGCCGCCGAGGCCCGCGACACCTTGTCCACAATCACGAAGCCCCGCTCGTCGACCGCGACGCCCGCGTCCTCCAGCCCGAGGTGCTGCGTCGCGGGCACCAGCCCGACGGTGAGCAGGCAGTGTGACCCGCGAACCGTCCTGCCGTCGGCGAGGGTGACGACGACCCCGTTCCCCTCCCGCTTGACCCCGTCGGCACGGGACCGGCTGAGCACGGTCATCCCGCGGCGCCGGAACACGTCCTCGACCACCATCGCCGCGTCCGGGTCCTCGTGCGGCAGCACCCGGTCACGGGAGGAGATCAGCGTGACCTGGGAGCCCAGCGCCTGGTAGGCGCTGGCGAACTCGGCACCGGTGACCCCGGAGCCCACCACGATCAGCTCTTCCGGTAGCTCGGCCAGGTCGTAGAGCTGCCGCCAGTTCAGGATCCGCTCGCCGTCCGGCTCGGCACCGGGCAGTTGCCTGGGCACGCCGCCGGTGGCCAGCAGCACGACCCCCGCGGTGACCTCGCGGTCTCCCGCCACCACGGTGTGCGGGGCGGCCAGCCGTCCGCGCGCGGAGATCACCTCGACCCCCTCCGCGGCCAGCCGCCCGGCAACGTCCGCCGACTGGGCCACGGCCAGCGCCTTGACCCGGCTGTTCAGCCGCGCCGCGTCCACGGTGACCGGGCCGGCGGGCGCCCCGGGCCGGGGCCGCATCCGGCCGTCGTAGCCCTCGATGCGGATGCCGAGCCCGGCGGAACCGCCCAGGATGCCCATGGTCTCGGACGTGGCGATGAGGGTCTTGGACGGCACGCAGTCGGTCAGCACGCAGGCCCCGCCGAGCCCGTCGGCCTCCACGACAATGACCTGGGCCCCGAGCTGCGCGGCGACCAGGGCGGCTTCGTAGCCGCCGGGGCCGCCACCGAGTATCGCGACGTCCGCGTGCGCCTGGCTCACGATGCCCCATTCTGTCGCACCGGCCCGGCGCGCCCGCCGCGGCCCGCGCCCTGGCACGCCACGGGCCCATCTTCGCGCCGACCTGCCACCGAGCGGAGCCGGGACTCGTACGCTTATCACCCGTGGAGTTGTACGCGGCTTATGCCAGCAACATGGACCCGGCGCAGATGGCGCTGCGCTGCCCGCATTCCCCGCAGCGCGGCACCGGCTGGCTGGAGGGCTGGCGGCTCACCTTCGGCGGCGCGGACATCGGCTGGGAAGGTGCCATGGTCACCGTTGCCGAAGACTCCGGCGATCGGGTCTTCGTGGTGCTCTACGAGGTCACCGAGCAGGACGCGCAGGTGCTGGACAGCTGGGACGGCGCGACCCTTGGCTACTACAGCAAGATCAAGGTCCGGGTGGAGACCCTGGACGGTGATGTACTCGCGTGGCTCTACGTGCTCAACGCCTACGAGGGTGGCCTGCCGTCGGCGCGTTATCTCGGCATCCTGGCCGACGCCGCGGAGAAGGCGGGGGCACCGGTGGACTACGTGGCACGCCTGCGGGCCCGTCCGTGCGGCACGCTTGGCCGCGGAACCGGGGAACTCTAGCTACACCAGCACCACGAGAAGCAGCACGGCCAGCGGCACCGTCATGGCCGCGATGGAAAGCCAGGCCCAGTGCGCCACTGGCTGGGCCGCGGCCGTTGCCCTGTCACCGGCCAGGGCGCCGTTACCAGCCGCCAGGGCGGTGTTACCGGCCGCCGGGTCGTCCCCGGCCGGGGCGCCTGCCAGCTCGCCGGCTGGCCGGCCGTCTTCGGCAACATTCGCGAACCAGGGTTCCGGCTGCCCGGCGGATGCGGCCGCGTCACCGGGCTGGCCGCCGGCCGCGGCCGGACTGTCGGGCTGGGGCTGGCCACCCGCCACCGGCCCGCCAGCCACCGGCCCGCCAGCCACCGGCCCGCCGGCCAGGGGCGGGCCACCGGCCGGGGGCAGGCCGGCCGCTCGGGCCGCCGCCTGCCGGGCATGCTGCGCGCGCTCGGCGAGGCGCCCGGCGGTGAACTCGGCGGACGAGCGCTCCAGCGCATCCTTGGCCGGCTCGGGCAGTTCCCCGTACGCGCGGGGGCCCGTGCTCGGAGGGGGCTGCAGTGACCGTGGCAGCGGGCTCAGCCTGGGCCGCGGCTTGCTGTGCACCTCGCGGCGCAGGGCGGCCTTCCGCGCCGACCGCGGCGAGGACTGCACCGCCCAGCTGTAGAGAACCTGGCCGCGGTCCGCGCCCGGTGCAGGTTCACAGTGCACCCGGACCGCGTTGACCAGGTCCACGTTGCTGACAGCCGTCCAGGGCACCTGGTGGTCGCGCACCGGGTTGATGATGGTGATCCCGCCGGAATCGGCCACGATCTTGGGCCGCCAGGCGCAGGCGTACACGACCCCGGTGATCGCCAGGACCAGCGCCGCCGTCACCAGGGCGGCGTGGTCCCGGCCCTGCACGGCCAGGTCCACCAGGACGATGGCCGCGACGACGAACCACGCCCATGAAAGGACCGTGGCACCGGCGCTGCGGAAGACCTCCCGCTCGCTGTCCGGGTCCTTGCGTGACGATGCCTGTTGTGGCAACACGGCCGGCCTCCAGGTTCGCGGCCGAGATGGCCGCACCGAGGTATCGCGACGCCGGATCCAGGCCGCAAACCTCGCGCCTGCCCACTTTATGCCCGTTTAGCGGGCTCCCGGTCACGAACGAGAGAGCGTATGACGCGCTGGTCTTTAGGCCCTCACGCCGTCCGGCAGCCGGTCGTGCATCGACGAGCCGTTGGCGTGCAGCGCGGTGAGCGCGGTGGCGGCCATCAGCCGCACTCCGACCCCGATCGCCCGCTCGTCCACGTCGAACACGGCCTGGTGGATATCGAAGTCGGCGCCTGACCCCGGGGCCCGGGTGCCCAGCCTGGCCAGGCTGCCGGGGACCGACTCCAGGTACCAGGCGAAGTCCTCACCACCCAGGCTCTGCGGGCTGGGGGTGACCGCCTCGTGGCCGAGCACCTGGGCGGCGGCCGTTTCCAGGATCGCGGTGCTCACCGGCTCATTCACCGTGGGCGGCACGTTGCGCTGGTAGTGGAGTTCCGCGATGACGCCATAAGCGCTGGCGACCGACTCCAGCAGCGCCTTGAGCAGGTCCGGCGCCTCGTGCCAGGCCTCATCGTCGAGGCAGCGCACGGTACCCTCCGCCACCCCGTCGTCGGGGATGGCGTTGGCCGCGGACCCGGCGCTCACCCGGCCCCACACCAGGCTCAGGCTGGAGCGGGGGTCAACCCGGCGGGACAGCGCGGCAGGCAGTTCCGTCACGATCTTCCCGAGGGCGTAGACCAGGTCCGCGGTGAGGTGCGGCCGCGCGGTGTGGCCGCCGGGCCCGGTGACCCGGACCTTGATCTTGTCGCACGCCGCGGTGATCGGGCCGGTCCTGGTCCCGACCTTGCCGACATCGAGCCGGGGGTCGCAGTGCAGTGCGAAGATGCGGTCCGCCGAGGCGATGCCGCCCGCGGCCATGACGTCGAGGGCTCCCCCCGGGACCTCCTCGGCCGGCTGGAAGATCAGGCGGACGCGCCCCGGCAGGGCCCCGGCCGCGGCCTGCCCGGCCAGGAACAGGCCGGCGCCGAGCAGCACCGAGGTGTGCACGTCGTGGCCGCACGCATGGCAGGCGTTCGGGACGGTGGACCGGTAAGGCACGTTCTTCTCGTCGTTGATCGGCAGCGCGTCCAGGTCGGCCCGCAGTGCCACCAGCGTGCTCCCGGCCGATTCGTCACCGATGTCCACGATCAGCCCGGTCCCCTTGGGCATGATGACCGGCCGCAGCCCTGCCGCGGCGAGCCGGAGTGACACCCGGCTGGTGGTCCGGTGCTCGTGGTATCCCAGTTCCGGGTGCGCGTGCAGGTCCCGGCGGAACGCGATCAGTTCGTCCTCGCGCGCGCCGAGGAACTGGTCGAGTTCCTCGGGCAGGTCATGCCCGAGCATGGACGGCCTCCCTGAGCCGGACGACCGCGGAGCCGACCGACATCCGGCACGTGGCCGACGCCGCCTGCGTGTCCATTTTCTCCTCGAACTCGAGTCCTGTCGTGACCAGCCGCGCTGACCGCACGCCGACCCCCCGATGACCACCCGGCCCGCTGGCGAGCTCCACGCCGGGCGCGGCCGGGCGTGGCTCCAGCGCCTGGAAACACGACAGGGACCCAGCGAGGGCATTGTGGCGAGAACTGTCGCCTTTGCCCCCGTCATGGACCCTGTTAACTCACACGCCGCCAAATAGCAGCGTACAAGTCACCGCATGTGCTCGGCGAGTTCGGATAGCGCTGAACGGGCACCTTCGACGTGCTCCGCGCTACCGCGTGGGGCACGTTCCGGCGCAGGTAATTATGGTATCGCGGGACTAGGTGATCCGCTGGGGATGCGCAATTGTTGCCTTTCGGCTCACGCTCCGTGATGCAGTGGTCCCGGCGGGCGCGGATATCAGGCGATGTCCGGCGGGCGGTAGGTTCCCCAGACATCGCGCAGTGCGTCGCACACCTCGCCGACCGTGGCCTGGGCCGCCAGTGCGCTGCGCAGCGGGACCAGGACGTTCTCCGGGCCCGCCGCGGCGCGTTTCAGGTCATCGATCCGGCGGCGCCAGTCGTCGCCGTCGCGGCCCGCGCGCAACTGCGCCAGCCGTTTCGCCTGCTCTTCTTCGATGGCCGGGTCAACCCGCAGTGGCTGGTAGCCGGGCTCGGCCTCGGAAATGAACTTGTTAACCCCCACCACAACGCGCTCGCCCGAGTCAATCTGGAGAGCCACCTGGTAGGCCGACCGCTCGATCTCGCCCTTCTGGAAACCCCGCTCGATCGCCGCGACCGCGCCGCCCATTTCGCCGATGACGGTCATCAGTTCCGCTGCCGCGGCCTCGACGTCGTCGGTCATCGACTCGACCGCGTACGAGCCGGCGAATGGATCCGCGGTCGCGGTGAGGTCGGTCTCGTGCGCCAGTACCTGCTGGGTCCGCAGCGCCAGCCTGGCTGCCTGGGCCGACGGCAGGGCGATCGCCTCGTCGTAGGCGTTGGTGTGCAGGGACTGGGTGCCGCCGAGCACGGCCGCGAGCGCCTGGACGGTGACCCGGGCGATGTTGACCTCCGGTTGCTGCGCCGTCAGTTGCACGCCAGCGGTCTGGGTGTGGAACCGCAGCATCTGTGAGCGCGGGTCGGCCGCGCCGAACTCGTCCCGCATGATCGCGGCCCACATCCGGCGCGCGGCGCGGAACTTGGCGACCTCTTCGAGCAGGGTGGTCCTGGCCACGAAGAAGAACGACAGGCGCGGGGCGAAGTCGTCCACCGCGAGGCCGGCGCCGAGCGCGGCCCGCACATACTCCTTCGCATTGGCCAGCGTGAACGCGATCTCCTGCGCGGGCGTGGCCCCTGCCTCCGCCATGTGGTACCCGGAGATCGAGATGGGGTGCCAGCGGGGCATCTCGCGGCGGCAGTACGCGAAGGTGTCGGCGACCAGCCGCAGCGACGGCTCCGGCGGATAGATGTAAGTGCCGCGGGCGATGTACTCCTTGAGCACGTCGTTCTGGATGGTCCCGGTCAGCGCGGTGGCAGCAATGTTCTGCCGCTCCGCGACGAGCTGGTAGAGCAGCAGCAGCACCGCCGCGGGCGCGTTGATCGTCATCGACGTGGAGACCTGGTCGAGCGGAATCCGGTCGAGCAGCACGGCCATGTCCGCCACCGAGTCGATGGCCACGCCCACCTTGCCGACCTCCCCCTGCGCGGCCGGCGCGTCGGAGTCATACCCCATCTGGGTAGGCAGGTCGAACGCGACCGAGAGCCCGGCGGTGCCGGCCGCGATGAGCTGGTGGTAGCGCTCGTTGGACTCGCGCGCGCTGGCGAACCCCGCGTACTGGCGGATGGTCCACGGCCGGGACGTGTACATGCCGGGGTAGATGCCGCGGGTGAACGGAAACTCGCCGGGGCTGCCGAGCTGCGTGGCGGGATCGAATCCCGGCGGCTGCCCCGGGCCGTACACCGGCTCGATCGGCAGCCCGGACTCCGACTGGCGTCCCATGAGGCAAGGATAGGCCGCGCCGCCCGGGTGGCCCTGGGTGAGATCGCTCACCCAGGGCCGCGCTGGCGCCCGAGGGTACGGGGAGACCACTACCCCTCGGGCCGTCAGCTACCTGAGAGCCTTCGTGTAGTTCGCGGCGTTGGTGATCGTGTCATGGGCGTCGCCGCGCTTCTGGATGAAGCCGTTGCCGCCCCTGCCGTTGATCGCGTTCGCGCCGCCCGTTCCGCTGATGATCCAGGTCTCGCCCCCGGCAGCGGTGGTGCCGACCAGCTGGTCGTTGCCCGCGTTGCCGATCAGCAGCACGTTGCCGGTGCCGCCGTTGGCCAGGAACGCGTTGGAGTTACCTGCCGTGGCGCAGAGCACCTGGTCATTGGCGTTCGAGGTGACCGTCGTGCCCGACTTGCACGTCTCGGGAGTGCTCATTGCGGCGCTGGTGAACCACGGGAAGAAGTTCACGTCGGCGGACACCGTAGAACCGGTGCCGAAGCTCCAGTCGCCCGGGCCGCTCGCGTCTCCCCACCAGTTTCTCTTCGCCGTGGCCACCGAGGTGCTGTCGTTCTCGATGCCGCCGGCGTTGGTCGTGTCGAAACTGCTGGTGGCGACCGTCAGCTTCGGTGCCTTGTCGCCGGCGGTGTGGTCCGAAGCGATCAGGATGGCGTCCTCGCTCGCGCCGGTGATGGTGTCGCCGTTGGCGACGGACACGGCCGGGGTCGTCTGATAGCTCCCCTGGTCCGTCTCAATGCCGACCTCGCCGTTGGACAGCCTGGAGTTGTTGATGGTGGTCTTGCCCTCGTCGAGGAAGGCGTTCTCATAGCGGTTGTTCAGCCGCATGCTGGTCAGGACGTCATTGGTCGCGGTGAACGGCGACGGCGGGGTGTAGAAGGCCCAGGCGAAGTCCTCGATGTTGTCGATGCCGATGTCGTTGGCCGAGGCGCCGGTCGCGTTCACGGTCACCAGGCCCGCGTCGAACAGCAGGATGCCGGTGGATTGCGTCTGGGTGAACCCGTCGGGGCCGCAGACGCCGCTAACGTCGCACTCGTTCCCGCTGACGCTGCCACTGTTGATCTTCGCGGTGGCGAAGTCGCTGATCTGGATCCCGTTCTGGGCGATGGCCGTGCTCTCCCCGGTGCCGGTGACGGTGGCGTTGTTGATGGTGGCGCCACTGCCGTGACCGTCCACCGTGATGCCGTTCTTCTGGTAGGTGTTCACCACGTCGTTGTTCAGGGTGGCCGTGCCGATGTCCGCCGTCGTGCCAGACAGGGCGAAGCCGACCTGGATGCCGACGCCGCCCTGGCAGCCGTCGGTCTGCGGGTTGCCGCCGACGTCTTCGACCGTGCTGTTGGACATGACCAGGTTGGCGCCGCCCAGGACGGTCACCCCGTAGAGCGAGTCGTCGCACACGTCAGACGGCCAGCCGCCCTGGATGGTGAACCCGCTGATGGTCACCTTCATCGAGTTGGCGGTGGTGCCGTCCGGCCCGCAGATGTCCACCACCGTCTGGTCGGGGTCGGAGCCGCCGTCCGCGTCACAGGGGGTGAGGGTGTTGGACGGGGCGGCGGGGCCGGCCACTGTCACCGGGCCCTTCGCCTGGAGGATGACGGCCTGGGTGATGGCGAGCTGCTCGTCGTAGGTGCCCGCGCACACCTCGATGGTGTCACCGGGGTTCGCCGCGCTCAGCGCGTCGGTGATGGTGGCGTATCCGGGGTCGGCACAGCTCGTGCCGGGCGCGGTGCCCAGGGGCGCGGTGTTGGAGACCCAGCGGGTGGTGCCCGTGTTGGGGGTGGCCGCCGCGGCGTGCGGCTGCGCGTGGCGGGCGGCGCGGCGGGCGCCGACCCCGAAGGGCGAGAGGTGATGCACGCTCATCGCCGGTCTCGCGGCCGCTACCGCGGCCGAGGCGGGCACGGCCGCCAGGCCGGCGCCCGCTCCGGCCGCCATGCAGGTGGAAATTATTACTGATATGCCCAGTTTTGCCCGAAGCCTCACTGCATTCCCCTCCCAAGGGTTTATTAGGGCTCAGTCTTTTGCTTACGCGATATCTGAGCGGGATGCACGAAAAAGTTATTAGATCTCTCCTAATGTGATTAGTAGTTGAACGGCGTAGTGATTCATGCCATTGGCTTGACGAGGCAGTTCTTGCTCCGTTCATCTCGTGCCACGACATAACTGTGATGGACATCACAGTGGGCCGCGACGGTCGGTGCCGGCGGCGGTGACGGGCAGACGCGCTGGCGGCGGGGGGTGCGCCCCTGCTGCCCGTCCCGGGCCGCTCCAGTTGCTGCCGGATGAGGTGGCGACGCTGTAAACCGGCAACTGCCGTAGAGCGTCATCCTTAGTGAGTCGGGCCTGCCCACGGGGTGGTCTGGTCACGACCCCGGGGGGATCCGTGTACGTAGGCTGCCGCAGGCCTGGTCGCCTGCTGCGGGCACGGCACATGCGGGTCGCCAGTTGCGTGGTGTCAGCGTGTTAGCACCGCTCATGGCCTTCATCAGCGCTCACCCAGGCCACGCCGGCAGCCCTGTCGGCGATAGCTCACTACCGGCCGCAAGCACCGGCCAGGCCGGTCACCACCACCCGCGCGCAAGCGCGGAATCAACCGTGCCTCGGCAACACCTGGCCGTTCGATACGGCCATTCGAATCAGTGGAAAACGCTCATTCATCCAGATCCGGGGTAATTCGGACCTGGCTGGAGCAACAAGGGAGGGAACAACAAGCATGACCAAGCACCGTTCGAGAAACTGGCTGCTCGGCGCGGCGGGGGCCGGCACGATTGCGGTCACCCTGCTGAGTGCCACCATCAGCAGCGGGGCATCGGCGAGCCCCGCCGTCCATCACCAGGCACGGCCCCATGCGGTCGCCGCGCATCGGCCAGGTGCCAAGCAGGCGCTGCGGAACGGGTCGAACTCGGCAATCCTGCCGACGGCGTTTTCTCAGCAGTTCACCTTCAACACCAACGGCTTCTGCACGGGGGCCCCCAACGCGCCCTGCGACGGAAATGGGGCGGCAGGGGACTACGGCACGCTCGACCGGGTCGCTGGCGGCTTCAGCAACGGTGGCTTCGGTAACTACGCGCCGTCGACCCCCGCCCTGTTCAAGGGCTCTACTCCCACGGGCTACTTCGCCCTGACGGACGGGACCGGAGTCGGTAACCAGGGCGCGGGCTGCCCCGGCACGACCGCCACGTCCAACCCGGGCGAGGCGTGCACAGGCCCGTTCGCCCTATTCGGCACGGCGCCGAACCAGGGCGCCGACAACGCCTTCCCGAGCAACGGGTTCACCGTCACCAGCGACCTGTACCTGTCGCCGTCCACCGCCAGCCCGGCCGGCTCCCTGGTGGATGACGACGTCGAACTCAACAACAACGCCGGCACCTACGGCATCGACAACGTCATCACCGCGTGCGCCGAGCAGGGCACCAGCGGCATGGGCTTCGTGATCAACTTCGGCCACGGCTCGCCTGGCTCCTGCGCCGGAACGCCCACGATCACCACAGACGGCTGGTACCGGTTCGTCTTCGTCTTCAGCAACGTCGCCGGGAACGTGTTCCTGACCGAGAACGTGGTCAGCGAGACCAACCCCAACGTCGCGGTTGCGAGCAGCGGCACGCCGCAGCCGCTGGTCAGCGGGTCGGCCGATGACGTCAGCAACTGGGGTGGCCCCGGCTACTTCTGGCTCCCGTCCCAGGACTTCAGCGGCCTGCCCCTGGCCAACTTCGCGCTGCAGCTCGGCCAGCACCGCTTCGGCCACACTCCGTAATCCCATCCCCCGGCACTGACCGGGGGCAGAAAAGCCTGACGGCCGGGGCATCCGCCCCGGCCGTCAGGCTTTCTATGTGAGGGTCAGCCGAGCTTCCACAGGCCCTGGCCGTGCGTGGCCACCAGCAGGTAGCCCCGGTCCGGAGAGACGTTGAGGTCGACCGACGGAGCGGCCGGCTGCCCGGTGCCCACCCGGACCCAGTTGCCCGGCCCGCTGTACGACGTGGCGAAGATGCCCACGTCGGTGCTGACGACCAGCTTGCCGCGCCAGATGACCGAGCTGTTGGCCGGTGCGTCCGGCAGGTTGCCGCTGACGTTGGTCCACGTCTTGCCGCCGTTCAGGGTGACAAAGACGTGGCCGGTGCCGGCGTTGGGAATCCAGTGCCGCGAGAAGCCACCGAAGGTGACCACCACGTGCGCCGAGTTCGCCGGGTCGATGGTGAACGAGGTGGGCACCCGGTTCGGCAGCACCTTAGCGGTGACGGTGTGCCAGGTTCCGCCGAAGTTGGTGTCGATGCCCGAGGTGAACGGCGCCGATCCGCCGGGGTTGCAGCCGTTCCCGCACCAGCCCGCGTAGGTCACCGGGCCGCTGTCGGCAATGGTATTGATGGAGTTGCCGACGCCGGTGTCGTGCACGATCTTCCAGTCGCACGCCGTCGCGGAGCAGTTGGTGTTCCAGCCCTTGCCCAGGTTGTCCCAGACGAACTCGCCGCCGGCCACCCAGTGGTTGATGTTGTGGATGTCGGCGCTGAACGGCGCGACGAAGCGCGGGTTCGGGTCGCACGGGTTCGAGATGTAGATCGGGTTGGCGCAGGACGGCGAGATCGTGTTGTAGACCTCCACATGCCCGTTGGACCGGCCGCCGTTGGTGGTGGAGGCCATCGTCATATCGACGTACGAGTTGACCGCCCGGTTCCCGTTGTTGGGGTCCACGATGTTGTCGGTGCCGTCGCCGCCGAACGGCGAGACCATCTGCTTGGCGCCCGGCTTGAGCAGGCCGACGCCGTTGTCCTGCATGCCGCCCCAGATGTAGTCGCCCTTGCCGTTCGGGGCCCGGCCGATGGCGGAGTAGTAGTACTCGAGCGTGTGCAGGGTGGCGTTCAGGTCACGCCACTGCACCACGCCCACCTTGGCCAGCTGGTGCGCGTACACGCCGCCGTCGTCGGCGGTGTACAGGGTGCCACCGGAGATGGCCAGCGCGTGCTGGTCGGCGTGGACCGTGCCCGGGCAGGTGTCCAGCTGCGGGTCCACGTTCCAGCACGAGAACGGGAAGTTCCAGTACGGGCCGGTGGTGGCCCAGGTCTTGCCCGCGTTGTTGGTCTCGAAGACCTCTTCCAGGTCCACGAACACGTGGTTGTCATTGCTCGGGTCGACGATGATCGCCTCGTTGTACCAGGCCTGCTGACCGGGCGTGCCGCCCGACATGCCCAGCGCGGAGCCGGAGTTGATGCACGTCTGCGCGGTCGCGAGGAGCTTCCACGGCCCCGCCAGACTGCCGCTCGGCGACTCGTACACGCCCTTCAGCGCGACCGTGGCGCTGGATTCGATCACCGCGTAAAGCCGCTTGCCGTCGGCGGAGTAGGCGAAGGTGGTCCGGCCGATGTCCGTCGCGCCCTTCAGCGCGCCGGTCGGCGTGACCTCGCTGAACGTCTTGCCGCCGTTGACCGACTCGTAGAAGCCGTTAAACAGCAGGTCGGTCGGCAGCGTGCCGCCGCGCCAGCCGAGCGCCGCGATCACGACGTTCCCGCCGGTGCCCGGCTGCACCTTCACGTCGGTAATGAAAGAGGTGCGATACGGAGAGTTCGTAGGGTTGGGATCCGGCTTGAGCACCGTCTTCCACGATGACGTCAGGTCAAGCGCGGGCCGCTTGAGCAGGCCGTAGCTCGTGGCCGCGTAGACGTTGCCGGCCCCGTCGAAGGTGATCGCGTAGACGAGCCGGTTCGGCAGCGAGTTGCCGACCAGTTGCCAGGACCGGCCGCCGTCGGCGGAGCGGTAGATGCCGTTGCCTGCGTAGGAGTCCTGGCTGGTGTTCGGCTCGCCGGTGCCGACCCAGATGGAGTGGTCGGCGGGATCGGTGGCCAGCGCCCCGATGGACAGGTTGTTCTGCTGGCCGAAGACCTGCGCCCAGTGCCTGCCGCGGTCGGTGGACTTCCAGACACCACCGGCGGCCGCCCCCGCGTACAGGGCATTGCCGTCCACCGCGAGCGCGGTCATCCTGCCCGCCACCAGCCGCGCGCCGCCGCTGGAGTTGGACCAGGTCGGGTCGCGGTACCCCAGGGCGTCGGAGTTGTAGGGCTGGTTGGTGACCTCCTGCCAGCGGCCGCCCGTCTGAGCGAGCTTGCCCGCAGCGGTGGTCGCCGCGGCGAACGCGGCCGGGCTGACCTTGATCCCGGGTGCGGTCCGGACCGCGGCGTACTGCTGGGCGGAGTCAAGGATGTCGTCGCCTTCGCCACCGGGGTCGTCGCCGTTGGTGAGCGAGGAATGCCCGCGCAGTGCGGGCAGCAGCCCAGCCGGGCCTGGATGGCCGCCCGGCGAGGCGGAGACCGGCACCGAGCCGATCATGGTGATTAGGGTGATCGCCGAGCCTGCGGCAGCAAGATGCAGGCCCGCCCTCCACGTGAGGCGCATGCGACTCCTCGAGAGATTGCGGCGGCAGCCCACCATGCGCGGTCGCACGGAGGGCTGGTGCGTGCTCACGCGGCAGCGATCGGCGGGTGGTCACGCGGTCGCTGTCCCCGCACAGGCACGCGGTGCCGCCGGTAACGGTGTGGGCAGGACTTTACGGCAGCTTTACCGTGATTGGCCAGACCTGGTCCGGTGAGTCACGATAGGAGGCAGTGAATCCCCGTCCCGCCCGCAACCGCCGGAGTGGCAGCGACCGCATCGGCGCGGCGCGCTGTGCTGCGCGGGTTCCGGGGATAGGACTGAACACGCATAGCACGGATAGCCCGCGGGGACGCCAGCATCAGAGATATCGGTTCAGCCAGTGATTAACTACGTACCGTGATGGAACTCGATACCAGGGGGCAACCCGGGATGCGGGCATCACGCCGGCGCCGGACGGCTCCGGCGCACCGGCCGGCTGCCCGCCGGGTAGCTCGCCCGCGAGTAGCCAGGCCGCGCGTGGCCGGACCGCTGGCGGCCGGGCTCACGGTGACCGGGCTGGCCGCCGGGCTGGCCTTGGCACCGACGCTGTCGGCGAGCGCCGCGGCACGCGGGCGGGCGACGATCGGCGGGCCGCAACTGGCCGGCCGCGGAGTGATCGTCAACTACCCCGCCCAGGCCAGGCCGCTGCCGAAGGTGCACGCCTCCGCTTACGTCGTCGCCGACGCAGGCACCGGCCAGGTGCTCGCCGCCAAGGACCCGCACGGCTGGTACCTGCCCGCCAGCACCCTGAAGGTGCTGACCGCGATCACGTTGATGCCGGTGCTCAACCCGAACGCCACCGTGGTGACCACGCCCCGCGCCGCCAACGTCGAGCCCAGCAAGGTGGGCCTCATCGCCGGTCACAGTTACCGGATATCCGACCTGTTCAAGGCCATGCTGCTGATCTCCGCGAACGACGCCGCCATGTCCGTGGCCCAGGCGACCGGGTCGGTCAGCAAGGGCGTCGCGATGATGAACGCGGAAGCGCACCGCCTGCAGGCCGACGACACGGTGGCCCGGCGGCCGAACGGCCTCAACGGCCCGGGCCAGCACGTGTCCGCCTACGACGAGGCGCTGTTCGCCCGGCAGGCGCTGGCCATCCCGCAGTTCATGCAGGACGAGCAGTTGCGGACCATGCGCTTCCCGCTCAAGCCGGGTAAGAAGCCGGTCACCCTCTGGAACCAGAACACCATGCTGGAGACCTACCGCGGTGATCTCGGCGGGAAGATCGGCTGGACCACGGCGTCCAAGACCACGTTCATCGGGTGGGCCCGGCGCGGCGGCCACACGCTGGTGGTCACGATCCTGCACTGCAAGCCGCTGTACGAGCTGACCTACGCCGCCCGCCTGCTGGACTGGGGCTTCGATGAGGACGGAAAGGTCAAGCCGGTCGGGGTCCTGGTGCCGCCGCTGCCCGCGCAGACCGTGGCGCACCCCGCTCCCCGGCCGGCCAAGCCGCGGGCGCTCCCGCCGCCGGCCAAGCTCACGCTGCCGGGGATCCCGATGCTGGCAGGCCTCGGCACGCTGTTGCTCGCCAGCCTGGCCGGGATGACGGTGCTGGTGATCACCCGCCGCCGGCGCCGGGCAGGAAACCCACCCGCTGGCTGACCTGCGTCATGGTCTCGCGGGCAACCGGCCGGGCCCGGGCGGCGCCGTGCGCCAGCATCCGGTCGAGCGCGGCCTCGTCGGCCAGCAGCTTTTCTGTCCGCTCGCGGATCGGTGCCAGCGCACCGGCCACCACCTCGGCCAGATCCTTCTTGAAGGTCCCGTAGCCGGACCCGGCGTAACGCGATTCGAGCGCGCCGATCGTCTCGCCGGACAGGGCGGAGTAGATCCGGAGCAGGTTGGTGACTCCCGGCTTCTGCTCGTCGTCAGCGCGCACCTCGCCACCGGCATCGGTGACCGCCCGGGCGATCTTGCGGCGGATCGCGTCCGGTTCGTCGAGGACGTCGATGATCCCCTGCGGTGACGAGGACGACTTGCTCATCTTGGCGGTCGGGTCCTGCAGGTCGGTGATTTTCGCGACGCCGCCGAGGATGTAGGCCGCGGGCACCGTGAACGTGGTCCCGTACCGGTGGTTGAACCGGTTGGCCAGGTCCCTGGACAGCTCCAGGTGCTGCCGCTGGTCCTCCCCGACCGGCACCTGCTCGGTCTGGTAGAGCAGGATGTCGGCGGCCTGCAGGACCGGGTAGCTGAACAGCCCCAGGCTCGCCTGCCCGGTGCCGCCCTTGGCGGCCTTGTCCTTGAACTGTGTCATCCGGCTCAGCTCGCCGAACCCGGTCAGGCAGCCGAGCGTCCAGGTCAGTTCGGTGTGCTCGGCCACGTGGCTCTGCACGAACACGGTGCACCGCCCGGGGTCCAGCCCGGCGGCGAACAACTGGGCCGCGGCGATCCTGGTCCGCTGCCGCAGGACGGCCGGCTCCTGCGGCACGGTGATGGCATGCAGGTCCACCACGCAGTAGAACGCGTCATGGGACTCCTGCAGGGCCACCCACTGGCGCACCGCACCCAGGTAGTTGCCGAGATGGAAGGAGTCGGCGGTCGGCTGGATGCCGGAGAACGCACGTGGGGCTGGCATGCCCCGCATTCTAGACGGGCGGCCAGGCTTCGGCGGCCGGGGCACGGCGGGCGATGGTCAGGGCACGCGGCGGGCGGTCAGGGCACGCACATGCCCTCGGCGGCCAGGGCGTCCGCAGCGGCCAAGGCGCCCGCAGCGGCCAGGTCCACCTCCGCCGGTGCGGCGGAAGGCAGCAGGCCGAAGGCGTCGGCGACCGCCAGCGCCCCTGACCTGTTCCGCACGCCAAGCTTGCGGAACAGGCGGGTCTGCACGTTCTCGACGGTCTTCGGCGCGATGCCGAGAGCCCGCGCGGTCTGCCGGATGGAATGGCCCTGGGCCATGGAGGCCAGGATGTCGCTTTCCCTGGAGGTGAGCTCGGGCAGCCCGACCGGCCCGGTCGCGTGCTCGTCCCACCTGACCCGGGCGGCCCCGAGCAGCGGGCGCATCGGCTTGGAATCCACCACGAGGTATCCCTGGCTCACCATCCGCAGCACGGCCAGGAAGTGATCGTCGATCCGGTCCGCCGCGACAAGCGCACTGGCACCGGTCGCCAGCGCGCTGGCGAGTTCCGGCGAGTCCAGCGGCTTGCTGTGCACCTGGATGGCCGGAATGCCGAGGTCGGCGACCAGGTCCCAGTCCGGCGTCTCGGGATCCACCAGCACGGCCACCAGCGGTCCCCGGTGCCACCGCGCCCAGTGCGCGTCCGCCGCGGGCCCTGGCCCCCGCATCAGCACGAAGGGCTGGCGGCTGGACAGCAGCGCGGCCACGACCCGGTCCAGGGCCCGGCCGGGCTGGCCGCACACCACCGACAGGACGCCGGCCTCGCCCTCGGGCTCCGGCCTGCGCGGAACGGGCGCGGCCTCCCGGCCCAGCATGCCGAGTGACGCGGCCCGCGCCACGGCGTGCGCGCCGCTGCTCACGTCGAGCTTGGCGTAGAGGCGGCGCTTGAGGTTCTCCACCCGCTGCGGGCTGATGCCCAGCAGTGCGGCGATCTCCGGGACGATGTGCCCGGATCCGGTCAGCACGACGATCTCAAGTTCCCGGTCGGTAAGGCCCTGGCGGCCGGGGCTGCGCTGGCCCTGCCGGGCGTGCCTTGCCCTTCTGCGGCGCACCTGGGCGAGCACGGCGGCCAGCCCGTGCGACTCGGGGACCAGGGAGGACACGCCCGCCTGGCAGGCCGCGGCCAGGTCTTCCCCGGACGCCTCCCGGTACACCACGATGACGTTCAGTTCGGGGAACCGGCCCACCAGCGTGCGCACCCGGCCGGCCATCTCGCCGACCTGGCGGCCCGCGTCCAGGATCACCACGTCTGGATTGCTCAGCTCGCAGAGGCCGGGAACCTCGTCGGCCTCGGCCACCCGGCCGACCACGGTCACGTCGGGACGGATCGCCAGGCAGGCAGCGAGGGTGTCACGGAGAAGCCGCTGCGGAGACTGCACGGCAACCCGTACTGAGACGCGAGGGCAAGGATAGTCATCGCTGACAGGGTTTCCGTTTTCTCCGCTCCCAGCGGATTTATGCATTCCGGAGTGTAGCGTGGGGCGCCTGTGGACCGCTGGTAAATCGGCGCTCCCCCTGCCCAGCCGCAAAAGACCCAGGTCAGCGGGCTAATGTTCGCCAACGCGAACATGTGCGCGCATGCCGGATCCGCGGGCCCGGCGCTGTCCGGCTACCGGCGGCCGGCGTCCGCCCCGGTGCGCACCGGCACGATCTCGGCCACCGCGCCGGCGATCGACTCGGCGTCGGCGTCGCTGCCTGCCTCCTCGGAGGCGCGCTGGGCCGCCACCTCCGCCCGGTAGTGCTCGACCTCCCTGGCCGTCTGGCTGGAGTCCCAGTGCAGCGCCCCGGCGACCAGCGCGGCGGCCTCCGCCACGGCCTCCAGCCCCCGGTCGGGCGTTTCCATGGCGATGTGCGTGCGCCGGGCGAGCACGTCGTCGAGGTGCCGGGCACCTTCGTGGGAGGCGGCGTAGTAGATCTCCGCGCGCAGGTAGTCGTCCGCGCCAGCCAGCGGCCTGCCGAGCGATGGATCTGCCTCGATGAGGGCGAGCACCTCCCGGGCCAGCGACCCGTACCGGCGCAGCAGGTGCTCGATCCTGGCCACGTGCAGGCCCGAGGAGGTGGCCAGCCGCCGCCGGGCGTTCCACAGCGCGAGGTAACCGTCAGCGCCCACCAGCGGCACCCGGTCCGTGCACGACGGCGGCGTGCGCCAGTCCAGCCCGTGCACCACGGCGTCCACAGCGTCCCTGGCCATCAGCCGGTAGGTGGTGTACTTCCCGCCCGCGACCAGCACCAGACCAGGGACGGGGTTGGCGACCACGTGCTCCCGGGACAGCTGCGAGGTGAGGTCGGACTCGCCGGACAGCAGCGGCCGCAGCCCCGCGTACACCGCGGTGACGTCGTCGCGGGTCAGCGGCGTGGCGAGCACCCGGTTCGCCTGGCCGAGCAGGTAGTCGATGTCGGCGCGGCTGACCGCGGGACGTGCCTTGCTGCCGGACCAATCGGTGTCGGTGGTGCCGATGATCCAGTGCCGCTCCCACGGGATGATGAACAGCACGCTGACCGGGGTCTTCAGGATGATCCCCGCGGTGGAGTGGATCCGGTCCTTGGGCACCACGAGGTGGACGCCCTTGGAGACCCGCAGGTTGATGGTGCCCCGGCCGCCGACCATGGCCTGGATCTCGTCGGTCCACACCCCGGTCGCGTTGACCACCTGCTGCGCCCGGATGTGCAGCTCCGCCCCGGACTCCAGGTCGATCGCCCGGACCCCGGCCACCCGCGCGCCCTCCCGCAGGAACCCGGTCACCTGGACCCGCGAGGCGACCTGCGCGCCGTAGTGGGCCGCGGTACGGGCCAGGGTGAGCACATACCTCGCGTCGTCCACCTGGCCGTCCCAGAACTCGACCGCGCCGGTGATCGCGGACCGCTTGAGCCCGGGGACCAGCCGCAGCGCCCCTCTGCGAGAGAGCTGCCGGTGCCCGGGCAGCCCTCTGGCCAGGCCGAGCGAGAGGCCGAGCGCATCGTAGGCGCCGATACCGGTACCGATGTAGGCCCGCTCCCAGAGGTGATGGGTGAGCGGGAAGACGAAGGGCACCGGGTGGACCAGGTGCGGCGCGATCACCCCGAGCAGCAGCGAGCGCTCGGTGAGCGCCTCACGGACCAGCCCGATGTTGAGCTGTTCCAGGTAGCGCAGGCCACCGTGGATGAGCTTGCTGGAGCGCGAGGAGGTGCCGGCGGCGAAGTCCCTGGCCTCGACCAGGCCCACCGAGAGCCCGCGGGTGGCGGCGTCCAGCGCCACGCCCGCGCCGACGACCCCGCCGCCGACGACCAGCACCTGATGCTCGGCGCCGGCCAGCGCTGCGAGTGCCGCGGACCGCACGTCCGCGCTCAGCCTGACCGCACCGGCCGCTTCGGCCATCACATGCGGAACGCTAGCATCTGCAAGCGGGTGACCGTTCCGCTGGTCAGCGCCGAGGCGGTGCACTCGGGGTGACCACCACTTCGACCCGCTGGAACTCCTTGAGGTCGGAATAGCCGGAGATGGCCATTGTCCGGCGGAGCGCGCCGACGAGGTTCAGCGAGCCGTCGGCGACCGCGGACGGGCCGCACAGAATCTGCTCGATCGTGCCCACCGTGCCGACCTTCACCCGGGCACCACGCGGCAGGTCCGGATGGTGCGCCTCGCTCCCCCAGTGATAGCCGCGGCCCGGGGCCTGCTCGGCGCGCGCGAACGGGGATCCGACCATCACCGCATCGGCGCCGCAGGCCAGTGCCTTGGCGATGTCGCCGCTGCGGGTCATCCCGCCGTCCGCGATGACGTGCACGTACCGACCGCCCGATTCGTCCAGGTAGTCCCGGCGCGCCGCGGCGACGTCGGCGATCGCGGTGGCCATCGGCACCGCCACGCCGAGCACCGCCGCGGTGGTGTGGCCGCTGCCGCCGCCGAAGCCGGCCAGCACCCCCGCCGCGCCGGTGCGCATCAGGTGCAGCGCGGCGGTGTAGGTCGCGCAGCCGCCGACGATCACGGGGATGTCCAGCTCGTAGATGAACTGCTTGAGGTTCAGCGGCTCGGCCCGGCTGGATACGTGCTCGGCCGAGACGGTGGTGCCGCGGATCACGAAGATGTCGGCGCCGGCATCCAGGACGGTCTTGTAGTAGCGCACGGTGCGCTGCGGGGACAGCCGTGCGGCCGTGGTGACGCCGGCGGCGCGGATCTCCGCGATCCTGCGGCCGACCAGGTCCTCCTTGATCGGCTCGGTGTAGATTTCCTGGAGCCTCCTGGTGGCCTCCGCGTCGTCCAGGCTGGCCACCTCGGCGAGGACCGGCTCCGGATCCTCATACCGGGTCCACAGCCCTTCGAGGTCGAGGACGGCGAGCCCGCCGAGGCGGCCGATCGCCACCGCCGTGGCCGGCGAGACCACGCTGTCCATCGGGCAGACCACCAGCGGCAGGTCGAACCGGTACGCGTCGATCTGCCAGGCGGTGGACACCTCCTCGGGATCTCTGGTGCGCCGGGACGGCACGATCGCGATCTCGTCGAGGGAGTAGGCCCGGTGCCCGCTCTTTCCCCGGCCGATCTCCACGGTCATGCCAGCCTGCCGCGGTAGTTCGGCGCGTCGGCGGTCATCTGGACGTCGTGCGGGTGGCTCTCGGTCAGGCCGGCCGCGGTGATCTGGATGAACTGCGCTTGCTGCAGTTCGGCGATGGTCCGCGCGCCGCAGTAGCCCATGGCCGCGCGCAGCCCGCCGATGAGCTGGCCGGCCACCGCGGCCAGCGGCCCGGCGAACGGCACCTGGCCCTCGACCCCCTGCGGCACCAGCTTGTCCTCGCGGAGCACGTCGTCCTGGAAGTACCTGTCCTTGGAGTAGGACCTGCCCCGCATGGCGCCCAGCGACCCCATGCCGCGGTACTCCTTGTACGGCTTGCCGTGGACGAACACCTGCTCGCCCGGTGCCTCCTCGCACCCGGCGAGCAGGCTGCCAAGCATGACGGTGTCCGCCCCGGCGGCGATCGCCTTGGCGATGTCGCCGGAATGCTGCAGGCCGCCATCCCCGATCACCGGGACCCCGGCCGGGCGGGCCGCCTGCGCGGCCTCGTAGATCGCGGTCACCTGCGGGACGCCGACCCCGGCCACGACCCGGGTGGTGCAGATGGAGCCGGGCCCCACGCCGATCTTCACCGCGTCGGCGCCGGCGTCGATCATGGCCTGGGCGCCGGACCGGGTGGCCACGTTGCCGCCGATCACGTCCAGCCGGGTGTTCGCCTTGATCTGCGCCACCATGGCGAGCACCGCCTCGGCGTGCCCGTGCGCGGTGTCCACCACCAGGAAGTCCGCCCCGGCGTCGGCTAGCGCCTGGGCCCGCCGCTTGCCGTCCTCGCCCACGCCGACCGCGGCACCGACCAGAAGGCGGCCCTCGGCGTCCTTGCTGGCATTCGGGAACTTCTCGCTCTTGCTGAAGTCCTTGACCGTGATCAGCCCGCGCAGCCTGCCCTGGCCGTCGACCAGCGGGAGCTTCTCCACCTTGTGCTGGCGCAGCAACTCCAGCGCCTGCTCCCTGCCGACCCCGACGGGTGCGGTGATCAAGGGCATCGGCGTCATGACGGCGGAGACACGCCGGGAATGGTCAGCCTCGAACCGGATGTCGCGGTTGGTCACGATGCCCAGCAGCGTGCCGTCGGTACCGGTGACCGGCACCCCGGAGATGCGGTACCGGCCGCACAGCGCCTCCACGTCGGCGACCGTGGCGTCCGGGCCGCAGGTCACCGGATTGGTGATCATCCCCGCCTCGGACCTTTTCACCATGTCGGCCTGCTGCGCCTGATCCTCGACAGACAGGTTGCGGTGCAGCACGCCGACACCGCCCTGGCGGGCCATGGCCACGGCCATCCGCGCCTCGGTGACGGTGTCCATGGCGGACGAGATCAACGGGACCCCGAGCCGGACCCGGCGGCTGAGCCTGGCCGCGGTGTCGGCCTCCGCGGGGAGTACCGCCGAGTGCGCCGGCAGCAGCAGCACATCGTCAAAGGTCAGCGCCTGGGGGGCGAACTTGGCGTCGTCAGTCATGGCACCTTCTCTGCGAGCAGCCGGATCCCCCTAGTCTAGGGGCGCCACCGCTCCCCCGCCGGTCAGCGGCTGCCGGGCCGGCCGCCCTCGCGCCCGCGCGCGGAACCCATCTGCGGGCGGCTGCCGGGCGCCCCCGGCCGGTACGCTCCAGGCCTGGCGGTTCCTGGCCCGCGCCCGTGGTTACGCCATCGACTCCTCGATCGCGAGCGCGCGCAACCTGGCTAGCGCGCGGTGCTGTGCCACCCGGACCGCCCCTGCTGACATGCCGAGTACATGACCCGTCTCCTCGGCGGACAACCCGGTTACTACTCGTAGTATCAGCAGCTCACGGAGGTGCTGAGGCAGTCGCGCGAGCAGTGCCCTGGCCCGCTGCGCCTCCAGCCAGGCGACCACCGTCTCCTCCGGCCCCGGCTGCTCGTCAGGGCCGTCCGGAAACTCCTCGGTGGGCACCGCGAGCCGCGCCGCCGCGCGCACGGCATCGGCCACCTTGTGCGCGGCGATGCCGAACACAAAGGACGCGAACGGGCGCCCCATGTCCCGGTACCGGGGAAGCGCGGTAACGACGGCGATGCACACCTCCTGTGCCACATCGTCCGCGACATGGTAATGACCGGCAATGCGGCCCAGGCGGGCCCGGCAGTACCGGACCACCATCGGGCGGATCTGCTCGAGCAGCGACTCGATCGCGGCCGGCTGCCCGCGCACGGCCCGGGTGGTCAGGTCCGCGAGCCCGGCCGCGTCGGCCCGGGCCGACCGCATGAAGCGTCCCTCCGTCACGAGTGCATGATGCCCACGTCAACGGTGGTTGATCGCATCCAGGCAGGCAACTGAAAGGTCACATTGACGTACCAAGATGCGACTCACAGTAAATTAATTACGGCCAGTAATCAACGATTACTGGCCGTAATTAATTTCTACGCGGAACGAGCGGATCTCAGTGTGCGTGCCCGTGACCGTGTGAGTGACCGTGCCCGTCGGCCGGTGCTTCCTCCTCCGGCTTCTCCACCACGGTGGCCTCGGTGGTGAGCAGCATGCCAGCGATGGACCCGGCGTTCTGCACCGCCGACCGGGTGACCTTGACCGGGTCGATGACGCCCTGCGCCATCAGGTCGCCGTACTCCCTGGTGGCCGCGTTAAAGCCCTGGCCGCGCGGCAGCTCGGCGGTCCTCGCCACCACGATGGAGCCCTCCTGCCCGGCGTTCGCGGCGATCCAGTAGCACGGCGCACTCAGCGCGCGGCGGACCACGCGCACGCCGATCGCCTCGTCCCCGGTCATGCCGAGGTCACCTAGCTCACCGGCGATCTGCACGAGCGCGCTGCCACCGCCGGCGATGATGCCCTCTTCGATGGCCGCGCGGGTGGCCGAGATCGCATCCTCCAGGCGGTGCTTCTTCTCCTTGAGCTCCACCTCGGTGGCCGCCCCGACCCGCAGCACGCACACACCGCCGGCCAGCTTGGCAACTCGCTCCTGGAGCTTCTCCCGGTCCCAGTCCGAGTCGGTATCCTCGATCTCCAGCTTGAGCTGGCGGATCCGGTCTGCAATCGCGGTGGCGTCGCCCGCACCGTCCACGATCGTCGTGGTGTCCTTGGTGACCACGGCCCGCCGCGTCCGGCCGAGCGAGCTGAGCCCGATGTTCTCCAGCTTCAGGCCGAGTTCCTCGCTGACCACCTCGCCGCCGGTGAGGATCCCCATGTCCGCCAGCATCGCCTTGCGGCGGTCACCGAACCCGGGCGCCTTCACCGCGACTACCGTCAGCAGGCCCCTGATCTTGTTCACGACCAGGGTGGACAGGGCCTCGCCCTCGATGTCCTCGGCGACCACCAGCAGCGGCCGCTTGGCCTGGGCCACCGCCTCGAGCACCGGCAGGAAGTCCGCCATGGAAGAGATCTTCGCGGTGTGCAGCAGGACGTAGGCGTCGTCCAGGACCGCTTCCAGCCGGTCCTGGTCGGTGATGAAGTACGGGGAGATGTAGCCCTTGTCGAACTGCATGCCCTCGGTGAACTCAAGCTCCAGGCCCAGGGTCGGCGACTCCTCGACGGTGATGACGCCGTCCTTGCCGACCTTGCTGAACGCCTCGGCGATCAGCTTGCCGATCTCGGCATCCTGCGCGGAGATCGTCGCGACATGGGCGATCTCGTCCTTCTCGTCAACCTCGCGGGCCTGGGCGAGCAGCATGTCCGAGGTGGCCGCGGCAGCGGCGTCGATGCCCCGCTTGAGCGCGATCGGGTTGACGCCCGCGGTCACCGCCTTGCGGCCCTCCCGCACCATCGCCTGGGCGAGCACGGTGGCCGTGGTGGTGCCGTCACCGGCCACGTCGTTGGTCTTGGTCGCTACCTCCTTGGCGAGCTGCGCGCCCAGGTTCTCGTAGCGGTCTTCCAGCTCCACCTCCCGCGCGACGGTCACGCCGTCGTTGGTGATGGTCGGAGCGCCCCACTTCTTGTCGATGACGACGTTGCGCCCGCGCGGGCCCAGCGTCACCTTCACGGCGTCCGCGAGGTGGTTCACGCCGCGCTCCAGCGAGCGCCGTGCCTCCTCGTCGAACTCCAGCATTTTGGCTGCCATGACTACCCCTGACTACATAAAGCACGATTGGCGGGCGGCGCGGCCAGCGGGCGGGCGCCCGTGCCACACCGCCCCAGACGCCGCATGGCGCCCGGGGCGGTGTGGCACGGCAAGCACCCGCCGCGGGGCTTGCCCGCGGCGATGGTTCGCCGGCTGACTACTTCTCGACGATGGCAAGCACGTCACGGGCGGAGAGCACGAGGTACTCCTCGCCGTGGTACTTCACCTCGGTGCCGCCGTACTTGCTGTAGAGCACCACGTCGCCAACTTTGACGTCCATGGGCACACGCTTGGCACCGGCGTCGTCGAAGCGACCAGGGCCCACCGCAAGGACCTCACCCTCCTGGGGCTTCTCCTTGGCGGTGTCCGGGATGACCAGTCCCGATGCGGTCGTCTGCTCGGCTTCGAGCGTACGGACCACGATGCGGTCTTCCAGCGGCTTGAGAACAACCTTGGTGGCGGTCGTCACGATCTGACCTCCCCCTCCGGAAAGGCGGATTGCATTGACACTCTTATGTGATGGAGCGGACCTTGGCTGCCTGTCGTCGCGGGTGCCAGACGAGCCATGCCGCGTTAGCACTCTACCCTACCGAGTGCCAGTTCCGAACAGTATCGCCGGGACGCTGGCGAGTCAACTCGCGCCGACGAGGACCTCGGTGACCGGAAGCGAGGAGTCGGCGGCCACATTCAGCGGTGACGGCTCCGCGCCGCGGGCCATGAGCTCGGCCCCCAGCGCGGCCACCATCGCGCCGTTGTCCGTGCACAGCCCGGGCCGGGGCACGCGCAGCGCGATCCCGGCGGCTGCACACCGCTCCCCCGCCAGGGCGCGCAGCCGCGAGTTGGCGGCCACTCCCCCGCCGATGATCAGGTTCGATACGCCATGCGCGTGGCAGGCGGCGAGCGCCTTGCGGGTCAGGACATCGGCGACGGCCTCCTGGAAGGACGCGGCCACATCCGCCACCGGCACCGGGCGGCCCGCTGCCTGCCGGGTCTGCACCCAGCGCGCGACGGCGGTCTTGAGACCGCTGAAGGAGAAGTCGAAGGTGTCGTCGCGGTACTTGCCGCGCGGGAAGGCGATGGCGCTGCCGTCGCCGTCGCGGGCGGCGGCGTCCACCGGCGGCCCGCCGGGGAACGGCATCCCCAGCAGCCTCGCCACCTTGTCGTAGGCCTCGCCCGCCGCGTCGTCGATCGTGGCGCCGAGCGGCACCACCTCACCCGCCACGTCCCGGACGAGCAGCAGCGAGGAGTGCCCGCCGGAGACCAGCAGGGCCACCGCGGGCCGTGGCAGCGGGCCGTGCTCCAACTGGTCGACCGCGATGTGCGCGGCCAGGTGGTTCACCGCGTACAGCGGCTTGCCAAGCGCGAGCGCGTAGGCCTTCGCGGCGGACACGCCCACGAGCAGCGCGCCGGCCAGCCCGGGGCCCGCGGTGACCGCGATCCCGTCGACCTCGGCGAGCTTCACCCCGGCCGTGGCGAGCGCCCGGTCCACGGTGGTGACCATGGCCTCCAGATGCGCCCGGCTGGCGACCTCGGGCACCACGCCACCGAACCGGGCGTGCTCGGCCACGCTGGACGCGACCGAGTCGGCCAGCAGTTCGTGGCCGCGCACCAGGCCGGCGCCCGTCTCGTCGCACGACGTCTCGATCCCCAGGACCAGAGGCTGCGTCATTTCACCCGCCTGCCCCGGCGGCTGGCCAGGTGCTTCTTTCCCGCGCCCGGCGGCGGTTCGGAGATCCGGCGCATCACCAGGGCGTCGGTGCCCGAGGGCTGGTAGTACGCGCGCCGGATGCCTATGCCGGCGAACCCGCGCCGGCGGTACAGGCGCTGGGCGCGGTCGTTGTCGACCCGTACCTCCAGGAAGACCTCGGTGCAGCCGCGCCGGGCCGCCTCGCTGAGCAGCCCGTCCAGCAGGGCGCCGCCGATGCCCTCGCCCCAGCGGTGTGCCGCCACCGCCAGCGTGAGCACGTCGGCCTGGCCGCCGCGCTGGGCCAGCAGCCCGCCGTACCCGGCGATCACGCCGTCATCGTCGGCCACGATGTAGTACCGGCTCACCGGGTCCGCGGTCACCTCGGTGACGAGCAGCTCGGGCGACCATGCCTCCGCCCCGAACAGGACTTCCTCCATGGCGGCCACCGCGTCGACGTCGCCGCGATGCATCGGCCGCAGCACCATGCTCATGGCGTCACCGCGCTAGCCCAGGGGGGCGACCCCCTGGAACCCCCGATGGCCCGCAGCCCCTGCGACTCCGTCGCGGGGGCCTTGGCCCCGCCGGAGGAGGCCGGCGCCGCCAGGACGCTCTTGGGCGCACCTGGCACCCTGGCATCGGGCCTGCGCAGGTACAGCGGATCCGGGGGGCCGAGCGGCTCGCCCGCCGCCAGGCGGGCAGCGCACCACGCTGCGGCCGTAGCGGCACTGGGATAGCGGGGCGCGATCGGCTCGCCGAGCAGTTCCGGGTAGGCGTGCGCGCCCTCGCCGGCCACCGGCAGCCCGGCGGGCAGCGCCGCCGGGGCCGCGACCTCCGGCCCGGACAGCCGCACCCCGGTGGCCGAGTAGCGGGCCCAGTAGAGCTCCTTGCGGCGGGCATCGGTGGCGACCAGGAACTCGCGCCCGGCCGCTGCCGCGGCCGCGTCGGCGGCGATGACGTCGAGGGTGCAGAACCCGTAGGCGGCGACGGCGAGTGCGCTGCCGAGCACGCGAGCGGTGACCAGCCCCACCCGCAGCCCGGTGTAGGGCCCGGGCCCGGTACCCGACACGATCGCGTCCAGGTCGCCATGGGTCACGCCTGCCTCGGCAAGCACCTCCCCGATGCCCACCGCCAGCAGCTCACCGTGGCGCCGTGCGTCCACGACGGTCCGCTGCGCCAGCACCTGTCCCGCGTCGCCCACGGCGACGGTCACCGCGGGTGTCGCGGTATCGAAGGCAAGCACCAGCACGGTTGCCCAGAATAGAGCACCCGCAAGACCAGCTCAGCCGGCGCTGCTAGCCCGGGGGGGACCCCCCGGAACCCCCCGATGGCCTGCGGCCCCTGCGACTCCGTCGCGGGGGCCTTGCCCTCAATCCGCGCCGGACGGCCGGGGCGGCGTCAGTGCAGGCCGCGGGCGATATCCGTGGCCGCCGCGATCGCACCGGACTGCAACTCGGACTGCGGCGCGGCGCGGTACCTCCCGCTGCGCGCGTGCGGACCCTGCATGACCACGGTGATCACCACGTTGTGGTCCCTGGCCACCACGGTCTCCAGGTCGGTGGAGACGCCCCTGGCCAGCACGACCTGCAGCGCGGCGAAGGCGGTGGTTCCGAGCCCGTGCAGTTCGGTCACCGTGGCGGGGGGCAGGTGCGTGGCCCGGAGCGGGTGGCGCATGGTCGCCAGGGCCTGCTGGTAGGCGTCGATCGCGGCGTTGGTGGCGCTTCCATTGCCGGTCGCGAGCCCGCTCGGCGAGTAGGCCTGCGCGTTCACCTCCAGCACCCGGTACAGCGGCGGCGCGTCGAGGGTCCAGTTGCACAGGCTCTGCGCGCTGCCGTTCAGCGAGCGGGGCGCGACCATGCGGCGCTTGCCCGGCAGGTACTGGCCCAGGGTCGCGCTGGTCACCGCCGTGCAGGCGTTCGGCACGGTCTTGAACTCACCGTGCTGGAACGTGGTCACGAAACCGTCGTTGGAGACCGGCGCCGCGTGATGCCCGCTCAGCCTGACCACCACGGCGGCCACGATCAGCACCACGGCCACCGCCGCCCCGGCCCAGACCCAGGTGATCCGGGACCTGCGCCGGGAGCGGGCCGCCGCCTTGCGGCTGCGGGATCCGGGTTCCCAGCCGGTCTGGCCGGGCTCGTCGTCCTGCCAGGCGCCGGCCGCGGGCCGGTCATCGCCGCGGGCGGCGGGGCTCCCGGCGCCCTGCCGGGCGTGCGCCCGGGGCTGCCGGGCATCCCGGCCGGCCAGGTGCGGGGTCACGCCCGGCCCGGCCCAGGGCGGGTTCTCTTCGTCGGTGCGGGCCGGCTCGTCCCAGTAGCGCCGGCCCGTGGCGCGGGAGTCACCCCGGCGGCCCGCCGTGGGCAGCCTGCCGGACCGGGGTGGCGGGGATCCCTGCTCAGCCACGGCGCCTCCGGGGACAAGATCTGGTCGAGCCACACGTCGAGCCACACAACGCGGCGCTGGCGCCCGCCGCAGTGCGCAAGCAAACGACGGCGGTATGCAATGTTGAGACGGGACGAACTATAGGCCCTCAAGAGCACCGGACAGGGCCAGAAACGCCGAATCAGCGGGCCCGGACCAGCGCTCGCCGTGGCCGGTGACCTGGACGTCCCGCCCCTGCCCGGCAGGGGTGATGGTCACCTCCAGCCGGTCGGCGGCCAGCCCTTCGGCGAGGCCGCCGCCCCACTCGACCACGGTGACCGAGGAGTCCAGGGTCTGGTCGAGATCCAGGTCGTCGACCTCAGCGGGACTGGTGAGCCGGTAGGCGTCGGCGTGGACCAGGTCCGGCCCGCCGGACAGGGAGGGATGAACCCGGGCAATCACGAACGTCGGCGACGTGACCGGCCCGCGCACCCCCAGGCCTGCCCCGATGCCCTGCACCAGGGTGGTCTTGCCCGCGCCAAGGCCGCCGATCAGGATGACCAGGTCACCCGCCCGGAGCAGCCCGGCCAGCCGGCCGCCGAGCGCCCGCATCGCCGCCGCGGTCGGGACCGCGATGGTCGCCGCCGGGCCCGCGACCTGACCGGGGCCGGTCATGCCGACCGCGGCAGGCCGCCGGCGGCCACCCGGGCCAGCAGGCCGGTGATCGCCCGGTTGACCAGTTCCGGCTGCTCAAGGATGAGCGCATGCCCGGCGCCGGGCGCCCAGACGAGCTGGGCCCCGGGGATCTGGGCGGCGAGTTCGAGGCCGAGCCGGGCCGCGATCAGGCGGTCCTTCTCGCCGACGATCACCGTCACCGGGATCCGGCCGAGGGTGGCCAGCGAGCCCCGCATGTCGCAGCGAAGCAGCGCCTGGCCGAACCTCGCCACCACCTCGATGGGCGTGGCCCTGATCATCTGCTCGAGAAAGGCGACCGTGGCCGGGCTGACGTCGCCGTCGCCGAACCCGATCAGCCGCGTGGTGAGGAACGCCAGGTCGCCCGAGGCCCTGCGGCCGCGCTCCACAAGGATCGCCCGCTTGCCCTTGGCCGCGCCGTTCAGCACGGCGGGCAGGGCGCGAGCCAGGGCGGGCCGGATCGGGGCCGGCATCCACGGGCTGCCGCCCTCCAGCCCGCGGGCCGCGGTGGCGATGAGCACGGCGCCGGCCACCTTGGTGCCGAACAGGTCCGGGTACTGATCGGCGAGGGCCATGATGGTCATCCCGCCCATGGAGTGGCCCACCAGGACGACGGGGCCCGGGCCGGGGGCCGTGGCGTCGATCACCGCCTTGAGATCGGCGCCGAGCTGGCCGATGCTGCCGCTGCCCTCCGCCGACCGCCCGGACCGGCCGTGGTCGCGCTGGTCCCAGAAGACCAGCCGGTGGTCGCTGAGGTCGCGGCGCTGGAAGTGCCAGCAGTCCTGGTTCAACGTGTACCCGTGGCAGAAGATGATCGTGACCGGCGCAGTGTCGGGACCGTTGATCTCCGCGTGCAGCGGCACGCCGTCGTCGGCGAGGACGGTCAGTTCCAGGCCCCGGAGCGAGCCGAGCGGCTCGTCGCCGGGGTCGACACGGCCGCGAAGGCGGTTCAGCGCGATCCGTTCCGCGGCGACGACCGCGCCCGCGCCCGCGGCGGTGGCGCCCATCACCAGGCCGGCCGCGCCGGTGATCCGCCGCCAGTTGGCCATCAGTCCTCCCGCTGCCTGCCGGGCCCACCGGCCGGCGGCGCTCCGCCTCCCCATGACTTCCCCCGGTTGCCCACGGCATGCGCGGAATTCCGCCTTATGCTACTCCCAGGTAGCTTCGCGGGAGCCCGCCACCGAACCGGGCCGCGATCTCATAGCTGACAGTGTTCAGGGCCTCGGCCCAGTCCTGCGCGGTCGGCTCGCCGTCGTCACCGGGGCCGAACAGCAGCACCTCGTCGCCTTCCGCGGCGGGCTCGGCCCCGAAGTCCATCACGAACTGGTTCATGGACACCGTGCCGGCGATGAACCACCGCCGCCCCCGGGCGTAGACCTGGACCAGGCCGGACGCGTCCCGCGGTACGCCCTCCGCGTAGCCCAGCGGGACCAGGCCCAGCACGCTCTGGCTGCTGGTGAAGTACCGGTGCCCGGAGGAAACCCCTGAGCCGGGCGGCACCTGCTTGACCTGCACCAGCCGGGCGCGCACGGTCATCGCGGGCCGCAGCCAGCCAGGCATCGGGCCGGGCAGCGTGGGCAGGCCGACCACACCGCCGCCGCACCGCACCAGGTCGAACCGGGCCTGCGGCAGCGTCAGCGTGGCGGGGGTGTTGGCGAGGTGGCGGATCTCCGGCCGGGCCCCGGCGTCCTCGGCAACGGCGAGGGCATCATGGAACGCCCGGATCTGTGCGTCGACCGATCCGTGCCCCGGCATGTCGGCGCAGGCCAGGTGGGACCAGATGCCGGCGATGGTGACGTGGCCGGCCGCCTCCGCCGCCAGCGCCGCCGCCACGACTCCCGGCCAGTCGGACATGGTGGCCCCGCCCCGCGACATTCCCGTGTCGACCTTGAGATGCACCCGGGCGGGCCGCCCGGCGCGCTGCGCCGCGGCCGCCAGTTCGGCGACCATCCCTGCCGAACCGGCGGCCAGGTCCACGTCGCGGCTGATGGCGTTCTCGTGCGCGGCGCCAGGCACGCTCATCAGGCAGAGCACCGGCGCCGTCAGCCCGGCCTGGCGCAGCGTGAGCGCCTCCTGCATCCGGAACACCCCGAGCCACCCGGCGCCGCCGGCCAGCGCCGCCTTGGCCACAGGGATCATGCCATGGCCGTACGCGTCCGACTTGACCACGGCCATGAGATCAGCCGTGCCGATGTGCTTGCGCAGGCCCGTGACGTTGTCACGGACCACGTCCAGATCGACCTGTGCTTCCGCCGGAGCGTCCATGACGTCTCAGTGTGCCAGCCAGAACGCGGCGAAGGTGCCTGTTGCGGTCGGCCACGGCACCCCCGCCGCGCAACCGGGCCCTGCTACGGCAGGGACCAGTGCTGGTCGGCGAAGTTCTGGCACGCATGGATCTGCACCTGGGTGCCGTTCACCGGGGAGGCGCTCGGGTCGGTGAGGCACAGGCCGTTGAGCTGGAGCACGTATTCGCCGTTGGAACGGTGCGTCCAGAGCTGGCCCCTGTGAGTGTTGCAGCCCCAGATCACCAGATTGGTTCCGGCGCCGGTATGGCTCGCGTCGTTGAGGCACTTGCCGAGCACCATCAGATGGCCGCCGGAGAAGGTCCACTTCTGGGAAGTGGTGTTGTTGCAGGTCCAGATGTCCACCTTGTTGCCGTTGGCGGTGCCGCCGCCGAAGTCGTCGAGGCACTTCCCGTGATCACCCTTGATCGGGCCGCTGGCCACCGCCGCGTTGATCGTCCAGTTGAACGACAGCGAATGGTGCGCCCCCGTCACGTCCGCGGCACTGACGGTGGGGTGGTAAGCCGCCACGGTGGTGGGGGTCCCGGTGATGGTGCCGGTCGAAGAGTTGATGGACAGGCCGAGCGGCAGCCCACTGGCGTTCCAGGTGAGCGGGTTGCCCGCAGCCGAGGCACCCTGGATTGCCAGGTTGACGTTGGTGCCGACACTACCGGTCTGACTGCCCAGGCTGGTGATCGAGACCGAGTCATGGATGGCGCCGGTCGCCACGCACCCGATCGCCCCGCTGGTGAACGACGCGTTGCTCCACAGGGACTGCACGGCGAAGGTGCCGGTGGCGAGCGTCAGGTTGAAGGGGCCGCCGGCGGCGCCCGCAGCTATCCCTGCGCACTTGTTGGCGATTTCACTTCCGTCGGCCGGGTCGGCCCAGCCGGTGGGCGGGAAGGGATCGGTAATCGTGCCGGCGTACAGGTCGCCGCCGACGATGCTCCACCCGTCGTTGTCCCCGCCCGGGGTGGGGTTGACGGCGTCCTTGTCGCAGCTCGTGCCCGCGGCGTCGAGCACGTACGGCAGGTTGATGAACGGCTCGTTGGACGAACTGTGGTAGCCGCATTCGTTGCGAGGGAGGGTGCCGCCGGTGCAGCCGGTCCCCTGGAATCCCTGCGGACAGGTGCCCGACTGGGTGGCCACGACGATCTGCGCGTCGTTGAGGTCGGTGATGCCCTGGTCCTCGGCGAACGAGTCCGCCTCCGCGCCAATCTGGGCGAGGCTGGTATTCGTGCGCGGCGTGGTGGGGTCGGTGAAGGCGCCCTCATACACCAGCCCGGAGAACGCGGGGAAGCCGGTGGCGTCCGCGTACTGGGAGGTGATCGTGGACCAGTTGTCCTGCGCCTGGTTGTTGCCGAGCCCGGAGAAGAACTTCTCCAGGTAAGTCGCACTTGCTTCGTGATTGGGATCGGCTGTCCAGTTCGGGCCCCACAGCAGCAGGTACACGTGCGGGGTGTGCTGCACGGTGCCGTTGTGCCAGGCGACCGGGCAGGCCGGCTCGGTACACGTCGCCGCCGTATTCGCCGCTGCCTTGGGCCGGTGGCCCCGCGCATACACGATTCCCGAGATCTTGCCGACCTTGGTGTGGCCAAGCTGGGCCTCGAATGCCCGGTGCAGGTTAACCACCCGTACCCCGTGCAGATGGCCGGCCGGTCGCGCGCCTGGCTGCGCCTGAGCCTGCGCGGCAGCGGTGGCCCCGAGCACGCTGAGCGAGGCAGCAGCAGCCACCGCGAAGATCCGCTTGAACATCAGTGAACCCCTTTTATACGGGATAAATGGCCGGTCAGCACCGGGCGCCCCCTGGCAATGGGGATGTTATTACCGATTTACGTAAAAGCGCAATCCGAAACACGAAATGTAACCGCAGCCGACAATCAGTTACTGCTGATCAAGAAGCAATTACCGCGCATAAATCCAACAACCCTGTAGGAATATAGTGATCGCCGCGTTGGATCACCGGCCCGGCGGCAGAATGTCGCCCCGCTCGATGGCCGTGGTCACCGCGGCGGTCCGGTCCGACACGCCGAGTTTACCGAACGCCCGCAGCAGATGCGTCGCCCCGGGTCGGTGCCAAGGACGGTGACCTCGCCGCCGTCGCGCCGCCGGTGTCCCTCGAGGATCTCGACCGTCGTGGTCTTGCCCGCGCCGTTCGGGCCGAGCAGGGCGAAGACCTCGCCGTGCCGGATGTCCAGGTCAACCCCGTCGACAGCCGCGGTGTCGCCGTATGACTTGCGCAGCCCCCTGACGCGCACGCTCGCGGTGGTGTCCAAGATCCCAGCCTCGGGCCACGGCGGGGCAGGCACAACGACCGGACGGCCGGAGCCGCCGTCCACCGTTCGGTGGACCCCGCCCTGGGTCCCCCGGGGGGCGTGAAGGTGACAGCGAGGCCCTTCTACGGGCCCCAGGCTTACATTCACGACCCGCAGCCGAGGGGCACAGCTCGCAGGCCAGGGTTACGGCACGCCGGCCAGGGGTTACGGCACGCGGCAAGGGGTTACGGCACGCAGGCGGGGCGTCAGGCCTCGTGCACGGCGCGGATTGCGGCGGGCAGGGACCCGATCACGTCACCGGCCCCGATCGGCGCTTCGCCGCCGGGGGGCTCGGCGGCCCCGCCCGCTGCGTAGCGGGCCGAAATACCGTGCAGGTACGCCGCTGCTGCCGCCGCCTCTGCGGCCTCAAGCCCCTGGGCGAGCAGCGCGCCCGCCAGCCCGGCGAGCACGTCGCCCGTGCCGGCGGTGGCCAGCCAGCCCGTGCCCGTCGGGTTGACGAGCAGCGGGCCGTCGCCGACCGCGATCACCGTGGTGGAGCCCTTGAGCAGCACACAGCAGCCGTAGGCGCGCGCTGCGGCCCGCGCGTGCTCGGCACGCCGCGCGGTGACCTGGGCCGGGTCGGTGCGCAGCAGCCTGGCCAGTTCGCCCGCGTGCGGGGTGAGCAGCGTGGCTGCCCGGCGCGCGGTGACCAGCGCCGGGGACTCGGCCAGGAGCGTGAGCCCGTCGGCGTCCACCAGCACCGGCAGGTCGGTGGCGAGCACCGCCGCGAGCCTGCGGCGCGCCTGCTCATCGGTGCCCATGCCGGGACCGGCCAGCCAGGCCTGGACCCGGCCCGCGGTGCCCACCTCGCCGCCGTCCTCCCCGGTCACCGTGATCACCGCCTCCGGCCAGTGCTGCCGGACCACGGCCGCGGCCACCGGGGCGGTCACCAGGCGGACCATGCCTGCCCCGCCGCGCAGCGCCCCGCCCACGGCGAGCGCCGCGGCCCCGGTGAACCGGTCACTGCCCGCCACAATGCCGAGGACGCCGCGGCGGTACTTGTCCGACTCGCGGCCGGGCCTGGGCAGCAGCGCGGCCACGTCGGCGGCGCCGTAGGCGGCCGCGGCGGGCGCGGGCAGGTGCGCTGCCAGGCCGATGTCGACCAGGTGAGCCAGGCCGGCCCGGGCGGCGCCCGGGTCGATCAGGAGCCCTGTCTTCCAGGTGCCGAACGTGACCGTGACGTCGGCGCTGACCGCGGCACCCGTCACCTCACCGGTGTCCGCATCCACCCCGCTGGGCAGGTCTACCGCGACCACCGTGGTGCCGCCGCCGCGCGCCGCCTCGGCCAGCGCGGCGAGCGCGGCCTGCTGCTGCCGCAGACCGCCCCGGCCGCCGATGCCAAGCAGCCCGTCCAGCACCAGGTCCGCGGCGCGCATCGTGGCCGGCAGGCCCGGGCCGTCGGGCCCGGTGACGAGTCCGCCCGCGGCCCGCAGCGCGGCGGCGCCCCCGGCGTGCAGCCGGGAACCCGCGGCGACGGCCACCACCCGGGCACCGCGGCGGGCCAGCCTGGCCCCCGCGTACAGCGCATCGCCGCCGTTGTCCCCGCTGCCGGCCAGCACGACCGCGCGCGACCCGTAGACCCGCGGCAGCAGGCCGGCGCAGACCGCCGCCAGCCCGGCCGCGGCGCGCTGCATCAGCGTCCCTGGCGGCAGGCGGGCCATGAGGGCCTGTTCCGCGGCCCTGATGTCGGCGACGGCGTGCGCGTTCCTCATGCCTCGGCCACCACGAATGCCACGCTGACTCCTCCGTCGTGGGTCAGTGACAGGTGCCACCGGCGCACCCCCAGCCGGCCCGCCGCGTCCGCCACGGTGCCCCGCACGGTCAGTGCAGGCCGGCCCGCCGGATCGTGCCCGACCTCCACATCGGCCCAGCGCAGCCCGGCCGGGGCGCCGAGCGCCTTGGCCACCGCCTCCTTGGCGGCGAAGCAGGCGGCCAGCGAGGCGGGCGGCACGGCACGTTCGCCCTCGGTGAACAGCCGGGCCGCGAGGGCCGGGGTGCGGCGCAGCGCCTGCTCGAATCGGGCGATGTCGACCAGGTCGACGCCGATGCCAACGATCACTCCCCCAGCCTGCCACGCCGCCCGGTGCAGCTTCCGTACCGCCCGGCCGGCGCGATACCGGCACCGGGCTCAATGGCCGCCTGCTCTGGCATGCCGACGGCTATTACCACGTGAGCCGATATTCTCTCCCGGCGCGAATATCCGTGCTACCGGATGGCTATTTACCCCGGCTTTACCATTCGGCAGGCATTACCCGGCGGCGGGCAGGACCAGCGGGCGGGACCAGCGGTCAGGGCGAGGCTGGCGGTCAGAACGCGGTGGGCGGGACCGGCGGTCAGGGCAAGGATCGGATGGTGGCGGCCAGGCCGTCGGCGAGGTGCTGGGCGCGCTCGTGCTCGGTGGCCTCGACCATGACCCGCACGGCCGGCTCGGTGCCGCTCGGCCGGACCAGCACGCGCCCCGCCGCGCCGAGTTCCTCCTGCGCCGCGGCCACCGCCGCGGCCAGTTCCGGCGACCTGGCGGCGCGCTCCTTGTCCACCCCGGCGACGTTCACCAGCACCTGCGGGTACCGCGTCATCACCCGGGCCAGGTCCGCCAGAGCGATCCGCTGGCGGGCGGCGGTCGCGAGCAGGTGCAGTGCGGTGAGCATGCCGTCGCCGGTGGTGGCGTGATCGAGCATGATGATGTGCCCGGACTGCTCGCCGCCGATGACGAAGTGCCCGGCCCGCATCGCCTCCAGCACGTAACGGTCGCCGACCGCGGTCTCCACCACGGTGATCCCGGCCTTCGCCATGGCCTTGCGGAAGCCCAGGTTGGACATGACCGTGGTCACCACGGTGTCGCCGACCAGCACGCCCCTGGCCTTGAGCTCCAGGGCGAGGACGGCCAGAATCTGGTCCCCGTCGATCATCTCGCCGGTGGCGTCCACCGCCAGGCAGCGGTCGGCGTCGCCGTCGTGCGCGATCCCGGCGTCCGCCCCGTGCTTGGTCACCGCCGCCGACAGGACCTCCAGGTGCGTGGAGCCACAGCCGGCGTTGATGTTCTCGCCGTCGGGCTCGGCCCCGATCGCGATCACCTCTGCCCCGGCGCGCCGCAGCAGCTCCGGTGCAACCGCCGAGGCGGCACCGTGCGCGCAGTCCACCACCACACGCAGCCCGGCCAGCGTCGCGGTGCCATGCGTCATGGCAGATGCCACGTGTGCGGCGCCCAGCTCCCCTGTGCCGGGCTGGGAGGCCAGCAGGTGCGCCAGGTAGCGCTCGCGCTCACCGGCCGCGTCACGGACCCGGCCAAAGCCGCCGACGGGCAGGCGCCCGGTCCGGCGGGGGAGGGCCATCCGCGCCTCGATCTCGTCCTCGGCGGCGTCGGGCAGCTTGAACCCGCCCCGGGCGAACAGCTTGATCCCGTTGTCGGGCGCCGGGTTGTGGCTGGCCGACAGCATGACCCCGAGGTCGGCCCCGAGCGCGGCGGTCAGGTAGGCGACGCCGGGCGTCGGGATGACACCCAGGCGCAGCACGTCCACCCCGGCGCCGGCCAGGCCCGCCACCACGGCGGCCTCCAGAAACTCACCGGATGCCCGCGGATCGCGGCCCACCACGGCCACCAGGCGGCTGCCGTTGCTCCGGCCGGCCGCCGCGGCCCGCATCTCCTGCAGCATTCCGGCGGCAGCGGTCGCGAGGTCCATGGCCAGCTGACCGGTAAGGTCCTCGCCCGCAACGCCCCGAACGCCATCCGTGCCGAAAAGCCGGCCCATGGAACGTTCCCCCGTTGTCGGCGTGCCGCTGTCGCCGGAAATGTTGATGCCCCGGATCCCGGTGCTAGCGCTTGGAGTACTGCGGCGCCTTCCGGGCCTTCTTCAGCCCGTACTTCTTGCGTTCCTTGATCCGGGAGTCCCGGGTCAGGAAACCGGCCCGCTTCAGCGCGGCACGGTTCTCCGGATCCACCACAATGAGCGCGCGCGCGATCCCCAGCCGCAGCGCTCCGGCCTGCCCGGTGACTCCGCCCCCGGAGACCCGTGCGATCACGTCGAACTGCTCCTCGGCGCCGAGGTTCACCAGCGGCTCGCTGATGAGCTGCTGGTGCACCTTGTTCGGGAAGAACTTCTCCAGCGGCCGGTCATTGACCCGCCACTGCCCGGTGCCCGGCGCGATGCGGACCCGCGCGATGGCCTCCTTGCGACGGCCGGTGGCTATCGCCTTGCCGGTCACCACCGGCTTGGCCGCCGCCTTGCGGCCCGCGTCCGGTGCCGTCTCGGTGGTGTACTCCGACACGCTCGGTTCGGCGTTTTCCTCCGGCTGAGCGCCCGCGCCCTCATTGAGCTCCTGGGTGCTTGTGGACTCGGCCACGGTACCTTCCTCGCGCTTGGTCATCGGCTCTCGCCGCAAGCCTCGTTATCGCTACTGCCTGTGTGCCCGGTGGCGTTACTTGGCGCTCGCGGACGGTGTCCCGGCCGGCTGTGCGACCTGGGTGATGGTAAAGGGGACCGGCTGCTGCGCCTCGTGCGGGTGGTCCGGCCCCGCGTACACCTTGAGTTTGCGCAGCGTGGCCCGGCCCAGCGTGTTCTTGGGCAGCATGCCCCTGACGGCGTTCTCCACCAGCCGCTCGGGGCGCTTGGCGAGCAGTTCGCCAAAGGTCACCGAGCTGATGCCGCCCGGATAGCCCGAGTGCCGGTAGGCCCGCTTGTCGGCGAGCTTGTTGCCGGTCAGCGCCACCTTCGCGGCGTTGACCACGATGACGAAGTCACCGGTGTCCATGTGCGGCGCGTATATGGGCTTGTGCTTGCCCCGCAACAGGATCGCCACATGACTGGCCAGGCGGCCGAGCACGACATCAGAGGCGTCGATGACGTGCCACTGACGTTGAATGTCAGCGGCCTTAGGGCTGAAAGTGCGCACAGTCGTAAGCCTTTATCTGTGGGACCTGTTCCGGACCCGCGCCCTGGGCGAACCCGGCAGCGAGGGAGTCCGCCACACCGGCCGCCAGACGGCCTCACGCAAGGCGAGGCATCGCGGGCATGCTGATGCTCATGGACGTCAGGTAAGGATACCGGCCTGCGGCGGGGACGGCAAAGCGAAGCATGCGATACGCCCCGGCATGGCCCGCCTGGCTCCCCGCGCGGTCACCGCCGGCCGTGGTTGCCCGGCACCCCGGGAGGGGGCCGTGGCGAGCATCGGCCCGCGGCTCATGAGGGTATCCGGGCGAACACCCCAGGTGAGGGCAACCGTCCCGGGGGCGGGTAACCAGGTGCCCGGGCTAGGAGAAATGCCTGACCGCGCCATACGGAGCCCGGGGAAGAAATACGCTCGCGCCATGGGCTATCCGGATCTGCAGGACGGCCGGCCCCCGCGCGGCCGTGCGGGCGCCGGGCTGCCAGACGGCCCCGTTCCTGCGGAGACACCCGGCGAGGAGGCACCAGGGTACCTGCCGCCGCCGGTTCCGGGCGCGGACGAAGCCGCAGGGCGCGGAGCGGACGAAGCTGCATGGCGCGCCGCGGATGAAGCCGCATGGCGCGGCAACGGCATGACGGACGCTCCGGGCCACGCCACGCCGGGCAACGGCAGCCCGGGCAACGGCAGCCCCGGGGCCGGTAGCGGCCCGGAACCCGGCGGCTCGCGGCCAGCGTCACGCACCGGCGCGCACCGGGCGGTGCGCGGCGCCGGGCCCGGGACCGCCGGGCCTGCCCCGGAGGGCGGTCCGGAAGCCCGGCTCGGTGGTCCTGGCTCGCACCGCCTGGGCAGCGGGGGGCACCGTCGGCAACCCGCCGCCCCGACCCAGTCCGCTCCGGGAGGCAGCCCGTGGCCGCCCGCGCCCGCACCGGGCCCCGCCGCCCCGGACAACGCAACGCAGCCGCCCAGCCGGCCCGTGACCGGCCCCCAGGACCAGGCGTGGCGGTCCAGCCCCACCGCAGCCGCCCCGGACAACTCCGCAACGCAGCCGCCCAGCCGGCCCGTGACCGGCCCCCAGGACCAGGCGTGGCTGTCGAGCCCGCCGCCCGCCACCCCCGACAGCGGATCGCGGCTGCCCAGCCGGGCCGGGCCGCAGCATTCCGCCCGGCCCACGGACCACCGGCCGCCCGCCACCCGGCCAGGACTCACCCGCCGCCCCGGGGGTGACGGGCGTTCCGCCCCGCAAGGGCCTGTCGCGACGGGCCCGCAGGCGCCGTACCGGGCGCGGCCGGACGACCCGGGCGACGCGCCGCCGGGCCTGACCATCACCCGGGAACCGCCGGGCGCGCGCCGGGCTGCCCCGCAGCAGGCCGGCTCACCAGGGGAGGGCGGCCGGCGCGGCCCCCTCCGCGGTTACCCGCCGAGGCCGGGCCAGCCTGACCCGGTCTACCCGCCGGGCCAGTTCTCCTCGTGGAACCGCGCCTCCACGCGTGCCGCATGGCTTGGTGTCACCAGCGGGGCGGGCGGTGCCACCGAGGCCGAGGCGGACCCGGGGTACTCGGCCCTCGCGATGAGCGACGCCGCTGCCGACCTGACCGCCACCCAGACCTGGGCCGTGATCGACGACGAGCCGCCGCCCGGCCGCTCCGCGGCGCTGCGCGCCAGCCGGGACTGGGGCTCGCACGCCGAGGACGTGGCCTCGGACCGGCCACGCAGCACCGATGGCGGTGCCCCCGGCAGCCAGACCACCGGGCCACGCCGCGCGCACGGCACCGGCAGGCCCGCGCCTCGGTCCGGGGACCGGGCGACCGCCGCAGCGCTGGCTGGCACCGCCGCAGCACTGGCTGGCACCGCCCGGCCTGGCACTGCCCGGCCCGGCACTGGCGGGCCGGGCACGGCCGCCGGGGCACCGGGGATAGCCGGGGCACCGGGGATACCTGCGGGGCTGGCCGGGCCGGGCGGTCCGCCCGGGCTGGGTGGACCGCCGGGGCCGGACGGTCCAGCCGCAGGCGCCAGGGAACGCACCGAGCCCGGAGGCCGAGCGGCTGCCCGCCAGGCCGCGGATACGGCGCGGCAGGCCCCGACGGCCCTCGACGAGACCAGGCGCGGCCGGCCGCCACGCGGCGCGGCCACGGGCCATCGTGTGCCGGCCGACGACCAGCCGGCCGCTACCCGCCGCTCCGGCAGGCGCGGCGGACGGCGCAACGGCATGATGGCCGGGCTGCTGCTCGCCCCGGTCCTGGCCGTGGTGCTGGTGGTCGCTGGATACGTCTACCTCAGCGGCAGGCATGCACCGGCCCCCTCGCATTCGGCCCCGCCCAGTCACCCCGCCGCCGCGCCGAACAGCCCAGCGCCCACGCTCGGGCCCTGGAAGCACATCGAGAGCCGCAGCCTGGATTCGGTACCGCTGACCATCAGCCAACTGTTCCCCGCGAAGTTCACGGCGGATGGCCAGTCGGGGACGCTGACGGTGAGCAAGAAGGGCACCAAGTGCGCCCGCGAGGTGATCGGCTCGAAACTGGCCAAGGCGGTAGGCAAGGCAGACTGCACTCAGGTGCTCCGGGCCAGTTACCTGTCCACCGACCGGAAGATCATGGCCACCGTGGGGGTGCTGAACCTGGGGGACGCAACGGCGGCCGGGAAGGCGGGGAAGGCGGCGGGCGCCGTGGAGTTCATCAAGCAACTGGAGGCCGCGCACGGTCCCACCCGCAACATCGCCAAGGGCACCGGGATCGTCGCGGCCTACGTCAAGGGACACTACTTGATCTTGACCTGGACGGAGTTCGCCAACCTGCACGCACCGTCGGGCAAGACCAAGCGCAAGCAACTGGAGGCGTTCTCGACCGGCCTGGTCGCGGGGACGGCCAACGTCAGCCTGACCAGCCGGATGGTCACCGGCCATCCGTCCTGACCCGCCGCAAGCCTGATCTGCCGCCTCGCGTTTGTGATCATGGTGTTTTGGCCGACCCTGGCAGCCAGGGCACCATGATCATCGCCCGGCGCGCAGGTTCCGGGCGGCGGTGGCACGGGCGGCCAGATCGGCGTCCGCGGGATAGCCGACCTCCTCCAGGCACAGCCCCTGCGGGCCTGCCACCGGCGCCGCCGGGTCCCGGACTCCCGCCGCGAGCACCTGGGCGGGCCAGCCGGGAGGCCGGCTGCCGTCCCCGACCCTGAGCAGCGCGCCGACCAGCGCGCGGACCATGTTGTGGCAGAACGCGTCCGCCACCACCGTCGCCTCGGCCACGGCCGGTCCCGGCCTCGCCCAGTCCAGGCGCAGCAGCGTGCGAACGGTGCTGGCGCCGTCGCGGCGACGGCAGAACGCGGCGAAATCGTGCTCGCCCAGGCAGCCCTGCGCCGCCTGGTTCATGGCCGCTACGTCGAGCCTGCTCCGGTACCAGAGCGTGGCATGGCGGGCCAGCGGGTCGGCCATGGCCGGGTCGTCGCAGACCCGGTAGGCGTAGCGCCGCCAGATCGCGGAGAAGCGGGCGTCGAAGCCGGGCGGGGCAGGTGTGAGCCGGTGCACCCGTACGTCGGGCGGCAGCAGCCGGGCCAGCCTGCGCGCCGCGGTGTCGCCGCTGCCGGCCCAGCGGTCCGCCGGGATGTCGGCATGCGCGACCTGGCCGCGCGCGTGGACGCCTGCGTCGGTGCGGCCGGCCACCGTCAGGGCGGCGGGCTCCGTCAGGTTCAGCACCCGGGTCAGGGCTTCTTCCAGGGTTCCCTGCACCGTCCGCTGGCCGGGCTGGCGCGCCCAGCCGGAGAACCCGGTGCCGTCGTAGCCGATGTCCAGCCGCAGCCGGACAGCTGCCACCCCGGGCGGCAAGCCGCCCCGGAACCCCCCAGGTGCTAGCCCGGGCGGCAAGCCGCCCCGGAACCCCCCAGGTGCTAGCCCGGGGGGGCTACCCCCCGGAACCCCCCGCTCGCCTGGAGGCCCCGTCACTTCGTCATGGGGCCCCGGCCATGCCGAAAGGCCGGCCACGGGGCTGCCGGGCTCAATGGCCCCGTGCCCCACGACCGGCCCTCGTGGTGTTCTTACTCGGCTTCTCTCTGGGCCGTGTCCTCGGCGTCGTCATCGGTCTCCTCGGGCTCCTCCGCCGCGGAGTCCTCGGTGACCGCGTCCTGCGCCTCGACGTCCTCAGCCTCGGTGTCGTCGGCCTCGACGTCCGCAGCCGCGGTGTCCTCGGCCTGGTCCACCGCCTCGTCCGCAGCGGCGGACTCGGCCGTGGCAGCCTCCGCGTCGGCCTTGGGCCGGGCCTGGCGGGCCGGGGCGCGGCGCGGGCGGCGGCGGCGCGACGAGGTGGCCGCAGCCTCCTCCTCGACCAGCTCGATGACGGCCAGCGGCGCGTTGTCACCCTTGCGCGGACCGATCTTGGTGATCCGGGTGTAACCGCCCTCGCGGGTGGCGAACCGCGGGCCGATCTCGCTGAACAGGGTGTGCACGACGCCTCTGTCCGTGACCACCGTGAGCACCTGGCGGCGCGCGTGCAGGTCACCCCGCTTGGCGAAGGTGATCAGGCGCTCCGCGTACGGCCGCAGCCGGCGTGCCTTGGCCTCAGTCGTGGTGATCTTGCCGTGCTCAAACAGGGCAGTGGCGAGGTTCGCCATGATGTGCCGCTGATGGGCCGAACTGCCACCCAACCGTCGGCCCTTGGTGGGCGTGGGCATGGAAGCTTCTCTCCTTGATCTGCCGGCGGGCCGGGCCCGTCAGTACTGCTCAGTCTCGACGTAGCTCTCGTCGTCGTCAGCGCTGTAGTTGTCCACGGCGCTGCCGGGGTCGAACCCAGGCGGGGAGTCCTTGAGCGTCAGCCCCATGTCGGCCAGCTTCTGCTTGACCTCTTCGATCGACTTGGCGCCGAAGTTGCGGATGTCCAGCAGGTCCTGCTCGCTACGGGCGACAAGCTCGCCGACGGTGTGGATGCCCTCCCGCTTGAGGCAGTTGTAGGACCGGACAGTGAGGTTCAGCTCCTCGATCGGCAGCGCCAGGTCCGCGGCCAGCGCGGCATCCGTGGGCGATGGGCCGATGTCGATGCCCTCGGCGTCCAGGTTCAGCTCCCTGGCCAGGCCGAACAGCTCGACCAGGGTCTTGCCCGCGCTCGCGACCGCATCCCGCGGGCGCATCGAGGGCTTGGTCTCTACGTCGATGATCAGCCGGTCGAAGTCGGTCCGCTGCTCGACACGGGTCGCCTCCACCTTGTAGGTGACCCGCAGCACCGGCGAGTAGATGGAGTCGATCGGAATCCGGCCGATCTCCTGCCCGAGCTGCTTGTTCTGGGCGGCAGAGACGTAACCGCGGCCGCGCTCGACCGTCAGCTCCATCTCGAGCTTGCCCTTGCCGTTGAGCGCGGCGATGTGCAGGTCGGGGTTGTGCACCTCGACGCCCGCAGGCGGCGCGATGTCGGCCGCGGTGACCTCGCCGGGGCCCTGCTTGCGCAGGTACATGACCACCGGCTCATCCTGCTCCGAGGAGACCACGAGTTCCTTCAGGTTCAGGATGATGTCGGTGACGTCCTCGGTCATCCCGGCCACGGTCGAGAACTCGTGCAGCACGCCTTCGATCCTGAGGCTGGTCACTGCCGCGCCGGGGATCGACGACAGCAGGGTCCGCCGCAGCGAGTTGCCGATGGTGTAACCGAATCCCGGCTCGAGCGGCTCGATGACGAACCTCGACCGGAACTCGTCCACCGCCTCTTCGGTCAGGGTGGGACGCTGGGCGATGAGCATGACTACTCCCTCTCCGCGGCGCCCGCTATATGACGCCGCGATCTTCGGCGGCGGCTGCTGCCACCGCCTGGCCCGCGCTTCGCCCCGCGGGCCTGGTACTTGCCGTTACTTCGAGTACAACTCGACGATGAGTTGCTCTTGCACCTGCGTGTCGATCTGGGCGCGGACCGGCATGGCGTGCACGAGGACACGCATCTTGTCCGGGATGACCTCCAGCCAGGCCGGCACCTGGCGCTCGCCGACCTCGGCCCGGGCGACGATGAACGGGGTCAGCTCCAGTGACTTGGGCAGCACCTCGACGATGTCGCTCTCGCTCACCCGGTAGGACGGGATGTCCACCTTGTGGCCGTTCACCAGGAAGTGCCCGTGCCCCACCAGTTGCCGGGCCATGTCCCGGCTCTTGGCGAAACCGGCGCGGAAAACCACGTTGTCGAGGCGGCTCTCCAGAATCTGGAGCAGGTTGTCGCCGGTCCTGCCGCGCCTGCGGGAAGCCTCTTCGTAGTAGCCGTGGAACTGCCGCTCCAGGACCCCGTAGATCCGGCGCGCCTTCTGCTTCTCCCTGGTCTGGAGCAGGTATTCGCTCTCCTTGGGCCGGTTGCGGCCGTGCTCCCCCGGCGGGTAGGGCCGGATCTCGATCGGGCACTTCGGCGAATCGCACTTGGCGCCCTTGAGGAAAAGCTTCATCTTCTCCCGGCGGCACCGCTTGCAGTCCGGTCCCGTGTACCGAGCCATGTGTCAGTTCCTCTCAGACCCGGCGCCGCTTGGGCGGGCGGCAGCCATTGTGCGGGACCGGTGTGACGTCCTGGATGGAGCCCACCTCCAGGCCGGTCGCCTGCAGCGACCGGATGGCGGTTTCCCGGCCTGAGCCGGGGCCTTTCACGAACACATCGACCTTCCGCATGCCGTGCTCCATGGCGCGGCGCGCGGCGGCCTCCGCCGCCATCTGCGCGGCGTACGGAGTCGACTTGCGGGACCCCTTGAACCCCACCTGGCCGGAGGAGGCCCAGGAGATGACGTTGCCGACGGGGTCGGTAATCGACACGATCGTGTTATTGAAGGTGCTCCTGATGTGAGCGTGCCCGTGGGCTATGTTCTTGCGTTCCTTCCGGCGCACCTTTTTGGCAGCGCCGGTACGGCTCTTTGGAGGCATCTGCTTCCTGTTCGCGAGGTCGTCGGTCCGGTATGCGGACTACTTCTTGCCGGCCTTCTTCTTGCCGGCCACGGTCTTCTTGCGGCCCTTGCGGGTCCGGGCGTTGGTCTGGGTCCGCTGGCCGTGGACCGGTAGCCCACGGCGGTGACGGATGCCCTGGTAGCAACCGATCTCCACCTTGCGCCGGATGTCCCCCTGAACCTCTCGGCGGAGGTCACCTTCGACCCGGTAGGTGGCGTCGATCCAGTCGCGGAGCTTGACGAGGTCGTCGTCGGACAGGTCGTGCACCCGGACGTCGCCGCTGACGCCAGTGGCTGCCAGCGTCTCGTGGGCGCGGGTGCGGCCTATCCCGTAGATGTAGGTGAGGGCGATCTCAAGGCGCTTCTCGCGCGGGAGGTCGACACCAACCAAACGTGCCATGTGCGGGCAGTTCTCCTTCTCTTTGCGGAGGTCTCACACACCGCCTCCCGTCCCTGCCCAGGACGGGCCCCGGCCTCCTCCGAGGGCTGCCCTGACCAGGCGGGCCTGGTCAGGGCTGCGGTGCGCCTGATGCGCCGTTACCCCTGACGCTGCTTGTGCCTGGGGTCGGTGCAGATGACCATGACGCGGCCATGCCGGCGGATGATCCGGCATTTGCTGCAGATCTTCTTCACGCTCGGCTTGACCTTCATCCGGGTCTCCTTATAGGGCCGGGCACCTGCCCGGCGGGGTTCGTTCGTGCCTGTCTCGCGGCGGTTGCCTGTCCCGGTCGCCGGGCCGGCATTGCCGCTGGTTCGTTACTTGTACCGGTAGACGATGCGTCCGCGGCTCAGGTCGTAGGGGCTCAGCTCCACGACCACCCGGTCATCGGGGAGGATCCGGATGTAGTGCATCCGCATCTTTCCGCTGATATGAGCCAGGACCTTGTGCCCGTTGTCCAGCTCCACCCGGAAGAAGGCATTCGGTAGTGACTCGACGATCCTGCCCTCGATCTCGATGGCGCCATCCTTTTTGGGCATGTCCTCCGCGCTTCGCTCTCGGCCCGCGGCATCCGGCTGGAGAGCCGGCCACCAGAGGCAGTTTCCTTGTCCTTGTCCGTGCCGCGCCGCAGTAGCTCAGTTTCGGGCTTTCCCGCAACCGGGCACATACTCAGATGATCACCGGATACGGCGGCCCGCCCCACGGCTGCCTCCGCGCCTTCGGCAAAACAGGGCAGGAGAAACTCACGGGCCGGAGGAGAGTCTACGCGACATCAACTGACAATGCGAACACGGGCAGCGGCCCCGGTATTCCGCACCACCCTGCGGCCGGTGCCGCCAGGAAGCCTAGCGATGCCGGCGACGGTCCCGGCGCCGGTCGCGGTCCCTGCTCCGGTCGTGATCCCTGCTCCGGTCGCGGTGCGGCGTCCCGCTGGACACCCACCGCCCGCACAGGACGAAGCCATACACCCCGGCCACCCACAGGAACCACACACTGGCCGGATGCCCGCTGAGCAGCCAGGCGAGGAACGCGACGAGGCTGACCGTGGCCCAGGAGCCCCAGGCCGCCCGCCAGGCGGGCGATATGCGGCCGCTGCCGCGCGGCGCGAGCAGCCAGGGCAGGCCGAAGCTCGTCGGCCCGCGCCGGTCCACCGAATGGTCGGGCAACTCGTACAGGTCGATGCCGGGGAGGTCGGACAGGAGCTGGTCCAGGTCGCCCAGGGTCTTGGCAGCGTAGGCCTTGTCGAGGCGCTCGTTGAACTCCTCGGCAGTCAGCGGCCGGCCGCATGGTGCTCGCGCAGCAGTGCGGCGGTCCTGTCGCGATCCGCGTCAGAGGCGCGGATCCTGGGATCACCTGCCATCCAGTCCTACCTTCTCAGCCGGCCGGGTGCGGTTGCCTGACGGTGCCGCGGCGCGGACGATGACCTGTCCGGCGGCGACGGTACCGGCCGGCGGCCCCGCGGACGCCGTCAGCACCCACGGTCCCGCCGCGGTGATGGCGACCGTGTGCTCGAAGTGGGCCGACCAGCCGCCGTCCTCGCTCACCACGGTCCAGCCGTCGTCCAGCAGCCGGGTCTCCGGGCTGCCCAGTACCAGCAGCGGCTCGATGGCCAGCGCCATGCCCTCGGCGAGCACCGGGCCCCGGCCCGGCCTGCCGTAGTTAGGCACCGGCGGGTCCATGTGCATCTCGCTGCCGATGCCATGGCCCACGTAGTCCTCGACGATGCCGTACTCGCCGCCCGCCCGCGCGCTGCGCTGCACCGCGTGCGAGATGTCGGACAGCCGCGCGCCTGCCCGGGCGGCGGCCAGGCCGCGCCAGAGCGCCCGCTCGCAGTCGGCGATCAGCCTGGCGAGTTCCGCCGGGATGGCCCCCACGCCCACCGTCAGCGCCGCGTCGGCATGCCACCCCTCGACGCTGGCGCCGCAGTCGATGGAGACCACATCGCCCGCACCGAGCACCCGCGACGCGCTCGGGATTCCGTGCACGATCTCGTCGTTGATACAGGTGCAGATCGTTGCGGGGAAGCCGTGGTAACCCAGGAACGACGGGGCGGCGCCGGCGGCGGCGATCCGGGCGCGGGCGACGGCGTCGAGTTCGGCGGTGCTGACACCGGGGGCCGCGGCCTCCGCGGCCGCCTGCAGGGCGGCCGCCACCGCCTGCCCTGCTTCCCACATGCATGCCAGTTGCGCCTGCGTCTTGACCTGCACGCCTGGCTCGCGCTTTCTCCGCATGGTGCCTCCGGATCCTCTCTCAACCGTACCTGCCGCGGGCACGCCGGGCAGCAGCGCGACGGCAGGTGGCAGAGGACTCCTCAGCGCATGAACCGGCGCAGGGCGCCAAGCGCCCGGTCGGTGATCTCGTCCACCGGCCCGGTGGCGTCCAGGCCAAGCAGGGTGCCCTCGTCGGCGTAGAAGGAAACCAGCGGGGCGGTCTGCTCCTGGTAGACCTCCAGCCGGTGCCTGATCGTCTCCTCGCGGTCGTCATCGCGCTGGAACAGTTCGCCGCCGCAGTCGTCGCAGGTCCCGGCCACCAACGGCGGGTCGAAGCTCTCGTGCCAGATCCGGCCGCAGCGGCGGCAGGTGCGCCGGCCGGACAGCCGCCGCACCACCTCGTCGTCGTCGACCACGAGTTCCAGCACCACGTCCAGCCTGGTGTCCAGGGAGAGCAGCATCTTCTTGAGCGTCTCGGCCTGCGGCACGTTCCGCGGGAAGCCGTCGAGCAGGAAGCCTGCCTGCGCGTCCTCGTCCGCGAGCCGGTCGGTGACCATGGCAATGGTGACCTCGTCGGGCACCAGGTCACCGCGCTCCATGTAGGCCTGGGCCCGGCGGCCGAGCGCGGTCCCGTGGCTCACGTTGTCGCGGAAGATGTCACCTGTCGAGATCTTCGGGATGGACAGGTGCGACGCGAGGAACTGGGCCTGTGTCCCCTTGCCCGCACCAGGGGGGCCCACGAGGACGACACGCACTACCGAAGGAAGCCCTCGTAATTGCGCTGCTGGAGTTGGCTCTCGATCTGCTTCACCGTATCGAGGCCCACCCCCACCGCGATCAGGATGCTTGTCCCTCCGAATGGGAAGTTCTGCGTCGCTCCGACGAGCGCGAGCGCGATCATCGGGATCAGCGCGATGGTCCCCAGGTACACCGAGCCGGGAGCGGTCAGCCGGTTGAGCACGTAGCCGAGGTACTCGGCCGTGGGCCGGCCCGGGCGGATGCCTGGGATGAACCCGCCGTACTTCTTCATGTTGTCGGCGACTTCGGTCGGGTTGAAGGTGATCGACACATAGAAGTACGTGAAGAAGATGATCAGCACGAAGAAGGTCAGCATGTAGGTCGCCGAGTCCCCGCGCACCAGATTGCTCTGGACCCACGCGACCCAGCCCGTCGCACTGTTTTGGTTCCCGAACAGGGTCGAGGCCAGCTGCGGGATATAGAGCATGGACGAGGCGAAGATGACCGGGATGACACCGGCCTGGTTCACCTTCAGCGGGATGTAGGTAGAGGTCCCGCCGTACATCCGGCGCCCGACCATCCGCTTGGCGTACTGCACCGGGATCCGGCGCTGCGCCTGTTCCATGAAGACCACGAAGCCGACGATCGCGATCCCCACGGCCAGCACCACGGCGAAGACGAAGGCGTGCCGGGCCTTGTAGATGTTGAGCAGCTCACCGGGGATCACCGCGATGACCGTGGTGAAGATCATCAGCGACATGCCGTTGCCGACGCCGCGGTCGGTGATCAGCTCGCCCAGCCACATGATGACCGCGGTGCCCGCGGTCATGCAGATCACCATGGTGGTGATCGTGAAGATGGAGTCGTTGATGATCAGCGACCTCTGGCAGTTGACGCCCTGGAAGAGCTTGCCCGACCTGGCGAGGGCCACGATGCCGGTGGACTGCAGGATGGCCAGGCCCACGGTGAGGTACCGGGTGTACTGGGTGATCTTGGCCTGCCCGGCCTGGCCCTCCTGGCGCAGTGTCTCCAGCCGCGGGATGACCACCGCGAGAAGCTGCAGGATGATGCTCGCGGTGATGTAGGGCATGATGCCGAGCGCGAACACCGACAGCTTCAGCAGTGCGCCGCCGCTGAACAGGTTGACCAGCTGGTAGACGCTGCCACCGCTCTGCGCGGCCAGGCCCGTGCAGAAGTTGACGTTCTTCTCCGAGATCCCGGGGGTGGGCAGCGAGGCGCCCAGCCGGAAGATAGCGATGATGAAAAGCGTAAAGAGCAGCTTCCGGCGCAAGTCTGGCGTCCGGAACGCCCGGAGGAACCCGGTGAGCATGCGCCGTCCTAAGGTTTTAGAAGGTGCCAGTTATGCGCAGGGCAGCCACCCGGCTGGTGGCGCCGCGCCCAGCCGCCGCGATGTCACGCGCTCGCTGCACTGTAACAGCCCGCACAGAGTGCCGGGACCCGCGCACGCTTCCCCTGGAGTCAGGGGAAGCCACCCGGGCACCCGTCTTGAGCTGGCGCGACAGCCTGTTCATCACGAGCCTGGTCACAGCGTGGTAACGGTTCCCCCCGCCGCGGTGATCTTGTCCCGGGCGGAGGCAGAAAAGGCGTGCGCGGTCACCTGGAGCGGGGCGGTCACATCGCCCGTGCCGAGAATCTTGACCAGCTCACCGGAGCGCACCGCGCCCTTGGCGGCCAGGTTCTCCGGGGTGACTTCGCCGCCCTCGGGGTACAGCGCGGCCAGCCTGCCGGTGTTGACCACCTGATAGGTGGTCTTGAACCGCAGGTTGGTGAAGCCAGGGAGTTGCGGCACCCGCCGGTGCAGCGGCATCTGGCCGCCCTCGAAGCTGGCCGGCACCTGGGTCCGGGCCTTGGTGCCCTTGGTGCCCCGGCCGGCTGTCTTGCCCTTGGATGCCTCACCCCGGCCCACCCGGGTGCGCGCCTTGCGCGCGCCCGGCGCCGGGCGCAGGTGGTGGAGCCGCAGGCCGGCCGCGCCGGCTGCTGGCTTTTCCTCGCCTGCCATGGTCAGTCCACCTCCTCGACGGTGACCAGGTGGCGCACCGCGCGAATCATGCCACGGAATTCGGGCCTGTCGTCCTTGACGACCACGTCACCGATCCGCTTCAGGCCCAGCGACCGCAGCGAGTCCCGCTGCTGCCTGGTGCCGCCGATCTTGGACTTGGTCTGGGTTACCTTCAACTGCGCCATCTGCCTGCTCCGCTCAGCTCGTGCCGGTCGCGGCGCTGGCAGCGGCCGCCGCATCGCGGCGGGCGCGCAGCATGGCCGCGGGCGCCACGTCCTCGATCGGCAGCCCGCGCCGGGCGGCGATCTCCTCGGGGCGGCTCAGCCCCTTGAGCGCCGCGACGGTCGCGTGCACGACGTTGATCGCGTTGGACGAGCCCAGCGACCGGGACAGCACGTCGTGCACGCCCGCGCACTCCAGCACGGCCCGCACCGGGCCGCCGGCGATGACGCCGGTACCGGGGCTGGCGGGCTTGAGCAGCACCACGCCGGCCGCGGCCCGGCCCGTAATGGCGTGCGGGATCGTGCCGCCGATGCGCGGGACGCGGAAGAAGCTCTTCTTGGCCGCCTCAACGCCCTTGGCGATCGCCGCGGGCACCTCCTTGGCCTTCCCGTAGCCGACACCGACCATCCCGTTGCCGTCGCCGACCACGACCAGGGCGGTGAAGCTGAACCGGCGGCCACCCTGGACCACCTTGGCCACCCTGTTGATGGCCACGACTCGCTCAAGGTATGCGGTGCCCTTGTCCGCCCCGCCACGACGGTCGTCACGGCGCTCCCGCCGCTCGCCGCCGCCCCTTCGGGGAGCTGCCATCAGAATTCCTCTCCAGTGTTCGCCCGGGGGGACACTCTTCCGTCCCGGGGGCAAGCCCCCGGGCCCCATGGCCCGGTACCCCCCGGTGCGGCTATCGCCGCGAGGGGATTGGTTCGAGTCTGTGCCGCACGCATCAGAGGGTCAGCCCGCCTTCGCGGGCGCCGTCGGCAAGGGCGGCCACCCGGCCGTGGTAGGCGTAGCCGCCCCGGTCGAAGACGGCGGCGGTGATGCCCGCCTCCTTGGCACGGCTGGCCAGCAACTGGCCCACCTGATGTGCCCGCGCCTTCTTGTCCCCCGTGGCGTCCCTGATGCTCGCGTCCAGGGTAGATGCTGATGCGAGCGTCCGGCCCGCACGGTCGTCGATGAGCTGGGCGAAGATATGCCGGGCGGACCTGTGCACTGCCAGCCGCGGGCGGGCGGCGCTGCCGGTGACCTTCTTGCGCACGCGCACATGCCGCCGCTTCCGCGAAGCCGCGCGAGCGCCGGCCTTGCCGCGCCCCCTGCTCTTGGTGATGACTGCCATGTCCTACTTCCCAGCCTTCCCGACCTTGCGGCGGATCTGCTCTCCGGCATAACGCACGCCCTTGCCCTTGTAGGGGTCAGGCTTGCGGAGCTTGCGGATGTTGGCGGCGACCTCGCCGACCTGCTGCTTGTCGATCCCCTCCACGACGAGCCTGGTGGGGGTCTCCACCCGCAAGGTGACCCCATCCGGCGGGGTGACCGGCACCGGGTGGCTGTAGCCGAGTGCGAACTCCACTCCGCTGCCCTTGGCCTGCACCCGGTACCCGACGCCGACGATCTCCAGGGTCTTGCTGTACCCCTCGGTCACCCCGGTCACCATGTTGGCGACCAGGGTGCGCGACAGGCCGTGCAGCGCACGGACCTTGCCCTCGTCGTTGGGCCTGGTCACGGTGATGACGCCGTCGGAGTGGTTGACCTCGATGGGCTCGGCGACCTCAAGCGACAACTTGCCCTTGGGCCCGCGGACGGACACCGAGCGGCCGTCGATACTGACGTCGACGCCCGCCGGGATCACCACCGGGAGCCGTCCGATTCGTGACATCTAAGGTCTCCTCACCACACGAAGGCGAGGACTTCCCCGCCCACGCCGCGCCGGACCGCCTGCTTGTCGGTCATCAGCCCACCTGAGGTGGAGATGATCGCGACACCCAGCCCGCCGAGTACCCGCGGCAGGTTGTCTTTTCTCGCGTACACCCGCAAGCCAGGCTTGGACACGCGCTTGAGCCCGGCGATCGAGCGCTCCCTGGTCGGGCCGTACTTGAGCGCCACCACCAGGTTCTTGCCGACCTCGGCGTCACGGACCTCAAAACCGCCGATGTAGCCCTCCTGCTGGAGGATCTCGGCGAGGTGAGCCTTGATCTTCGAATACGGCATGCTCACCGAGTCCTGGTAGGCCGCATTCGCGTTCCGCAGACGGGTCAGCATGTCTGCGATCGGGTCGGTCATCGTCATGGCCTGATGGCCCTCCTCACCGCGGTTTCCCCTGCGGACCTACGGCGTGGTCGGTGGGCGCCGGTGGCGCCCAGGTCGGTCGGCGGGCGCACGGCCTGCGTGCGCCCAGGTTCTCAGCTGGCACCGGGTCGGTTACCAGCTTGACTTGGTGATGCCGGGCAGTTCGCCGCGGTGGGCCATGGTCCGGAAACAGATCCGGCACAGCCCGAACCTCCGGTACACCGCGCGCGGTCGCCCGCAGCGCGCGCACCTGGTGTAGGCGCGCACCCCGAACTTCGGGGTCCGCTTCGCCTTGGCGACTAGCGCCTTCTTCGCCACTGGGTCAGCTCTCCTTGAACGGGAAGCCGAGCAGCCGCAACAGCGCGCGGCCCTCGGCGTCGGTGGTGGCCGTCGTGACCAGGGTCACATCCATGCCGCGCTGGCGGTCCACCTGGTCGGGGTTGATCTCGTGGAACATCAGCTGCTCGGTGAGGCCGAACGTGTAGTTGCCCCGGCCGTCGAACTGCCGGTCGGACAGCCCGCGGAAGTCGCGGATCCGGGGCAGCGCGAGGGTGAGCAGGCGGTCGAGGAATTCCCACATCCGGTCGCCGCGCAGCGTGACGTGCGCGCCGATCGGCATCCCCTCGCGGAGCTTGAACTGGGCGATGGACTTCGTGGCCCGGGCGATGGCGGGCTTCTGCCCGGTGATGATGCCCAGGTCCTTCACCGCGCCCTCGATGAGCTTGGCGTCCCGCGCGGCCTCCCCCACGCCCATGTTGACCGAGACCTTCACCAGGGCGGGAATCTGCATCACGTTGGCGTAGCCGAACTCCTCGCGCAGCGCCGGCGCGATCTCGGCGCGATAGCGCTCCTTCAGCCGGGGCGGCACACGCTGCGGCGCAGCCTGCTCCGTCGTCGTCGCTGTCATCAGATTTCCTTACCGCCCGGGCGTAGGACCCGGACCTTCTTGGCGCCCTCTTCGACCCGGTAGCCCGCACGGGCGGGCTTCTTGGTGTCCGGGTCGATCAGCGCCACGTTGCTCACGTGGATCGGGGCTTCCTGGGTCACGATGCCGCCCTCTTTGGCTCCCCTGGCACCCTGGAAGTTGACCTTCTCGTTCTTGCGGATGATGTTCACGCCGTGGACGAGCACCCGC
>CAWDXD010000038.1:0-501482 GCA_963806145.1 uncultured Actinomycetes bacterium
TCCGTTCCATGGCGAGCAGCGCGGTCCCGTCTGCAGCCTTGATCACCTGGTCGACCCGCGGATTGTGGACGCCGGCCCGTTCCGCCATCAGCGAGACCAGGGCCTGGTGCTCGACCGCCTGGATAAGTGAGGCCGCAGGCCGGGTGTCACCGACGTTGCGCAGCCGGGCGAAGCGGTAGGCCCGGTACAGCAGATCGGCGTCACGCTGATCCGATCCGAGAACCTTGATGAACAGCCGCCGCCCGTCGTCGGTGACCGCGAAGAACGGGCGGGACCCCTTGGCCGAAACGTCGGCCGGGGTGACTAGGCTGACCGGCAGCCCGGCGGACCGCAGCGCCGCGGCGATCCCGTCGGGTCCCATGCGCCGGTCCGGCACGCCGAGCACGACCAGCACCCCGGCTCCCACGGTCACGCCGGTCGCGAGCGCAAGGATCAGTTCCATCGGCAGCACGGTCCCGGCCACCAGCCGTGCTGCTCCCACCGCGCACAGCGCGACCCATGCCGTCCGGCGCCACGGGCGGCTCAGCCATGGCGAGGCGGCGACCGTCACGGCTACCGCGCTGGCGAGCAGGGCCGGGCCGGGGAAGGCGGCGCTGGTGAGCCACGAGCCGGCCGCGACGTTCGCCGCCACCGCGTCCGGATGCTGGTCGCCGACCAGGTACAAGATCCCCGCCAGCGCGGCACCGGCCACCACCGCCCCGGCCGCCAGGCCGGCCAGCAGGCGGAACCGGCGGAAGCGAAGCCCGGCGGCCACAATCAGGAAAGCGGCCACGACGATGGCCACCTGCACCGAGCCCACCAGCAGGCGTGCGGCGAAGCCAGATCCGAGCCAGGTCACGCTGGCCGCACTCGCGCCGACCAACCGGCTGGGGGCCACCGCCGCTGTCACCAGCGCCACGATCAGGACCAGGCCACCGGCGATCAGGCGGATCACATCGCCCGGATGGCGGTAGCGAGACGAGGGCAGGAGTCGAGCCCCATGCTTGCTGGCTGGCTCGGACGCGCTGGGTGCCGGTCTGGCGGCGGTCATCAGCTCGTCACCCCGGCCGTGCTCACCGCCACGCTGGGCCCGGTCCGGATTCATGGCGGTTCCCGCCTTCCCGCAGCGTGGTCGCCCGGAGTGGCATCGACCGGGTATTGCCCTACGGCGGGCTGCCGTTGTCGCCGCCTGACCTGGCGGCGCTGGATCTGGCCGACTACCAGGGCTGTCAGCAGGGCACACGATGTCCCGAGAAGGATCCCGGCGACCGCATCGGATAGCCAGTGGGCGCCTAGGTAAGCGCGGGAGAGCCCCATCAGGATCGAGAACGCCACGGCGGCCATGGCCCACCAGGCGCGCCACCTTCCGGCGGGCACCAGGGCAATCACCGCCGCGACGGCGGTGACCGATGCGGCGACGGCGTGCCCCGACGGGAAGGACGCACCGCTGGTCGCGACGAGCGAGTCAGGTGGCCTTGCCCGGCCGTAGATCCCCTTGAGCAGGCCGATCAGGATTTCTGACAGCACGATGGCGGAAACGAAGGCGGCTAGATGCCACCACCGGCGCCGCAGGGCGAGAAAACCGGCGATGGCGAGCCGCACGGGCAGCGTAATGTATACCAACCCGAGCAGGTTGAAGACGTTAGCGATCACGGTCAGTGGCGGCGCCCGGCCGGAGATCATCAGCCGGAGCCACGCGTCGTCCAGCCGCTGGATACCGGCCAGAGTCCCGTGGTCTGCGACCACGGCGAACACGCCAGCGGTGAGCACCACCGCTACCGCGGTGATCGCGGCGAGCAGGCCGGGCGCGGCAACCAGCGCAGGCTCCTCCCGTCCTGGCACCTCAGGCCGGGCGCTACCCAGGACATGGGGCTCCTCGCCCGCACAGGGCCAGGCCCTCGGTCTGCTGCACATATCTGACGAGGCTCGACCGGGGCACGAACGCCACCGCGGTGTCGACCGCTCCGGCGAGGACGGGGGGCACTCCCGGGGGAACTCGAACTGGTAGGTGACGCAGCCGCCGGGGAAGGTGTAGAAGCGCATGCCGGAAAACCGCGGCACCAGGCTCAGCGGGCGCTCGAACCGCCGCATGCCGGGCCGGTCGGAGAGGATCTGGCGGGCGCCGGAGGTGTCGCAGGCCGCGGTCAGCGTGATGGTCGCGGCGCGCGGCCCGGCTTGGTCGGAGTCGAGCCAGAACCTGGTCCTCCCGCTGCCGATGTCCGAGCCGCCTACCCGCCAGCCGGACGGCAGCGCTGCAACGCAGGGCAGCAGTGCCGCGGACGGAACCGCCTGGGCGGCCAGGATCGCCGGGTGACCGGGGCGGCAGTCCGGGGCATGGGAACCAATGTTCTCGGCCGGGAAGAACGCGTTCGCGCTCACATTCACGGCCAAGGTGATCGCTGCGAGCATGCCCACTGCCAGGCTCACCCGCCGGACGCTCCAGCGCTGCAGCACGATGGGCCGCCGCTGCGGGGCGAGCTTGCGGAACTCGCCGAGCAGGTCGCGTGGGTCCCGCTTCATGAACGCGCGCAGCTGCGTCGGGCTCGCGACCCCCCGGGTCGCGGCAAACGCTTCCGAGAGCTCGGCCTCGGTGAAGTAGGAGAGTGCCCGCTGGTAGACACGCTGCGGACTGGTACGGACGGCGAGTACCAGCATCATGTTGCCCAGGTCCACCGCCTGCCGCCAGGGCGAGGGGCGCACCTGGACGAAAAAGACGTCGATCAGCAGCAGTTCCCCGTCGCGGACCATGAGATTGCCCGGCTTGATGTCGCGGTGCGCGATCCCCGCGTCCCACAGCGTGCGGACCAGCACCAGCCCTTGGTCAATGAGCCCATCGTCGACCTCAGCCTCGCCGATTTCCACGGCGCCCTGGAAGAACTCGGTAACCAGCAGGTATTCGCGCTCAGGGGTGATCTCCACAATGCCGTACGGCCGGGCCATGCGGACCCCGATGTCCTGCAACAGGCGGAGGGCGTAGTCCTCGTACTCCACCAGGCGGCGCACCGTCTGGAAGGGATGCTCATCCTCCAGGGGCCCGTAGAGGATGGTTCGCCAGATCTTGTACCAGCGGTCGGCCCGGACGTGGCCCCGCGTGTACAGCTTGGCGAACAGGTACTCATCCGGATTCCCCTCGACCCGGAGCCGCAGCGGGGTCGAGCCTGGCCGAGGACTCAAACCCGACCGGCGTGATTTCCACCACGGTCAGCCCGAGCTGATCGTGCACGGCCTGCCGGATCGCCTCGCCCCGCCTGCCGGTCACATCGACGTGGGCGGTCCGGCCGCGCCGGTAGGCAACCGGGAACACCTCGTTCGGCGTGAAGAAGCGGAATGCGGTGACGGGGATGGCCACGCCCAGCGCCACGCCGAACAGCACGTCACCCGGATGATCAATGCCCAGGTAGAGGCGGGCGAGGCAGAACACTGCGACGACGAATGCGATGGCCAGCTTCGCGTAACTGCGGGGACGGCCAGGGACGACCAGGCAGTATGAAATGCCCACCAGAAATATCGTGAGGACCCCCACCGGGGGCGACGGGTCGGAGTACCCGCCCCAGCTAGCGATGATCGGCACGCCGTACGGGCGCGGCCTGGACAGCGCCCAGTAGATCCCCTGCCCGGCAACTACGAGGAAGAACAAGCCGCACAAGAACACCAGCAGGTGCCGCCAGCGCCGGAACGCCATGATCAGGGCGACCGCCGACAGCCCGATCACGGTGACTCCCCAGCTCGATCCCGCGACCTTTATCCCATTTGCGAGGTCGGTCAGCCATGGTGTCCTTATCCCAGCCAGCAAGCCAAGCACCCAGGTGCTGAACCGGTCGTCGAGCCGGAGCGACGGCGCGTACTTCGTGCTCAGGACCGCGCCGGCCAGCGCCAGGGCCGCCAGGAACAGCCACGCGGCCGTGGTGATGGCGAACGGGTGCGGCAGCGGCGGTGGTGCGCCCGACGGGCGGCGCTGGCGGCGTGTCCGTTGCGCGGCCGGGCCGGGCGGCAAGCCTGCCGGCCCGTTCTGTGAGGTCACAGCCTCGGTCTTTTCGCTCAACGATACGCACGCCCTCCGGGGAGCAGCCCCTGTGCGCGCAGCCAGTTCTCCGCTACCTGGCGCGGGTTCTGTCCGTGTACCTCCACTCGTGCGTTCAGGGCTCGCAGTGAGGCTGTGCCCAGCCGGGCGGACACGGTGTTGAGCACGGCCATCAGGCCTGGACCATGACGGGCAATGGCATCCCGGTGCACCAGGGGAGTGATGTTCTCGGCCGGCTGCAGGCCGCGATTGTCAGCCAGCACGACGAGGTGCCGCGCCGGGATGGCCGGGTCGGTGGTGAACAGCAGCGCCACGCCAATGTTCCCGGCCTCGAGTGCCTGAAGCGTCAGTGGCCCCCCGGCGTCAAGCGGGACGAACGAGGAGAAGTGGAGCCCGTAGGTCCGTCTCAGTCCTCGCAGGCAGTAGCTGCGGCGGGGGCATTCGGGTGGGCCGCCGAACACCAGTCGCGGTGCCACCCGCGCCAGGTCGGCGATCGATCGCAGGTCGTAGCGGGCTGCGGTCGCCGCAGTGACCACGATCGCGTTGGCGTCCTGTGCTGCGGCCGGGCGGCCCGCCACCAGTCCCTGGCCCGCCGCCAGCCTCGTCAGGGCCCGGTTGGCGCTGTCAATGCTGGACGTGGGCGGCAGCCGTCCCAGGCTGATGAATTGCAGCGCCGACCCTGCGTACTCCGGCACCACCTGGATCAGGCCGCTCATCAGCGCCGGATCCACAAGCTCCCGGGTGCCCAGGCCCGGCAGGATTCTGACCGGGAAGCCGTGCGCGGCCAGCCCGCCGCCGTAAATATCAGCCAGCAGCACGCTCTCCGGGAAGTCGAACGAGCCCACGACGATGACGGAACCATGCTGGCCGGCCCCGTGTATGTCCTCGGACAGCGCGCCACCGCTGGCGGGCGTGCACGCCCCGCAGATGACGGCGAATGCTGCGGTGGCGGCGCTCAGCACCTTCCGTGACCGCGGCACGCGTGCCAGCGTTCTCCCAGCCGGCCACCAGCGCCGGGCTGTCCGGCCCCTTACTGGCCCGCAACCTTTATCAATGTCTGCCATTGGACGTGTTCTCGCCGGTCGTTGGCTGGTGGGAAGGTGCGGTGCCGGGATGCACGGAGCTGAGCACCGCTACGACCCGCGCGAGCGGGAACTGTGCGATGTCGTTGACGTTGCGGACCAAGTCGGCTCCGGCCGCCTCGAAGAGGCACAGGCAGCGCGACTCTTCGGGGACGAGAATGCACTGCACGTAACGGATGCGGATTCCTCTCCGTACCGCCCGGCGCACCGCCTCGGCGAGTGAGTGGTGGGCGCTCGACCGCTGCTGGGCCGAGAGGTCACGCAGGTCATGCTCGACCATGAAGAACAGAAGATCTGGCTGGCCGCTCACCGATCCCTCACCGGCGGTGCCGGTTCGGTTGGTCTTTCAGGCACCGTCATAAGCAGCCTGGCGGTGATGCGGCGGGTGGGCGTCAGGCAGATCCCTGATCTGACCACGTATTTTTGTCCGTTGCCCGGTCCGGCTGCCGCGGCCGGCTGCCGGCGGACCATGCGGCGATCTGAGAGCGTGCGGTGAATCCCAGCTTGTCCATGATGTGCTGGATGTGCGTCTCGGCGGTTCGCGGAGAAATCACCATCCGCCCGGCGATCTCTTTATTGGAGAGCCCGTCGGCGACCAGGGTGGCTACCTCCGCCTCTCGCGCAGTCAGCCGGATCCCCCGATCCTGGGCGCCGGAGGACGATCCGGCTTTGGCCGGTTCCTCCAGGGCGGCGCTTATCCGCCTTGCAGGACTCAGCGCACGGCCCTTTGCCAGCTCAGCGGTGAGGCCATCTTGACCCAGCAGCCTGCCGGCCGTGGCGCATGCGGTCTCATGATGTGGCCCCAACGGAGCCGGCAGGCTGGCCGGGATCGCTTCCCTGGCGGACGCCGCCGCGCCGAGCAGCAGGGCAGCGCGCCCAGGACGCCGCCGTGAGGCCGCGATCCATGCCAGCGCCTCGATGCACATGGCGGAACCGATCTGGTCACCGACCTCGCGCTTTATCCGCAGGGCAGCGCGCTCCAGCTCACCGGCGCGCCCCGCGTCACCAAGCAGCCAGGCCGCCAGGCCGAGGCCCCACAGCGCATAAGAACGGTTCCAGCGCTCACCCTGCGCCTCGCAGAAGTCGGCGCATTCCTCCAGCGGGCTGATCGCTTCGGCCGGGTCACCCATGAGTGCCCGCATGATCCCTAGCTGCACAAGGGTCAGCATGGTGCCCCGCCAGTCGCCTGCCGCCTGGTGCCGCGCCAGCGCGTCCTCAGTGAGCGCCAGGCCGCGTACTGGATCGCCGAGGAACCACATCGCCCGGCCCAGGAATTCAGCGGCGTAAGCGACAGCTTTCGCGTCGCCTTGGCCCTGGGCCGCCAGCAGCGATGCCTCAAGCAGCCTGCCCGCGGACGACACATTTCCCTGCACCAGCGCCAGGTATCCTGCGGTCCACAGGCCACGGGTACGCAACGCGCAAGGATTCGTCACCCGGGCCAGGAAGGCGTCCATGTGCCGGCGGCCCTCAGTGAGGTGGCCGCGCGTCTCCCAGTACAGCCACAAGTCGCAGGCCATCGCCAGCCCGGCCTCGGCCCGCGCTGCCTGGCTCAGCCCAAACTCCAGCGCTGCGCGCAGATTCTCGTGATCGGCGTTGAGGGCGTCGATCCATTCCAGCTGGCGTGGGCCCAGCGCGTCCGGCCGGCCCGCCAGCCGCGCGTAGAAGTCTTGATGCCGCAGGCCAACGGCCTGCGCCTGCCCTGCCTCGCGCAACCGCCGCTGCCCGTAGTCGCGGACGGTATCCAGCATGCGATAGCGGGCAGGATCCCCGCCCGGGCTGCGCCGCAGAATCGACTTGGCCACCAGTTGGTCGACCAGGTCCAGGATCGCCCCGGTGGCCACGCCATCACCGGCGCACACCGATTCGGCCGCATCGAGGTCGAAGGATCCCGCGAACACCGAAGCTCGCCGCCACATCGCCTGTTCATGCGGTGACAGGAGGTCATAGCTCCAGGTCAGCGTGTCTTGCAGGGTCCGGTGGCGAGGCTCGGCCGGGTCGCCGGCAGACAGCAGCCGGAACCGGTCGCCGAGGCGGGCCAGGATCTGCTCCGGGGACAGCGCCCGCAGCCGGACCGCCGCCAGTTCGATCGCCAGCGGGATTCCCTCCAGCCGGACGCACAGATCTGCCACCGCCTGGTTGTTGGCCGCGTCGATCGCAAAGCCAGGAAGGACCGCGGCACCTCGCTCGGCGAACAGCCGCACGGCCTCGGACTGCATGAGTTGCTCCGGCGGTTGCCGTACGCGGCCGTCCGGTACCGACAGGGGCGGCACGGCGAACATCACCTCGCCGGTGACGCCAAGCACCTGCCGGCTGGTGGCCAGGATGCGCACGCCCGGGCAGGCGCGGAGGATCGCCTCGGCCAGCACCGCGCATGCGTCCAGCAGGTGCTCACAGTTGTCAAGTACCAGCAGCACCTGCCGGTCGGCCAGGTGCTCCGACAGCGTGGCCACCGCCCACCCGGCCGACTGGTCCAATAGGCCCAGCCCCCGCGCGACCTCGGGTGCGAGCAGCGCCGGATCGCGCAGGCTCGCTAGTTCCACCAGCCAGACGCCATCGGGGAAGACCCGTCGCGCCCCCCACGCCGCCCCCACCGCCAGGCGCGTCTTCCCGATTCCGCCTGGCCCGCAGAGGGTGACCAGCCGGGAATCGCCGAGCGCAGCCCGGATCGCGGCAAGTTCGGACCGCCGCCCGACGAGCCCGCTTAGCTCGCCGCGAAGCCTGCCTTCCGACGAACCGGTCCCTGGCCTTGCTCCCACGCTGAGGCCAGCGAGGCGAGCTGACATTGTTGGCTCGGCCCGCGCTGCGCACGCTGACGGTTCAGGCAACGAACTAGTCAGCCTCCTCTGTATGGCTCAGGACGTGGAGGGTCAGCCGTCCTTTGCCGTTGCCGAACTCGACCAGCGTCCCGTCACCGCCGATGTCGCGATAGTTGCCGGTCCCGCCGCTCAGCGCGATGGCCTTCGGAGTCGGGCCTTGAATGGCAACGAACTGCGCGGTGATGTTGCCGCCTGGCACCCGGAACACGGCGGTGCAGTTGGCCAGGACAGCGGCTGGGGGGATTGTGACGATCACGCAGGAGCCCACATCATCCCCGGCATGGTGGCCTTGTGAGTAGAGCTGGTCATGAAAAGTGAGCTCGTCGCCAAGCGCGATGGGAGAGTGCGGGACACGGACGTTGTTCGCCTCAACAAGCGAGGACGGGCTGAACACCACGTCAAAGATGAGCGTCTTCGACTCGGCTGCACTGGGCGCAGCCGCCTGTGACGCAGCGGATACCGACACCACCCCAGCCACGACAGCCGATGCGATCGCCACGCTGGTCCATATGGATTTTCGCATTGTTCCTCCTTGGCGGGCCCGCTAGGCCGGATGCTGCAGGCGCTAACTTTTGGTGGGCATGCCTATCTGCCTGGCTCGATCCGGGCGAAGAAGATGTCGGTCGGACCGTCCCTGGCTAGCGGCGCCGCCATGGTGAAGATCGCGGCGAAGCCGTGACCGCGCAGGCCCTTGGTACTCGCCCACGAAAGCGTGGGTGGGAAGCGGCGCGAGCCTGGTCACGGGACAGGCTGTCCGAAGTCGGGGTCGAAGGGGAGGCGGTCGGACGGGCAGACGGTCCCGGGTGGTGGGGTGGTGAGGTTGACCAGGTAGCGGCTGGTGGCCTGGATAATGCAGGTGCTGGGGTCTCGCTGGCTGAGGTGGCCGTAGCCGTCATGGGTCAGCAGGACCGCGTTGCCCAGCCGCTGCGCGGCCAGCCGAGCGCTGCGCAGCGGGGTGTTGGGGTCGAACCGGGTGCCGATGACCAGGATCGGATTGCGGGTGGTGGCGTTCCAGGGGCCGGTGTAGCGGTCGGCGCTGGAGGCCGGCCAGGACGCGCACGGGGCGAGATGCCAGCCCTCGATCGGTCCGCCGATGCGGCTGAGGTCCTCGAGGCGGTCCACCACCCGCAGCCAGGCGGCGGCGGGGTGGCGGGCGGGGCTGTCGGCGCACACCAGCGCCGCGCCCTGCTCCTGGAACAGCATTCGGACTTGGTCGGTGGTGGCCCCCCTGGCGATGGTCTCGGCCAGCGAGGCGTCGCCTTGGATGGCCCCCTCCAGCGCGGCTGCGGCCACGGGCCACAGGCTCGGGTCGGGCAGGGCGGCCAGCTTGAGGGCTGTCAGCGCTTCACCGTAGGTGAGCTCCCCGGGCGGGTCGGCCGAGGGGGCGGGGATCGGATGGTGGCGCAGCCGGTTGAGCAGATGGTTAACCCGCGGCGCCACCGGGCCGTGGCCGGCCAGCGCGCACCGGCCGGGGCCGGCTGCCTGGCACAACCGCAGGAACTCGTGGTACACCCGGTCGGTGTCAGCCAGGCTGCTGGCCACCACCGCCTCGGTGCCGGCGGCGGAGGCGACCGCGTCGATGAGGCCGTCCAGAGCCATGGCCCGCACCCGATGGGGGAACAGGTTGGCGTAGGTCTGGCCGATCAGGGTCCCGAAGGACTCCCCGAAGTAGGTGAGCTGCTGGTCACCGACCAGCTGCCGCAGATAGTTCAGGTCGCGGGCGGTGTCGGCGGTAGAGATGTGGGCCAGCAGCGCACCGTTCTGCTCGCCGCAGCGCTGGGCCAGCGCGATCGTCTTGGCCAGGTAGTGCCGCTGCTCGGCCCGGGTGGTGGGCATCGGCAGGTCTTGCCAGAAACTGGCCCGCTCGGCGGCGTCGGTAAAGCAGCGCACCGGGGCGCTGGCACCGGCGCCGCCGCGAAGGTCCCAGCCGACGATGTCGAAGCGGCCGCCGGTCATCGCGTCCAGAGCCTGGCCGCGATTCGCGACATAGCCCACCCCGGATTCACCGGGGCCGCCGGGATTGACGAACAGCGACCCGATCCGCTGCTCGGGGTGGCTGGCCAGGTGCCGGGCCACCGCCAGGGCGATGGCCGGCCCGTGGGGGTATGCCCAGTCCAGCGGCACCGGCACGTTCGCGCACTCCAGTTGCGGGCCACACGCGGCCCAGGTGATCTGCGGCACGCCAGCCCCAGAGGCCGCCGATCCTCGCCCAGAGCCGGCGTCGGCGGCGACGGGCACCACAAGGGCCATGACCACCCAAACAGCCAGGGCCACAACGACGAAGCGGGGCGTGCGGCTTAAGAGGACTCCACCGACCGGCACCTTGGAAGACATGAGGGCCCCCTATCCGCTAGACCTGAACGCGCCACGGCCACCGTGGCACAAGGGCCACCCGCGGTCTTGCGATCCAGCGCCGCTGCCCCCGGCCGGATCAACCCCAACTGAGCCCGCCGGTGTGGAGGCGGGTTGCAGGCCATGTGGAGTTCACGTGTAGGCGCTATCGGCGCACCGGCACGGCTTCCGGCCGGCCGCCGGATCGCCGCCAGGGCCATCGTCGGTGTAGGTGCCACCAGCCTGATGGGCCTGCTCATGTGAGGGGGACGCGGCACACAGCCTGCTTCATGATCAGCCTCAAGCCAGCAGACGTGCAATCAGGCGGGTCGGCACGCGTGGGTCAGGAACAGGTCTAATCACAGAGAGTGACGTTGAGCCTGGCCGGCCATGCAGCCGGAATGCCGACTCGGCGCGAGTGCCTAACTGCTCGTGAGCCGGGTACGGGCGGTCAGATCTACTGGTTCTGCGTTCAAAGTTCGGCGCACCGGAGTGTCTGGAGACCGGGCGCTGGCAACCGGTTTCTCCATGTCATCTACATGGCGTTGTCACCACGCTTTCACACGTGCGCGTTGGCCTGCTGGGTAACAAGCCGGGGCCGTGTCGCCAAACCGGCGTTGCACGGGGGACAGGGCTACTTCGGGATGAGGACGGATTCCGGCGGCCTTCGATAGTGGCGTACACCGTCGGTGGACGGGGTTCGGGCATAGGGGTTGGTATGGCCAGGATCGGTGTGCTGCCTGAAACCAAGTACGCGAAGAGCGGGGATGTCCGTGTCGCCTATCAGGTCACCGGTGAGGGCCCAGTCGATCTGGTCATGGCGCCGGGTACGGCCTCTCATCTTGATCTGGACTGGGAGTGGCCCGAGAAGGCCAGCTTCCTGGTGCGGCTCGGCTCTTTTTGCCAGCTGATCCGTTTCGACAAACGTGGCACGGGCCTGTCGGATCGCCCAACCGGCGCCGCGACGCTGGAGGAGCGGATGGACGACATCAGGGCCGTGATGGATGCCGCCGGGAGCGACCGGGCCGTCATCTTCGGATACTCCGAAGGGGCCAACCTGGCTGCCCTTTTCGCGGCAACCTACCCCCGGCGGACCCGCGCGCTGGCGCTGTGGGGCGCTCAGGCCCGCTGGATCAGAGCCGATGACTACCCGTGGGGGCCAACCCGGGAGGAAGCCGACCAGGAGATCGCCTATCTCGCCGAGAACGGCGTCACCGTTGACTACCTGACCGGGCCCGGGGCTGGCCTGCCGAAGGACTTGCCGCACGTCAGGTTCTTCATGCGATACCTGAAGGCATCGGCCAGCCCGGCGGCCTTGGCGGCCCTCGAACGCATGCTCTACTCGATCGATATGCGCGACATCCTGCCCAGCGTTCACGTCCCCGTGGTGGTGATGAACCGGACCGCAGATCCGGTCGCCAACGTCGAGGCGGCCCGCGACGTTGCCGCCCGCATCCCCGGTGCCCGGTTCGTTGAGCTCCCGGGGGAAACTCACCCGTTCTTCACCGGGCCAGCCACCGGGGAGATCCTCGCCGAGATCGAGACCTTCGTCACCGGAGTCCGGCCTCCCCCCGCCGGCGACCGCGTACTTGCCACCGTGTTGTTCACCGACATCGCCGGGTCCACCCAGAAGCTCGAGGCAATCGGCGACCACCGTTGGCAGCAGCTTCTCGACAGCCACCACGCCCAGGTTCGCCAGCTCGTGGAGCGTTACGCCGGAACCGAGATCGACACCGCCGGCGACGGCTTCTTCGCGACCTTCGACGGGCCGACACGGGCCATTCGCTGCGCTTGCGCCATCCGCGATGCGGTCCAGGAGATCGGTCTGGAGATCCGCGCCGGCCTGCATACCGGCGAGATCGAATGCCAAGGGGTCACGGCCACCGGCATCGCGGTGCATGTCGGCGCACGGGTCGCGGCCCTAGCCCAGCCAGGTGAAGTGCTCGTCACTTCTACCGTCAAACAGCTCGTGCCGGGATCTGGAATCGACTTCGCAGGCCGGGGAGCGCACACCCTCAAAGGCGTCGCAGACCAGTGGCAACTGTTTGCCGTGGTGTCCTGACAATTCCAGCCGGGCACCCGCAAAGGTGACCGCTCGCAGATGCCCGTCGGCGGGATCACTGCCCCGGGCGCGGGCTCACTGCCTACCGCCGGACATCAACTAGCCAAATGGCCGCGATGCCGCGCAGATCACCCCAGATCGGCGCGGCCGACGGTGTGCCGGAACTAGATCACGTAGCCGCGCCGAACGGCGGCCCGGCGTGCGTTATTCAGTCTTTCCTGTCCCGTCGGCAGGCGGCTATGAGCCTACGGGGAACCCCGTTGCTCAGCTGAGACGGACAGGCCGGATCCGCAAAAGTGCCTATCGGTGTGATGGGCTCTGCTGGGAGCACTTGTCCGGCCTCGGCGATCGCGTGCAGCACGCAGGCAGGGCAACGCGCCTGCGCATGAGCGGACTTGCGCGGATGGGCGAGCACGGTGACCTGACCCTATGGATGCTGGTGCACGTGGTGCCCTCGGGGTTGCAGGCAAATTGCCGCCGCCTGGCCCGGTCCAGGGCCCCGCCATCCTGCCCTGCGGTCCGGGGCGTTGTCGGATTCCAGGACCAGGCGGGGGGCAGCGGTCCGCTGCCAGCGTCCGCCCCGCGCGGAAGAGCCATTCCAAGAGCCAACGTGAACCGGTCTGAGGCGACGAGGACCGACGCGGAACCACTGTTTGCGCAGGTCAAGTGCTCAGTGAGCCTTGTCAGGCCACGCCTGGCGACGCCCGGGAGGTGACTGGGGGTCCAGGGGTCGCCGGTTCAAATCCGGCCGTCCCGACAGGTCAGAGGCCAGTTGGATGAACCCAGCGCCTCAGCAAGAGCCAAGTTAAGAATGAGCACGAGCGCTGAGCGAAAACTAGCAGGTCAAGCTATGCGCATGATTTTGGCACAGCTCACGCCAGCACCGCACCGGCCAGGCCACCAACGCTGGAACGCCTGCGCCGGGACCAAACCATGATCACAGCGGACCGCAGCCCGCCGTATCAGAGGCAGGCGGTGCGTAATAGCGTATGCGCACGGAGTGATTACAAATTTTACTTGTTCTTTACTTTAACTGTGCACTTTGGCGATGCGCCGATCGTTTACCTGCCAAGAACCCTTGAACGACGATCTCGGGGAGAGTTCAATGCGTGTCACAGGGTTGAACAATGCCTAAAGCAAACCGTGAATCCGGTGCTCTGACGCCTGCTCTCTTCATGCCCGGCGATTTCGAATTCGGTGAGGTGCCAAGCACCGAAGGCAGCACACAGGCGCCGCCCCCCAGCCCACAAGCGCCCAGCTTAGGGCCACTGACCGCGTTCACCGGCACGTGGCACGGCCATGGATTCAACCAAATCTTCCGGCCCGACATCGGCTCGCCGACCAAGCTGCCCACGCCCGTCGCGTCTGACAACCTCCTGGAACTGAACCTCGTCAGCCAGACGCTGTCCTTCTCGCGGCCGATAGGAACGGTGCCCAACCGCGGCGAAGACCAACCGGACATCTTCCTCAACGGCGTCGGCTACCTGCTGACCGTCAGCGACATCACCGACCCAGCTAAGCCCATCGGCATCCATTTCGAGCCCGGAGTGTGGATGAACGTCCCCGCGACCTCGGACCCCCCCGAAGGGAACACCCTGGTGCGGATGGCCTCGATCCCGCACGGCACCACGCTCTGCGCACAGGGGACGTTCCGGACATTCAGCGGCCCGCCCTCGATCCCCCCGGTCAGCATCACCCCCAACATCGGGCGGTTCCCCAGCCAGACCGCCAGCGACTCGCGTACCGCGCGGATCCCGCAGGACCTGACCCGGTTCATCAAGAAGGGATCCATCACCCAGGCCATCCTGGACGACCCGAATACCGTCCTGCGCAACGCCACCGCCCACCAGACCATCCTGTCGACCACCGCCCTTGGCGTCGCCACCAACGTGAGCAACCCGCTATTTAGCGGCGGCACCGACGACATCGCCTTCCTCGACGGCAACCACAACGTGACCGAGCCGAACGCGCAGATCCCGCAGATGGCCTCCTTCTTCTGGATCGAGACCGTCCAGAGCGCCATCACCGTGCCACCGTGGACTCCCGGCCAGCCGCCGCTCGCTATCCGCGCCGAGACCACCGGCGACGGGCCCGCGCCGGTGTTCTTGGTTACGCCACCCACCGCGGTCACCAAACCGCGCCAGCTCAAAGTCACCTCGCTCCAGATCCAGTACTCCCAGAAGGTGATTATGAACTTCAACGGCATACTCTGGCCACACGTCTCCGTGGCCACGCTCGTACCTGACGCCCTCATCCCCGTCTCCCCATCACAGTGGGCTTAGCCACACCTAGCCGAGCAACGCGGCGAGCTGGGCCAGGTCGGCACGGGTGTTCGGCACGGTCATCCCGCGTACTGTGCCCTCGGCGTCCACGGCGATCGCGAACGGAGTCCCGAGCACGGTCAGGGCCTCGCTGACCTCGTGGTTGTCCTCGATCAGCGCGGGCACTTCCGGCGGCAGGCCAAGAGCGGCGGGCTCGCCCTCCGCCGTGACGACGAGCAGCCGCCCGGTCAGATCCCCGATCCCTTCGGCCGCGAGCTGGCCGGCGATGAGCTGGCACGGCCGGCATCCGGCGCTCAGAAACGCCAGGATGACCGATCGTCCGCGCAGGTTGTCGTTGGTGACCTTGCCCTGCGCGTCCCGCGCGGTGAACGGCGGCAGCGCATCGCCCACGGTCAGTCCGGGCAGTCTCATCCTGGACTGATGCCCAGAGGATGCCCCGAGCTGTGCGCTCACCGCTTCGAGTTGCGCGCTCACCGCCTCCAGCAGCGGTGCGACCTGCCGCAGCACGCCCAGCATCAGCACCGCGAGCACGAGCAGAGCCACCGCGATGACCACGACGGCGAGAGCCCATCCAACGGGCATTGGCTACCTCCCTGGAATCCCCGGCCGTCTCGCCATGTCGGTAGCAGAGGTCATCAGGCCCCTGACGAAAGCTGCCTGGCGGGTTACCAGCGTGGTCATCAGCACAACGAGCACGGCGATCACCGTCGGCGTGATGCCGCCGGCTGGCACCTTCCACGGATCCACCCTGAGCGGACCCGGCCAGACCGACAGCGCGACCGGGCCGTACCCGGCGACGAGCGCCGCGCCCGCGGCCAGCACCAGGTCGAGCGCGACGTGACGCCAGCCGATCCGGCTCGGCGTTGCTGTGCCGGAGCAACCACAGTCGAAGCTGCGCCCTTGGGCGAGAGCCAGCGCGATCGCGCTGGCGAAAGCAGCCAGCAGCAAGCCGAGCGCGATCGCCGTGGGCGCGGTGAGAATCCCAGCGGCGAGCAGCACAGCTCCAGCGATCTCGGCAACCGGCAGCACGGCAGCAACCGGCGCGACGAGCGTGGGCGGCAGCAGCTGGTAGTTCGCCACGGCGGCCCGGAAGCCGGCCCGGTCGCCGAGCTTGACCACACCGGCCCGTAGGAAGATACCGGCGATGATCCAGCGGATCATCAGGATGAGCAGTGCTCCCATCGCACCTCCTCGCGGCAAGGCACGGCACTGATGAATCTAATGGACACCGTATGTCCCGACAGGACCATCTGTCACACTTTGCACACATGGAGTGACAATCTTGTCACACGAGTGATTTCGGCATCTCTGGAACAATCATCTGCTTCTGATTCGTTACCTAGGAGAGTCGTCACTGGTATTGGCAGCTTTGAGTACCGCTTCTACGCTGAAAACGGTGATTCATAACGCCAGGCGCCGCGCGCGCGACAGGCACGGGCAGCGATTGGCGACAGGGAGCGCGCATGAAGCATTTGAGACACCAAGCCGAACCCGGGACTGAGCGCAGGCAGCAGCCGAGCGGTCCCGGGCGCCGCGGCTTCCTGCGGCAGGCAGGCCTGGCCGCCATCGTGGTTGGCGTGCTCGAAACACTGGGAATTTCCCAGGCAACGGCCGGGACCACCGAAAAGCGTCCCATCGTCCCCCCGAGCAAGAACGTCGGGGCTGTCTACCCGCGCGCGGGCAAACCCGGACCGGACACCAAGAGCATCGTGGCCAAGCCGGACTGCTCGTGCGGCATCACATGGTACTGCTCTCCTGGCAACTGCGGCTCGGGATGCCCCAACCCGGAGTCGTGCTATTTCTGGTATGACTCATGCAATGGCCAATATGGTGGCCCCACGTGCGCATGGAGTAACTGCGCCACTCACGTGCAGTGCGTTTAGGTCCTGCAGCGTTCATGCATTGACAACCGCTTGGGTCAGAACCTGACCCAAGCTGGAGTGGACCGACCGGGCGGTGTTCGCCGCCCTGGCCTGGTTGCTCCCCAGCCCTTGAGAATGAGTCGGCTGGTCACGCCGGACACGTTTGCTGCGCTGGCACCAGCGGCAGATTCGCTGGCGACCCGGACGGGCAGCTAGAGATCGTCGAGGAAGGATGCCAGCGGAACACCTTCGGGCTGCCTGAATCGAGCCGGTGACGTCGCTCAGGTCCATGCGAGGTACATCACAGGTCTAGCAATGGTCGTCACCGCGCGTACAGGAAGCCCCTGGCAAGCCACGTCACCAGACGCCCCGGCATCAGGCCGTAACGATCCGCCACGACCTTCAGCGCATTTCCAAGGCGCTGGGACAGGTCCAGCTTGCAGCCACGCTAGCCATGGGGTTATTACGGAACGTGTCTGCCGCTTGGGCACGTGGCCGCCGCCATGTTTGCTCCATATTTGCTCGGCTGTCGCGGTACCATGTGACAGTGCCCGGTATCAGGCAGCAGCGAAATGGCCGGAGTCCTGGACAAAACGGCACCGCCAGGCATTCGGGTCAGCCGACCCTAAATCGGCGATAGTGGGTTCGATTCCACCAGGGACGCATATCAATGTAACCGTTTGCATGCCCTTCAGGAAGGATATTTGCCACTATGAGGGTGTACATCGAGCGCAACAACGGCCAAAGAATTGAGATAAGCTCCCTGGCAAAGCGTTGCGTCAGTTTTTCTGTACCGATAGTTCTTATCTGCCTGATTTCACTGAGTGCTTTTACATCTTCGGGTAGTACTTCTCCAGAAGGATCAAATCCAGCGAAAACACTAGCATTCCATCATCAGGAGGTTCCCGTAGGAATTACTCTTTCTGGTCTTGAGAATTACCTGATATCCCGATCACTTCTGAACTACATGAGGCATCAGATATACGCAGCCAGGTATTATTGGCTGTCAAATACAATCCGCCTCCAAATTGTCCAAGCCAGGATGATCGGGGATGGGTACACCCCCAACTCTAAATACATGAGTGCAGTGCGTGAGCTTACTGGATATGCTCTTAGCCTTGGGCTTAAAGTTGTGCTCAATGACCAGACGGAAAATTCCATTGGTTATTCTTCCCACGCCCAGCTTCCAGATTTCGCTACAAAGATGTTCTGGGAGTACATGGCAGGATATTATGTCAACAATCCTAATGTCATCTTCGATATCTTTAACGAGCCACGTAGATGCAATTGGTCTCAGTGGTATAATGCATTTCAGTGGATTGTGAATGACCTGAGACACCAGGGAATCAACAATACTTTTTGGATAGAAGGTATTGTCTGGGGGAGTACTCTTGAGGGAATGCCCCTTCTGACGGGGAAAGATCTGGTATATAGCTTCCACCACCCTGGCTGCTCATGGCAGTACAACTGCCAGATAACTGAGGCAGAGTGGTATAACTCTTTCGGGTATCTAGCGAAAGAAGGGATTCCTGTTGTAGATGGCGAGATAACATTCTACAATGGGGGCTTCGATTTTCCGACACTAAAGATCCGCCAGTTCCTTTCCTACCTATTTAATCTGCACATTGGCCTTATGGCATGGTCAGAACTTGGGGGGGTTCTGAATGGCAGAACAGGTCTTTACTCAGTGAGTCATGAGCCTGTCGGGGCAGGATCTATTTTTAAGAACTGGTTCGCCTCCCATCCTCACACTGTTACAGAGCGCACAGGCGGGTTCACTAAGGAAAATCAGGTGCCAATTCATCATTTCCGTATCAAGCGCAATCGCAGGATGATTCGCCGCTATCACAGAGGGCATCACCGGACGATTTTGACACCCAGAGGTGCTATCGTCGAAACAAACTAAGCAGTTTGCCCGCCGTGTACGTTGATCCGTAATCCTGAAGAGCGTAAGGTCGGCGTTCGACCCCCACCGCTGGTGTCTGGGGCACTTTGAGGATGGCTCAAACCAGCTCTGGAGCCATTGCGAGCGTGCGCTATTTCAGGCGCGTCGCTCGTTGTCTACTTATCAGCGGGGACTGCTGCGGGCAGGGACTCTGGCTGCGTATGCCGCCGGAGAGCCGCCGCGCCATCACCCCCGCCGACCCCATTCCAGACGACCTCCGCCAGGCCCTCAACGCGATCAACGGCAACCGCCGACTTGCGCACTAGGGTGGCCGAAAGTCAGGTGTGATGCTGGTGGACGTGGTGCCCCCGGTTTGCAAGTGTCGCCGCCCGACCTGGGTCTGGAGCCCGGCCATCGTGCCTTGCGGTCCAGGGTCTTGTCCGATTCCAGGACCGACGGAGAGCAGCAGTCCGCTGCCAAGCGGGTCCCCGGGAAAGAGCCATTCCCTTGTGAAATGGCCCTTCTTGAGGCATGCGCCGATCACGTGCCCAGGCGTCCTACCAGGGCATTTGCCAAACCCGCAGAGCCAGGGAAGCCGGCCAGTCAAGGGGTCAAATATCGCCGAGCCACCTCGGATCTGCACGGCCCACTCCCACCACCGCTGAGTCGCGGTCGTCCTGGTTCGCTGGGTGGAGATGCACCCGCATTGGAGCGCGATTCGCCACCCTGCCGTCCGGGCCGAACTGACTTTTGCTGATGAGTGCGCCCTGCACTACTACGGCAGCTGTAGTTCGTGACCGTGGGGGTCGGGGACCTAGTCCGGCTCCAGCGAACGCCTCAGCGACTCGACGGTTCGGGCCCGCTCGCTTCTCGCCAACAGGGCCGCAACCGGCTTCATCAACCGCATCATTCCGAAGAGCTCACCCTCCGCGACGTGATGAACGATCGTCTTGTCCCGGTCCGCCTCGAGGATGTACTCCGGCCGCGCCTCCATCAGGTCGGAGCCGAACCAGCGGAGAGTCTCGCGGAAACCGATCCGCGCCGGTGGCTCGTAGCCGGTCACTTCACCGCGGAACGTGCCCATCCTCGTGGCATCGAAGTAAGCCGTTCCCAGGCCGACAGGGCCGCCGGAGGTTTGCCCGGACCGGCGGAACAAACCCGTGCGGCGCATCCACGCCCGGTAACCATCCAGGTCGGCCAACCGCGCGAACACCTCGCTGATGGGCCGGTCGATCGTCACGCGCGTCTCGTACCGAACGGTGGTACTGGCCCTCTTCGCCATCTGCCACCGCCCTCCCGCGTCCTGCCTGACAGCCTGGACACGACTCACAGCGGCCGCGTCTCGTCGGGCCAACTTATCGCAGTCCGCCAACCGCTACGCCGAACTCCACACCCGCAACGAGCAGCGGAACGAACCGATCCGGCGCCTGAACGCCCGCTTCGGTACCGGCCAGCAACCGGCCGAATCTACCTGGCAGGGCCTATCTGCGGCTCGTGAGCCTCCGCCCAGCAGCGCTTCATCCCACGGGCCCAGAACGCAGACCAGCCCCGAGCCCACCGGCTACCAGCCAGTGACACCGCTGACACTGCATCATGGGCACGCAGGCAGGTCACGCTGTCGCAGGTGCTGCGCCTTCTCCTGGGCCGTCTACGGGGATTGAGGATCTCCTCCTTTGGATTGACTCCGGGAATCGGCCTTCGGGCGGGGCCATGACCGTGTCACGGGGCTCGGGCTGCCTGATCACCTGGCGTGGGACCTTCCCGTTTCCGCTGGCGGTTAGAGGAGGCGCGGATCACGCCGCTGCCGGGCCGCTCGAGTTCAGCCGCGGCTCACGCAACGACCGGGGCAGTGCTAAACGCCGCTGTCGGATCATGTGCGCACGCCGTCCCGGATTCATGGGCCATCCTCTGCCTCGCCCAGCTCGCGCAGGTCGGTGGCCAGGTTAGCGGCCGAGGCGAGGGTGTCGGGGTGGTCGTGGCCCAGGATGCGGCGGCGGCGATCGAGGGTGTCGTGGTCCAGGTCGCAGGCAGCCTGGGCGTCGCCGAGCGCGCGCAGGTCGTAGGCCAGGTTAGCGGCCGAGGCGAGGGTGTCGGGGTGGTCTTGGCCCAGGATGCGGCGGCGGCGGGCCAGGGTGTCGTGGTCCAGGTCGCAGGCGGCCTGGATGTCGCCGAGCGCGCGCAGGTCGTAGGCCAGGTTGTGGGCGGAGTTCATGGTGTCGGGGTGGTCTTGGCCCAGGATGCGGCGCCGGCGATCGAGGGTGTCGTGGTTCAGGTCGTGGGCGGCCTGTAGGTCGCCGAGCGCGCGCAGGTCGTGGGCCAGGGTAGTGGCGGAGGACATGGTGTCGGGGTGGTCGTGGCCCCGGATGCGGCGGTGGCGGGCCAGGGTGTCTTGGTTCAGGTCGTGGGCGGCCTGGACGTCGCCTAGCCTGCGCAGGTTGATGGCCAGGTTGTGGGCGGAGAAGAGGGTGTCGGGGTGGTCTGCGCCAAGGATGCGGCGGCGGCGGGTAAGAGTGTCTTGGTTCAGGTCGCGTGATTCGGCGTGGCGGCCCATCTCCAGCAGCGTCCAGGCGAGATAATGCGCGGCCGTCAGCGTGTGCGGGTGGTCCTCGCCGAGCCGGTCGCGCCACTGTTGGTGAAGACCGCTGGCGAGATCATGGGCTGTGCGGATATCGCCCCGCTCGAGCAGGTACCAGCATGTGTGGCCGGCTAGCTCGCGCAGGGCGGGAGTGTCGGTGGCGGCCAGGTCGGCGGCCAGCACGTGCGGCGTCAATTGCGCCCACCGGGGCCAGGTGGCCGGATTCGCCATGTCGCCGGGGTCGCTGGCGGCCTGTATCGCCTCGGCGTATTGGCGGGTGGCGGCGGCCTGGGCGGGGGTGAGCCGGTCGCGGAGGATGGCCTGGGTGAGCCGGTGCATCTGCAGCCCGCGGTGATCGATGCGGGCCAGCGACTGCCTCGTCAAGTGTGCCAGGGTCTGCCGCCAGGCCAGCGGGTCCGCGGCCCGGGCCGCCAGCTCGCCGGGCAAGACGCTGACGGCGGCGGTGAACAGGCTTTCCGGGATCGGTTCGGGTGCCAGGAACGCGCACACGCTGGCCAGCTCGGCTGCGGCCGGGTCCTGGCGGGCGAGCCGGTCCGCGATCATGCCGGTGGCGGCCGCCAGCGACCGCGGGTAAGACGCCGGCGCCCCCTGGGCCAGCAGCTGCCCGGCCCGGGTGTGCAGCAGCACCAGGAACTCATCGGCTGTCATCCCGGTGTCCGCCATGAACCCTGCCGCCTGGGCGATAGCCAATGGCAGGTCCCCGAGCTCGGCGGCGAGCTTGTCCGCGTCGGTTCCGGATAGCTCGGTGACCCGGGTCTGCAAGATCGCCACCGACTCGGCCCGGGCGAGCACGTCCACCTCGACCGGTGCGGCGACCTCGTCCCAGCCCCGCTGCCGGGAGGTGATCAGCACATGCCCGCCGCCACCAGGCAGCCACGGTGCCACATCCGCGGGGTCCTCGGCGTTGTCGAAGACCAGCAGCCACCGGCCGCGGTGCCGCAGCTCGGCCAGCACCGCCGCCCGCACCGCCTCGGTCCCGGCCCCGGGCTGCACGCATCCCAGCGCAAGGCCAAGGGCGGCGACCTGGTCCCCGATCAGCCCGCCCTGCTCGGCGTTGATCCACCAGGCCAAGCCATAAGTCCCGGCGAACCGGTGCGCGTACTCGGCTGCCAGCTGGGTCTTGCCCACCCCACCCATCCCGTGCAGCGCCTGCACCACCGCCTTATCCCCGGCCAGCAGCTGTTCCCGCACCTCCGCCAGCAGATCGTCCCGGCCGGTGAACCCCGGATTACGGGCGGGAATGTTCCACACTCGCGGCCTTGCCCCCCGCACGGCCCCCAGCACCTCCCCAGCCGGGACTTGCCCGCGGGCCGCCGCCACGAACACCGCGCGCACCGGCTCGGCCAGGCCCAGCGCGCTGGCCAGCAACACAGCGGTGTCCTTGCGGGCAGTGCGGTTAATACCCCGCTCCAGGTCACTGACCGACCGCGGGCTCAGGCCCGCCGCCTCGGCCAGCTCCTCCTGCGTCAGCCCGGCCTCGGCCCGCAACTGCCGCAGCAACCCAGCAAATCCCCGCGCAGGCTGCTCCCCCATAGTTCCAGCATCCCCTCCGCAGGCCCTCATCCCGCCGCACCCCAACCCGGCACGGCACGGCACGGCCCTACCCAACAGTAACCAGACCCGCCGACCACCCTGGTGCCCGGCGGCGCCCTGAGCGGCACGCCATCCTGTGGGTCTCCTGTGGGCGGGCATGTGTGGTGATCGCCCTGGGTCGCCGGCAGCATGGCAAACGACGGCGGGAACCCTCCCGCCCGGTGACCCAGTCACTGCAGCGCCCCGACGGGCGCTCATCTGGACCAGCCAACCATAGGGAGCCGGCAATGCTGACCGCGACGCAGATCGGGGGCTTTGTCGGTGCCGGGCTGGCGGGGGCGGCTTACGTGCCACAGATTTTCCACCTGATCAGGGCCCGCTGCTCGGCTGGCATCAGTCGGCTGGCCTTTGGGGTGTGGCTGCTGTCGTCTCTTCTGATCACGGCGCGCGCGGTCGCCATCGGCGCCAGCGTGTTCATCGTGCTCGGCGCGACTCAGATCGTGGCCACGGCACTGATCGTGGCCTGTGCGGCCCGGTACAAGGACACGCCCTGCCCCAGCCATCTCCCCGACCCGGCCAGGGCCAAGGCAGCCACCCGGACAGGCAGCTCAGGTGATGAGCCTGGTTCCTGGCGTCCGGCCGGCCGCCCGGTTGCCGGGTCGGCCACGCCCGCCGGGCACGGCGGAGCACTGCGCGCGCACATCCCCGTCCGGCGCCCGCATTCCCATGCGGTCACCGAATTTCAAGCCACGCACCTGGAGAGGACGACATGACTGCATCAGCTGGCGCTGCCACCGCTGCGCCCGAGGAATTGGGCGCCGGCGTGCCCGGTGAAACTGCGGAGGCACAAGCGGTCATCGTCATCGTCAGCCGTGATCCTGGCGTCCGGCAGGTCCTGCATCGGGAGCTGTCCAAGCGGTATGACGGCGACTATCAGATCGTGGTCTGCGGTCGGCCCGCGGAGTTGGCACCCTGGATGCGGGACCTGCGGGCTGCGAGCCTGCCGGTGGCGCTGGTCATCGGCGGGGTCGGCGCGCAGGACCCGGATGGCATCGAGGTGCTGGCCGCAGTCCGCGCCATCGACCCGAGGGCCGTTCGGGTGGCCGCGGTGGGCTGGGGTGACTGGCAAGCAAAGCGGTCGGTCTTCGAGGCGGTCACCATGGGCACGGTCGACCGCTGGGTGAACCGCCCGGCGTCGGCCCCGGCCGAGGAGTTCCACCGCTCGATCACCGAGTTCCTCCGGGAGTGGGCCAGCCAGCGGGGCGGCGGCTTCGAGGCGGTGCGGGTGATTGGCAAGCGATGGTCGGCGCGGTCTCAGGAGCTGCGTGATCTTTTCTCCCGCTACCGGGTCCCAGCCGGCTTTTATGACGTCGGCTCCGGGCAGGGCCGACGGATGCTGCGCGACCTGGGTCTGGAATCCGCGGACCTGCCGGTGGTCGTGCTCCAGTTCGCCGCCGAGCCGTCGGCGCTGGTCAACCCCTCCAATCTCGAAATTGCTGACGCCTTCGGCATCATGAGGCCGATCCCGCCCGGGGAGGTTTTCGATGTGGCAGTGGTCGGCGCGGGCCCGGCCGGGCTGGCGGCCGCGGTCGGCGCGTCCTCCGAGGGCCTACGGACCGTTGTGGTCGAGCATGAGGCCGTCGGCGGCCAGGCGGGGACCAGCTCGATGATCCGCAACTACCCCGGCTTCTCCCAGGGCATCAGCGGCGCCATGCTGGCGCAGGAGGCCTGGTGGCAGGCCAGGGCGTTTGACACCACGTTCTTGTACATGCGCCAGGCCACGGGCCTGGCCGGAGACGGCGGCCATTACCGGCTGGGCCTGTCCGACGGGGGCGTCCTGGCCGCGCGCGCCGTGATCATCGCGACCGGCGTCGCCTACCGGCGGCTGGGCATCCCGGCCATAGAAGACCTGCAGGGCCGGGGGGTGTTCTACGGCGCCGCGGCCAGCGAGGCACCCGCCATGCGCGGCCGGAACGTGTTCGTCGCCGGCGGTGGCAACTCCGCCGGGCAGGCCGCGCTGCACCTGGCCAAATGGGCCAACCAGGTGACCATCCTGGTCCGCGCGCCCGCACTGGCCGCCAGCATGTCCGACTACCTCATCCGCCAGATCGGCGCTGCGCCGAACGTTGAGGTCTGCTACCGCGTGCAGGTCACCGGCGGCACCGGCGTCAGCACCGGCCATCTCGAATCGCTGATACTGCAGGACACCGCCTCCGGGGCGCGGCGCACCGTCTCGGCGGATGCCTTGTTCGTTCTCATCGGCGCCCAGCCGCGCACCGAATGGCTCGGCGAGGCCATCGCCCGCGACCGGCAGGGGTTCATCCGCACCGGCCCGGACCTGCCCGCCGGCACCGGCGCCCGCTGGCCTGCCGGCCGCGTGCCGCTGCCGCTGGAGACCAGCCTGCCGGGGGTGTTCGCCGCCGGGGACGTGCGCCGCGGATCGGTCAAACGGGTCGCCGCCGCGGTCGGCGAGGGCGCCGCCACAGTGCCCCTGGTTCACCGCTACCTGGCCCGAGCCGCCGCGGGCCAGAAAACCCCGCCCGGCCCGCACCCTCGCCGATCCCCGCCAGCACACGACCCGGGACCCAGCCGGCGGCCCAAGGATCTTGCCTACGCCCCATGAGCACAACGTGATCGCCAACTGGCAGGTTAGGAGCCCAAAATGCAGCAGGTCATGACAGCTGTCTCCGCGCACAAATCACCGGTTCACCCGCCACCGGCCGAGGCCACCGTCGCCGACATCATGCGGCCGCCGGTGACGACGGTCAACCAGCACGACCACGTGGCCGCCGCCGCGTACCTGATGAAGCACGCAGACACGACAGCTCTCCCGGTCCTAGATGCGCAGGCCGGTGAGCCGGTCGGCATCATCACCGCGGCAGACGTCGCCCGCGCCATCGCGGACGGCAAAGACGTCAACGACATCTGGGTCGATGCCGCGATGACCACCCGCCCGGCCCTCACCACCACCACAAGCATTCGCGACGCGGCCAGGATCATGACGACCAGACATCTCCGTCACCTGCCGGTCGCGGGCGACATCGGCCTGCTCGCAGTGGTGAACATCATCGACGTGTGCCGGGCGTTGCTCGGCACCAAAGAGGGATAACCAGAGCCCGTGGCAGATCCGGACGAGCAGCACGGCCAGGCTGATGCGCTCACAACCGCCGTCCTGCCTTAAAGGCGAAGAGCCCATCAGTGTTGCAGGTCGAAGGTCAGTATCCCCTTCGTACCACCTGTGAGCGTGCGGACGCGTACCTCACCCTTCGCGCCCTGGTACTTGCCGGTGCCGCCCGTGATGGCCCCGGCGTACGGTGCCAGGCTGCCCAGGGTAATCAGCGCCTGCGCGGTGATCTGCGCGCCGCCGAATGAGTACGTAGCGACGCACTGCGCCTCCTGGCGCGCCAGGGATACCGTCGTGCACACCGCGCCCTCGTGCCCGACCTGTTTTCCGCCCTGCAGCAGCTTCTCAGCGAATACTATTTCGTCCCCCAGGGAGGGTCCCGTGCTGCTGACAGGAACGAGGCTCAGTTCTGTGACGATGGCGACCACACGGATGGCCTGGTGCTGGCTGTTGTTACCGGATGAACCCCAAGCGGGAGTAACTACACCAGCCACCAGCGCCGCCACCGCGATAGCCGCGCCGAGAATGCCCAGCCGCTTTCCCATGAAGCCTCCCCTGCTCTGCCGTTATACAGGCGATCTTTGTCATCAGCGTTGAGGAATCCCGATAGTTATGACACCTCAGATTCGCTGCGCGCTAGGCGCCACCGAGGTCCAGAGCAGCCAGGAAGAATCTAAAATCTCGTCTACACGCGGATAAACGAGCACCTCTTCTTAGCCCGGACGCTACGCTCGGTCCGCCGAAAGGACAAGAGAGCCTCCGGTGCCGCGGCCAGAACGGACCAAGCCGAGTGACCAAGTAAGTAAAGATCACACCAAGTGCCAGCGCATGACAACGGACGTTGACGGACAGATGCAGCAGGCCGGAGTCTGAAGAAGTTGATCTTGACCGTTACAATTGTTGCTGACACTGACGTCACTCAGATCAGGACCAGATCAGGAGGGATGCTCGAGATGCTCGGCCACAATGTTCGCATGGCCTGTCAATCCTGGGTGGCCTTTTCGAGATTGCCTCCGGGGGTGCTGCTCATCGCGAAGAGGTTCCCCGTGGGGCAGAGCCGAGATCCCGGAGGGACTGGCCCGCAAGTCCCGCCGGTCATGACAGCATCGTCGCCCGCGCCCTGCCGCGGTGAGATCGGCCCAGCTCAGTGCCTGGTGTCGCTGAACTCGGCCGGCGGATCATCTGACACCGGCACGACCAAGTGCAGGGACCCAGTCGGTCCGGCTACGCCGATGACCGCCTGGGTCCAAGTCCATATATGTGCGCCGCATTTAGCAATGCCGGGTGGAAGAAAACTTGCGCCAGGTCGACTGCAAAGCCGACCGCGGAATGGCGTGGCATTTTCTGGTCTAGATACCAGGATTTGCGTTTCTGCGGGTTGCCGCCTCTGAAAGGGTGCGCGCTTTTCCCACGGTGCCGCCGGCCGCGTCACTCGGGAGACATACCGCGCAAATCGGTCAGAGCGGGCGGGGCTTCGGAACTGCTCCGTCTCCTAGCTTCTCTTGTCTCTCCGGGGGATGGGGCGTAGCGTCGGGACTGAGAAGGTGTGCTCGTTTAGGTGCGTGTAGACGAGATTTTAGCCTCCCGGCTGCTCTGGACCTCGGTGGCGCTTAGCGCGTAGTGAAGCCGAGGTGGCATATGGCAGTAGCTGTTCTTTTTCTGTTCGGTTCTTCGTTAGCGGTCATCGGGTCTTACTCGTCAGCGACGCGCAGGCCGTTCTGCGGCCGATGGCGCCCGCTGGGCAGCACCGGGGGCACCAGGGCTGCTGGCATGGCCGCGCGGCCGTGTCGAGCCGGGCGTGGCCTGATTCTCACCGGCTCGCGCTGTGCTTTGGGGTCCGCTGAGGTGCCCCGGCCGAGATTCTTCGCCGGCCGCTGGGGCCAGCAGTGAACGGGCGCCTGCTGCCAGGTGATGCGGGGCTCTGGCCGAGATGCCTACGAGTTCGGTCTTCGAGACCTGGGGCGCATCGGCCGCCGGGCACCGTGATCTTGCTATGAGAGGCGAGCATTTCATGACGAAGTTTTCACTGTCACGCGCTCCGGGAGCGATCAGGAGCGGTACACCACGCCGGGCCCGGCTGGTCGGCGCCGGGATTGTCGCCGCGGCCCTGGTGTCCGCTCTCGTCCCGGCACTCGGGGCCGGCCCGGCGGGCGCCGCAGGCACCTCGGGCGCGGTGCCGCCCATCGCCTGGCACCGGTGCCCGGCTGGCAGCGCGGGCGCGATGGCGGGCGGATTCTTGTGTGCGACGGTGGCGGCCCCGCTGGACTACCGGGATCCATCCGGGCCGAAGATCAAGCTGGCGGTGGTGGAGCACCCGGCCACCGGCCCGGCCCGCCGTGGCGTGATCTTCTTCAACCCGGGCGGGCCCGGCGGGCAAGGCACAGTAGACCTCCCGGCCTATATCGGGTTCTGGCCGAAACAGTTGCTGCGCGACTACGACATCGTGAGCTGGGACCCGCGCGGGGCCGGGGCGAGCACGGCGGTCCAGTGCTTCCCGAGCGCGGCTGCGGAAAGCGCCTTCCTGGGCAAGTACACCTTTTTCCCCGTGGGCCGACGCCAGCAGCGCGGCTACATCCGCCGGTGGCGTGAATTCGGAAAGATCTGCGCCGCGCGGAACGGCGCGCTGCTCCGGCACGTTTCGACCGCGGACTACGCCCGTGACCTGAACCTGCTGCGCCAGGCGCTCGGCCAGCCGAAGCTGGACTACCTGGGCATCTCCTACGGCACGTTCCTCGGCGCCACCTACGCCAACCTGTTCCCCCGCCGGGTCGGCCGGCTGGTGCTGGACGGGAACGTCCCGCCCCAGGCCTGGACCAGCGGCGGGCGGCCGAACCCAAGGCTGAGCACCTACCTGCGCCTGCGCAGCGACAAAGCGGCCGTCAAGGCGCTGGCTGCGTTCCTGCGGATCTGTGGGCAGCGCAGCACCCAGGCCTGCGCGTTCTCGGCCGGCAGCCCCGCGGCGACCAGGGCCAAGTGGGATGCGCTGCTGGCCCGCCTCAGGCAAGCACCCATCAGCCTGGGCGGCACCGCCTTCACCTACGCCGAGATCGTCACCGACGCCAGCTTCGCGCTCGCCCAGGTGCAGCCGCACACCACCCCGGTGACCGGCGGCAGCCTCATTGGCTGGCCCCAGACCGCCCAGTCACTCCAGCAGCTCTGGCTGGCCCGCAACGGCACGGCGAACACCCGGCCGGGCACGCCGCCTGCCGCCGCGGCGGCCGGCGGCCAGCCCTTCGGGGGGGCCGAGCAGGCATACGCGACCCAGTGCGACGAGGCGCCGAGCCCTCCCGCGAGCGCCTACCCCGGCCTGCAGCGCCTGCTGCTGCGCCGCAGCGGCGTGATCGCCCTGCCGTATCTGTGGAGCTTTGACGAGCCCTGCGCCACCTGGCCGGTACACGGGCAGGACACCTACAGCGGCCCGTGGAACGCCCCCACCAGCCCCATCCTGGTGATCGGCAACACCACCGACCCGTTCCTCCCGCTCCAGGCCGACATCGCCATGACCCGCCAGCTCGGCAACGCCCGGCTGCTGGTCGTGCACGGCTACGGCCACACCGCACTCCTCAACCCCAGCACCTGCGCCAGCAACTACATGACCGCCTACTTCCAAACCGGCGCCCTCCCCCCGAAGGGAACCGTATGCCACCAGAACCTCCCCCCATTCCCGCCCCCCGCCGGGTGACACACCCCGCACCGGGTCGGGTCAGGCCCCGCCACGCTGACCTGAGACAGGCCAGCCAGGCGCTGACGCCGTCGGCCGTGGAGGCAGCGGCTGCTGGGGGCTGGCCGCGCGCGGGGCTGACCTCGATGGGAGGTGCAGCGCAGTGACCGGGAAAGCCGACGCAGCGACCTCGCGGGATGGCATGGCCGACGTTGCGCCGGGCCCCGCGGTGCGGCCGGCGGCGCGGCGGCGCCGCCCGACCGGCGCCCCGCCGCCGCTGCCGCACCCGCTTACCATCACCACGACAGCGTGGCTGATCCTTGGGGCCGTGGCGCTCGCCGGCGCGTTCCTGGCGTCCCAGCACACGCCGTGGCTCCGGGTTGATGACCGGGCAAGCACGTGGGTGCTGCGTCTCCTGGCCGGGATACGGACGCCGTGGCTGACCGATGTGGCCAACGGGATCAACGTGGCGGGCTCCGGCTGGGGGGCCACCGCGCTCGGCCTGTCGGTGGTCGCCCTGACGATGACGTTCCGGCGCTGGCGGCACTTGCTGGTGTTCCTGGGAAGCGTGTTGTTCCTGGAGATTGCCGGGACATCGATCTACTTCGGGCTGTCCAGGCCGCGCCCGTACGGCGTGCCGATCATCGGCAGCTGGGGCGGGTACTCGGGGATTTCCCCCCCGGTGGCGATCGTCACGATCTTCTTGATCGGCGCCGTCTACTGCCTGGCCGTGCCGGGCCGCGCCCGCTCCTGCGCCAAGGCGGCGGTGGCCGTCGTGGTCGCCGTGTTCTGCCTGGCCCGCCTGTACCTGGCCGTCGATCACGTGGATGACCTGCTCCTGGCCGTGGCACTCGGCGTGGCCATCCCGGTCACCGCGTTCCGTTTTTTCACCCCGAACGAGGCGTTCCCGGTCGCCTACCGGCGCGGCAACACTGCGCACGTGGATGTGACCGGCCGGCGGGGGGTGGCGATCCGCCAGGCCGTGCGTGACCAGCTCGGGCTCACGGTGACCGAGATCAAGCCGGTCGGCCTGGAGTCCTCGGCCGGCTCCACGCCGTTGCGGCTGCGAGTCGAAGGCAGCCCGGATGAGTTCGTGTTCGCCAAGCTCTACACCAAGGGCCACGTCCGCGCCGACCGCTGGTACAAGCTGTGGCGGACCATCCTGTACGGCTCGCTGGAGGACGAGCACCCCTTCCAGACCGTGCGGCGCCTGGTCGAGTACGAGGACTACGCCCTGCGCCTGCTGCAGGACATCGGGGTCCGCACAGCCCGGCCGTACGGCATCGTGGAGATCACGCCCGAACGCGAGTACATGCTGGTCACCGAATTCCATGCCGGCGCCGTCGAAATCGGCGAAGCCGACGTCGACGACACGGTGATCGACCAGGGACTGCAGCTGGTCCGCACGCTGTGGGACGCCGGGATCGCCCACCGCGACATCAAACCAGGCAACCTGATGGTCCGCTCCGGGGAGCTGCTGCTGATCGACGTGGCCTTCGCCCAGGTCCGCCCGTCACCATGGCGGCAGGCGGTCGACCTGGGCAACATGATGCTCGTCCTGGCCGTGCGCACCGACCCGCAGCGGGTCTACCGGCAGGCGCTGGCCTACTTCACCGAAGCCGAGCTCGCCGAAGCATTCGCCGCCACCCGCGGGGTCGCCAGCCCGACCCAGCTGCGCGCCTTCGTGAAACGGCACCCGCGTGACCTGCTCGGCGAATTCCGCGCCCTCGCCCCGCAGCGGCCGCCGATCGCGCTGCAACGCTGGAGCATCAAGCGGGTCGCGCTGGCGGCCGCGATGCTCGCCATCATCGCCGCCGCCGTATTCGAAACAGGGAATGCCTTCTTCCCGGCGGCCCGGAATCTGGGCGCCTACGCCCCCAGCTGCGGCACCGGCCATTCGATGATCCTCAGCGCCCAGGCAGTCCCGTCCGCGGCGCTGCTGCCCTGCATCGCCGCGCTCCCGGCGGGCTGGAGCGTTGGCGGCACGGACATCGCCAGCGGGAAGGCCAGCTTCGCGCTGGACGCCGGCTCCCTGGCGGGGAGCGGCGGCGTCCGGCTCGTGCTCGGCCAGCCAGGGCAGCTGCAGACGGTGACGATCACCCTGACCGCGACCTGCGACACGTCCGGCGCCCGGCAGATCCCTTCCGGCCAGCCCGGCATGCGCCGGTTCGAGCGCCCGCTGAGCCTGGTCTCGCAATACTCCGAAGTTCGCTACTACACCTTCCCCGGCGGCTGCGTGACCTACCAGTTCGTCCTCGCCCCCGGCGCGTCCCCGGCCCTGGCCACCGCGGTCGGCACCGCGGTGGCGTTCACGCCCCGGGCGGCGCTGGTCAGCTACGTCCGCCGCACCGAAGGCCTGGCCCTGTGCGGGCGAGGTGCCGCATGCCCCGGGTGACCCGGGCGGCCACGGCCCGGCCGGAGGAGGACGCGCTTGTTGACCGTCCCCGGCAGGCCGCTCTCCTGACCGCGGGGGTGGTGGCGCTCACGGCTGTGGTGTTCGCCCTGGTGGCCGGCCACGGCACGCTGGCCCGCATCCAGCGGGTGGACGATGCGTGGCTGCGGCTGATGATCTCGGGCCGGGCGCCGGCGCTCACTGTGATCGCGAAGGTTTTCAACGTCCTCGGGCTGGTGTACGTCACGCTGCCGGTGCGGATCGCCCTGGCCGGGTACCTTGCCCTGCGGCGCCGGTGGTGGCATCTGGCCGCCTTCACCGCGGCCGTGGTGGTATCGGAGATCCTGATCGGCTCGCTGAAAGGGATCTACGACCGGGCCAGGCCGCCCGGGTCGCTGGTCGCCACGAGCGGAGCGTCGTTCCCGTCGGGGCACGCCGTCGCCGCGTCGGTCACCGTTGTGGCGGCGGTCATCGCTCTGGTTCCCGCGGGCCGGCGGCGCGCCTGGTGGGGCGCGGCCGCGGTGGCGTTCTCGATTCTGATGGGGCTCTCCCGCGCCTACCTGGGCGCCCACTGGCTGTCCGACGCCACCGCCGGGATCCTGCTCGGCACATCCTGCGCCCTGCTGGCCGCCCTGGCAGTCGGCCTGCTCCAGCAGCGGCAGCTCAGACGGCAGCTTGCCAGGGCGCAACGCCTGGCTGGCGCCGAGCCGGACCGCGCGGAAAGGGAACGGAGATCAGCATGAATCCGGACCGGGCCCATCACGGCGGAACGGCCGATCCAGGCACCAAGCTGACGGCCGTCAAGGAGCCGCCCGGCGCCACGGAACCGGTCACCAGGCATGCGGGGCGGTTGCTGCCAGCCTCTCGGTACCGTCATCCGGGCGACGTGATCCGCCTGATCGTCAGCGTGCTGGTGCTGGCCGGGACGCTCGCAGCCGTCGCGGTGGCACACCGCTGGCTGCTCGGTCCCGGCGCGGCGGCCGTGACCTGGCCCGGATCCGGCCCGGCCGGGCGGCTGCTGACCGGCCTGCTGCAGGTGGCTTTCGTCGTCGCGGCTGCCGGGGTCGTGGCCGCTGCCCTGCGGCACCGCCGGTTCCGCCTGCTGGGCGGCTTGATCGCAGGGGCCGCCGCGGCCGGCGCCATGCTGGCAGGCATCTTGTACCTGGCCGGAGACCAGCACCCGCACGGGGTCACGGCCGTTGCCGGGCACGGCTCGTTGCTGGCCAGCGCGGCGTTTCCCGGCCCGGCCCTGCTCGCCGCGGCGGCAGCGGTCACCGTGGCCGCAGCCCCGTGGCTGAGCCGTCCCTGGCGCCGGGCGGCATGGATCACGCTGGGCGCCGCGGCCGCGGCCCGGCTGATCACCGGCACTGTCCTGCCGGCCGAACTGATACTCGCGTTCGCCGCCGGGGTGACAGTCGGCGCCGGCGTGCTGGTGGCCTTCGGCGTGCCCGACCGGCGGATCGGACCCGATGGGATCGCGGCCGCGCTGCGGTCCGCCGGCCTGCCAGTGACCTGCGTCGAGCCGGCCGGGGTCGAGGCGAAGGGGTCCCGGCCGTTTGTGGCGGTCAGCGGGGACGGGCGGCGGTTGTTCATCAAGGTCCTCGGCTCGGATCACCGGGACGCCGACCTGCTCTACCGGGCATACCGGTTCGCCCGGCTGCGCAACGTCGGCGACACCTGGCCCGCGGCCTCGGTCATCCGGGCGGTCGAGCACCAGGCCCTCATCGGCCTGATCGCCGAGCGGGCCGGCGTCCGCGTCCCCCGCGTCGACAAGGTGATCAAGGCCGGCGGCGGGACCGCGCTGCTGGTCACCGAACGGGTGGACGGCAGCCCGCTCGGCCAGCTCCCAGCGCAGCGCATCAGCGACAGCCTCCTTCAGCGGCTATGGGCCGAAGTAGACACGCTGCACCGGGCCGGGATCGCCCACCGGTCCCTGCACGCGGCCAACGTGATGATCGACGGCGACGCGCTGCCATGGCTGACCGACTTCAGCTTCGCCGAACTGGCCGCCACCCAGCGGCAACAAGACCTTGACCTCGCCGAACTCCTAGCCTCGCTGGCCGTTCTGGTCGGCGCAGAAAGGGCCGTGTCCAGCGCTGCCGCGGTCACCGGCGCCCAGCGGCTGGCGGCCGCGGTGCCGTTGCTGCAGCCACTGGCCCTGTCCGCTGGCACCCGGCACGCCATCGCCCGGCATGACGGCCTGCTGAAGGAGACCAGGTCTGCCGCTAGCGCGGCCAGCGGGCTGAGCGGGCAGCCGATGGCCCGTCTCCAGCGGGTCCGGCCCCGGACCCTGCTGGCCATCGCCGCCGCGGCCGGCGCCTTCTACTTCATCCTGCCCCAGCTCGCGCAGGTGGGCAGCAGCTGGCACGCCCTGCAGTCCGTGCAGTGGGCCTGGCTGCCGGTCATCATCGCCGCCTCGGCGCTGACCTACCTGGCCAGCGCCGCCGCGCTGATCGGCGCCGTGCCCGGCCCGGTGCCGTTCTGGCCCGCTACCTTGACCCAGGCCGCCTCATCGTTCGTCAACCGGGTCTCCCCCGCCAACGTCGGCGGCATGGCACTGAACGCCCGGTTCCTGCAAAAGAACGGCGTCCCGCCCGGGCCGGCGTCGCGGCGGTCGGCGTCAACGCCCTGGTGGGAGCCGTCGCTCACCTGCTCCTGCTAGTGATCTTCTTCACCCTGGCGGGGCAGCGGATGGCACAAGCGTTCAAGCTGCCGCCGGCCAGCAAGCTGCTGCTGATCCTCGCCCTAGCGGCCGCGCTCACCGGAATCGTGCTGGCCACCCGCCAAGGCAGGCGGTTCGCCGCGACCCGGCTGCTGCCCGGCCTGCGGTCCGCCGCCACCAGCCTGCGGACCGTGGCGGCAAGCCCCGTCAAGCTCGCCCTGCTAGCCGGCGGCTCCGCCCTGATCACCCTGGCCTACATCGGCGGCCTCGCCGCCTCCGTGCAGGCATTCGGCGGCGGAGCCGGGATCGCCGCGATCGGCGCCGTCTACCTCGGCGCCGCACTCATCGCCGCCGCCTCCCCCACCCCCGGAGGCCTCGGCGCCATCGAAGCCGCCCTGGTCGCCGGCCTGACCGGCATCGGCCTGCCCCCCGGGCCCGCCGTCTCCGCAGTCCTCACCTACCGGCTCGCCACCTACTGGCTGCCCGTCCTACCCGGATGGGCCTCCCTGCGAATCCTGCAAAAGCGCGACTACATATGACAACCGGCCAAAAACGGACCTGGCATCATGAGCACGCTCACCGTCCCGGGATAGCGCGAGAAACGCCACGATGCCAGGACCCGGACCGAACCGCAATTGCTCCGCCTCCGACGGAACCATGCAGGATCGATCGCCTATTCGGGCGGACGCTAACGGCACGAGCCATCGGCCGGAGGGGCGCCACCACCCAGGCATGGCTGCAAACCGGTGAGACCTGCGCCTTCACAACCGCCGCCAGCATCCGCGCCGTAGCGGAAACCCTCACCCGATCCCTGCACAGCGTTCAGCCCCGCCGCGGCGTTCGGTGCCGGCTCCGCTGCGGCCTGCAGTCCGGGCATGACCTGCGACGAGCTGCCGGCCGGGCGGCCCGCGACTGCCTTCGGGAGGCACCGGGGGTAGGAATGAACCATGGCTGACGCTCCCCTTATGGCCGGGAAGTTCGTTCTGGTCACCGGAGGCACTGGTGGCATCGGCAGGGCCACTGCCATCGGGCTCGCCGCGCTGGGTGCCCGGGTCGGCATCACCGGCCGCGATCAGGCGCGCACCGCGGCGGCCGCGGCCGGCATCCGCGCCGCAACGGGCAACGCAGCCGTGGATGCCTTTGGCGCGGACATGTCCGCCCAGGCCGGGGTGCGCGGTCTGGCCGCCCAGGTGCTTGAGGCCTACCCGCGGCTGGACGTGCTGGTCAACAACGTCGGCGGGTTCTGGGCCCACCGGCATGTCACCGCCGACGGCCTGGAGCGCACCTTCGCGCTCAACCACCTCGCTCCGTTCCTGCTGACTAACCTGTTGCTGGGCCCGCTCACCGCGAGCGCACCCGCCCGGGTCGTCACCGTCTCTTCCGGCGCCCAGGCCAGCGGCCGCATTAACTTCGAGGATCTGCAGGGTGAGCGGAACTACTCCGGGCAGCGCGCTTACAGCCAGTCGAAGCTGGCCAACGTGATGTTCACCTACGAGCTGGCCCGCCGCCTGGACGGCACCGGCGTGACCGCCACGGTGTTGCATCCTGGCGTGGTGCGTACCGGCTTCGGCGCCGAAGACCAGGCGGCGTACTTCGCCGTCATGAGCCGCGTGGCGCGCCTGTTCATGAAGACCCCGGCCCAGGGCGCGGTCACCCCGGTCTACCTCGCCTCCTCACCCGAGGTGGAGGGCATCACCGGCCGGTACTACGCCGGCCGCAAGCCCAAGACTGCCAGCAAGGCCGCTTACGACACCGCTGCCGCCGCCCGGCTGTGGCAGGCCAGCGCCGGCCTGGCCGGCCTGACAGCAACCACATAGCGCCCCGGCGCAAAGCATCCTCACGCCCGCCTCCCGGCTGCAGCTCACGGCGCGGCGTGACGACAGGAGGTATGACCCGCTGAAGGCGATCGTCCAGGACCGGTTCGGCCCGCCGGACGTCCTGCGGCCGGCCGACACCGGCCTGCCACAGGTCGGGGCCGGCGAGGTGCTGGTCCGGGTGCGCGCCGCCGCGCTTAACCCGGCCGACTGGCACATCCTGCGCGGGGACCCGCTGGTCGCACGGCTGATGGGCGTGGGGCTGACCAGGCCGAAAGCCCGCGTGGCCGGGGCCGACGCGGCGGGGGTGGTGGAGGCGGCCGGCGCGAACGTGCGCGGGCTGCGGGACGGTGATGAGGTGCTCGGCTTTTGCCGGGCGCGTTCGCGGAGTACGCGTGCGCCGCGGCGGACCTGGTGGTGCCCAAGCCGGCGAGCCTGACCTTCGAGCAGGCGGCCGCGGTCCCGATAGCGGCGACGACGGCCCTGCCGGCGCGCTCACGCGAGGCCTCCCCCCGCCACCTCAGACGCGATGGCTGCCGCTGCTGGCATGAGATCTGCCTTCGGACGGACCGCCACGACTGTTGCCAGCCACACGGCAAATGCCTTGCCGTAACGAAGTGCGCATAACGCCGAGTATTTACTGCTGGCGAATGTGTCGCGGGCTCGCCCGAATGGCGCACAGAACACCCTGCTCTGTGCTGCCGTGGGAGCCGTGGTCGGGTTCCCGGCAGGCCACGCGGGCTTCTGCGCTCGTCACCTGCGTGATCGGCGCTGCTGCCGGTCAGCTGCGGACTTGAGTGAAGGCATGCCATGGCCTCAGATTGCTTTGATCAGGCCACCGTCGATGAGGTAGTTGGCGCCGGTGATCTTGGCTGTCCGGTCGGAGGCCAGGTACGTGATCAATGTGGCGACCTCCTCCGGGGTGGTGAGCCGACTGGTGGCGAAGCCGCCGATGCCGGAGATGATCGTCTTGCGCGGTGTCAGCGCCGACGCCGGTGGCCTTGGCCACCGTGTCAGTGACGGCGTGCTTGCCGAGGCATAGGTTGGTGTGGGCAGGGGCCGGGCGAGACTGCGTTGACACGGATAATGCACGGGCCGAATTCCTGGGACAGCGCCTCGGTGAGGTTGATCAGTGCGGCCTTGGCGGCGCCGTAGTCGATCGTGGGGCGTCGCGTTGGAAGAGGCGTTCACGGACGCGACCTTGACGATTGCTCGGGTGCCTTGCTCGACCATCGCGGTCAGGGCGGCCCGGCTGGCTCGCAGCGCGATGAAGAAGTTCATCTGCATCGCCCAGCGAAGTCCTCGTCGCTGGTGCCGAAGAACGCCCCTGTGGGCGTCTGGACGGCACCGAAGCCTCCTGGCACTCGATGAAACGAACGTCAGTCACCCGTTCGGCAGTCGCTGGTGCACCAACTTCTGCGGCACTAGCAGGCAGGTCTTGGCCTAGCTCAGGGCGGGTGCGCTGTGCCCTGGGGGGATCGTTTGGCCGCAGCGGCTCCCGCTGCGTGCGCCAACGCCGAGGAGGGCGGCAGATGCCAGCACCAGCAGCATGATCGGGACGATTATGATCGCGCGCAGCGTGGTGCCCGGCGTGCCTGCCGCCCGTGCGCCTCTGGCCGTCCTTCGCCTCCGCCGGGGTCGTGTCAGCCGCTTGGGCCAGCACCGTAGCGGCCACGACCGTGATTCAAGCTGCTCCAGCCGTGGCATTTGCTGGCCCTCGGCCAGCTTCGTGAATGTCGCGAACATCGACCTCAGGCGAGGATCGCCGGCATGCAGCGAATGCTCGATCCGGCCGAGGACCCGCTCCTGGCGGGCGGGCAGGCTCATCAAGTCCGCCCCGGATCCAGCGCCCCGTCGAGGGACGGATCGTGGACGAAGGCGAGTGTCCGCCGGGCCGCGTTCTCAACCGCGATCACGAAGCACACGCAGTCCGGCCGATGGCCGGGGAATGGCTTGTTGGTGTATTTGAAGGGGATCGGGTCCATGTAGCGGCAGTCCTCGTCGGGACGCACGTCCACCACCCGGCCCTGGATCGCGGCCATGTGGTACGGGTTGGCCATGTCTGTGACCGACATGGCCACGCGAGGATCGCGGCGCATGTCTTTGGCGTTCCAAATCGCATCAGGGGGTGCATACGCGGATGTGGTCGTCCTCAAGCCCCACACCGACCATCCAGTCCGCGGTGACCCATCCGCCCGCAGGGTGGGCAGATGCACGTAGTTGGGGGCGCCGAGAAGCCGGCGAACGTCATCCGGGATCGGAATTGTCATCGTCTCCCCCTTTCCGTCGGGGTGATTGGGCCCCGCGGGGGCAGTCCGGGCGGTGTGGCCGGACGCTGCCGTTGGCTTCCCCGTCGCCGGGGCCGGGCGTGGCCGGCAGGGAAGTGCGCCGCGCTGTTTCGCTCACGCCTTGTTGGTGTCCGCAGCGGCCGACGTCTTACGTCTGGTGGGCGCACAGATGAGAGCGCGGTGAGCCGGCGCAGGCCCCGGGTCTGGCAACGCCGATCGCACAGCGCGCCCGGCGATGCGGCTATCCCGGTGCCACCGCGTGCATGCCGCACCAGCCGCAGCAGCCGGGGCGGCCCGCCCGGGCGGGCCGCTGGTCCCGCCCGCGCAAAGAGCATGTGCCCACCAAGGAGCCTGCTGGCCACTGCGCGTGGGCCGGCCAGCGCCGGCAGGTGAACAGTGCCGCGATGCGCGAGAGTTGAGCGCGGGGACATGGTCGCCTGGGTTCAGCCGTGCCGTCTGGGTCATGCGTGGTTCGCGCCGCCGCGGTCTGCGGGCCTTACCGGTGCGTCGCCGACATGCCGAGGTGGTCGCCGCCGACGCCCCGGCCGAGGAGCGGTACCCGGGTATCGCGGCGCATCTGCGCGCGTGTGGCCCGTGCGGTGAGGACTTCGAAGGGCTGCTGGCCGCACTGCGCGACGAGGCGCACTGACCGCCACCCGCTCGCTGCCCCGCCTCGCCTCGCCGCAATAAGTCCTTTCGCTCGCCCGCTGGACAGGGGCCCGTGCGCTTTCTGGTGACACCCTCTGGCGAGCCCTGGCCGGGTTCGCGTCTGCCCGCCGGGCGGGTAGCGGCGCTGGGCAGCGCGGGCGCGGCGGAGAAGGGCACGGATCGGCCGCGCGATGACACCAACCCCCAGGACGCTGATCCCGGCCGGGAGGGTAAGAGTGGTGCGTGCCGAGGCGCTAATGAGGTGCGGGAGGTTCGCTGGCGTCCAGGTGTCTCGCCGCACCGGATCTCCGGGAAAGGAGCGAGCAGATGGCTGTTTCGCGCACCCCTGCGCCGACGGATTCCGGGCTGGCCTCACACGTTCTAGACGCGGCCGCTACCCGGCCGCCGTATCCGCCGGTGCCCGTCCCGTTCACCGATCAGTCCCCCAGGGCCCCGGTCATCAAGCACGCCCGGTGCGGTTATACCGCGGCGCTGATGAACGACGCGCTGGCCACCAGCGCGGACCGGCGCATGGCGCTGGCGCATTTCGCGCTCCAGATGAGCCCGCACGACGTTGCGCTGCTGCGTGAGGCGCTCGGCCGGGCGCTCGGTGAGCCTGAGGCCGGCGAGCCCCGGTGACCGTCGCGGCGGTGCTGGTTGGGTACGCGGCCTGTGCCGGCACGCTGGGCTCGCGGATGCTGGGCCGGGCCAGGTGGCCGGACCGCGCGCCGCTGCTGGCCATTGCCACCTACCTGGCTGCCGGATGGTCGGTCGTGGCCGCGCTGGGGCTGGCCGGCCTGACGCTGGCGGTCCACGCGACCGCGCTCGGCGGTGGGCTGAGCCACCTGATCGGGGCCTGCGTGCTGCGGCTTCGCGCCACCTACGGCACGCCTGGCGGCGCCACGGTCGCCGCGCTTGGCCTCTCTCTGGCGGGCGCTGTCGCGGCCCGGACCGGGCTCACCGCGATGACTTACTTCCGTGCCGCTGGGCGGCAGGCGCTGCGGCACGCGCAGACGGCGCGGCTGGTTGGCCATCCCGAGCCAGCCCTGGGGGCGGTGCTGGTGGAGCATGCCCAGCCGGCCGCGTACTGCGTCGCCAGCGGCACCCGACGGTGATCCTGACCACCGGCGCGGTGCAGGCGCTGGATCCCGGCCAGCTGGATGCGGTCTTGGCGCACGAGCGTGCTCACCTGGCCGGCCACCACCACCGGCTGCTGGCCCTGGCGCGGATCGGCCGGCTGGTGCTCCCGTTCCTGCCGCTGATGCGGGACGCCGACGAGCAGGTAGCCCGGCTGGTTGAGCTGCACGCCGACGATGCGGCGGCACGGGCCCGCGATCCGCGGTTGCTCGCCACCGCGCTGGTCGTCCTCGCCACCGCCGCCAGTCCCGCCCCGGCCCTCGCCGCGGCGGCCACCGACTCGGTGCGGCGGGTCCACCGGCTGCTGGGCCCGGCCGAGCCACTGGGCCGCGCACGCCGGCAGCTGCTTCGCACCATCGCCGCCGCACTCGCCCTGACCGCGGTAGTGCTGGCCCTGGCTCCAGCCGTGCTTGCACTCGCGCTAGGACGGCTTCCAGCCGCCTAGCAGACCGGCGCAGCCGGCAGCCCGCCAGCCGCACTCTGCTGTCCAGCCGGCAGCCACCTTGCAAAGGCTGGCGATCCTGGCGGAGCCGACGAGGCCCCCGCCGACTAGAGCTAGATCAGCCTCTCGCACCCGGATGCAGCACAGGGCGATTGCCATGCCGCCGCGACCAGGATCTCCTCGCCGCGGATCTGCTGCCCATCGCTCAAGGTCACTGAGACCTACGGGCCGTACCGGCGGACGTCGTGGGTCGAGCCCCTGCGGACATCGACGCCACGGCCGGCCAGAATGGTGGCGTCCATGCCATAGCGGCGGGAGCCAGCCCCGGACTCACCCCGGCACGAAGCACTGGGCTTACGCGGCCCGCTGCGCGGCATGCGGGCACGGGCGGCCCTCACCCGGCCCGGGCGATCCCGCCGGGGCGAACGCCCGGGCGATGGCCTGGCGCGCCCATCGCATCCGCGCGGCCGCGGCCTCGGGGTGCTCACCGAACTCCTGGGCCACCCGCCCCGCGCAACCCTCCTCACCGAACCGCCGGGCGGCCGCCGCGACAGCGTGGCGGACCTGCCGGGCGCCAGGTTCCTGCGACGGCTGCAGCGGCGACACGAACAAGGCATCGCAGCGTGCCCCGCTGACGCCGCGGCGGCTCATCATCTGGCCCACCCCGGGCCTCCCCGGCAGCCAAGCAGCTCCCGATCGAAGGCGCCGCCGCAGCGCATCGCGGGCCGCGGACAGCCGCGACTTCACGGTTCCAGCGGGAACGCCCAGATCGGCGGCCATCTTGCTAATGCTGTCGTCATCGAGGTAACGCGCGGTCAGCAGACGCCGGTCGCCAGCACGCAGCCCGGCCATCGCGGCGGCGAGATCCCACCCGGTGATCGCCGCGCCGATCCGGTCCGGCGCAGCCCTGGCCGTCAGCTCCGCCATGCCAGCGACTTCGGCCGGACGCGCCTGCCGGGCACGATGCTGGCCGATGGCCCAGTGCCCGGCGACCGTGAACAGCCAAGCCCTGACCGGCCGGCCGGCCACCGACCCGGGCCGCCTGGCACGCACGAAGCATCGTCTCCTGCACCACGTCCCCGGCGCTATGCACATCCCCCCCGGTGACATGCACCGCATACCGCAAGAGCGCACCCCCGTGGCCGGCGTACAGCGCGGCAAGCGCCCGGCCAGCCTCCCCCCGGCGGCGCCGGGCACCGCAGCCGCCGCCGCCGGGCGGGCACGAACAGAAGAACCCCTGGGCATGATCGCCTCCTCAACCGGCGTGTCAGGGCCCGGCTGCCAGCCCGCGGGGACAGCCCGCCGTTGCCCCGCTATTTCACCCACACCAGGTTCGCGCCGCCGGGGGCGGCAGGTCTTACCCCCGCCAGTGCACAGATCAAGCGGAGAAATCCGCGCCCTCCGCTCACCCGGCGCTTCAAGCTGCCCGAGGTTCCGTGCGCCCAGCGCATCAGGAGGTGGTTGTCCAGCGATCAGACCTGATCAGAAGCTCGTCGTCGCCTGCCGGTGAAAGTCCGGTCCGGGTAGCTGCCAGGAGGCCCGGTAGCAGGCTGGCGGCTTGGCCTGGAAACGGGCCGGGCCGGAGCCCAGCGTCGAAGGCCCTTTCAAAGGAGGGGAGCAACTGAGCGGTCCGTAACATCAAGCGAAGCCTGCCGCGTCGTTAGGGGATGAGACAGTGCCGAGCCGCGGGAATCACGATGAAGGCCATGGAAGCGGTGTAGATCCTAGAAGCGCCCGTCGGCACGGTGATCAGTTCGACTGCGGGCGGGCCGCCCGTCAGCTGAATTTCGTCTGTGGCCGCTGCTGGAGGACGCCCTCGAGGTAGAAGTCGGCCTTCTCATTGTAGAAGCAGGCGAGCCCGGCGATCTTCTGGCTTTCCGGCAGCGGGGACCGGTAGATCCAGACGAAGTCCTGGTGGACTGCGGTGCCCGTGTCCAGGGACCAGTAGCTGGCCGTGCCCTTGTAGGGGCAGTGCGACTGGGTGGCCGAGGGCCGGAGCAGGTCCAGCCGGACGTCGGTGAGCGGGAGGTAGTACCGCGGCGGAAGGCCGGTCTCGAACAGGATCCGGGGTTGGCTGGAGTCGGCGACGGTCACGCCGTCGATGTCGATCCGGACGTGCCGTGAGCTGGCCAGGATGTCGACTCTGGTGTAGGGGTCGCGGGGGTGGGTGTAGACGGGCTCGTCCTCTTCTAGCCACTCGTCCATGGCGTCCCAGTCCAGGCGGACCGCCTGGCGCAGCTCCTCGATCGGCGAGCTGGCGTACCGGCGCGCCGCTGACCGTGCGGTGGCGCCCATCGTGCGCAGATCGAAGATCTCGGCGTCGCCGCGGCTCGGCGAGTGGTCGGTGTTGCCGGTGGGAACCAGGTCGGCCCGGATGTCGCCTGCCGGGATGTAGTAGGCGGGATAATACGGTACTTCCCACACCAGCAGCGGGCTGATCGTATCGGCGGCCAGCTCGCCGCCAAGGTAGGCCCGTACGCGTTTGCGGCCGCGCTCGACCCGTACCCGGCCTCGGGTCATAGTCTGTTCCACCTGAGTTCTCCTTCCCGATGGTCTTACGAAGCGATCACAGTGGTTGGTGCGTCCGGGGCCAAGCAGGAGGTCTGTGGGGTCCTGTCTGATCTCGTTCATAGTGCCTGCTGCCAGGCTGACCGAATCCGCCGTGTGCTGTTGTAGTTGTCCTCCGGCGGCCCGGCCGACGGGCGAACCGCCACTGCGCTGATTCGCTCACCCCTGTTAGCGTCCACGGCGGCCGCCGTCTTACGCCCAGCGGGCGCGCAGGTGCGGGCTTGGCCTAGGTGTCAACCGCCCGGACGGCTGGGTTCGCGCCGCTTATTACGATCGGCTGGCAGCGGCGTGTTCGCGTAGGTAGCGGATCAGGCCGATAACGTCTTCGGGTACCAGCCGTCCGATGGCGCCGCTGGAATAGACGCTGACCACGACCTGGCCGCCTGGGTCGAGCACGAAGCCGGTCGACTGCAGGTACATCGGGTCGTCGTTGACGAAGGCGCCGGTGGCGGTGGCGATAGCGCGGGCGTCGGCGCTGTGACCGACGGGAAATTGCAGGCCATGCTTGGCGATCAGGTCCCGGGTGGTGGTTTCGTCGTCGACCGACAGCGCGATGACCAGGGTGTCCATGCCGGCGAAGCGGTCCAGCGACCGCTGGAACGCGCGCAGCTGGGCGTTGCAGTACGGGCACCATGATCCCCGGTAGAACAGGACCACGCCGTAGTGGCCGGCCAGGTCATCAGGCAGGCGAAGAACGCGGCCTTCGGGAAGCGCCACGGTGAGCGCGGGGAACTGGCCACCAGGGTGCAGGAGTGTTGTGTCTGTCATATTCCGTTAGCTCCTGGTTGGTGCCCGGGTCTTACTGGGCCCTGTGCGGTTGTGCTCGTCCTTGGGCCACCGGGAGAGCACGGGTCACTGCGCCCTTGTTGTGGGCTGTGGGCATGGATCACTTCCCTGATGCCGTTGTGACGGCGTTCACAGCCAGATATTTGAACAGTCAATTATCTGGGCGCGTGTCCTCTGATGCCGGGCTCACACGCACACGGCGGGGTGAGCGCTCGCACAGGAGGAACTTTCATGATCCCGAGACGCTTTATCGCGGCGGCGGCAGTCGCTGCCGCCGCGCTCGTCTCCGCCGGTGTCACCCAGCCCGCGTCCGCGGCTGCGGGCGGGTCTAAAACAACCTTCGGTGCTTCCCACGCCCAGGCCGCGTCCACGGCGGCCGGCCCGGGCGTCGCGGCTATCGGCTCGATCTGGAAGGTCGAGGCGACCGTCAACCCGCAGGGCATGGCGCCGGACCCCACCAACAGCACGCTTAACAGCGTGTCCGCCACCGGGCCCGGCGAAGCGTGGGCGGCCGGTACCTTCATGGATCAAAAGGCCCTCGACCACCCGCTGGCCGAGCACCGGTCTGGCAGCACCTGGACCCGGGTGCCCGTCCCGCAGCCCGCCGGGCAGCAGGCCCGGCTAAATGCGGTGGATGACCTCAGCCCGGGCAACGCCTGGGCGGTGGGCACGAGCTTCAGCGGCGGCGTCGCGGCCACTCCCGGCGGGCTGACCCTGATCGAGCACTGGAACGGAACCAGCTGGTCGATCGTGCCCAGCCCGAACCCGGCCACCGGCATCCCGGGCGACACCGACGTGCTGACCGCCATCTCCGGCACCGGCCCCGACGACCTGTGGGCCACCGGCTGGGACAACAACGAGGCGACCCAAACGATTTCGCTGCTGTTCGAGCACTGGAACGGCACCACCTGGACGGCGGCCACCTCCCCGACCCCGGTCATGTCGGCGCAGTTCGCCACCGCGATCACCGCCATCAGCCCCGGCAACGTGTGGGCCGTCGGCACCGACGAGACCGACGGGTCGAACACCCTGTCCGCGCACTGGAACGGAACGGCATGGTCGATCGTTCCGACCCCTAACCTGACCCACGCCGGTAACGCCCAGAACATGCTCACCGGCGTCAGCAGCGACAGCACCGGCAACGTGTGGGCCTCCGGGCTGGCCGACAACGTCAACGGGCGGAACCTGCGGGTGCCCTACGTCCTGCACTGGACCGGCACCCAATGGGTCATGACCAAGGTCCCCAACCTCGGCACCGAGGGCAGCAGGCTGAACGGCATCCAGGTCCTCTCACCTGCCGATGCCTGGGCCGTCGGCCAGACCCAGGAAAGCAACGGGGCCATCCTCACCCTGACCGAGCGGTACAACGGCTCAGCATGGACCATCGTCCCCAGCCCCGACCCGGGGTCGCTCGCGAACCTGTCCGACAACTCCCTCGACGCGGTCACCACCGCCGGAGCCGGTAACCTGTTCGCCGTCGGCGCCCGGGAGACCCCAGGCCAGGCCGTCCTGCGCACCCTGGCCCTCGCCACTACACAAGGATGAGCTGAGTCTTGTGAACCCGGCCGAGCCCCCGCCCCGCCGGGTTTCACGGGCCTCCCGCTTCAAGCCTGGGCAGGTGTCCCGTGCCAGATGATCCGACGTACGGCTTTCCATGTGGCGTGCTTTACCTCAAATCAGGTGGCGGGCCTGGCAGCCCGGCCTGCCACCTGATCTGAGGCAACCCGCCGCCCTCGGGGGCCTGAGCGCTATTACTGAGTCAGTCTGGCGGCAAGTTCAGCGTTCCGCCGGGTGAAGTCGCGCCAGGCAGCCGGGGTAGCGGCCAGCGCATCAGTGGAGCCGGAGTCTGCCGGGAGGTTCCGCCGCCGCGAGCTATGCGGGTTCGTGGACGCGCAGAATGCCCAGGTCTGGACTGCCAGCGCCTTGGGAGGCGGCTTCTTGCACATCCCGCAGCGGAACGCCTGCATCCAGTGTCGCGGTGATGAACGCGTGCCGCGGCGTGTGCGGCCCGACCGGCTTGGCGATCCCGGCCCGGCGGGCGATGCGGCGGACCAGACGCCCCGCGCCGTGCCGGTCCAGCCGCCGGCCGTCCGATGCCAGGAAGATCGGCCCTTCGCCGCGTTCACCGATCGCCAGGTCGATCGCCCGGGCGGTGCCCGGTGCGACCGGGATGGTCATCAGTTTGCCGCCCTTGCGGGTGATCACCAGGGTCCGGTGGCCGCGCCCGACGCTCAGCGCCTCAAAGGCAGCGCCGGTGGCCTCCGACACCCGCAGGCCGTTCAGGGCAAGCAGCGAGATTAGCGCATGCTCAGCCGGTGGCCCCAGGCCAGCGGCGACCAGCAGCGCGCCCAGCTCGTTGCGGGTCCAGGACGACGGCGTGGGACTCATAGTCCAGCCGGGGCCGGCGCACATGCGCCGCAGGCGAGTGCTCCAGCAACTCCTCTTCGACGGCGGAGCGGTAGAACCCGGCGACGGTGCGCAGGCGGCGGGTGATGGTGGCCCGGGCCCGGCCGCGGGCCTCCAGGTCGCGGGCGAACAGCTCGATGTCGGCGCGCCACCGGTGCGCCGGGCGCCAGGCTGCGCGCGATCATACTCGTCCCGATCGTGCTGCTGGCGCTGGCACCTGCCGCCCTCCTTGGCCTTGGCATACACGGCGTGAGCCACTGCGGTCCAGCGTTCCGGCCGCAGCACACAGCACCTGCACTGATGAACGGGGCCTTGACCTGCCGGCCAGCGCCGCATCGATTTTGCGCACCCTCGACTGCCAAACGGGTGACTCCGCGCTGCCAGCGTTCGGGCCGGCGCGGCTCAACCGACGTTGCGGGATCACGCTTCCGCGGGCTTGTTCAGCAAGTCTCCGCGGATCGTGTTCCCCTGCCGGGGCCTTCAAGGCCGCGGCACCGGACGGATTGTGCTCAGGTGCCTCCGGCGGCGCAATGCCGCGCGGTCGGCGGGGACCAGGCCGCCCCAGACACCGTGCTGGCCGATATCCCAAGACTGCAGCGACAATGCCAGGCACTGCGTGCGTACCAGGCAGGTGATGCAGACCGTGATCGCCGCGGCCGCCTCGTGGCGGGCCTTGTCTGCTTCCGCACTGACCGGGAACCACTGGTCGGGATCGAGGGTGCTGCCAGCGCAGCGGGCGTACCTGATGACCCGGGCCCACAAGGCCTGATCGGGGAACGGGATGGGCGGCGGCGGATACGGCGGCCGGGCTGCCGCCCCGTTCAGAGTGTGGGCGGCCGGCCCGGGATTCGCCGGTGCGGGGGTGCGCGAAACAGCCATGTGCTCGCTCCCTTCGCAAACATCCGGTGCGGTGGGATACCTAGACGCCGACGAAGCTCTCACGCCCTGTTAGCGTCTTGGCAGTCACCCGGTGCGCCGGGCGTCGTTTCGCTCGAGCTGCTGCGTGCCCGGCGCTTGCTCGGCCCGAACGGAGCGTGGGCCTGCCGCCGGCCGCGCTGGGATTACCACCGGCGGCTGCGGCGCCCCGGTTGTTTCTCCCGAAGCTTCTACCAAGGCAGCGGGGGCTGGCGTGCTGGTTGGTTCGGTTCGCCGGTCACCGAATCCGGATGCGAACGCGTCTAGCGCTCGGGTCAGTTCGCTGGGGATGAGCCAGGTGTGGTTGCCGTCGCCGTTCGCCAGCTTGGGCAATGTCTGCAGGTACTGGTAGGCGAGCAACTGCGGGTCCGGGCGTCCCTGGTGGATCGCTTCGAAGACGGTGCCGATGGCTTCGGCCTGCCCCTGGGCGACGAGCACCTGAGACTGCCGCTCGCCCTCGGCAGTGAGGATGGCACTCTGCCTGGCCCCCTCCGCGGTGAGGATCGCGCTTTGCTTAGCACCTTCGGCGGTCAAGATCTGGGCCTGGCGGCCGCCTTCGGCGGTGAGAATTGCGGCCCGCTTGTCCCGCTCGGCGCGCAACTGCTTCTCCATCGCGTCCTTGATCGAGCCGGGCGGGTCGATGGCTTTCAGCTCGACCCGGTTGACCCGGATCCCCCACTTCCCGGTGGCCTCGTCCAAGACCTCGCGCAGCTCGGCGTTGATCTGCTCACGCGAGGTAAGCGTGCTCTCCAGGTCCATGCCCCCGATCACGTTGCGCAGCGTGGTGACGGTGAGCTGCTCGATGGCCTGGATGAAGTTAGCGATCTCGTAGGTGGCCGCCCGCGGATCGGTGACCTGGAAGTACAGCACCGTGTCGATGTGGACGACCAGGTTGTCCTCGGTGATGACTGGCTGGGGCGCGAACGACACCACCTGCTCCCGCAGGTCCACCCGCGCCCGGACCCGGTCGATAAACGGGACCACGCTGTTGAGCCCGGCATCGAGCGTCCGGCTGTAAGAGCCCAGCCGCTCGACCACATAGGCGCGGGCCTGCGGCACAATGCGGACCGTCCGGCCGAAGCCGATGAACATCAGGGCGGCGACCACGGCGACAATGATTATCACGATCATGTTGTTGTTTCCTCTGCATAGACGAGCGCGGTCGCACCCCGGATCTCAAACACATCGACGACGGCCCCGGCCGGGATGACTTGTTCGGGGACGTAGGCACGGGCCGACCAGACTTCGCCGCCGATCCGCACGCGGCCATGTTGCGCATCCACAAGCTCCAGGACCTGGGCGCTCTGCCCCACCAGCGCCGCAACCCCACTCCGTGTATGCGTGGTCAAACTCCGGCGGTGCCGCCGCAGCGCCGGCAGCAGGACGGCGATCGATAGACCACTCGTGACCGCAAAGGCGGCCGCCTGCCCGGCGCCGCCTACCCCTAGCGCCGCCGTCACCGCCGCCGCCGCGGCGGCGACCGCCAGCAGCCCGGCGACGAGCGTGAGGCTCAGCATCTCGACGCCGCCCAGGACAGCGGCGACGATCACCCATAGCAGCCAGGCAGGCATCTCGTCACGCCTGCCCTCTGGCCGGGTCACTGCCACTCCCTGGCGGATAGTGCCGGCGCCCTGACACGGATGTTCGCGGACTGCCCGCCCAGCGGCCCGCCCGGGGCCTGAAATTAGGGGCAGAGAGGCCACCTGTGTGCGGTTGCGGTGCGATCATTTCTTCGGCCGGTACCGACGGGCCGCCGCGACGATTGCGCTGACAGCAGCGATCACCAGCACCGTCTTCAGGGTGAGTCCCCCGAAGATGACCAGCACAACGCCGCTGAGCACCACGGCGGCCAGCGCCTTCTGACCCGGGCCGCGCAAGCGCCGGCGCGCGGCTGGATGTCGGGGCGGGTCGCTGGTTTCGATGTCGTTCATATCTACTAACACGGGTAGTAACGGCGTTTGGTTCACCCTTTCGGCTGGCAGGCGCGGCGCAAGGGTGCCGCCAGGGAGGCACACAGCCTCACTTTCGGGGACGGGTTGCGTCACAGCAAGCTTGTCCACGCCGATCGCGACGCCGCCGACCGACCATGGGGGAACCCCGTGAAGGGCGCGCGCCGGCCAGAAGCGCCGACACTCCGGCCCCTGGTCACCGGTCGCGTGAACATCTGATGAGTTCTATCCGTGATAGTAGAACGAGGGCTGGCGTAAGCCGGTCGGAACCGGAGTGCCTTGCCAAGCAGGCGTGTGCTCCCGGAGAGGGATGGTTAGCAGTGATTGCCGCGATCGTGATCATATTGGTGGTACTTGCCGTGGCCGGCGTGGTCGCGGCTGGCCGTTCGGTGCGGGTGGTGCAGCAGTTCGAGCAGGGCATCGTGTTCAGGTTCGGCAAGATCCAGTCGCCGCCGCGCGGCCCGGGCCTGACGGTGATCAGGCCGGCCGGCGACCGGATGCAGAAGGTCAACATGCAGATCATCGCTCTTGCGGTCCCGGCCCAGGATGGCATCACCAAGGACAACGTGACGGTCCGGGTGGACGCGGTGGTCTACTTCCGGGTGGTGGATCCCATTAAGGCCACGGTGAACGTGCAGAACTACCTGTTCGCGGTGTCCCAGCAGGCGCAAACCTCGCTGCGTTCGATCATCGGCCAGTCCGAGATGGACCAGCTGCTGTCGGAGCGGGACGCGGTCAACCGGGAGCTGCGCCGGATCATCGATGAGCCGACCGAGGGGCCGTGGGGCATCCGGGTCGAGCGGGTGGAGATCAAGGATGTCTCGCTGCCTGAGAGCATGAAGCGGTCCATGTCCCGCCAGGCCGAGGCCGAACGGGAACGCCGCGCCCGGATTATCACCGCCGACGGTGAGTACCAGGCGTCCAAGCGGCTGGCCGCGGCTGCCAACGTGATGGCCCGCGACCCCGCGGCGCTGCAGCTGCGGCTGCTGCAGACCGTGGTGGAGGTGGCCGGGGAGAAGAACAGCACGCTGGTCATGCCGGTACCGGTGGAGCTGCTGCGGTTCTTCGAGAAGATGACGCCCGCCGGGCCAGATGCTGGGCCTTCGGCATCACTCGCCGACTTCGGCGACGCCGAGGTCGCGGCGGCCGAGGCCGCCATCGAGGGCCACCCGGCCGCCGCCGGGCCTGAGGCCATACCGCCGGTAGAGCCGATCGCCATACCGCAGGTGGAGACGATCAGCATCCCTCCGGTGCAGGCACCGAAGATCAAGGTTCCCGAGATCACCGCGGACGCGAAACAAGCCGGACGGCCGTAGACGGCCGCTGCAGGGACCTGCCCGGCCTGTGGGGTGCCAGAAGTCGGCCTGGCCCGTGAGCTGCACCGACGCGCCTGACGCACCTGCCCGACACGACAACGGCGGCGACCCGTCGGAGCCGTCAGCTGCACCCGCCCCGGCCATCCTGTCGCCGGCTTCTCGCGGGAGCGGATCAAGCCCCGACCCGTACCCGGCGGCCTAATCAATCAATACCAGCGAGCTGCGTAAAAGCCCTGGTCAAGGATGGTGGCCAAGTTCTGGCACCCAACACGGTATTCCCACGCGGCCCTGGGGACGCCCCGATCGCAGCACCTGCCTGTGGGGGTTGTCATCGTGGCGTCGGAGGTCTATAGCAAGAAGCCCGGCTCCGAGAATCTCCGCGCCACTCGCAGTACGGCTGCATGACCCCCCGGCCGCGGTGGCCCCACAGGCGCCGCGGATGGCCGGAGCCGGGGGCGTAACGCCCCCGGCTCCGCGTTTCAAGGGTGTACTGGCTAGGTGACGACGATGCCTGCGGGCGCGGCGCCGGCGGGCAGCGAGGTCGGGGAACTGGCGAGCTCCGTCAGGTCCCCGCCGTTGACGGCGAACGCGCCGACGGCGCCGATCCTGCTCTCGTCCACCCAGAGGATGTGCCCGTCGGGGCCCAGGCGGGCGTCGACCGCGCCGACGCCGCCGGTGGCGCCGACCGGCGTGCTGCCGAGCAGCGTCAGCGCGCCCCCCGGGGCGATCGAGTAGCGGGAGATTTCGCCTGATCCGGTGTTCACGGTGAACAGGAACTGGCCGTCGTGGGTGATCTCCACCCAGCAAGGAGCCGTCTGGAGATCTGCGAACGGGGAGGCTCCGATCGACGATAGTGTCCCGTTGGCGGAGTCGCTGAGCGCCGAGATCGTGCCGGTGCCGGCGCCGGCGTTGTGGGCGTTGGACACGAACAGCTGATCGGGGTTGGTCGGGCGGAACTCACTGCCGAACGGGCCAAGGCCCTGCGCGGTGAAGGGTGATCCCGGGGCGGCGGCCAGGCGCCCGTCGCCGCCGACGGTGAAGCTGTCGATCTGCGAGGTCCCGACGCGGGTCCCGACGAGCTTGGTGCCGGTACTGTTGAACAGCACGTCGCCGGGCTGCGCGCCATCGGGCAGCGCGACGGTCGAGCCCGGGATCGGCGCCAGGCGGCCATTAGGGCCGAGCTGGAAGCCGGTGTAGTTGCTGCCGCCGTTCCCGGAGTTGGCGACGTATACCAGGTCATCGTGGACCGCGAGGCTGACGGGCAGCAGGCCGCCCGAGGAGACGACGCCATCTTGCACGAGCTTGAGCGAGCCGTCCCCGTGGATCCGTAGCACCGAGATCTGGTTGCTGCCGGCATCGGCGGCGATCAGGAACCGGCCGTCCGGCGAGATCTGCAGCGCGCCCTGGGAGGCGAGCCCTGCCCCCGTTCCGGCGCCGCCGGCGGTGAACGGTGATCCGGCTTCGGGGGTCAGCGTTCCGTCAGCGTGACGGTTAAACGCGCCGATCGTGTTTGTCCCGGCCGTGTTGTCATTGACATAGACGTGCCCGACCACCGGGGATGCCTGGGTCGAGGCGGAGGCGGCCGCGGGGATGGTGGCAACTGCGGCCGCCGCCGCGAGGGTGAACAGGATCGGGCCCGGCTTCTTGCGCGTCAGAAAGCGCATTGCTTCTCCTGCTTTTTTGGCGCGTGGGGCCGTCAGCCGCCACTGGGGTGACACGATCTTCATCTGCTGTCCTTCTCCTCCGGCGAGGCCGGAACCTGGTCGGCGGCGAACCGTCGCCGCGCTGTTTCGCTCACCTCTTGTTGGTGTCCACGGCGGCCGGGGTCTTACGTCCTCGGCGCACAAATGACCGCGGGCGGCTCGCGCTCCTTCGAGACGAGCAAGAGCCGGGCGCAGATCGGGCGAGACGATGCGGGTACCCCCCGGTGCTGACGCGTGCGTGCCGCGCGGGCCGCGGCCGGCGCTGCCTGCCGCCGCGGACCGTTACCGGCGTGCACCCAAAGGCCACTCCGCTGATTCAGGTTCGAGCGGGCAGCGGTGACAGGGTCTGAGGAACCGTGCGATTCACTCGGCACCGTGACCATGCTGGCTAGCTACGGCTGCCCTGGCGCCCGTTGACATCGGCACCGGCCGAGACCTTTGCCGCCCGCAACACCGGGCCCGCGCCCGCGCAAGCGTGGCGCCAGCGTGTCCGCCGACGGCACTGGTAAGACCCGCGGAAGGTGCAGGCACTAACGGTGCATGACTCAGATGACATTTCTGCACCCGGGCGACCGGTCCCCGGCGCTCACAGTGGCTCCTCCCGGCGGCCGCGCTCCTCGCCTGCCGGACGCCCTGGCCGCCCGCTTCAGCGTCGTCCTGTTCTACCGGGGCTGGTGCGCGTGCTCGACTCGGCGCACGCAGGCCCGCTGCTGTAGTGCGCGTTGCACCTGATGAGCGGGGACCAGCAGCGCGCGGAGGACATCATGCAGCAGACATTGCCGCGGGCATGGCTGCACCCGGGGGCGAACGCCGATCGCCCGGCCAGGCCGTGGCCGTTCGCTGTCGCCCGCAACCGGGCCCTGGACTCGTTCCGCGCCAGGAAGGCGCGGCCGCATGAGGTGGGCGAGGGCGTCCTCGGGCTGCTGTCGATCCCGGATGAGGCGGTCTGTGCCCTGGAATCCCGGGCGGTCGCCGACGCGATCAGGTCGCTGCGATCCGAGTACCGGGGGGCGCTGCTGGAGACCTGGTATCACGGTCGGTCCGTTGCCGAGGCGGCAGCAGCGCTGGGAATACCGGCAGGAGCCCTCAAGTTCCGGACGTTCTGCGCGCTGCGCGCACTGAAGCTGGCACTGGAAGAACGGGGGCTCGCCCCATGACTGCCATGACTGGCCCGGCCTGCCGCGAGATTCGTCAGCTACTCGGAATCCATATGGTGGGGCGCGACCGTAGATGGAGCCTGCTCTGCAATGGCGTCCTCCTTTTCGAGGACGCGGGCGAATTGCTTCCGGGGGCCAGGCGACCGCGCCTCGCGGCATCGACATTGTGGCCGCAGCTGGCGGAGTGCTCAGAGTGGACGTGGAGGGGATGTTGACTGGTGGCCGAGGCCAGACGAGCGCAGGGAAACCGGGCCTTTGTGCGTTGCCTGCCTCGGGAAAAGCAGCCTGATTTCGCGGCAGCGCTTGAATTGGCGGAGCGGGATTTGTTGTGCCCACTGTGCAGGGCACTGCTCCAATCCGGCAGCCGAACGTTATCAAGGCGCGCCTGCGCCACGCGGTCAACCGGTCAGGGGTTCGCCAGATGGTGTCACGAGGGAAGCGGCGTGGCCGGCAGTCCAGCGATGATCGGGAAGGAGAGACGCGGTCCTCCCATCGGCGCCAGCAGTGCGCCTCGTCGCGCAGCGCGGCCAGCAGCCCTCAAAGTCTTTACCGCACGGGCCGCATGCGCGCAGGTGCGCCGCGATGCCCGGGTAGCGCTCCTCGGCAGGGCCGCCCGCGGCCGTCAGCTCAGCATAGACGTGCAGTACTTCCATCGCCTGAGCGCATCCCACGTCGCGCGGATCCGTCCGCAGGAAGCGGTCCAGCGCTGACCAGCCGTTCATGAGTTCCTCGAAGTGTCCTGGCCCAGATAGCCACCAGCGGCAAGCGTGGCCCGCAGCTTCCGCCGGGCGTCGAACAACATCTTGTAGATCGCGTTGCGGTTAGAGGCAAGTTCAACAACCAGAGTGTCCAGCGGAACATCGTTGAGCACGATCGCGACGAAGACCTCACGCTGCCGCAGGGTCAGTTCCTCATCCACAGCCCGATGTAGGGCGGCCAGCAGATCCCGCCACTCGACCTCCTGCGCGGGGTCAAAACCGAATCGGTCCGGCAGCCGATCCCAGTCCTCGGCGTCCAGCGGCACGCCCGGGTTCTGCCAGAAGTGCCGCCCGATCTTGGCCGACACGCCGAAGATGACGAACTTGCACGCCCAGGTGGTGAACCGGCTCTCACCGCGGAACTGCCCGATCTTGCCGGTGATGGCCACCAGCGCGTCGGCCGCGGCCTGGTATGCCAGGTCATCGAGTTCGGGGCCGGTGATCCGTAGCCGCGGGCCGCGCCTGGCGACCTCTCCCCGCGATGCGCACCAGCAACTCATGCAGCCGTGCCAGCGCTGCCTCCCGCCGCGGGCCGGTGTCGGCGAGCACCAGGAGCCACTCGGCTGACTCGGGATCGAGCGGCGCAGCGGCGGCAGGGGTGCCGCCCACCCCGGGATCCTCCGGCACCATGACCACGATGCTACCTAGATGCTCCCCCCCGCCGTTGACCTAGGCACCGGCGGGAGAGCGTTCCCGCCCCCGTACCGTTGTGCACCGCCGCGCACCCCGTCCGGGCTGGCCCGCGGGTTGTACCGGTAGACCAGCGAATCGGACACCGGGCTGGCGGTGAGTGCGTTCAGGGTGGATAGCCACTTAGGGTCAGTTGACCAGCGGCATTAGCAGAACGGCCGCGTCGACGACGTCGCCGCCTTCGTAGTGGACGAACGCCTTCAGGGTTGGTGACAAGCCGCGGTCGATGATCCGCCGGTGGATCGCATCGCGGGCCTTCCGCCAGCGCTCCAGATCGGCAGGCAGGCCCCGGCGGGTGGCCAGCCGGATCGCCCGTTCGATCGCCACCCAGCACATAAGCCGCGAGTACAGGAACTTCCTGGGGCCGCCGCGGGTCTCCCAGATGCCCTCGTCGGGCTGATCCCAGTGATCGACTGCATGGCTCACCCCGCCGCGCTGACCCGGCCCGTCTTCTTCATCTCGACTTACGAGTTCTCGGACTCGATCATCGCCAGCCCGGCCACGGAGAGAGCGTTCTTCCTCAGCACCTCGGTCCACGCCCCACCCGGCATCATCCTCAGCTCCGACGGCAAGCCGGCCGACCACACCTCGATCGAGAACCCCACAGGCAACCCGGGCGGTTTGCTCGGTTACGCCACGGCCTGGCTGGAATACCAGCTGCCCGGCAACCCGATTGCGCCGCCGCCTTCACCGGGCCGCATCCGGAGCTGGTCTCGAACACTAACTGGCCAGGCAGCGCCACCAAGTGAGCCGGGGGCGAGCGGCAAAGGTGCCCGGGCTGGCAAATACCAGGAACCCTGCGAACGCCGAAGTCGCCAGAAGCCGACACAGAACACCCGGATCTGGGAAGCCGCGGATCGCGCCAGCCGACAACACGATCCCGCGCATAGCGAAGCCTCTTTGTGTCATCCCTGAAGGAGTGGGGGGACTGTAAAAATAACGGCTCTGTCGCACTTTCGGTGGTGACCGTATGTGATCTAATCCGAGGAGGATCCGGTGGCGCAGCAGGGTGAAGCCGGCGCGTCCGTACATCTGTTCTTTTGATCATCTTGGTCTTGGTGTTGACTCCTTCGGTGCGTCCGTTGTGGTGCGGGAGGGTGAGCGCGGCGGTGGCGGCCTGGATGTCCAGGTCGAGGCCGCGGGTGAAGGAGTGCACGTGAGGCAGGTCCGCGGTGCGCGCGCCGGTGATCCACTGGCGGAGCCTGGCGTCGTTGCCGGGGTCGGGGGCCAGCAGGGCTGCGAATGACGTGACGAGGCTGGCCAGGGCGGTCATCTCGGGGCAGGCTGCGGTGAGCTCGGCGAGCTCTCGCTCCGGACGTCGCCGACAGAGCATGCCCACGGGACCGCCGCTATCCCAGGTACCGGGCGAGGGCGGTGCCGGCAACGCCGCGCGGCATGCGGGCAGGCCGCCGGGGATGCCGCCCGGGAACTCGTCCTCAGCAGCCCGGAGATGCCGGCCGGCATTTGAGCGCCCGTGGTTGCCGAACCTACGAGCGTTTCTCGGCGCGGATAACCAGCAGCCACGGAATCTCGCGGTCGCCGCGCTCGCGCAGGCCGGTGATCACCAGGCCCGCCCGGAACAGCGCCGTGGTGTACGCGCTGAGCGGCCGGTGCATGCTGGCCAACGTGATGCTAAGGCCGTCACAGTCGAAACGATCTTCATAACGCCTGGGTGTCAGGTAGGGCAGTGATACTGCGAAGGGGGCGCTAGCGGCGCCGCTGTCGCAGGCGGAGTCGAACGGATGCACGATCGCGAAGCAGAACACACCCCCCGGGCGCAGCACTCGGGCGGTCTCCGCGATCGCGCCCGCAAAGTCGTCCATGTCCAGTAGCGACATGGACGCCACCGCCAAGTCGATACAGCTATCAGCCAGCGGCAGCCTGGCGGCGTCGGCTTGCGCGACCGGCAGCACGGGCGACCCGGTGGCCGCAGCCCGCGCAAGCGTGGCTGACCGCTCGATGCCCAGCACCCGCCGCCCCACGGCCAGCAACTGCCGCCCGGCCCGGCCCTCCCCGCAGCCCAGATCCAGGGTCAGGCCCGCCGAATCCGGCAAAATCTCAACCAGGGCTGGCCAGGTGCCCTCCCAGAAGACATCGTCGTGATCTGGCGCCCGCGCCCAGGCGATCCAGTCCGCGGCGTTGTGTTCCCAGGCATCCGCGAGGCTCACCGTCCCGACAGTAACCGCGGGCCGGTCAGCGCACCAGTTCCCGCCGCCAAGACCAATTCCCGCGCTGGGACCTCTACACGACAGATAACCGAACGTCACAGTGAGACTGGGCCGCCATGCGGCGCGGGCGCATTTGTGCTGATCCACGGCCAGGCGGGGCCGCCGCGAGGGGGGCGGCGGATCGTCTTCGGTTGTGACCGGGTGTGGCGGCGCGAACAGAGGGCGGATGTCTTACCCAAGTTCATCTGGCGGTCAGGTCCTGTGGGCTGCCTGTGCGGCCAGTTCGGCGCGGGTGGCGATGCCGAGCTTGGCGAAGATGTGGGACAGGTGCACCTTGACGGTGCCGGGGGCAATGAACAGCCGCGTTGCGATGGCGTCGTTGCGCAGGCCTTCGCTGACCAGGCGGACGACCTCCAGTTCCGCGGGGGTCAGGCTTGCCCAGCCGGTGGCGGGCCGTTTGCGGCCGCCGCCTTTGCGGGCGGCGTAGGCGACCGCGTCGTCGAGGGTTAGTTCCCGGCCTTGTTCCCATGTCTGGGCGAAACTGTCGTCGCCGAGGACTTGCCGGGCCTGGCTGGCGGCGGCTGTCGCGGCGCCGCGGTTGGCGGTGAATCCCGGTGCCAGGTACCCCAGCGGGCGCCGGGCCGCGTCGGCGGCGGCGAGCAGGCGAGCGGCGTCGGGGAAGCGCTCCCGGGCGGCGGCGAGCACGCCGAGCAGTTCTATGCCGTCGCAGGCGTCCATCCGGTCACCGCAGCGGTGCCACTGCACGGTCACCTCGCGGACCAGGTGCTCGGCGGCGGCGAGCTCGCCCCGGTGCCAGGCCATGACGCCTTCGGCGTAGCGCAGCGCAGCGATGGTGATCGCCTGACGGCGGCCGCCCAGTTCGGCGCGCGCCTCGGCGACCACGGCTGCCGCCGTGGCTTCGTCACCGGCGATAGCGGCCAGGCATGCCAGGCCGGCCAGGGCAGCAGGAACGAACATGACACTTGCGACGCGATGCCCGCCGTCGGCCGCCCGGCGCAGCGCCCCAGCCGCGGCCGCGGTGTCGCCCCTCGCGGCGGCGAGGCGGGCCTCGGCCAACGGGCCGGCGTATTCCACAAACCGGAAGGCGCCGCCTCGTCCCACGGCCCAGCACAGCCCGACCTCCGTTTCGGCCGCATCGAGCTGGCCCAGGGTCGCAAACAGCTCCGCCCGCAACCGGTGCATGATCGTCTCGGCGAAGCGGTCCGGATGCGCCGCTAGGACGTTCGCGGCCTCATCCAGCGCGGCCACGGTGGCGGGCTGGATGCCCGCTCCGGCGATCGCGCCCGTCGCCGGGCCGGTCAATGCCAGGGCGAGCCCTTCCTGGCCCGCCGCCGTCCGGGCGAGCTCGACGGCAAGCTGTCCGTGCCGCTGCTGCTCGGCCAGGTCGCCGGCCAGGAAGGCCGCCATGGCCAGCAGGACCTGGGCTCGCGCCGCGAGCGCCGGATCGGCCTGGCCGGACAGAGCCCGGCTGGCTTCGAGTTCGGCGACGATCCGGTCCGCATCACCGGCGTGCCACGCCAGGGCGGCCAGCAGGTTGCGGCCCCAGACTTCCAGCTGTGGTTCGCCGGCCTGCCGGGCGTAGGCGATGCCGTCGGCGGCGAGCGGGGCTGCTCGCCGGATGTCTCCCAGGTGAAACGCCGACCAGGCGGCGCCGAGCAGCACCCGGGCCTGGATACCGGGCTCCGCCGCGGCCGGCATGCCGGCCGCGGCGGTCAGGAACTGGCCTGCTTCGCTGTACCGGCCGGTGGCGATCCACCACCGGGCGAGCCGGGCCGCCAGTTCCCGTCCCCCCTCCGGCTCGGCGCCGCCCAGCGCCCAGGACAACACGGCGCGGATGCTGGCCTGCTCGGCGGAAAGCAGATCCGGCCAGCCCGCCCTTTCGGCGCCCGGCCGGGCCGAATCCGCCGACCGGGCCGCCTCCAGCGCCCACTCCAGCAGCCGGGCGTGCACCGCGGTTTCCTCACCGGAAGCGGCCAGCTGGCCGGCGGCGAACTGGCGGACGGTCTCCAGCAGCGAATAACGGATCACCGGGCCGGCCTGGACCTGCACCAGCGACTTGCCGGCCAGGCTCGCCAGCAGGCCGGCGACCGCCTCCGGCGCCAGCGGCTCGCCACCGGCGACCCGTTCGGCCACCTCCAGGTCGAATCCGCCGCGCAGCGCCGACAGCCGGGCCAGCAGCCGCCGTTCGGCGTCGCTGAGCAGGTCATAGCTCCAGGACACCAGGGCCTCAAGGGAGCGGTGCCGTCCCGGCCGCGCGGCGCCGCCGGACAGCAGCCCCGGATGGCCCTCCAGGCGGGCCGCCAGCTGCACCGGCCCGAGCGCCGGGCACCGGGCCGCGGCCAGCTCGATCGCCAGCGGCATGCCATCCAGCCGGGAGCACACCTCGGCGACCGCGGCCGAGTTGCCTTCGGCAAGCGCGAACGCGGGGCTCGCCGCGTGGGTCCGGGTAACGAACAGGCGGCCGGCCTCGGACGCGGCGACCGCACCGACCGAACCGTCTTCGGGCAGGCCCAGCGGCGGCACCGGGAACACGGATTCGCCGGGCACGTCCAGGCGTTCCCTGCTCGTGGCGAGAATCCGCACCCGGGGGCACTGCCTGGCCAGCATCACCACTACCCGTCCCGCCGATTCCACGACGTGCTCGCAGTTGTCGAGCACGATCAGCAGCTCGCGGTCCCCCAGCGCCCGCACGATGCCCGCCATCGGGTCCACAGCATCCTCTTCCGAAACTCCCAGCGCCTCGGCGACGGACACCGCAACCAGCGCGGGATCGGCCAGGGAAGCCAATTCCACCAGCCGGGCGCCGTCCTCAAAGCTGCCCTCGGCCAGGGTCGCCACCCGCAGCGCCAGCCGGGTCTTGCCGCACCCGCCCGGGCCGGTCAGCGTCACCACCCGGCCGCCGCGGAGCCGCTCCCGCACAGCAGCTATCTCGGGGCCGCGGCCCACCAGCGAGCTCACCTCGGCCGGCAACCCCGACTGCCGCTGCGGGAACTGTGCCGTCTGCGCCCCCTTCCACGCACGCCGGCCGGCCTTACACGCCCTATAACCCGGCTCGCCGTCTCCTATGACCTGGCCGGGGGAGATATACCCCCTTCAGCAGATGCTGGCGAGAACGGGAACCGCGAGTCTTTCCTCACAGGTGCACCCACCATCCGGGAGGACCCGATGAACCGCACCCTCGCCCCAGCCGGCATTGCTCACTATTACCCGCAGCGGGCGCGGCTGTCCACGCTGCCGGCATCACATGCCCGCGGCAGCCGTCCGTGCACCCAGACCTGGTGATCAACGGAGGCCACGATGATGTTCCTAGACTGCCCCGCCTACCTGGACCAAGACGGCGCCGTGCGATGCGGGCTGCCTGCCGAGGTCAGCTGCCGGTTCACCATGCGCTCCACCGACGGGCCCCTGGAAAGCGCCATGATCAGCTGCCCGGCCGGCCATCACTTCACCGGGGCTATTGAATCCCTCAGCTGGGGCGGCCAGGACAACCACGATCCGGGCACTGCCGGACTCGGTGCCCGCGCCGGGCATAACAGCCTCCAGCGCGGTCATGACGGCCCTCCCAGCGGCCGCGGATCCACCTCCAGGGAGTCCCCCGCCGAGCCGAGACGTAGCGCCCGCCGCCCGAACGGTGCTCCCGCCTACTACCAGGGCCGCCCCGCCGCCCTGTGGATCACCGCCACGCGCCCGCGCCGCCGGACCACCACCCGTCACCTGATGGAAACCGCCAGCGGCAGCAGCAACCCAACCCGGGACTCCGGCGTGCTCCAGCGCAGTTGACTGCCAGTATCGGCACAGGTCACAGTGGCCGCGTGCCACGTCCGGACAGACCGATCCGCCAGCGGCCCAGGCAGCACCTACCTCCGGTGCCCCTGCGCAGCCGCCCGGCCACGCGCAACGAGAATCATGAGGAGGACCAGCACATGAGCCGGAGCGATATCGAGCTGACCGCGAGCGACCGCGAGCTTGTCCTGCTCCGGCTCACCGACCGCTCCATCCACGACGCCTTCGGCCTGCACCGGGCCGAGGAGACAGACAGCCTTCCCCGTACGTCCACGGTCCAGGAGGTGTGACCAGCATGCTGAACAAGGTCAGCGTCAGTGGGACCAAACTGGAATACGAGCTACGCGGAATCAGCGCCGGGGAACCCGTCGTCCTTATCCACTGGGGCGGGGGCGCAAAATGGGCCGAGCCGCTCCTGGAACAGCAAGCACTGACCAGCCGCTACCAGCTGCTCCACTACCACCGGGCTGGCTTCGCCGGCAGCGGCCCGCTAGCAGGCCCGCCCACCATGGCCGCGCACGCCACCCACTGCCACCAGCTGATGCGCGAGCTCGGCATCACCAGGGCCCACATCGTCGGCCACTCCTCCAGCGTCCCGGTAGCACTCCACCTCGCGCTGGACGCCCCCCAAGCTGTGCACTCTCTCACCCTCATGGAGGCCGCACGGCCCGCCGCACCCACCGACGCCGAGAAGCAGTTCGGCACCGACGTCATCATGCCCGCCCTCCAGCGCTACCGCGCGGGCGACAAGGCCGGGGCCGTCGACACCTTCTTCCGCGGCGTCTTCGGACCCCGCTACCGTCCTGCGCTCGACCACGGGCTGCCCGGAGCCTTCGACCAGGCGGTCGCCGACGCCGACGCGTTCTTCACCCAGGAAATGCCCGCCGTCCAGCAATGGCCATTCACCGAAGACCACGCCCGCCGCATCCACCAGCCAGCGCTCGCCGTCCTAGGGACCGCCAGCCCACCGATATTCGCGGAACGGCAGAAGCTGCTGCTGCACTGGCTGCCCAACGCCGAGCCACTCGACCTGCCCGGCCTCTCCCACCTCCTGCACATGCAAGACCCCGCCGCCGTGGCCGACGGACTCATCAGCTTCTTCGCCCGCCACCCAATTCCCGAGCCACCACCCTGACTGACCTCATGGCGAAAAGCGGCAGAACGACGAGTTGTTATGGGCCCGCGTGTGCCGTCACTAGCCACCGCTCGCGATCAGTACAGAACGGCGGGACTGCGCGCGATTATCAACCTGGCTTCGCGAAGTTGGCCGCCCCTTTTATGGTCCAACGTGCGAGTGGCCGCGCCGTATGTTTATGCATCGGCGTCCTCGGGGCGAACGTCCTCATTTGCCGCGCCGGGTGCGGGTTCCGCTGCCTTTGCGGCACGGGGGTCAGGCGCAGTGAGCCCTTTTCGTCCTGATCTTGGGGCGGCCGCCTGCTTGGGCTGATCACGGCGGCGTGTTGGCTTGGGGGGAGGTGAAACCCATGATTGATGAAGCGATCACCGCAATCACCTTCGTCCGCCGTGGCCGTGCTGGCAGCCCGCGCCCCGAAGCTGCCCGCGGCGCTGGCAGCGGCGAAGGCCGGGCATGCGTTCGTGGTCATCGACGGCACCCTTATCCCGATCGGCCGCCTCGCTGCTGACCGGCCCTTCTACTCCGGCAAGCACCGCCGCCATGGCATGAACCTGCAGGTCATCTCCAGCTCTGAGGGTGAGATCTTGTGGGTCTCTGGGCCGCTGCCGGGGCGCTGCTCACGACCTGACCTGCGCGCGGATCTGGGGCATTATCCGTGGGCTGGCGGCCGCCGCGTTGATCGTGCCGGCGGACAAGGGTTACCCCGGGCGCTGGTGAGCACGCGCGCACTCCCTGCCGGGGCCGGAACAAGCCCGCCACCCAGAAAGCCGCCAACTCCGCCTGCGCCAGGCTGCGCACCCCCGGCGAACGCGCCGACGCCTAGCTCAAGACCTGGCACATCTTGCGCAAACTCCGCTGCTGCCCCTGGCGGCCCGGGGAGCTGGCCAAGGCCATTCACGTCCTTCGGGCCCGCGAGGCGGACCGATGAACGGGGGGTTCCTTGCCGCCGAGTGCGCGGAGTTCGCCCGTTTGCAGTAGACGGTGCGCCCTGTCATGCTCAGGGCTGCGAGTGGTGTCCCGCCTCCTCTTGCGGCTGTTTCGCCGATGCCAGCGGGCCGCCTGTCCCGGTCACGGGACCGGCCGGGCCTGCGGGCTGTCCAAGGGGGGGAGGTGGCAGCCGGTGCGCATGCCCCAGTTCGCCACGCGTTCGGTCAAGGTTCTCGCCGTCCCGCTACTGCTGGCGGGGGTGGCCGCCGGGGTCGCGCCCGCGGTGCCGGCCGCAGCCGGGGCCAGATCTCAGGACGTGGCCGCATCCTTCCCCTTTCAGGGCGAGTTTCACGGCGTGGCGGCCACCTCTGCTGGCGACGCCTGGGCTGTCGGCCTTGGCCCCGTCGCAGCCGGCGACACCCATACCGAGCGCTGGAACGGCACGGCGTGGAAATGGGTGCCGACTCCGGGACTGAACGCGGGCGGCCTCCTCGAAGGCGTGGCGGCCACCTCCGCCAGCAACGCCTGGGCTGTCGGCTTGGCCGGGAACCTGTCCCTGATCGCCCACTGGAACGGCAGCGCGTGGAAGCAGGTGCCCAGCCCGAGCCCGAGCCCCTCTGGAGCCAGCGACGTCCTTTACGGCGTGGCGGCCACCTCCGCCAGCAACGCCTGGGCCGTCGGCGACACCGAGTTCGCCAGCGCCAAGACGCTGATCCTGCACTGGAACGGCACCGCGTGGACGCGGGTACCCAGCCCGAGCCCGGGGTTCAACAGCGTCCTCTACGGCGTGGTCGCCATCTCCGCAAGCAACGTCTGGGCCGTCGGCTACGCCCAGAACGCGACCTTGATCCTGCACTGGGACGGCACCGCGTGGACGCGGGTGCCCAGCCCGAACCCTGGAAGCGAAGGCAGCTCCCTCTTCGGCGTGGCAGCCACCTCCGCCAGCAACGCGTGGGCGGTCGGCACCACCCACAACGGGGTGAATGGCGACAAGACCGTGATCCTGCAATGGAATGGCACCGCGTGGAAGCAGGTGCCCAGCCCGAACGGATCCCTCGACCTCAACGGGCTCTCCGGCGTAGCGGCCACCTCCGCCAGCAACGCCTGGGCGGTCGGCTACACCGACGGCAATGGGCTCGGCGACACCCTGATCCTGCAGTGGAACGGCACCGCGTGGAAGCGGGTGCCCAGCCCGAGCCCCGGAGACGACGCAGCCATCAACGGCGTGACCGCCACATCCGCCAGCAACGCCTGGGCGGTCGGCACCTTCGGCCTCGCCGGCGACGTCTGGATTCTGCGCTGGAACGGCACCGCCTGGAAGGCCGTCCCGACAGCCCCCACGCCGCCGTGAAAGACCTCATAACCTGGGCGAGTCCTGACGCCACCGGGTCTTAACGGACAAGCGCTGTGCGGCGTTCTGCAGCAGGCCAGCCCTGCCGAATCGGGCGCGCAGCCATCGATTGATGCATCAGCCGACGACGAGTACATATCGCCGTGCCCGCAGAGCTTCGGAGGCCCGGGCCAGGCTCTCGCGGGGTAGCTGGTCCCCCGGCAAGGCCTATCAGTAGTTGTCGAGCAGTTGACGGATCCAACCGCTCGATGCGGCGGCCTCGACGGTCTTGCCCTTTGCGTCGAGATCGGTACGGCTCGCACCGTGTTCTAGTAGCAATGCGATGATCCGGTGCTGTTCCTCCTTGGCCGCTTCCGACCCAGAGTTGCTCTTGCCCGTATTTTGGACAGCCAGGTGGAGGGGGGTCGAACCGCTCTTGTTCATCAGCAGCGGATCGGCACCACGGTCGATGAGGGCGCTGACCGCGGCCGAGCTCCGGGTCCTTACGGCTCGATGCAGCGGCGCTACACCGCTCTTGTCGATCGCGTCCGGGTCGGCGCCAGCAGCGATGAGGTAAAAGATCACCTCGCGCTGCGCATTCGAATCCAAGTAGTCCGCGCCCGTGCGTCCATCTGCGGCGTAGTGGAGCGGTTCGGCTCCCCTTCGGTTGCGGGCGCGAACCGGAGCGCCTTGTGCGACGAGCGTCTCGGCGAGTCCACGGTGATAGGCGGCGCCGGCGACATGCAGGGCCGTGTCGCCCGTGTAGACGTGGTGACGAATCGGGATAAGGAAGCAGGGGCGGGGATCTTGGCGGGTCGCTCCGACCCGAAGCGGGCAGGTGGCCAAGCCAGGTGTTTGATCGAGCATTCGCGTGACCCCGACGTCGTCTCGGGAGGCGATCGCAGCGAAGAGCGCAAGCAGCGCACCGTCGTCGAACTCGCCGGGTCCCCGACCTGCCTTCGTCACGAATACAGCTTGCCCGTTCTGTCGTCACCATGGGCCGCATCGCCAAGCGCCAGTCACGCGCATGACGGCGGTTCCGGATCTCCGCGCTTGCTGCGCAGCCTCATTCCCGGGACCTCTATCCGGCTCGTTCGCGTGCGTTCTTATGATCGGCCCGACCGCTCAATCGTGACGGTTCTGCCCGGCACGTCGATGTGAACTCTCGCTCGCGAGAGCTGGAGGTGCGCTCCCCGCCAAGGGCGATCGAGCCCAGGCATCGTGATCAGCGGGCCGTTCACCGAGTCGCTCGGAAAGTCATTCGAGACGCTGGCTCGTCAGAGCGTCCGCCGAGCGAACCACGATCTGGCCGGGCGCGTTCAGCCGAACTGAACCACCAGAGCCTTCGTCCTAATCCTGGGCAGCGAGTAGCAGCGTGGCGAGCGGCTCGAGGGTGGCCATGAGCTCATCGAGCTCGTCCGGCTCGAGGCTCTCGTAGGGCCTCGCCGCGAGGTCGTCGGTGAGCGCCTCGACCCGCTGTTTGACGGCGCGGCCCGGTTCGCTCAGCCAAACCGTCATCCCCGATCAGGCCGCGATCGCGGCGCGCGCCGATCATGCATCCAGGCGCTCTACCAGGACATTTGCCAAACCGCCAGAGCCAGCGAAGCCGGCCAGTCAAGGAGTCAAACATCGCTGAGCCACCTCGGCCCTGCACGGCACCCGGCAACTGCGAACCGACGGGACACCAACCCCGCGCACCGGCGCACCGCAAGCCGCTTCGGCATCGATGTGGCGCGCCGGGGAACATCTAGAGCGGTGCGTGGTCGGCGTTCGCCGGGATCACGGGCTTGCACGCATCGGTGGAGCTCTTGGCCTCCGCCGTCGCATCGGCGAAGCGGCGCGGTCGCACGGCGTCGCCGATGATCGTGTGCGCTACCCCGAGCGCGTTGAGTTGCGCGCTGAGGGTCAGGTCAGGTTCACCGCCGTTCCAGGTGACGAGATGGTCAGCGACGGTTGATCGGCCCGGCTCGCCGAAGATGCCCTCGAGACGGACGTGGCCATTGTCGCCACCGGCGAGCCGGACCGCTCCACGATCTCTACGCCGGCGTCGGCGATGGTCCGCGCTCGACCAGCTCTGGGCCGGGTAAGCCCGGGCCCGGCGCAGGGCAACCGGACGCTAGGCCTGCCCGGTGCCCCCCGGCAGACGGCCCCTCACTGAAACTCCAAGCATTCCGTCTGAATGGCCACCGGCCTGGCTGATGAGCGTGACTGCGATGAGGAGGCGCTGCCCGCGTACCAGTCCGGTGGCAAGCGCCCGCTTCGTGCCGAGGTCTGATCGATCGTCAACTGTCCGATACCGGAAGGCCAACGCGTAACAGATGACGGCGCCGGGTCACGCAGCCCGCTCGGGCATACTCGTCATGTGGCCGTTCCAGTCGTCGTCATCGGCGCCGGCGTGGTGGGGTGCAGCGTCGCGTTCGCCGCCAGCCGCGCCGGTCTGCCGGTCACGCTGGTCGAGGCGGCGTCCGGCCCCGGCCAGGGCTCAACCAGCGCGTCCTCGGCCATCGTGCGCATGCATTACTCGACGTTCGAGGGAGTGGCCCTAGCCTGGGAAGCCAAACAGACATGGGAGCAGTGGGGCGAACACCTCGGCCACGTCGACCCAACCGCGATGGCACGGTACGTCCCGACCGGCGCACTCGTCCTGGACAGCCCGTCGTTCGACAGTGCCCGCGTGCTAGCCCTCTACGACCAGCTCGGGATCCCTTACGAGCTGCTCGGCCCGGCGCAGCTGCGCGACCGCTTCTCGTACCTGTCGGCCGACCGCTTCTACCCGCCCCGGCTGCCCGACGATCCGCAGTTCTGGAACGACCCGGTCGGCGAGCTCGGTGGCTTCTACACACCTGACGGTGGCTTCGTCGACGACCCGCAGCTTGCCACGCACAACCTTTGGGCCGCGGCCTCGGCGCTGGGAGCGGGGTCGGTGTTCGGCCGCACCGTCATGTCCGTCAACCGAGACGCGAATGGCGTCTGCGGCGTCACGCTCAACGACGGTCGTAGTATCGCGGCGCGTGTAGTGGTCAACGCGGCAGGGCCGTACTCTGCCGCGGTGAATCGGATGGCAGGCGTCGGGGCCGACTTCGGGGTCACGACCCGGCCACTGCGCCAGGAGGTACACGTCCTGGACGGGCCGCCGGAACTCGCCGGGAAGCTCGGGCCCGCCGTCAGTGATGCCGACCTCGGTGCGTACTTCCGCTTTCTGCCCGGCGGCCAGTTGCTCGTCGGCAGCATGGAACCCGAGTGCGATCCGCTCGACTGGCTCGACGACCCGCAGCGCCTCGACGAGCGGGCCAGCGTCGCAGTCTACGAACGGCAGTCGCTGCGGCTCGCACGCCGCTTCCCGAGCGTCCGGGTGCCCACCCGCCCGCGCGGCGTTGCCGCCCTATACGACGTGACCGATGACTGGATCCCGATCTACGACGGCACCGATCTGCCCGGCTTCTTCGTGGCGATCGGGACGAGCGGCAACCAGTTCAAGAATGCGCCGGTGATCGGCCTGCTCATGCTCGCGCTGATCAAGAACTGGCTGGACGGCGGTGACCACGACACGCGCCCGGTGCAGTGGGTGGCGCCGCACACCGGATCAATCTTGAACCTGGAGCACTACTCGCGGCGGCGCACCCCAACTCAGGGCAGCAGCCACTCCGTACTCGGCTGAGCGGCCTCGCTCAGCTCCACAATCAGACGACCTTCCGGGCGCGTGAGCGGCCCGACGAGTAGCCAGCCCGGGCCGCGGGGTTGCGGCCGCCTGCGCGAGCGGGGTGTCCCAGAAGGACGGCGACGACCCGCCACGGCCCGCACGACGAGCGCGGCGCAGCCTGGCGGCGACGGAGAGGCTGGAAGAGAATGCGCGCCGACCCGCCGATATGCTCGCCTTTTCGAAGTCCTGGTATTACGTGTGCTCGCATGCAGAATCGGTCGTTCTGTGTCCGGAAAGCATCAGATCACTGGCTACGGCAGCTTTAAGCATGAGTTCGGGGCAGGTGGCTTACCGCTCCGGGGCCGGGGCCAGATTGTCTTGCCTGAACTGGAGGAGGGTTTCCTGGACCCGGAGGGCGGCGGGGGCTGCGATGCGCTGGTAGATGGCCAGGGCCTGCCGCAGGCAGGCGGTGCCTTCGCTGGCGTGGCCGTCGCGGAGATGGCTGTGGCCGATGCCTTCCAGAGCGCGTGCTTCCTCCGGTGGGGCGCCGAGTTCGCGGGCGATGGCCAGCGCCTGGGCGTGGTGCCGGCGGGCCTGCCGGCTGGCCGCGGTCCGGGACGATAGCTCGCCGAGGCAGTTCAGCGTTTCGGCCTGGCCGAGCCGGTCGCCGGCGTCGCGGAGCAGCTCGAGGGCCTGCTGGTGGCCGGCGGCAGCGGCCGGGTAGTCGCCGGTCAGCTGCTGCACGAGACCGGCTTCGTTGAGCGCATAGGCCTGACTGGTGCGCTGGCGGAGGTCACGGAACTGCTCGAGGGCCTGCTGGCTGCTGGCGGCGGCGGACCGGTAGTCACCGGTCAGCCGCTGCACCGCGGCGAGCTCGGCCAGAACGTCGGCCTGCTGGTGGCGGTCGCCGAGGTCACGGAAGAGCGCCAGGGCCTGCGGCAAGGAGGCGGCGGCGGCGGGGTAGTCGCCGGTCAGCCGCTGCACCATACCCAGACGCAGGAGGGCATCGGCCTGGCCAGACCGATAACCAGTGTCGCGGTAGAGCTCTAGTGCCTGCCGGTGGCAGGCGGCGGCGGCCGGGTAGTCCCCGGTACAGAGGTGCACGGTGCCTAGGCAGTGGAGGGCGTCGCCTTGCCCGCGCCGGTGGCCAAGGTCACCGAACAGCTCCAGTGCCTGGCGTAGTTCGGCGGCGGCGGCCGGGTAGTCGCCGGTGCCACCGTGCAGGAAGCCGATCATGGTGTGGGCCTCTGCCTGCCCGGCCCGGTCGCCGAGGTCGCGGTACAGCTGCAAGGCCCGGGTCGCGCTGACGGCGGCGGCCCGGGTGTCCTCGGTCATGGCTTGCATGGGGCTCAGCATCATAAGAGCGTGGGCCTGGCCGGCCCGGTCACCGGCCTGAAGGGCGGCGTCCAGCGCGGCCTGGTGCAGGACGAGACCCTGATCCCAGTAACCCCGGGTCTGCAGGAAACCGTCCATCGCGGCGGGGATCGACATGGCGTACAAGGGCCGCGCGGTGGCGGCCGCATAGCCGACTGCCGCCTGCAGGTTGGCGCGCTCGGCCTCCAGCCATGCGGCTGCCTGCTGTGGCGTGGATATCGGCGGCGCGCTGGCCGCCGGGCGGCCGGGCGGCGGAAGCCCTTCGGGATTCGTCGGTGAGGGGATGTGCTGGCCGGCGGCCCATGCGGTGTGCAGGTAGTAGTCCAGCAGCAGGGTGGCCGCGGCGTCCCGGGCGGCCGGGTCGTCGGCGGCGGCCAGGGTCTGGGCGTGCTCGCGGATCAGGTCATGGAACCGGTACCGGCCGGAGGCGGGCTGGGTGATCAGGTGCTGGTCGTAGAGGGCTTCCAGGTGCCGGCGGGCCTGGCCGGGCGTGGTGCCGTTGAGCGCGGCGGTGGCGTAGGCGTCGATGTCGGCGCCGGGGTGCAGTCCCAGCCGGCGGAACAGCCGCCGCTGAGCTGCGGTCAGATCCCGGTAGGACAGGCCGAACGCGGCGGCGACCGACAGGTTCTCGGCCGTCATCAGCTCCAGCCGCTGTTTCGCCGCGGCCAGCTCGGCGGCCAGGCCCGCGGTGGTCCAGGCCGGGTGGTGGGCCAGCTGGCGGCCCAGCATCCCGATCGCCAGCGGCAGGTACCCGCACAGCCGGGTAATCTCAGCGGCCCCGGCATCCCCCGGCCCGAGGTCCAGGCGGCTGGCCAGGCGGGCCAGCAACGCCGCGGCCTCCTCCGGGGCCAGGGTGTCCAGGCTGAGCACCGCGGCGTCCTCCAGCGCCGCCAGCCGCCGCCGACTGGTGACCAGCACCAGGCACCCGGCACTGCCGGGCAGCAGCGGGCCCACTTGCTCATGCCCAGCCGCGTCATCGAGCACCAAAAGAATCTTCTTGCCCGCCAGGTGATCACGCCAGCATCCCGCACGCGCGTCCAGCCCTGCCGGGATCGCCTGGGCGGCGACCCCGGCCGCCAGCAGCAAGCTGGCCAGCGCATCGGCCGGGTCCACCGGCCGCTGCCCGGGGGTGTGACCGTGCAGCGGCAAAAACAACTGCCCATCGGGGAACCGCCCGGCCAGCTGGTGCGCCGCGTGCACCGCCAGGGTGGTCTTGCCAATCCCGGCCATCCCGCCGATCGCGTGGATCGACACCACCCCGCCGCCCGCGGCCGCCGCCCACTGAGCCATCAGCTGCCCGAGTTCGGCCTGGCGGCCGGTGAAGGCCGCGATGTCTCCCGGCAGCGTCCGGCTGGCCGCCGCCGCCGATCCCCCCGCCCCAGGTGCTTCGGCAGCGGCCGCCAGGACATCGCTGGCCGGCCCGCGGCCCCGGGCTGCGGCTACGAACAGCTCACGCCTGCGCCCGTCCAGGCCCAGCGCCCCGGCCAGCAGCACCGCGGTGTCCTTGCGGGCAGTGGCGTTGATGCCGCGCTCCAGGTCACTGACCGCCCGCTGGCTCACCCGCGCGGCCTCGGCCAGCTCGTCCTGGGTCAGCCCGGCCTGATCCCGCAGCTGCCGTAACAGCCCGCCGAACCTCAGCCCGGCCCGCCCGGTCACCGGCCCATCGACCACAGCCCCTTGCCCCTTCCGCCCGCCCGGCGCCAGCCCCCACCCGGTACCAGCGCACCCACGGCCTCACCACACAGCCTAATCCCGTGCCCCTCCTGTGCCTGTCCTGTGCCTGTCCTGTGCGCGGCTACGTATGGTGACCGCCCGCCCCGCCCGGTGACAGTGGAACACGACAACCAGCACGCCACCGCCGGGAAAGGAGATGACCGCCATGTACCAGCTCACCCAACTCGCCGATGACCAGCACCACGAGCGGCTCGCCGCCGCCGAGGCGCAGCGGGCGCTCGCGCTGGCCCGGGCCACCCGCCGCGCCGAGCGCGCCGAGCGGCGGCTGCGCCGCGCTGCCCGCCAGGCCCGGCGGCTGCGCGCCCAGCTCCAAGCCCAGACCGCCAACGATCAGTGATCACACGCCAGCACCTGCCGGCACCTCAACCCCAGCAACGACCACTAGGAGGTCACCATGAACCGCACCCGCTCATTCCGGTCCATCCGCCGCCTGGCCGGCATCCTGGCCGCACTGGCCACCACCCTGCTGGCCGCCGCCACCGCGGCCCCGGCCGCGTTCGCCCTCCCCGTCCCCCCCGCGGGCGGCGGCGGGGCGCCGCCCCCGGTGCAGACCGTCATCGTCGGCGGCATGCCCGGCTGGCAGATCGCCCTCATCGCCGTCGCCGCCGCGGTACTGGCCGCCGCCGTCGCGGTGCTCCTGGACCGAGTCCGGACCGCCCACCGGCATCAGGCCGCACCAAGCGCCTGACCTGTGCTGACACCCCCGCGCCCGGCCGCGCATGGCCACCCAGGCCACGCGGCCGGGCGCACAACCCGCCACCTAGCAGGCGGACCAGAACAGGCACTAGGCGCCCGGGAGAGTCCGACCGTCTTGCCAGTGATCGTGGTGGCAACCCACGGACAGGTCCTGCGGGTCTCCTGTGGGCCTGGCCCCTGTGATGCCACCTTCCGCCACGCACGGCTCCGTGGCGTGTCCTGGACCAGCGGGGGCAAGGCCAACGGCACGATGACCTGCCAGGAACCTGTCCGGGTGCGGCGTGGGCATGGCCGCAGCCGAGACGGGACTGGCGGATGGCATGCGCCGGTGAGACGCTGGCCGGAACGGGAGGAAGTCATGACACCACCGCGCAGGCGGGCGGTGACCGGCCGACAGGCGGGGTAGTGCCGCGATGACCGGGTTCTTGATCCGCCGTGTGTTCCAGGCCCTCCTGGTCACCTTCCTGGTAACGGTCTTCACGCTGGCGCTGGTCGACCTGTTCCCCGGCGGCGGGCCGGTCCATGCGCTGCTCGGCCCGCGGGCGACCCCGCAGCAGATCGCCTACTACAACCAGCTGTGGGGCTTCGACCAGCCGTTTCATCTGCAATACCTCAAGTGGGCCGGGAACATGCTGCACGGCAACCTCGGCTTCTCGGACCAGCTCAACCAGCCGGTCGGCAGCCTGATCGCCCAGGACCTGCCGAAGACGATCATCCTGGTCCTCCTGGGCACCGCGGTCTCGCTGCTGTTCGGCATCCCGCTCGGCCTCTACCAGGCCGTGAAGCGCTACACCACCGGCGACCACATCCTGACCGGCATCGCGTTTATCGGCTATGCCACCCCCACGTTCTTCATCGCCCTGCTCCTCATCCAGTGGTTCGCCATCGACATCCCCCTGTTCCCGCCGTTCGCCCCGCAGGGCACCACCGTGGCCCAGATCCTGTCCCAGCCCAGGGCGCTGGTACTGCCGGTGGCCGTGTACTCGTTCGGGCTGTCCGCGCTGTGGAGCCGGTACATGCGCTCCTCGGTGATGGACAACCTGGTGCAGGACTACGTCCGCACCGCGCGGGCCAAGGGCGCCAGCGAGCGGCGGGTGCTGTGGGGGCATGTCTTCCGGAACTCGCTGATGTCGATCATCACCCTGCTCGGGCTCTCGCTGCCCGCGCTGATCGCCGGGGACCTCTTCATCGAGGTGGTGTTCAACTACCACGGCATGGGCCTCGCGTTCTACAACGCCGCGGTCACCGTCGACTATCCGGTCCTATTCGGGTTCACCCTCATCGCCACGCTCGCGATAATTGCCGGGAACCTGCTGGCCGACGTGGCATACGCGGCCCTCGACCCGAGGGTGAGATACAACTGATGGCCGTCATCCCACCGGGCGCGGATCCCGGCCAGATGGACACTGCGGTCAGGGCGCCAGCGCCGTGTGTGACCATGAGCAGCATCTGGCACGGCTGCTGGCCCGGGAGCCGCACCCCACGGCGGAGCGCCGGAAGGAACTCGAGCGGGAGGTGCACCGGCTGACGCGGCCACTGCCGCTGTGCGACCGGCACGAAGGCACCGAGCCCGGCCGCCTGACCGCCAAGAGCGGGGCTTGCTCGTGTTAGAGCCTCCAGCGGACAGGCGTACCTCACAGTGGCAGAAGCGCGCATTCACGTCCAGCGCTGGCCGTGCATAAACATACGGCCTGGGCCGCCTGCTGCTCGTCCGTGGTCGAGATCGCCAATAGTGCGGCGAGCTCTTGATAACCGCGCGCCGAGCCGCCGTTATCTGAAGTCAGTTTCGGGTGTCCATGATGCAGCTGGACGGGCCTTCAGCCTGCGTCGTGGACACATTTATCTTAAGTCGTGTATACGACGCAGCGGAAGCCGTGGCACCCTTGTGACCTGCGTCCATCCCCTTGTTGCTGCCGCTTTTGAGGTCTGAGCATCCCCGGGAACCTCTCATCAGCTACATGTCTACGACGCAAAACCCGTGCCTCACCAGGGCTTATTCAAAATGGACTTAAGATAACCGCCGATCTGCGTGGCTCTGAACTCTAGGGAGATAAGCACGCTTAGGGGCAGATGGGACAATCTGCGCACGTGCGCGTTAGCTGGAGATGAGGTTTGCTGGTCCGCACCCTGAGCCGCCTTGCTATGGCGCGCTGGCCGGTTTCGGCCAGTCCATCCCACTGGCCATACGCTCGAGATCGTGGCTGCTGCCTGATCCCGGCGGTGAGCAGATTTACAGTCTCGGGTGGTTCGCGCCGTCGCAGGCCTGGTCGGCGAGCCAAGGTCGCGAAAATCGAAGCTAGCTAAACTGTTACTTGACTATCTCTTGACTGATACTTGACGGTGTGCTTACCTGCAACCGTCGGCCGTCTCCCTAGAAGCACCGCGCCTACGTCGGGGGTTCTGATCGGCCGCTTTTGGGGGCCACCATGCCAGCCACCACCCGCCGCCGCGTCTTTCGCCTCACTGCCGTGTTGCTTTCCTGCTGATCAGCGGGTGTGCCAGCCATGGGGCCACGTCCACGCCCGCATCCGGGGGCAGCACGGCCGCGCGCACGCCGGCACCGACCGCAACGCCAATGACGGCGGCGGAGCTCGGGTGGATCACGGCGGTCACAAGACTGCACACGAAGATCGACAAGTCCTTCCGGGCCAACAACATCACGATGACGCGGGCAAAAATGAACGAGCTCAAGAACGCGCTTCACGTGTGCACCCGCGAGCTGCGCCGTATCGGTTCCCCGGGGAATCGCCTGCAGACTGTCTACGTGACTGCGCAGAAAGCGTGCCGACGCTACGACAAGGGGGCCAACTGCTTCGCTACCGCCGCAAAGGTCAGTGACGCGGCCGGCGCGACGATCGCCGGCACCGCCGAGGCACGCACGCAGGAGCGATCACTGTCCTGCGGCTTCGCGGCCCAGGGCGACGGCAGCAACCTCCTCACCGATGCCGAGGCAAAAGCGGAAACGATTAAGGCACAGTTCCCATGAAGACGGGGCTAGGCCCGGCGCCGGCTTAGCGGAGACCAGGCCAGCAGGACCAGCACCGCTCGGGCCAGACCTAGCACCGGTCCCGATGGCAGCGCGAATCCGATCCAGAGGGCGAACTCAACCGGCAACAGCGCCAGGGCCAGCACGGCGCCCGCGCGCCGGCGGTGCCACAACAACCACCCGGTAACGAGCTCCGCCGCGCACACCAGCAGGAACAAGAGGAGCAGGGGCACCGTGGTCTGGATCCCGACGTCCTCGAAGGGGCCCCCTGCCGTAGGTCGGGAAGCCCAGGAAGGTCCAGACATCACCGCGATCGGCGAGATACCAGATCGCGTAGATGCAGGGCAGGCCAAAGGCGAGCCCGGCGGCCCAGGCGAGTGCAGCTGCGGTCCTCATCATGGCCGTGCCCGCCCCGGCGACCCGGACCTCAACGCCCCAGCGCTCAGTGTGCTGGCCAGACGCCCGATCTGGCGCGCCCCAGCGCCACCATGCCTGAACTCATCAGCTCACCCCCCATCCCGGTCACGGGCTTTCCGGCAAACATAGCCGCGGCCTGTGCTGGCCGGTCGCAGCGGCCGTGGAGAAAGTGTGGATATTGAGTCCGCTCCACACCGGGGCCGGAGGGCTCCGCGCCGCCGCAACGCCGGGCCGCACCAGGCTGCACGCCGCGAGACAAGCGCGCAGAACCGGCTGCTCTGGGCGGCACCATTGGGTCGGCCAGACCGAAATCAGCCCGCGCCGATCAGCCCGTTCGGCGCGGCACGCGCGGTCAGGTCGATCGGCGGGGCGCCGGAGACGACGTAGATGCACTGGTCTTCGCGTACGTGCGATCGTGGTGTCTGACGCGGAGCACGCTGTCTAGCGTCGGCTACTGATCAAACCCGGATGCTCCGACTGGTCGCGGTCGGCGACTCCACGGGGGGCCCCGGAGAGGCCGCTGAATATCGGAGCGTCGCGTTGTTCGCCGGGTTCCTATAGTTCTTTGGCGAACTCCCGGTAATGCTGGCTGACCCGTTCGCTGGTGCCGTAGTACGCGTGCCGGCTCATATCCGCGCTGAACCGGCTCGCCGGCGGCGTGCGGCCGAGTGCCTCGGCCATCGCGCGGACGTGGTGAGGTGCGCAGCCGCAACAGATGCCGAAGTAGTTGACTCCAAACGCAGCCGCCGCCGTCGTAAACGCGCCCATCTCGTAGCGGTTGGCTAGAAACGGGTCTAGCGCGGTCGGGAATGGCCGCCCATCCGGGATCAGGTCGCAATCTTGGTCAGTGAGCGATTGGAACGTTGGCTCGGCCTCTGTCGTGCGGTACGGCACCGGCAAGGCGGCGATATAGCCGTCGCACGCGGCGCGGATTTCACCGAGTAGCGGCAGCATGGTGGCGGGCCCGCGCTGGCAGTTCAGCCCGACTATATCGGCCCCGGCGTCTTGCAGGCGACGGCATTCCTCGCCGATCGGGCCGCCCCCGCGGACCTTGGGCTGGCGATGAATAGTGAGTGTGACCACCGCATCGAGGTCGTGCGCCCTGATTGCTTCCAGCGCGAGCAATGCCTCGCCGGGATAGTCGATGGTCTCGGCGATCACGAAGTCGACGCCAGCCTCGGCGGCCCACCCGACCTGCTCGGCGAACATGTCACGGACGACCGCATGCGTCGCGGGATCGCCCGGGTCGTAGACGTTGGTGTTGCAGATATTGCCGGCCACCAGGGAGTCGTGCTCGGCGCCGACCTCCTTGGCGATACGCAGCGCCTGCCGGTTCAGCGTCTCGAGGTCGCCCTCACGGCCGATCACCGCCAGCTTCTCGCGGTGGGCGTAATAGGTGAACGCCTCAACCACGTCCGATCCGGCATGCACGTATTCCCGGTGCAGTCCGGCTACCAACTCGGGCTCCTCGAGCACCACCTCTGGTACGAACGCCCCGGCCTGCAGGTAGCCGCGGCGCTCGAACTCGAACAAATACCCCTCGGCGCAGATCACCGGCCCGGCGGCGAGCCGATCGAGAAGCTTACCCATGCACGACACCCCCAGGGTCCTATAGTCGGAACGACTGTACCGGGAAAATTTGGACGCAGGGATGCCTCGATGAAATCTTCCGCGCACGTGGTCGTCATCGGCGGTGGTGTGGTTGGCGCCTCGGTCCTGTACCACCTCACCGAGCTGGGCTGGACGGATGTCGTGCTCGTTGAGCGCAAGGAGCTCACCGCCGGCTCGACCTGGCACGCTGCGGGCGGCATGCACACGCTCAACGGTGACCCTAATGTCGCGAAGCTGCAGCAGTACACCGTCGGGCTGTATCGCGAGATCGAACAACGCTCCGGCCAGAACTGCTCCATCCACATGCCTGGCGGACTGATGCTGGCCGGCGACCGGGAGCGGATGGACTGGTTGCGGATGGCCCAGGCCCGCGGCCGCTACCTCGGCATGGATATGGAGATCATCTCGGCGGCCGAGGCAAAGCGGATGTTCCCGCTTCTGGAGGAGCAGTACTTCATCGGTGCGCTCTTCGACCGGGCCGAGGGTCACGTCGACCCGACCGGAGTCACCCGGGCCTATGCCGGCTGCGCGCGGCAGGCCGGCGCCGAGATCCGCCAGCACACCTGGGTGAGCGACCTTCGCCAGCGCCCCGACGGCACGTGGGACGTCATCACCGACTCCGGCGAGATCCATGCCGAGCACATCGTCAACGCTGGCGGGCTGTGGGCACGTGAGGTGGGCCGGATGATCGGCCTGGAGCTGCCTGTGCTCGCGATGGAGCACATGTACTTGATCACCGAAGACATGGATGAGGTGGCCGAGTACAACGCGGCCACCGGACACGAGCTGCCGATGGGCCTGGACTTCGACGGCGAGCTCTACATCCGCCAGGAGGGCGGCGGGATGCTGTTCGGCACGTACGAGCAGGCGTGCGTGCCCTGGTCGCCCCGTGAGACGCCGTGGACCTTCGACCAGCAGTTGCTGGCCCCCGATCTCGGCCGGCTCGCCCCGTCGCTGGAGATCGCGTTCAAGCACTATCCGGCGCTGGCTGACGTGGGGATCAAGAAGGTGATCAATGGGCCGTTCACCTTCGCGCCGGACGGCAATCCGCTGGTCGGCCCGGTGCCCGGCGTGCGCAACTGCTGGGTGGCCTGCGCGGTGATGGCCGGGCTGTCGCAGGGTGGCGGTGTTGGCCTCGCGCTCGCACGCTGGATGGTCGACGGCGATCCGGGTGAAGACATCTGGGCGATGGACGTAGCCCGCTTCGGCAACTGGGCGAGCCTCGCCTACACCAATGCCAAGGTGCGGGAGAGCTACAGCCGCCGGTTCCGTATCACTTTCCCCAACGAGGAGCTCCCGGCCGGCCGGGCACTGCATACCACGCCCGTCTATGACCGGCTCACCGCCCACAACGCGGTATGGGGCGCGAGCTTCGGGCTCGAGCATCCCCTGTGGTTCCAGCGGCCGGGGAAGGAGCCGCGCGAGGACGTGACGTTCCGCCGCTCCAACGCCTACCCGGCCGTCGCTGAAGAATGCACCACGGTGCGCGAACGCGTCGGGCTCACCGAGTGCTCCAACTTCGCCAAGTACCGCGTGACCGGCGCCGGCAGCGCCGACTGGCTGCAGCGGCTGTTCACCAACCGGCTGCCGCGAGTTGGCCGGATCAACCTCACCGCCGCCCTGGATGCCAACGGTCACATCGTCGGGGAGTTTTCCGTGGCGCGGGTCGGTACAGACGATTTTTTTCTCTTCGGCTCGCAAGTCGCCGAAGCGCATCACTCGCGCTGGTTCTTTGGCCACCTCGCTGATGGTGTGCGGTTCGACGTGCTGGGCTTGTCCGTGGTGGGCCTCTCGCTGGCCGGGCCGCGCGCCCGCGACGTGCTGCAATCGGTCACCGACGCTTCTCTGGCGACCGAGAATTACCCGTTCATGACGTTCCGCCGGATCGACGTTGGGATGATCCCCGCCTACGTCGGCCGGATGACCTACACCGGGGATCTTGGCTACGAGATCTGGGTCGCACCGGAGTACCAGCGAGCGCTGTTGGATCTGCTGTGGCAGGCTGGGAAGCCATACGGCATCGGCCTGTTCGGGTTCCGGGCGCTGATGTCGCTGCGCATGGAGAAGATGTTCGGTACGTGGGCGCGCGAGTACCGCCCGATCTACACGGCGGTGGAAGCGCGAATGCACCGATCGCTCAAGCTCGATCATGACTTCATCGGCCGTGCCGCGGTGGAGGCGGAGCTGGCGCGCGGCCCGGCTCGAGCGCTCGGCTACTTCGACATCACCCCCGATCCGGCGGAACCGGCCGACGTCGTCGGCGACGAGCCTATCTGGCACGGCGGGGCGGTGGTGGGCTGGGTGACATCCGGCGCGTATGCGCATTACAGCCGCCGCTCGCTAGCGTTCGGCTACCTGCCGAGCGAGCTCGTCGTGCCCGGCGCGATGTTCGAGGTGGAGATCATCGGCCAGCGCCGTCCGGCGAGGCTGCTACCCGAACCTGTGCTCGACCCGGCGGGCCATCGCATGCGCGTCTGATGGGACGCCATCCTGACCTCGAACGACGGACCGAGCTGCTGGACAAGGTGGTCGGCTACCTCGGCCGGCACGGCGTCGCCGGAGTGTCACTGCGGCCAGTCGCCCGCGAACTGGGTGTGTCGGTCAACGCGCTGGTGCATCACTTCGGCAGCAAGGACGAACTGGTGGTCGCCGCATTGCGGCGAGCCGCTGAGATTCAGCGAGAAGTCGAAGGGCGGTGGCGACGGCAAGTACCTCACCTCTCCACGGCGGAGCTGCAGCGGCGCTGGTGGCGGTGGATCAACCGCAGCCCGGAGCACCTGGCGCTGGTGCGACTGGGTCTCGAAGCCGCCACGCTGGACGCCACGGTCAGCGGTCTGCCCGGTGATGTGCGTGCGGAGCAGATCTCGTTCTGGCGTGAGGACATCGCCGACGGCCTGATCGCTGACGGCATCAAGCCCGAGGACGCCGAACGCGAGGCATCGCTAGTAAAGGCAACGTTCACCGGCCTAGTGCTAGACCTGCTGGCCACCGGTCACCGCAAGCGGCTCACCGACGCGCTTGAATGTGCCCTCAGTCGCCTCGACGACTTGAGGCAGACGGCCCCGTGAGGGTGGCCGCAGGCAGACTCAAACGGCACACTCGTCTCGGCCTGTGACGCCGGTCAGAGGCCGCCTTCAGCGGCGACTAGGTCTTCTGCTGAACCTCCTCGAACTGGCGGTCTCCTGACGGAGCCAGCCGACGTCGCCCCGGCCATCGAAGTGATCGGCCGAGCGGGCGACAAGCGCTGCGGCTAGCTCACACAACGCTTGCCCAGTTGGGCAGCGCCAATGAGCGCGGGCACGGCGGCCATAAACGTCGTCCCCGCCATGGCTTGTAACCTGACGGCGTGGCCGTGACCCTCGAAGAGATCACCGACGAGAACCTCGGGGCGGTCCTTGCGCTGCGTGTCGCACCTGGGCAGGAGCAGTTCGTGAGTTCGGTGCGGGACTCGCTGGCTGAGGCGGCCGAATACCCGGATGCCAGGCCGTGGTACCGAGCGGTCTTTGCGGCTGGCCCGGCCGGTCCGGTCGGGCCAATCGGGTTCGTGATGGTCAGCTGGAACGTGGAGCCGCAGCCGCCGGAGATCATCGGGCCATGGTTCTTGTGGAAGCTACTCATCGACGAGCGGTACCAGGGCCGCGGCCACGGCGCGGCGGTCGTCCGGCAAATCGCGGAGCTGGTCCGGTCCGAGGGCGCTACGGAACTGCTGACAAGCTTCGTACCGGGGGACGACGGGCCCGCCGGGTTCTACCAGCGGCTCGGGTTCGCGCTGACCGGCGAGCTCGATGAAAGTGGCGAGGTCATCGTCCGGCTCGGGTTGCCCGCGGCGTAGTTCTGCCAGCATCCGTCGAGGTGACGAACCGTGAGAGCCGCCTGGCTGGCCGCGTTCGCGTGTTGTCGTAGGCCCGCCTCGTTGAGCCCATCACTGGCTTGTGACCAGCTGCGGCGACCTCTATCGACCGTCATGGGACGAGTTCACACCGAGGAGGTCTGGAGTCTGTCTCGCCTGGGGTTGGGCCGGTCCGCGCGTGACCCGCAAAGCGCGGAGGCGGCCCGCTGCCCGGTCCGTGCTCAACGAACACGCCGACTTGACGTGCACTCCGGCGGTAGGCCGGCCGGGGCCATGGCCGAATATGTGGGGAGCGTGTCGTTGACGCCATCGGTGAGCCACGGCGAGAGTGGGATCCGTGAGCGAACTGCCTGTGGTCTTCGTCGCCTTCGACGGTGTGCAGTCGATCGACGTCGCCGGGCCGCACGAGGTGTTCGCCAACGCGGGGGACGCTGCCGCGTCGCTGGGCAGGCACGGCGGTTACGGGGTGCGGGTGGCCTCGGCGCGCGGCGGTCTGATCCGCACTGAGAGCGGCCTGGAGCTTGGCACCGTGCCGCTGCCCGGCCTCGGCGAGCGGATCGACACCCTCGTGCTGCCGGGCGGTACCGGCTCTTCGGCGGCCAGCGCCGACCCGGACCTGATCGCCTTCGTCCGTGCCGCCGCCAGCCGGTGCCGGCGGGTCGCGGCGGTGTGCACGGGCGCCTTCATCGCCGCCGCGGCGGGGCTGCTGGATGGGCGCCGGGTGACCACGCACTGGGCCGCGGCGCAGGCGCTGCAGGCCGAATACCCCGCACTTGAAGTGGATCCCGACCCGCTCTACATCCGCGACGGCCAGATCTGGACGAGCGCCGGGGTCACCGCCGGGATCGACCTGGCGCTCGCCCTGGTGGCCGACGACCTGGGCACCGACGTCGCCCAGACGCTGGCGCGGTGGATGGTGATGTTCTTGCACCGGCCAGGCGGCCAGACCCAGTTCGCCACGCCGGTCTGGGTGCCTAGGGCCGAGCGCTCTGCCGTACGGGCCGTCCAGGGCCGCGTCGAGTCCGCGCCCGGCGGTGACCACCGGCTGCCCGCACTCGCCGCCGCGGCGTCCATGAGCGTGCGCCACTTCACCCGCGTGTTCACCACCGAGGTCGGCCAGAGCCCGGGGCGGTTCGTGGAGCGGGTCCGGCTTGAGGCGGCACGCGCCGACCTTGAGGCAGGCGACGACACGCTCGACGTGGTGGCCGAACGCTGCGGGCTAGGTAGCGCCGAGTCCTTGCGGCGCGTGTTCCACCGCTACCTCGGGGTCAGTCCTGACGCCTACCGGAGGCGGTTCCGCACGACCACCCGTCACGAAGGAGCGTCCGCATGACTGGCCGGCTGCGCATCGCCATCCCGCTGTTCCCACGGTTCACTGCGCTCGACGCGATCGGCCCGTACGAGGTGCTGCAGCAAATCCCGACCTTCGACATCACCTTCGTCGGCCACGCGAGAGGCGAGGTGCGCAGCGACAGCGGGATGCTCGGCCTGGTCATCGACGGTACCTTCGAGGATCTGCCGAGCCCTGAAGTGATCGTCTTCCCCGGCGGGGGCACGCGCTCGCTGCAGTCCGACGCACGGGTGCTGGACTGGGTACGGGGCGCGCATGCCAGCACCACCTTCACCACCTCGGTCTGCACCGGCTCCCTCGTGCTCGGCGCGGCGGGCCTGCTCGACGGCCTGACCGCGACCACGCACTGGGCCCGCTACTCCGATCTGGCTGCCTGCGGGGCCACTCCCACACCGGAGCGGGTAGTCGAGCACCTAGACCGCCGGATCATCACCGCGGCGGGCGTGTCCGCCGGGATCGACATGGCGCTGCGGCTCGCCGAACTGCTCGCCGACCGGACCGCAGCGCAAGCGGCACAGCTCCTGATCGAGTACGACCCGCAGCCGCCGTTCGACTGCGGCGCCCGGCTCAAGGCGGGCGATGAGGTGATGGCCCGCGTCCGGGAATACGACAGCCCGCGCAACTGAGAGGTATGGCCTTCGTCTTTGATGATCCGGAGCCCCCGCCGAGGCGATGGCTGGGCGCACGGCTCCGGAGGCCGCGCTTGCGATCTGGCGGTTTACAAACCACCAGGGTTCCCGGCCTGACCCGCTTGGAGGCAGGTCAGGCCGTTCATTTAGGCTTGCGAGCAACGCGCAGAGAGGTGCCTGATCGATGCTGATCGTGCGAGGCGACGCTCAGACCCTGCCGTCGGAACTGAACAAGGCGGCCACCGGCGAGGTGTGGTTCGATCCGATTTTCCCGAAGACCGACGGTGTGGACGTCGGCACCGTCATATTCTCACCGAACGGGCGGACAGTCTGGCATCAGCACGAGTACGGGCAGTTGCTCCAGATCACGTCCGGCTATGGATTCGTCTGCAAGGAAGGCGAGGCCCCGCAGCGGGTGCGCGCTGGCGACACGGTATGGATCGCGCCCAACGAGCGGCACTGGCACGGCGCCACCTCCAGCACGCTGATGTCACACACCACGACCACTATCGGCGCGACCGAGTTCCATGACGCGGTGACGGAGGCCGAGTACGCCGCGGCGAACGCGACCCCGCGCGGCTAGCACATGACAGTGGTGAGCCGACAGCGGTGTCCAGCAGCACCCCGGCGTGGTTGGTCAAGAAACCCCCAGGATCCAGCTCGAGATGCCTGCATTTCAGACTATATAGGAAACTAGAAACTAGCAATATATTTCTAGAAATTGTGGTAGATTCTGAGTGTGGAACGGTGGAGTTTCTTGACTAATCATGCCCGGGTGCTCCTGTGCATCGCGCACGACCCGGGGGTGCGGCTGCGCGACATCGCGGCCAGCGTGGGTATCACTGAGCGCAGCGCTTACGGCATCGTCACCGACCTGGCCACGGCCGGCTATGTCGTCAAAGAGAAGGACGGCCGCCGCAATCGCTATCAGATCCAGCCGCATATGCCGCTGCCCGGGCCCGCCAGCCAGGGACCCGCCATCGGCGAAGTCCTGACTCTCCTGGCCGCGCCTGGGCAACGAGGGCCAGGAACTGACCGGGCAGGAATAGCCTGAGCTGCCGCGCCGCGGGCGAGCCGGAGCGCCCAATCGGCGATTCTCAGTGGTGCGCGAATCGGTCGGACGAACCCACGGTGGCCAGGGGCATTTCGTGCAGCCGCGAGCAGCCCGATCGAAGCGAAGATGGCGTCGGCCACCCTCAACAATTGGCGTTTTGGGTGTCTTCGTTATGATGCCCAGGTCGCTGCGCTTAAGCGATGGCGAAGCCTTCTATGCCGATTCGCCGCCGCCCGCGACGCGAGGGAGTTGCGAATGCTGCGAATACGGATCGAGCACAAGAGCCCGATCATGGCCTTTCGCTGGCGTGGCGCGCCCGGTGAGGACGCGGCGCCGACCCGCCTGCAGCGAAGGCGCAAGCTGCTGCAGGTGCAGCCGCACGGTTTCCCGGCTGGTGGCGCGGAGGGCCTAGCGCGCGTGCTCGATGGCCTGCCTAGAGCAGCCCGGTGAACGGCTTCCGGCTCACCTACAAGGGATTCGATCCTGCCGAGGAAGGGCTTCGCGAGGCGCTGACCTCGACGGGCAACGGTTACCTGTGCGCGCGTGGCACGGCGGAGTGGGAGGACGCCGACGGCGTGCATTACCCAGGTACGTACGGGCACGGTGTCTACAACCGCGAGACGACGATCCTTGGTGGCGTGCCGGTGCTCAACGAGGATCTGGTCAACCTGCCCAACTGGCTGGTGCTCAAGCTGCGCATCGAGGGCGAGGATCCGATCCGTCTCGCCGATGTTGAGCTGCTCGACTACCGGCACGAGCTGGAGATCCGCACCGCGACCGTGATCCGCGAGCTGCGCTTCCGCGACCCGGCCGGCCGTGAGACGGCGCTGCGCAGCCGCCGGTTCGTGAGCATGGCCGACCTCCATCACGGCGGCATCGAGTGGACGCTCACACCCGAGAACTGGTCAGGCCGGGTGGAGGTGGTGTCCGGCCTCGACGGGCGGGTGACCAACGGTGGCGTCGCGCGCTACCAGCAGCTCGAGAGCCGCCACCTTGACCCGGTGTCACCTAGGACGTTCGGGCCCGAGGTGATTGCGCTGAAGGTGCAGACGCGCCAGTCGAACCTGTACATCAGCCAGGCGGCGCGGACGCGCATCGTCGACGGCCGGGGCGAGCCGCTCGCCGTCGACCGCAGCCTTTACCAGATGGAGGACTACATCCAGCAGGTGCTCGCGTTCGACGTCCGGCAGGGCGTCACGGTGCGGGTCGAGAAGATGGTGGCCTTCTTCACCTCGCGTGACCCCGCGATCAGCGACACGCTGGCGAAGGCCGGGACGTCAGCGCTGCGCTACGCCGGCTTCGAGGAGGCGCTCGCGCGTCATGCGTTGGCCTGGGACGAGCTCTGGCGGGTGTGCGACGTCCGCGTGCCGGGCGACGACCGCGTGCAGCTGCTGCTGCGGCTGCACATCTGCCACATCCTGCAGGTCTGCTCGCATCACACCGCCGACCTGGACGCCGGAGTGCCGGCCCGCGGCCTTAACGGTGAGGCTTACCGCGGGCACGTGTTCTGGGACGAGCTCTACGTCTATCTGTTCCTGAACTTCCGCATGCCGGAGGTCACCCGAGGCCTGTTGCTGTACCGCTACCGGCGCCTGGACGAGGCGCGCGCGGCAGCTCGCGAGGCCGGGCTGCGCGGCGCGATGTTTCCGTGGCAGAGCGGCAGCGAGGGCAAGGAGGAAACCCAGCGCGTGCATCTCAACCCGCTCTCGGGCCGCTGGGAGCCCGATCTCAGCCATAACCAGCGGCATGTCAACGCGGCGATCTTCTACAACATCTGGCACTACTTCCAGACCACCGAGGACCTGGCCTTCCTGCGCGATTACGGCGCGGAGATGATGCTGGAGATCGCGCGTTTCTGGGCTTCGATCGCCCGCTTCAATCCCGAGCGTGAGCGCTATGAGATCCACGGCGTGATGGGGCCGGACGAGTTCCACGAGAAGTATCCGGATGCCGCCGAGGGGGGCCTGCGCAACAACGCCTACACCAACGTCATGGTGGCGTGGTTGTGCGACGTCGCGCAGGAGGTCCTCTCACTCCTGCCTGCGACGCGAGCCGATGCGCTGCGCGGGAAGCTGGGCATCGGCGACGAGGAACTGAGCACGTGGGCGGATATGAGCCGCCGGATGTTCATTCCGTTTCATGGCGACGGCATCATCAGCCAGTTCGAGGGATACGAGGATCTCCGGGAGCTGGACTGGGACGCCTACCGCGCCAAGTACGGGAACATCCAGCGGCTCGACCGGATCCTGCACGCCGAGGGCGACGACCCTAACCGCTACAAGATCGCCAAGCAGGCCGACACGGTGATGCTCTTCTTCCTGTTCTCAGACGGCGAGCTGCGGCGGCTGTTCGAGCGGATGGGCTATGCCTACGGTCCGGACACCGCGCTCAAGAACATCGCCTACTACGACGAGCGCACCTCGCATGGCTCCACGCTGAGCTTCGTCGCGTACGGCGGCGTGCTCGCGCGGCTCGACGCTGAGGGCTCGTGGGAGCGGTTCCTCGCCGCGCTGGAGAGCGACGTGGGCGACATCCAGGGCGGCACCACGAAGGAGGGCATTCACATGGGCGTGATGTCCGGGACGCTCGCTCTCGTTCAGAGCAGCTACGCCGGCACGGAGATCCGCGACGGTGTCCTGTATTTCGACCCCCGGCTGCCCGCGCGCCTGGAGGGACTATCGTTCGCGATGCAGTTCCGGGGGACGCCGATCCTCGTGACGCTCGCCGACGGAAGGCTGACGCTGACCGCGCACCGGGAGGGTGTGCGGCGGCCGATCAGCGTCGGGGTCGGCGACGAGGTCCGCGAGCTGTGCCCCGGCGACCGGTGCACGTTCGCGCTCGGGCAGGACGTGCATACCGGCCATCAGCAGGCCCGCGGCTGACAGGAGGATGCATGCCGGCGTTCCAGGGAGCGATCTTCGATGTCGACGGCGTGCTTGTCGACTCGCCGCACGAGAAGGCGTGGCGCGAGTCGCTGCGCGAGCTGATGGAAACGGAGTGGAAAGACATCCGCGGCCGGACGACCTGGTCGCCAGCGGCGTTCACGCCCCAGGTCTACCAGGAGGAAATGTCGGGCAAGCCGCGCATGAGCGGCGCGCGCGCGGCGCTGGAGTACTTCCACGTCCCCGACGACGATGACGTCCGCCTCGCCGAGTACGCCGCGCGCAAGCAGCAGATGGTGGTGCGGCTCATCGAGGCCGGCGACTTCACCGCATACCCCGACGCGCTGCGGTTCATCATCGCCGTCAAGGACGGCGGCATCCGGGTCGCGGCCGCGTCCTCGTCGAAGAACGCGAAGCTGTTCCTGCGTCAAATCCGGCTCGACGCCTTCGCCCAGGAGCAGGGAATCACGTCGGCGTCGCTGCGCCCGGGCCTGACGCTGCTGGAGTTCTTCGACGCCGACGTCTCGGGCCGGGACTTCGCCCACGGAAAGCCGGACCCCGAGATGTTCCTGGCAGCGGCCCGGGAACTCGGCGTCGCTCCGCACGCCGCAATGGTCATCGAGGACGCCGCCGCGGGCGTCGAAGCCGCCAAGGCCGGCGACATGGCCGCGATCGGCGTCGCGCGTGCCGACGACGCCGACCGGCTTGCCAGAGCAGGGGCCGACATCGTCGTCACGACGCTCGACGAAGTGGACCGCTCCGCACTGGCCGCCGGCCGCCTGGCCATGAAGACTGCATAGCGGGCTTGGGCGGAGCCCCGGCGGCGGCTCACGTGACGGCGCCGGCCTGCCCGCGTGGACACGCTCACGTTGCTGGCATAGCCATCCCAGAGGCCAACCATGGCTTCCGGCCCTACCCCGGACGGCTGGGCAACGGCATACTATTCGTCGGTGGACAGGTCAAGCCCGTCCGTGGCAAAGAGCGTGTCAGACGTCTCCGGCGCGCTCACTCCCCGCACCGCTGAACTGTCCGCGGATATTTACAACCTGCTCGTGGCGGAAATCCCGCAGCTGCGCGGCGATAGGCGGCTCCTGACGCTGCTGGAAGCCAGCGTCGCGGAAAACGTGGCTACCCTGCTGCATGTTCTCCAGCACGGCATCGAGCTAGAGAACGTCCGCGCCCCGTCGGCAGCCGAGGAGTACGCGCGCCGGCTGGCGCAGCGAGGTATCCCCATTGCGGCGCTACTGCGTGCCTACCGCATCGGGTCAGCCCGGTTCCAGGATTGGTGCCTGGAAGAACTCGGGCGGAGCACTGACAACGCATCGATCGTCAGCGCGGCCGGGCTGCGCATAGCCGAGCTCACAGCTACCTACATCGACCGGGTATCAGAGGAGGTTGTGACAGCCTACGAAGCCGGGAAGGAGAACTGGCTGCGGAACCTCAGCGCGGCCCGGGCAGCCCGCGTCCGGGCGCTGCTGAGGGGCGAGCGAATCGACCTGGACTCCTCCGAGGCGATCCTGGGCTACCGGCTCAGGCAGCACCATGCCGGCATGGTGTGCTGGGCAGATGAGGCCCAAGCCGGCGGCGGCGCTCTCGCGCGGCTAGAGCAGGCGACCACGGATATGGCACGCTGGGCGGGCTGCGAGGGGCGGCCGATCTTCCTGCCGCAGGACGAATCCAGTGCGTGGGCCTGGCTCCCGCTCGGCTCCAAGGACACCTTCCCTGCCCAGAATGCCAGCACGTGCACCGCCGGAGCCGATGCCGGGATCAGGTTTGCCCTCGGCGCCGCAGCCCCCGGCATCGCTGGCTTCCGCCGCACCCACCAGCAGGCGCTCAGCGCGCAGGCCGTCGCGCTGGCCGCAGGCCCCTCCGGACAGCAGATGACCAGCTTCAGCGACGTCGCGCCGCTGGCCCTGATGTCGGGCTCGACCGAGCTCACCCGGGCCTGGGTCATCGAAACCCTCGGGTCGCTTGCGAACGACGACGACCACAATTCCACGCTGCGCAACACCCTCCGCGTCTTCCTGCAAGAGAACGGCAGCTTCAAGGCCACGGCCGAGCGGCTGACGCTGCACAAGAACACCGTCCAGTACCGGGTACGCAAGGCCGAGGAGAGCCTCGGCCGTCCCATCGGCGAGGATCGCCTGCACATCGAGCTGGCCCTGCTCGCAAGCCAGTGGCTGGGCGCGGCGGTCCTGCGGCAAGCGCGCGCCCGCCGGCCATGACGGCACGCGAGCTCTTGGGCTACTCCCGCGTGGCAGTCGGGGGCTGAGCGGGAACAGCGGCACGCTCGAAAGGGGCGCCGCACCCACGGCCGTCGGGATGTTGGTGCTCAGGGCCGGGCTGTCCCGGTCATCACTCCACGGAGCCGTCTTCGGCGTCGCTGCGGCGGGGACCAACGTGAAGCCGGCGGCAGGATAACCACCTGAGCTGGGCGATCCTGTCATAGTCCGCCGAGGAGTACGCGGCCAGGCCCTCCGACAGGGCGAAGATCCACTCCGCCACGCCCAGGGACAACGCCAGGCGAGCGCAGCGGGCACAAAAGTGGGGCTCCTCCAGCCGCACCGAGTCATCCGCCTCAAGCCGCACATAAATCAGCGCCGAGCCCTGCAGCATCCGCCAGCCATCACCCTCGCGGGCCAGGGTGATGGCCCGCTGCTCGGCGTGAGTGCGGCACTGGTCATGGTGGCCGCGTTCGCCGAACTTGCAGTAGCAGTGGTCTTCTCCCGGGAAGGGCACGCCGTTGTTGCCCCACGCCAGCAGGCTGCTATCTTTCACCAGCACTGCGGCATGCCGGGTCCGGGCATGGGAGTCGCGGGCCAGCTCCGCCGCCCGCTCCACCATCTGCTGCGCCGCATGGCTATCCTGCCGATTGAGCGGCCGCCACTGAGGTTGCTGCCCTGACTGCACGCCTGCCATCCTCTCGCAGCGAAGACACTGCCGGTGCCGGGCTACCGCTCCTGCTCGGTCGGGCGGACCAGAATCTCATTGACCGCGACATGCCGCGGGCGGGTAACGATGTAGGTGATCGCGTCGGCGATGTCGCTGGCGTTCATCCGTTGCCCGAACTGGTTTCTGATGCTCTCGAGCACCTCGGGCCGGTTGTGGCCGGCCAGCTCCGTTGCCGTCGCGCCCGGCTCGACCAGCGAGACGCGCACATACCGCTTGGCCACCTCCTGGCGCAGGGACTCGCTGAACGCGCCGACGCCGTGCTTGGTCAGCGAGTAGACGCCGTTGCCGTTGCGGGCAGCACGGCCGGCCACCGAGCTGATGTTCACCATGTCGGCAACGTGGCGCGGCCCCTCCCCGGCGGCCCGCAGCAGATGCGGCAGCGCCGCGTGCGCGCAGTAGAGCAGGCCGAGCACGTTCAGCTCGACCATCTGTTGCCACTCCGGCAGAGGGGCGCCGGCCACCGGGCCGAGCAGCATCACGCCGGCGTTGTTGATGAGCGTGTCGAGACGGCCCAGCTCGGTGACCGTTCGCCGCACTGCGCCGGTCGCTTGCCCCTCGTCAGTGATGTCGCACTCCAGGACCAGCGCGGTGCCGCCCTGGTTCCTGATCGCGGTGGCGAGCGTTTCCAGCCTGTCCCCCCGCCGCGCGGCCAGCGCCACGGCCGCGCCCTGGGCAGCCAGCGCGGCCGCCGTGGCCGCGCCGATGCCGCTCGAAGCCCCGGTCACCAGCGCGACGGTGCCATCCAGTACCGGCTCCACCCGAACTCACCTTCCTTGCTCTAGAGACCCCCGCCCACCCCCGATACCGCAGGTACCGGCCTCATGACCGGCCAAGCGGGCATGACCCAGCCTGTCGCATAAATACCGACCACCGAGCTCAGCGGGAAAGGATGCCGGGTGCGGGGAGCGTCAGGCTGCCTGTTCGGCTTGCAATTGCCGGACCACTTCCAGCGCTTCGTTGATGTGCTGGCCGATGTGCGTCATGGAATTGAAGACGTGCCGGACCGTGCCCTCGCGATCGATGACATAGGTGACCCGGCCGGGCAGCAGGCCGAGCACCGCCGGTACCCCGTAGCTCTTGCGGACGTGACCGCCTTGGTCGCTGAGCAGGGTGAACGGCAGCTCGTACCGACCGGCGAAGGCGGCGTGCTTGTCCACGGGGTCGGAACTGACTCCGATCACCTCGGCCCCGGCGCCGGTGAAGACCTCGTAGCTGTCGCGGAAGGCGCATGCTTCGGCGGTGCATCCTCGGGTGCCGTCCTTGGGATAGAAGTACAAGACGACCACCCGTCCGCCGAGCCGGTCATGCAGCCGGACCGGTTCACCCGATTGCGAGGGGAGGGTGAAGTCGGGGGCCTTGTCGCCGGCCTGGATGCCACGTGCCATGCTCTGCCTGCCTCTCGGTGTTCCCCCTGGGATCGCGGGCCTGCTTCATCAATGTAGCCAGCACCCCGTAAGGCAGACTCTCGGCCCATCTGCGGTGGGGGTTGGCGGCTTCCTTTCATACAGTGGCAGAAACGCTCTGGCACGCGATCGAAGGGGTGCATGCCTGTGGGTCCCACGGCCACGCAGCAGGCCGGTTCCGGCGGCCTGACAGCGATCGAGCACCGTTTGGGCAATGGTCTGCGCCTGGTGCTGTCCGAGGATCACCTGAACCCGGTAGCGGCGATCTGCCTCTGGTATGACGTCGGCTCGCGGCATGAGGTCAGGGGCCGCACTGGCCTGGCTCATCTCTTCGAGCACCTCATGTTCCAGGGTTCGGCGCAGGTCGAGGGGAACGGCCACTTCGAGCTTGTCCAAGGGGCTGGCGGCTCGCTCAACGGGACGACGAGCTTCGAGCGCACCAACTATTTCGAGACCATGCCCGCACACCAGCTGGAGCTGGCGCTCTGGCTGGAGGCGGACCGGATGGGCTCGCTGCTTGCGGCGCTCGGCGAGGAATCTCTGCAGAATCAGCGGGATGTGGTCAAGAACGAGCGCCGGCAGCGGTATGACAACGTGCCCTACGGCACCGCGTTCGAGCGGATGATCGCGCTGGCCTATCCCGAGGGCCACCCGTACCACCACACTCCCATCGGCTCCATGGCCGATCTGGACGCGGTGACGCTGGATGACGCGCGCGCATTCTTCCGTGCGAACTACGCGCCGGACAATGCGGTGCTGGCAGTCGTCGGTGACATTGACCCGGAGCAGACACGTCGATGGGTCGAGAAGTACTTCGGCTCCATCCCGTCCTCCGACGGCAAGGTGCCGCCCCGCGACGGGGCTCTCCCCGACATCATCGGCGCGGAATACCGGGCGGAGATCCGGGAGGAGGTCCCAGCGCGCGCGCTGATGGCTGCCTACCGGATGCCGCCCGACGGCACGCGTGACTGCGACGCGGCCGAGCTGGCGCTCACCGTCCTCGGCGAGGGCATGTCGTCCCGGCTTTACAACCGGCTGGTGCGCCGCGACCGCACCGCCGTCACGGCCGGCGTCGGGCTGATGCGGCTCGCTGGTGCCCCCTCGCTGGGCTGGCTGGACGTGAAAGCCTCCAGCGGCGCCGGGATCCCGCAGATCGAGGCCGCCATCGACGAGGAACTGGCGCGGCTCCGCACGGAGGCGCCGGGCCCCGAGGAGATGGAGCGGGCACAGGCCCTGGTGGAACGCGAGTGGCTGGACCGGCTGGGCACGGTGGCCGGCCGGGCCGACGAACTGTGCCGGTATGCGCTGCTGTTCGGTGACCCGCAGCTCGCGTTCACCGCTGTCAACCGGCTCCTCGATGTCACCGCCGAGCAGGTACGGGCGGTTGCCGCGGCGCGGTTGCGCCCCGACAACCGCGTGGTGCTGGCATACGAGCCGGTGACCTCCGAAGACCCGCCCGGCCCGGCCGGTGACCAGGCCGGCGCGGCCGATGAGGACGACAAGCGGGACGGAGCCAGGCGGTGACCGGAGCAGCCATGACCATGGACTTCCACCCCCAGCCGGCGCCCGGGCAAGCGAAGCCTTGGGCGTTCCCCGTACCCGAGCGCGGCGCCCTCGGCAACGGGCTGACCGTGCTGCGATGCCACCGGCCGGGGCAGCAGGTGGCGGCCGTGCGGGTCTGCCTGGACATGCCGCTCGACGCCGAGCCCGACGGGCTCGACGGTATCGCCGCGATCATGATGAGTGCGCTGTCCGAGGGCACCGGCAAGCACACCGCTGAGGAGTTCGCCGCCGAGATGGAGCGCTGCGGCGCGACGCTCGGCACGAGCGCCGACTACCCGGGGGCGCGGGTCTCGATGGAGGTACCCGTCTCCCGCTTGCCCAAGGCCCTTGGGCTGCTCGCCGAGGCGCTGCACACGCCCACGTTCCCCAGCAGCGAGATCGAACGGCTGGTGCGCAACCGTCTCGACGAGATCCCGCTGGAGATGGCCAACCCCGGCCGGCGTGCGGCCAAGCAACTGGCACAGGAACTGTTCCCGGCGTCCGCGCGGCTGTCCCGGCCGCGCAACGGCACCAAGGACACCGTCGCCCGGATCGACGCGGCGACCGTGCGCGCGTTCTACCAGGCTCACGTGCGGCCTGCCAGAGCAACCGCGGTCGTGGTGGGCGACTTGACAGGCACCGGCCTGGACGCGGCGCTGGCCGGAACGCTCGCCGGATGGACCGGCGACGCCGCCGAACCGGTGCCGATGCGGCCGGTCATCGCCGACGACACCGCCCGGGTGGTGATCGTGGACCGGCCGGACGCCGTCCAGACACAGCTGCTCATCGGGCGGACCGGCCCGGACCGGCACGACCGGGTATGGCCGGCCCTGGTGCTCGGCACGTATTGCCTGGGCGGCACGCTCACGTCCCGGCTGGACCGGGTGCTGCGCGAGGAGAAGGGCTACACCTACGGGGTGCGGGCCTTCCAGCGGGTGCTGCGATCGCCAGCGCCGCCCGCCGGGGGCCGTACTTCAGGTGCGTCGCTGCTGGCCATCAGCGGTTCTGTGGACACGGCGTCCACGAATCCCGCGCTGGCTGACGTGTGGACGGTCCTGCGCACGCTGGCCGCAGAAGGGCTGACCGACACGGAGCGCGATATGGCGGTGCAGAACCTGGTGGGTATCGCGCCGCTTCAGTACGAGAGGGCAGCATCGGTCGCGGGCACGCTGGCGGATCAGGTGGAACAGCATCTGCCGGACGACTACCAGGCTCAGCAGTACGCGCGGCTGGCTCACACGGGTACCGCTGAGGCAACAGCCGCGGTCATCGCGGCGTTCCCGGAGAACCGCCTGGTCACGATCCTGGTCGGCGACGCATCTCAAATCAGGGCCCCGGCCGGGGCCCTTGGCATCGGCGACGTCGAGGTGGTCACAGGCTGACCCGCCCCCCGCACCCGGCGGCCCACCGCTGCCACGCGGAGGCGTCACGGGACTGATGCCCCGTCGGTCTTTTGAACCAGGCATGGCCCGATGGCGCGGGCGATTTCGCCGAGGGCGCGGATCTTGGCGTTCTCGCGGGCAGTGCTCCAGATGAGCCCGAGCGGAGTGGGTGCCAGGTCCTGAATGGGGATCAATACGACGTCGTCCCGTGTGAAGACGGGAACGCCGGTCATCGTGACGTGCACGATTCTGCCGTGCGCGACGTGGGCGGCGATCTCGTTTATGCTGCGCACGGGCTGGGCGCGGGTGATGGGGCGGCCTGTTGGGGTTCGCGGCGGCAGGATGGCGTCGTGGAGAGCCGCGGGGAACGGCGGCGGCATCAACACGACCTGTTCGTCTGCCAGATCCTCGATCAGCACTGACCACCTGGTGGCCAGCCGGTGACTGCGGGCGACGACCAGGAGCCGGCTGTGCAGCGAGATCGCCGGCCCGGCGGTGAGGTCGGGCTCGTCGACGGCGAGCCAGTTGACCAGCACATCGACGTCGCCGCGGCGCACAGCGGCGTAAGGATCGCCGGTGTCGACCTCATGCGGGATCACCTGGCAGTCGGGGTGGCGGGACCGGAACTCATCGATGAGCCGGTGGAGCGGTGGCCCGTCAGTGGTGGACGTGAATCCGATGCGCAGCCGGCCGGCGACGCTGGCGGCATGATCGCTGGCCTGGGCGAGTGCGCGGTCGACCGCCGCCAGGGCCGGGACGAGGTTACCGCGGAGCTCTTCCCCGTCCGAGGTGAGGCTGACCCGGCGGCTGGTGCGCTCGAACAGCCGGGCACCGATGCGTGCCTCCAGGCTGCGGATGGCTTCGCTGACGCCCGGCTGGGAAATCCGCAGCCGCTCGGCGGTACGGCCGAAGTGGAGCTCTTCGGCCAGGGCCAGGAAGATACGTAGCTCACGGAGCTCGACGGCTGTCCACATCAATCGGAAATTCTAATCGGTGGGATCACGAATAGGCCATTGATCGTGGGCCGGCCGCCAGCACATCGTTGACCAATCAGGCAAGGACGCCCAGTGCGGCGCCGGAGCCGGACCAATCGGATGCGAGGCGGAAGGCGGTACGGATCGATGGGCGACTCCGGTGACAATCGAGCCCGCGCGAGCGCGGTCATCACCGTGCACAAATACGAGCCGTCGGCCTACGACGAGCCGGCCGAGGGACCGGTACTGACCAGAATCCACGTGCAGGAGAGCTTCAGCGGGGACATCCAGGGCGACGGCGCGGTCGAGTTCTTGCAAGCTGGCCGCGCAGATGGGTCCGCGAGCTTCGTCGGGATCGAGCGGGTGACCGGGACGCTGGCCGGCCGCGAGGGCACCTTCGTGCTGCAGGACGCGGGCACGGTGGACGGCACCATCGTCAGCGGGGACTGGTTCGTCGTGCCCGGCTCGGGCACCGGCCAGCTGACCGGGTTGCGCGGCGAGGGCGGGTTCCGCGCCAACCTCGGCGAGAGCGCCCAAGTCCACCTGGACTACTGGTTCGAATGACCGCCGCGGCAGCGGGCCAACAAGCGCGCCGCGCCGCCCCGGGCACCGCGGCAGGTGGCCCGGCGACCCTCCTGCTGTCCCGCGCGGTCCTGCCCGGCCATGAGCAGGCCTTCGAGGCAGTGCTGCACCGGCTGGCCGCCGAGGCCAGGACGTTCCCCGGCCACCAGGGCCTGACCGTGCTGCGCCCGCAGCCGCACGGCCCTGCCAGCTACACGATCGTCGCCCACTTCGCCACCAGGCAGGACATGGACGCGTGGCTGGCTAGTGACGCCCGGGCCCGGCTTGTGGCCGAGGCTGATCTACATTCCGCGGATCAGCTGCGCACCCGGTACCTGTCCGGGCTGGAGGGCTGGCTGGCTGCGCCCGGGTCCCCGGTGGTCCTGCCGCCGGCCCGCTGGAAGATCGTTCTCATCTCGACGGCCGGGATCGTGCCGCTGCTGGAGGCGGTCACCTACCTGCTCGCCCCGCACCTGACCGGCGTGCCCACCTGGGGCCGGCCGCTGATCTCCGCGGCCGTGCTCATACCGCTGATGCAGTACGCGGTGATGCCCGTGCTGACCCGGGCCGCGCGCGGTTTCCTCTACCCCGGGCGGCTGCCCGCAGCGGCGGACAGCGCCCCATGACAGATCCGGTAGCGGGCCCAGGGCTGGTCAGGTGAGAGTGCCGAAGAATTCCCGGACATCGGTGGTAAGGAGGTCGGGTGCTTCGAGTGCGGCGAAGTGGCCGCCGCGGTCGAACTCCGACCATCTGACAACGTTGTTGGGCCGTCGGTCCAGCCCGTCTGGGTCAGCGGCCCGGAGAACTCGTAACCCGGCAGCGACGGGATCACCACGTGGAATGCCAGCCGGGTCGCCCCCGTGGGCCGCCGGGTCGGTGAGCGGGCCGATCATGTCGAGGAATTCCACGACCGAGCCCGGCCAGCTGTGCAGTAGCAGCATCGGCTCGGCCGAGCCGCCCGCGCCTCCTGACAGGCCGCAGTTGCCGGCGTGCGTGAACCGGGGCGTAGCCGGCAGCGTGTCACTGGTGTGGATCGCACCGTCTCGTGGGCGGTTCCGCGGCCTGGCTGGGACTGGCGCAGTCGGCCGGCTGCCGCGGCGCGGCGGCCGACGTCGCCGTCTGCCGGACTGTGGAGCGCCGCCATGACCTGCCCTTCCTGCGTGGACCAAGGGAAGCGCCCACGGCCGGAAGCATGCGGCGGGTGGCGCGTCATGAGCGAACCTGCCCGGGTAGTAGGACGAATGGCCAATGGCGGACCTAGCCGTGGTTCGGGGTTCACTACGAGCAACCGAACCCACGGAAGGAAAAAACCATGAAGCGACTGCTCCTCCTCGGAGCGGCGGCCGTCATCGCTGCCGCCCCCGCCGTTACCGGGCTGGTCGGCAATGCGTCGTTCGCGCAGAGCGTCCCGGTCCATGTTCCCGCAGGCGCCCGGACCATCGACGACCACGGCCGGCACGCAGAACCGGGCGACGACCGCGGCCGCCACGCAGAACCCGGCGACGACCGCGGCCAGCACGCAGAACCCGGCGACGACCGCGGCCAGCACGCAGAGCCCGGCGACGACCGCGGCCAGCACGCAGAGCCCGGCGACGACCGCGGCCAGCACGCAGAGCCCGGCGACGACCGCGGCCAGCAGGCAGAGCCCGGCGACGACCGCGGCGGCGTCAGCGTCTCGAGCACCGGGACCAGCCTGCAGGGCTCGAGTGACGACCATGGCTCTGGTTCGCCCAGCGGGGATGACGGCGGGTCAAGCCACGGCGGACAGGACGACGGGTCGGGTCATCGTTGATCGAAGGAAGCAGGCAGGCGGGCACATCCGGGGACGGCACATCCCTGGAGGTGCCCGCCGGCCTGTCTTGGCTCAGGCTCAGCGGGATGGCGGCACACACTCCGCCGGACCGGCCGCTGCGTACCCGGACGGTGCTTACCCAGGTCATCGTGGGTGCCCTTGTCGTAGCGATCGGCGTCGCGCTGGCGGGCGCGATCGCGAGCCGCCGGATCGCTGAGCGGGAATCGGTGACAGACGCCGCCCAGACCACCGATCTGATCGCGCAGCAGGTGATCCAGCCGGCCCTGACCGATGGCCTGGTCTCTGGTGACCCGGCGGCCGTGGCGGCCATGGATCACATCGTCCGTACCCGGGTTCTCGGCCCCTCCTTCGGCAACCTGGTCCGGGTCAAGCTGTGGACCGCCGCCGGGCGCATCGTCTACTCCGACGAACCTCGGCTGATCGGTAAGACGTTCCCGCTCGGACAGGAGGAGCGAGCGGCCTTTGCCAAGCCAGCCGTCCACGCTGAGGTGTCCGACCTGCAGCGGCCGGAAAACCAGTTCGAGCGGGGCCACGGCAAGCTGCTGGAGGTGTACCGGCCGGTATGGACCCCTTCGGGGCAGCCGCTGCTTTTCGAGACCTACTCGCCCTACCGGGAGGTCACCCAGCGCACCGGCGAACTGTGGCGCGGCTTCGCCGGTATCACCATCTCCAGCCTGTTGCTCCTTGTCATCTTGCTGCTGCCAATCGTGTGGCGGCTGCTCAACCGGATCAACCGTGCCCAGACCCAGCGGGAACTGCTGCTGCAGCGAGCCGTCGACGCATCGGAGCAGGAGCGCCGGCGCATCGCGGGCACGCTGCACGACGGGGCGGTGCAGGAACTCGCGGCCTCATCGTTCACGGTGGCCGGGGCTGCCGAGAACGCCGCGGCGATGGGGCAGCCCGAACTCGCCGCCAAGCTCACCACCGCGGCTGGCGCCGTGCGCGCGAGCATCAGCGGCCTGCGGTCCTTGCTGGTCGACATCTACCCGCCGAGCCTGACCAACGCAGGGCTCGTGCCTGCGCTCACCGACCTCGCGGGCGTGCTTGAGGCCCGCAGCATTGCGGCCCACCTCGATCTTGACGAGGACGCCGCGGCCCGGCTGGCCGCCGACGAGCAGCAACTCGTGTTCCGCATCACCCGGGAGTGCTTGCGCAACACCGCCCGCCACGCCGGCGCCCGTAACATCGGCATCCGCCTGTTCCGGGGGGAGCATTCCACCGTCCTCGAGGTGGACGACGACGGGAAGGGATTCGACCCGGCGGCCGTGCTTGGCAATCCTGCGGAGGGACACTTCGGGCTGCAGATCCTCACGGACATTGCCGCAAACGCAGGCGCCGAGCTGCTGCTGGCCACCGCACCTGGCGCGGGCTGCCACTGGCGGCTGGAGGTGCCTGACCGGTGACGACAATTCTGCTGGTGGATGACCACCACCTCGTACGCGCAGGACTCGCGAGCCTCATTGACAGCGCGGATGACCTGCATGTTGTCGGTCAGGCCGCGAACGGTCAGCAGGCGCTCGAACTAGCGGCCACCCTTACCCCCGACGTGGTCCTCATGGACCTTTCCATGCCGGAAATTGACGGCGTCGAGACGACCCGCCGTCTCCTCGCAATACATCGCACGGCCAACGTCGTCGTGCTCACCTCCTTCTCCGATCAGGAGCGTGTCGCTGACGCGCTCGCCGCGGGAGCCGTCGGCTATCTGCTCAAGGACTGCGAGCCGCGCGATCTGCTGGCCGCCGTGCGCGCCGCCGCCCAGGGGCACGCGCCGCTCGACCCTCGTGTCGCCAAGGCTCTCCTGCCCTCCGCCGAACCCGCGCGCCCCGCAGACGACCTCAGCCCCCGCGAACTGCAAGTGCTCAGGCTGGTGACGAGTGGACTGGCCAACAAGCAGATCGCCCGCCGCCTTGGCATCAGCGAGTCCACGGTGAAGGCCCACATCAGCAGCGTGTTCCGTCGCATCGGCGTCACCGACCGGACAAGTGCCGCGGTATGGGCCCGTGACCACCTCCCGGATCGGGGCGCAGGCGCGACCAGGAACAGCCACGACCAGGCCTGAGGGCAGCGGCGGACCCTTCTGCCAAGTGAAGCGGGTGTACCGTTCCGCCTGACGAATGCCGTGCAGCTGGGAGCGGGATGTGCCTGAAGCAACCGACGTGGTGGACCGCCATATTGCCGCCTTCCGCGACCGTGACCTGGACCGCTTCCTGGGGTTTGACGCCGCGGATGTCAAGGTCAGGGACTTCGACGGCAATGTGCTCATGGATGGGCTGGAGGGGATGCGCGGGCAGTACGGGCCGCTGTTTCGCGATGCCCTCAGCTGAGCGTGGATTCCCCGCCAGCCGAGCTAACCGGGGGTGGTTCCCGGGTCAGCGTGCCCTCATAGAGGATGGTATGACCGGAGGTAAGCATGGCTGCAGATCCGATCTCGCCAGGACCCGCCCCGGCTGACACGGCCACGGCACGGACCCCGCCGTTTGCATCAGCGTGGCGGCGGGCGCACCTGACGGTGGATCAGCGGGTTGCCCGGGGCCGGGCCGCCCGGGCCGAGGCGCCACGATCGGCCCACGGCCGGTGGGCACCCTCGGCGGACCGCCCAGATCCGGTTGCCCTGCTCGAAGAGCAAGCGGCAGAACGGGTGCCGCAATTGGTCCCGATCCGGTACGGCCGGATGCTGGTCTCGCCCTTTACCTTCTACCGGGGCGGCGCGCTGATCATGGCATCCGACTTGGCGGCAACCCCGGTATCGGGGATAACCGTGCAGCTGTGCGGTGACGCGCACCTGTCCAACTTCGGCCTGTTCGGCACCCCCGAGCGGCAGATGATCTTCGATATCAACGACTTTGACGAGACTCTGCCCGGCCCGTGGGAATGGGATGTCAAGCGCCTGGCGGCCAGCTTCGAGATCATGGGACGTGACCGGGGCTTCTCCCCGGCCGACCGCCGTGCCGTCGTCATGGCCGGGGTGGCCGAGTACCGGGATCGCATGCGTCAGGCCGCTGGGATGGGGGCCCTGGACGCCTGGTATGACCACCTGGAAGTCGGGATGCTGCTCAAGCTGGTCCGCCAGGAGGTCCGTGTCAAACGGGTCACCAAGGCGGAGGCCCGGGCCCTCGAGCAGGACGTGAACAAGGCACATACCCGGGATAACATCCGGGTGTTCACCAAGCGCGCTGCCGAGGTCGACGGTGAGCTGCGGATCGTCGCCGATCCGCCCCTGATCATCCCGATCGAGGATCTCGTCGCACCGGGGTCAGAGTGGGAGGATCCGGTACCGCTGATCAAGAAGCTGCTGAGCAGCTACCGGCGAACGCTCGGGGGCCACTACCACCCGGTGGAGGAGTACCGCTACGTCCATACGGCCTACAAGATGGTCGGCGTGGGCAGCGTGGGGACCCGCTGCTACATCATGCTGATGCTCGGACGCGACCACAATGACCCGCTGTTCTTGCAGACCAAAGAAGCGCAGGCCTCCGTGCTCGAACGGTTCGCCCGGCAGAGCACCTATCGGCACCATGGCCAGCGTGTGGTGGCTGGCCAGCGGCTGATGCAGGCGGCCACCGACATCTTCCTCGGCTGGATCCGCATTAAGGGACTCGACGGCGTGACCCGCGACTACTACGTGCGCCAGTTCCACGACTGGAAGGGCAGCGCCGACGTCGATAACCTGCTCGTTCCCGGCGCCACCCTGTACGCGCGCATCTGCGGCGCCACCCTCGCCCGCGCCCACGCCCGGTGGGGCGACCGGATCGCCATCGCCTCCTACCTGGGTAAAGGAGATGCCTTCGACCGGGCGATCGCCGGCTTCTCCGCTGCGTACGCCGACCAGAACGAAAAGGACTATGAGGCATTCGCAGCTGCCGTGAAGTCGGGACGGCTCACCGCCCGGACCGGCGTCTAGCCTTTGGGCAATGGAGCGACGGAGGAAGTAGCACCTTGATGGTCGGCGGTCAGGCCAGATGTGATCCAGCAACGAGCCCGGAGCCAAGAAGGGCCAAGGCTGTAGCAATTGTTGGCACAAACGCATCTGGTAAGAGTGCGCTGGGCGTGGCTGTGGCCCTGCGGTTCAGCGGCGAGATAATATCGGCGGACTCGCGGCAAGTGTACCGCGGCCTCAATATTGGCACGGGAAAGCTCACCGGCGACGAGATGCAAGGGATCCGGCACCACCTGATCGACGTGATGGATCTGGGCAGGCGATATTCCGTGGCTGACTTCCAGGGGAGCGCCTATAGAATCATCGACGAAATCGCGGCCCGTGGCAAGCTGCCTATCATGGTTGGCGGCACGGGACTATATGTGCGGTCAGTAGTTGACGGATACCAGCTAACCAGAGCACAGCCTGATCTTGCGTTGCGGGACCGGCTTGAGCGCCTGACCAACGATGAATTGCATCATCTCCTGAACGAGCTGGCCCCGGATGCCGCAGGGGCTATCGACCCGCGGAACAGGCGGCGCATAATTCGTGCGGTCGAGATCAGGGAACAGGGGTTTCCTTACAGTACGTCGCACGCTAATGCCCCGAAGTACAAGTTCTGCCAGCTGGGCCTGACGTGGCCACGGGATGTCCTGCGCGAGAGGATTCAATCCAGGCTCCGCAAGCGCCTTGACGAGGGAATGGTCCAAGAGGTCAGGAAGCTGCTGAGCGAAGGCGTCTCATTTGAGAGGCTCGAGGCGCTGGGACTTGAGTACCGCTACGTAGCACGCTTCTTGCAAGGCGGATATGCCAGCGAAGAGGAGCTGTTCGATGAGCTCAGCCGGGCTATATACCGGTTTGCAATGCGGCAGCTTGCATGGTTCCGGCGCGATAAGTCCATCATGTGGCTGGATCACTCCAAGGACTATAAGGACCAGGCATTTGAGCTGATAGAAAGCTTTATCAGGCAACCTTAGCCGTCTGGCCTCGACTCCAGCGCCCGCGTCGTCCTGTGTCTCCATCCAGCCTTCACGCCGACCGCGCCGGGTATGCACACGCGCCAGTTTTGATGACAGGACTCCCATGGAGCTGGCACCAAGCAGCCAAGCTCAGCGAAAGGAGCCCCCCGTGGCAAAGACGCAGATCATCGCCGAACCCGGAGTCCCCCAACTCGTGATCAGCAGAGAGTTCCTCGCACCGCGCGATCTGGTGTTCCGCGCCTACGTCGATCCCGACCTGCTCAGGCAGTGGCTGGGACCGCGCCGGATGACCATGACCATCGACCGCTTCGAGCCCCGGCATGGCGGCATATGGCGGTTCATCCACACCGACGCGGACGACAGGGATCACGGCTTCCACGGCGTGTTCCACGGCGAGCCATCCCGCGAGCGCATCGTCTGGACCTTCGAGCCCGAGGACTTCCCCGGCCACGTTTGCCTGGAGACCATCACGTTCGGCGAACGCGGGGACAAGACCGTGGTGAACCAGAACACCGTCTATCAATCAGCCGGGGACCGTGACGCAGCGGCTGCCTCCGACATGGAGGAAGGCATCAGCGAGTCGATGGAGCGCCTGGACGAGCTTCTCGCACGGCTCGTTCCGGTGAACTGACCAGGCCCGGCCGAGCCAATCGGAGAGTCTTGCGACAAGATGATGGCCGTGTAGGGCCCTAGCCCCACCGCAAGGCCGTTCTCGTTGACCACCTGCCGGGCATACGGGTCCACCCGGGTGAGCGTGCCTGCGCTGGTCGCGAGCAGGATCTGGTAGGCCGGGCCGGGCGCCCGGTACGTCCGCCGACCACATGCCCGTGCCGCCGGGCTCGCTGGCCAGCGGCGGGCCGGCCACCGACCAGGACGTGAAATCGCCGGTTACCGCGGCGCCCAGCGCATTCGGCGCCCACACCCGGAACGTCGTCCCGCCGTTGTACGGCACTGCGCCATGCCGATTCGGCTGGAGGGCACCCCGGCCACTGGGCCTCCGTTCCCGCCGGATGCCGCTGAACCTGCCCAAAGGCTAGTGCCCGCGGCCCGGGTACGAAATGGAATGCCCTGGGCCCTGGCTGTTCGCGGACCATGCCGCCCGCAAACAGCCAGGGCGGACCTGGCTCAGGCGTTGATCTTGGCCAGCTCGGCCTCGACCATCGTCTCGTGTTCCCGCTCGTCCCGGCGGGCCTTGGATGGGCTCCAGCGTCCGCGCAGGATCGGGATGCTGAGCAGGAAAATGATCACACCGGCGAAGCAGATCCAGTACCAGGTCTGCCACTGGCCGGGAGATTCGGCGGCGGCGCTCTGCACCGAGGCAGCATGCGCCTTCAGGTACACGAACACCCCCGGCGGCACCTTGGACAGCGCAGTGAGCTGGGCCGCGAACGGTGCCACGGCCGTGATCTGCGGCCCTACCGCGATCACGCCGTTGATCGCGGCCTTGTTGGCGCTGATCGTGGTGAGGATCTTGAGCCCGGTCGCCCCTCCCCCGGCGGCGGCGACGGCCTGCGCGGCGAGCTTCGGCGGGACCGCGGCCGGAGTGGGATAGCTGGCCAGCTTGGTGAACAGGACGGGGTTGGCCTGGATCACCGCCAACTCGGGTGCGAACTTCTGCGCGTTAGCCAGCTGGACCTTGTCCTTGGTGGCGGTGGCGACGATCTGCGGGTGACCTGACGCGAACGCGAGTTCGCTCTTGTACTTGGCCGCGTACGCGGCCACCGTGTTGCCATAGGTGACCAGCGGGGTCACCGAGGTGACTACCAGCGGGATGAGCAGGAACGAGACGAAGACCACCACCCGGATGATCCAGCCCCAGATCGCCAGGCCGGTGGCGATGAGCGCCGGGTTACGCGCCTCCACGGTCTCGGTGTAGCTGGCCATCCACGGGGCATAGGCCACGCCCAGGGCGAACGAGAGCAGCGCCAGCTCGATGGCGAGCGTGTAGTAGCTGGGATGGTGACCGGCCTCCATCAGGTACACCACGATCATCACCGCGGCGCCGAGTCCCCCGATCAGCATGAAGGGCTTTCGCACCCGGAACCGGTCGGAGATCACGCCGACGAGGATGACCGCGAGGACGTTGAAGCCCCAGTTCCAGTTGCCCAGGCCGTTGGCGTCCCGCACCGAGAAACCGAAGATGGAGGTCAGGTAGATGACGCTGAACGCGACGGCCGTGTAGTACACGAGCAGCATCAGCGACACGGCGGCGGCGGAGATCAGCACGTCGGGCTTGAGCAGCTGGCGGAACGGGTGGCGCAGCGCCCCCTCGATGTCGATTCCCTTGGCCCTGGCCTCGATCAGCGCCCGGTCGCGCATCGTCACCATGAGCTGGTCGCGCAGCTGCGGGCTCAGCTCCTTGAGCCCCACCAGGGCGATCACAAAGACCACCAGGCCGGCGATGCCGCAGATGAAGAACTCATGGGTCCAGAACCGGGTGTCCGGCACGATCGCCGGGATGGTGGCACTGCCCACGACGGCGACGATCAGGCTGCCCAGCACCGGGCCGCTGGTCCAGAAGCCCATCGCGGTGGCCCGGCCCACCTGCGGGGAGAAGTCGCGGATCAGCGCCGGCGTGGCCACCAGGCAGATGCCCTCGACGATGGCGACCGCGAACGTCTCGATGCCGAATACCCACTTGCTGGTCGCGGCGGGAATGATGAACCCGACGAAGACCGCGGTTACCAGCAGGCCGCCGACCACCAGGTTGGCGCGGCCCCAGCGGTCGGCGAGCCCGGCGGCGAGCGACCCGAATGCCCCGAGCAGGTTGCCGAACGCCAGGATCACCACGTAGAAGGAGAACGTCATCTGCAGGTTGCCCAGCAGCAGGGTGGCCACCGAGCCGCCGACATACAGCTCGTAGTACAGCATGACGGTGGCCAGCACCGTGATGGCGAGGTAGAACACGCGCATCCCGGTGTCGGGATAGTGCTGGAGCTGGCGGTTCCATAGCCATGATCCTCTTTGGCGGTCCGGAACCAGATCTGTGGCAGTCGCAGTCATGCGGCCCTCGCAATGGTGATCGGTCCTGCGCCCGGAATCTCGCGGGCGCCTAACTGACCCGCCGCAGAAAACCTCGGCAGCGGGGAAATAGCCAACGGATCCTCGCCCCCGAGAAACACGGCAGGGTGACCGGCGCGCGGCGTCGCAGGGCCGGGACCGTCTGGCACAGCACGGGGCCGTTGCGCTCTCATGACGGGCCTTCTCTGCTCGGCCATGGCCGCCTGGTTTCCTTGCCGCCACATAAGTACGGTGACGTACTTTAATGCGTTAGATAAGTTTAGGAGCGTGCCTGCCAGCAGACAAGAGGGCGTTCTCGCGCGCACCCACGAGGGTGAGCCTGGCCTTCCCCGCGGCAGGAACGGCCTGCCGCCGGAGACGGTGCGCGCGGCGCAGCGCGAGCGGCTGCTGAGGTCGGTGATCGCCGCGGTGGCGGCGACCGGTTTCAGCGACGTCACCGTGGCGGACATCGTGCGCGGCGCCCGGGTGTCGAGGGCCGCGTTCTATGCCCACTTCGCGGACAAGGAGGACTGCTTCCTCGCCGCCACGCGCGAGGGGGGCAGGCTGATGATCGACCGGGTGGCGGCCGCGGGACGGCACCAGCACGCGCAACTGAGCGCCGAGGCGGCACTGCGCGCGAGCATCGCCGCGTTCCTTGGTTTCCTGGCGTCCGAGCCCGCGTTCGCCCGCGCCTTCTACATCGACATGCCGGCCGCCGGGGCCCGGGCGGTCCAGCGGCTCGAGGTGGCGCAGCACAGCTTCGCCCGGATGACCCGCAAGTGGCACGAACGTGCCCGGCGCGACAACCCGTCCTGGCCAGACGTTCCGTATGAGGCCTACCTGGCGCTGGCCGGCGCCACGGCCGAACTCGTGCGCGCCGAGGTTCGCAGCGACCGGATCCGCGCCATCCCCGCCCTCGAGGACACGCTCGTCGCGTTCCACCTCGCCGTTCTCGCCGCCCGGCCATGGCACGGCGGCGAGCCACCCGCCGCCGTCAGCCGCGCGCCGGATCCAGCGCCCCGGTGACCTGGCCACGCCCGGCCAGGTTGCGCAGCAGCAGCGCCTCGGCCAGGCAGGCGCGCTCGAACACCGCAAGGTCCAGGCTCTCGTTCGCACCGTGCGCCCGGGTACCGGGGTCCTCGACGCCGGTGATGAGGATCTCGGCGTCGCCGAAGGCGGCCGCGTAGGCGGTGACGAACCCGATCGAGCCGCCGACGCCGATGTCCACGGCCGGCCGCCCCCACGCGGCGGCCAGGGCCGCGTGCGCGGCCCGGTACGCCCGGCCGCCGGCGGGGGCCGAATAGGGCGCGACAGTGCCGCCAGGCTCGGCGGTCACGTGCACGCCCCACGGCGCGGATGTTTTCAGGTGCGCTACGAGGGCCGCGCGTGCCCTGGCTGCGTCGTCGCCGGGGGCTACCCGCAGGCTCACCTTGGCACGGGCGGCCGGGATGAGCGTGTTGGAGGCCGCGCCGACCGCCGGGGCGTCGACGCCGATGACCGCGATCGCGGGGCGGGCCCAGAGCCGCTCCGTGAGGCTGCCGGTGCCGATCAGGTGCACCCCGTCCAGCATCCCGGCGTCGGCCCGCAGCCGTTCCTCGGTCAGGTCGAGCGGGTCGGCGCTGCCCCGGGCCAGGCCGGCGACCGCCACGTCGCCGCGCTCGTCGTGCAGGGTCGCCAGCAGCCGGCACAGGGCGGTGAGCGCGTCGGGGACCGGGCCGCCGTAGGCGCCGCTGTGCACGCCGTGCCGCAGGGCGCGCACCTCCACGGTGACGTTGGCGCCGCCGCGCAGCGAGGTGGTCAGCGCGGGGACACCGGCCGCCCAGTTGACCGAGTCGGCGAGCACAAGCACGTCGGCCCGGAGCCGGCCGGAATAGGCGGCGAGGAACTCCGGCAGCGCGGGCGAGCCGATCTCCTCCTCGCCCTCCACCAGCACGGTGACCCCGACCGGGAGCCGGTCGCCGTGGGCGCGCAGCGCGGCCAGGTGCACCGCGACGCCGGCCTTGTCGTCGGCGGCGCCGCGGCCGTACAGGCGGCCGTCCCGCTCGGCCGGTTCGAACGGGTCGCTGGCCCAGGCCGCGGCGTCGCCGGGCGGCTGCACGTCGTGGTGCGCGTAGAGCAGGACGGTGGGGGCGCCGGGCGGCCCGGGCCGGTGCCCGAGCACGGCGGGCTGGCCGCCCCCGGCGGTGACCACCTCGACCTCGGGCAGCCCGGCGGCGCGCAGCAGCGCCGCCACCTCCCGGGCGCTGGCCGCCAGGTGCGGCGCGGCCGCCGAATCCGCCGACACCGACGGGATACGGACCAGCCGCTCCAGGTCGGCGCGCACCGACGGCAGCACGCGTGCGACCGCCGCCGCGAGCCGCTCCTGCCCGGCGTGCCTCGCGGCGCCCGGTGCCTGCCCAGCAGTCATAACCAGCGACGCTACCCGGCGGCGGCACCGGTCAGCCCGCGTACAGGTGCAAGTCCGCGGCGAACCGCTCGGTCATCTCGACGGTCTTGGCCAGTTCCGGGTGGCGGACCACGACCATCCCGTCGGAGATGGTGACCGCCCGCCAGTCCCGCCGGGGCGCGCCAACGGGCAGCAGGTCGATGGCCGCCACATGCTCGCCGAACTCCGCCATCAGGTGGTCCAGGCCCGCGTACCCGGTGATCCGGCCGGCGCCCTCGGCGCGCTTGAAGATGATGCCGGCGTTGTAGCGCCGCTCGACCGGCTGCGAGATCCGGCCGTGCGTGATCGCCTGCGCCCAGCCGGCGAACAGGTCGGCGTCGGTCGCGTAGTTCATCGCGTCGACCATCCGCCCGCCGGGCGGCCTGGCGCCGATCTCGCCGAACACCGCCTCGCCGTCGGCCTTGCGGTACCACTCCATGTGGGTGAACCCGTCGCGGAACCCGAGAACCTCCACCGCGGCGGCGCCGAGCGCCCGGCCGGCCTGCAGGTCCGGCGCGGCCAGGTCGCGCAGCGACACGATGACCGGGCTGATCCACTCGTGCAGCTTGGTGAGCAGCGGGCGCGGGCGGTACCAGCAGATGTTCTCGAACAGCACCTCACCGCCCGCGCAGATGGTGTCGTAGGTGAATTCCTCACCGTCGATGAACTCCTCGCAGATGATCTGCGGCACGTGCCGGACCATCGGCAGGATCGCGTCGAGGTCGGCGGGCGAGTCGGCGCGGTAGGTGTCCGCCGACCCGGCGCCGGCGATCGGCTTGACGACGAGCGGGTACCCGAGGCGCTCCGCGGCCGCCCACACGCCCGCGACCGTGTCCGTGCTCTGGTGCCCCGGCGTGCGCAGGCCCGCCTCGTCGAGCACCGCCTTCATCAGCTCCTTGTCCCGGAACGGCACCGTCTGCCGCATGGTCAGCCCGGGCAGGCCAAGCTCCTCGCGCAGCCGGGCAGCGAGCATCATGTACGGCTCCCACAGGCACTCGACCCGGTCGAGCGCCACGTGCCTGGCCAGGTCCCGGACGGCGGCGGCCACCTCGTCTCCCGCGGCCAGCGAGCCGACCTGCACGTAGTGCGCCAGCGCCTCCCGCGCCGGGCCGGGCACGGCGTGCGGCGGCTGATCGCCCACGCCGATGACCGTGGCCCCGGCGGAGGCGAGGCCGCGGGCGAAGAAGGCCATCTCTGCCGGGTAGCCCGGGGAGATCATGACGATGTTCATCGTGGTCAGCCCAGCTCGACGCGCACGGTGGTGACCAGCCGCCGCAGCGCGTCGGTGACGACGGCGGTGTCGGGGTGCCGCACGATCACGAACCCGTCGCCCTCGTAGCTGGCCGAGGACAGCTGGCCGGCCCGCGGCAGGCGGGATTCGACGACGAGGGCGCGGATTTCTGGCGGCAGCTCACCGAGGCCGTGTACCCCCCGGATGTGGCCGGTTCCCTGGCCGCGCAGGAACACCGTGCCGACCGACCAGGTGCGGTCGGGCGGCGTGAAGCTGCCGTACACCATGAGCTGCGCCCAGGCGCGGTACAGGTCGAAGTCGTGCGCGTAGCACAGCATCGAGCTAATCTGGGCGCCCGGTGGCCGCACCGCGACCTCGGAGACGGCGACCGTGCCGTCGGGCCGCCGGAACCATTCCATGTGGGTCAGCCCGGTCCGCAGCCCCAGTGCCCGCAGCGCTGTCGGCGCGATCGCCCTGATGTCGTCGTACTCGGGGCCGCCGATGTCCCTGGGCATCAGCACCGCCCACTGGATCCACGGGTTGCGCAGCACCTCCAGGGGCGTGGGCAGGTAGCAGGACACCGAGTCCCAGACGAGCTGCCCGTCGGTCATCACGCTGTCGTAGGAGCCCTCGTCGCCGGTGAGGAACTCCTCGAGCAGCGCCGGGCTGCCCGGCGTCGGCGGGGCGGCGTCGAGCCACACCTTCAGGTCGCCGGCGTCGTCGAGCCGGAAGGTGCTCTTCGCCCCGGCCCCGGCGGGCGGCTTGACCACCAGCGGGTATCCGACCTCGTCGGCGAAGCCGGCCGCCGCGGTCGCGGAATCGGCCAGCCGGTACCTGGCACACGGCACCCCCGCCGCACGCAGCACCGACTTCATCTGCGCCTTGTCCCGGAAGTTGCGCGCGGCCGCCGCGTCCATGCCGGGGATGCCGAACCGCTCCCGCACCTGGGCGAGGGGCACCTGCAGGTGCTCGAACACCCCGATGAGCCGCTGCACCGGGCCGACGTGCTCGCTCACCGCCGCGACGGCGCGGGCGATCTGCCCGGTGTCGAGGGGATCGTCGATCCGCCAGTGCGCGGCCAGCGAGCCGCGCAGCGGCTCAGGCACGCCTTCGGCCGGTTCGCAGGTGATCAGCGCCAGCTCGACGCCGGGCAGAGCGGCGGCGGACTCGGCGAACCGCGTCGTGGCGTCGAGCAGGTAGGGCGCGGCAAAGGCGACAACCGTCATGCCTGGGGGGATACCCTGCCACACCAGCACCAGTCAAGAGCGGCACCAGACCCTAGGGAAGAAGATCTCCTGCAGCTAGGCTTCCTGGCATGAACGTGGTCTTCGTCGAGCCGTTCTTCCCCTCCAGCCAGCGGCACTTCGCCCGCGCGCTGGCCGGGGCCGGGGCGACCGTGATCGGCATCGGCGAATATCCCGCCGACGCGCTGGACGGCGAGCTGAAGGGCTGGCTGCACCACTACGAGCAGGTGCGGTCTGTCACCGATGTGGCAGCCATGACGGCAGCCGTCCGCTGGGTGCAGGACAAGCTGTGGGTGGACAGGCTCGAGGCCACGATCGAGGCGCACACCATGCCCGCCGCGCAGGTCAGGGAGGCCTGCACGATCCCGGGGACGTCGGTGCGGACGGCCTGGCTGTGCCGGGACAAGCCGTCGATGAAGGAGGTGCTGCGCGAGGCCGGCGTGCCCACGGCCGCCTCGGCCGGAGCGAGCACCGCCGCCGAGGTCGCCGCGTTCGCCGACCAGGTCGGCTACCCGGTGATCCTCAAGCCGCGCAGCGGGGCCGGCGCCCTTGACACCATGCGGGCCGACGACCCGGCCAGCCTGGAGCACGCCCTGGGCGTGTTCGGCGGCCAGGGCGTGGAATCGATCGCGGTGGAGGAGTTCGTGGAGGGGCACGAAGGCTTCTACGACACCATTACGATCGACGGCCAGGTAGCCGCCGACTTCGTCTCGCACTATTACCCGAACGTGCTTGAGGCGATGCGGACCCGGTGGATCTCGCCGCAGTTCATCTCCACCAACCGGATCGATACCGCCCCGGAGTACGCGGAAGTGCGGGGTATGGGCCGGCGGGTCATCGCCGCCCTCGGGATCGGGACGTCGGCGACGCACATGGAGTGGTTCTTCGGCCCGAAGGGGCTGAAGTTCTCCGAGATCGGCTGCAGGCCGCCGGGCGTGGGTGCGTGGGACCTGTACTCGGCAGGCAACGACATGGACATCTACGCCGCATGGGCGAACGCGATCATCCGTGGCGAGACCGCCGCGGCGCCGTCGCGGCGGTACGCCAGCGGGATGGTCGCGCTGCGGCCCGATCGCGACGGCAGCATCACCGGCTATACGGGCGCCGGGGAACTGCAGCAGCAGTTCGGCGAGTGGGTGATCGACGCGCACCTGCCCCCGCCGGGCACCGCGACGCAGCCGGTGGCGGCCGGGTACATGGCCAACGCCTACGTGCGGATGCGCCACCCGGACTACGACGCGCTGCGCGGCATCCTCGACACGGTGGGCCGCACGCTGCACGTCCACGCCGCGTGAAAGTGACCCTGCTGGGCCCGCAGCGCAGGCCCACGCTGGAGGCGGTCGCCTGGTCGCTGTACCCGGAGGGGCCGATCGCCACGATCACCGCCGGATGGCAGGAGCGCGAGAGCGACGACGGCGAAATGGGCAGGCTGCTCGGCTCCCGCGATGTCAACCTCGGCCTGTACCGGCGCTGGCTCGACGTGACCGAGCGCGATCCGCTGTTCGCCGCGGGCGAGCGCAGGCTGGCCGAAGTGCTCGACGAGGTCGCCGGCGGCTACCTGCTCCGCCTCGATCACGCGCTGCAGGCCGTCTACGCGATCCAGCGCCGCGGCGGCAACGGCCGGCTCCGCGCCGACGTCCTGGCCGAGGCGATCGGCGCGGTCCGCGACCTCGACGCCGCGCACCTGCGCCGGGTCGGCGCGGTCCGTGGCGAGTTCTACGCCGAACTGCCGCCGCACGAGCGCCCGGTGATCGCCGGGCACCGCGCCGAGGTGGCGGCCCTGCTCAGCGACGCTACCGCGCTGGTGGTGGCCGGCGGGCACGTGGGCGTGCTGGCCGACGTGCTGCACCTGTTCAACGTCGCGGCGTCGCTGCGGGCACCGGTGATCGCATGGTCCGCGGGGGCGATGGTGCTGGCCGAGCGGATCGTGCTGTTCCACGACCGCTCCGCGCACGGGCCAGGCCACCCGGAGATCCACGGCAGCGGCCTGTCGGTGCTGCGGGGCGTGGTGCCGCTGCCGCATGCCCGGGCCCGGCTGCTGCTCGACGACGCGCCGCGGATGTCGGTGTTCGCCCGCAGGTTCGCCCCGGCCCGCTGCGTCCTGCTGGAGAACGGGACCAGGATCGACACCGGCAGCGACGGCAGCTGGCCGCCGGGCATGCGGGTGCTCGCGCCGGACGGGCACGTGACCACCGGGGAGGCAGCCTGACCAGCGCCGCCGGCGCGCCCGCCGTCCGCCGCAAGCTCGCGATCAACAGGCTCAGGGAGCGCGGGCCCCTCGATCCGGCCACCGTGAGCCGGTTCCTCGCACGCTATGAGGTGCCCATCGTCGAGGGTGCCCGGTGCACGTTCCTGTATCAGGGCGAGGCCAGCGCGGTCCACCTGGTGCACCGGATCTTCGGGTTGCCCGAGCGCATCCCGCTGCGCCGGCTGCGCGGCACCAGCCTGTGGTACCTGGTGCTGGAACTGCCCGACGGTTCCAGGATCGAGTACCAGCTCGAGATCTCCCGTGACGGGCGCAGCGAGCGCATCAACGACCCGCTGAACTCCCGCCTCGCACACAGCCCGCTGGGCAGTTCCTCGGTCTGCTATGCCCGGGGGTACGAGGTGCCCGAGTGGACCAGGCCCGACCCGGAATCGCGTCCCGGCTCCCTGGTCGAGCTCACCGTGCCCAGCCGGGCACTGCGGCGCGGCTGCCCGGTGACGCTCTACCTGCCCGCCCGGTTCCGGCGGATCGCCCGCTACCCACTGCTGATCGTCCACGACGGCGGTGACTACCTGAAGTACGCGGCGGCCCAGACGGTGCTCGACAACCTCATCCACCGGCTGGACGTGGCGGAGACCGTGGTGGCGTTCGTGCACCCGGGCGACCGGCTGGCCGAGTACGCGAACTCCGCGGCGCACGCGCGCTACCTGACCGCCGAGCTGGTGCCGCGGCTGGAGAAGGAGTTCCCGCTCGCGGGCGGGCCGTCGGCGCGGTGCCTGATGGGCGCGAGCTTCGGCGCGGTCGCGGCGCTGTCCGCCGCCTACCGCTATCCCGGCATGTATGGCTCGCTGCTGCTGCAGTCCGGCTCGTTCGTGTTCACCGACATCGGGCACGACCACGGCGGCGGGCCGGCGTTCGAGCCAGTGGTGCGGTTCGTCAACCGGTACCGGGCCGCGCCCCGGCGGGTCGCCGACCGGATCTTCGTCAGCTGCGGCGTGTACGAGCCGCTGATCATACGGAACCGGTCTATGGTTCCCACGTTCGAGGCGGCCGGCATGGCCGTGCGTTACGTCGAAGCACGGGACGGGCACAGTTGGGAAAACTGGCGCGACCGGCTACGGGAAGGGCTGTCATGGATATTCCCCGGCCCACAGAAGTTCTTCTACGAGTGACCGCGTGAAGGCCGTGCAGCGGTGGTTCTCCAGCCGCCTCAACCAGGAGATCACCGTCGCCCGGTGGGGCACGTTCGGCCAGCCGGTGCTCGTGTTCCCCTCGGCCGGCGGCGACGCCGAGGAGATCGAGCGGTTCGGCCTGGTCGAGGCGTGCGGGCCGTTGCTCGCCGAGGGCCGGGTCAAGCTGTATTCGATCGACAGCGTGGCCGGGCGGGCGATGATCGCGAAGACCAGCCCGGCCGGACACCGGCTGTGGCTGCTCAACCAATTCCATGAATGCGTCAGGTGGGAGGTTGTGCCGGCCATCCACGCGGACCTCGGCGGCCAGCCCATGGACGTGATCACCACCGGGGCCTCCATCGGCGCGTTCAACGCGGTGGCCGCCCTGTGCCGTTATCCCGATGTCTTCGCGGCGGCCATCGGCATGAGCGGCACCTACGGGATCGAGCGCTTCTACGAGGGAGCCTGGACCGAGGACCTGTTTTTCGCCGCACCACTGCAGTTCCTGCCGGGCCTGGAAGGCCCGCAACTGGACCGGCTCAGGCAGCGGTTCGCCGTGTTCGCGTCCGGTGCGGGCGACTGGGAGGACCCCGGCGAGTCGTGGCGCATGGCGGATGCGCTCGGGGCGAAAGGGATACCCAACCGGGTGGACAACTGGGGCCCGGACTACAAGCACGACTGGCCCACTTGGCACCGCATGCTCCCGCAATACCTGCGCGAGCTCACCTGATATCCCACGACATATCGCTGGGGATGCCGCGGATTCGCCCCGGTCACGGCGGCGAGGCCGCCCCCGGGCGGGAGCGGCCTCGCTGTCGTTCGGCTGACCGGCTGTTACGCGGCCGGGCAGGGGTTACTGGTGGTGTTGCTCCGGAAGTCGTTGGAGCGCTTGGTGATGGTGCCGAACGGTGCGGTCGGGTAGCTGATCACCCGCAGCGGGCCGTACTCGGCCTGGGCACTACCGCCGAACTTGTTGGTGGTGCCCGGGATGTAGGCGCCGCCCTCCTGCCAGAAGCAACCGCTGGAGTTCTGCCCGGTCGTGTAGAAGGGGTAGAACACCGAGTTCGGTGGCGGATTCACGCAGCCCGTGCCCGGGCTGGGGTCCGCCGGGTTGAGGAAGTGCCGCTGGCAGGGCACGTCCACCCGGAACGAGGTGTCGCTGGACTCGTTGCGGGAGATGTCCGACTCGAACGCCATCTGGCTGAAGTTCGCCCCGCCGGTCGTGGTCGGGCTGGTGAACTGGAACGAGGTCGGGTGCAGCAGCCTGTCCGCGGTCACGTTGGTGATCGAGCCGGGCCAGACGTTGGTGTACGGGACTCCGTCGAAGTCGCCGTCGATATCCAGGCACCCGTTGATCTTCACGTCCAGCGACTGGGACGCGGGCAGACAGGCGTCGTCGTCACCGTCCGGGTCCTGGCCGAAGTCACCGTTGTTGGTGTCCGGGCCGAGTGGCTGGGCACACGCATTGATCGGACTGCTGGTGTCGACCTTGCCGCACTCCTCGAAGTGCCCGATCTCGTCGGAGAACGCGATGTTGTAGGTGTGCGCCGCGCTGACGTTGCGGGTCTGCGGCGTGGAGGTGCTGTACTCCGCGTGGTAGGCCCACGGCTTGATCGTGCACTTGGTCGCGTTCGGCTGGAACAGCACGGTGCCGAACCCGTTGGCCTTGCTGGCGGTCATCGAGCCGGTGGCGCCGGTGGTGTGGTCCGCGATGGTGACCTTGAGCCCTTGCTGGGTGTCGAACAGGTGCACCGTGAGCTGGTCACCCGAGTTCATCAGCAGGTTCTTGGCGTTGTTCGGGATGAAGTGCTGCGGCGCTCCGGGGTTCCCCGGCGCGGTCGACTTGCCGTTCTTGGTGACGAACGCGAAGTTGACCGGCTCCGGGCCCACGGTGTTCAGGCACGCGGTGTTGTTCGGCGCGCCGGTGTTCTCGTTGTCCTGGAACGTGTCGATGTTCAGCGCGGCGCACCACTGCTGGGCGGTGCAGCCGATGCCGGCCGGCCACGGCACCCAGCCCGGCGGGTAGAACTGCATCTCCTCGTACGCCTGGCCCGGGCCGAGCCCGAAGTAGCGCGGGCTCTTGGGATTCTCGCTCGCGAAGATGTTGGAGTCGCTGTCCGGCTTGCAGGGCACGGTCGCGTGACCGGTTTGCGCCGCCCCGCCGGGGTTCGGTGTGCCGTTGGGGTCACACATCACCATGCCGAGCCAGAATGTCGGATGCAGCTGGAAGCTGTCGGTTCCGCCGCTGCCGGTGTTCGTGGGCAGCGTCGGCGGGTCCTTGGGCAGCTTCAGCTGATAGGTGACGTCGTTTCCCGAGCCTGGCGTCTTCGAGTAGAACAGCGTGGCGGGCTCGTCGTGGCCGATGTAGCCCTCGATGCGCGCGCCGTGCTTGACGGCCGCCTTGTAACCCGCCAGCTCGTTCCAGTTGGTCGCGGGCTCGGCGCAGGTGATGCCGTTGCTGCCGCAGAAGTGCTGGAGCCCCGCGATACGAGTGGTCGCGTTGTGCGGCAGCTTGTTGTGATAGACCGGCGCCGCCGCGGACGCGCCGAACTGGGTGGCCACCAGCGCCATTGGCACCGCGACGACCACTGCTGAAAGGGCAGCTTTCAGCGAACGTCTCATACAAACTCCTCATCCTTGATGGAGCCGTCCTGACCGACCGCCCCACCGTTATACGGCTACGCATGGGACACCGCAACCCCCCGCGCCGCATCCCTCACCGGGTGACAGGATCGGGAAGATGACACGGTCAGATCCGCCGGACCCGGCGGGGCAGGAGCGCCCCGAGCCGGCCCCGCACGAGACAGGCACGCCGGATCCGCCGGGTATTCCGGGCATATCCGGCATACCCGACGCGCCGGGCGCGCCCGGCCGGCCCCGGCCACGGCAGCGCCGCGCCACCGATCCCTGGCAGCTGTGGATCCACCGGGCCGAGCAGATCGCCGTCGACCGCGCCCAGCACATGCCCATTCCCGCCTGGATGCGCACGACACCAGGCGAGCGGCGCTGGCCGGTGACGCTGACCGTGGTCGTGGCGATCATCCTGCAGCTTCTGCTTCCGCCGCACCTGACCGAGCCACTGCCCGGTGCGCTGCTGCCGGCCCTGGAGGGGGCACTGCTGATCGGGCTGACCATCGCCAACCCGGTCCGGATCGAGCGGCGCGGCAAGCCGGTCCGGGTGGCGAGCATCGTGCTGATCCTGCTGATGACGATCGCGAACGCGGCCTCGGCGGTCCTGCTGATCCACGCGATCCTGCGCGGCACGCCGGACACCGCGGCCGGGCCGCTGCTGGCCAGCGGAGCCTCGATCTGGGCGACCAACGTCATCGCGTTCGCGCTGTGGTACTGGGAATTCGACCGGGGCGGCCCGGTCAACCGCTCGCTCGGCACCCCGCAGCACCCGGACCTGCTGTTCACCCAGATGGCGGCGCCCGAACTGTCGCCCCCGGACTGGGAGCCACGGTTCGTGGACTACTTCTACCTGTCGTTCACCAACGCCACCGCGTTCAGCCCGACCGACGTGATGCCGATGGCCCGGTGGGCGAAACTCACCATGCTGGTCCAGTCCGCGGTGTCGCTCGCCGTCGGCGTGCTGGTGATCGCCCGGGCGGTGAACATCCTTCCCTCCTGATGCCTGACCGGCCGCCGGGGGGCCATAACCTTGCTCAGGTCGGCACCGGGCCCGCGCCCGCGGCGGGCCGGCCCCCGCAGCGGACCCTGCGACCAGACGAGTGAGGCACGTGACATACGCTCAGCCCACCAGCCCGGGGAACCGGCCCGGGTTCCGGGCCGTCATCCTGGCCGCGATCTTCATTGTCGCCGCCGCGGGCATCGGCGCCCTCGTCGCCTACCTGCTGACCGGGTCGCACTCGACGGCCCCGCCGTCCGGCACGGGAGACTGCACCCCCAGCGCCATGCTGGTCAACCCGTGCCGGCCCTGGTTCGGGGCCGCCGCCAACGGCAACCCGGGGGCGTCGGACTCGAAGGTCACCCAGTTCGACTATCTCGAGAAGCTGATCGGCCAGCGGCTGGACATCTTCCGGGACTACCACAGCCCGCCCGGCAGCAACTCCCTCGGCGACCTGCCGCTCAACAGCGACGAGAAGCAGCTTGCCCGACGGCCTGGCACCTACATCGATGTCAACTGGAAGCCGGCCGCGACCTTCGCCCTGGCCGACGGCGGCAACGCCGTGGTCAACAGGGAAATCGACCAGGCGGCGGCCAGCATCAAGTCGGTCGCCCCGCACAAGATCTTCATGACCATCTGGTGGGAGCCGCAGAACGACATCACCAGCGACCCCGGCGGCAACTGCTACCTGAACCCGAACGCCGCCGGCGGCACGCCGGCCCAGTACATCGCCATGTGGCGGAACGTGGAGAACCGCTTCCGTGCCGCCGGCGTGACCAATGTCGTCTGGGCCATGGACTACCAGGCTCCCGCGAACGGCCGGTACGACTGCCTGGTGCCGCGGCTGTGGCCCGGCAACAGCCTGGTCGACTGGGTCATCTACGACACCTACAGCCGGAACGGCCACGCGACGTGGGATAACACGGTCGGCCGGTTCTACCACGTGCTTGCCAGCGACAGCAGCCCCAGCGTCGACTTCAATTCCAAGCCCTGGGGCCTCGGTGAGTTCGGCACCTGCTCGAATGCCAACACCGCCGCGGCCAACGACTTCTACGTGCAGGGGAAGAGCGCCTTCGACGCCAACACCTACCCAAGGCTCAAGATGTACCTGGCCTATGCCGACACCGGCGGGCACCAGGCGGGCCCCGGCTGCCTGAGCAACTACAACAGCTACGGCCAGCCCGACACCGCCAAGCAGGCCAACTTCAACCAGTTCGCCCAGGCCGTGCTGTCCCGCCACTGAGCCCGGCGGTCACTCCCCGGCCTGGCCCGCCAGGACCCTGAGCACGTCGCCCACGGACGGCACCTCGCCGTGGCGGCGGCGGATCAGGTCGGCGATCACACCGGTCCAGCCGGTCTGGTGTGATGCGCCGAGGCCTGCCCCGTTGTCGCCGTGGAAGTACTCGCTGAAGACGATGTTGTCCTTCCACGCCGGGTCAGTCTGCAGCCGGCCGACCTCGCCGAAGCAGGGCCTGCGGCCGTCCGGGCCGGTCAGGAACAGCGAGATGAGCCGGTCGGACAGGTCGGCCGCGACCGCGTCAAGCGCGAGCCGCTGCCCGGAGCCGGCCGGGTACTCGACCGTCAGCTCATCGCCGAAGAACCGGTGGTAACGCTCCAGGGAGCTGACCACCAGGTAGTTGAGCGGCATCCAGAGCGGCCCCCGCCAGTTGGAGTTCCCGCCGAACATGGCGGTGGTGGACTCGGCCGGCTCGTAGTCGATGCTCGCGTGTACCCCGTCGGCCGAGAAGGCGTACGGATGGTCGCGATGGTAGGCGGACAGCGCGCGCAGCCCGTACGGGGACAGGAACTCGGCCTCGTCGAACAGCCGCGCGAACAGCCGCTCGATGCGGTCGATGCCGACCACGGAAAGCAGCAGCCGCTGGTGGCCGGGCTCACCGCGGAGCACGCCGAATTGCTGGAGCTTGTCCCGGTCGCTGAGGCCCTGGCGGTCCAGGAAGTCCGCGAAATGCTTGCCGACCGTCAGCGCCCGGTCCAGGGTCACCTCGTCGACGACCGCGACGGCCAGCGCCGGGATCATGGCCACCATCGACCGGACCTGCACCGACGTCTGGGACCCGTCCGGGGTGAGCAGCCTGTCGCAGTAGAGCCCGTCGGTGTCGTCCCACAGGCCCTGGCCCTCCATGGCCTCGCTGATGGCGGCGAAGTGCTCGAGGAACTTCATCACCAGGTCGCCGGCGGGCCGGCGGCCGCTCCGGTTCAGCACGGCGGCAATGCCCGCCATGGCCACCGCGTAGAACGCCATCCAGCCGGTCGCGTCGGACTGCTCGAGCACGGCGCCGGGCGGCAGGTGGGACCGGTCGATCGGGCCGATGTTATCCAGCCCGAGGAAACCGCCCTCGAACAGGTTGTTGCCCTCCGCGTCCTCCCGGTTCACCCACCAGGTGAAGTTGATCAGGAGCTTGTCGAAGACCCGGCTCAGGAAGTCGAGGTCCCGGCCGCCGTCGATGGCGAACACCTCCAGGGCGGCCCAGGCCTGCACCGGCGGGTTCACGTCGCCGAAGTCCCACTCGTAGGCGGGCAGGGCCCCGTTGGGATGCTGGAACCACTCCCGGCACAGCAGGATGAGCTGGTACTTCGCGAACCCGGGATCCACGTGCGCCAGCGCCACGCAGTGGAAGGCCAGGTCCCAGGCGGCGAACCAGGGGTACTCCCACTTGTCCGGCATGGACATGATGTCGAAGGCGTTGAAGTTGCGCCAGCGCGCGTTCCGGCCGCCGCGCCGGCCGGGCGGCGGGGCTGGCTGGGCCGGGTCCCCGTCGAGCCAGCGGGCCACGTCGTAGTTGTAGAGCTGCTTGCTCCACAACATGCCGGAGAAGGCCTGCCGCATGACCGCCGCCTCGTCGGCGCTGGCCCGCTGCGGCGTCAGCTCCGCGTAGAACTCGTCGGCCTCGGCCCGCCGGGCGGCGACGATCCGGTCGAAGTCCGCGCCGAGGACCACGGCGGAATCCTGTGCCGCGGCGGCGCCCCGCGGCACGGTGGCCGGCCGCATCCGGAGCCTGATCTGCGCGGTGCCGCCCGGCGGGACCGTCAGCCGGTACCAGGCGGCGCACTTGGTGCCGCGGCGGTCCGGGTTCACCGTGGCCGCGCCGTGGATCACATGATCGCCGATGCCGTCCTTGGGGTAGGGCGTGTCCGAGGGCACGCCGAACAGGCGGCTGCTGTTCGTCTCGTTCTCACAGAAGAGCAGCTCGGGGGCGGTGCCGTCCGGTGCGTTGCCCGCGAGCAGTTCGAGGGTGCCGAGGAAGGGATGCTCGATCCGGGCCGACGTTTCCCCGGCCGCCTCGATGACCGGCTTGGGAGCATCCTGATCCCAGGACCAGGTGTTGCGGAACCAGGCGGTGGGCAGCAGGTGCAGGGTGTCGGCGGCCGGCCCGGCGTTGGTCACGGTGATGGCCATCAGCAGGTCGTCTGGGTCCGCCTTGGCGTAGCAGACCTCGGTGATCCAGTAGCGGTCCTGGTCGAACGCGCCGGTGTCGAGCAGCTCGTACTCCGGGTCGAACCTGCTGCGCCTGCCGTTCTCCGCGATCAGGTCCTGATAGGGGAACGCCGCCTGCGGGTAGTGGTAACGCCAGCGGTTCCAGGCATGGCTGGGCAGGGCGTCCAGGTACCACCAGTACTCCTTGACGTCCTCTCCGTGGTTGCCCTCCGCGCCGGTCAGCCCGAAGGCCCGCTCCTTGAGGATCGGGTCCCGGCCGTTCCACAGCGCCAGCCCCAGGCACAGCCGCTGCTCGATGTCGCAGAACCCGGCCAGGCCGTCCTCCCCCCACCGGTAGGCGCGCGACCGGGCATGGTCGTGCGGCAGGTAGGTCCAGGCCTCGCCGTCCGCGCTGTAGTCCTCGCGGACGGTCCCCCACTGGCGCTCGCTGACATACGGCCCCCACCGGTACCAGGGCCCGGCCTGGCGCAGCCCGTCCTCCAGCCGCCCGAACCCCGCGATGCGCTCGCTCTCCGCCGCCATGCCCAGCCTCCCCAGAGTCGCCCCGGGCCGGCGGGAGCCCGCCCAGCTGCCATTATGGGCGCCGCCCTGGCGGGCCCGGATCCCCCCGCCCGGGTGATCGCGGCACCACGAGGCCCGACTCGTACGCGGTGACCACGGCCTGGGTGCGGTCCCGCAGGCCCAGCTTGGCCAGCACCCGGCTCACGTGCGTCTTGACCGTCTCCTCGGTGACCACCAGCCGCGCCGCGATCTCCGGGTTGGACAGCCCCTCGGCGACCAGTTTGAGCACCTGCGTCTCGCGCGGGGTGAGCGCGGCGAGCCGGCCGGCGGGCGGGGCGGCGGCGTGCGGGCGCAGCCGGGCGAACTCGCTGATCAGGCGGCGGGTCACGGCCGGCGCGAGCAGCGCCTCACCCGCCGCGACGACGCGCACCGCCTCGAACAGGCGTTCCGCGGTGACGTCCTTGAGCAGGAAGCCGCTGGCGCCCGCGCAGAGCGCGTCGTAGACGTACTCGTCCAGGTCGAAGGTCGTGAGGATGAGCACGCGCGGCCTGTCCCCGGCCGGGCCGGCCAGCTGCCTGGTGGCCTCGATACCGTCCATGCCCGGCATGCGGACGTCCATCAGCACGACATCGGGGCGCAGCTCGCGGCAGATCCGCACCGCCTCGGCCCCGTCGCCGGCCGTGCCGACCACGGTGAAGTCCGGCTGGGTGCCGAGCAGCCCGGCGAATCCGGCGCGTACCACCTGGTGGTCGTCGGCCACGACGAGCCGGACCGTTGCCGCGGTCATCCGGCAAGCTCCCCCGCCTTGGCCGGCAGCCTGGCGGCGACCAGGAACCCGCCGCCGGACGCCTCGGCGGTGTGCAGCTCACCGCCCACGGCGACGGCGCGTTCGCGCATGCCCGCCAGCCCGTGGCCACCGGCCGGCCCGGCCGGCGGCGGGCCGGGCCCGTTGTCGCGGATCCGCACGGCCAGAGCGTCGCCGGTGTAGTGCAGCTCCACGTCCACCGCGGCCCCCGGCGCGTGCCGCCGCGCGTTGGTGAGGGCCTCCTGGACGATGCGGTACGTGGCCAGCTCCACGCCCGGGTCGAGGGCGGGCAGCCAGCCGCGGACGATGAGGCGCGCGCCCGCTCCGGAGGCGTCCCTGGCCGCGTCAAGCAGTTCGGCGAGCTGCGGCAGGCCCGGCTGTGGCTGCCGGCCGCCGACATCGCCGGCGGCGTCCTCGCGCAGCACGCCGAGCAGTCGCCGCATCTCGGTAAGCGCGGACCGCGCGGTGTCGCCGATCGCGGACAGCCGCTGCGCCCCGGCCGCCGGCATGCCGGGCGTGGTCAGCCGCGCCGACTCCGCCTGCACGGCGATCATGGAGATGTGATGGGCCACCACATCGTGCAGCTCGCGGGAGATGCGCGCCCGCTCCCCGCGCGCCGTATGCTCCAGCAGGCTGCCGGCGATGACCTGCCGCGCGGCGCTGTGCGCGACGGCCTCGCTGCGCGCCCGCCGGGCGATTCCGGCCCAGGCGGCCACCGGGGCGAGCGAGGCCAGCAGCACGAGGAAGACCCCCGCCACGCCGTGCTGCGGATGAGCCAGCGCCACCACCAGGTAGGGCATGGCCACCGCCGCGGCCAGCGCCGCCGAGCCGTGCCGGCCCAGCCGGTACAGGGCGACCAGCTGGGCCACCAGGCCCGCGACGGTCAGCGTATGGAAGGCCGCGAGCGAGACCACAGCTGCCGCGGTGACCGCCGGGGCGGCGAGGGCCGGCCGGGCCCAGAGCAGGCCCAGGGGCACCGTGGTGGCCAGGGCGGCCAGCACCAAGGCGAGCCGTGTCGGGCCCGGGGTGCCGACGGTGCCCACGCCCCGGGCCAGCGTCTCGGCCACCGCGAGCACCCCAAGCAGCGCGCCGGCCACGGCAGGCGCCAGCGGGGCCGCGGCGATCCGCTGCCCTCGGCCGGCCAGTCTGCCGCGCCAGTCGCCCACTGCGTCCACCTCGCTTATTGTCGCCGCTGGCGGCGGCGGTGGCGTCCCCCCTGCCCGCCAATGCGCCATCCCTCCTGTGGGGGATGCGGCGCGTCCTTCTCCCCCGGGCCAGCGGCGCCGAAGACGGCTCCCGGGCGTGACGACCAGGGGGGCGGGCGTTCCCTAGTCTGCCTGGCATGGAAGCGACCATCGAAGTCAGCGGACTGTGCAAGAGGTTCGGCCAGACCGTGGCCCTGGACCAGTTGTCCTTCACCGTAGCCCCGGGCCAGGTCACCGGCTTCGTCGGCCCGAACGGGGCGGGCAAGTCCACCACGATGCGGGTGATCCTGGGCCTGGACGCGGCCGACGCGGGCAGCGCGCTGATCGGCGGGCGGCCGTACCGGAGCCTGCGCGACCCGCTCCATCACGTCGGGGCGCTGCTGGACGCCGGGGCGCTGCAGCCGGGCCGGCGCGCCCGCAACCACCTGCTGTGGCTGGCCCACTCGCAGGGCCTGGGCGCCCGTCGGGTGGATGAGGTGATCGGGCAGGCTGGCCTGGGCTCCGCGGCTCGGCGGAAGGCGGGCGGCTTCTCGCTGGGCATGCGGCAGCGGCTCGGGATCGCGGCGGCGATGCTCGGCGATCCGCCGGTGCTGATGTTCGACGAGCCGTTCAACGGCCTCGATCCGGAGGGCACCGCGTGGATCCGCGGGTTCCTGCGTTCGCTGGCCGCCGAGGGCCGGGCCGTCCTGGTGTCCAGTCACCTGATGAGCGAGCTGCAGGATCACGCCGACCACCTCGTGGTGATCGGCCGCGGCCGGCTGGTCGCCGACACCAGCGTGGCCGAGCTGCTCACGGCGGCGTCCCGGGACCGGGTGACGGTCCGCACCACGGCGCGGGCCGAGGCGATGGCCGTGCTGACCGGCGAGGGCGCGACGGTCGCCATCACCGGGACCGACATCGTCACCGTCTCCGGGCTGCCTGCCCAGCGGATCGCGGAACTGCTGGGCCGCCACGCGGTCCCGTTCTCCGAGCTGGCCGCGCATCGCGCATCGCTGGAGGAGGCCTACATGGAACTCACCGCCGATGCCGTCGAGTTCCGCGCCGAGCCTGCCGTGCGGGAGGCGTGATGACCGCCACGATCACCCCATACCAGTCCGGCCAGCAGGCCGGGCACGACGGCTTCGCGCAAGTACTGCGGGCCGAGTGGACCAAGTTCAGCACGATGCGGGGCTGGGTCATCGCCATGCTCGCCGCCGCCATCGCCACCGCGCTGGCTCCGATAGCCCTGGCCGGCACCGCGAACAGCAATGACCCGGAGACCTGCGTGCACGGGCAGTGCCAGGTGGAGGGCAGCAACATCGCCACCGGCCCGGACGGCGAGGCGGTCACCGACAGCTTCTACTTCGTCCATCAGCCGCTGGCCGGGAACGGCAGCCTGATTGCGGCGATTTCCTCGCTGCACGGAACCGGGCCCGCCTTGCACTTTCCCACGAAGTTTCCGCAACCTCCCCGCACCCAGCCGTGGGCCAAGGCCGGGATTCTAATCAAGGCGAGCACCAAGCCAGGATCGCCCTATGCGGCGATCATGGCCACGTCCGGACACGGCGTCCGGATGCAATACGGTTTCACCCACGACATCGCGGGCCCGGCCGGCCCGGTGTCCGCGGCCTCCGCGCGGTGGCTGCGGCTGACCCGCTCGGGGAGCACGCTCACCGGGCAGGAGTCGGCCGACGGCCGGCATTGGATCACCGTAGGGACCGTGCAGGTGGCTGGGCTGCCGACCATGGTGCAGGCCGGGCTGTTCGTCGCCTCGCCTGACTACGTCGCCGATACGCAGAGCTTCGGCGGCGGCGACCAGGGAATAACCGTGTCCACCCAGGCCATCGCCGTGTTCGGCCACGTCAGCCGGCAGGGCAACTGGCCGGCCTGCGCCTGGACGGGCGCCCAGGTCGGCGTGGGCGGGCGGTTCCTGCCCTACAAGGCCAGCGGCCACTGCGCTACCCGGCCCTGCGGCGCCGTGAAGAAGAGGCAACTGCCCGACCGCTTTGCGCGCTCCGGTGGCACGTTCACCGTGGCGGGCTCGGGTAACATCGCTCCGTTCGTGCCGATCGTGGATCCGCTGCAGGTGACGTTCTACGGCACGCTGTTCGGCGCGATCGCGGTGATCGCCCTGGGCGCGGTGTTCATCACCGGGGAGTACCGGCGCGGCATGATCCGCACCACGCTGGCCGCGAGCCCGCGGCGGGGCCGGGTGCTGGCCGCCAAGGCCATCGTGATCGGCTCGGTGACCTTCGTCGCCGGGCTGGCCGGCGCCGCGGTCGCCTTCCCGTTCGTGGAGCGGAAGCTGCACGCCCTGAGCTGGAAGCCGCCGGTGTGGCCGGTCTGGTCGCTCACCAGCCAGGTCGGCGTGCGGGTGGTGGTCGGCACGGCCGCCCTGCTCGCGGTGACCGCGCTGCTCGCCCTGGCGGCGGGCACGATATTGCGGCGCAGCGCCGGGGCGATCACCGCCGTCATTGCGCTGGTCATCATCCCGCTGGTGCTGGCGGTCATTCTGCCGACGGCCCCGGCGGACTGGCTGCTGCGCTACACCCCCGCGGCCGCGTTCGGCCTGCAGACGTCCACCCTGCGGTACCCGCAGGTGACCACGGGCTGCGTCCCGTACCACGGCTGCTACCCGCTGGCGCCGTGGACCGGTTTCGCGGTGATGTGCGCGTGGGCGGTACTCGCGCTGGGCGTGGCCGCCGTCCTGCTGCGCCGGAGGGACGCATGAGGCACGCGCTGCGTGCGGAATGGACGAAGCTGCGCACGGCTCCGGGCACCGCCTGGCTGCTGGCCGCCTCCGTCCTGCTGACCGCCGGGGCGAGCGCGCTGGCCGCCGCGATCGTGAAGTGCCCGGGGTCCTGCACCGCGGACACCACCAAGCTCAGCCTCACCGGCGTCATGCTCGGCCAGGCCACCGTCGCCACGCTGGCGGTGCTGGTGATGAGCAGCGAGTACAGCACCGGGATGATCCGGGTGACGCTCGCCGCGATGCCGCGCCGGCCTGCCCTGCTGGCCGCCAAGGCGGCAGTGGTCACCGGCGTGGTGCTAGTGGCGGGCACGATCGCCGTGGGCGCTTCGCTGCTGGCGGGCCGGCTGCTCGAACCGGGCAACGGGTTCACCACCGGGCGCGGCTTGGTGCCGCTGTCGCTGGCGCACGGCCCGACGCTGCGCGCGGCCGCCGGGTCGGTGCTCTACCTGGCGCTGATCGCCCTGTTCAGCCTCGGCGCCGCGACCGCGCTGCGCGATTCCGCGGTGGCCATCACGGTCGTGCTCGGCCTGCTCTACATCTTCCCTGTTCTCGGCAATGTGATCTTGAACCCGGTCTGGCAGCACCGCGTCGAGCGCTGGGCGCCGATGAACGCGGGCCTGGCCATCCAGGCCACCAGGAACCTCGGCACGCTGCCGGTCGGGCCGTGGGCCGGGCTGGGGGTGCTCGCGGCCTGGACCGCGGCAGCGCTGCTGGCCGGTGGCCTGCTGCTGCGGCTCCGCGACGCCTGACCAGCGGGCGCGGCAAGGCCCCGGCAGCGGGCCCGGATGCTCAGCCGCCTAGCGCGCGGCCCGCGCGCTGGCAACGGTCAGCTCGGCGCCCCGCTCGGTCCAGAAGCACAGCAGCCCGGCGATGCCCGCGGCCGCGGGGATCGGGTCCGGGTAGCTCCACACGATGTCCGGGTGAACCTGGCCGCCGGCCTCGGCCGACCAGTACGAGGCCTCGCCCTTGAAGGGGCAGGTGCTCTTGGTGCCGGTGGGCCGCAGCAGGTCGGTGCGCACGTCCTGCGCGGGCAGGTAGTAGCGGTCCGGCAGGCCGGTCTCGGCGAGCACGACGGCCCGGTCGGAGGCGGCCAGTTTCTCACCGCCGATGAAGACCTCGACGTGCCGGTCGGTAGGAGTGATCGTGATCTGATGCCCTGAAGCCATGTCCGTGCCAACCGTGCCCCGGGCGGGTTGATTCCGCTCAGGCGACGACCCGGACGGCGGAGGAGCCATCGGGCAGGTGGCGGACCTCCAGCCGCTCCGGCACGCGTTCCTTCAGTTCGGCCACGTGGCTGACGATGCCGATCACCCGGCCCCGGTCGCGCAGGTCGTCGATGACGCCCATCACCTGGTCCAGGGTGCCCGAGTCGAGCGAGCCGAACCCCTCGTCGATGAACAAGGTGTCCAGGTCCACTCCCCCTGCCTCGGCCCGTACGACGTCGGCCAGGCCCAGGGCCAGGGCCAGGGAGGTGTAGAACGTCTCCCCGCCGGACAGCGAGGCGGGGCTGCGCTCCTCACCGGTGTGCCGGTCGATCACCGCCAGGGTCAGCCCGGAGCGGTCGCGCCTGGCCTTGCCCTCGTCGGTGCGCCTCAGCTCATATCGTCCGGAGGACATCGCCGACAGCCGCACGTTGGCCGCGGCAACCACCTGGCCGAACCAGTGCCGCAGCACATAGGTGGTCAGCGCGACCCGCCGCTGGCCCTCGGTCCCGCTGGCCAGCCCGGCCAGGTGGATCACCGCCTCCGTCTCCTCCGCCACCCGGTCGTAGTCGTCCTCCACGGCCCGGACGTCGCCGCTGCGCTGGGCGAAGCGGTCGGCCTTCCGGGCCGCGGCCTGGCTGGCCGCCAGCGCCTCCCGCTCGGCTTGCAGGGCGAGTGCCAGGTCCGCTGCCGCTGCCTCCGCGCGGGCCGCGGCCTCCTCCGCACGGCCGGGGTCGAGACCAGCCAGGTCGGTCGCCTGTACCGCAGCGGTGAGCGCGGCCAGGGCCCGTTCCCAGGCGTTCACCTGGTCGGCAAGGCTGGCCTGCTCCGGCGGGGCGAGCGCCGCCGCTGCCGCCTCCGCCAGCGAGGCGAAACCACGGGTCAGGGCTTCACCGTCGGCCCGCTCCCGCGCCCTGGCCTCATCCGCGACGCATGCCGCGAGTGCGTCCAGGGCCTGCCCCAGCGCGCGGTCCGCCTCGGCCGACCGGCGCAGCGCGGCCTGCCGCGCGGCCACCGAGGGGTGCCCCCGCGCCGCCTTGCTCAGCTCGGCGCGGAGCCGGTCCAGCGCCGCACGGGCCTGCCCGGCCTGCTCCCTGGCGACCGCTGCCGCCGGGGCGGCCGCGCGCAACTCCACCGTCACCCCCTCGGCCTCGGCCCGCACGTCCGCGAGTCCGGCCTCCAGCCGGGCGGCTTCCTCCCGCGCGGCCTGCGCCGCCGCGGCCTCGCCGGCCAGCCGGGCGGCCTCGGCGGCCAGGCTGGCCACGTCGCACCCGTCCGCCAGCGCCTCCTCGGCCGCCGCCGCCACGGCCAGTTCCGCGTGCTCCTCCTCGGCCCGCCTGCGCTCGGCCTCCGCCGCCTCGCGGCGTTCGGCGGCCCGGCCCACCTCGCCGGCGGAGACCACCGGCTCGCACGCCGCGGCCGGCTCGGGGTGCGCGGCCGAGCCGCACACCGGGCACTTCCTGCCCTCGGCGAGCCTGGCCGCCAGTTCGGCCGCCATGCCGGTCAGCCGGGCGTCTGCCAGCTGCTGATGCTCGTCCACCGCACGCTGGTGGGCCTCGACCGCGGCGAGCGCCGCGGCGGCGCGCTCGGCCATCAGCGGGGCCAGCCCGGCGAGCCGCTCCGCCGCCTGGCGCTGCCGGTCCACCACGGTCAGCCGCTGCTGTGCCGCCTCCAGCCCGGCCCCCGCCACCCGTGCCTCGCTGAGCCGGGTTTCCAGCATGGTGATCCGTCCGGGCAGGTCGTGCGTGGCCCGTTCCAGCGCGGCGACCTCCTCCTCGGCCGCGGCCGCCGCTTCGTCCAGCCCGGCCAGCCCGGTCTCGGCGGCAGGCAGGCCCTGCTCGGCATCCGCGGCCCGCTGCAGCGCGGCGGCTTCGGCCTCGGCGGCCGCGGCCCGGCCGGCCGCCTCCTGGCCCCCCCGGCCCGCGAGCGCGTCTTCGCCGGGCTCGGCGATCAGGCAGGTGACCTCGCCCGTGGCGGCGCGGGTGGCAGCAGTGGCCTCGCTGAGCGCTTCCAGAAGCGGCCGGACCGGCTCGGCGTGCCTGGCCGCGACGAGCTGACCGGCCCGCCGGTCATGCTCGGGCCGGGTGTCCTCGTGCGCCCGCAGTTCCGCAAGCGCCCCGGTCAGCCTGGCCATCAGGCCCGCCTGCCGTCTCGCCTCCTCGTCCTGGGCCGCCGCCCCGGCCGCCGCGGCGATGGCGGCCTCCGCTTCTGCCCCGGTGACAGCCACGGCCTGCGCCAGGCTCTCCTGGAGCTCCTTCAGGCAGGTGTGCCGGTCGGCGCGGGGGGCCTCGAGCAGTTCCGCCCCTGCCACGGCGTCCAGCCCGGCCGCCTCGGCCGCCGCCGACACGGCAAGCTCGATCGCCCGGCCGGCCCGCTCCCTGGTCCGGGTGGCCTCGGTCCGCAGCCGGCACAGCCCGTCGGTGATCCGGTCGTACAGGCTGGTCCCGAAGAGCCTGGTGAGCAGCGCGCGCCTGACGTCGTCGCTGCTGTGCAGGAACCGCGCGAACTCGCCCTGCGGCAGCAGCATGACCTGGGTGAACTGCCCGCGGTTGAGGCCCAGCAGCTCAGTGATCATCTCACCCGCCTCGGCCTTGTTCGCCGACACGCTGGCCCATGCCGTCCCGTCGCGCCGCTGCAGGTGCACCCGGCTCGCCTCGGTGGTCAGACCGTCACCGCGCCTCTTCGGCCGCCGGTATTCCGGGCTCCTGGTCACCCGGTACCTGACGCCGCGCAGCGACCACTCCAGCTCCGCCTCGGTCCGCGCGTCCGGGGCGGCGAAGTGCGAGCGGAGCCTGTCGTCGGCCGAGTCCGCACCGGCCAGGCCGCCGTAGAGAGCGAACGTGACCGCGTCGAGGACGCTGCTCTTACCGGCCCCCGTCGGGCCCTCCAGCAGGAACAGCCCCCCGTGCGCGAGCCGGTCGAAATCGATCACCTGCTCGGTGGCGTAAGGCCCGAGCGCCGTCATCCGCAGCCGGTGCAGCCGCATCAGGCACCTCCCGCCCGGGCGGGAGCGGGCAGCCCGGCACCGGCCGAGCGCCACGGGCCGTCGTCGCCGGCGTGCTGGGCGGCCTCCGCCACCGCCCGCAGCACCGCACGCTGGGCCGCGTCCGCCGGGGTGCCGGCCACGTATTCGACGAACGACTCGCAGATCTCGACCGGGTCCGCCGCCCTGGCCAGCCGGGCCAGGTCGGCGTCCGCCCCGGTCAGCGCCCCTTCCGGGGCGAACTCGAGCGCGATCGTGTGCGGCCATTTCTCGCGCAGCCGTTCCATCGGCGCCATCGGCCGCGCCGAGTCGGTCAGCACCGCCTTCACCCAGGCGCCGGCCAGGTCCGCGAGGTCCCCGTCGGCCCGGGCGAGCAGGTCGGCGAGGCGGCCGCGCACCTCGCGCAGCGGCCGCGGCACCGGCGTGGCCAGCAACTCGGTGGTCACCTGGCCGGCGCCGTCGATCTCGGCGAGCGTGACCGACTTGGCCTGGCGCTCGGAGAACGAGAAGGCCAGTGGCGAGCCGCAGTACCTGGCCGTGGTGGTGCTGCCGGGTACCGGGACCCGCTGCTGGCCGTGCAAATGGCCCAGAGCCAGGTAACTGCAGCCGGCCAGCACGGCGGCCGGTGCGTCGCCGATCCCGCCGACCCTGATGTCGCGCTCGGACTCGCAGGCCTGCGCGCCGGTGAGGAAGGCGTGCGCGAGGACCACGGTGCGCGCCAGCCCGCGGGCGGCGGCGTCGGCGCGGATTCGCTCGCACGCCGCGGCCAGCACCGAGGCGTGTGAGCGCTGCCGCGCCGAGTTCGTCCATGACCGCGTCGGGCAGCAGGTACGGGATGCCATAGATGCCCGCCGCGCCGTGGGCATCGGAGAGGATCACCGGGCGGTCGATGTCGCTGACGCTGGTGCGCAGGTGGACGCCGGCTCTTTCGCTGAGCGCGGACCCGAACCCGAGGCGCACGGGCGAGTCGTGGTTGCCGCTGATGAGGACCACGGGGATGGCTGCCCCGGCGAACGCGGCGAGCGTCCGGTCGAGCAGCGCCACGGCCTCCAGCGGTGGCACGGCCCGGTCGTAGATGTCCCCGGCCACCAGCACGGCGTCCGCCCGGACCGCGACGGCCTGGCCGACCAGCCAGTCCAGGAACACCTCCTGGTGCTCCAGCAGGCTCACACCGTGCAAGGTCCGCCCGAGATGCCAGTCGGACGTGTGAATCAGCCGCATCGTGGCCCCGTTCGCCGTGACCGCCTCAGCCGGCGGCTCACCGGGCCGCCCGGACGCTGCTCATGATGGCGCGGCGGTACGACAACCGGGGCGCGGCTGGCCGCCCGGTTCAGAGAAGTCGCGAAAAAGTTAGGGCCGCACGTGCGCCACGGCCGCCGCCGGGCCGCGCTGATCCCGCCGTGGGCACGGCGGCCTGCCCTGCCGTGGTCGCGGCGGTGGCCGCGGGCGGCCGCACGGGCCGGGCCGCCCGGAATCCAGGGTCAGGTGCGGATCGGGGCAGCGCGGGCCGTCGTTTGGCAGCCAAATCGTGCGAGCGCCGGGGACAGCCCGCAGGTCAGGGAGCGACCAGCACCTTCCCGAGCGCACCTGCCTCGACCGCCTCGTGCGCGGCGGCGATGTCGGACAGCCCGAACCGGTGCACCGGCAGTTCGGTCAGCGCGCCCTCGGTGAGCGCGGCGGTGATGTCCGCGGCCGCCTGCCGCAGCGCGGGGCGGGGCACGCCGTACAGCAGGACGAAGCGGAGCGTGACGTTCGCCGTCATGCAGGCGCGGACCGGCAGCACCGGATCGGCCGGCTCGGCGGCGTAGGTGACGATCATCGAGCCGGGCTTGGCCACCGCGAGGTCGAGGGCCAGGTTCGCGCCGAGCGCGACCTCGATCACCCGGTCGGTCTGGCCCGCCGCCGCACGGATCTGGCCGGCGGCATCGGCGTCCCGGTAGTTGACGACGTGCGCGGCGCCGGCGCTGCGGGCCAGCTCAGCCTTTTCCGGGCCGCTGGCCGTGGCGATCACCCGGGCGCCGGCCCGGGCCGCCAGCTCGATCGCGAAGTGGCCGACGGCGCCCGCGCCGCCCGCGACGAGCACCGTCTTCCCGGTCACCGGGCCGTCGGCGAACACGCACCAGTGCGCGGTCATGGCGGGCACGCCCAGGCTGGCACCGAGTTCCAGGGACGCGCCGCCGGGCAGCGGGACCGCCTGATCCGCCGGTACCACGGTCCATTCCGCCGCGGTCCCCCACCGCCGCCCGGCCGCGGCCAGCCACAGCCAGACCCGCTGGCCGGCCCGCGCCGGGTCCACGCCGTCGCCGACCGCCTCGATCACCCCGGCACCGTCGTGGTGCGGGATCTGGAAGCCGTCGATGGGCCGGGGCGTCGAGCCGCTCCGGCTCTTCCAGTCGGTGGGGTTGACCCCGGAGACGGCCACCTTGACCAGGACCTCGCCCGGCCCGGGGGCCGGGCGCTCCACGTCGCGGACCTCCAGGACCTCCGCTGCCGGGCCATGGCGGTCGTAACTGGCGGCTCTCACCGGTGTCGCCTCCCTGTGGGTCGTAGCTCTACACCGATCCTAGAGACGCCGCGGGCGGCCACGGGAAGGTTCCCGTGGCCGCCTGGCGTTGCCGTGCTGGCGCCCGCGTCAGTGCTGCTGCAGCACTGCCTCGATCTCGAGCTGGATGGTGATCTTGTCGCTCACCACCGCGCCGCCGGTCTCCATGACCGCGGTGAAGTTGACGCCGAAGTCGCGCCGGTTGATCTCGGCGATGGCGGTGAACCCGGCGCGGGTGCCGCCGTAGGCGTCCGGCCCGAAGCCGTTGAGCTCCAGGGCGAGCTCCACGTCCTTGGTCACGCCCTTCAGCGTGAGCTTGCCGTCGAGGATGTAGACGTCGCCGTCCCGGCGCACGCCGGTGGACCGGTAGGTCATCGTCGGGTAGGTCTCGACCTCGAAGAAGTCGGCCGACCTGATGTGCGCGTCGCGCTGCTCGTTGCCGGTGTCGATCGAGGACAGGTCGATCTCGGCGGTCACCGAGGACTCGATCGGGTTCTCGCCGGTCACGATCTCGCCCGAGAACGTGCGGAACTTGCCGCGGACCTTGCTCACCATCATGTGGCGGACGGTGAAGCCCACCTCGGAGTGGACCGGGTCGATCGACCAGGTGCCGGCCACGTACCCGGGGATTTCGGTCAGGGTGCCGGTGTCAGTGGTGGTCATGTCGTCCTCCTGCTGCCAGGGTGATTGAGTGTTCAATGATTGAATGCTCTACAGGTATCACGCCCTCTGTAACATTGTCAAGCGCTCAACTATTTCTCGTGTACACTGGTGCCATGGGGGAAACACGCTGGCTCACCCCGGAGGAGCAGGACGCCTGGCGATCCTTCATGGGTGGCTGCCGTGCGCTGTTCACCGCGGTGGACGCCCAGCTCCAGCGGGACGCCGGGATGCCGCTTGCGTACTACGAGATCCTGGTGCGGCTGTCCGAGGCACCCGGCCGTTCGCTGCGGATGAGCCAGCTCGCCGAGGCGGCCTCGGCGAGCAAGAGCCGCGCCTCGCACGCGGTGGCCCGGCTCGAGGAGCGCGGCTGGGTCCGGCGGGCGGACTGCCCCACCGACCGCCGCGGCCAGGTGGCCGAGCTGACCGACGAGGGTTACGCGGTGCTGGCCGCCACCGCCCCCGGCCACGTCGCGCAGGTCCGCGACGTCACTGTTCGACGGGCTCACCCCGGAGCAGGTGACGCAGCTCGAAGCGATCGGCCAGGTGATGGCCGCCGCGTGCGGCGGACGCCCGGTCCCGGTGTTCCCGCCCGGCTGCCCCGGCACCGAAGAGCCCGCCGAGCCGGAGCAGGCGCTGGCGGACTGACCAGCGTTACCGGCGCGGCGGGGGCAGCGCCGTCATCAGGTCCGCGATCGCGGCCGGGCCAGGTGCCCGGCTCGTGGCGCAGGCCATCCAGCGCGCCGGCCCGGTCCTCGGCGTCGCGGTTCTGGCTCAGTTTCTCCTTGGCCTCCACGGTCACGATCGCCAGCTCGACCCCGACGATCGCCCGCAACTGCCCGTCGATGAAATCCCGCGGCGCGTCGCTGACGTGCCAGGGCGCGGGGCGCCCGGCCTCGTACTTGGCGGTCAGCAGGCCGACCACCCCGCGCAGCCATTCGGCGTCCTGGTGGACGGTGAGCCGCCCGGTGAAGTGCACGCTGACGTAGTTCCAGGTCGGCACGACCTTGCCGTGCCTGGCCGTGCTCGGATACCAGGACGGCGACACGTAGGCCTGGGGGCCGTGCACGATGGCCAGCGCGACCGTGTCCGGCCCCACGGACCGCCACTGCGGGTTCTGCAGCGCCAGATGGCCGAGCAGCCGCCCGTTCCCGGTGTCCCCTGACCGGTCCCAGATGACCGGGATCAGGCTGGCGATGGGCTTGGTCCCGTCGAACGTGACCAGGTCGGCCGCGCCGGCACCGTCCACGAACGCCTCGACGGCGGCACGGTCCCTGGCGGCGAAATGCTTGGGCAGATACACATCTGCGAGCTTATGGACTGGCCGCGGGCAACGGAACGCCGGGCGTCCGCGCCCGGAGCCCGCCCCGGCAGTTTTGACCTGCCCCGCGTCATCTTCTAGCGTGACGGGCAATGAGCAGTGCGGAACTGGCAGCGCGAGCAGAGGCCGAGGACTACGCGGCCTGGTTCCGGGCGCTCGCCGACGGCACCCGGGTCAAGATCGTGTCATTGCTCGCCCGGCACGGGCGGCCCATGAAGGTGGCCGAGATCGTCGCGGCCGTGCAGGTGGGGCAGTCCACCGTCTCCCAGCACCTGAAGGTGCTCGCCGCGGTGCGGTTCGTGCTCGCCGAGCGCCGCGGCACCGCCAGGTACTACCGCATCAACGCCGCCTGCGTGAACAGCTTCCCGACCGCGGTCGCGCTGGTGGGCGGGCTCGCGGCGCCGCTCCCGGACCGCCCGGAGCAGGAGTTCCTGCCTCCGCTGCCCCCATTCTCCGGATCGATGCAGCACCCCGGGCCGATCGGCCTGGCGATCCGCCCCATGTCCCCGGGCGACGCCGGGCAGGTACTGGCCGTGTACCAGGCCGGCCTGGACGCGGGCGACGCCAGCTTCGAGACCGCCGCGGGGTCCTGGGCCGCCTTCGACGCGGCCAGGCTGCCCGGGCACCGCCACGTCGCGACCGCCGACGACACCGGCGAACTGCTCGGCTGGGCCGCGGTCAGCCCGGTTTCCAGCCGCAGCGTGTATGCCGGGGTGGTGGAGCACTCGGTGTACGTGACGCCGGAGGCACGTGGCCGGGGCGTCGGCGCCGCGCTGCTGCAGGCCCTCATCGACTCCACCGAGGCCGCCGGGATCTGGACCCTCCAGTCCGGCATCTTCCCGGAGAACACCGCCAGCCTCCGCCTGCACGAGCGGAAGGGCTTCCGCGTGGTGGGCGTCCGCAAGCGGATCGGCTGCCACCACGGCCGGTGGCGCGACGTCGTCCTGGTCGAGCGGCGCAGCGGCATCGCTGGCAGCTGACGCCGGTCACAGCGCCGCGAGGGCCTGCTCGAAATCCGCCCACAGGTCACCGGGGTGCTCCAGCCCGACCGATACGCGGATGGACCCCTCGCCGATGCCCGCCGCGCGCAGGCTCGCCGCGTCCATCTGGCGGTGCGAGGTGGAGGCCGGGTGCAGCACCAGCGTCTCCGCGCCGCCCAGGGACGCCGCCAGCGCGGCGAGCCGCAGGCCCGCCACGAACGCCAGCCCGGCGTCCCGCCCGCCCGCCAGGTCGAAGGCGACCATTCCGCCGAAGCCGCTCAGGATGCGCCGCGCGGTGGCGTGATCGGGGTGGCCCGGCAGGCCGGGCCAGTGCACCTGCGTCACCGCGGGATGGGCGGCGAGCTTGGCGGCCAGGTGCCCGGCATTGGCGCAGTGCCGTTCCATCCGCAGCGCCAGCGTCTTGAGCCCGCGCAGCGTCAGCCACGCGGCGAACGGGTCGGCGGCGACACCCAGGTCCACGGTGTGTTTCCACAACGGCCGGTGCGGCTCCTCGCGGGCGGAGATCACCAGCCCGAGCGTGACGTCGTCATGGCCGCCGAGGTACTTCGTGGCCGAGTGGACCACGATGTCCGCGCCGTGCTCGATCGGCCGGCACAGCACCGGGGTGGCGAAGGTGTTGTCCACCACGCAGGTCAGGCCGGCCTGGTGCCCGGCGGCGATGAGCGCGGGCAGGTCGCTGACCGCGATCGTCGGGTTGGCGATGGTCTCCAGGAACAGCAGCTTGGTCCGCGGCCGCGCCGCGGCCGTGACCTCGGCGGGATCCCGGCCGGACACGTAGCTGACGTCGATGCCGTAGCGGGCGGCCAGCTCGGTGAAGACCGCGAACGTGCCGCCGTAGAGGCACCGCTGCGCGATGACGTGGTCACCGGGGCGCAGCGAGCCGAGCAGCACCGCGTTGATGGCGCCCATGCCAGAACTGGTGGCCAGGGCCGCCGCGCCCCCTTCGAGATCGGCGGCCACGGCCTCCAGCGCGCTGGTGGTCGGGTTGGCGTACCGGCTGTAGGCGAACCCGGCGCCGGGATCGTCCAGCGCCCGGGCGCAGGCGGCCGCGTCGTCGAAGGCGAACACCGAAGTCTGGTAGATCGGGACGCTGACCGGGCGGGAACCGTTCAGCTCGGCGGCGGGGGCGTGGATCGCCCGTGTCTCCAGGTGCATGGTCATGACAGAGACTCTGCCGGTATACCGCCGGACAGCCAAACCGGCCGGTCCGGCGTTGCTAGAGTGACGGCGGTCGGATTGCGTGGATTGGGGATGCTTATGCGGTCGGTGTGGCTCGCCTCACCGAGGACAGGCCACCACGGCAGGGCCCATGACTGATCCGGCCGGCGGCTGGCCGGCCGGGCCCGGGCACCACGGTCGGGCGGATGCCGGCGGCAGGCCGCGTTCGTTCCTCGTCCGCTACCGGTGGTACGGGGTGCTGCTGGCCGGCGTCGCCGCGGCCGCACTGGCCACCGGCGCGATCATCCTGATGAACAGCCATGACGGGCGCCTGGTGGCGACCGGCTGCGGCCTGGTCAGCTGTTCCGCCGCGCTCCCGGTGAGCACCAGCACCAGCGCCAGCGCCGCGCCGCAGGGCAGCCCGCGGGGCAAGCTCACGGCCCGGCCCGCCCGGGCGCACCACCGGGCCGCTGCGACGCCTGCCCGGGACCCGTCCTTGCCGCCTTCCGTCAAGGCCTCCCCGGCGCGCTCACCGTCGCAGCCGTCGCCGCCATCGCAGCCGCCGCCGTCCGCCTCCCCCACGCCGACCGCCTCCGCGACGCCCACGCAGGTGAACGCCACGGTCACCTACACGCTGGACCAGCGCTGGCCCGGCGGTTTCCAGGGCCACTTCACCATCGTCAACAACGGCACGGCGGCACTGACCGGCTGGGCCCTGACCGCCACCCTGCCCGGGGATCAGATCGACTCGGTGTGGAGTGCCAGTTACTCCGTCAGCGGGAACGAGCTGACGCTGACGGCGCCGTCCGACCAGCCGGCCATCGCGCCCGGCGCCAGCGAGTCCGCCTACTTCACCGCGAGCGGCGGCAGGGCCAAGCCGACCAGCTGCGTGTTCAACGGCCAGACCTGCAGCGGCTGAACAGCCCGGGCTGACCTGCGCGGCGGTCGCCCGCCAGCCCTGACGGGCCGGTCCGCCCGGGCGGCAACCCGCTGGGTGCGTCCTAACCGGGCTCGATGACGCCGGGCGCGACGCACACCTTGATCCGGCCGGTGGTCTTGGCCTCGCTGAGCGCCGTGTCGGCGGCGCCGATCAATTCCGCAAGCGCGCGCCGGGACCGGTCCAGGATGGCGATCCCGATGGAGACGGTCAGCCGGAACACGAAGCCCGCGTGACTCCCGTCCTCGATGGCGATCGGCTCCCCGGCGATGTGATCACGCAGCCGTTCCGCCATCCGCCGGGCCTCCGTCTCCCCGGTCTGCGGGAGCAGGATCGCGAACTGCTCCCCGCCGAACCGCCCGACCAGGCCGGCCCCTGGCAGGTTCTGCGTCACCGTGCGGGCGATGCCCCGCAGCACCTGGTCACCCGCCGCCAGTCCCGCGGTCTCGTTCACGCTGCTGAAGTGGTCGATGTCCACCATGACCAGGGCGAGCGGCGCATCGCTGCGCCGGGCACGGTGGAACTCGGCCGCCGCCTCGCGCTGCCACGTGCCGGCGTTGAGCAGGCCGGTCTTGACGTCGATCCGGGCCTGCGCGAGCAACTGCGCCTGCATCAGGTAGCGCCGGCACAGCACCACCGTCGGCAGCGCCAGCGCCATGAGCACCGGGTTGATGGCGACCACCAGGGCCAGCGCCACGGCGAGGCTCAGCTCCAGCAGGTCCGAGGTCAGCGATTCCCTGCTGCCGACCAGGTCACGGATCCGGGCGCCGGGATCGGAGAGCCGGATCGCCACCAGGATGAATCCGTAATTGACGAGGGTCCCGATCATGCCGCACGCCGCCACGGCGAGCACCCAGTACAGCGCATGGCGGCCGGTGCCCGGGGACGTGCCGACCACCGAGGCGGGCAGGGAATGGAACGTGACCGACGCAAGGCCGTAGGCCAGGCCGATCGCGGCGTGGCTGAAGATCCGCCGGTAGATGAGCATCCGCCGGGTCCGGCACAGTTTGTGCACGGCGAGCGGGATCGGCGCGGCGAGGGCGTACCAGGGTGGCAGGGTGATAGCGATGGCCAGGTACCAGACGGACTGCAGGTCCCGGGCCAGGGTGCCCTGAGGCTCACGGACCGAGCGGTTCGCCTCGGTCACGGCCATGCCGCAGGCGAGCAGCGCGGCAAAGATGAGCACGTGCCGGGGCTGCCACGTGGTGTTAGTCGTGGCGAAGGCGAACGCCGCGGCGTAGAGCACCGGCACCGCGAGTACGTAGCAGCGCAGCGGTCCGCGCAGGTCCCATACCGGCCAGGAGCGCAGGGAGGCGAGTGGGTTGCCAGCGAATCGGACGATGGCGCCCTGCCGGTGGATGGAGATCATGAAAACTCTCGGAAGTGCTATGCGGGACAAGAGTTACTGATGGTTAACTATCGGTGCTGGGCTAACTCCGAATGGTGACAGACCGGGAAAACCACTGTCAAGACGGGGCGGTACCTCGTCCTTTCTGTGCCGCCCGGCGTGACTCAACCGGGAGGGAGGACCGCCATGCGCGCCGAATGGACCTAACCTCCTGCTGTGCGGCTGGCCGGCGCGCGATCGCCGGAGGCGGCCATGACGACCGCACCGGTGCCGTCGCCGCTCGATGCGGTGAGCGCCGAGAAGAACCCGGCCGCGCCGGTTCGCCACGCGCGCTTGGTTCCGCGCCGCCCACGGGCCTGACAGCGCCGCGAGCCGGCTGGCGGCGTTCCCCGGCCAGGTGGCGGCCCGCGACGCTCAGGGCCCGGGCGCGGGCGGGATCGCCCGCCCGGCCCTGCGGGCCCTGGACGAGCCCGCGCCACCGGCCCAGGTGTGGTCGGCCGAGCCGCGGCTGAGGATCTTGTCGATCGCCGCGCCGACACCACCGTCCGAGTCGATGATCCGCCGCATCACCATGACCATCGCGGGGATGGCCCAGAGGTCGCCGCACACCCACAGGATCGCGGCGCCGATCTGCTGGTCGGCGAACGGCGGCAGGCTGACCCCAGGGACATGGTCGTACACCGAGTACCAGGACGACTGGGTGAACAGGCTCATCGACATGGCCAGGACCCACATCGCCAGGTTGGTGCCGATCAGGGCCATGGCCTGGGACACGTCGGGCATCCGCCGCCGGAACGGGGGCGAGGGGATGAACTGCAGCCAGAACAGCACCCCGGCGGCGAAGAAACTGCCGTGCATCAGCCAGATGTGCACCGCCTGGTTGTTCTGGGCCAGGTCGAAGGGGGCGGGCAGGTGCCAGAGAATCATCACGGCGTTGAACAGGATCACCGCGACCCAGGGCCGCAGCAGGAAGGCACCTGCCGCCCGCAGCGGCCGGGACCAGGTGCCGCGCATGGTGCCCCGGGTGACCGCCTGGCCGGCCCGGCCGGGCAGGCCGTCGAGCAACGGCTGCCACGGTGCGCCGGCTACCACCAGCGTCGGCGCGGCGAACATCAGCAGCAGGTGCTGGATCATGTGGACGAAGAAGTAGCCGTCCGCCCAGTAGTCGATGGGCGACTGCACGGTGAGCAGCAGCACCGCCAGGCCGGCGTAGAAAAGGAACGATCGCTGCCGCCGCTGGCGGGTGCGGTCCGGCCGGGACCGCCGGGCGAGCCGGGCCAGGCCTATTTCATGCCAGATCACCAGGACCGCGACCACGATCATGAACGGGTCGAACGACCAGTGACCGGTGAGATAGCTCATGACGGTGCGATCCTACGCGGCTGGCCGGGCCGGTGCCACGGAACGTCCGCGCCGGTCGCTGGCCTGCCTGCTGGCCTGATCCGGGGCGCCACGTACGGCACCACGGGCGGTCGCCGCCGCCCGCGGGACAGGCTGACGGCGCCCCGCCCGGCAGTTACGCCGCCGTGGGCGGCGGCACGATCTGGTCCAGTTCGGCGAGGTCGGCGGCCGACGGGATCCAGTCCGCCGCGGCGTTGGCCTTCACCTGCTCCGGAGAGGTCGCCCCGGCGATCACGGAGGTGCATCCGGGCTGCGCGGCCAGCGCCCCGATGGCGACCTCCAGGACGGTGAGCCCGCGCTCGGCCGCCCACGAGATCAGCGCCTCCACCCGGTCGAGCCTGGACTCGGTCAGGTAACCGGGGCGGCCCGCCAGCCGGCTGCCGGGCGGCGGAGCCTGGCCCTTGCGCACCTTGCCGGTGAGCAGCCCGTTGGCCAGCGGGGAGTACGGCAGCACGCCCAGGCCGAAGTGCCGGGCGGCAGGCACGGCTTCGGCCTCGGCCCCGCGTTCCAGCAGCGACCAGTGGTTCTGCGCGGAGACGAACGGCACGGCGCCGGCCGCCCGCGCGACGTGCGCTGCGTCGGCGATCTGCCAGCCGGTGAAATTGGAGTTGCCGAGGTAGCGCACCTTGCCCTCGGCGACAAGCTCGCCGAGGGCGGCGAGGGTCTCCGCCACCGGGGTCACCGGGTCCGGGGTGTGCAGCTGGTACAGGTCCAGGTAGTCGGTCCGGAGACGGCGCAGGGACCGCTCCACGGCCCGCCTGATGTAGGCCCGGCCGCCCTTGGCGCCCGCCGCCGGGCCGTACCCCATGTCGAACTCCTGGTGGCCGAACTTCGTCGCGAGCACGACCTCGTCGCGCCGCCCGGCGAGCACCTCCCCCAGCAGTTCCTCCGAGCCTCCCCCGTTGCCGTACATGTCGGCCGTGTCCAGCAGCGTGATGCCCGCCTCCAGTGCCGCGTCCACCACCGCCCGGGTCGCATCGAGATCGAGCCTGCGGCCGAAGTTGTTGCAGCCGAGCCCGGTCACGGACACCATCAGCCCGGATTCGCCGAGCGGCCGGTAACGCATGGGCATCCCTCGTTTCGCCAGCCCGCAGTCCCGCACCGATCGTAGGGGATGGCCCGCGGCGGGCCAGAGGGCACATTCACCTGCCGGCGTTCCCGCCGCGGCGCCAGAATCAGCGGCCGGCCCGGGCCCGGCCCGCTGAACGTCCGGTGCGGCGCTCGCGAACCCGGATCGACAGGTGCACCGGGCTGCCCTCGAAGCCGAACTCCTCGCGCAGCCGCCGCTCGATGAACCGCCGGTACCCGGCTTCGAGGAACCCCGTGGTGAACAGCACGAAATGCGGCGGCCGGATCCCTGCCTGCGTGGCGAACAGGACCTTCGGCAACCGGCCGCCCGCGCGCCGGCGGCGGGGTCGCGGCGACCAGGTCACCGATCCAGGCGTTGAGCCTGCCCGTCGGCACCCGCGTTTCCCAGCCGGCCAGCGCCGCTTCGAGCGCGGGCACCAGCCGGTCGGTGTGCCGGCCGGTCTTCGCGGAGAGGTTCACCCGCGGCGCCCACCGGGCGGTGTGCAACTGGCGGTCGATGTCGCGGTCCAGTTGCAGCCGCCGGTCCTCATCGACCAGGTCCCACTTGTTGAAGGCGAGGATCAGCGCCCGTCCGGCGTCGATGACCATGGACACGATGCGCAGGTCCTGTTCGGCGAGCGGCTCGCTGGCGTCCACCAGGACGACGGCGACCTCGGCTCGCTCCAGGGCGCCGGCGGTACGCAGCCCGGCGTAGAAGTCCGCGCCCTGATCATGGAGGGCCCGCCGCCGGATGCCCGCGGTGTCCACGAACCGCCAGGTCACCCCGCCAAGCTCGATCAGCTCGTCCACCGGGTCCCTGGTGGTCCCGGCGACCTCGTGCACCAGCACCCGCTGCTCGCCGGCCAGCCGGTTCAGCAGGCTGGACTTGCCCACGTTGGGCCGGCCGATCAGGGCCACCCGGCGCGGCCCGCCGCCGGAGTCCCGTTCCGGGGGCGCGCCCCGCGGCAGCGCATTGAGCACCACGTCGAGCAGGTCACCGCTGCCCCGCCCGTGCAGGGCGCTGACCGGGTACGGCTCGCCCAGGCCCAGGGACCATAGCGCCGTGGCCCCGGGCTCGGCGGGCATGTCGTCCACCTTGTTCGCGGCCACCACGACCGGCTTGCCCGACCGGCGCAGCACCGCGGCAACGGCCTCGTCGGCATCGGTGATGCCGACGACCGCGTCCACCACGAACAGCACCGCGTCCGCCGCGGCCACCGACATCCGGGCCTGCGCGGTGACCAGCTCGGCCAGCGCGCGGCTGGGGTGGGCGCTGTCACCGGCAGCGGCCTCCCATCCCCCGGTGTCCACCAGGGTGAACGACCGGCCGCGCCACGTGGCGTCGTAGGCCACCCGGTCCCTGGTGACACCCGGGGTGTCCTGCACGACCGCCTGGCGGCTGCCGAGAATCCGGTTGACCAGGGTGGATTTGCCGACGTTGGGCCGTCCGACGACGGCCACGACGGGCACCGGGGCGCCGGGCGCCTGGGTCTCCTCCTGCTCATGGGGACTGGTCATGGTCAGCCCGTCCGCGCCGCGTGACCGGCCAGCGGGAATCCACGTTCCCCCGCGACCCGCACGATCAGGCCGATGACCTGCTCCAGGGACATGACGGTCGAATCGACCTTGATCGCGTCGCTGGCCATGGCCGACTGCGGAGCGTCGGCGGTGTCCCGGCGCTGCTGCTCGTCGCGGGTCACCGCGGGCGTGGCGCCGGGGTCGGCGGCCAGGTCGGCGCTGCGGCGCTCGGCCCTGGCCTCCTCGCTGGCGGTCAGGAACACCTTCACCACGGCCTGCGGGGCGACGACGGTGCCGATGTCACGGCCCTCGGCCACGATCCCCTCACCGGCGGCGCAGGCGCTGGCGAGGACGGCCTGCTGCCGGGCGACCAGGTGCGCCCTGACCTCGGGGACGGCGGCGACGGCGCTCACCGCGTTGGAGACCTCCCTGGTGCGGATCAACCCGGTGACGTCGGTGCCGTCGACGCTGACCGCCGGGCTGGCCGGGTCGGTGGTCACCTCGATCACGGGCCGCCTGGCGTTGCGCGCCACGGTCCCGGGGTCGCGGAAGTCCAGCTTCTGGCTGATCAGCCACCAGGTCAGCGCCCGGTACATCGCGCCGGTGTCCAGGTAGCGCAGGGCAAGCTCGGCGGCGACGCCCCGGGCGGTGCTTGATTTTCCTGACCCCGCAGGGCCGTCCACCGCGATCACAATGCACCGAGTCACCCTGCGATGCTACCGGCGTACGGGCCACCCGGAAGCCGCCAGCGCCTGGGTCAGCCGGGCCACGGCCTCCGGCCGGACCACCAGCTCGGCCACGCCCACCGGCAGTCCAGGCGAATGCTCGATGCCGATGTCCTCGATGTTCACCCCGGCGTCTCCGGCCGCCCGGAACAGCCGGGCCAGCTCACCAGGCACGTCGGGAATGACCACCTGGACCACCATGTCGTCGCTGCGCGGCTTGCTGTGCTTGCCGGGAATGCGGGTGACCCCGGCGGTGCCCTCGTCCAGCAGGCCGGTGACCGCCTTCAAGCCTGGGCCTGCGCCGTCGGCCGCGGCCTCCCGCAGCGCCTCGGCGGCCGCGGTCAGGTCGGCGGATACCGCGGCGAGCACGTCGGCGACGGCTCCGGCGTTGGCCGCTAGGATCTGCGCCCACATCCGGCTGTCCCCCGCCGCGATCCGGGTCACATCCCGGATTCCCTGGCCGGACAGCATGAGGGCAGGCTCGGCGGCGCCGGCCAGGCGGGCCGCCATCGCGGCGGCGACCACGTGCGGCGCGTGCGAGACGAGGGCGACGTACCGGTCGTGCTCCGCGGCGGTCAGCCGGACCTCCTGGGCCTGGCAGCAGCGCACCAGCGCGGCCACGGCCGCCACGGCCTCCGGCGCGGTCTGCGCCCCCGGGCAGATCACCCAGGGACGACCAAGGAACAGGTTGGCGCGCGCGGCCGCGGGCCCGGAGCGCTCCCGCCCGGACAGCGGGTGCCCGGGCACGAACGAGGTGAGGTCGCAGCCAAGTTCCGCGGCATGGTCCAGCACCGCTGCCTTGACGCTGGCCACATCGGTGTACCAGCGGGCGGCACCGGCAGCCTGGGCGGCGAGCAGGGCCGGCCCGGCGGCGGCCGGCGGCACCGCGAGCACCGCCAGGTCCGCCGGTTCGCCGAGGTCCGCGAAATCCTCACCGACCGCCGTGCCCGCTCCGATGTCGGCGGCCAGCCGGGCTGCTGCCGGGTCCTGGTCAGCCAGCGCCACTCGCACGCCGCGCTCGCGCAGCGCCAGCGCGATGGACGTCCCGATCAGCCCCGTCCCGACCACAACCGCGCTGCCCAGCCCCGGCGCCTCGCTCATTGGGCGATGTCCAGCCGCAGGGCCACCGCACCGCGCAGGTACACATGCTCAAGCGCGGACCGGGGCTTGCCGGTCTCCACGTGCATCAGCAACCGCACCACCCGCGGCATCGCCCCGGGTACCCCGATTTCGCTCGCGCACAGCAGCGGCACGTCATGGAACCCGGTCTTGCGGGCGGCCAGCGCCGGGAACTCCGCATCCAGATCCGGCGTAGCGGTGAACACCACACTGATCACATCGTCAGTAACCAGCCCATTCCGGGTCATTACCTCGGTGACCAGCTCAGTGGTCCCCTCCAGAATGTCCGCCTTCGCATTGGCGTCCACCTGCACGGCTCCCCGGATAGCCCGAACCGCCACCACCACTCCTCGCCGTTTCACCTTCGGTAATCGATCACCCCAAGGTTACCGAGGCGGTACCTGCCACGCTTCCTCGAATCAGTCCCACCCCGCCCTACCTCTCGCCCCTCCCCCTGCGCGGATGTTGGGGCCAGCCATGAATGTGGCAGCGAGGCCCCTAGAAAGGCCTCGGCGTCAGATTCATCCCCCGGGGGGCATCGGCAGGGCGGGCGCCGCGCAGGGACGTCCCCCCGTGCGCCGCTGGCGTAGCGTGACCCGCGCCCGCCGTCCGCCTCACGCGCCTCGGGCCAACGAAACAGCACCAACAGCGAAGGACTTGCCAAGCCAGCGGCGCATCTGCGGGGCACGGCCCCCCACAGGGCCGCCCCCACAGCGCCCAGCGGTACCACAGACGAGCTACAGCCCAACAGCCGCGTACAGTCCCCCGATTTCCGCAGTACTCAGCACCCGGGACGTCCCAGGCCTCAGGTTCCCCCAGTCTCACCGGCCCCACCTGAGTCCGCACCAACCGGCTTACCGGATGCCCCGCCGCCGCCAGCAACCGCCGCACGATGTGCTTGCGCCCCTCGTGCAACGTGATCTCGACCAGCGCCCGCGACCCCGCCCGATCCACGACCCGGAACTTGTCCGCGCTGGCCATGCCGTCCTCCAGCTCGATGCCGGTCATCAGCCGCCGCCCGAGGTCGCGGTCCACCGAGCCCGTCACGTCCGCGAGATAGGTCTTGAGCACGCCGTACTTGGGGTGCATGAGCCGGTGCGCCAGGTCCCCGTCGTTGGTGAGCAGCATCAGGCCCTCGGTCTCGTAGTCGAGCCTGCCCACGTGGTACAGCCGTTCCTCACGGTCGCCGAGGAGGTCGCCGATCGTGCGCCTGCCCCGGTCGTCGGACATCGTGGTGAGCACCCCGGCGGGCTTGTTGAGCGCCAGGTACACCAGGTCCTGGCGGGACGGGATGCGCAGGCCGTCCACCCGGATCACCTGGTGCTGCGGATCGACCCGGGCGCCGTAGCGGCGCACCCTCTCGCCGTCGACCTCGACCCGGCCCTCGCCGATCAGCTCCTCGCAGTGCCGCCTGCTCCCCAGGCCCGCGGCGGCCAGCACCTTCTGCAGCCGGACCCCGCCGGGAACGTCGGTGAGCGAGTCTCGCTCGCCCTCTTCGAAGTCCGCCGGGACCGCGGGGGGCCTGCGGGCAGACCTGTCACGCGCCTTGCTCATCGCCGGAACCGGTGGCCTCCCCGGCGGAATCGACGGACTCCCCGATTGATTCGGCGGCATCCTCGACCAGGTCGGGGAGGAAGGGCGCGAGGTCAGGCAGTTCCTCGAGGCTGGCCAGGCCCAGCCGCTCCAGGAAGTAGCTGGTGGTCCGGTACAGGATCGCGCCGGTCTCGTGTTCGGTGCCAGCCTCTTCGACCAGGCCGCGCAGGGTCAGCGTGCGCATCACCGCGTCGCAGTTGACCCCGCGGACCGCGGAGACCCGCGATCGGTTGACCGGCTGACGGTAGGCGACCACCGCCAGGGTCTCCAGCGCCGCCTGGGTGAGCCGCACCTCCTGCCCGTCCCGGACGAAGCGCTCCACTACGGGGGCACATTCCTCGCGGGTGTAGAACCGCCACCCGCCCGCCACCTGGCGCAGGTCGTACCCGCGGTGCTGCTCATCGTAGGACGCGGCCAGCCCGGCCAGGGCGCGCGACACCTCGTCCCTGGGCCGTTCCAGCACCTGGGCAAGGACCACCTCGGCGACCGGCTCGTCCACGACGAGCAGGATCGCCTCCAGGCAGGCCTCCAGGCTGGGACCTGGTTCGCTTTCGGTGATGAGCACCCCGCCGCGATCGTTAAGCATGATCTTTAACCGTCTTCTTCCTCGCCGGCCGCGGGCGCACCGGGCGACCAGGTCACGTAGAGATCCCCGAGCGGCTCCGCCTGCTCAAGGACGACGTTACCTTCACGGTAGAGCTCGAGCACCGCGAGGAACCGGGCCACCACCTCGAAGAGGCCGGCGCAGTCGGCGACAAGCTGCCGGAATGTGGCCCTGTGCAGCCGGCGCAGCCGTTCGGCCAGGATCGCGGCCTGCTCGGCGACACTGGCCCGGGGCGTATGGATGTGCTCGGTGGAGACTACCGGCGCCGGGCGGGGGGCGAGCACCACCGCGGCGATCCGGGCGAACTCGGCGGGGCCGAGGCCCAGCAGGACCTCGGGCAACAGCCCGGCGAACCGCGATTCCATCGGGACCCGCCGGGCGAACCGGCGGCCCTGGGCCGCCATCTGGCCCGCGAACAGGCCGGCGACCTCCTTGTAGGCGCGGTATTGGAGCAGCCGGGCGAACAGCAGGTCCCTGGCCTCGAGCAGGGCGAGATCCTCTTCGTCCTCGACCTCGCCCGCGGGCAGCAGCCGGGCGGCCTTGAGGTCGAGTAGGGTCGCCGCGACCACGAGGAAGTAACTCGCCTGGTCCAGGTCGAACGAGTCGGCCCGGGCCCGGAGATACGCGATGAACTCGTCGGTGACCTGGGACAGGGCCACCTCGGTGATGTCCAGCTTGTGCTTGGAGATCAGCCCGAGGAGCAGGTCGAACGGCCCCTCGAACACGTCGAGGTGCACCTCGAAGCCCGCCGGGCTGGCGGCCGGGCCCAGGGTGCCGCCCGGCTCGCTGTCCACCGCTGCGATCACGGGGTTCCCGCTGGTGCCTGGCCGGCCGCCGGGCCCGCGGCGGCCTCGCGCAGCCGCCGGATGAGCGCGCTCGACTCCACCCCTGCGTCCAGGTCGGCGAGCAGCGCGGCCAGGGCCTCCCGCACCATCCTGCCCCGGTCCACGCTCAGGCCACGGGCACGCAAGGTGAGGCGTGCGCGCTCCAGGTCGAGCAACTCCTCGGCGGACAGGTACACGGTGATCTTCTGCGAGTGCGTTTCACGCCCGCTGGCCTGGCGCCCGTCGTGGGCAGACTGGTCGCGGATGGCGGGACGGAGCAGTTCGTGGACGCCGGGCAGGCTGACTCGTCTGCCCCGGCTCAGGCGCGGGCTGCCCGCCGCCACCGCTCCAGCACCTCCTTGGCGAGTTCCCGATAGGAACTGGCACCGGTGGAGGCTGGGTCGAAACAGGTGATCGGCTCGCCGGCCACGGTGGCGTCCGGGAACCGCACAGTGCGGCTGATCACGGTATGGAACACCTCGTCGCCGAACCGGTCCACCACGCGGGTGAGCACCTCGCGGGAGTGCAGCGTCCGCGAGTCGTACATGGTGGCGAGCAGGCCGTCCATTTGCAGCCGCGGGTTGATCCGCCGGGAGACCTTGTCGACGGTCTCAGTCAGCAGCGCCACCCCGCGCATGGCGAAGTACTCGCATTCCAGCGGCACGATGATGCCGTCGGAGCATGCGAGCGCGTTCACGGTGAGCAGGCCGAGGGACGGCTGGCAGTCGATGAGGACGACGTCGTAGTCGGGGACCAGCGTCTCCAGCACGCCGCCGAGCACGAACTCCCGTCCCACCTCGTGCACGAGCTGGACCTCGGCCCCGGACAGGTCGATGTTGCTCGGCAGCAGTTCCATGCCCGCCACGCTGGTCTTGACCACGACCTCCGCGGGGCTGGTGCCGCGCTCCATGAGCAGGTTGTAGACGGTGAAGTCCAGCTCGTGCGGCTGGATGCCCAGGCCTACCGACAGGGCGCCCTGGGGGTCGAAGTCGACGAGCAGGACGCGGCGGCCGAACTCGGCCAGGGCCGCCCCGAGGTTGATCGTCGTGGTTGTCTTGCCCACGCCGCCCTTTTGGTTGCAGACCGCCACGATCCGCGCCGGACCATGTCTGGTGAGCGGCTCGGGATGGGGGAAAACCGGCAGGGGACGTCCGGTGGGGCCGGTCACGAGTTCGCCTACGCGGGACGCTGCCACCATATGCTGCACCTCCCAGCGGAGGCGCAGAAATCCTCCGCTGGAACCCGGACTCTAGGCGGTGAGAGGGCACGCGGCAAGCCGACTCACCGTGACCGGGTGCATCCGTGCCCATTTGGCCGCTGATGCTGGCCTCCCCAGGGTGCGTCCCCCGGTCCAGCCAGCAGGGGGTTCCGGGGGGTCGTCCCCCCGGGCCAGCACGGCCAAGGCCCCGTGACGAAGGAACGGGACCTTGAGCCAGCGGGGGGTTCCGGGGGGTCGTCCCCCCGGGCCAGCACTGCCGGAACATCCTCAGAACGCCCGCGGGTGCGCAGCGGCGTACACCTCGCGCAGCTTGTCCACGGTCACCAGCGTGTAGACCTGGGTGGTGGTCACCGACGCGTGGCCGAGCAGTTCCTGCACCACCCGGACGTCGGCCCCGCCGTCGAGCAGGTGGGTCGCGAACGAGTGGCGCAGCGTGTGCGGCGACACCCCGGCCAGGCCCGCCCGGTCCGCCGCGGCCTTGAGCACGCCCCAGGCGCCCTGCCGGCTCAGCCTGCCACCGCGGGCGTTCAGAAACACCGCCGGGCTGGCCGAGGCCCGGCGCGCGGCGGCCGCCAGCGCGGGCCGCGCCCGGACCAGGTACGCGTCGACGGCCCGCGCCGCGTAGCTGCCGACCGGGACGATCCGGTGCTTTCCGCCCTTGCCGGCCAGCCGCAGCGCGGGGCCGCCCAGGTCGTCCACATCCAGGCCGACCGCCTCGGAGATCCGGGCCCCGGTGCCGTAGAGCAGTTCCAGCAGGGCATGGTCGCGCAACTGCAGCGGGTTGCCCTCACCGCCGCTGGGAGCCGCCGCGGCGAGCAGCCGCTCCACCTCGGTGATCCCGATCGCACGGGGCAGCCTGCGCGCGGGCACGGGCGGCGGGAGCTGGCCCGCCGGGTCCCCGGCGGCCAGTCCCTCGGCGGCCGCGAATGCGTGCAGCCCGCGTACCGCGGCCATGGCCCGGGCGGCGGAGCTCGCCTTCAGCGGCGGGTGCCCGTCCCCGCCCTGGCGCAGCCCGCCCAGGAACGCGGCGACGTCCGCCGCGGTCACCTCCCCGATGCCGGCCCGGCCCCGGCCCGACATCGCCCCGGCGTACCTGGTGAGGTCCCGCCGGTAGGCCGCCAGGGTGTGCGCGGCCAGGCCCCGTTCCACCGTGAGATGGTCGAGGTAGCGGCCGACGGCGGCGGTGAGGCCCGGGCGGGCCCCGCCGCCGCTGCAGCGGCCCGCGTCCGTCAGCGCAGCACCTGCTCCGGTGGTGTCCAGGGCAGCCCGTGCGCGTCGGCGACCGGCTCGATGGTCAGCGCGCCCTTCGTGGGTGTGCAGGCCGGGCAGCAGCGCGGCATCGGACCGCAGCGCCTCGCGCCAGCCCAGGTTCGCCAGCTCCAGCGCGAACGGCAGCGTGACGTTGGTCAGCGCGTAGGTGGAGGTGTGCGGCACCGCGCCCGGCATGTTGGCCACGCAGTAGAAGACCGAGTCATGCACCCGGTACGTCGGCTCGGCGTGCGTGGTCGGGTGCGAGTCCTCGAAGCAGCCGCCCTGGTCGATGGAGATGTCCACGAGCACCGAGCCCGGCTTCATCCTGGCCACCAGCGCGTTGGAGATCAGCATCGGCGCCTTGGCGCCGGGCACCAGCACGGCCCCGATCACCAGGTCGGCGTCGATCGCCGCGCGCTCGATCTCGTAGGTGTTCGACGCGACCGTCTGCAGGTGCCCCTGGTAGATGGCGTCGGCCGAGCGCAGCCGGGCGACGTTCTTGTCCACCAGCAGGACCTCCGCCTGCATGCCGAGCGCGATCGCGGCCGCGTTCATCCCGGACACGCCGGCCCCGAGGACCACCACCTTGGCCGCGTAGACGCCGGACACCCCGCCCATGAGCACGCCGCGGCCGCCGCCGTCGCGCTGCAGGTGGTGCGCCCCGACCTGCGGTGCCATCCGGCCCGCGACCTCGGACATGGGCGCGAGCAACGGCAGCGAGCCGTCACTGGCCTGGACCGTCTCGTAGGCGATCGAGGTGATCCCGGATCCGAGGAGCGCGTCGGTGGCCTGGCGGGACGCGGCCAGGTGCAGGTAGGTGAACAGCACCTGGCCCTTGCGCATCCGGTGGTACTCCTCGGGCACCGGTTCCTTGACCTTGAGCACCAGATCGCTGGTGGCCCACACGTCGTCGGCGGTGGGCAGGATGGTCGCCCCGGCGGCCACGAAGTCGGCATCCGGGATCGCCGAACCGGTTCCCGCGTCCTCTTCGAGGAACACCTGATGGCCCGCACGAGACAGCTCATGCGCGCCCGCTGGCGTGATCGCCACCCGGTACTCGTGGTTCTTGAGTTCCTTGGGAACACCAACCTTCATGCCGCTAGCCCCTTCTCACGCGCCCGGCCACCGGGCGCCACTGCCCGGCGGTCCGGTTGCTGACGGAACCCACGGCCGTCAGCCTTCGCCTGCCCCGGCTTTCCTGAGCATCGCGAACCCGCCCTGACGGGCGGCGTACGCGGCCAAGATACCTACCGCTGCCACACCATTGTGCAGTTCACCGGCCAGGAATAGCTGCACCGCCTGCTCCAGGGGCACCCAGGCGGGCTCGAGATACGCCTCCTCGTGCCGCAGCGGCGGCCCCCGCTCGGCGTCCGGAACCTCGGCCAGGCCACGGGCCAGGTACACGGTGACCCGCTCGGTGGAGATCCCTGGTGAGGTGAAGCAGTCGGTGAGCACGTGCCAGGCGCGGGCGGTGTAGCCGGTCTCCTCGCGCAGTTCCCGCGCACCGGTGCGCTGCGGCGGCTCGCCGGGCACGTCCCGCAGCCCCGCAGGGATCTCCCAGAGGAAATGCCCCGCCGGGTGCCGGTACTGGCGGATGAGCAGCACCCGGCCGGCGTCGTCGAGCGCGACGACGGCCACGGCGCCGGGGTGCTCCACCACGTCCCGTGCGGCCACGTCCCCGTCGGGCATGCGGACCTGGTCGGTCCGCAGCACCACGAAGGCGCCCTTCGCCCGCCGCGGCCGGCCCTTCACCGGCCAGTGCCACTCGGTGTCGCGCAGCTCCGCTCCGGGCGGTTCCGCGGTCACGCGCTCGCCGCGGCGCGCTGCGCGCTCGCGGCGGGCGCGGTGCGGACCGTCCTTGAGTGCTCAAGGGCGGCGGCGACGAGCCCGGTGAACAGCGGGTGCGGCCGGGTGGGCCGGGAGAGGAACTCGGGGTGGGCCTGGGTCGCGACCAGGTAGGGGTGGACGTCCCTGGGCAGTTCCACGAACTCGACCAGCCGGCCGTCCGGCGACAGCCCCGAGCACCGCAGGCCGGCCTGCTCCAGGGCATCACGGTAGGAGTTGTTCACCTCGTACCTGTGCCGGTGCCGCTCGGAGACCACCTCGGCCCCGTACAGCTTGCGGACCATGGAGCCCTCGGCGAGGACCGCGGGATACAGGCCGAGGCGCATGGTGCCGCCCATGTCCCGTTCCCCGGCCACCACATCCTGCTGGTCGGCCATGGTCGCGATCACCGGGTACGGGGTGTCCGGGTCGAACTCCGTGCTGTTCGCGCCCTCCAGGCCGGCCAGGTTCCGCGCCACCTCGATCGCCACGCACTGCAGGCCCAGGCACAGGCCGAGCAGCGGGATCCGGTGGGTGCGGGCGTGGGTGACCGCGCCGACCTTCCCCTCGATGCCGCGCACCCCGAAGCCGCCGGGGACCAGCACCCCGTCCACGCCGTCGAGCGCGCGCGCCGCGCCCTCGGGAGTCTGGCAGTCGTCGCTGGGCACCCAGCGGATGTTGACCCGGGCGTCGTTGGCGAACCCGCCGGCCCGCAGCGCCTCAGCGGGGGAAAGGTAGGCGTCGGGCAGGTCCACGTACTTGCCCACCAGGCCGATGGTGACGCTCCTGGCCGGCCGGTGCACCCGGCGCAGCAGCTCGTCCCAGTCGCTCCAGTCCACGTCGTGGAACGGCAGCGCCAGGCGGCGCACCACGTAGGCGTCCAAGCCCTCGGCGTGCAGCACCTTGGGGATGTCGTAGATCGAGGGCGCGTCCGCGGCGGCGACCACCGCCTCCTCGTCCACGTCGCACATCAGGCTGATCTTGCGCTTCAGGCCACTGCTGATCTCCCGGTCGGCGCGGCAGACGATGGCGTCCGGCTGGATGCCGATGCTGCGCAGCGCGGCGACCGAGTGCTGCGTGGGCTTGGTCTTCAGCTCCCCCGACGGCACGATGTACGGCAGCAGCGAGACGTGCAGGAAGAAGCACCGGTCCCGGCCGATCTCGTGCCGGATCTGCCGGATCGCCTCCAGGAACGGCAGCGACTCGATGTCGCCGACGGTGCCGCCGACCTCGGTGATCACCACATGCACGCCGGGGCCGCCCATCGCCAGGATGCGGGCCTTGATCTCGTTGGTGATGTGCGGGATCACCTGGACGGTGTCACCCAGGTAGTCACCGCGCCGCTCCTTGGCGATCACGCTGGAGTAGATCTGCCCGGTGGTGACGTTCGCGCTGCCGGACAGTTCGGTGTCCAGGAACCGCTCATAGTGGCCGACGTCCAGGTCGGTCTCGGTGCCGTCGTCGGTGACGAACACCTCCCCGTGCTGGAACGGGTTCATGGTGCCCGGATCCACGTTCAGGTACGGATCGAGCTTCTGCATGCTCACACTGAGACCGCGGGCCTTGAGCAGCCGTCCCAGGCTCGATGCGGTGAGGCCTTTGCCGAGGCTGGAGGCGACTCCCCCGGTGACGAAGAGGTGCTTGGTGAGCGCCAGGCGCGATGCTTCCACGGACCATCAGAATATCAGCCGGTGACCACACTAGGCTGCATCCCGGCCGTCCCGGCTGGCCCGGATGTCGGAGCCGGCCGGTCACAGGGTGTGCGGGGTCGGCTCGCTCTCCGCCTGCCTGACCCGGCGCTGCGCCGCGGTGAGGCCCTGTTCATCCGTCTCTCCGAACCGGGCCAGGGCGACCGCGCAGACGATGGCGAGGCTGAACCCCAGCACCGCGACCCCGCCCAGGCCGGGGCGGGTCTGGTCACCGAGGAACATCACGCCGACCACGGCCGGCGGCGTGGTTTCCGCGAGTACCACGGCGGCCGTGGCCACGGTGACGCTGCCACCTTCCAGCGCGGTGGCGTAAAGCATGAACGAGACGATGCCCGCGGCGGCCAGCGCATAGGCGGCCGGGTCCCTGATCAGCTCGTGGGGCGAGAATCCGGGGAGCACCCGGGCGGCCACCGCAAGGACCCCGTAGCCCAGGCCGGCGACCGCGCCGAGCACCGGAGTGCGGGCGGGCTGGGGCAGCCGGGACGCGGCGATGCCCGCGGCCGCGATGCCCGCCACCGCAACGATGAGGGCAAGCTTGAACTGGGGGCTCACGCCGGTGGCGGCGTGCGGGCCGGCGGACGCGCCGAGCAAGCCCACGCCCAGGATCACGCCCCCCACGGCCAGCCACTCCCGCCAGGCCAGTTCGAGGCGCATCAGCCACGCGGCGAACACCGCCGTCACGGCCAGGTTGCCGGCGATGATCGCCTGCGCGGCGAACAGCGGCAACTGCCGCAGCGCTACCAGTTGGGCGAAGAAGCCGATGAGGTCAAGGCCGAGGCTGGCGATGAACGGCCATTGGTGCAGCATGCGGACGACCAGGCCCGGGTCCACCGTGCCCAGCCGCGACCTGTGCGCGGTTGCCGTTGCCGTGCGCCGACTGGCCGCCTGTACCGCCATCGCCTGCATGACCGCGGCGATGCCATAGCACAGGGCAGCCACCAGCGCCGCCGCCATGCTGACCAACACATCCCCGACATTACGCCGCCGATGAGAAGGCAAGCCAGCCAGCGACGCGTTTGCCCGCGTTGTGCCCGCATTGGGTGATTCCGCCGCAGGTCAGAATGGGTGTGTGACGTTGGCCACGAAACGCCGTGGCGGCCGGCCTGCCGCGCGGGCGCTCAGCCGCGCGGCGCGGCGGCCACGCCATACGCGGCCAGCGCGGCACGCGCCTGCGGCGGCGTGCTGAAGTGCACGGCGCGGATGCCCAGCGCGGCCGCTGCGGCGACGTTCTCCGGCCGGTCGTCGAGGAAGACGACGTCGGCAGGCCGGGCGCCGAGCATGTGCAGCACGGCCTGGTAACACTCCGGCTCAGGCTTGGCCGCGCCGAGGAAGCAGCTGAAGGCGCAGGAGGAGAAGGCGCGGGCCACCGGCAGGCCCGCCACCACCTCGGCGACCTCGGCGGGCGCGTTGGACAACAGCGCGAGCGGGTACCCGGCGGCCGCGAGGTCCCCGATGAGCGCGACCGTGCCGTCGCGCAGGTGCAGCCAGGACGCGATGTCCAGGCGGGTCAGCTCCGCTATCTGGGCCGTCGAGAACGACAGGCCGAGAGCGGCGGCCACCTTGTGCCAGTAGGTCGTGCCGTCCAGTTCGGCACGGTCCCAGCTGAGCCGGTAGGCCCAGTAAGCGCTCTGGAAGTCCGGCACCGGCACGCCCGCGGCGGCCGCCAGCAGCGCCACGTCCCCGTCGGGCTGGGGCGTGCAGATGACGCCGCCGTAGTCGAACACCACCCAGGTCGAGCGCGCCTCCGTCATACCCCGGCGGCCTGCATTCCGCGCAGCTCGTGTTTCAGGTCCCTGATCTCGTCCCTGATCCGGGCGGCGACCTCGAACTGCAGCTCGGCAGCGGCGGCGTGCATCTGCTCGGTCAGCTCGCCGATCAGCGCGATCAGGTCGCCGCGGGCCTCGCTGCCGCCGGCCGCGGCGCCGCCCGCTGCCCGCTCGCCGGCGGCCCGGCCGGCCGCCTGGCGGGCCCGCGAGGACAGCCCGGGCACCGGTGCCTTGCCCCGGCTCTGCTGCCGCCCGCCGCCGCCGAGGAGCTGCGCGGTGTCGGCGTCCTCCCGGATGAGCTGGTCGAGGATGTCGGCGATGCGCTTGCGCAGCGGCGTGGGGTCGATGCCGTGCTCGGTGTTGTAGGCGATCTGCTTGTCCCGCCGCCGGTTGGTCTCATCGATGGCCCGCTGCATCGACGGGGTGACCTTGTCGGCGTACATGTGCACCTCGCCGGACACGTTCCGCGCCGCGCGGCCGATGGTCTGGATCAGCGACGTGCCGGAGCGCAGGAAGCCTTCCTTGTCCGCGTCCAGGATCGACACCAGCGACACTTCGGGCAGGTCCAGGCCCTCACGCAGCAGGTTGATGCCGACCAGCACGTCGTACTCGCCGAGCCGCAGCTCGCGGAGCAACTCCACCCGGCGCAGCGTGTCCACCTCGCTGTGCAGGTAGCGGGCCCGGATGCCGAGTTCCAGCAGGTAGTCGGTGAGATCCTCGGCCATCTTCTTGGTGAGCGTGGTCACCAGCACCCGCTCGGACCGCTCGGCCCGCTCCCTGATGTGGTGCACCAGCTCGTCGATCTGGCCCTTGGTCGGCTTGATGATCACCTGGGGATCGATCAGGCCGGTCGGCCTGATCACCTGCTCGGTCACCTCGCCGCCGGTGCGCTGCAGCTCGTAGGGGCCCGGCGTGGCCGACAGGTAGATCGTCTGCCCGATCCGGTCGCAGAACTCATCCCACGTCAGCGGCCGGTTGTCGATCGCGCTCGGCAGCCGGAACCCGTGATCGACCAGGACCCTCTTGCGCGACACGTCACCCTCGTACATCGCGCCGATCTGCGGCACGGTGCTGTGCGACTCGTCGACGACCAGCAGGAAGTCCTCGGGGAAGTAGTCGAGCAGGGTGTTCGGCGGGGTGCCGGGCGCGCGGCCGTCGATGTGCCGCGAGTAGTTCTCGATTCCCGAGCAGGACCCGACCTGGCGGAGCATCTCCATGTCGTAGGTGGTCCGCATCCGGAGCCGCTGGGCTTCGAGCAGCTTGCCGGCCTGCTCCAGCTCGCCCAGCCGGTCGGCGAGCTCCGCCTCGATCCCGGCGATGGCCCGCTCCATGCGCTCAGGCCCGGCGACGTAGTGGGACGCCGGGAAGACGTAAAGCTCGTCGTCCTCGCTGATGACCTCGCCGGTGAGCGGGTGCAGGGTCATCAGCCGCTCGACCTCGTCGCCGAACATCTCGATCCGGACCGCGAGTTCCTCGTAGACCGGGATGATCTCGATGGTGTCGCCGCGGACCCGGAAGGTGCCGCGGGTGAAGGCCAGGTCGTTGCGCGCGTACTGCATCCCCACCAGCTTGCGCAGCAGCATGTCCCGCTCGATGGTGGCGCCGCGGCGCAGCCGGAGCATCCGGTCGACGTACTCCTGAGGGGTGCCCAGGCCGTAGATGCAGGAGACCGAGGCCACCACGATCGTGTCCCGGCGGGTCAGCAGCGAGTTGGTGGCCGAGTGCCGCAGCCGGTCCACCTCGTCGTTGATCGAGGAGTCCTTCTCGATGTAGGTATCGGTCTGCGGAACGTAGGCTTCCGGCTGGTAGTAGTCGTAGTACGAGACGAAGTACTCGACCGCGTTGTGCGGGAGCATCTCCCGCAGTTCGTTGGCGAACTGGGCGGCCAGGGTCTTGTTGGGGAGCATCACCAGCGTGGGCCGCTGCAGCCGCTCGGCCAGCCAGGCGACGGTGGCGGTCTTGCCGGTACCGGTGGCGCCGAGCAGCACGGTGTCCTTGGCGCCTGACCGCAGGCGCTGCTCCATTTCCGCGATGGCACGCGGCTGGTCACCCGCGGGGACCATGTCGGTGACCACCTCGAAGGGTGCCACCCGCCGCTGAAGGTCGCTTACCGGCCGCACCGCACACCCCTTCCCGGGTACCTTGCCGCCCGCCATCATGTGCAGCACAGTGCCGTCATGCCGCTGCGAGGCAAACACGCAGGGCGGTGCCGGTGTTCCCGGCGCGCCCGTTCCACTGTATGGCGGAGGTCCGACAATGCGCGCGGGCCTGCTCCCGGGCACGTCAGCCTCCCGGCCCGGGGCCCGGTGCTCAGCCAGTGCTGCCGCCGTCCTCGCTCCCGGCCAGGCGCTTGGCCCGGCGGCGCAGTTCGGCCCACAGGTCTCCGGCCTCGCGGTCAAGCTCGGCCAGCGAGCCGGAGTTGTCCACCACGATGGTGGCGATCGCGAGGCGTTCCTCCCTGCTGGCCTGGGCGCGCATCCGGGCCTCGGCCTGCTCCGGGGTCATGCCGCGCTCCCGGGTCAGCCGCTCGGCCTGCACCCGGGGCGGCACATCCACCACCACGACCTCGTCGAAGCCGTTCGCGAGATGATTCTCGGCAAGCAGCGGGATGTCATGGACCACGATCGCCGCCTCATCCGCCGCCTCCTCCAGTTCGCGCATCCGCGCACCAACCAGGGGATGGACGATGGCGTTCAGCTTCCCGCGCAGCGACGCGTCCGCGAAGACAAGCTCGCCCAGCCGTTCCCGGTCCAGGGAACCGCCGGGGCCGAGCACCCCCTCGCCGAAGGCCCCGACCACCTGGGCCAGTCCAGGCGTGCCGGGCGCCACGACCTGCCTGGCCAGCAGGTCAGCGTCGATGACGACGGCACCGTAGGACTCCAGCCGCCGGGATACCTCGCTCTTGCCCGCGCCGATCCCGCCGGTGAGCCCGACCCTGAGCGAAGACACGCCAGCCAGGCTAGGGCATAACGGCCACGCCCGGGCACGGCACTGCCGTGCCCGGGCGCGTATTGGCTGTTGCTACCTCTCGCCGGACAGCTTGTCGCGGAGCGCGGCGAGGGCCTCGTCGGAAGCCAGGGCGCCACCGGGCGCGCCGTCGCCACGGCTGCTGGTCGAGGAGGAGCGCCGCGGACCGCGCGCCTCGCCGCCCTCGGCCCCGGCGTCGCCTCCGTCGCCCGTCTCGTCCTCGGCGGCCTTGTTGCGTGCCTCGGTGATCTGGCGCCGGTGTGCCTCGAACCGCGATCGTGCCTCGGCGTACTGCTGCTCCCACTCCTCGCGCTGGGTCTCGTAGCCTTCGAGCCACTCGCCCGTCTCGGAGTCGAAGCCGTCGGGGTAGACGTAGTTGCCCTGCTCGTCGTAGGTGGCGGGCATGCCGTACAGCGTCGGGTCGAAGTCGTCCCCGACCGCCTCGCCGATCGTGCCCTCGTTGGCCTGCTTGAGCGACAGGCTGATCCGCCGCCGGTCCAGGTCAATGTCGATGATCTTGACGAAGATCTCGTCCCCGACCTGCACGACCTGCTCGGGAATCTCCACGTGGCGGTCCGCCAGCTCGGAGATGTGCACCAGGCCCTCGATGCCCTCTTCGACCCGGACGAACGCGCCGAACGGCACCAGCTTGGTGACCCGGCCCGGTACCACCTGGCCGATCTGATGGGTGCGGGCGAACTGCTGCCACGGGTCTTCCTGGGTGGACTTCAGCGACAGCGAGACCCGCTCGCGGTCCAGATCCACGTCCAGCACCTCGACGGTGACCTCCTGGCCCACCTCGACGACCTCACCCGGGTGGTCGATGTGCTTCCAGGACAGCTCCGACACGTGCACCAGGCCGTCCACGCCGCCGAGGTCAACGAACGCACCGAAGTTGACGATCGAGGACACCACGCCTTTGCGGATCTGGCCCTTCTGCAGCGTGTGCAGGAAGTTCTGCCTGACCTCGGACTGGGTCTGCTCCAGCCAGGCGCGCCGCGACAGCACCACGTTGTTGCGGTTCTTGTCCAGCTCGATGATCTTCGCCTCGATCTGGCGGCCCACATACGGCTGCAGATCGCGCACCCGGCGCATCTCCACCAGCGACGCGGGCAGGAACCCGCGCAGCCCGATGTCGAGGATCAGGCCGCCCTTGACGACCTCGATCACCGTGCCGGTGACGACGCCGTCCTCATCCTTGATCTTCTCGATCGTGCCCCAGGCGCGCTCGTACTGAGCCCGTTTCTTGGACAGGATGAGGCGTCCTTCCTTGTCCTCCTTCTGCAGGACAAGGGCCTCGATGTGCTCGCCGGTCTTGACCACGTCATGCGGGTCGACGTCATGCTTGATCGACAGCTCACGCGAGGGTATGACGCCCTCGGTCTTGTAGCCGATATCGAGCAAGACCTCATCTCGATCGACCTTGACGACTGTCCCTTCGACGATGTCGCCGTCGTTGAAGTATTTGATGGTCTCGTCGATCGCGGCGAGGAAGTCTTCCTGCGACCCGATGTCGTTGACCGCCACCTTGGGTGTCGGGTTTGCCTGCGTGCTGCTCGTCATGTGTGGGTTGGCTCCGGCGGACACAATGTAGTTGGGCGCGCTCCACCATCAGCCCCTCCATACGGGGCTGACAGGTGCACTGGATTTGCCTGGCCGACCTGACCAGCCACGACGCCCCAAAGGGCAGACGCGACTGTGCCTGGCCATGGCGGACTGCACCAGAACACGGCGCGTCGTTCAGGATATGAGAGCCGGGCCAGCGGGTCAATCGCAGGTACCAAACCGAGACCGACCCTTGTCTAGTGCCCCGCTTCCTCCCAGCTACGGCCGGTGCCGAAGGAAACCTCCAGCGGCACGCTGAGTTCAAACGCGCCACACATGCGCGCGGCGACCAGCGCGCGCAGGTCTTCGAGTTCCCCGGCCGCCACCTCGAAGACCAGTTCGTCGTGCACCTGCAACAGCATCCGTGACCCGGCAGCCTCGTCGCGGAGCGCCCGGTCCACCTCCAGCATGGCGACCTTGATGATGTCCGCCGCGGAACCCTGGATCGGCGCGTTGAGGGCCATGCGCTCGGCCATCTCCCGGCGCTGCCGGTTGTCCGAGGTGAGATCGGGCAGGTACCGGCGGCGGCCGAGGATCGTCTCGGTATAGCCGTCCATCCGGGCCTGGGCGACCACCTCGTACAGGTAGTCGCGTACCCCGCCGAACTGCTCGAAGTACCCGTCCATCAGCGTGCGCGCCTCGTCCGGGGTCACTCTCAGGCCCTGGGACAGCCCGTAGGCGGACAGGCCGTAGGCCAGGCCGTAGTTCATCACCTTGATCCGGTTGCGCAGATCGCCGGTGACCTCTCCCGGCGGCAGGCCGAATACCCGCGACGCGGTCGCGGCGTGGAAGTCGTGCCCGGAGCCGAACGCCGCCTTCAGTGCCTCGTCACCGGACAGGTGGGCCATGATGCGCAGCTCGATCTGGCTGTAGTCGGCGGTGAGCAGGCACTCGTAAGAGGGCCCGACGATGAACCCGCGCCGGATCCGCCGGCCCTCCTCGGTCCGGATCGGGATGTTCTGCAGGTTCGGGTCGGTCGAGGAGAGGCGGCCGGTGGCCGCGATCGTCTGGTTGTAGGTGGTGTGGATGCGCCCGTCCTCGTCGGCCATAGGGATCAGCGAGTCCACGATGCTCTTGAGCTTGGCGACGTCACGGTGGCGCAGCAGGTGCTCGAGCACCGGGTGGCTGGTCTGGGCCAGCAGCCCGGTGAGCGCCTCGGAGTCGGTGGTGTACCCGGTCTTGATCCGCTTGGTCTTGGGCAGGCCGAGCTCGGTGAACAGGATCTCCTGAAGCTGCTTGGGCGAGCCCAGGTTGAACTCGTGGCCGATCAGCGCGTACGCGCCCTGCTCGGCCGCCTTCACCTCCCCGCCCAGCGTCGCCGACATGGCGGCGAAATGGTCGGTGTCGGCGGCGATGCCCGCGCGCTCCATCCGGGCCAGGACGTCTACCAGGGGCAGCTCCACCTCGTGCAGCAGCCGGGTGGCCCCGCGGCCCTCTAGTTCGGCATCGAGCGCCGCGGCCAGCTCCGCGGTGGCCTTGGCCTGCCACACCAGCGCGGTAGCGGCGGCCAGTGCCGCCTCGTCCTCGCTCTGCTCGCCGGTGAGGTCCAGGGCGAGCTGGCCGGACGCCTCCTCGCCGCTGCTGCCCAGTTCCTTGCCCAGTTTGCGCAGGGCCAGGTCGGCCAGGTCGAACGTGCGCTGGCCGGGCAGCGCGAGATAGGCGGCGAGCGCGGTGTCGCTGGTGACCCCGGCCAGGCCGAGGCCCCGGGCGGCGAGCGCGTGCATCGGCCCCTTGGCGTCGTGCAGCGCCTTGGGCCGCTGCGGGTCGGCGAGCCAGCCCGCCAGCGCCGCCTCGTCCTCCTCGGTCAGCGATACCGGGTCAAGGTAGGCCCCCGCACCGTCGGCGGCCGCGATGGCCAGCGCGGACAGCGTGCCGGTGCCACGTCCCCAGCTCCCCTGCACGGCCAGGCCGGCCCGCTCGGCGCCGGCCCCGTGCTCGTCCAGCCACTGCGCCACCTCACCGGGCCCGGGCCTGCTGACCGCCACGTCGAAGCCTGCCTCGGCCGCGCTGGCCGGGGCTTCCTGGCCCGCGGCCGTGCCCGCGATGCCGTCGGGCAGCGTGGCGTACAGGCGGTCGCGGAGCACCCGGAACTGGAGCGTGTCGAAAAGCTGATGAATCTGCTCCCGGTCCCAGGGTTCCGGGCGCAGGTCGAGCGGGCCGGCCTCCAGCGGCACGTCCCGGGCGAGCTCGGTGAGCTGCCGGTTGCGCAGCACGTCGCCGAGGTGCTCGCGGAGCTTGTCACCGGCTTTGCCCTTGACCTCGTCCACCCGGTCGACCAGCTGCGCCAGCGAGCCGAACTCGGCGATCCACTTCGCGGCGGTCTTCTCCCCCACCCCGGGGATGCTCGGCAGGTTGTCGCTCGGGTCACCGCGCAGCGCGGCGAAGTCCGGGTACTGCACGGGCGTGAGGCCGTACTTTGCAACGACCTCGTCCGGGGTGAAACGAGTCATTTCGCTGATGCCACGGCGGGTCATCAGCGCGGTCACCTGAGGGCTGACCAGCTGGAGCACGTCGCGGTCGCCGGTGACGATGAGCACGTCCAGCCCGACGTCGACCGCCTGGCTGGCCAGCGTGGCGATGATGTCGTCCGCCTCGTAGCCGGGCACCGACAGCCGCGCGATGCCCAGCGCGTCGAGCACCTCGAAGATCAGGGGGAGCTGGCTGCGGAAGTCGGCCGGGGTTTCCCGCCGGTTCGCCTTGTACTCGACGTATTGCTCGTGCCGGAATGTCGGCTCGCCCCGGTCGAACGCGACCGCCACGTGCGTGGGCTGCTCGTCCTGCAGCATTTTGATGAGCATGGAGGTGAAGCCGTAGACCGCGTTGGTCGGCTGCCCGTCGGTGGTCGCGAGATCCGGCGGCAGCGCGAAGAAGGCCCGGTAGGCCAGGGAGTGCCCGTCCAGTAGCAGGAGCCGCCCGCGCGAGCCGGCTTGTGCCTGTCCTGCCTGGTCTTTTGCCGCAGAGTCCTGTCCGGCCGACGTTGTCACCACGCGGGAAGTCTAGTGCGCGGTCACGACATCGGCGGGGTTCCGGGCAGGCCCTGGCGGGGGGCCTGCCCGGAACGTCCACCTCAGGAGGAGAACTGGAAAATAGTGGTGGAGTTAAACGCCTGGCCGGGCTTCAACTCCGTGGACGGGAAGCTGGGCTGGTTCGGCGAGTTCGGGAAGTGCTGGGTCTCGAACGTGTAACCAGCGCCTTGCCGGTAGATGTGGTTGCTGATGCCCACGATCGTCCCGGTGAGGAAGTTGCCGCTGTAGAACTGCACGCCTGGCTGGTCGGTCCAGACGGTGAGCTCACGGCCGCTGACCGGGTCCAGCGCCTGCGCGCCCCGGACCAGCGAGCCGAACGGGGTGGACAGATGCGGGCCGGTGCTGTTGAGCACCCAGTTGTGGTCGTAGCCCTGGGCGATCAGCAACTGCGGGTCGTCCACGTTGATCCGCGACCCGATGGTGTGGAAGGTGCGGAAGTCGAAGGGCGTGCCTGCGACCGGCGCCTCGACCCCGGTGGGGATCTGCGTCGAGTCGGTCGGGGTGTACTTGCTGGCGTTGATCATGACTTCCTGGCCGTAGGTGTCGCCGGAGCTCTCGCCCGCCATGTTGAAGTAGGCGTGGTTGGTGGGGTTCAGCACCGTCGCCGCACCGGTGACCGTGGCGTGGTAGTGGATCCACAGCCGACTGGAGTTGTCCAGCAGGTAGGTGACGGTCAAGGTCAGCTTCCCGGGGTATCCGGTGCAGACCTGGCCGTTCACGACACAGCCCACGTTGGCGCCGTCGTCCCCGTTGGGGCTGACGATCGTGAGCGCCACGCCGGCCGTGCCGCTGGTGTGCACGGCCTTGGACGCCCAGACGTGGTTGCCGAAACCCACGAAGCCGCCGTGGAGGCTGTTCACCCCGTTGTTGATCGGCAGCGTATAGGTGTGCCCGTCGAGCTGGAAGGTGCCCTTCGCGATCCGGTTGCCGTACCGGCCTACGATCTCACCGAAGTAGGGACCGCCCGGGTTCGGCGGGGGCGGGCTGGCCATCGTCACGTAGTCGTTCAGCGTCTTGAAACCGAGGATCACGTCGGCCGGGTTGCCGCTCTTGTCCGGCACGGTGATCGACTGTGTGATGGCCCCGTAGCTGAGGATCTGCACGGTCATGCCCTTGCAGTTCTTCAGCGTGTACTGGAACACAGGCAGTTGCCTGCCCGCGTACAGGTCGAATGCCTTGCCGAAGGGCTTCGAGGTGACCGACGGGCCCGAGCAGGAGCCGGCGGCAGGCGCGGCCGTCGCGGCCCCGACGCCGAGGGCGCCGAACATGGCCACCCCCAGGACGCCGGCCAGCGCGACTTTGGTGAACGATTTTCTCCCCTCATGCCGCTGTGACCAGGGAATTCTCCGAGTGAGCGCTAACAATTTACGCATAAATGCCTCCCTCTTGGGTGACCGCTCCCGGTGTTGATTCTTGACTCATCTTGTAGAGAAGTCACGAGGTTGTGGTGGATTAATTGGGTTTGATTCCCGCGCCGCGCCGCCACGTGACCGGCCGGCCATGGCGGCCTAGTCTTCCCAGGAGCGGGCGAGCCGCCCGGGACGACGCGGAGGTGACGGTGGAGCAGGACAGGGCACTGCAGGTCATGGAGGCCTATCAGGCCGCGAGCAAGAACACGCTGGCCGACCGGATGGGGATCACCATCGTCGAGGCCAGCGCGGAACGTGTCGTCGGCACCATGCCGGTGGCCGGCAACATCCAGCCCTACGGCCTGCTCCATGGCGGCGCCTCGTGCGTCCTCGCCGAGACGCTGGGCTCGCTGGCCTCGGCCCTGCACGCGGGGCCGGACCGGATCACGGTGGGCATCGAGATCAACGCGACCCACCATCGCGCCGCCACCGATGGCCTGGTGACGGGCGTGACGACCCTGCTCTACGGCGGGCGGACCATCACCACCCACGAGATCGTCATCACCAACGAGGCCGGGCGCCGGGTCTGCACCTCGCGGCTCACCTGCATGCTCATGGACCGGGTTCCCAGCCGGGCGGCCGGGGCCGCGCCCGGCAGCGGCCCGGCCTGAGCCCGTGACCAGGCGTAGAGGCGCGCATGCCCTGCGCCACCAGGGGAAACCACACACGACCGGACGATTACGGCATTCTGACCGGCGAATGTAGATGCCTTTGCGCGGCCCGCCTGACGGTCGCTACGGTGGTGCCGAGGGCCCGGGGCAGCCGAGTAGAAAACATGTCGGCCCGGGGAAGGCCGACACGGTACCAAAGGCGGCCCCGGGCTTTCGAGCTGGCCTCTCCCGCTTGGCCGCCCGCGGCGGCCCGCCGAGGGGCCGTCGTGCTAGTCGCGGGGCGCGTGGGCGGTGTCCGCCGGGCTCTCCTCCGGGTTACCGGGGAGGATGCCGGCCAGGACCTCCTCGGCAACCAGGCGCATGGGGACGCGGCGGTCCATGGACGTCTTCTGGATCCAGCGGAACGCCTCCGGCTCGGTCAGCCCGGCGTCCACCTGCAGGCGGCCCTTGGCCCGGTCCAGCAGCTTGCGCACCTCCAGGCGCTCCCGCAAGGTGCCCACCTCTGCCCCGAGCGCCGACAACTCCTGGAAGCGGCTGACCGCGATCTCGATCGCGGGCACCAGGTCGGCCTTGGTGAAAGGCTTCACGATATAAGCCATCGCGCCCGCGTCCCTGGCCCGCTCGACCAGTTCACGCTGGGAAAACGCTGTCAGGATCACCACCGGGGCGATGTGCTTGGCGGCGATCTGCTCGGCCGCCGAGATGCCATCGAGGACCGGCATCTTGACGTCCAGGATCAGCAGATCGGGACGCAGCTTCTCGGCCAGCTCGACCGCCTGCTCCCCGTCGGACGCCTCGCCGGCGATCTCGTACCCTTCCTCCTCTAGCATCTCTTTCAGGTCAAGCCGGATCAGCGCCTCGTCTTCGGCGATGACAACGCGGACGGGTGTCTGGCTCACAGCCACGAGCGTACCCAAAGCGGTAGATTGGCGTCGGCCGCGCCTTTCGTCTTCCAGGGGAGGCAGCCGGCCAGGCCCCGGTAGACCAATCGGCAGAGTCCGCGGTCTCAAACACCGTGCAGTGTGGGTTCGAGTCCCACCCGGGGCACAAGCCGGCTTTCCCTCCGGACCGCAATAACCCTACGTCGCGATCGCGTCACCGATCCGGTGCACCCGCAGCGCGTTGGTGCGCCCCGGCGTTCCCGGCGGGCTCCCGGCCACGATGACCACCAGGTCTCCCTTGTCACACCGCCCGATGTCCAGCAGCGCCGCCTCGACCTGGGCGGGCGGGGTCAGGCCGGCGGGCGGGGTCAGGTGAGGGAGCGGGCGGTGGGCGGGATGGGTGCGGGCAGCGCGGTGGTGCCCATCAGGTACGCGTCCACGGCGGCGGCCGCGCTGCGGCCCTCGGCGATCGCCCACACGATCAGCGACTGGCCACGGCCCATGTCGCCGGCCACGAACACGCCAGGGATGGACGTCGCGTAGGCGGCATCCCTGGCCACGTTCCCACGGGGGTCCATGTCCACGCCCAGGTCATCGAGCAGCCCCGCACGGTCCGCCCCGGTGAACCCCATGGCGAGCAGGACCAGGTCAGCCCTGAGCTCTCGTTCGGAACCGGGAACCGGCGCGAAGCGGGTGGCCGGACCTTCCACCTCCACCAGCCGCAACGCCCGCACCCGCCCATCGTCATCGCCGAGGAACGCCTGCGTGGAGACGGCGAACACCCGCTCGCCGCCCTCCTCGTGGGCGCTGGACACCCGGTAGATCATCGGGTACGTCGGCCAGGGCTGCGCCTCCGGGCGCGAATCCGGTGGCCTGGGCATGATCTCGAGCTGGGTCACCGACGCGGCGCCGTGCCGGTGCGCGGTGCCGAGGCAGTCGGCACCGGTGTCCCCGCCGCCGATGATCACCACATGCCGGCCGTGCGCGCTGACCGGCGTCTGCGTGCCGTGGGCGACGGCCCGGTTGGACGCGGGCAGGTACTCCATGGCCTGGTGTACCCCGTCCAGGTCCGCTCCTGGCACCGCCAGGCCCCGGGGGATGGTCGCGCCGCCGGCCAGCACCACGGCGTCGTGCTCGGCCCGCAACTGCGCGGCGGTCACGTCGCGGCCTGCGTCGATGCCGCAGGCGAACGTTGTGCCCTCGGCGCGCATCTGGTCCAGGCGGCGGTCCAGGTGCCGCTTCTCCAGCTTGAACTCGGGGATGCCGAAGCGGAGCAGGCCACCGGGTGCTTCCGCGCGCTCGTACACCGTCACCGCGTGCCCGGCCCTGGTGAGCTGCTGCGCGGCGGCCAGGCCGGCCGGCCCGGAGCCCACGACGGCCACCGTGCGCCCGGTCAGCACGGCCGGCGGCTCGGGCACCACCCAGCCCGACGCGAAGGCCCGGTCGATAATCTCCGCCTCGACCTGCTTGATCGTGACCGGCTCCGAGTTGATGCCGAGCACGCAGGCGCTCTCGCACGGCGCCGGGCACAGCCGCCCGGTGAACTCGGGGAAGTTGTTGGTGGCGTGCAGCCGCCTGGCCGCCTCCTCCCAGTCCCCGCGCCAGACCAGGTCGTTCCACTCGGGGATGAGGTTGCCCAGCGGGCAGCCCTGATGGCAGAACGGGATGCCGCAGTCCATGCAGCGCCCGGCCTGGAGCTCCAGCCGGGCGGTGCCGAACTCGGTGTAGACCTCGCGCCAGTCCGAGAGCCGCACGCTCACCGGGCGTCGGGCCGGGGTCACCCGCGGCGTGGTCAGGAAGCCCTTGGGATCAGCCATGACTCCCCCTCACCCGTGCGCGGCGGCCATGACGGCCTCGTTGACGTCCAGGCCCTCGCGCTCGGCGCGGCGCGCGGCTTCCAGCATCCGCTTGTAGTCGTGCGGCATGACCTTGGCGAACCGGGGCAGCGCCGCGTCCCAGTCGGTCAGCAGCCGCGCCGCCACCACCGAGCCGGTCTCCGCGTGATGGCGCTCGACCAGCCCGCGCAGCAGGTCCGCGCCGGCGGCGTCCACCGGCTCCAGATCGGCCATCTGCGTGTTCACCCGGCGCGGGTCCGCATCGAGCAGGTACGCGGTGCCGCCGGACATGCCGGCGGCGAAGTTGCGCCCGGTCCGGCCGAGCACCACCACGGTGCCGCCGGTCATGTACTCGCAGCCGTGGTCCCCGGTGCCCTCGGCGACCGCGACCGCACCGGAGTTGCGCACGCAGAACCGCTCGCCGACGATGCCGCGCAGGAAGATCTCCCCGCCGGTCGCCCCGTAGCCGATCACGTTGCCCGCGATGATCTGGGTCTCGGCGGCGAACGGCGCCGCCGGGTCGGGCGCGACCACGATCCGCCCGCCGGACAGCCCCTTCGCCAGGTAGTCGTTGGCGTCCCCGGCAAGGCGCAGGGTGATGCCGCGGGGCAGGAACGCGCCGAACGACTGGCCCGCGGACCCGGTGAAGGCGACGCTGATCGTGTCGTCGGGCAGGCCCTCACCACCCCACCGCTTGGTCACCTCGTAACCGAGCATCGTCCCGACCGTCCGGTTCACGTTACGGACCGGGAGATCCAGGGTGACCGGGGTCGCGGCGGCGAGGGCGCCCTCGGCGAGCTGGATCAGGGTGTTGTCCAGCGCGCGGTCCAGGCCGTGGTCCTGGCTGGTCCGGTGGCAGCGGGCCGCACCGGGTGGCAGGTCCGGCACGTGCAGGACGGGGGCAAGGTCCAGGCCGGCGGCCTTCCAGTGGCTCACCGCGCGGGCGGTGTCGAGCAGGTCGGCCCGGCCCACCGCCTCGTCCAGGGTGCGGCAGCCGAGGGCGGCCAGGTACTCCCTGACCTCTTCGGCGATGAACTCGAAGAAGTTGACGACGAACTCGGGCCGGCCGGTGAAGCGCTTGCGCAGCTCCGGGTTCTGGGTGGCCACGCCGACCGGGCAGGTGTCCAGGTGGCAGACGCGCATCATGATGCAGCCGGACACGACAAGCGGCGCGCTGGCGAAGCCGAACTCCTCCGCGCCGAGCAGCGCGGCGATGATCACGTCGCGGCCGGTCTTGAGCTGGCCGTCGGCCTGCACCACGATCCGGTCCCGCAGCCCGTTGCGCAGCAGCGTCTGCTGGGTCTCGGCCAGGCCGAGCTCCCACGGTGCCCCGGCGTGCTTGATGCTGGTCAGCGGCGCGGCCCCGGTGCCGCCGTCGTGGCCGGAGATGAGCACCACGTCGGCGTGCGCCTTGGACACCCCGGCGGCGACGGTGCCGACGCCCACCTCGGCGACCAGCTTGACGTGCACCCGGGCGGCCGGATTGGCGTTCTTCAGGTCGTGGATGAGCTGGGCGAGATCCTCGATCGAGTAGATGTCGTGGTGCGGCGGGGGCGAGATGAGGCCGACGCCCGGGGTGGAGTAGCGCGTCCGGGCGATCCACGGGTACACCTTGTGCCCGGGCAACTGCCCGCCCTCCCCCGGCTTGGCTCCCTGCGCCATCTTGATCTGCAGGTCATCGGCGTTGACCAGGTACTCACTGGTCACCCCGAACCGGCCGCTGGCCACCTGCTTGACCGCGGACCTGCGCAGGTCCCCATTGGCGTCGGGGACGAACCGCCGCGGGTCCTCGCCGCCCTCCCCGGTGTTGGACTTGCCGCCGAGCCGGTTCATCGCGATCGCCAGGGTCTCGTGCGCCTCGGCGGAGATCGAGCCGTAGGACATGGCGCCGGTGGCGAAGCGGCGCACGATGGCCGAGACCGGCTCGACCTCCTCGACCGGGACCGGCGGCCGCGCCGCGGGCACCTCCACGCCACGGATCCGCAGCAGCCCGCGCAGGGTCATCAGCCTGCCGGCGGAGTCGTCGACCAGCCGGGTGTACTCCTTGAAGATCTCGTACCGCCGGGCCCGGGTGGCGTGCTGGAGCTTGAACACGGTCTCCGGGTTGAACAGGTGCCGCTCCCCGTCGCGCCGCCACTGGTACTCCCCGCCCGTTTCCAGCCGCTGGTGGGCCAGCCCGGCCTCGCGGCCGCCGAACGCCCTGGCGTGGCGGCGGGCCACCTCGGCGGCGAGCACGTCGAAACCGGCGCCGCCCAGCCGTGACGTGGTGCCGGTGAAGCAGGTGCTGACCACCTCCTCGCCCAGGCCGGTCGCCTCGAAGATCTGGGCGCCGTGGTAGGACGCGCAGGTCGACACGCCCATCTTGGACATGATCTTCAGCAGGCCCTTGCCGAGCGCCTTGATGAGGTTCGCCGACGCCCGGTCCGCCGAGACGTTTTCCAGCACACCGCGGCGCACCATGTCCTGCACGGACTCCAGCGCCAGGTACGGGTTGACCAGGGCCGCGCCGTAGCCGATGAGCAGCGCGACGTGGTGCGCCTCGCGGGCGTCGGCGCACTCCACCACGAGCCCTACCTGGGTCCGGGTCCGCTCCCTGATCAGGTGGTGATGCACCGCGCCGCAGAGCAGCAGCGAAGGGATGGGCGCGAGCGCCGGGTCCACTTCGCCCGCCGGGTCGGCAGCGCCCCGGTCGGACAGCACCACGATCCGGGCGCCCGCCTCGATCGCGGCCGTCACCTCGGCGCAGATCTCGGCCAGCCGCCCGCGCAGCGCCGTGCCGCCGCCGGCCACCCGGTACCGGCCGTCGGCCACGTGCGCGGCGAAGCCGGGCAGGTTGCCGTCGTGATTGATGTGGATGATCTTGGCGAGGTCGTTGTCGCTGATCACCGGGTAAGGCAGCACGATCTGGCGGCACGAGGCGGGGCCGGGCTCCAGCAGGTTCTGCTCGGCGCCGGTGGAAGTCTCCAGCGAGGTGACAAGCTCCTCCCGGATCGCGTCCAGCGGCGGATTGGTGACCTGGGCGAACAGCTGGGCGAAGTAGTCGTACAGCAGCCGGGGCCGGTCGGAAAGCACGGCGATCGGAGTGTCGGTGCCCATCGAGCCGATCGGCTCTGCCCCGGCCGTGGCCATCGGCCCGAGCAGCAGCCGCAGTTCCTCCTCGGTGTAGCCGCTGGCCCGCTGCCTGGTGGTGAGTTCCGCGGTGCCGGGCAGCGCCCGGTGCCGGTCGGGCAGGTCGTCCAGGTGCATGAGGCCGGCGTGCAGCCACTCGGCGTACGGGTGCTCGGCGGCCAGCGCCGCCTTGACGTCGTCATCTTCGAGGATCCGGTGCCTGCCGGTGTCGGCCAGGAAGATCCGCCCCGGCTGCAGCCGCCCCTTGCGGACCACCGTGGCCGGGTCGAGGTCAAGCACGCCGACCTCGCTGGCCAGGATCACCAGGCCGTCCTGGGTCACCCAGTACCGGCCCGGCCGCAGGCCATTGCGGTCGAGCACGGCACCTGCCACGGTGCCGTCCGTGAACGCCACGCAGGCGGGGCCGTCCCAGGGTTCCATCAGCGTGGCGTGGAACCGGTAGAACGCGCGCCGCGCCGGGTCCATCTCCTCGTGGTTCTCCCACGGTTCGGGGATCATCATGAGAATCGCGTGCGGCACCGGGCGGCCACCGAGGTAGAGCAGCTCCAGGCACTCGTCGAAGCTGGCGGAGTCGCTGGCCGACTCGCTCAGGATCGGCAGCAGCCGCTCCAGCCCGCGCCCGTCCGCCGCCTCGGGGAACAGGCCGGAGGACAGCATCGCCTCCCGGGCCCGCATCCAGTTACGGTTGCCGCGCACGGTGTTGATCTCACCGTTGTGCGCGATGAACCGGTACGGGTGGGCACGCGGCCAGGACGGCATCGTGTTCGTGGAGAACCGCGAGTGCACCAGGGCCAGGGCCGAGGCATACGCCGGGTCGGACAGGTCGGGGTAGAACGGCAGCAGTTGCAGCGCCGTGAGCATCCCCTTGTAGACGATCGTCGCGGACGACAGGCTGGCCGGGTACAGGCCGGTCTCATGCTCCATCCGCTTGCGCAGGCAGAACGCCCGCCGGTCCAGGGCCAGCCCGGTGTCCCCACCCGCCTCCCCATCCCCCTTCAATGCGGCGACGAACAATTGGGCGAGCCGCGGCATCGTGGCCCGCGCGCCCTTTCCGCAGTGCGCGGCGTCGTGCGGGACATCCCGCCAGCCGAGGACGGCCAGGCCCTCCTGGGCCGCCAGCCCGGCGACCGCCGCCTGCGCCAGCGCGCACTCGCCGGCGTCCGCGGGCAGGAAGACCAGCCCGGCCGCGTAGCTGCCCGCGGCGGGCAGGTCGAACCCGCAGGCGGCGCGGAACAGGGCGTCCGGCATCTGGGTGAGGATGCCGGCCCCGTCACCGGTGTCCGGGTCGCTGCCCTTGGCGCCGCGATGGTCGAGGTTCCGCAGCACGGTGAGCGCCTGGGCAACGGTGTTGTGGGTCTTGCGCCCGGACAGGTCGGCGACAAACCCGACGCCACAGGCGTCATGCTCGTACTGGCTGTCGTAGAGCCCGGGACCACATGCAGGGGTGCGTGAAGCGGCAGAGGCCATCGATGCTCCTGTCGTCCGTCTCGTCCGTATTCGCGATGTCGCGTTGCGGATTGGGACAACATTGGCCCTGCCGCGGGGCGGCGCCGGTGGTGCGGCTGGTGGCTTTGTGAGCTACCGCTCCGGGATTAAATCCAGATTACGCCACCCGTGCGTTCCTGCCCGCGCGGGCCGGGGGGTGAAACCCCTGGAGACAGACAAATTCCTGCTCGTCACACGTACCAGAGCAGCCTGTCGCAGCGAGTGAGATCAGCGGGCAGCCCTGGCCGGGCGGCGCACGCCCGCCGCGAGATCCCCGGCCAGCTCACGTACCCCCTGGACGCCGGCGGCCAGATCCGGCGCGTCCAGGAGCCGCTGCACGAACGCGGAGCCGACGATCACCCCGTCCGCGAAACTCGCGACCTCCGCGGCCTGGGCACCGTCCCGCACGCCGAGCCCCACCGCGACGGGCAGGTCGGTGCAGGCCCGGATCCGGCTCACCACGCCCGCCGCGGCGTCGCCGACCCGGTCCCGGGCGCCGGTGATGCCCATGACAGAAACGGCGTAGACGAACCCGGCGCAGACCTTGGTGATCAGCTCGACGCGTTCCGGGGTGGAACTCGGCGCCACCAGGAACACCCGGTCGAGGTCATGCGCGGCGGCCGCGTCCAGCCAGGGCCCGGCCTCTTCCGGCGTCAGGTCGGGGGTGATGAGGCCGCAGCCGCCGGCCGCGGCCAGGTCGCGGGCGAAGGCGCCCACGCCGTAGTGGTCGACCGGGTTCCAGTAGGTCATGACCAGCACCGCGACGCCGGTGGCAGCCACCGCCTCGACCGTGTGCAGCACATCGGTGACCCTGGTCCCGCCGGCCAGCGCCCGGTCCACGGCCGCCTGGATGACCGGGCCGTCAAGCAGCGGGTCGGTGTACGGCAGGCCGATCTCGATCACATCCGCGCCGGCTTCGGCCATCGCCCGGGCGGCCTCGATCGCCCCGTCCACGGTCGGGAACCCGGCCGGCAGGTATCCGACGAGGGCCGCCCGGCCCTCCCCCGCGGCCCTGGTGAACGCCGCGCCGGCGCCGGTCACTGGCTGACCGCCGCGTCCAGTGCCTCGGCGCTCAGGTGCCCGAACCACTTCGAGGCCGTGGCCACATCCTTGTCACCACGGCCGGACAGGTTCACCAGCAGCAGCGCGTCCGGCGCGGCTTGCTTGCCGACCTGCAGCGCGCCGGCCAGCGCGTGCGCGGATTCCAGCGCCGGTATGATCCCCTCGGTCCGGCACAGCACGGAGAAGGCCTCCATGGCCTGGGCGTCGGTGATGGCCCGGTAACTGGCCCGCCCGCTCTGGGCGAGCCAGGCGTGCTCGGGGCCGACCCCGGGGTAGTCCAGGCCCGCGGAGATCGAGTGCGTGGTGAGCGTCTGGCCGTCCGGGTCCTGCAGCACCCGGGTCCGCATGCCGTGCAGCACCCCGTCAGACCCGGCCACCATGGTCGCCGCGTGCCTGCCGGTGTCCAGCCCGTCGCCGCCCGCCTCGCAGCCGATCAGGGCGACGGAGGAGTCCGGCAGGAAGGCGTGGAAGATGCCGATCGAGTTGGACCCGCCGCCGACGCAGGCGATCACCGCGTCGGGCAGCCGCCCGGCCAGTTCCAGTACCTGCCGGCGCGCCTCGACGCCGATGACCCGCTGGAAGTCCCTGACCATCATGGGGAACGGGTGCGGGCCGCCAACCGAGCCGATGCAGTAGTGCGTGCTGGCGACCGTGGTGACCCAGTCGCGGAACGCCTCGTTCATGGCGTCCTTGAGGGTGCGGGTACCGATCGTGACCGGGATGACCTCCGCGCCGAGCATCCGCATCCGGGCCACGTTCAGCGCCTGCCGGCGGGTGTCCTCCTCGCCCATGTACACGGCGCAGTCCAGGCCGAACAGCGCACAGGCCGTGGCGGTGGCCACCCCGTGCTGCCCGGCCCCGGTCTCGGCGATCACCCGGGTCTTGCCCATCCGCCTGGCCAGCAGCACCTGCCCGAGCACGTTGTTGATCTTGTGTGAGCCGGTGTGGGCCAGGTCCTCGCGCTTGAGCAGCACCTCGCACCCGGCCGCCGCGGAGAACCTGCCCGCCCGGGTGAGCAGCGTGGGCCGGCCCGCGTAACCGCTGAGCAGGGCCTCCAGCTCGGCATGGAATGCCGGGTCGGCCTTGGCGGCCGCGTACTGGGCATCCAGTTCGTTCAGGGTGGAGATGAGCGACTCGGGGACGAACCGGCCTCCGTAAGCACCGAAATGACCGCTCGCGTCGGGCACCTCCGCCAGCGCGGCAGCGGAGCCGGCCACGGGCGCGCTGCGCCCCGCCGTGGGGGCACTGCCGCTCATCGGCGCTCGCCACCGCTCATGGCCGGTCGCCGCGCAGCGCCGGGTGGGAACCCGCGGTCACCAGGTCGGCCACGGCCGAGCGCGGGTCCTTGCCGGTGACCAGGCTCTCTCCCACCAGCACGGCGTCCGCCCCGGCGGCCGCGTAGGCGAACAGGTCCCGCGGGCCCCGGATCCCCGACTCGGCGATCTTGATGACGTGACCGGGGATCAGCGGGGCGAGCCGCGCGAACACCCCCCGGTCCACCTCCAGGGTGGTCAGGTCGCGCGCGTTGACGCCGATGACCTTGGCCCCGGCGTCCACCGCGCGCACGACCTCCGCGTCGGTGTGCACCTCGACCAGGGGCACGAGCCCGATCGACACGGCCCGCTCGACCAGCGACACCAGGGCGTTCTGCTCCAGCGCGGCCACGATCAGCAGCACCATGTCCGCGCCGTGCGCGCGGGCCTCCCAGATCTGGTAGGAGCTGACGATGAAATCCTTGCGCAGCACCGGCACGGCCACCCGCTCGCGGATCGCGGCCAGGTCTTCCAGGCTGCCGCCGAAGTGGCGGGGCTCGGTAAGGACGCTGATGACGCTTGCGCCGCCGGCCTCGTAGTCGCAGGCAAGCGCCGCCGGGTCGTCGATCGCCGCCATCGTGCCCTTGGACGGGCTGGCACGCTTGACCTCGGCGATCACGGCCACGTCCTGGCCACTGAGCGCGGCGACAGCGTCACGCGGCGAAGCGGCCTGCTGGGCCATCTCCTTGAGCCGCTCCAGCGGTGTGTGCCGCTGGCGGGCGGCCAGATCGGTGCGCACGCCTTCCAGGATCTCGTCGAGCACGCTCACGCGGTCAGCTATCCCCTCGGGTCGGATGCCTTGCTTCGGGTGATGGTAGCGAGGCCGGTGCCGTGCTCCGGCACGCACCCTCCCCGCCGGTCAGCCAGCGGCGTGTTCGCCGAACGTCTCACCTGTGGCATCAGCAAAGCCCACCTCACCTCGCTCATGGCCGGGCAATGCGCCCGGCACGGCCGAGTAAGCCCGCGCCACGGCGGGATGGAGCAAAGTGCCGGCTATGACCAACGCGAACAGCGTGCCGCCGACGTAGCGGGCGACTACGAACCTGGACACCCCGTACACGAAGAACACGCTTTCGAAGCCCACCGCGGTCAGCCACGCGCCCCGGGAGCCGGACCTGACCAGGAATGCGAGCAGGCACAGCGAAAACACCAGCGCGAGGGTGATGAGCACGGAAGGCATGTGCCGGCGGCTGAACGCCAGGCCGACCGCGGCCGCGGTGGCCGCCTGCGCCGCCACGAGCCTCGTCACCAGGCGCACCGGCGCCGCGCGGCGCGCGGTCCGGCGGTTGCGCGGACGGCGCCTAGGCCACCTGCCCGGTTCCGATGCGCTCACCGCTCACCTCCAGCCGGGCACGCCCTGTGCGGGCCGGGCGGCCCGCGTTTCCGCCAGCCAGTAACACCTACGAGCGTAACGCCAGCCACCGGTGAGCTTCAGTCCGGGCCGTGCTGCCCGGCTCTTCCCCGGTGCGGCCAGGCACAAGGCAACGTGACGAAGTCACGGGGCCTTGAGGCCACCGGGGGGTTCCGGGGGGTCGCTCCCCCGAGCCAGCACGGTGGGATCGGCACCGCCGCTCAGCGCGTCCCAAAGCGCGGCGCTGTCCGCTACGGGCTTGCGTCCGGGCTGCTCAGGTGGCTCGTACCGGCTGGACATGACCGGCCAGCGCGCACCGCGCCAAGCCACAAGCAGGCCCGCGGCGACGATTACCAGCGCACCGGCCACCGCGGCCGGCCGCCACAGCGCCGCCGTCATCGTGACGTGGCCCACGGCGGTGATCCCCGGCGCCGCGCCCCCGCCGGGAACGGCTCCGGGCGAGACCCCCGCGGCACCGCCCGCCGTGGCGGAGCCAGCCTGCGATACGGCGGTCAGCCGCGCCGCGGCGCGCACGTCGGAGGCGGCCAGCGGAAGGCACACCGCCACGGCGATGACCGCGCCGAAGGCCGCCATCAGCAGCCCGGCCAGCCGGCGGGCCAGGCGCCTGGTGGCGATGACCGCCGCGAGGCTGGCCAGCGCGGCCAGGGCCAGCGCGCCGGCCAGCGGAACGAGGTCCTGGCCGCTGACCGACACCAGGCTGGCGGGCAACGGCGCCGGGGCAGGAGTAGCCACGCGCGCCCAGCCCTGCCGGGCCGACAACAGCACGACGGCGGCGCCGACCGCGCCCAGGGCAAGGGCGAGCGCATACTCGCGCCGGGGCGCCGGCTGTGCCCCGGCGGGCGCCCCGCTGACGGGTGCCCCGCCCCGCAGCGCGGTCACGGCGCGGTCAACTCCAGCGGCCCCGCGTCGAAGCAGGTCCGGTCGCCGGTGTGGCAGGCACCCTCGGACTGGTCCACCTTGACAAGCACGGCATCGCCGTCGCAGTCGAGCGCTACGGAGATCACCCGCTGCACATGGCCCGAAGTCTCGCCCTTGACCCAGTACTCACCGCGGCTGCGCGACCAGTAGGTGCACCGCCCGGTGCTGAGCGTCCGGTGCAGCGCCTCGTCGTCCATCCAGGCCAGCATGAGCACCTCTCCGGTGTCGTGCTGCTGGGCGATCGCGGCGACCAGCCCGTTCGCGTCCCGCTTGAGCCGTGCGGCGATCGCGGGGTCCAGCGACGACGGGCGGACGGCACCTGGGGTCACGCCTGCCTCTCCTCTCGTCATCCCCCGATCCTACGGAGCTGGCCTGGGGGCGACCCCTGGAACCCCCGCTGGGCCGAGGCCCCGTTCCTTCGTCACGCGGCCTCGGCCCTGTTAGCCCGGGGGCGACCCCCGGACCCCCGCTGAGCCGAGGCCCCGTTCCTTCGTCACGCGGCCTCGGCCGTGCAGCGGCGGGTCGCGGGCCAGGCAAGGGCGTACCATCGCGGGGTGAGCTACGCCAGGGACGAGCGTGCGGCCCTGTGCGCCCTGTTGACCGAGACGGGGCCGGAGGCGCCGACGCTGTGCGAAGGCTGGCGCACCGTTGACCTGGCCGCGCACCTGGTGCTCAGGGAACGCCGGCTGGATGCGGCGGCCGGCCTGATGGGCGGGCCGCTGGCGGGCCATACCCGGCGGGTGAACCAGAAGCTGTCCGCCGGTGTCCCCTTCCCGCGCCTCGTGGAGCTGATCCGCACCGGGCCACCGGCCCTGTCGTTCTTCCGGCTGCCCGGCATGGAAGAGCGGGGCAATCTGGTGGAGTTCTTCGCCCATCACGAGGACGTCCGGCGCGGGCAGGACGGCTGGCAGCCGCGCGAGCTGAAGGACGGCTTGACCGACGTGCTCTGGCAGCGCCTGCAGCGCAGCAAGCTGCTGTTCCGCCGGTCGCCCGTGGGCGTGGAACTGGCCAGGGACGACCTGACCGGCGGCACCGGCGAGCGGCAGGTGAGAATGACGGCAAGGGCACGGACTCCGGTGGTCACGGTCACCGGCCACCCGGCGGAGCTGCTGATGTGGGCCCTGGGGCGCACCGGCGCCGCCCGGGTGCGGCTCGACGGCAACGCCGACGCGGTCCGCCAGCTCGACACGGTACGCAGGGGCGTGTAGCCGGGCCGAAGGCACGCGTGGCCAGCGCCGCCCGCGGCGCGCAGAACCGGCGCCGCCCGCGGCGCGGACGAGAGGGGAGGAAGGGCGCGCGGTGGATGTTCTGGGAGTCGATATCGGCGGCTCGGGGGTCAAGGCAGCGCCGGTGGATGTGACGAAGGGCACCCTGTCCAGGGAACGGATCAAGGTGCCCACCCCGCGGCCGGCCGTGCCCAAGGCCGTCGCGGAGGCGGTGCGCGGCCTGGTGGCCGAGTTCGGCTGGTCCGGCAAGGCCGGCATCACCTTCCCCGGCGTGGTGACCGGCGGCGTCATCCGCACCGCGGCCAACCTCGACCCGTCCTGGATCGGTGTGAATGCCCGTGACCTGTTCGGCACCGCGACCGGCCTGGAGTGCCAGGTGATCAACGACGCCGACGCGGCCGGCCTGGCCGAGATGAAGTTCGGCGCCGGCGCGGGGCAGCAGGGCACCGTGGTCATGCTGACCTTCGGCACCGGCATCGGCAGCGCGCTGTTCACCCACGGGGTGCTGGTGCCCAACACCGAGTTCGGCCACATCGAGGTCCGCGGCAAGGACGCGGAGAGACGCGCGTCGGAGCGGGCCAGGGAAGAGCACGACCTGGACTGGGAGAACTGGGCAGGCCGGGTCGATGAGTACATGAGCCATCTTGAGGCGCTGCTCTGGCCGGACCTGTTCATCGTGGGCGGCGGGGTGAGCAGGAAGTCGGACAAGTTCCTGCCGCTGCTGGGGAAGCTGCGGGCCAAGGTGGTCCCGGCCGCCATGCACAACGACGCCGGCATCGTGGGGGCGGCGCTGACCGCCGCCTGACCGCGCGGGGCCAGCCACGGCCGGCCGGGACGTCAGCGCACGCAGTGCCCGGCGGCCCGCAGCGCGGCCTTCACGTCGGCGATCCGGAGCTGCCCGAAGTGGAACACGCTGGCGGCCAGCACCGCGTCCGCGCCAGCGCCGACCGCGGGCGCGAAGTGGGCCAGTTCCCCGGCGCCGCCGCTGGCGATGACAGGGACGGTCACCGCGGCCCTGACGGCACGGATCATCTCGATGTCGAAGCCGGCCTTGGTGCCGTCCGCGTCCATGGAGTTGAGCAGGATCTCCCCCACGCCGAGGCCGGCCGCCCGGGCGGCCCAGGCCACCGCGTCGATCCCGGTGCCGCGGCGGCCGCCGTGCGTGGTCACCTCGAACCCGCTGGGCAGGTCACCGGCGGCCGCGCGCCGGGCGTCCACCGAGAGCACCACGCACTGCGACCCGAACCGCTGCGCCGCCTCGGCCAGCAACTCCGGCCGGGCCACGGCGGCGGTGTTCAGCGACACCTTGTCCGCTCCCGCCCGCAGCAGCCGGTCCACATCCTGCGTGGTCCGCACGCCCCCGCCGACGGTGAGCGGGATGAAGACCTGCTCGGCGGTGCGCCGTACCACCTCGTAGGTGGTCTCCCGGCCGCCGCTGGAGGCGGTGATGTCAAGGAAGACGAGCTCGTCAGCGCCCTGGGCGTCGTAGGCGGCGGCCAGTTCCACCGGGTCACCCGCGTCTCGCAGGCCCGCGAAGTTGACCCCCTTGACCACCCGCCCGGCGTCCACGTCCAGGCACGGGATCACCCGGGTGGCAACGCTCACCCACCCACCCCGGGTTTGTACGCGACGGCCTCCACCTCGACGAGCATCCTGGGATCCACGAGCGCGGCGATGCCGACCATGGACGTGGCGGGCATCGTGTCGCCGAACGCCGCGCCGTGCGCCAGGCCGTACTCCTCCCACCGGGATATGTCGGTGACGTACATCCGGGTCCGCACCACGTCGGCCAGGCTGGCGCCGAGCCGTTCGAGCGCCTCGGCCACGTTCGCGATGGCCTGCGCGGCCTGCGCCCGCGCGTCGCCCTCGTGCACGAACACCCCGTCCGACACCGAGGTGCAACCGGACACGAACACGAAGTCGCCCGCCGCGACCGCCCTGCTGTAACCGACCACCGGTTCCCACGTGGTCCGGGTCGAGATCTTGCGAGTCACGACTTCACCGCCTCCAAGGCCTGTTCCAGGGTGAATGCTCCTGCGTAGAGCGCCTTGCCGACAATGGCGCCCTCCACTCCCAGCGGAGCCAGCGCGGCGATCGCCCGCAGGTCGTCGAGGCTGGACACGCCGCCGCTGGCGATGACCGGCCGGCCGGTGCGCGCGCAAACCGACCGCAGCAGGTCCAGGTTCGGCCCGGTCAGCGTGCCGTCCTTGGTGACATCGGTGACCACGAACCGGCGGCAGCCGTCGCCGTCCAGCCGGGCCAGCGTCTGCGCCAGGTCGCCGCCCTCGCGGGTCCAGCCGCGCGCGGCGAGCCTGGTCCCCCGCACGTCCAGCCCGACGGCGATCCGTTCGCCGTGCTCGGCGATGATGGCCCGGACCCATTCGGGACGCTCCAGCGCCGCGGTGCCCACGTTCACCCGGGCACACCCGGTGGCCAGTGCGGCGGCGAGTGACTCGTCGTCCCGGATCCCGCCGGACAGTTCGACCGCCACATCCAGGCGGCCCACCACCTCGGCGAGCAGCGCGGCGTTGGAGCCGCGGCCGAACGCAGCGTCGAGGTCGACCAGGTGGATCCAGGCCGCCCCGGCGGACTGCCACGCCAGCGCCGCCGCCAGCGGGTCGCCGTAGCTGGTCTCGGTGCCCGCGGCGCCCTGCACCAGCCGCACCGCCCGGCCGCCCGCCACGTCCACGGCGGGCAGCAGCGTCAAGGTCATGTCAACGTCCCCAGCCAGTTGGACAGCAGCTTCGCGCCGGTGTCGCCGGATTTCTCTGGATGGAACTGGGTCGCCATCAGCGGGCCGTTCTCCACCGCGGCGACGAACGGCACGCCGTGGGTGGCCCAGGCGATCCGCGGGGCGGTCATGTGCGGCGTCCCGCCGAGCCGCAGCGACGTCGCCGCGTAGGAATGCACGAAGTAGAACCGCTCGGCCGGGCCGATCCCGGCGAACAGCACAGATTCCGGCGGCGCGAGCACGGTGTTCCAGCCCATGTGCGGCAGCACCGGCGCGTTCAGCCGCTCCACCAGCCCGGGCCACTGGCCGCAGCCCTCGGTCGCCGTGCCGTGCTCGACGCCTTCGGCGAACAGGATCTGCATGCCCACACAGATGCCGAGGACCGGGCGCCCGCCAGCGAGCCGCCGGTCGATCACGCGCTCGCCTTCGACCGCCCGCAGCCCTGCCATGCATGCCGCGAACGCGCCCACGCCGGGCACCACCAGGCCGTCGGCGGCCAGCGCGGCGTTCCGGTCCGCGGTCACCGCCACCTCCGCTCCGGCGCGGGCAAGGGCTCTTGCTGCCGAACGAAGGTTGCCGGAACCGTAGTCCAGCACGACGACGCGAGGGCGGCGTGCCGTCACAGAACGCCTTTCGTGCTGGGCACGCCCGGCGAGCGCGGATCGGGTGCCGCCGCGGCGCGCAGCGCCCGGGCCACCGCCTTGAACTGGGCTTCGACCAGGTGATGCGGATTGCGGCCGGTCACCGAAAGGTGCAGGCAGATGCCCGCCGTCGCGGTCAGGGATTCGAAGAAGTGCCGGGTGAGCGTGGTGTCGTAGGTGCCGATCAGCGGCGCCATGCCCGCCGGCTCGCGGTGCACGCAGTAGGGCCTGCCGGACAGGTCCACGGCCGCCCGGGCCAGCGTCTCGTCCAGCGGGACCACGGCGTCGCCGAATCTGGTGATGCCCGCCTTGTCGCCGAGCGCCTCGCGCAGCGCCTGGCCGAGGGCGAGCGCGGTGTCCTCGACCGTGTGGTGTGCGTCGATCTCGGTGTCCCCCTCGGCCTGGACCGTCAGGTCGAGCAGGCCGTGCCTGGCCAGTTGGGCGAGCATGTGGTCGAAGAACGGGACGCCGGTGCGCACCGCGGACGTGCCGGTGCCGTCGAGCCCAAGTTCCACCAGGATCTTGGTCTCCCTGGTCGCCCGCTCGACCCGGGCAGTGCGGTGCATCTCTTGCCTCCTCAGGCCGTGGAGCCGTCGAGCACGGCGGTCAGGGCGTCGCGGAAGGCCGCCATCTCTGCCGGGGTGCCGATGCTCACCCGCAGCCAGCCGGGCGGCCCGGTTTCGCGCACGAGCACGCCGTGGTCCAGCAGGCCCTGCCACACCGCGTGCGAGTCGCCGAACTCGCCGAACAGGACGAAGTTGGCGTCCGAGTCCGCGGCGGCCAGCCCGCGCCCGCGCAGCCAGCCCACCAGGCTGTCGCGCTCGGCGCGCAGGCCGGCCACGGTGGCGAGCAGGCCGTCGGCGTGCGCGAGCGCCGCACGCGCGGTGGCCTGGGTCAGCGCCGACAGGTGGTAGGGCAGCCGGACGAGCAGCAGCGCGTCGATCACCCGGGGTTCCGCGGCGAGGTACCCGATCCGCCCGCCGGCCAGCGCGAACGCCTTGGACATGGTGCGGGTGACCACCAGGCGCGGGTAGCGCGGCAGCAGGGTCAGCGCCGTGTCGGCGCCGGCCCTGGCGAACTCGGCGTAGGCCTCGTCCACCACGACCATGCCGGGGGCCGCGTCGCAGACCGCCTCGATCACGGCCAGCGGGAGTGAGGTCCCGGTCGGGTTGTTGGGCGAGGTGAGGAACACCAGGTCCGGCCGGTGCTCCCCGATCGCCCGGACCACCGCGGTGGCGTTCAGGCCGAAGTCGGCGTCCCTGCTGCCGCGGATCCACCTGGTGCCGGTAGCCCGGGAGATCAGCGGGTGCATGGCGTAGGAGGGCTCGAAACCGAGCGCGGACCGGCCGGAGCCGCCGAAGACCTGCAGCAACTGCTGGATGATCTCGTTGGAGCCGTTGGCCGCCCAGATCTGCCGCGCGGTCAGGCCGTGCCCGAGATAGGCCGCGAGGTCGGCCCGCAGCGCCATCGCGTCCCGGTCGGGGTAGCGGTTCAGCGAGCCCGCCACCCCGGCCGCGGCGTCCGTGATCGCCTGGACCAGCGCCGGTGGCGGCGGGTAGGGGTTCTCGTTGGTGTTGAGCCGGACGGGCACGTCCAGTTGCGGCGCCCCGTACGGCGACCGGCCGGCCAGATCGGGCCGGACCGGCGGCCCGGCAGCGTACCGCTTGCCCGGGTCCGGCGCTGCCGTCACCCCCGGGCCAGCACTATCCACGCGGATCCGCACCGCATTGACGTGGGCGGCGAGGTCCTCGGCCGCACCGAGGGCCTCGATGTGCGGGGCCGCCCCGGCCAGTGCCGCGGCCGAGCATTCCACCACGTGGATGCCGCGCATGAAGGCAAGCACGGAAAGCCCGGCCGTGTGCCGCGCGGTGCCGCCGGTGGGCAGCACATGGTTGGACCCGGCCAGGTAGTCGCCCAGCGAGACGGGGGCGTACGGGCCGATGAAGACGGCGCCGGCGTTGCGGACCCGCGCAGCAAGGCTGGCCGCGTCCGCGGTCTGGATCTCCAGGTGCTCGGGCGCCCACACATCGGAGATCGCCAGCGCGGCAGCGGTGTCGTCCACGAGCACGCAGGCGGACTGCCCGGCGAGGGCGGCCTGCACCGTGTCGCGGTGCCGCGCCGAGGCGACCTGCGGGCGCAGTTCGGCCTCGGTGCGCTCGGCGAGCCCTGGGTCGGTGGTGATCAGCAGGCACGCGGCCAGCGGGCCGTGCTCGGCCTGGGCGACGAGGTCAGCCGCGAGGAACCGCGGGTCGGCGGTGTGGTCGGCGATGATCGCGATCTCGGTCGGGCCCGCCTCGGCGTCCACCCCGACGGTGCCGGCCAGCAGCCGCTTGGCCGCGGTCACGTAGGCGTTGCCGGGCCCCGTGACCACGTCCACCGGAGCGCAGTCGGCGGTGCCGTAGGCGAACATGGCGACCGCCTGGGCGCCGCCCACCGCGTGGACCTCCTCGATGCCGAGCAGCGCGCAGGCGGCCAGGATGGCCGGCGCGGGCAGGCCACCGCGGTCCCGGCGGGGCGGCGAGGCGACCGCGATCCGGCCGACCCCGGCGACCTGCGCCGGCACCACGTTCATGATCACCGAGGAGGGCAGCGGGACCAGGCCGGCCGGCACGTACACCCCGGCGCGGTCCACTGCGACGTACCTCTCGGTGACCTGCGCGCCGTCGCCGATCGCGGTGACGTGGTCGGCGGGCCGCTGTGCCTCGTGCACCGGCCGTACCCGCCGGATCATCTCTTCCAGCGCGGCCCGCAGTTCCGGGCTGAGGGTGGCGAGGGCGTCGGCCAGTGCGTGCGCCGGAACCCGGCTGGTGGGCAGGTCGACTCCGTCGAAGCGGGCCGTGTACTCGCGGACCGCGGCCGCCCCGCGATCCCGGACGTCCTGGCAGACCGGCCGGATCTGCTCAAGGGCGGCGCCGGTGTCCAGCGCCGCGCGCGGCAGGACGCCCGCGAGTTTCTCCCTCGTCATGGCGATCGCTGGCTGCCCGCGAAGATCGATAACTGAGAGCACCCGCCCAGTCTATGGAGCCGACGCGCCGGCCCGCGGACCCGTCCACATAGCGAGAGACCTCACTCATTCACGGAGTCACTCACCCCGTCCACCAGGGCCAAGGCCCGGTGACGAAGGAACCGGGCCGTAGGCCAGCGGGGGGTTCCGGGGGGTCGCCCCCCGGGCTGGCAGGGCCAAGGCCCGGTGACGAAGGAACGGGCCTTGAGCCAGCGGGGGGTCGCCCCCCCCGGGCAGTACAGCTAGCGCTTATGGCGGCCGGGGCTGGCCAGCAACTCGAGGCCGCCCGCGACCACGGCGGCGGCCAGCGGCCAGGCGGCGAGCGCCCCGCTCGCGCCGAGCGCCAGCGAGTCACGGAACCGGGCGCCGGCCGGCAGGGTCGCGAGCAGGTGCTGGAACGTGGCCAGCCCGGACTGTTCCCCCACCCAGCGGGCCGCGAATGCGGCGGCGAACGCCCCGATGATCAGCCCGGCCATGGCCAGCGGCCCGTGCCTGCGCACCGCGAACAGGTAGCCGAGCACGCCGGACAGCACTCCCCCGGCCAGGCACACCAGGCAGAACGCGGCGTCGGCCGCGATGAAGGCACTCGTCTCGGTGTTGATCAGGGCAGCCGCCCCCGGGGAGGTCATCACCAGCAACGGCCGCGGCGCCACCGCCGCCCAGCCAAGCCCGGCAAGCACGCCGAGTGCCACGGTCGAGGCGGCGACCGCCAGCGCAGCGACCGCATCGCGCACCCCGCCGCGCAACCGCCAGGAGCGCACGGCCTCGTCGCCGCGGGCCGGGTCTGGGAAGGGGATTGGCACAGACATGGTCGGCAGCAGCGTACGCGACGGGCGTCACCGCCGGCGCGGCAGCCGTTTGGTTGCCGCTCAGCAAACCTTGCTACGGTGGTGCGCGATTGTGTACCGCTCGTCCGATTCAGGGGGCACGAGCCGGCTAAGGCTGGGGAAACCACGTGATCGAGGCACAGGATCTCACCAAGCACTACGGGGACAAGCTCGCGGTCGACCACCTGTCGTTCAAGGTCGAGCCCGGCCGGGTGACCGGGTTTCTCGGGCCGAACGGCGCGGGCAAGTCGACCACGATGCGGCTGATACTCGGCCTGGACCGGCCGGACACGGGCACCGCGACGATCAACGGCAGGCCGTACGCCGAGCTTGCCCGGCCACTGCGCACGGTCGGCGCGCTGCTCGAAGCCAAGGCGATGCACCCGGGCCGCAGCGCGCGCAACCACCTGCTGTTCCTGGCCCAGACCCAGGGCCTGCCCAGCCGCCGGGTGGACGAGGTACTCGACCTGGTGGGCCTGCGTGACGTGGCCCGCCAGCGCGTCCGCGGGTACTCGCTGGGCATGAGCCAGCGGGTGGGCATCGCGGCGGCGATGCTCGGCGACCCGTCCGTGCTGCTGCTGGACGAGCCGGTCAACGGGCTGGACCCGGAAGGCATCCTGTGGATCAGGAACCTGTTGAAGCACCTGGCCTCCGAGCAGCGCACGATCTTCGTGTCCAGCCACCTGATGAACGAGATGGCGGTGACTGCGGATCACCTGATCGTGATCGGCAAGGGGAAGCTGATCGCGGAAAGCTCGACACAGGAGTTCATCGAGCGGAGCTCGGAGAAGTCCGTGCTGGTGCGCTCGCCGGACGCGGAGGCGCTCGCCGGCCTGATCGCCGCCGAAGGCGGCAAGGCCATACCGCAGGATCCGGCCGAGGGCCGGGCGGCGGCGCTGAGCGTGACCGGCCTGGACGCGCCCCGGATCGGTGAGATCGCCGCCGCGAACCGGATCGTCTTGCACGAGCTCGCCCCGCAGCTGGGCTCGCTGGAGGAGGCGTTCATGGAGATGACGGCCGACAGCGTCGAGTACGGCGGCGACACACCCGCGGTGCCCCCACCCACCTCCCCATCCCCCTTCACGGCGGCCAGCACGACGTCCCCGGAGAGCAGCCAATGACCTCCATCAGCCCGCCCGCGCCGGCGGCCACCACGCTCCCACCTCCCGCCCCGGGCCACCGGGCGGGCTTCGGCGGCCTGCTGCTTGCCGAGTGGACGAAGATCCGTTCAGTCAGGTCCACCGTGTGGACACTGATCATCTTCGCCGTGGTCAGCCTGGGGCTCACCGGCCTGCTCACCTGGCTGACGCTGAACGCGCTGAACAACGGCAGGAACCGTGCGAGCGCGGGCGGCATCATCACCGACCCGGTCAACTTCATCCTCGGCACCGGCCTGGGGCTGGGCCAGCTCGCCATCTGCGTGCTGGGCGTGCTGGTGATCACCAGCGAGTACTCGACCGGCGCGATCCGCTCCTCGCTGCTCGCCGTGCCGCGCCGCTACCCGGTGATGCTGGCCAAGGGCCTGGTGTTCGCGGCGCTGGTGATCGTCGTGGGCGAGATCGTCGCGTTCGCGTCGTTCTTCATCGGCAAGGCCCTCGTGAACGGGCACGTCGTGACGCTCCATGGGGTGCAAGCGGGCCATGTCATCAGCGTGAACCACACGATCACGGTGTCGCTGAGCCAGCCGGGCGTGCTGCAGGCGGTCGTCGGTTCCGGCCTGTACCTGACGGTGCTCGGCCTGTTCGCCCTGGCCATCGGCGGCCTGATCCGGCACACCGCGGGGGCCATCACCGCGGTGATCGGCATGGTCCTGGTCATCTTCCCGCTGGCCGGGCTGCTGCCGGCCAGCTGGGGCGCGCACGTCCACGCCTACCTGCCGACCGTGGCCGGGCAACTGATCACCGCGGACAAGCCGACATCCGGTCAGTTGCTGTCGCCGTGGCAGGGGTTCGGCGTGTTCTGCGCCTGGACCGCGCTGCTCTTCGGCGCTGCGATCTTCGTGCTCCAGCGGCGGGACGCGTAGCTGCCGCTAACTCACACAGGCCGGGCCGAGCAACTGCTTCAGGTCGGCGACCAGGCTGGGTGACGGCTTCACCCGCAGCTTGTCGTCGAGCTTGACCACGGTGGTGCGGCGCCCGTTGCACAGTCGCAGGTGCACCTCATCCAGCCCGGGATGGCTGCGCAGCACCTCCTGGAGCCGCTCCACCACGACGGGCACGCACCGCTGCACCGGGAGCGACACGACGAAAGGGCCACTACCGGTCGCCGACAGATCCGGCACGCTCACCTCCATCGCAATGAGCTTCGGCGACTCTTCCCGGCGGTCGAGCCTGCCCTTCACCAGCAGGATCGCGTCATCGGTGAGCAGGGTCGCGCAGCCGGCGTAGGTGGCGGGGAAGAACAGCACCTCGATCGCGCCTTCGAGGTCCTCCAGCGTGGCCGCGGCCCATGGGCTGCCCTGCCGGGTGACCTTGCGCTGCACCCCGGACAGGATCCCGCCGACGGTGACCGGCTGGCTGTCGCCGCGGCCGCCCCGCGCGGCGCGCTCGGCCTCGTCGGCGGCGGAGGACAGCAGTTGCGCGACCGAGCAGTCGGTACCGTTGGCGAGGAGGTGCTCGACCCCGAGCAGGGGATGGTCGGAGACGTACAGACCGAGCATCTCCCGCTCGAACGCGAGCAGGGTGGCCTTGTCCCATTCACCGTCGGGCACCGGGACCTCGAAGGTCGCCTCGGCCTCGGTGTCCTGCCCGAACAGCGAGTCCTGGCCCATCGCCTCGTTGCGCTTGACGTCGATCACCGTGTCGATCGCCTGCTCGTGAATGAGCACGAGCCCCTTGCGCGGGTGGCCGAGCGAGTCGAAGGCACCGGCCTTGACCAGTGACTCGATGACCCGCTTGTTGCACACGTTGACCGGCACCTTGTTCAGGAAGTCGGAGAAGCTGGTGAACGCGCCGTCGGTGCTGCGGGCCGCGACGATCGCGTCCACCACCGCGGCGCCGACGTTGCGCACGGCGGCCAGCCCGAACCGGATGTCGCCGCCCACCGGGGTGAACGTGGCGGCCGAGGAGTTCACGTCCGGCGGCAGCACGGTGATTCCCATCCGGCGGCACTCGTTCAGGTAGAGGGCGCTCTTGTCCTTGTCCCCGGCGACGGAGGTGAGCAGGCCCGCCATGTACTCGGCCGGGTAGTTGGCCTTGAGGTAAGCGGTCCAGTAGGACACCAGGCCGTAGGCGGCGCTGTGCGCCTTGTTGAAGGCGTAGTCGGAGAACGGGACCAGGATGTCCCACAACGTCTTGATCGCTGAGGCCGAATACCCGTTCTCCCGCATCCCCGCGGCGAACGGCTCGAACTCCTTGTCCAGGATCTCCTTCTTCTTCTTGCCCATGGCCCGCCGGAGCAGGTCCGCTTTGCCGGGCGAGTAGCCCGCCAGCTTCTGGGCGATCGCCATCACCTGCTCCTGGTAGACGATCAGCCCGTAGGTGTCGCCCAGGATGTCGGCGAGCGGCTCGGCCAGTTCGGGATGCAGCGGCACCACCGGCTTGCGGGCGTTCTTGCGGTCGGCGTACTCGTTGTGCGCGTTGGCGCCCATCGGCCCGGGCCGGTAGAGCGCGCCGACCGCCGAGATGTCCTCGAAGTTGTCCGGCCGCATGCTGCGCAGCAGGGCCCGCATCGGGCCGCCGTCGAACTGGAAGATGCCCAGGGTGTCGCCGCGCGCCAGCAGGTCATAGGTGGGCTGGTCGTCCAGCGGCAGGTCCTCCATGCTGATCTCGGTGCCCCGGTTGGCCTTGATCCCCGCCACCGCGTCGTCGAGCACTGTGAGGTTGCGCAGGCCCAGGAAGTCCATCTTGAGCAGGCCGAGGTCTTCGCACGCGGGGTAGTCGAACTGGGTGATGACCGCGCCGTCGGCTTCCCGCTTCCAGACCGGGATGTGGTCGATGATCGGCTCGCTGCTCATGATCACGCCGGCCGCGTGCACGCCTGCCTGGCGGATCAGCCCTTCGAGCCCGCGCGCGGTGTCGATGACCTGGCGGATCTCCTGCTCCGCCTCGTACAGCCCGCGGATCTCACCGGCCTCGCCGTAGCGGGGATGGTCGGTATCGAAGATGCCGGCCAGCGGGACGTCCTTGCCCATCACCGGAGGCGGGAACGCCTTGGTGATCCGGTCCCCGAGCGCGTAGGGGAACCCGAGCACCCGGGTGGAGTCCTTCACCGCGGCCTTGGCCTTGATGGTGCCGTAGGTGATGATCTGGGCGACCCGTTCGTCGCCGTACTTCTCGGTCACGTACCTGATGACGTCGCCGCGCCGGCGTTCGTCGAAGTCGATGTCGATGTCGGGCATGGACACGCGCTCGGGGTTGAGGAACCGCTCGAACACCAGCCCGTGGTTGATGGGATCGAGGTCGGTGATCCCAAGCGCATAGGACACCAGGCTGCCGGCCGCCGAGCCGCGCCCGGGGCCGACCCGGATCCCGTTGCGCTTGGCCCACATGATGAAGTCGGCGACCACAAGGAAGTACGAGCAGAACCCCATGGACACCATGATGTCCATCTCGAAGCTGGCCTGGTCGCGGCGCTGGTCGTCAAAGCCGTCCGGGTAGCGGCGGTCCATGCCCCGCCAGACCTCTTTGCGGAACCAGCCTTCCTCGGTCTCCCCCGCCGGCACGGGGAAGTTGGGCATCAGGTTGGACTTGGTGAACGAGACGCCGACCCGCTCGGCGATCGCCAGGGTGGCGTCGCAGCCCGCCTGCCACTGTTCGTCGGAGCTGGCCGCGCGCATCTCGTGCGGGCTCTTGAGGTAGTAGCCCGTCCCCTCGAGCCGGAACCGGGACGGGTCGGCCAGGGTCGTGCCGGTCTGGACGGCAAGCAGCACCTCGTGCGGGGTGGCGTCGTCCGGCGTGGTGTAGTGCGAGTCGTTGGTGACCACGAACGGCAGCGACAGTTCACGGGCGACGCGGGTCAGGCCGTCCCGTGCCCTCCGCTCGATGTCGAGGCCATGGTCCATGACCTCGACGAAGAAGTTGTCGGGGCCGAAGATGTCGCGGTAGGCGGCCGCCGCCGCGACCGCCTCGGCGTACTGGCCGAGGCGGAGCCTGGTCTGCACCTCGCCGGACACGCAGCCGGTGGTGGCGATGATTCCCTTGGCGTGCGCCGCCAGCAGTTCGCGGTCCATCCGGGGTTTGCGGAAATAGCCTTCGAGCGAAGCCAGTGAGGACAGCCGGAACAGGTTGTGCATGCCCTCGGTGGTCTCGGCGAGCAGCGTCATGTGGGTGTACGCCCCGGCGCCGGACACGTCGTCGTCCTTCTGCGCCGGGGTTCCCCACCGCACCGGCCGCCGGAACCGCCGGTGCTCGGGGGCCACGTAGGCCTCGATGCCGATGATCGGCTTGATGCCCGCGGCGGTGGCCTTGGCCCAGAAGTCGTAGGCCCCGTAGACGTTGCCGTGGTCGGTGATGGCGACGGCCGGCATGCCCGCCCGCTGGCAGGCAGCGAACGTGTCCTTGAGCCGGGCAGCGCCGTCCAGCATGGAGTACTCGGTGTGCACGTGCAGGTGCACGAAGCCGTCTCCCCTGGTTCCCGCCGCCGTCACGAGTAACCGCCTCCTTCGGGCATGCGCTAAACGCCCTCGCGGGCGCATCTGAACCAGGGCCGGGGGAAGTAGCCAGTGCTCCCGCCGAAGGCCGCACTGGCCCGGCAGGACGACTCTAACGGAGCGAACCGACAGTCGGTGGTTCCCACTCCGTGGATGTCAGGGTTCGCGTCAACCGTCCGAGCGGAGGACGTCGAGCGCATGCGCCAGGTCTGCCGGGTAGGCACTGCGGAACTCGACCCACCGGCCGCCGGCGGGGTGGGCGAAGCCCAACTGGACGGCGTGCAGCCATTGCCGGGTCAGGCCGAGCCGCTCGGCGAGGACCGGGTCGGCGCCGTAGAGCCGGTCCCCGGCACAGGGGTGGCGCAGGGCCGCCATGTGCACCCGGATCTGGTGCGTCCGCCCGGTTTCCAGCTTGACCTCGACGAGGCTAGCGGCCCGGAACGCTTCGATCGTGTCGTAGTGGGTCACGCTGGGGCGGCCGCCGGTGATCACCGCGAAGCGCCCGTCCCCGGACGGGTGCCTGCCGATCGGGGCGTCCACGGTGCCCCGCAGCGGGTCGGGATGGCCCTGGACCAGGGCGTGGTAGCGCTTGTCCACCTCACGCTCGCGGAACGCGCGCTTCAGCGCGGAGTAGGCGGGCTCGCTCTTGGCCACCACCATCAGCCCCGAGGTGCCTGCGTCCAGCCGGTGCACGATCCCCTGCCGCTCGGCCGCCCCGGAACTGGCGATGGTGTGCCCGGTGGCCCGCAGGCCCTCCAGCACCGTGGGCCCCGACCAGCCCGGCGTCGGGTGCGCGGCGACGCCTGCGGGCTTGTCCACCACGACGATGTCCTCGTCCTCGGCAACGATGGTCAGGCCGGGCACCGGCTGGGGGGACTGCGTAGTGCCGGGCGAAGGAAAGGCGGGCGGGGGGAGCGTCACCTCCAGCCACTCGCCGGCCGGGACCCGCTGCGACTTCGCGGCCGGCCGCCCGTCGACCAGGACGTTGCCGCTCGTCACAAGGTCTGCCGCGGTGTCGCGGGACAGGCCGAACATGCGTGCCAGCGCGGCGTCGAGTCGCTCGCCGTCCAGCCCCTCGGGAACAGCCACCCGGCGCGGGCCGCCGACCGTCACGTCTGACTGTCCCCCGCCTGGGCTCCGCCGGCCGGCCCGCGGGCGGTGTCCTCACCGCTGGTGGCCCGGACGTCCCTGCTGCCGTCCAGCCGGGTCCCCCGGGCGGCCAGCACCACGGCGAGGAACCCGCCGCACACGATGCACGCGTCGGCCACGTTGAAGACCGGCCAGTGCGGCAGCTGCACCCAGTCCACCACCTCGCCGCGGAACACCCCGGGCGAGCGCAGCAGCCGGTCGGTGAGGTTGCCGGCCGCGCCGCCCAGCAACAGGCCGAGCGTCACCGCCCAGGCCATGCTGTACAGGCGCCGCGAGGTGCGCACGATGAAGAAGATCACGCCCACGGCGATGAGGCTGAACACGATGGTGATGCCCGGCCCGAAGCTGAACGCGGCCCCGCTGTTGCGCACCAGGTCCAGGGTGAGCAGCGTGCCGATCACCTTGACCTCGTGGTACGGGGTGAGCGTGGCCACCACGATGATCTTCGTGATCACGTCCGCGACGAACACGGCCGCGGCGACACCGAACAACAGGCCCACCCGGCGCGGACGGCGCGGCTCCTGCGGGCCTGACTGCTGCACTTTTAGCGCCTTTCCTCGCGCTGCTTGCAGGTCACGCACAAGGTGGCGCGTGGGAACGCCTGCAGGCGCGCTTTCCCGATCGGCTGGCCGCACGATTCACACACGCCAAAGGTACCCTCATCCATCCGGGCGAGCGCACGCTCGCTGGCCGCCAGCAGTTCGCGCGCGTTCTCGGTCAGCGCGAGTTCGTGCTCGCGCTCGAATGTCTTGGCCCCGGCGTCAGCCGTGTCGTCTCCGGCATCCACGGCCGCGTCACCGAGCCGCTCGGCGATCGCCGACTCGGCCTCGTTGATGTCGGCGAGGAGCCCGGCAATCTCCGATTGAAGCTGCTGGCGCACCTTCTTCAGTTCCGCGTCGGTCCAGGGCTTCTCCCCGGGGCGCACAGGAAGGGCGGCGGCGCTGGCGCCAGCGGCGGTAGCCATGATCTGCCTCCCTTTGCGGACGGTGCCCGGGCCGGGTGTGAATCGATCTTGAATGCGGGCAGTCACCGGAGGATATTTCGCCATGGCAGGCTCCGCAAACGCGAGTGACCCCGGCGCGGCGCATCGGATATCGTGTCAGTCGCGAAGTGTTGATGGGGACAGCTGCCGCCGGTAGCGGCCAGGAGCGATCCGGGGATGGTGAGAGCCCGGGGGCGCGCCCAGCGGACCAGATCACCCCGGAGCCGCCGGAAGAACGGCTCCCGCACCGGCCGCGCCGGGGCGGGAACAGCTCAGTAGAACCGGCCGCGAGCTAATTGAGCGGGCCGCGACCCGCCCCTGCGGGCAGATCGCGGTCAAGGAGGGTGGTACCGCGGGACCGCCGCCGCCGGCTGCGTCCCGTCCCTCCAGCGATCCGAGCACAAGCCAATCAACCCGGCAGTGCCACGACCGTTGGAGGAGTCCGATGCCCCCGTCAGGCGCTCACGAGGCTGCCTATTTCCCGGCCGTGCCCGCGGCGATAGACCTGCCCGCGATGGAGCACGAGATCCTGCGGCGCTGGCGGGACGGCAAGGTCTTCGACCGCTCCCTGGACCGGACGGCCGGCGGCCAGATCTGGACCTTCTATGAGGGGCCCCCCACCGCCAACGGCATGCCCGGCGTGCATCACATCGAGGCCCGGGTCTTCAAGGACGTCTTCCCCCGGTTCAAGACCATGCAGGGGTTCCACGTGCCCCGCCAGGCCGGCTGGGACTGTCATGGCCTGCCGGTGGAGGTGGCGGTCGAGAAGGAACTCGGCCTATCGGGCAAGAAGGACATCGAGGCCTACGGCATCGCCGCGTTCAACCAGCGCTGCCGCGAGTCGGTGCTGCTGCACGTGGACGCCTTCGAGGAACTCACCGACCGGCTTGGCTACTGGATCGACCTGTCCAGCGCGTACCGCACGATGGATGCCAGCTACGTCGAGTCCGTGTGGTGGTCGCTCAAGGAGATCTTCCGCAAGGGCCTGCTTGTCAGGGACTTCCGGATCAGCCCGTACTGCCCGCGTTGCGAGACGGCCCTGTCGGACCACGAGATGGGCCAGCCGGATGTCTACCGCACGGTGACCGACCCGGGCGTGACGGTGCGGTTCCCGCTGCTGACCGTGCCCGCCGGGGCCACGCCGCTGCTGGACGGGGCGGATCTGCTGGTGTGGACCACCACGCCGTGGACCCTGGTTTCCAACACCGCCGTGGCCGTGCACCCCGACGAAAGTTACGTGCTGGCCCGCCAGGCGGGCGGCCCGGATGCCGTCGTGGTGGCCGAGCAACTGATGTCCCGGGCGCTCGGCGAAGGCTGGCACGTCGCGGCCAGGCTGCGCGGGTCTGACCTGGTCGGGGCGACGTACCGGCCGCCGTTCAGCCTGGTGGACATCCCCGGTGCGCACCGCGTGCTTCCCGGAACGTTCGTGACCACCGAGGACGGCACCGGCCTGGTGCATATGTCGCCCGCGTTCGGTGCGGACGACATGGAGGCCAGCCGGGCGCACGGGCTGCCGGTGGTCAACCCGGTCCGCCCGGACGGGCGGTTCGAGGAATCGGTGCCGATGGTCGGCGGGCTGTTCTTCAAGGACGCCGACGAGCTTCTGGTCCGGGACCTGTCCGAGCGCGGCCTGCTGTTCCGCAGCGAGCCGTTCCAGCACAGCTACCCGCACTGCTGGCGGTGCCACACGCCACTGCTCTACTACGCCCTGCCGTCCTGGTTCATCCGGACCACCCAGATCAAGGACAGGCTGCTTGCGGAGAACGAGCGGACCAACTGGCAGCCGCCCACGATCAAGGAGGGCCGGTACGGGGAGTGGCTGCGCAACAACGTGGACTGGGCGCTGTCACGGACCCGGTACTGGGGCACGCCGCTGCCGTTGTGGGAGTGCGGCGAGAACCATCTGACCTGCGCCGGGTCGCTGGCCGAGCTGAGTGAACTGGCCGGGCGCGACCTGTCAGACCTGGATCCGCACCGGCCGTACGTGGATGCCGTGGTGATCGCCTGCCCGGACTGCGGCGGGCCCGCGCAGCGCGTGCCGGAAGTCATCGATGCCTGGTACGACTCGGGCTCGATGCCGTTCGCCCGGCTCGGCGCGCCGTGGCGCAACGAGGAGGAGTTCCGCCGCGCTTACCCGGCGCAGTTCATCTGCGAGGCGATCGACCAGACCCGTGGCTGGTTCTACTCGCTGATGGCGGTCGGCACGCTGGTCTTCGACCGGTCCTCCTACGAGAACGTGGTGTGCCTGGGCCTGGTGGTGGACGAGCGGGGCCGCAAGATGAGCAAGCACCTCGGCAACGTGCTCGAGCCGCTCCCGCTGATGGAGGCGCACGGCGCCGACGCCATCCGGTGGTTCTTCGCCGCCTCCGGCTCCCCCTGGTCGACCCGGCGGATCGGGGCGAGCACGCTGGACGAAATCGTCCGCAAGGTCCTGCTGACGTACTGGAACACGGTCTCCTTCCTGACCCTGTACGCCAACGCGGGGGCCGCGCAGGGTGCCGCGTGGCGGCCGGCGATGCTGGCCGATGCCCCGCCGCCCGCCGCCAGGCCGTTGCTGGACCGGTGGGTCCTGAGCGAGCTGGCGCTCGTGACGTCCGAGGTCACGGCCGCGCTGGAGGAGTTCGACACCGCTGCCGCCGGGCGCCGCCTCGCCGCGTTCGTGGACGACCTGTCCAACTGGTATGTGCGCCGGTCCCGGCGGCGGTTCTGGGAGGGGCCTGGCACGCCCGGCGGGGCTGCGGCCTTCGCCACCCTGTACCAGTGCCTGCAGACCCTCACCAGGCTGATGGCGCCGATGGTGCCGTTCCTCACCGACTACGTCTGGGGGATCCTGCGCGGCCCCGAGGACCCGGAGTCCGTCCACCTCACCACCTGGCCGGACACGGATCCCCGCCTGGTGGACCGGCAGCTTTCCGCGCAGATGGGCCTGGCCCGGCGGCTGGTGGAGCTGGGCAGGTCGGCCCGTGCCGCGGCGTCCCTGGGCATCCGCCAGCCGCTGCCCCGCGCGCTGGCGGGCGCGGCCGGGTTCGCCGGCCTGCCCGCCGAGCTCCGCGACCAGGTGGCCGGTGAGCTCAACGTCCGGGGGCTTGAGGCGCTCAGCACGGTGAGCGACGACCTGGTGGACCACGCCGTGAAGCCGAACTTCCGCACGCTCGGCCGCCGTTTCGGCAGCCGCACCCAGGTGGTCGCGGCGGCGATCACCGCGGTGGACCCTGGCACGCTGGCCGGCCAGCTCACCGCGGCGGGCGAGGCGTCCGTCCTGGTGGACGGGGAGCCGGTGGCGATCGGCCCGGATGACGTGATCGTGACCCAGACCCCGCGCGCGGGATGGTCGGTGGCCAGCGACGGTGGCGAGACCGTGGCCCTGGACTTGGATATCACGCCGGAACTGCGCCGCGAGGGACTGGCCAGGGAGGTGATCCGGCTGGTGCAGGACGCCCGCAAGGCGGACGGCCTGGAGGTCAGCGACCGGATCACGCTGCGCTGGGAGGCGCCGGAACCGGAACTCGCGGCGGCGCTGACCGAGCATGGGCAGCTCATCGCCGGGGAGGTGCTCGCCACCGAGTTCGGCCCGGCCGCACCGGGCGCGGGGACCGAGCACCGGGCGGAGGACCTGGGCCTGACCTTCTGGATCCGGCGGTCCTGAGTACCGGCCGCCGGCGCAAATACGCTTGGCCACCGATCCGGTGACGGCTATGGTCCCGCTGTAAGCTCAGCGCCACGGCTGATCTCCTCCGGCGGCCGGCGGATAGCGGTCGAGGACGCGCGTGCGGGCGGTCCCGCACCCCCTTCGGGAACGTGGGGTCAGGCAGACGGGTCCGGCTTGTCCGGTTGACAGGCCTTGCAGGGCACCGACCCGGCGGCTTCGGCTTCCCGGCGGGTCAGGACCTCCAGGTCCCCGTCGCTGAGGAAGCGGATAAGGATGCATCCCCTGCGGTGATACCTGGCCACACCCGGCACGACGGTCACCTCGTCGTCCAGGGGGGTGGCCCCGGCGGCTCTGTCCGCTGCCCGGCCGGCGGTTTCGCCGGCATCGCTGCCTTCGGAGCGGTCGGCACTGCTGCCGCTCCGCGCCACCGCAGCACGGCTGGTGTCTCCGGTGCGGTCCATTTCGGCATGGTCCTCAGCCTCGGCCCTGTCTTCAGCCTCGGCTCTATCTTCAACCTCAGCACCGCCCGAGTCCGCGGCGCGGCCACCCTTGGTGGCGTGGTCCGCCTGCCCGCCGTGGTCCGCCTGCCCGGCACGGGCCGCCTCGGGGGTGCTCGCGGTCACGCCCGCCGCGCCATGGCTGACCCCGGCGGCGCCGACCCTCGCGGCGCCGGCCTCACCTGCTGGTACGGCCGCGCCGGAGCTGGTGGCGTCCGCCGCCGACACGCCCTCACCCTGCTCCCCGGCCCGCTCGGCGTCCCCGGCCCGCTCGGCATCCCCGGCACGGTCCGCGCCGCCGGCCTCGCGGTCACCTGCCCCGGCAGCCCGGGGCGCGGCTGCCTCGGCACGCCCCGCTTCAGCGGTGCCTGGTTCGGCCTCATCGCCTTCGATGTCGCCCGCGGCAGCCTCATCGGTGCCGCCGGCGTCGGCCGCGGCAGTCTCATCCGTACCGCCGGCGTCGGCCGCGGCATCCGCGCGGGCCGCATCAGGCGTGGCACCTGGCGCGGCGGGCTCGGCCGCTCCGGCACTGGCCCGGTCGTCCCCGGCCATCGCCGCGCCGGGTTCCGCCGGCGCGACCTCATCCTCGCCGATCTCGTCGCCCGGAGTGGCGTCGCCGCTGGTCAAGGCGCCCGCAGTTGCCCCGCTTTCCGCCAGGTCGCCCGCTGACAGGCCACCGTCGGACATGCCGCCATCGGGCATGTCACCGTTGGGAATGCTGCTCTTGGCCCGGCTGGCCTGCTCGCCGCGCTGCTCGTCTTGCCCGCGCCGCTCGTCCTTGTCGCGCTGTTCGTCCCGCTCGCCCGGCTCACGAAGGTCGCGGCCGCCGCTCGCGGCCTGTTCTTCCGCGCGGGTAGCGCGGAGCCTGGACCATGCGCTCCAGGCACTGCCGGCATCCTGGCCAGGCGTGCCCGCCCCGCCACCGGCCTCGGTGCCGGCCGGAGTGTCTTCTCCGGCCGGGAGGTCGCCGGAGCCGGTCTCGGCGGGCTCGCGGTCCCGTTTCGGCCTGGTCAGGTCGTCTACATACGGTGGGACCATCCGGTCCCACCCAGACTCGCCAGCCGCCGGCCGCTCGGCCTGTTCACCGTCCTCCGGCCGGCCGGCCGGCCGCGCGGTCTGGCCGCCCCAGGACGTGGGTCCCGCCTGCCGGTACCTCGCCGATGACCAGGCCGCCTCCGGCTCGCCGTCCTCCGTGTCGGGAGAGCCGTACTTGGCAGCGGAACCGGCCCCCATCGCCCGCGGTCCCGCGGTGGCTGGCCAGGCCGGCCGGACCGGGCCCTGGCTCCCACTGCCGGAGAGTTCTTCGCTGACCCGGTCCCAGAAGTTGTCGCCCGCGGCCGGGGAGTCCGCACGTCCGCGGCTGGCCACGTCGCCCCGGGCCCGGGCGGCCCGCTCATCGGCCGAGGGCAGCCGGAACGCCTCGGCCTGCGGTGCGGCGGCTGCCTGGTCCCGCTCCTGTGCCCCATCGCGGTTTCCCCAGGCGGAGGGCTGGCGCCCCGCCGTGGCCTGGTCACGATCGGCCTGCGCGGCAGCGTCCCTGTCCCGGTCCTGGTCCCGGCCCGGCCCATCCCGCTCGCGCTCCTGGCCGGATCCCGGTCGCTCGCGCCCGGCTCGGTCACGTTCTGTCCTGGCCCGGTCCCCTCCGGCGGGCTCGCGGGGGGCGGGGGCCTGGGCCGCCGGGTCGCGGGCCGACTGCCCGGTTCCGGAGGCAGGCCGCGCGGAACGACCCCGGCCGACCGCGTGGGCGGCCGAGTGCTCGGCGCCACGTCGGCCGGTCACCGAGGCACCCTTGGCCGCTATGGACCTTGGCCACCGTCCGGCACCAGGACCCGCGCCGGATGCCGCCTTCTGCGGCCTTTCTGCGAGGTCGCTGTCCTTCTCGCCACCGTCGCCGCCTGTGGCACCGCGGTCGGTTCGCGGCCGGTCATCGGCTGCCTGCCCCGCACCGGCTTCCTGTGCCGCACCGGCCGTCCCGGTCCCGGCAGCCTGGATCCCGGCCGACGGGATTGCCGCCGACCGGGTCCCGGCAACGTCAGCGGCTGCCCGGCCGGGCCGGATGTCCCCCGCTGCTGCTCCCCCGAAAAGCTCTCGGCGCCGGAGCAGAACTCCGGCGCCGAGGGTGAGCGCCGCGAGGATGCTCACGGCGATCGAAGCGTAGATCAGTCCCAGACTGGCCGAGAGCACCCCGGCCACCAGCATCGCCATCGCCGCAACGGTCAGGAGGGCGCTGGACCGGATCACGTGCGCCCTCCCACGACCCGGCGTGGCGCGCCGGGCAGCTGGTTACCGGCGGTCGTGTGAAGGGCCGTCAGAGGGGTGGAAGCCCCCGTTGTGCCCTCCGGGCTCCGGCGAGCCGACGTAGGCGCCTGTGACCGCTGGCTGGCCGTTGCGGGACTCCATGCGGGATGGCATGCCGCCGCCGACCGAGGACTGCGGCCCGGCGACCGCGGGGAAGGTACCGCTGTCCGCGGCGCCCGCCTCCAAGTCGCGGAGCTGGCCCTCCAGGTACGCCTTGAGCCTGCTGCGGTACTCGCGCTCGAACGCCCGCAGGTCGTCGACCCGGCGCTCCAGCTCCTCCCGCTGCTGGACCAGCGAACCCATCGCCTGGCGGTGCCGCTCCTGCGCATCGCGCTCCAGGCTTTCCGCCCGGGCCCGCGCGTCGCTGGTGATCTGCTCGGCCTGCCGCCTGGCCTTGCCGAGGATGTCGTCCGCCTCGCGGCGGGCACGGCCCAGGGTCTCATCGGCCTCACGGCGAGCGTCGGCGATGGCCTGGTCGGCGGTCTGCTGGGCGAGGGCAAGGACGCGGGCTGCCGTGTCCATGTTGTCCTCGCTCGGCATGCTCGCCCGGACCGGCTCGGGCCGGTGCTCCGGCTCGGGCATCATCGGCTCGGGCGCCAGCATCTCCGGCTCTGGGTCGGCCAGCGGGGAACTGAGCGCGGACACGGCCGACTTCCCCCCGCGCAAGCACTCAGCCAGCTTGGACCGGAATTCCTCGTTCTCCTGGATCAGGCGGTCCAGCTCGACCTCGACCTCATCGAGGAAGGCGTCTACCTCTTCCTCGTCGTAGCCGGGGCGGAGCCTGGTGGTACTGAACTGCTTGTTCCGCACGTCTGCGGGCGTCAGCGGCATCTCGTCTCCTTGGTGCGCTGCAGTCTGTTCCTATGGGACCGTACCTGATCACAAGAGCCCTACGACGTTGATCAGGATAAGTACCACGAAGAACAGAACCATGAAGCTGAGGTCCAGGGCCACACTACCGAGCTTGAGCACGGGGATGAACCGGCTTAGGAATTTCAGTGGCGGGTCTGTCGCGGTGAACACCGTTTCGGCCACCACGAGCACCGGCCCCCGTGGCGACCAGGACCGGGAGAACGCCTGGATCCAGCTGAAGATCAGCCTCGCGATGAGCAGCAACAGGTAGATCCATAGGAGGTATGTCAAGACGATCTTTAGAAGACCCACAACGCTGTCCTGCTCTCACCACGACACGGTAGCCGCCCTACGGTCGACGCCGAGCCGCCTGACCTGGGCCGCCTAGCTCTGGTTGAAGAAGCCCCTCTCGGCAATCCGGGCCTTGTCTTCGGCGGTCACCTCTATGGACGCGGGTGACAGCAGGAAGACCCTGTTGGTCACCCGGTCGATGCTTCCGCGAAGTCCGAAAATCAACCCTGCTGCGAAGTCAACGAGTCGCTTAGCGTCACTATCGACCATTTCTGACAGGTTCATGATGACCGGGGTGCCTTCGCGGAAGTGCTCACCGATCGTCCGGGCCTCATTGTATGTGCGCGGATGCAGCGTCGTGATCCGAGTGAGATCGGCCGTCTGCCGTACCGGGGCGGGACGGGCGGGCTCCGCGGAGTCGCCGTCATAGCCGCCGTGCGCCGGGACAGCCGGCTGCCGCGCGGAATCGGGCGCCGCGCCTTCCTCGCCCTCGTAGCCGGCGTAATCCTCCTCAAGGGAGTCATAGCCGTCTTCGTAGGCCACCTCGTCCTCGACCAGGCCGAGATAGACCGCCATCTTGTGGATCGCGCCGGCCATCCGTCAGCCCTCCGTCGTCCCTGGCCTGCCGTTCGATGCGACGGACATTACCTGACGAAGCCCGGCCGGCCGCCGAGCAACGCCGTACCGACACGAACGTGTGTCGCGCCGACCGCAATGGCGTCTTCCAAATCGCCGCTCATTCCCGCTGACACTATGACGGCTTCCGGATAAGCCGCACGCACCGCGCCGGCGATTCGGGGAAGTGGCGCGAATGCCTCGGCGGGTGGCACGCCGAGCGGCGCCATCGCCATCACACCGCCAAGTACCAGCCCTTCCTCCCTGGCCACGGCGCCGGCGAGGGCGGCCACCTCGGGCTCGGGCACGCCACCGCGGGCCTCGTCCTGGTCCAGGCTGACCTGGGCCAGGCAGGTGACGGTCCGGCCTGCCTTCCTGGCTGCCGCGCCCAGCGCGCGCACCAGCCTGAGCCGGTCCACCGAATGCACCACCCCGGCGTAACCGACCACGCTCGCGGCCTTGTTGGTCTGAAGCCGCCCGATGAAATGCCAAGTCAGTCCAGGAGAAAGGTCCGCGCATTCGGCGGCCTTGGGCGCCGCCTCCTGGTCTCGGTTCTCTCCCACATCCCGCACGCCCAGTTCGCTGAGCAGCCGCACATCCGACGCCGGAAACGTCTTAGTCACCGCGACCAGCGTGACCTCCCCGGGATCCCGTCCCGCCGCCACGCAAGCGTCGTCGATCCGCCCCCGCACAGCATTCAGCCGTGCCTTCAGTTCCGCCCGGCGTGCCTCCACATCCGTCACACCCACATCATCACCCACCGAGCGCCGTAAAGCCGGTCAGGGTGGGCCACCAGGGGGCACCCGGGCGTGGACAGGTGCCCCTGCCGATCTGTGAACGTACCCGCACTGGTTCTGGGTCAGGCCGGCCCCGGATGGCGCCACGGAACACGGCAGCCCCCTGGAACCACCTTCCGCTGTCCCCTCAGGGACCGCGCTGAGTACCCACGAGCGCGGGCGGGCAGGTGCCGTCCCCGCAGCGTGTAAGAGCCGAAGGCGAAAGCGCGGGGGCGGCACTTGTTCGCCCGCCCTGCTGGATCACTTCAGGAAGTCAGGCACGTCCAACTCGTCGTCCTCTTCGAAGATGACGCTGCGGCGGCGGGTGGTAGTGGTGGCCGCGTCGAACATGCGGGCCGCGGCACCCGGATCAGCGCGGGGGCGAGCCGGGACCGCCGCCGATGCCGCAGACACCGGCTCGGCCTCCTCACCCGCCCGGTCACCGGAATCGGTGTCCCCGGCGGGCGAACCGGCCGTCCCCGGGCCGGGATCCGGCGGATCTGTCACGCTGGCGGCCGGCTCGGCCACGCGCTCCTCCACCACTCGGCCATCCGCCGCAGCATCGAGCGCATGGCCGCCAGCGGAGTGCCCGTTACCGGTGCCAAACCCGCCGCTACCGGAAAAGGAGGCAGCTGCCGGGACCGAAGCACGGGTGTCCTGGCTCGGCCGGGCCAGCGCCGGCTGGGCGGGCGGCACGTGACGCACGCCCGCCTCGTCGAAGCCTGCCGCGATGACGGTTACCCGCACCTCGTCGCCGAGCGCATCGTCGATCACCGCGCCGAAGATGATGTTGGCGTCCGGCGCCGCAGAGTTGGCGACGAGCTGGGCTGCCTCATTGATCTCGAACAGCCCGAGGTCCGAGCCGCCCTGGATGGACAGCAGCACGCCGTGCGCCCCGTCGATGCTCGCTTCGAGCAGCGGGCTGGAGATGGCCATCTCCGCGGCGGCCACGCTGCGGTCGTCCCCGCGGGCGGAGCCGATCCCCATCAGGGCGGAACCAGCGCCGGACATGACCGACTTCACGTCGGCGAAGTCCAGATTGATCAGGCCAGGAGTGGTGATCAGGTCGGTGATGCCCTGGACACCGGACAGCAGCACCTGGTCGGCGGCCTTGAACGCGTCGAGCACGCTGACGTGGCGGTCCGAGATGGACAGCAGCCGGTCGTTGGGGATCACGATGAGCGTGTCCACCTCGCTGCGCAGCCGCTCGATGCCGACCTCGGCCTGGGATGCCCTGCGTTTGCCCTCGAAGCCGAACGGCCTGGTCACCACGCCTATCGTGAGCGCGCCGAGGGACCGCGCCACGTCGGCCACGACGGGGGCACCGCCGGTGCCCGTGCCGCCGCCCTCGCCCGCGGTGACGAAGACCATGTCCGCGCCCTTGAGGACTTCCTCGATTTCCTCACGGTGGTCCTCAGCGGCCCTCGCCCCGACGTCGGGGTTGGCGCCGGCACCAAGCCCGCGGGTCAGTTCACGGCCGACGTCCAGTTTGACGTCGGCGTCGCTCATCAGCAGCGCCTGCGCATCCGTGTTGATCGCGATGAACTCAACGCCCTTGAGCCCCTCTTCGATCATCCGGTTTACGGCATTGACGCCGCCCCCACCGATACCGACGACCTTGATGACCGCCAAATAGTTCTGCGGTGCTGCCACGAGGAGGGCCCTTTCCGCTTGTCTGCCGCTATCGTGTTCCTGCTCTGCTACCAGTGCGGCTGGTGAATACGCTCACACCGGGAATCGGCCGTGTACGCGGTCCGCCGAAGTGCGCCCCCGCAGTGGCGACCGGGCAATTCCACGATTTCCCGTGAGTCAAAACCTTCACTCTCAACCTGAGATTTAGAGTTATGCTATGGTGACGATTGATACGGACAGTAGGGTTGCCCAGAACCCGGGTCAACTCGCCACGCCCGGGCCGGCAAAGCCTGCTCGCTGATCTTTTAGCCAGCTTCACCCGTGGGACACCCACATTTGCCCGGTCTTCCAGACGTGTCAGCCGTTGGTCATCGCGGTCCCGACACCGCTCACGTCATAGACCCGAGCGTGCCGCCGCATCAGCACCCGCAGTTCCTCCGCCTTGGTGAGCCCCCGCTCAGCCCCGCCCCAGATGACGACCGACCCGTTGGCCAGTTCCACCGACACATCGTTCGGCCCGCCGGTGGTCACGCCGCGCACCTGCTTCGAGATTTGCCGCGGCAGTTCGCCCAGTACGGCCGCGGCGGCGCGCACCGCCGGGCTTCCGCGAAGGCTCCCGCCGGTCGTGTTCACCGTGAGCAGGGGCAGCCCGGCCGGCCGGCCGGTGACGTCGCGCACGCTCACGCCGAACGGGTCCACCAGCGCGTACCCGCCATGCACGGGCAGCGCGAAGACCGGCTTGCGCAACTGGAGGGTGATCACCAGTGTGGTCGGCCAGCCCCTGCTGACCTGGGCAGACTGCACCTGCCTGAGCTGTTCGACCCGGCGGGCGATGGCGCCGGTGTCGACCCGGATGAGCGGCTGCCCGCGGGTGACGCGCGCGGCGGCGAGCACCTGCCCGGCGGAGACCGCCTTGCCCGTGCCGGCGACCCGGACCGAGCGCACCACCAGCAGCGTGGAGCCGAGCAGGGCCCAGGCCATCACGCCCACGATCACGACCGCGGCAGCGGCGAAGAACACCGCTTTCCAGCGGGGCCTGGGCAGGCTGCCGCGGCCACGCCGGGGCCACCTGACGCGCCCCCGGGGCGCCCGGGGCCCCGGGCGCGTGCGCTGCCCGGGGCGGGCGCCGGGACCTGGCCGTCCGGGGCGCCGCGGCGGCCCGGAAACTCTGCTAGCCATCAGGCGGCTCCCCCCGTTGCCGCAGTGCCGTCACGATCAGCGGGCCGAGCGCCGTCACGTCCCCCGCGCCCATGGTGAGGACGAGGTCTCCGGGCCGGGCGGCCGCCGCCGCGGCCGCAGGCAGGTCCGCGCGGTCCGGGATGAAGCGGGCCCGTCCGCCAGGCACCGCCTCGGTGATGAGCCGCCCGCTGACCCCGGGCTCCGGGTCCTCGCGGGCCGCGTACACGTCCAGCACGAACGCCTCGTCAGCCAGGCCGAGCGCGGCGCCGAACTCCGCCGCGAAAATCCTGGTCCGGCTGAACAGGTGCGGCTGGAAGACCGCCAGAACGCGCCCACCGGGCCTGATCTCGTGGGCCGTGCGGAGGTCGGCAGCGAGTTCGGTCGGGTGGTGCGCATAGCTGTCGAGCACCAGCACGCCGGCGGCCTCCCCCTTCGGTTCCATCCGGCGGCCCACGCCGCGATAGGCGGCCAGTCCCGCGGTGGCCTGCCCAGGGCTCAGCCCAAGCTCGAGGGCGGCGGCGTAGGCGGCCGTTGCGTTCAGCGCGTTGTGACGGCCGGGGACGGCGACCGTGAGCAGGGCCGGTGACGGCGCGCCGGGGCCTGCCGCTGGCCCGGACACGCTGAAGCGCACGGTCATGCCGCGCGGGCTCACGCCGCTGAGCCGGTAGTCGGCGCCCGGGGACTCGCCGTAGCCGCGGACCCGCACCCCGGCTGCCGCCGCGGCGGCGGCGAGGGCCCGGGCACCGGGATCATCGGCGCAGGCGATCAGCACCCCGCCCGGGGTGATCCGCCGGGCGAACGCCGCGAACGCCGCCTCGATCTCGGCGAGGCCCGCGTAGTTGTCCAGGTGGTCTGCTTCCACACTGGTGACGATGGCCAGCTCGGGGGCGAGCATCAGGAAGGAGCCGTCGCTCTCGTCGGCCTCGGCCACGAACTCCGCACCGCTGCCGTCACCGGCGCCCAGGCCGGTCTCGGCAAGGATCCCGCCGATCACGTATCCGGGGTCGGCGCCGCTGTGCTGCAGGACCGTGGTGATCATGCTGGTGGTGGTGGTCTTGCCATGCGTGCCCGCCACCGCGATCCCGCGCCGGCCCAGCATCAGGCTGGCCAGGGCGGCGGCCCGGTGCAGGACCCGCAGGCCCCGCCGCCGCGCCTCGGCCAGTTCCGGGTTGTCCTCGCGGATCGCGGTGGACACCACGAGGGTGTCCGCGCCGTCGACGTGCTCCGCGGCGTGCCCGACGTGCACGTCCGCGCCCTGGCCGGCCAGGGCGGTGAGCAGGTCGCTGGCCGCGGCGTCGCTGCCGGAGACCTTCACCCCGCGGGCGATCATGATCCGGGCGATACCCGACATGCCGGCGCCGCCGATACCGGTGAAGTGCACCCGGCCCAGCTCCGCCAGGGGCACCGGGGCCACCGGGCTGACCAGGCTTCCCACGTCAGCTCACCGCCCGCGGGCCGCGTGGCTGCGCGCGGGCCGGCCCGCGATGATGTTCATGACCTCGGCGGCCAGCCGGTCGTCGGTGTCGCGGCTGCCCAGCCGCGCCGCCGCCGCCGACATCCCCGCCACGAGCTGGGTGTCCAGCATGACCGGCAGCAGCACCTCGTAGATCCACCGCGGGGAGAGCACCGCGTCGTCCACGATGAGCCCGCCGCCGGCCCGCTCGATGGGCAGCGCGTTCAGCCGCTGCTCGCCGTTGCCGTGCGGCAGCGGGACATACGCGGCGGGCAGCCCCACGGTGGTGAGCTCGGCACAGGTCAGCGCGCCGCTGCGGCACAGCGCGAAGTCGGCCGCGGCGTAGGCCAGGTCCATCCTGTCCACATAGGGCAGCGAGACGTAGGGCGGCCCGACGGGGGACATGTGCACCTCCAGGCCGCTGCGCGGGCCGAGCAGGTGCAGCACCTGGACCCCGGCGGCACGGATCTCGTCCGCGGCGTCGAGCACCGCGAGGTTGAGCGACCTGGCGCCCTGTGAGCCGCCGGTGACCAGCAGCACGGGCAGGTCGGGCCGCAGGCCGAAGTGCTCGCGTGCCTTGTCCGCCATCGCCAGCCGGTTCAGCCCGGAGATCTCCTTGCGGATCGGGATCCCGACGCAGGTGGCGTGCGCCAGCTTGGTGCCGGGGTGGGCGGTGAACACGTGCCGGGTGAACAGCGCGCCGATGCGGTTCGCCAGGCCCGCCCTGACGTTCGCGTCGTGGACCACGATGGGCACGTGGCGGCGCCGCGCGGCCAGGTACGCCGGAGTAGCTACGTAACCGCCGAAACCGACGACGACCTGTGCCCTGGTCCGGTCCAGCACGTCCCCCGCGGCGCGGACCGCGTGGGCCAGCCGTCCCGGCACGCTGAGTAGTTCCGCGTTCGGCTTGCGGGGCAGCGGCACCGGCGGGATCAGCGCGAGATCATAACCGCGCAGCGGGACCAGCCTGGTTTCCAGGCCGCGTTCGGTGCCGAGGCAGGTGAGCGGCATCCGCGGATCCATCCGGCGCAGCGCGTCGGCCACGGCCAGGGCCGGCTCGATATGTCCGGCAGTGCCCCCTCCGGCGAGTACCACGCTCATCGCCAGGCCTCCTGTTCGCGTCCGCCCGTTCCCGGGGGGCTCCGGGGTCGTCCCCCCGGACAATACTGCGGGCTTCGGCGAAGGTGGCCCATGTCCACCGAGTAGCCTGGGCCGCCTCGGCCTGGCCTGGGCGGCTGCTGCGCTCATTCCCGCCTACGGTCCAGGCCCAGCCAGCTTAGGGCGCGGCGCGCCGGGCCGGGGCTGGCCTCGGCAAGCGCCTGGGCGGCGCCTGGTTCCTGCCGGGCGAACGACATCAGCATGCCGAGCGCGACCATCGTTGTCACCAGCGACGACAGGCCAGCGGAGACCAGCGGCAGCGGCACGCCGGTGATCGGGATCAGCCCGATCACCGCGCCGATGTTCACGATCGCCTGGCCCACGATCCAGATGGTGGCGCCGGCCGCCGCGAGGCGCACGAAGGTGTCCTCCACCCGCCGGGCGATCCGCAGGCCCGCGTAGGCGAGGCCGCCGTACAGCAGCGACACGCACAGCGTCCCGACCAGCCCGAGTTCCTCGCCGATGATGGCGAAGATGAAGTCGGTGGTGTCGTCGGGCACCCACCCCCATTTCTGCGTGCTGGCACCAAGTCCGACGCCGAACCAGCCGCCGGAGCCGACCGCCCACTTGCCCTGGATGGGCTGCTGATCCGGGCCGACCGGGTTGGCTTGCGGGCTGAAGAACTCGGTGAGCCGGTCGGAGCGGTACTTGGCGACCACCACGAGCATCAGCAGCGCCAGCAGGATCAGCCCGAGCATCCCCATGTACAGGCGCAGCGGGGTGCCGACTACCCACAACAGCGCCAGGAAGATCAGCAGCAGGATGAACGTGGTGCCGAGGTCGTCGCCGAGCATGACCAGCATGGCCAGGATGCCGGCCCCGGGCAGCAGCGGTATCAGCAGGTGGCGCCAGTCGTCCAGGCGGGACAGCTTCTCCTTGCGGGCCAGCAGGTCCGCGCCCCACAGCAGGAAGGCCAGCTTGGCCAGTTCCGAGGCCTGGAACACGATCGGGCCGAATACCAGCTCACGGGTGGCACCTTGGTATTCGACGCCGATCACCGGAGTCAGCAGCAGGCCAAGGATGGCGACGAACAAGACCGGGTAGGCCAGCGCGCGGAAGACCGTCGGGCTGCACCGGGCCGCCAGCCACATGCACGGCAGGCCGAGGATGACGCCGAGCAACTGGTGCTGGAACCCGGAGTACGGCGACCCGCCCTGGCCCAGGTTCTGCACCGATGAGGTGGACAGCACCATGACCAGGCCCAGGGCCAGCAGCAGCGTGGTGATGCCGAGGATCAGGTAGTACGAGGTGAGCGGCCGGTCGAGCAGCGCAAGCAGCGTGGCGCGCCGTGAGGCGGGGGCCGGTGACCCGGGCGCGATACCGGGCGGGTCGGCCGCAGCCGTCCCGCCCGGTTCGCGCGCACCCGGCCTGGAAGCAACCTGGACTCGCTCCATCATCCCAGTCTCGGCGGTGAACCGCGGTATCAGCGGGAGATCCGCCCGCGTGTCGCGTACCAGCATTCCGGGAGCGATGGTCTACCTGGGCAGCCACTCCACGTAGAAGATGACCAGGCCCAGGGCCACGAACAGGCCGCTGATCAGCCAGAACCTGATCACGATGGTGGTCTCGGCCCAGCCGATCAGCTCGAAATGATGCTGCAGCGGCGCCATGCGGAAGACCCGGCGGCCGGTCATCTTGAACGAGCCCACCTGGATGATCACCGACAGCGCGATCACCACGAACAGGCCGCCCAGTATCGCCAGCAGCAGCTGGGTCTTCGTGCACACGGCCAGCCCGGCAAGCACCCCGCCGAGGGCGAGCGACCCGGTGTCCCCCATGAAGATGCGGGCCGGCGGGGCGTTCCACCACAGGAACCCGAAACAGGCGGCGAGCACGGCGGCGGCCACCACCGCCAGGTCCAGCGGGTCGCGCACCGGGTAGCAGCGCGGGGCCAGGCTGAGCGTGCAGTCGTTGCGCTCCTGCCAGACCCCGATCAGCACGTAGGCGGCCAGGACCAGGCAGGCGCACCCGGTCGCCAGGCCGTCCAGTCCGTCGGTGAGGTTGACCGCGTTGGAGGTGCCAGCGATAAGGAAAACGATCCAGAGCACGAACGGCGCCAGCCCCAGGGCGGGCCCGAAATCGCGCAGGAACGACAGGTGCGCATCGGCAGGGGTGAGGTCGTACCCGTCGGCGAACCGCTGCTGCAGCACCAGCAGGGCGAACACCGCACCCACCACGGCCTGCCCGGCCAGCTTGGCGCTGCTGCGCAGGCCCAGGCTCCGCTGCTTGTAGATCTTGATGAAGTCGTCGATGAAGCCGACCAGGCCCAGGCCCGCCATCAGCATCATCACCAGCAGCCCGGACGCCTGGGGGGTCTGGCCGGTAGCCAGGTTGCCGACGAAGTACCCGACCACCGACGCGATGACGATGACGGTCCCGCCCATGGTGGGCGTGCCGCGCTTGGTGACGTGAGCCGCCGGGCCCTCTTCCCTGATGAGCTGCCCGTACCCGCGCCGGGTGAACACCCTGATCGCCAGGGGCGTGCCGAGCAGCGCCAGCAGCAGCGAGACCCCGCCAGCCACCAGGATCGTCTTCACTGTGCTGCCTCCCCGGTCAGGGCAAGGGCGACATGTTCCAGCCCGGCCGCGCGCGAGGCCTTGACAAGTACCACGTCTCCGGGGGCCAGGAGGTTCCCCAGCACGGCCACCGCGCTGCCCGCGTCCGGCACGCCGATCAGCTCGCCGTGCCAGGACCGCTCGGCCTTGGCACCGGTCAGCATGGGGGCGGCCTCCTCCCCCACGACGATGAGCCCCGCCACGCCGGCCTGCGCGGCGAGGCCGCCGACCTGCTCGTGCCATTGCGGCGACTCATCGCCCAGTTCGTTCATGTGGCCGAGCACGGCGAAGGCCCGCCGCCCCCGGGCCACGGTGGCCAGGGTCTCCAGCGCGGCCGCCATCGCCTCGGGGTTGGCGTTGTAGGCGTCATTGATGACGGTGACCCCGTCCGGGCTCGCGGTGACCTCCATCCGCCATTTGCTGCGGTTGGTGGCCGCGGACAGGGCGCCGGCGACATCCGCGATGCCCATCCCGAGCTCGCCCGCGAGCGCCCCGGCGGCCAGCGCGTTCACCACGTTGTGTGCGCCCACCAGGCGCAGCCGCACCGGCGCGGAGCCCTGCGGGGTCACCAGGGTGAAGCCCGCACGGCCCTGGCCGTCCAGGGTCACGCCCGCCGCCCGCACCGTGGCCCGGTCGTGCACGCCGAACGTCACCACCCGGGCCGCGGTCCGCTCCGCCATCGCCAGCACCAGCGGGTCGTCGGCGTTCAGCAGCGCGACCCCGCCGGGCGGCAGGGCGGCGGGCAGTTCTCCCTTGGCCCGGGCCACCTCCGCCAGCCCGCCGAACTCGCCGGTGTGCGCGTGCCCCACACACAGCACCACCCCGAGCCGGGGCGGTGCGATCTGGCAAAGCTGGGCGATGTGCCCGGCTCCGCGGGCCGACAGTTCCAGCACCAGGTAACGGGTCTCCGCGGTGACCCGCAGCACCGTCAGCGGGTGGCCGATCTCGTTGTTGAAGGACCCGTACGGCGCGACCGTCGGCCCCAGCCGCTCGATGAGCTGGGCGGCCAGGTCCTTGGTGGTGGTCTTGCCCACGGACCCGGTGATGCCGGCGATGGTGAGCCCGGGCAGGGCGTCGGTGACCGCCCTTGCCAGGGCCGCCAGCGCGGCGGGCACATCGGGGGTGATCAGCGCGGGCACGCCGACCGGCCGGCTGGCGAGCACGGCCACCGCGCCCTTCTCGACCGCGGCGACCGCGAAGTCGTGCCCGTCTGCCCGGTCACCGGGCAGGGCGGCGAACAGGACGCCGGGGCCGGCCTGCCGCGAGTCGATGACGACCGAGCGGACCAGGGCGGCCGGGCCGGTGAACGGGCCCAGGCTCGCTCCGGTGATCTCCGCGATCGCGGCCAGGGTCAGCGGGATCACGCCGCCCCCTCACCGCGCGCACCGGACCGCCGCCGGCGCGCCAGCGCGTCCGCGGCGACCTCGCGGTCGTCGAACGGGATCACGTTCTGCCCGACGTACTGCCCGCGCTCATGGCCCTTGCCTGCCACCACTATGACATCTCCCTTGTCGGCCATGGCGACGGCCAAGCCGATGGCAGCGGCCCGGTCGGGCTCCACGATGATCCGCGCCCGTTCCGGCTCGGCGACGGTGAGCACTCCCTCCAGCATTTCCGTGAGTATTGCCAGGGGATCCTCCGAGCGGGGGTTGTCACTGGTCAGGATGGCCAGATCGGCAAGGCGGGCAGCGGCGGCGCCCATCAGCGGGCGCTTGGCGCTGTCCCGGTCGCCGCCGCAGCCCAGCACGATGGCCAGGCGGCCGCCGGTCACCGGGCGCAGCGCACGCAGCACCGCTTCCACCGCTCCAGGCTTGTGAGAATAGTCAACGAGCACGGTGAAATCCTGGCCAACGTCAACTCGCTCTAGCCGTCCGGGAACCCCGGGGCAGGCGGCGACCCCGGCCACCGCCGTGGCCAGGTGCACGCCGGCCTCGACCAGCGCGACCACCGCGCCCAGGGCGTTGGCGACGTTGTAGGGCCCGGGGAGGGCGACGCTGGCGTCGGCCTCGACCCCGCCCGGGCCGACGATGCGGAACGTGCTCCCGTCCGCCCCGCCGCGCACGTCCGTGGCCCGCCAGTCCGCGTCCGGGTCACCGTCGGCGGAGAAGGTGACGACGGGGATGCGCGCGCCGTCGGCCAGGCGCCGGCCGTAGGCGTCGTCGATGTTCACCACCCCGACCCGCGCGTACCCGGGTGAGAACAGGACGGACTTGGCGGCGAAGTACTTCTCCAGGTTGCCGTGGAAGTCCAGGTGGTCCTGGGACAGGTTGGTGAAGACGGCCACCTCGTAGGAGGTGCCCGACACCCGGCCGAGCGCGAGGGCGTGGCTGGACACCTCCATCGCCGCCGCGGTGACGCCGCGCTCGATCATGGTCGCGAACAGCGCCTGCAGGTCGGTTGCCTCCGGCGTGGTGAGCTGGCTCTGCGCGGTCTCCCCCGCGATCCGGGTCTCCACCCCGCCGATCAGGCCGGTCAGGTGCCCGGCCCGGCGCAGCGCGGACTCCAGCAGGTACGTGGTGGTGGTCTTGCCGCTGGTCCCGGTCACGCCGATGAGCAGCAGCCGGGCCGAAGGATGCCGGTAGACCCAGGACGCCACCTCGCCCAGCCGGGCCCTGGGGTCGGCAATGACGAACACGGGCACGCCGGACTCCCGTGCGGGCTCCCGGCCGGCCGGGTCGGTGAGCACCGCAACCGCCCCGGCCGACACCGCGTCCTGGCAGAACTGGGCACCGTGGTGCTGGCCGCCGGGCAGCGCCGCATAAAGGTCGCCGGGGCGGACCCGGCGCGAGTCATGGGTCACACCGCAGACCAGCAGCGGGCCGCCGCGCCCGGCGAAGGGATCCGGGCCGGGCCCGGCCATGACGACCCCGAGCAGCGCGGCGAGGCCGGACAGGGGCCGCCCCTGCGCGCTGAGGGGACGCAGATCCGCAGGCACGCGCAGAGGTTACCGCTGTTCACCTTGCGGTGAGCGGCACGTCCGGGCGCTTGCCACCATCCGGCGGGATCTTCAGCGACGCAAGCGCGAACTTCATCACGTGGTAGAAGGCCGGGCCGGCCACGTAGTTGCCGTAGTAATCGGCCCCCTTCGGGTTCTGGATGTTCACCGCCACCACGAGCTTCGGGTTGCTGGCAGGTGCCATGCCGATGTAGCTCGACCCGTACTGGCACAGGCACTGTGCCTTCGGATCCCAGACCTGGGCCGTCCCGGTCTTGGACGCGACCGAGTATCCCGCAATCTCGCCCCACGGCTGGTAGGCGATGGTGGCGTCGAGGTAAGGGACCTGCTGCAGGATGCCGACCAGCTTGGCGGCGGTCGAGGGCTGGATCACCCGCTGGCTGTGTGGCCGCGGCGCCGGGGTGTACTGCCCGCTAGGCCCGGTGGTGCCCGCCACGATGCTCGGCGACACCCGGACCCCGTGGTTGGCGATGGTGGCGTACACGCCGGCCATCTGCACCGCGGTGGCCGCGACGCCCTGGCCGAACGCCAGGGTGTACCGCTCATCCCCCCACCACTTCGACAGTGGCGGGAGCTGGCCCTCGCTGGCGTTGGGCAGCGGCAGGCCGGTCGGCATCCCGATGCCGAAGTTCCGGTAGTAGTCGTACTGCACCTGCGGGCGGACGTGCTGGGCGACCTGCACCATGCCGACGTTGCTCGAGTGCGCCACGATGCCGGCCAGGGTGAGCCGCTCGGTCGGGTGCCCTTCCGCGTCATGGAAGCTGAACCCGCCGACGGTGATCTGCTCGGGCACCGTGTAGGGGGTGGCCGGCGTCTCGCCGTGCTCCAGGGCCGCGGCCGCGGTGATCACCTTGGCGGTGCTGCCCGGCGGGAAGATTCCGGCGGCCGGCAGGTCCACCGTGGCGGCCAGGCTGGTCACATGGCCGGGCTGGAAGGTCGGGTACTGGGCCATGGCAAGGATCCGCCCGGTCGAGGGCTGCTCGACCACGATCGTGCAGTTGTCCGCATGGGTCACCCGTACCCGCTCCGCACAGGCCTGCTGCGCCTCCCACTGCAGGCTGGCGAGGATGGTCAGGCGCACGTCACCGCCCTGCACCAGCGGCCGGACCTTCTGCGAGGCGAACGGGATCGGCTGCCCGGTGATCCCGGTCTCCACCTGCTCCTGGCCGTCGCGGCCGGCCAGCAGCGAGTTGAAGGACTGCTCGATGCCTGCCTGGCCGACCAGGTCGCTCGTGTTGTTGTCGGTGGTAGTGAAGCCGACCAGGCCGGCCGCCAGGTCCTTGCCCGGGTAGGAGCGGACGTAGATGGGCCGGATATAGATGCCGGCCAGGTCGCGCGCGGTCAGCATCGCCTGGATCCGGTTGCCGAGCAGGGCGGGCACGCCCTGCGCGAGCGCGACGTAGTCCTTGGAGTAGTGGTGGTAGAGCTTGCCGACGATGGCGGCCTGGGTCATGTGCAGCGGGCCAGCCAGGAGCGCGGCTACCCGCTGCCTGGCTGCCATGGTGGCCCCCGGGGTCTTCCCGGCGATTTGCGGCGGGTCCGCGATCACCATGTCCTCCTGCACGGTCATCGCCAGGATCGTGCCGTCCGCCGTGGTGATGGAGCCTCGCTCCGCCGGGATGCGGATGACCTGCAGCTTGTAGTTCGCGGCCTGCTTACTGAAGGCAGCCCCCTCCAGGCCCTGCAACTGGACGAGCCTGCCCGCCACCAGGGACAGCGCGAACCCCACGCACAACAGGCTGGCGTGTAGCCGCCGGGCCGGGCTGGCCCGGCGCAGCCTGGGCCGCCGCAGGCCGACGCGCCGCGCTGGCCCGCGGCCTCCGGGACGGCGCTCAGCCCGGCCGCGATCGGCACGGGGGCGCTCGCCGGGCCTGCCTGGGCGCGCGGCAGGTCGGCCGGCCCGTGCTGGGCCGTCCTGGCCGGGCGCCCGTCGGTCCGGCGGTGGCCCGGCGGCGCGGGCGCCGCCGCCTGGATCGCCGGGCCGGTTCCCGCCGGTCTCACCGGGGTCCGGCCCGCCTGGATCGCGGGCGCGGCCCGGACCCGGGCGCCGCGGGCCGGACGCCCCGGGCGGGCGGCCAGGCCCGCGCGGGCGGTTCCGGCCGTCCTTGCCGCCGCCGGGTGTGGTCACGGCGTGTACCCGGGGACGGTGGGTATCCCGGGCATCTGGTTGGGCTGGCTTTCCAGCCGCCCGGTGTTGAGGTTCAGGAAGTGCAGCCGTGGCTGGATCCGCATGCCCAGGATGGCGGCACGCTGCGCCAGCGAGGCGGGCGACTCCTCGGCCGAGATCTGGGCCTGGAGGGCCTGTTCCCGCTGGGCGAGGACTACGTTGCCCTGCTGGAGCGCGGTGATCTGGAAGGCGCCGGCAGCCAGGATCGTGTTGATCATCAACAGGCTGAGCAGGCCGCCGCCGAGCAGCCCCACCACGAGGAACACGAACCGGGTGCGCGTCTGCGGTGCGTGCCGCTGGACGCGCAGCGGCGGGCGGGCGGTGCGCGCGGCACCGGACGGCGGTCCCTGGCGGCCGCGGCGTGGTACCGGCGGGGCGGTGGCAGGCCTGGCGCCCGCCGGGCGCGGGCCGGCCAGGCGCGGGCCGGCCGCTGCCGGCCGGCCCGGGCTGCGCCGTGCAGCGCTGGCCGGCCCGGCCGTGGCCTGCCTTCTTTCCTTGACATCCGTGCGCCCGTTCACCGCGTTCCCCCTGGTCTCATCGGTCGTTGTCCCCCGTCCCCGGCTCATGCGGCTTCCTTGATCCGCATCGCTGCCCGCAGCCGCGCGGAGGCGGCCCGCGGATTGGCTGCCACCTCGGCAGCGGAGGGGCGCTCCGCGCCCCTGGTGAGCAGCCGGAGCTGCGGCCCGGCCGCCGCCAGCGTCACTGGCAGGCCGCGCGGCGTGGTGTCCGCCGCACGGGCCGTCAGGGTCCGCTTGACCAGCCGGTCCTCCAGCGAGTGGTAGGCCAGCACGACGATGCGGCCGCCCAGGGCGAGTGCGTCCACTGCCGCGGGCAGGGCCCGCTCCAGCGCGTCAAGCTCCCCGTTCACCTCGATCCGCAGCGCCTGGAAGGTGCGCTTGGCCGGGTTACCGCCGGTGCGGCGGGCGGGCGCCGGAATCGAGGCGCGGATGATGTCGGTCAGCTCTGTCGTGGAGGTGAGCGGCGCCCGTGCTCGCGCCCGCACCACGGCGTCCGCTATCCGCCGCGCGAACTTCTCCTCGCCGTAGTCCCGCAGTACGTGGCGCAGCCGGTCAGCCGGGTAGGTGTTCAGCACCTCGGCCGCGGTCAGCGACTGGCTCTGGTCCATCCGCATGTCCAGCGGGGCGTCGTAGGAGTAGGCGAACCCCCGCTCCGGTTCGTCGAGTTGCGGCGAGGACACCCCCAGGTCGAAAAGGAACCCGTCCGCGGTGCGGCGGCCGTGGCTGCTCAGCACGGCGGCGACCTGGTCGTAGACGGCGCGGGTCACGGTGACCCGGTCGCCGTACCTGGCGAGCAGATGCCCCGACTCCTCGACCGCGGCCGCGTCGGTGTCCAGCCCGATCAGCATCAGGCCCGGATGGGCGTCCAGCAGCGCCTGGGCGTGCCCGGCCCGGCCGAGCGTGGCATCCACCAGGACCGCACCGGCCCGGTCCAGGGCCGGCCCGAGGAGCTCGAGCACGCGCTCAAGGAAGACCGGCCGGTGACCGCCTCCCGGTGCGCTCATGCCAAGCCCCTCTCCGGTCCCCGGCACGCACCGCCGGCCCGGCGGTGCGCCTCGTGCCCTCCACCCTGCTTGCGTGCCCGGCCAGGTCTCCATCCGCGCGACGGGCAGGCAGCCCCTCCGCCGCCTGGCGCCGGGGAAGTGACGTCAGCCGACAGGCCGCCCTTGCCGCGGGTGGAGACCTCGCCGTGCACGGCTAATGCCGCCATCGGCGCCAGTCACAAGACGCCAGGCAGCACCTCCTCCGACGCATCAGAGAAGGCGTCCTCCTGGTTGGCCAGGTACGCAGCCCAGGCTGCGTTGTCCCAGATCTCCAGCCTCGTGTTGGCGCCGATCACGACGCACTCCCGCTGCAGCCCCGCGTAGTCGCGCAGCCCCTGCGGGATCGTCACCCGGCCCTGCTTGTCCGGTATCTCGTCCGAGGCGCTGGCGAAGAACACCCTGCTGTAGTCGCGCACCGCCTTGGCGGTAACCGGGGCGGTGCGCAGCGCCTCGGTGATCCTGGCGAACTCCTCAGCGGGGAACACGTAGAGGCAGCGTTCCTGTCCCTTGGTGATCACCACTCCGGCCGCGAGGTCTTCGCGGTACTTGGCCGGCAGGAACATCCGCCCCTTGTCGTCCAGGCGTGGTGAGTGAGTGCCGAGGAACATCGGCCCTCACCTCCACTCCCCGCACCGCACCCGTGGGTCCATCTGGGCGTCTGTGCACCCCACCGCGCTCCACTGTACTCCACAATTCCCCACGGTCAATGGTGATTGCTCCCCTCAGCGCCCCACTCGCTCCCCAACTCGCCCCACCTCGGGGCCGCAGGCGGCCGGGGCAAGTCCGCCGGCCGGCCGTTGCAGGCCACGCCAAGCTGGCGCCAAGCCCGCGCCAAGAGCGGCCGGGCCAACTAGGGCCGGGCCAACTAGCGCGGACCGCACGCGCACCGCAGGGGCGCAGGGCAGGAGGCAGGCGCACGGCAGGAGGGAGGCGGAGGGCGCAGCACGAGGCTGCCGAGAGCCCAGGGACTCCAGTGAGTGGAGTGCCCAGGCCACGAGGGGGCTATGGAGCGCAGGCGGTCATGGCGCCGCCTGAACCTGACCGCCCCATCGCGCGTATTCCCTTGCAGGACGTACTGTCTGTAAACACGGTCAGTCGGGCACTACGGGCGGGCGGTGAGCCATCAGCCCGGCGCTCAGGATGAGCAGCTGAGGAGAGGGACAAGTGGTTGTTGACACCGGGCAAGGCAGCAGCCGGACCCTTGACGAACTGGTCCAGGTGGCGCACCGCGTCGGCGAGGCCGTGGAGTGCGTCATCGAAGGCAAGTCCGAAGCCGTCCGCCTCGCGCTGACCGTACTGCTCGCCGAGGGGCACGTGCTGATCGAGGACGTGCCCGGGGTGGGCAAGACGATGCTGGCCAAGGCGCTGGCGCGGTCCACCGGCTGCTCGGTCCGGCGCATCCAGTTCACCCCGGACCTGCTGCCCAGCGACATCACCGGGGTGAGCGCCTACAACCAGGAGCGCCGCGAGTTCGAGTTCAAGCCGGGACCGGTCTTCGCGAACATCGTGGTGGGCGACGAGATCAACCGGGCCTCGCCCAAGACCCAGTCCGCGCTGCTGGAGTGCATGGAGGAGCGGCAGGTTACGGTGGACGGCCGGACCTACTCGCTTTCCCCGCCGTTCATGGTGATCGCCACCCAGAACCCGATCGAGATGGAGGGCACCTACCCGTTGCCCGAGGCGCAGCGGGACCGCTTCACGGCCAGGATCTCGATGGGCTACCCGAGCGCCGAGTCTGAACTGGCGATGCTCGATGCGCACGGGTCGTCTTCGCCGCTGGAAACGCTGGAGCCGGTGGCCCAGGCCGAGGACATCAGGGACCTGATCGCCGCGGTGCGGGCGGTCCATGTGGCCGAGCCGCTGAAGCAGTACGTCATCAGGCTGGTCGGCGCGACCCGCGCCTCCCCGGAGCTGCGGCTGGGTGCCTCGCCGCGGGCCACGCTCCACCTGCTGCGGGCGGGCCGGGCCAGGGCCGCCCTGGATGGCCGCGACTTCGTCATCCCCGACGACATGCAGGCGCTGGCCCTGCCGGTACTGGCGCACCGGCTGCTGCCGAGCGCCGAGGCGGTGGTCACCCAGCAGTCGCCGGAGCGGGTGCTGGCGACGATCGTCGAACGCCTGCCACTGCCCCAGTTGCGCTGATCGCGGCCGGCCAGGCCGCGGGGAAGAAGGACCTCCACTTGGCATCTACGCGAGCTCGTCCGTAGTTTAGGAGAGCAGGCTCGAGGAAGGGCGCCGCATGCGGTCGATGCTGGCCGGATTCACCACCCGCGGCAGGGCTTTTGTTGCCGCAGGGGCAGCCGCGGGCGTGCTCGGCCTCGGGCTCGGCCAGCGCACCCTGCTCAGCATCGGCGGAGTGCTGATCATCCTGCCGGTGCTGTCCGTGCTGGCCGCGAGCCGGACCAGGTACCGGATCAGCTGGGCCAGGGCTATCAGCCCGGCGCGCGTGCCGGCCGGCCACACCGCTTCGGTGTCCATCCAGCTCGACAACGTGTCCCGGCTGCCCACCGGGCTGCTGCTGGCCGAGGACACCGTGCCCTACTCGATCGGCAGCAGGCCGCGGTTCATCCTGGACCGGATCGAGCCGGGCGGCTCGCGCCGGCTGAGCTACCCTATCCAGCCCGATCACCGGGGCAAGTACGCCATCGGCCCGCTGCAGGTCCGGGTGGCGGACGCCTTCGGCCTGGCGAAGGTAGGGAGCATGGCGGCACCGCCGAGCACCCTGGTGGTCACCCCGGCGGTCACCGCGCTCCCGCACACCTCCCTCGCCGGATCCTGGCTCGGCGAGGGCGACGCCCGCGCCAGCACGGCGGCCGCGGCGGGCGAGGACGACGTGGTGCCGCGCGCCTACCGGGACGGCGACGAGCTTCGCCGGGTGCACTGGCGCTCCACCGCACGGTACGGGGAGCTCATGGTGCGCCGGGAGGAGCAGCGCTGGCGGAACCGTGCGGTGCTGTTCCTGGACACCCGCCTCGGCGGCCACGGCGGCCGGGGCCCGGTCTCGTCCTTCGAATATGCGGTCAGCGCCGCCGCGTCCATCGGGGTGCACCTGGCGCGCGAGGAGATGGACACCGAGTTCGTCACCGACGCCGGCCATGTCACTACGCCCGGCTCGTTCGAGGACGTGCTCCTGGACACCCTCGCCGTCATCCGGCCATCGCGGAACTCCTCGCTGGGCGCCGGGCTGGCGCAGCTGCCCGCGGACACCAGCGGGCTGTTCATCGTGGTCGCCGGCCACCTGAGCGCTGGCGAGGCACGGCATCTGGCCACCGCCCGGCGGGCCTCCGGCCCAGCCATGGCCCTGCTGCTCGCCGTCTCCACCTGGGCCTCCGAGCGGCCGGGCACCGCTGTGGCCGGGGAAACAGACGAGGCATCGAGGGTTCTCACCGCGGCCGGCTGGCGGGTGGCCACGGTGACCGCCGACACGCCGCTCAGCACGGCCTGGGACATGCTCAACCGCAGCCGCATGGCCCGCGGCCCCTGGGGGCCGGCCCGGCCGCCGGGCCAGGCCTGGGCGGCACCGCCGCCGACAGCGGAAACGGAGCGCCGGCGGCGAGCACCGCCACCCCGCCCGCAGGAGCGAGCCGATGAACACGCGCCTGACCGTGGCCGCGGCCGTCGCGACCGTGCTGGCATCGATCGCCCTGTATCCGCTGCTGGACGGCGGGACATGGTTCTGGGACGGTATCGGGGTGGTCATCGTGGTGGCGGCGGTCGGTGCCGCGACCCGGCGGCGGGCGATTCCCGTGATCCTCTGCTTCCTCGCCGCGGTCGGCGCGGAACTCCTTTACCTCAACGCCGTGTTCGCCAGCCGTCAGTCCTGGGCAGGCCTGGTGCCCACCGGCGCGTCCATCCACCATCTGCAACTGCTGCTCCACCAGGCCATGTTCGAGATGTCACAAGGATGCGCCACCGGTCCCGCCCGGGCCCGGGATCGTGCTGCTCACCGTGGCCGGGATCGGCCTGGTCGCCATCCTGACCGACGTGCTCGCGGTGCGCCTGCACCGCCCGGCCCTCGCCGGTCTGCCCCTCCTGGTGCTCTTCTGCGTGCCGCTGACCACCGATGCCAGGGCGGGCGCGGTGGGCGGGACGCTGGTGTTCTGCGCGGGCATGGTGGGCTACCTGGGCCTGCTCTCGGCCGACGGCAGGCACCGGCTGCGGCTGTGGGGACGGCTCATCCATCCCTGGCAGGACGACGCGGACAGCCAGGGCCCCGACGTCCGGCCGCTGGCCGCCGCGGGCCGCCGGATCGGCTCGGCCGCCGTCGTGCTGGCGCTCGCCTTGCCGTTGCTGGTCCCGGGGCTGAAGGCGCACCGGCTGTTCCCCGGGGAAGGAACAGGGAAAGGCAGCGGGGGCAGCCATGGCCGGATCTCCTTCCCCAAGCCTCTGGACCTGCTGAACACCGACCTGCGGGAGACCCGCCCGGTACCGGTGCTGAGCTACCACACCACCGATGGAACGCCGCCCTACCTGCAGCTCTACGTGCTGAACACCCTCACGACCAACGCGTGGATCATGGGGCCGCCGCCCGCCACGACGGGCCTCACCAGCCGGGGCTTCCTGCCCGCGGTGCCGGGCATGGCCAGTACCACGCCCGGGCCACCGGTGCATGAATGGGTCAACCTGGGCACCAATCTGGCGAACCAGGGCAACGTCAGCTACCTGCCGCTGCCCTACGCGCCGCGCCAGGTCAAGGTCGCCGCCGGCAGTGACTGGCGGATCGACGGGACCACGCTGTCGGTGCTCTCGTCCAGCGCCCGGCTGGCCGGCCTGCACTACCAGGTGCTCGCCAAGGACGTGAACCCGCTGCCCGAGCAGTTGCGCAAGTCGCCCAGCGCGGCGGCGTCCTTCGAAGATCTCACCGTCCCGACCGCGTACCGGACCAAGAAGCTCACCAAGCTGGTCAAGCGGATCACCAAAGGCCAGACCACCGCGTACGACAAGGCGGTGGCGATCCAGAGCTGGTTCACCTTCCCCGGCCGCTTCAGGTACACGCTGAACGTGCCGTCGACGCAGAGTTCCGCCGCCCTGATCCAGTTCCTGACCAAGAACAAGGAGGGGTACTGCCAGCAGTTCGCCTTCGGGATGGCCGTGCTGGCGCGCCTAGCGGGCATTCCGGCCCGCGTCGTCGTGGGCTACACGCAGGGCTCCTTTACCGGGAACGACAACTGGCAGGTGAAGACCAGCGACGCGCACGCCTGGCCGGAACTCTACTTCCCCGGGGACGGCTGGCTGCGCTTCGAGCCGACCCCGCCGAACTCGGCCGGGCAGGCCGGGCAGGCGACGGCGATAGCCCCGCCGTATTCGACACCGCTGGCCGACCAGCAGGTCTTCAACCCGTCGCCCGGCCAGAAGATCAACCCCAACTCCAACCCGGAGTCGTCGCCGGGAAACAGGAGCGCGTCGGGCGTGAACAAGCTGAACAAGCGCGCACCCGTCGGCGCGGGCGGCGCCGCGGGCCACCGCGGCGGCACCACGCCCATCCTGCTCGTGGTCATCGCGCTGCTCGCGGTGATGCTGATCGCGCCCGCCACGACCCGGGCGGCGGCCCGCAGGTGGCGGTGGTGGCGGGCCCATGACGATGTGACCAGGGCCCACGTGGCCTGGCACGAGCTGCGCAACGACCTGACCGACCACCGGATCCCCTACCGGGCCAGCGAGACGCCCCGCGCCCTCAGCCGCCGCATCGCCGGGTCGCTGCGCCTGGCGGGCGCCGAGCGTGACGCGCTGGAGCGCATCGCCCTGGCCGAGGAACGGGCCAGCTACGCGGTCAGCCCGGCCGATTCCGCCCGGCTGCGGGCGGACGAGGCCGTGGTGCGGCGGGCCGTCGCGCGCTCCGGTGCGGCGTCGGCGCGCTGGCTTGCGATCCTCGCGCCACCCTCGGCGCTGATTCCGGTGCGGGCCGGCGCCCAGCATCTGCTGGACGTGTTCGGCTGGATGGAACTGGCGACCACCAAGGCGCGGCGCCGCCTCTCACCACAGGACGACGTATCGGTGCTGCGGACCGACAAGCCCGCTCACGCCTAGCTCCCGGCCTGCCCCCGGACCCGGGCCACGCATGACCCGGCCTCGGCGCTTGTGTCCAGCCCCGGTCCGGGGCTACGGGCGCGACCCGGCCTGGCGGGCCAGCGTAACGCCGGACCTTACCTGCCACCCTCCTGGCGGCGGCGCCAGCGTTCCTCAAGCCGCTCCATGAAGCCGAGCCCGGACTTCTCCCGCGCGCCCCGGCGGCCTCTGCCGCCCTTACGGCGGCCGCGCTGGCCATGGGCCGGGGTGTCCTGCGCGCGGGCCACGCCCAGGCCCTTGCCGCTCACGATCCCGCCCATGTGCCGCCAGCTGGTCAGCGCCCACATCGCACACGCCAGCATGACGAGGAACCCGCCGACGCCGACAAAGATGATCTTCGAAATCACTCCGGCCAGGAGCAGGCCTACACCGATCACGAATCCGATGGCCGCCTCGACGACCCGGCGCTTGTAGTGGATCCGGGGATCCTGCGAGCGCACGGACTGGGCAAGCTTCGGATAGTCGGAATAGAGCGACTGCTCGATCTGCTCGAGCTGACGCTGCTCGTGCTCAGAGAGCGGCACTGCGCCTCCCATGAACCTCTCGCGCCGGGACGGGTGCGGTGACCTTGGCCCACGGCGTCCGTATCCCTCCACAATACGAGGGCTGCAAGGTCGGGGAAAGAGCAGCCGGAGGCAAACAGAGGGTTCGCCGGCCCGAGCGGGCGCGGGTTCCTTGGCTGTGCCGGATTCGGGCAGGAAGCCGGGTAGGTCCGTCAGGCCCTTGCCTGCCCCGGGCGCACACCGCCGTGACGGCATTTCACGCGCTCTCCCTGGTGGGCGGCGGGCGGCCGCGCTCACCGTGGCGGACCAGCGCCGCCGGGCGCACCGTCCCGGTGCCGAACCGCCCGGCGATCCTGTCCACCGCCTGCTCCGCGTCCCGCCAGGGAGCCGGTTCCTCACCCAGGGCGAGCTGCGTCACCACCGTCCCCACGGGGAGCAGGCCGGTCGCCCGCACCCCGACCAGGCGCAGCCGGGCCAGGGAGTCGAGCCCGGACCCCTCATGCAAGGCACACGCCGTGGTGTAGATCCGCTGTGCCACGTCGGTGGGCTCGGGCAGGGTCTTGGACCTGGTGATCGTCTTGAAGTTGGCCAGGCGCAGCTTGACCACCACGGTCCTGGCCATCCAGCCGCCCGCCCGCAGCCCCTGCGCCGTCCGCTCGGACAGCCGCAGCAGTTCCCTGCGGATCACCACGGGATCGGCCACGTCCGCGGCGAAGGTCTCCTCCGCGCCGATGCTCTTGTCCGGCACCCCGGGCAGCACCGGGCGCGGGTCCCGCCCCCAGGCCAGGGCGGCCAGGTGCGCGCCGGCCGCGGTGCCGAGTTCCCGCTGCAGGGTGTCGGCTGGCGTACGCGCGATGTCCCCCACGGTGCGGAGCCCGAATCTGGCCAGGACCTCGCCGGTCCGCTCCCCCACGCCCCACAGCGCGGCGACCGGCAGCGGGTGCAGAAAGCCCAGGACCTCCCCGGCCGGGACCACGAGCAGCCCGTCGGGCTTGCTCGCCGTGGACGCGAGCTTGGCCACGAACTTGGTGGTGGCGACGCCGACCGAGCAGGTCAGCCCGTACTGGCCGCGGACGCTGGCCCGGATCCGCCGGCCGATGGCGGCGGGCGGCCCCAGCCGCCGGATGGCCCCGCCGACGTCCAGGAACGCCTCATCCAGGGAGAGCGGCTCCACGTCGGGGGTCACCTCGCGGAACAGGGCCATGATCTCCCTGGAGGCCGCGCCGTAGGCCGCGTGGCGCGGCGCCACGAACACCGCCTGCGGGCACAGCCGCTGCGCCCGGCCCACCGGCATGGCCGACCGCACCCCGTACGCGCGCGCCTCGTAGCTGGCCGACAGCACCACGCCGCGCCCGCCGACGGCGCCCACGATCACCGGTTTCCCGGCCAGTTCCGGCTGGTCACGCACTTCCACGCTGGCGTAGAAGGCGTCCATGTCGACGTGCAGGATGCGGCAGCCGGTGTCGTCGGGCCGCCCCCCACCCACCTCCCCATCCCCCTTCACTTCCCGTCCCCCTGCACTGCCCCGGCGCGCTCGCTCACCGGTACCCCAGGACGTGAACCTGGGCGGCGAAGTCGTGGAAGGCCGGGTGGGTGGCCACCGCCAGTTCCAGCCCCTGCAGCGCCTGGGCCGCGCCGGGGTCGGCGTCGGCGACGACGCGGGGCACCAGGTCGGCGAAGACCCGCACCCCCAGCGCCGGGCCCGGGCGCAGCCCGGCCTGCTCGATCAGGCCGGTGACGCCCGCCAGGGTGAACCGCCGCGGGCAGGTGCCGGGCTGCCCGTGCCCTTCCGCCGCCGGGCCGCTGCCGTCGCCGTGACCGCCCGCCGCACTGCCGAGGCCGGCGAGCAGCCGCCGCGCCTCGTCGAACCGGCCCGCCAGGGCCCGGTGGATGACCGCCGCCACCGCGCTCGCGGTCAGCACGCTGACCGCGCCGCCGGGGCGCAGGACCGCCGCGATCGCCGCCATCGCGGCCGGCGGCGAGTCCACATACTCCAGCACGCTGTGGCACAGGACCAGGTCGGCGCTCTGCTTCCCGGCGAGGCCGGCCAGGTCGGCCGCGTCGCCCTGGACGGCGCGCAGCGGCACGTTCTGCTCGGCCGCGCGGCGCTGCGCGGCGGCGAGCGAATCCGGGCTGGGGTCGACCACGGTGACGTGATGGCCCAGGCTCGCCAGCGGCACGGCGAAGCCGCCGGTCCCGCCGCCCGCGTCCACGATGTCGAGAGCAGCACGGCCGGTCTGCCCGGCCAGCGCGGAAACCACGGTCTGCAGCACGTCGAGCACCACCGGGTTGCCTGCCACGCCGTCTCCTCACCGCCCGCCGCGGTGGCGCCGCACCGCCTCCGCCGAGTCCAACTGTAGTGTCGCGACCTGACATTTCCGCGCCGCTGGCCACCGGGTTCCCGGGGTCGCCCGCCATCTCGGCAGTGCGGTTCCGGTCCGTGCTGCGCAGCTCCGGCCTGCGCGTCCGCTTCACCGCCAGCTGACGCCGCCGCGCGGACAGGTGCCCGTGCGGGTAACCCGTTTCGCTGCCCTACGCTCGGCCGGCCCGGCCCGCCAGCCCCCGCGGCCGCCGTCCGGGGCCGCCAGGAGCATGCTGGTCACAGGGTGAGCGTCGGCTTGAGTTCGAGCAGCCGTGCGAGCAGGCCGTTCACGAAGGCCGGTGAGCCCTCCGTGGACAGGTCCTTGGCGAGCTGGACCGCCTCGTTGATAGCCACCCCGTCCGGCACCTGGTCCTGCCACAGCAGCTCGTAGGCGCCGATGCGGAGGATGTTCCTGTCCACCGCGGGCATCCGGTCCAGCGACCACCCCTGCGCGTGCGCGGCGAGCAGCTCGTCGATGCGCTCACGGTGCGCCTGCACCCCTTCGACCAGTTCCGTGGCGTAGGCGGGGACCGGCGGGGCCTGCTCGGCGGCGCGCTCGTTCAGGATCTCCAGGACCGGCTCGCCGCGCAGCTCCGCCTCGAACAGCACGTCGAGTGCGCGTTTGCGGGCTTTGCTACGCGCGGACACGGCTGGCCATGGCGGGGCAGGTCACGCCGAGGGAGGTCACGCGGGAGGAGGTCACGCGCGGCCGAGGTAATCGCCGGTGCGGGTGTCCACCTTGATCTTCTCCCCCGTGGTGATGAACAGCGGCACCTGGATCTGGACGCCGGTCTCCAGCGTGGCGGGCTTGGTGCCGCCGGTGGACCGATCGCCCTGGACGCCGGGGTCGGTCTGGCGGACGGTCAGCTCCACCGCGGCGGGCAGTTCCACGTACAGCGGCGTGCCCTCGTTGAACGCCACCACCGCGGTCTGGTCCTCCAGCAGGTAGCTGGCGGCGGCGCCGACGGTGTCCGCCGGGATCCGCGGCTGGTCATAGTCCTCGGTGTCCATGAAGACGAAGTCGTCGCCCTCGCGGTACAGGTACGACATCTCCCGGCGGTCCACGGTGGCGACGTCGACCTTGACACCTGCGTTGAAGGTGCGGTCGACGACCTTGCCGGACAGGATGTTCTTGAGCTTGGTCCGCACGAACGCGCCGCCCTTACCGGGCTTGACGTGCTGGAAATCCACCACGTTCCAGAGCTGGCCGTCGAGGTTCAGCGTCATGCCGTTCTTGAGGTCGTTGGTGGTGGCCACGTCTAAAGTCTCTCCTGGTTACCGGGGGGGCCGGCCGTTAGGGTCCGAGGACGAGCAACTCCCCTGGGATCACGGTTCTGGTCGTGGTGAGCAGATCACGGGAGGCCGCAGGCCCGGCCCCGGAACGTACCACAAGGGTGTCCTCAATCCTGACGCCGCCCATGCCGGGCAGGTAGACACCTGGCTCGACGGTGATGGGGACCCGGTCCCCGAGTGTACCCGGCCGGCCCATCCCCAACTGCGGTGCCTCGTGGATCTCAAGTCCCACCCCGTGACCGAGGCCGTGGCCGAAGTGCTCGCCGTGACCGGCCGCCTTGATCATGTCCCGGGCCACGGCGTCCACGTCCGCGGCCGCCGCGCCGGGCACGGCCGCGTCGATGCCCGCCTGCTGCGCGGTGGCCACCAGGGCGTAGATCTCCCGCTGCCAGCCGGCGGGCGGGCCGAGCACCACGGTGCGGGTCATGTCCGCGTGGTAGCCGCCGTACCGGGCGCCGCAGTCGATGGTGATCATGTCGCCGGCCTCGAACCGGCGGGCACCGGGGGCGTGGTGCGGGATGGCGCCGTGCGGCCCGCTGGCCACGATCGTGTCGAACGCCGGCTTCTCGGCACCGGCGTCCACCATGGCGCGCTCGATCGCCGTCGCGAGTTCGCGCTCGGTCAGCCCGGCCCGGATGCCGGGCACCACCTGGTCGAAGGCGGTACCGGTGATCGCGCAGGCCCGCGCGAGCAGGGCGAGCTCCTCCTCGTCCTTGGTGACCCGCAGTTCTTCCACCATCAGGCCGAGCGGTGTCAGCTCCAGGTCACCGGCCTGTGCGAGCGCCGCGTGGCGCGCCACGGTCATCTCCTGGGCCTCGAACCCCAGCCGCCGCACCCCGCGTTCCCTGGCCACGTCCGCGAGGGCAGGCTCGACGTTGCGGGCGTTGAGCAGCGTGAGGTCCGGGCAGTCGCGTTCGGCGGCCAGCAGGTAACGGGAGTCGGTGGCGAGCACGGGCAGGCCGTCGGCGGGCAGCAGCAGGGCCGCGTTGGAGCTGGCCAGGCCGGTCAGGTAGCGCACGTTGACCAGCGAGGTGATGAGCGCGGCGTCCGCCTCGCTGGCGGCGACCGCCGTCCGCAGCCGTTCCCGGCGCAGGGCATGAGACTCGGGCATCTCCCGACTCTATGAGGACGGGCAGCCCGGGCAAAGGGGCGCCCAGGGATCCCCGGCAGGTGCTTGCGACCAGATGCCCGTCGCCGTATACTCGTACTCGGATATACGTTGACGAGCACTCGGATACGGACCTAAGGAGCACGCGATGGCTGACCGGCGGAGGTCGATCTCCAACCCGCTGGCACTGGCCGTGCTCGCCAGCCTGCACGAGCGGCCGATGCATCCGTACGAGATGGCCTCGACCATGCGCGAGCGTGGCAAGGAGCAGAGCATCAAGCTGAACTACGGTTCGCTGTACACCGTCGTGGACAGCCTGGCCAAGAACGGCCTCATCGAGGCGATGGCGGCCCGGCGCGAGGGCCGGCGGCCTGAGCGCACCGTGTACCGGCTGACCGAGGCCGGCCGGGCCAGGCTCGACACCTGGATGTCCGAACTGCTCGCCGAGCCCGTCAAGGAGTACCCGCAGTTCGAGGCGGCGCTGTCGCTGCTGCCGGTGCTCCATCCTGACGCGGTCACCGAACTGCTGCACACCCGGACCCGGCTGCTGCAGAAGGAGATAGCGCAGGCCCGGATCATGCTCGAAACCGCGCACAACGCCCGCCTGCCCAGGCTGCTGCTCATCGAGGGCGAATACCACGTGGCCATGCGCGAGGCCGAGCTGTCCTGGGTGCGGCGGCTGGCCGGTGAACTCGAAGCCGGGACGCTGGAGGGCCAGGACGGCTGGCGCCACGTCTACGAAACCGGCGAGGCACCCACGTGGGACGTGGATGTCGCCGCACTGGAAAAGCTGCGCGAGATGACCGCGGGGGAAGGAGCCCAGCCAGGCTGATCGACCTAAACCGGCCCCCGGCATGGTGCGGCAACACCTGGCCGGGGGCCGTGAACCCCCGAACCGGTCCCGCGGGAGCGAGACCAGACCGAGTGAGCACTCCAAGAGTACTTGGCTGCTCCCTCGTGGACCGGTGCACACACCCGACCATCAGGGAGAAGGCAGCATGACCATTCAGACAGCACTGTCGGCGCCCGCGGCCGCGAGCACGGGCGGCACGCTGGCGATCGAGGCACGCGACCTCGTCAAGACCTACCCCAAGGGAATCCAGGCCCTGGACGGGCTCAGCTTCGCGGTCCCGGCCGGTACGGTCTTCGCTCTTCTCGGCCCGAACGGGGCCGGCAAGTCCACCACCGTCAAGATCCTCACCACCCTGGCCCAGGCCGACTCGGGCACCGCCATGGTGGCCGGACTGGACGTGCGGGCCAGGCCCGCCAGTGTGCGCCACCTCATCGGCGTGGTCGCCCAGCTCAGTGGCGCGGACCCGGTCGCGACCGGCCGGGAGAACGTGATGCTGTCCGGCCGGATCCAGGGCCTGCGCGGCCGCGCTCTGGCCCGCCGGGCGGACGACCTGCTTGGCCGGTTCGGGCTGGCCGACGCGGCCGGCCGCCGGGCGCGCACCTACTCGGGCGGCATGCGGCGCCGGCTGGACGTGGCGATGGGCCTGGTCAACCGGCCGCAGGTGCTGTTCCTCGACGAGCCCACGGCCGGCCTGGACCCGGAGTCCCGCTCGGCCATGTGGGCCGAGATCGGCCGGCTCGCCGCGGCCGAGGGCCTCAGCATCCTGCTCACCACGCACTACCTGGAGGAAGCGGACCAGCTGGCCAGCCGGCTGGCCATCGTGGACCGCGGCCGGGTGGTGGTCGCGGGCACCCCCGACGAGCTCAAGGGCGAGCTGCACGGCGACGCCGTGCACCTGGAACTGGCCAGCGACACCGCCGGTGACCACGCGCTCGCCGCGCTGGCACAGGTCCCCGGCGTCCGCGAGCCGCGGGTGGAGGGCACCAGCCTGAGCGCCCGGGCCGACGAGGGCGCCACCGCCCTGCCCGGCGTGATCGCCGCGCTGAGGGGCGCCGGGGTCACCGTCCTGGCCGCCACCGTCGCCCGCCCCTCGCTGGACGACGTGTACCTGCGCTACTCCGGCCGCCGGTTCACCGACGCCGACCAGTCCCCTGCCACGCCTGCCACCCAGGGAGGTTCGAAATGACCACGATCGCCGCGCACACCACCTGGATGACCGGACGGCAGCTACGGGCGATCGCCCGCCAGCCCGCCTACCTGGCCATCATGCTGATCCAGCCGGTCATCTGGCTGTTCCTGTTCGGCTCGCTATTCCGCAGGGTCGTGGAGCTGCCCGGCTTCGGCGCCCCGTCCTACCTGGACTACCTGGTCCCGGGCGTGGTGATCATGAGCGCACTGTCGGCCAGCATGTGGAGCGGCATGACCGTGCTCGAGGAGATCGACCGGGGGATCATGGACCGGTTCCTGGTGCTGCCGTTGCACCGCTCGGCCATCATCAACGCCTCCGCCGTGATGCAGGCCCTGATCTGCACGGTGCAGTCGGTCATCATCGTGCTGCTCGGCTGGGCGGGCGGCGCGCACTACGCCGGTGGCGTCGCCGGGCTGCTGGTGCTGATCGTCACCGCGGTGCTGGTCGCGATCGTGTTCAGCGCGTTCTCCAACACGGTCGGCATGCTGGCCAGGCAGCGGGAGACGATCATCGGGATCAACTCGTTCCTGCTGCTCCCGCTCACGTTCCTGTCCACCGCGTTCATGGCCGAGGCACTGATGCCGCACTGGATGCGGATCGTGGCAAACTGCAACCCGGTCAACTGGGCGCTGGAGGCGGGCCGCTCGGCGATGAGCGCGAACCCCGACTGGGCCCGGGTGGGCCTGCAGGGCGGCGGCCTGGCAGCGCTCGCCATCGCGGTCACCGGGCTGTCTGTGCTGATGTTCCGCGCCTACCAGAAGTCCGTCTGACCATCCCGGCGCTGCCCGTCAGCCCGTGAATGTGGGCCTGGTGTTGCTCTTGAACAGCAGGCCCACATTCACGCGGCTGGTCTCACGCCCCCTGGCGGCTAGGCCCTCACTCACCAGCGCCGTTGTGCCAGGAAACGGGCCGCACGGGCTCCGCGTCGGCGGCCGTCTCCTGGGCACCGTTCGCCGCGGCGGGAGGCATCGGCTCGGAGAGCCAGCGCGGCGGCTCGGCCGCGCCCCACTGGCCGTAGTCGGCCTTTCCCGTCTCCTCGGGGAGGCCATGCCGCCTGCGGTTGACGCGGTCGACGCCGCGCAGCACCACCTCGGCCATGGCCAGCTTGGCGTCCAGCGTCGCCTCGGCCACGGCGCCGAGATCCAGCGGCACCCGGTTGGCGAGCGCCTGGTCCCATGGAGCCGCGACCACCGACACGCGCGTTCCGTCGAAGTTCTCACAGATCCGGGCGTACCACCGGGCCTGCTCCGGGTCGCTCACGGCGAACTTGTCCACGACTATGGTGGCCTCGTCCATGAGGCCATTGAGGTGCCTCATCTCCTGCTCGGTCAGCGGTCTTTCTTTCTCTCCCTCGTAGTTCCGGTACCTGCTGAAAACCTGGCCGATGGACCAGAAACCAAGCTGGGATGCCTCGGTCACGAAGACGTATTTGTCACCATGCAGGAGCGTGCCGACCTGAAGTTTTGCGAACAGCCCCGTCCCGCCGTCGTTGATGACGATGTTGGACATGCACTGGAGAAATTCCAGAACCGTCAGGTACTCCTGTTCGCCGAAGTCGACGCCCACGCATTCATCGGCGGTGTCGCCGCGGATCACGGCTACTCCCTGCAGCCATGCGACCGCATCGCGAAGGTCAGCGTAAACCTTGATGCTGCCTGCCACGCAGGCCTGATAAAAGCCGCGGACGGAGAGCGTCCGCTGGCCCGGCGGCAGCGCCTCGACCGGCATGCCGCCGAGCCTGATGTAGCCATGGGGCATGTCGTCGTTGCTGTCGGCCAGAATGACCCGGTCCGAAGGCCGGACAGCGGCGTAGATAGCCGCAAGCGTCACCGCCACGTCCGTCTTGCCGGTCCCGCCGAAGCCCGAGCCAACCGTTATCACGCCCGACTTGAGCGGAGGCTCGCGGATGCCGGCCACCGTCTGGCGCCGCCACTCCGCTGTCTTCTCGCGCCTGGCGCGCTCGCGCTTGCCGGCCGGGACAACGAGGCCGTGCCGGAGTGCCCGCCGCGACATGGCCCCCCTGACGCCGTCCCGGGCCGGGGCCAGCGCTCCGGGCGTGGACGCCAGCCAGGCCGCCCGGTCACTGCCGGGGAACTCGGTCCACCACGCTCCCAGTTCGTCGGAGTATTGAGACATTTGCATTCCTCCAGCCCCAGGTAACGGTCCAGGACAAAATACGCCGGGGCTCGGCTGAATTTACCAGTCATGCCTGGCCTGATACTTTCCGTGCCAGCGATCAAGATCTTTGCCATCAAGAGCCTTGTGGTTCCAGCCGAGGACATTTATAATGCGCGTCGCCGCTTATTTGTGGCACAGTTGTGGTGCTCGCGGTCTGAGGCTCATCCAGAGGGCCTGGCGCCGCATTTCTCATTAGCACCACTGGGGCTCAGAGATACTCAGGGTGCACACAGATCCCACTGGTCACACACGGCACTCACATGAGGGCCGCCATGAATGTGAAGCTGGTCCCCCCTAGAGGCCTCGATGTCACCTTCATGCCCGTGGGCCGCGGGACGAGTTCGCCGCATCGCGGCGCGGCGTATGCGGTCCAGCAGGCAGAACGTGCGATTCTGGGGTGTCGTGAGGGCATATGCACAAGTCTGCTGTGGTGTGCGGCCGCTGACGGCGCGCAGCGGGGTGGGGGCGCCCGGGGGGCTTGCGTGACCAGCGAGGGCGGGCCTGCCGCCCGGCCCGGCGTGCCGCCGCCGGTGAGCACCCGGCCCGCTGTGCCGCGGCCGTCATTCGGCGTTCCGCGGCCGTCATTCGCCCGCCGCGACGGGCGCCCGCCGTCGGCCCGGCGCCCTCCCATGCTGGCCGCAGCGGGCGCACTGGTGGGGGTCGGCCTGATCGTGGCGTGGCTGGGCCAGCGCGCCGAGGCCGCGGCACAATCCAGGCCCGGCATCACGTGGTCGGTGTCCGCGGCTTCCAACAAGGTGACCATCAGGCTCACCCCGGGCAGCGGGCCCTCGGCCGGCGACATCATGGCCCGCAGCCGCCTCGTGGTATCGGAGGCCGGAAAGGGGCACCTGTGGCGGGCCGCGCCCGGTCGCGGGAAGGTTCGCGCGCCGGTCCCGCCGGGCGGTCAATCCCAGATTTTGGTCCAGGTGCAGGGGCCGCAGCCGATCACCCGGACATTGACCATCACCATGCCGCCGAGGCTGGTCGCTACGGTTCGCCACACCTCGCGCGGGCTGCTCATCAGGGCGTCCAGCCCGCTCCGCCAGCAACCGCTCAGGCCGCTGTGCGGCTCGGCCCAGATCGGCTTCCCGGCGCCCGCGGAGGTCACCGTGGCCAAGAGCCCGGCCGGATGCCGGGCTGGATTGCGGCTGACCGCCCGGGATGGCGAACGGGCCACCGTGCATGTGACCGTGCCTGCCCTGCCCGCGATTCCGTTCTACTCCTTCGCCAGCCCGGCCGGCCGGGCCGTCTATATCACCGTGGACGACGGCTGGACGCCGAGCTCACAGGTCCTGGTCTCCATGCAAAGGACCCATCTGCCGGTCACGGCGTTCCTCATCGAGCAGGCAGCCCAGCGAAACCTGGTGTACTGGCGCGCCTTCGCCGAGGCGGGCGGGACGATAGGCGACCATACGGTCTCCCACCCCGACCTCACCAAGCTGTCCCTGAGCCAGGCGACTCTCCAGTGGGCGCAGGCGCGCGCGGCACTCGGGCGGTGGTTCGGCAAAACCCCGGCCATGGGCCGGCCACCGTATGGCGCTTGGGACCCCACCGTGGCGGCGGCAGCCTACCGTGCCGGGCTGAAAGACCTGGTGGGCTGGAGTGCCACGGTCACCACCACCGGTGTCCGCACCTGGAACGACAAGGGACTAGAACCCGGCGAGATCGTGCTCCTGCACTGGGTCCCCGGCCTGGGCCAGCAAATGACCAAGCTCTTGGCGGTCATCCACGCACGGCACCTGCATCCGATGCCGCTGACTCCCGCCAGCTTCGCCGGCATCGCCCCGCAGCGGCGCTCGCTGGGTGGTGACTGACCGCCGGCGCCAGTGGCCGCACGGCCGCGCTCACGGCGCCCGGCACGGCCTGCCCAATCCGCCATGGCGAAAATTCGAATGACGACACGAATGCTCCTTACGCGACTATTAGTGACGTAAGTGCTTGACTGAAGCCGCTCATAAGCGGCCATCTCAGGCATCGGCCTGACGATGCGGGCAAATGGTCACCGTTCGTGCACAGATAGGGACTCAGGGAGCAACGATGTGGGCACTGCCCGGTTGGCGACTGCCGAGAATCGTCGTAAGTGTCGGACTTGGCGTCGCGGCGGTCGCGGCCCTTTCCGTGGCGGCGGTGGCGGAAACGTCCGCGGGTTCCTCGGCGCATGGACGGCACGCGGCAACCACGGCGAAGCACCACCCGCAGCGGGTGAGCCATTTCAACGTCGCGGCCACGCACTCGCCGAAGGTTCTCCGCGAACTCGCGGGCCACGGGGACGCAAAGAACGGCGTCACGGAGAATGAGCCGGGATCGGGGCTCGCGGGGGCCGTGCAGGGCGTGGATGTTGCCGGCTTTCAGCATCCCGGCGGCGCCAGCATTAACTGGCGGAAAGTCGCCAGGGCGGGCATTAAGTTCGCCGCCGTCAAGGCGACCGAAGGCGCTTACTACCGGAACCCCTTCGCGCTCACCGACCTGGCCGAGGCGAAGGCGGCCGGGCTGTCGGTAATGGCCTACGTGTTCGCGATCCCGAACGGCAATGGCAGCTCGGCCAGCCCTGTCGCACAGGCGGACTACCTCACCAAGTACCTCGCCTCGGCGGGCGGCACACTGCCGCCGATCATGCTGGATATCGAGTACAACCCGTACGGTTCCGAGTGTTACGGGCTCAGCCGGTCAGCCATGAAATCGTGGATTACCCAGTTCAGCAGCGAGGTTCAGGCCAAGACGGGCAAGGAGCCCATCATCTACGGGCCCGCGCCATGGTGGCAGGACTGCACCGGCGGCGCCTCGCGGTTCGGGCAGTTCCCGCTCTGGGTCCCCGACTACACCTCCGCGCCGAAGCCGATCGTGACGGCCGGGTGGAGCAACTACTCGTTCTGGCAGTACTCCAGCGCCGGCAGCATCAGTGGGATCAAAGCTCCGGGCGACACCGACCTGGACCAGATGAACCCGGCAGCGATACCGCTGCTGGATCCCGGCCCCCAGGGCACAGCGGCGGGCGGCACCGTGAACCTCCAGATCATGCCGGCCGGCCCGGTGTCGAGCAACAGCGTGTCGTTCTCCGCCGCGGGCCTGCCGCCGGGCACCGCCATCAGCCCGGCCGGGCTGATCACCGGCTGGCCGACGGCGGTGGGCAGCTTCCCGGTGATGGTCAGCGCCACCGACAGTCAGGGGCAGTCCGGCTCGGTCTCGTTCACCTGGAGCGTGACCGGCGCGCCCACGACAGGGCCGGCCGGGCAGGTCCAGTCGGCCCTCGGTGACTGCCTGACCGCGGCGGGCGGCGGGCCGGCCGCCACCCGGGCCGTGATCAAGGCTTGCAGCCGGGAGCAGCGCGCAGGGCTGGACCTACGCACAGGACGGCACGCTGCGGATCAACAACGAATGCCTCACGATTCCCACGGCGGCCCAGGGCGCCCCGGTGGGGCTGGCGCAGTGCGGCAGCACGCAGGCTCAGCAATGGCGCCTGATCTACCCGCGCGCACTGAACCCCGCCCGCGGCTCACGCCCGATCGGGCTGCTCAACCCCTGGTCGGGAATGTGCCTCGCCGACCCTGGCTTCAGCACCACCAGCGGGACCCGGGTCGTGCTCTGGCCGTGCAACGGTTACCAGAACCAGTCGTGGACGCTGCCCGCCGGGCCGGTGACCTCGCAGATCCCCGGGATGTGCCTCGACGACCTGGGCGACCAGGCGGCAGACGGCACCAAGATCGTGCTCTCAACTTGCGACGGCACGCCCGAGCAGGCATGGCAGGCCCAGACGGACGGGACCTTGCGCATCAACGGGAAGTGCCTCGATGTCGAGCACGGCGCCACGGCGACGGGCAGCGTGGTCGACCTGTTCTCCTGCAACGGCACCAAGGCGCAGCAATGGCATCTGGTGCCCGCGGGCACTGGGATCAGCCTGGTGAATCCGGGCTCGGGCCTGTGCCTGGCTGACCCCGGCGACACCACGGCCGACGGAACCCAGATCGTGATCGCCACCTGCACAGCCAGCGACCCCGGAATGTCCTGGCAGGCCTCCTAACCAGGGTGGTGCCTGGCTCGCGCTGGCCAGTCCAGCGCGAGCCAGGCACGGCCCGCCCGGTCGCCAAGCACGGCCCGCCCGGTCCTGCGATGTCGTATATGACGATTTCGTAGTAACCCGCGGCGGGAGCAGTCACGGCACCGGATCGCGAAGCACAGTCCGGGATAACTGCCGGCCGACAGGGGGGATCAGCTCAGCTACCGGACATATCCGGGTCAGCGATCGGGCATCCGGGTCAGGGACCGGAATTCCAGGGGGGTCAGGGACCGGACACGCCCTTGGCGCCGAGCACGATGTTCACGCTCTTGCTGTGGTCGGCGCCGGCAGCCGCGGTGACCCGGTACTCGCCCGGGCGCACCGGGGAGCCGGAATCCCCGCAGCCAGCTGACGAGGGCCTCCGGTCCCAGGAGACGTGCAGGGCGGCGTCCGTGCCGCTGGCCAGGACGACCGGGTGCGAGCCGGAGCCGCTCACGCAGTCCGCCGAACTCCAGATCTGCCGGCCGCCGGAGGAATCGATGACCAGTGACACGAACCGTGCGCCCATGTCGAAGTGACAGGGCTGGCTTTCGGTGGAGGCGGCGCGCACCGTGAACCGGGGCGTGCTGCCCGACTGGTACCAGTACTGCGGGGACGAAACGGTGAGCGTCACGTTACCCGGGGCACAGGCCGGCGTTCTCCCGGAAACGTGGGGCGCCCGGCTGGCCCTGTGGCGCGCGGGCGCGTGGCTGGGGCTGGCGGACGGCGAGGCCGCCGGCGATGCCTGGTCTCCGCCGTGCCGGGCCGGGGTGTGCCGCGCGGGCGGAGTGTGCCGCGCTGGCGTATTGGCTGCGGTGCCGGGATGGCCCGCCGTCGATCCGGTCGCAAGCAGGCCATTCACCGCCCAGCTCAGGGTGGTGAGCAATCCCGCGCCCACGCCGAGGACAACTATCCGGCGGCGCCAGTACGTGGCGGCCGAGACCTTCGGGCGGGGACCGGGCGCACCGCGGCGGGCGGGCGCACCGCCACGGACCGGCGCACCGCCACGGACCGGCCCGCCACGGGGACGATCGGCCCTGGGCGGCGGATTCTGGCTCACATCGTCAAGTATGTAAAGAAACCGCCACAACCGGTTGAAGGCACGCCGACCGGCACCGGGATTGCACAGCCCAGCCCGGGCCCGGCAACCCCGATGTCGTCCCGCCCGCGGTCGAGCTCTGGTCAGCCACGGCCCGGGGCAGCATGCGTGCGGACGGTCAGCCGGCCAGGTCGCGGACCTTCTCGATCAGGGCGACCCGGTCGGCGTGGGCAGGCGCGATCGGGGTCACGTTGAGCGTGGTCACCCCGGACTCCTTCAGCGCGGCGAGCCGCTCCGCCACGTACCCCTCCGGCCCGACCAGCGAAATCCCGGCCAGCAGTTCGGCGGGCACCAGGGCGGCGGCCTCGTCCTTGCGCCCGTCGAGGTAGGCGTCCTGGATCCTGGCGGCCTGCTCGCCGAAGCCGTACCGCACCGCGAGCTCGTAGTAGAAGTTGCTGCCCTTGTCCCGGTGCGGGCCCATGCCGCCGATGTACAGCGCCAGCATCGGCCGGGCCAGGTCCAGGTAGCCGCCCACGTCCTCGCCGATGGCCAGGCCCGCCTGCGCCACCACGTCCAGCGGCGGCAGCGTGGCATCCCGGCGGGCGCGGCCGGCCGCCAGCGGCCCGTCCCACACCCCGGCCGCCCGCTCGGGGAAGTAGAAGATCGGTTCCCAGCCCTCGGCCAGCTCCGCGATCATCGTCACGTTCTTCGGGCCCATCCCGGCCACGAAAACCGGGATCCGCTCCCGCACCGGGTGGTTGATCAGCTTCAACGGCTTGCCGAGGCCGGTCCCCTGGCCGGCGGGCAGCGGCAGCGTGTAGTGCCTGCCGTTGTACACCAGCCGCTCGCGGCGCCACACCATCCGGCAGATCTCGATGATCTCCCTGGTCCGGCCGATCGGCGCGTCATAGGGCACGCCGTGCCAGCCCTCGATCACCTGCGGCCCGGACGCCCCGATGCCGAGCGTGAACCGGCCGCCCGACACGTAGTCGAGCCCGGCCGCGGTCATCGCGGTCAGCGCGGGCGTGCGCGAGTAGAGCTGGAAGATCCCCGAGGCGATCTGCAGCCGCTGCGTCTTCGCGGCGATGAAGCCGAGCTGGCTGACCGCGTCGAAGCTGTACGCCTCCGGCACGAAGACGATCTCCAGTCCCGCCTTCTCGTAGTCGGCGAGTTCCTCCACCGTCTCGGCGAAACCGCCGGCGTAGTTCAGCGACATCCCGATGCGCATCCTGTCCCGCCTTCCGCTGTCACGCTCGCGCCGCCGGATCGTTTTGCCCGTGGTGCGTAAAACGGTAACCGCAACGGTCCTTGCGCTGCCGGCAGGCCTTCGCCGTCGTCCTGGGCCGGGGCGGCAAGCTCGGCGATCGCCTGCAGCGCGAGCCGGTAGGACAGCAGCCCGAAACCGGCGATCGTGCCGTCCGCCACCCCGGCCACCACCGAGGTGTGCCGGAACGACTCGCGTGCCGCGGGGTTGGAGATGTGCACCTCGATCAGTGGCGCGGTCCGCATGGCCAGCGCGTCGCGCAGGCCATAGGAGTAGTGGGTGAACGCGGCCGGGTTCAGTACCACCGGCAGCCGCTGGTCGATGGCCTCGTGCACCCAGGCGATGAGCTCAGCCTCGTCGTCGGTCTGCCGGACCTCGACGCGCAGCCCGAGGCTGCGGCCGGTGGCCCGGCAGGATTCCGCCAGGGCCTCGAAGTCCACCGTGCCGTACACGTCGGGCTCGCGGGAGCCGAGCCGCCCGAGATTCGGGCCATTGAGCACCAGCACCGGCCTCACCGTGACGTCACCTCCGCATACGCCTGCTCCAGCAGGTCCTCAGGGGGATCGGCGAGGATGACCGGCCGGGCCGGGCCCTCCAGCACCACGAAGCGCAGCGCCGCGCCGCGCGCCTTCTTGTCCACGGCCATCGCCTTGCGCAGGGCCGGCCAGGCGCCGGCCAGGTAGCTGGTGGGCAACCCGGCACCGGTCAGGATCCGCCGGTGCCGGTGCAGCGTGGCCGCGTCCAGACGGCCTGCCAGGCGGCCCAGTTCGGCCGCGTACACCATGCCCACCGAGACCGCCTCCCCGTGCCGGATCCGGTAATCCGCCACGAGTTCGATGGCATGGCCGAGGGTGTGGCCGTAGTTGAGGATCTCCCGCCGCCCGGCCTCCCAGGGGTCGCCGGTGACCACCCCGGCCTTCATCCGGACGGCCCGCTCGACAAGCTCCCTGGCATGACGGCCGTGCGGGACCACCGCGCCGGCCGGGTCCGCTTCGATCAGGTCGAGGATGACCGGGTCGGCAATGAAGCCCGCCTTGATCACCTCGGCCAATCCGCTCGCGTACTCGCTGGCTGGCAGGGTTTCCAGCGCGGCGAGGTCGGCGAGCACCCCGGCGGGCGGGTAGAACGCGCCGACCAGGTTCTTCCCGTCGCCGGTGTTGATCGCGGTCTTGCCGCCGACCGCGGCGTCGGTGATGGCCAGCAGCGTGGTCGGCACGAGAACCAGGCGGACCCCGCGCAGCCAGGTCGCGGCCACGAAACCGGCCAGGTCCGTGGTCGCGCCGCCGCCCACGCCGACGACGGCGTCGCTGCGGGTGACCCCGTGCCCGGCCAGCCGGGACCACAGCCGCGCGGCCACGCCGATCTCCTTGGCCGCCTCGCCCGCCGGGACCGTCTCGGAATGCACCAGGTAACCGGCGGCCGCCAGCGCCCCGCAGACCGGGCGCACGATGGCCGCCAGGCCCTCGGGGCTGATCACGACCACGGTGCGGGCCTTGTCCCCGACCAGCGCGGGCAGCTCGCCGAGCACACCGGTGCCGACGACGACCTGGTACGGGCGCTCCCCGCCGACGTCGATCCTGGTGACGCTCACGGGTTTGCCGCAGGCACCCCGGCGGGCGCCGCGGGCGCCCTGTCAGCCGCTGCCATGCTCGTCCTCCTCGCCCGCCCAGTCGCCCTCGCCAGCGCCGGTGCCGGCCCCTTCCCCGGCCGCCGCGGCGATCCGGGCGGTGATCGCGGCGGCGATCTCGTCCGCGATCTCCTGCGGGCCGCGGTCGTCGGTGACGACGGTGATCCGGGCCAGCGACTCGTAGACGGGCAGGCGCTCGGCGAGCAGTTCGCGCATCCGCCCGCGCGGGTTGCCGATCAGCAGCGGGCGCGGCGAATCGAGCCCCACCCGCCGCGCCGCGGCGGCGAATCCAGTCTGCAGGTACACCACGCGGTGCCCGGCCAGCCGCTGCCTGGTCTGCGGATCCATCACCGCTCCGCCGCCGAGCGAGACGATCCCGGTGTGCTGGTCCAGGGCCCGGGCCACGGCGGTCCGCTCCAGGTCGCGGAAGGCGGGCTCGCCGTCGGCGATGAAGATGTCGCTGACCGGCTTGCCCGCTGCCTCTTCGACCAGGGCGTCGGTCTCGGTGAAATCCGCCCCGAGCAGCGCGGCGAGCAGCGGGCCGACGGTGGACTTGCCCGCGCCGGGCGGCCCGATGAGCACGGCCGCGGGGCTCATGCGATCACCAGCGCGTCCAGGTAGCCGCGCAGGTTCCTGCGGGCTTCTGCGACCGAGTCACCGCCGAACTTCTCCGCGGCCGCCTCGGCCAGCACCAGCGCCACCATGGCCTCGGCGACCACGCCGGCCGCGGGCACCGCAGTGACGTCGCTGCGCTGGTTGATCGCCTTGGCCGGCTCGCCGGTGCGCACGTCCACGGTGTCCAGCGCCCGCGGCACCGTGGAAATCGGCTTCATCGCCGCGCGCATCCGCAGCGGCTCCCCTGTGGTCATTCCGCCCTCGATCCCGCCTGCCCGGTTGGTCCGCCGCCGCACCCCGTCCCCGGAGCCCTCGATCTCGTCGTGCGCGCACGAGCCGCGGCGGCGCGCGGTCGCGAACCCGTCTCCCGCCTCGACGCCCTTGATCGCATGGATGCTCATCAGCGCGGCGGCCAGGCGCCCGTCCAGCCTGCGGTCCCAGTGCACATGACTGCCCAGGCCCGGCGGCAGGCCGTAGGCCACCACCTCGACCACCCCGCCGAGCGTGTCGCCGTCCTTGCGCGCGGCGTCGATCTCCGCCTGCATCGCCGCGCTCGCAGCCGGGTCCAGGCAGCGCACCGGGTCCGCGTCGACCCGCGCCGCATCCTCCGGCCGGGGCGCCACGCCGTCCGGTGCGAAGACCGGGCCGATCGCCACGACGTGGCTCACGATCTCGATGCCGAACGCCTGGCGCAGGTACCGCCGGGCCAGCTCGCCGAGCGCCACCCTGGCGGCGGTCTCGCGGGCGCTGGCCCGTTCGAGCACCGGCCGGGCGTCGTGGTGGCCGTACTTCTGCATCCCGGCCAGGTCCGCGTGGCCGGGCCGGGGCCGGGTCAGCGGCGCGCCCCTGGCCAGCTCGTCCAGCACGCCGGCGGGCACCGGGTCGGGCGCCATCACGGTGTCCCACCTGGGCCACTCGGTATTGCCGATGCGGATCGCCACGGGGCTGCCGAGCGTCACGCCGTGCCGCACCCCGCCGGTGATCTCCGCTTCGTCCTGCTCGAACTTCATCCGCGCGCCACGGCCGTACCCGGCCCTGCGGCGGGCCAGCGCCGCAGCCACGTCGGCGGTGCTGACCTTGACGCCCGAGGGCAGCCCCTCGCAGATCGCGACGAGCGCCCGCCCGTGCGACTCTCCCGCGGTCAGCCAGCGAAGCATGATGCCGATCCTCCCACGAAGCGGCCGGGCGTGATCACACCGCGGCGCGCTGCCTCACCCGGCGACGGCGATCTGGATCCCGCGCCGCAGCCGGTCACCCGCACCGCCCATCAGCCGCTGGCCCGCCCGCTGGGCGGCGTCCCGCACCTCCCCGGGGCCATGACCGGGCACCGGAACGAGCACCAGCGTCAGGTCGGTCCCGCCCGTGCCGGGCTGCAGCCGGTACCCGGCGATGACCGGCTCGGCTGCCAGCGCCTCGTGGGCCAGCGCCGTCACATCCGGGTCCTCGTGCGGCAGCGGGGGCGGCCTGCCCTGCGCCAGTGCGGCCAGCCGGGCACCGTCCACGGCGAACGGCACCGGCCCGGCGATGTCGATGACCACCGCACTCGCGTCGTTGGCACCGGACTGCCAGACCTGGGCCGCGGGCACCGGCACCGGCCGGGCCCCGGGCCGCCACCGGGCCAGCGAGGACGCGCTGGTGAACGCGGGCAGCGCGGCCCTGCCGTCGGCGCCGATCACCGTGGGGAGGGCCATCTCGCTGGACTTTTCCCGGCGCGGCCCGTCCGGGCCCGGGGCATCCTCCGCGACGGGCATGGCCACCACGGGAACCATCAGGCGGGCGGAGTCCAGCGCCGCCAGCACCGCGTGCTCGCTGCCCTGGCCTGCGGCGTACGCGGTCAGCGCCGCCGTCAGCTGCGGCCCGGCGGAGCCGTCGTCGTCGGGAAAGCGCGGTCCGGCAAGCCTTCGCCCAGCCACGGCCCTACCCTAGCCGCCCCGGCGGGCCTGCTGTTTCCCCGCTGTCGATTCAGCCACGGCCAGGCAGGTTGAGGCGTAAATTCCCATATGAGAGTCTTTGGAACTGCATCGCAGGTCAATCCACCGCCCCAGAGGACCGTGTGATTCAGGCTGAGTTGCCGACGAGATCCATCGAACCTGGCACCCCCGTGGTGAAGGTCATCCCCCCACGCCTCGTCGAGCCCTATCTGGCTGGGCAGCGCCTGGTGATCGCCGGCTATGTGTACCGGGTCAATGACTGCACGTTCCACACACCGGCCGACTACTACCAGGCCCTGGCCCTGGGCTACGAGGGATCTGAGTTCTCCGCCGACATGGCCGAGTTGTTCGTGCTGCGCTGGATCGCGCAGGACATGTCGGCCTCGCTGGTGGCCAGTCCCCGCGCCGCGTCCGGGAGCCCGGTCAGCGCCATCCCCGAGTTCTTCACGCTGCCGGTGCCCATCCCCGTCGGGGCCGAGATGAGCCGGGTCACGTTCGGTGCCGAGGAATTCATCGGCCGGTACGACGGGCAGGTGTGGTTGCGACCGCTGAGGGAGGCCTGACAGATGAGATACCGGCTGATGGCGACCTACCGTGGCGTGCCCTACGAGGCGGGGGTGGGCCCGTCCGGGTCCGACGTGGTGCTGTTCGCAGCCTGCCCGCCGCCGGAGGAGCTCGGCTTCGAGCCGGCCACCGGGCACTGGCGCAAGCGGGTGATCCGCGCCGAGGTCGACGCGCTGTGGGAATCCCGGCCGGTGGGAACGTTCCGCAACGAGCCCTGCATTGTCCTGGACGACCTGGGTGACCGGCTGCACATCGCCTACCTCGGCGCGGACGCCGGCCTGGCGGCCAGCCTCGGGTACTGGCAGGTGGACCGGGGCGTGTTCGAGCTGCTCACCCCCCGCGAGGAGGTCACCGGGCTGATCGAGGAGCGGATCGAAAAGCCGCTCCGGCTGGCCCCGCCGGCCGGCCCGGCCGCGGCGCAGTCGAGCTACCCGTACCACCCGGGCCCGGGCCTGGACCTGGACCTGGACTTGGGCCTGCCCCTCGCGGCCGCCGCCCCCGCTCCCCGCCGCGAGCCGGTCCCGGACGGAGGCGGCCGGGCCGCCCGGCGCCAGCGGGTCCAGACCAGGGACATCTTCTGTGAGCTGGCGGACCTGGCGGCCATCCCGCGGACGGCCTACGCGCTGGAAACCGAGATCGAGGGCGCGTTGTGCCTGATAGCGGGCCCCGGCGGGTTCGAGGTTTTCATGGCGATGGACGGCGCGCGGCACGAGGCACGCTCGTTCACCGACGAGGAGGCCGCCTACTTCTACCTGTTCGGCGTGCTCGCCGCGGAGGCGGTCCGCAACGGTGCCCTGCTGCCCGCGGCCGCCCCCGCGGGTGCCCGGCACGACCTCAGCTAGCCCGCGCGACCGGTCGTGGCGGCCCCTTCACCAGCGTCGTTGATGAACATGGCGCGCGTTCCTCCCCGGTACGACTATCGTGCAATTGCCGGCGGGGCTGACGGTCCCCCCGCTCCCCAAGCAGCCCCGCCGGCACTGCGCCATCTTCGGCGAAAAATCCCGCTCCGACAGGGACAATGTCTGTCATGACGCCTGCCGCAAGCCCGCTCACCGGAGCACAGTACGAGATCGCCGGGGACGACTACCTGGCCGTTGTCACCGAACTGGGCGCCGGGCTGCGTGAGCTGCGGCATCGTGACCGCCCGCTGATCACCGCCTACCACGCTGACGAGCTTCCCCCCGCGGGGCCGGCCAGCTCCTGCTGCCCTGGCCGAATCGGATCGACGGCGGCCGTTACCGGATGGCGGGCACCGAATATCAGCTGGACCTGAGCGAGCCCGCCGCCGGGAACGCGATCCACGGCCTGACCCGGTGGTTGGCGTGGTCGCTGGCCCGGCACGACCCGCATGCGATCGTGCTGCATCAGGCTCTGCTCGGGAGCACCGGCTACCCGTTCCGCCTTGACCTGACGGTGGAATACCAGCTCAGCGGCGAGGCCGGCCTGATGGTGAGCGTGACCGCGCACAACGCGGGCACCCGGCCGGCTCCGTACGGCACCGGCTCGCACCCGTACCTGACCGCCGGGGCCCCGGCCGTGGACGGATGCGAGCTCACCCTGCCGGTCAGCCAGTTGCTGCCCGCGGACCGGCGCGGCATCCCGTCCGGCCCGCCCGGTGACGTGGCCGGGACGCCGTTCGACTTCCGCGCCGCCCGGCCGGTCGGGACGGTGACGCTGGACCACGCCTTCACCGGGCTGGAACGCGACGAGGCCGGCCTGGCCTGGGCACGGCTGACCAGCGACGGGGCCGGAGTCGCGCTGTGGGCCGGCCCGGGCTACGAATGGCTGCAGGTCTTCACCGGGGACACGCTCGGCCCGGAGCACCGCCGCCGCGCGATGGCCATCGAGCCGATGACCTGCCCGCCGAACGCCTTCGTCAGCGGCACCGACCTGCTCACCCTGGAACCCGGCGAGACCGTCACGCACCGCTGGGGGATCCAGGCCACCGGCGTGGCTGGCTAGCCCACCGACCCGGCAGGGCCGGCCAGCAGGGCGCCGACCCTGGCCAGGTCCTCCGGGGTGTCCACGTCGTCGGGGCGGCCGATGTCCGCGCACTCGACCAGCGTCACAAGGCCGGGATGAGCCCGCAGGTAGGGCCGTGCCCCCGCGTCACCCTCGGCCGCCGCGAGCACCCCGGCCCAGTGCCCGCGGGCCAGCAGCACCGGGTTGCGGGCCCGCCCGTGGTAGGCAGCCACCGCAAGCTCCGCCCCGGCCCGGTGCGCGGCCATCAGCCGCCGGACCACGTCCGGGCCGATCAGCGGCTGGTCCACCAGGGCGATCACCGCCGCGGCGCAGTCACCGGGCAGCGCACGCAGCCCGGCCGCCAGCGAGGAGCCCATGCCGGTGCGCCAGTCGGGGTTGGGCACGAGGGTGACGCCCGGCACGGTGACCGGCACCGCGCCGGTCACCACGAGCACCGGGGCGGTGCCGCCCTCGCGGAGCAGGTCGGCCCCCCGGTCGACGAGCCGGCGGCCGCCCAGTTCAACCAGCGCCTTGGGGGTGCCCAGCCGTTTCCCCTCGCCCGCCGCGAGCAGCACGCCCGCCACCTGGTTGGCCACGGTCCGCCAGCCTACGGCCCTGCTAGCCCGGGGGGCGACCCCCGGAACCCCCGCTGGCTCAAGGCCCCGTTCCTTCGTCACGGGGCCTTGGCCCGGCCGCCGCGCGGCGGCCTGCCCGGGCTCAGGCGTGGTGGATCCGCCCGGCGGTATCAGTGAGCGGGCGGCCGGAACCGCCCCAGCGGAGCTGGATCAGCTCGGCAGCCACCGAGACCGCGGTCTCCTCCGGGGTCCGGGCGCCGAGGTCCAGCCCGATCGGGGACCGGAGCCGGGCCAGTTCCGGCTCGCCGAGCCCGGCCTCGCGCAGCCGGGCGAGCCGGTCCTCGTGGGTCCGCCTGCTGCCCATCGCACCGATGTAACCGGCCGGAGTGCGCAGCGCGACCTCGAGCACCGGCACGTCGAACTTGGGATCGTGGGTCAGGACGCAGATCACCGTCCGCTCGTCCACCGGCGTGCTGGCCAGGTAGCGGTGCGGCCACTGCACGACGACCTCGTCGGCGTCGGGGAACCTGGCGCTGGTCGCGAACACCGGCCGGGCGTCGCACACGGTGACGTGGTAGCCGAGGAACTTCCCGGCCCGCGCGACGGCGGCCGCGAAGTCGATGGCCCCGAAGACCAGCATCCGGGGCGGCGGCGCGAACGACTGGACGAACACCGACAGCTCGTCCAGGCGGCGCTCGCCGTGCTCCCCGTAGTGGCGCACGGCGGTCAGCCCTTGCGCTAGCATCCCGAGCGCGTCGTCGTCCACGGCCGCGTCGAGCCGGTCCCCGGCGGCCAGCGTGCCGTCGTGCGCGTCCCCGGAGATGACCCGCCGTGCCCCGGGGTGCCCGGGGCCGGCGATCACGGTGGCGACGGCGACCGGCCGGCCTGCCGTGAGCGCGGCGGCTACCTCACCGAGCTGCGGGTAGCGCTCCTTGCTGACCGGCTCGACGAAGATATCGATGATGCCGCCGCAGGTGAGGCCGACCGACAGCGCGGTGTCGTCGCTGACACCGTAGCGCTGCAGCACCGGCTCCCCGCTCTGCAGCACCTGCTGGGCAAGCTCATACACCGCGCCCTCGACGCACCCGCCGGACACGCTGCCGATGACTTCCCCGCCCGCCGACACGGCCAGCGCGGCACCCGGCTCACGGGGCGCGCTGTGGAATGTCCGCACCACTGTGGCCAGGCCGAACGTCTCCCCGGCGTCCCACCACTTCTCGATCTGGCCCAGGATGTCGCGCACGGCCGCACCCCTCCACGAAACTTTCGGCTGCTGGTGCTAACAGGTTCCGGCCAGCGAATATGCCAGGGAAGCCCCGGCACACCTGTCCTCCACAGTACGTCGCAGCACGACCAGGTCACAGGGGGTTCCGGGCGGCGCTCCCCCGGGCCAGCACCTTTACTGGACGATCTTGGAGATCGGGATCTCCAGGATGTCCCTTGCCCCGGCCGCCTTCAGCGCCGGGATCAGGGTATTCACGCTGTGCTTGGGCACCACGGTCTCCACCGCGTTCATGTCGCCGCGCGCCAGCGTGGTGATGGTCGGCGAGGACATGGCCGGCAGCATCGCCGTCACCGCGGCCAGCTCGGCCGCGGGCACGTTCAGCTTGAGCAGCACGTTGCCCCGCGCCTCGATGGCCCCGCGCAGCAGCAGCGCGATGTCCTCCATCGCGGCGCGCTTGCCCGCGTCGCCGTGCGCGGCGACGCTGGCCACCAGCTCGGTGTAGCTGGTGAGCAGGGTGTCCAGGATGCGCAGGCCGTTGCGGCGCAGCGAGGACCCGGTCTCGGTGAGGTCCACGATCGCGTCCACGATGTCGGGGACCTTGGCTTCGGTGGCCCCGTAGGAGGGCACGATCATGGCCTTGATCCCGTGCGCCTCCAGGTACCTGCTGGTCAGCGTCGGAAGCTCGGTGGAGATCCGGATGCCCTCGGGGAGGTCGGCGACCGACCGCCAGGGCGCGGCATCGGGCACGGCGAGCACCACCCGCACCGGGTTGGTGGTGACCTTGGAGTACTTCAGCTCGCCGAGCGAGACCAGGTCGGCGCCGGTCTCGGTGATCCAGTCCCGGCCGGTGATGCCCAGGTCGAACAGCCCGCGCTCGAGATAGGACGGGATCTCCTGCGGCCGCAGGAAGCGCACCCGGTCAACGCGCGGGTCATCGATGGACGCGTGGTAGTCGCGGTCCGAGGAGCGGCGGACGGTCAGGTCCGCGGCGTCGAAAAGATCGAGGGTGGCGCGCTCAAGCGAGCCCTTGGGCAGGACGAGGGAAAGCAAGGAACCAGCCTTTCATGCCATACGACGACCCGTGGCTACCGTGTACCGCCCGCGGGTCAATGTCGTGGCCGGTCCAGGCGCCCGGCAGCATCGCTGGCGGGCGCCGTCCGGGCCCGCACGGGCCCAGGGGCCGCGCCCTGCCCGGCGGTCTCGCGCAGCGACCGCAGTACCAGCGCGGTGTCGAGTGCCGCCACGACCGCCTCCCAGCCCTTGTCCTCATGGCTGTCGTCCAGCCCGCACCGGTCACGGGCCTGCTCCAGGGTGTCACAGGTCAGCACCCCGTTGCCCACCGGGGTTCGCGCGTCCAGGGCGACCCTGGTGAGCCCGGCAGTGACGGCGTCACAGACGTACTCGAAGTGCGGGGTCCCGCCGCGGATCACCGCGCCAAGGCAGGCCACGGCGTCGTGCCCGGCGGCGAGTTCCGCCGCGACCACCGGCAGTTCCACCGCACCGGCCACCCGCACCACCAGCGGCTCGCCGACGCCGCAGGCCTGCGCCGCGGCGCAGGCACGGCGCACCAGGCTGTCGGTGATCTCCGCGTGCCAGCGGGTCGCCGCGATGGCCAGGCTCAGCCCGGCCGCGTCCACGGTGCCGCCTGCCGGGGGGCGCCCGCTGCCGCTCACCGTGCCTCCGCGAGCCCGCTCACCTGGCCGGCGTGCCCGCCGTTCGGCTCGGGCAGCCCGTCGATCTGGTGGCCGAGGCGGTCCCGTTTGGCGGTGAGGTAGCGCAGGTTCTCCGGCGTCGGGATGACCGGCAGCGGGACCATGCTGCGCACCCCGATCCCGCAGGCCGCCAGCCCGGCCACCTTCGCCGGGTTGTTGGTGAGCAGCCGTACCGACCGGGCCCCGGCGTCGGCAAGCATCTGCGCGCCGATGGAGTAGTCCCTGGCGTCCGCGGGCAGGCCGAGTTCCAGGTTGGCGTCCACGGTGTCCGCCCCGCCGTCCTGCAACTGGTAGGCACGCAGCTTGCCGAGCAGGCCGATGCCGCGGCCCTCGTGGCCGCGCAGGTAGCAGACGATGCCGCGGCCCTCCGCGGCGACGGCCGCCATCGCGGCGTCCAGCTGCGCGCCGCAGTCGCAGCGCCGCGAGCCGAACACGTCCCCGGTCAGGCATTCGGAGTGCACCCGGGCCAGTACGTCCTGCCCGTCCCCCAGGTCCCCGTATACCAGTGCGATGTGCTCGGTGCCGTCGACCGAGTCCAGGTAGCCCAGCGCCCGCCATTGGCCGTGCGCGTTGGGCAGCCGGGTCTCCACCACCCGGCGGACCTGCCGCTCGGAGTGCCGCCGGTGCTCGATGAGCTGGGCGATGGTGATCATCGCCAGGCCGTGCCGGTCGGCGAAGGCCCGCAGCTCGGGCAGCCTGGCCATGGTGCCGTCGTCGTTGAAGATTTCGGCCACCACGCCGGCCGGGGTGAGCCCGGCGAGCCTGGCCAGGTCCACCGCGGCCTCGGTGTGCCCGGCGCGGCGGAGCACCCCGCCCTCGGCGTACCGCAGCGGGAAGATGTGGCCGGGACGGACGATCTCGTAGGGCTCGGTCGCGGAGTCGACAAGCACCCGCACGGTCCTGGCGCGGTCCGCCGCGGAGATGCCGGTGGTGATGCCGTCGCGGGCGTCCACGCTGATCGTGAACGCGGTGCCCATGTGCTCCTGGTTGTCACTGGTCATCGGCGGCACCTGCAGCCGGTCCAGGTCCTCGCCCAGCATGGGCGCGCAGATCAGCCCGCGGGCATGCCTGATCGTGAACGCCATCAGTTCCGCCGTGGCCTTGCTGGCCGCGAAGATGATGTCCCCCTCGTTCTCCCGGTTCGCGTCGTCCACCACCACGACCGCGCGGCCGGCCGCGATGTCGGCGATGGCACGCTCGACGCTGTCGAGGGGGACGGTGCCCTGGGCCTGCGCCGCGGTCATGACCGCACCGCCGCCGGCTGGCCGGCCAGCATCCGTTCCACGTACTTGCCGATCACGTCGGCTTCCAGGTTGACGCCGGCGCCCGGCTGCAGCCGGCCGAGGGTGGTCGCCGCCAGCGTGGCCGGGATGAGGCTGACCTCGAACCAGGGCGGCTCTGCCGGGCCGCCGCCGAGGGCGGACACGGTGAGGCTCACACCATCGACCGTGACCGAGCCCTTCTCCACCAGGTACCGGGCCAGGCCGGGCGGCACGGTGATCCGGACCACGTCCCAGCGCTCGCCGGTGACCTGGGAGGTGACCGTGCCCACGCCGTCCACGTGGCCCTGGACCAGGTGCCCGCCCAGGCGGTCACCGACCCGCAGCGAGCGCTCCAGGTTGACCGGCGAGCCCGGGGCCAGGTCACCGAGCCCGGTGCGGTGCAGCGTCTCGGCCATCACGTCGGCGGTGAAGTCGCTGCCGTCCAGGCCGGTGACGGTGAGGCAGGTGCCGTTGACGGCGATGGAGTCGCCGGCCCGCGCGTCCGAGGTGACCTGCGGTCCCCGCACGGTGATCCGGGCCGCACCGCCGAGATGCTCGACGGATACGACCTCGCCGAGTTCTTCCACGATTCCGGTGAACATCCGTGCCTCCTCCGGGCCGTCCTAACGCCGGCTCCGGGGTGCGCGCGAACGCGCGGCACGGCCTGGCGCTGGCCCGCAACGCCACACCGCGAGCGTGCTTCCTCCCATCCGGGCTTTCACCGTCGGTCCCGGGATTCCACCGGGTCAACCGGCCAGGCACTGCACCTGGACGGGTCGCGGACTGTCACCGCCGGCTCGGAGTTTCACCGACCCCGGAGCACGCTTACGCTTTGGTAACCAGTGTGCCACGGCGCCTATTCCGCCCCGATGGCGCCCTGGCCTGGTCGTCAGCAGGGCCCGCTCCGGGATAGGCGCCGGACCGGCGCCGGATCAGGACGGCGCCCCGGTCACCTCGGTGAGGCGGCGGGCGAGGAACTCGCGCTCGGCGGCGTTGTCGGTGAGGGCCAGGGCGTCGCGGTAAGCCTGTGCCGCCGCCTCCCACCGGCCCAGGCGGCGCAGCAGGTCCGCCTTGGCGGCGGGCAGGTAGCGGTAGGCGTCCAGCCGCCCGGCCGCCTCCAGTTCCCCGATCTGGGCCAGCCCCGCCGCCGGGCCCTGCGCCATGGCCAGCGCGACGGCGCGGTTGAGCGCCACCACGGGCGAACTCCAGACCCGCAGCAGCGCGTCGTAGAGCGCGACGATCTGCGGCCAGTCGGTCTGCGCGTAGCTGGGCGCCTCGGCGTGCAGCGCGGCGATCGCTGCCTGCAGCGCGAACCGGCCCGGCCGCCCGCCGCGCAGCGCCCAGGGGACCAGCGCGGTGCCCTCGGCGATCACCGAGCGGTCCCACTGGGACCTGTCCTGATCCTCGAGCAGCAGCAGCCGGCCCTGCGGGTCGGCCCGGGTGGCCCGGCGGGCGTCGGTCAGCAGGATGAGCGCGAGCAGGCCGGCCACCTCCCGCTCGTCGGGCATCAGCGTGCGCAGCATGCGGGCCACCCCGATGGCCCGGTCGACCAGGTCGGCGCGGACCAGGTTGTCGCCACCGGGGGCGGTGTGCCCGGTGGTGTAGAGCAGGTGCACGACCGTGAGCACCGCGTCCAGCCGGTCGGGCAACTCGGCGGGCGCGGGGACGCGGTAGGCGATCCGCGCCGCGGAGATCTTCTTCTTGGCGCGGGTCACCCGCGCGGCCATGGTCGGCTCGGCGACCAGGAACGCCTGCGCGATCTCCACGGTGGTCAGCCCGCACACCAGCCGCAAGGTCAGCGCCACCTGGGCCTCCCTGGCCAGCGCCGGGTGGCAGCAGGTGAAGATGAGCCGGAGCCTGTCGTCGGGGATCACCTCGTCCTCCTCCGCCCGGCCGACCCCGGGCGGCGCGGACGCCGCAACCGGCGGATCCGGTTCGATGAGCAGCGGCAGCTTCGCGCGCAGCACCCGGTCCCGCCGTTTCGCGTCGATCGCGCGGCGGCGCGCCGTGGTGGTGAGCCAGGCACCTGGGCTGCGCGGCACGCCCTGACGGGTCCAGGCGGTGAGCGCCGCGGCGTAGGCGTCCTGGACGCACTCCTCGGCCAGGTCAAGGTCCCCGGCGACGCGCGCCGTCGCGGCGAGCACGAAGGCCCACTCGCGACGGTGCGCGTCGGCGACCGCGGCGGATGCCTCGCCCGCACCGGAGCCAGCGCCGACGTCGGCGCCCGCACCGGACCGGGGGGATCCGCTCACCTCAGCCGAACACCATGATCGGGCGTACCTCGACACCGCCGAACCGGGCCGGGCACAGCTTCCCGATCTCCAGGGCGTGGTCGAGGTCACGCGCCTCGACCAGGTAGTAACCGCCCACCGCTTCCTTGGTCTCGATGAACGGGCCATCGGTCACCACATCGCCGCGGATCGTGGTGGCCGTGGATGTGGGCTGCAGGGCCCGGCCCTCGACAATCTTGCCGCCCGTCTCGGCGACCTGCTCAGAGAACCGGTTGTGCGCCTCCATCACCTGCCGGAGGACGTCCGGCGTAGCGGTGGCGTAGGCACTCTCGTCCTCGCAGATGAGGATCATGTATTCAGCCATGCTGATCATCCTTCCGTTTCGTCAAGGGCTCCGTTACTTAGCCCGACGATCGGCCGGCCTCGGAATCGACAAGCCTCCCCGCTTCCTTCCGCTGCTGTTTCCGGGCGGCCCGCCAGGATCAGTGCTGCCAGGGAGCGCGGACGGTGGCCTGTTCCGCGCGCTTGCGCAGCGCCTCCACGGCGGCCGCAGGGTTGCCGGACCCGTAGACCGCCGTGCCCGCCACGAACACGTCGGCGCCGGCCTCCGCGCAGCGCTCGATGGTTTCCTCGCTCACCCCGCCGTCCACCTGCAGCCATACCGACGCGCCGTGCCGCTGCACCAGCGCCCGCGCCCGGCGCAGCTTGGGCAGCACGACGTCGAGGAAGTCCTGACCGCCGAAACCCGGCTCGATGGTCATCAGCAGCAGCATGTCGAATTCAGGCAGCAGGTCCTCGTAGGGCTCCACCGCGGTGGCGGGGTTGACCGCGAGCCCGGCGCGCGCGCCCGCGGCGCGGATCATGCGCAGGGTGCGGGTCGGGGCCTTGAGCGCTTCCGCGTGCACGGTGACGTTGCGCGCCCCCGCTTCCGCGTACCCGACGGCCCACCGGTCCGGCTCGGAGATCATCAGGTGGCAGTCCAGCGGCAGCTCGGTGTGCTTGAGCAGCGACTCGACGACGGGTAGGCCGATGGTGAGATTCGGCACGAAGTGGTTGTCCATGACGTCCACGTGCAGCCAGTCGGCCACATCGGCGACCGCCGCCGCCTCATCGGCGAGCCGGGCGAAGTCGGCGGACAGGATGCTGGGCGCCATCTGGACGGCCATACTGCAAAGTCTAGACGCCGCCCTCGCTCACGCGCGGGTGGCGCCGGGAGTGGTACCGGCTCCCCCGGCAGGGTTCCTCGTGCGCCGCGGCCGCGGCCGCAACTGTCACCATCCACCGATAGCCTTCGGTCCTGTCAGCGATGGACCGGCCGACAGCAGGAGGGACGCCGGTGAACCCCGATACGCCGGACGCATTGCTCGCCCGGGTCCGCAAGCTGCTGGTCAAGGCCGAGGCGGACGGAGTGACCCCGGCCGAGGCACAGGCGCTGACGGCCAAGGCAGCCGAGCTGATGGCGAAGTACGGCATCGACCGCGCCCTGCTGGCGGCGGTGCGGCCGGAGACGGACCGGCCGGACGACCGGGTCATCGACATCGCCAATCCCTGGGCCAGGGTGCGGGCGCACCTGCTGTGCGGGCTGGCAGCCGCGTTGCGCTGCCAGTGCGTGATCCTGCCCGCCGCCGGCCCGGGATCCCGGATTCACGTGTTCGGGTTCGCCTCGGACATCGAGCGCACCGACGTCCTCTACACCTCGCTGCTCCTGCAGATGTGGCAGGGCCTGTCCGCGGTCGAGCCGCCGGCCTGGTCGCGGAACACCCGGGCCTGGCGGCGGAGCTGGCTGCTCGGTTTCGCGACCGCCGTGGTGGCCCGGGTACGCGCGGCCGAGCAGCGGGCGGCGCAGCGCGCCGCGGACGTCCCGGCGGGCAGCGGCCCCTCGGCGGCGCTAGTGCTCGCGGACCGGACCGAGATCATCGAGCGCACCCTGCGGCAGGCCTACCCGGTCACCCGCACGTCCCGGGTGACCTACAGCGGCACCGGTTACGGAACCGGCTACGCGCAAGGCCAGCGCGCCGACATCGGCACATCGCGGCTGGGCCGGCCGTCCGGCCGAGCCCTCACCAGGTGAGACCTGAACCTCGGCCAGCAGGGCCAAGGCACCGTGACGAAGGAACGGAGCCTTAGGCCAGCGGGGGGTTCCGGGGGGTCGCTCCCCCGGGCTAGCAGGGCCAAAGCTCCTGCGACGGAGTCGTGGGAGCTTTGGGCCAGCGGGGGTTCCAGGGGGTCGCCCCCTGGGCTAGCACTTCTGCAGCAGGGCCAGGAAGATGGCGTCGGTACCGTGCAGGTGCGGCCAGAACTGCGCGTACCGCCCGCCCGGAGCGGGGCAGGCCAGATCCGGCACCTCACTGAGCAGCGCGGGGGCATCGAGCACTAGGACGTTGTCGCGGGCGGCGGTGACCTGGCCGACCACCGCGCGCGTCTCCGCGATGTGCGGTGAACAGGTGACATAGGCGATCACCCCGCCGGGCCTGGCGGCGTTGATCGCGGTGCGGAGCAACGAGCGCTGCAGCTCGCCGAGCGCCGCCACGTCGGCCGGTGTCTTGCGCCAGCGCGCGTCCGGGCGGCGGCGCAGGGCCCCGAGCCCGGAGCAGGGGACGTCGGCGATCACCCGGTCGAACGAGGCGCGCCGCCAGGCGGGCTGGGTGCCGTCCGCCACGACCACGGCGGCGGCGCCGGTCGGGGCCACCGCCGCGCGCACCAGCCGGGCCCGGTGTTCCCTGACGTCGGCGGCGAGCAGCCGGGCGCCACGGCCCGCCGCCAGCCCGGCGAGCAGCCGCGCCTTCCCGCCGGGCCCGGCGCACAGGTCGAGCCAGCGGCGGTCGCCATCCGGATCGCCCGGGCCAGGGTCCGCGGGGTGGGCGGTGCCGGTCTCCGCGCGGGTCAGCGCGAGCGCAGCGAGCTGGCTCGCCTCGTCCTGCACGGCCACGCGGCCCTGCCGGACCTCAGGTATCCCGGCCGGGTCACCGCCGTCCAGATAGGCGCCGAACGGCGACCACCGCGCGGGCTGGCTGCCCCGGGCGAGGAGATCGGCGGGGGCGGCCAGCCCCGGGACGGCGCACAGGGTGACCCGCGGGCGTATCCCGTTCGCGGCGAGGGCCGCCTCGGTCAGCGGCAGCCCGGTGACCGGCTCCTCGCCGAGCGACTCGCTGACCGCGGCGACGATCCAGCCCGGGTGGCTGGTCTTGACCGCGAGGTAGCCGACCGGGTCGGCCGCCCGGTCCGGCGCCACCGCCGCGATCCAGGAATCCAGGTCGCGGGTGGCGACCCGGCGGAGCACGGCGTTGGCGAATCCCGCGGCCCCTGCCCCGGCCACGGCCCGGGCCAGCGCGACCGACGTGGCCACCGCCGCGTGCGGGCCGATCCTGGTCGCCAGCAGCTGGTGGGTGCCGAGCCTGAGCACGTCCAGCAGCGGAGGGTCGATATCGGCCAGCGCCCGGGTGCTGCAGGCGGCCAGCACGGCGTCGTAGCTGCCGCGGCCGCGGAGCGTCCCGTAGGCCAGCTCGGTGGCGAGCGCCGCGTCGCGGCCGTGCAGCCCGCGCTCGGCAAGCAGGGCCGGGAGCAGCAGGTTGGCGTAGGCATCCCGCTCGGTGACCGCGCGCAGCACGTCCAGCGCGACCTCGCGGGCCGGGGTCGGGGCACTGCGGGCCGGCGTCCTGGCCGGTGCTGCGGGGCGGCGGGCGGCCATGTCAGTCCAGGACCGGGCCCGCGGCGCCGGTCTCGCCCGGAACCGGCGCGGTAGCCGGCCCGCCGCTCCCCGGCTGCCCGCTTCCCGGCTCCCCCGCGCCCAGCCGCAGCCCCCGTGCCCATTCGGTGGCGGGCATTCTCCGTTTGCCGCCCTGCTGGACGTCGCCGAGTTCCACGGGGTGCGTAGCGGTGCCTGCCAGCACAGCAGACCTGGTGACCCGCAGCTCCCCTGGGCGCAGCGGCGCGCCCGGCGCCTGCGGGCGGTCCCGCACCGGCCACAGTTTCAGCCGGGCGTCGCCCAGCATGGTCCAGGCACCGGGGGCGGGGGTGCAGGCCCGGATCTGCCGGCCCACGGCGAGCGCCGGGTCGCCCCAGCGCACCCGCGCGTCGCCGGTGGTCAGCTTGGGTGCGTGGCTGATGCCCTCAGTGGGCTGCGGCACGGCACGCAGGTCGCCAGACTCGATGCCGTCCAGGGTCTGTGCCAGCAGGCCCGCGCCGGCGGTGGCGAGCCGGGCCAGCAGGTCACCGGCGGTGTCGCCGGGGCCGATCGGCTCCGTCATCACCCCGTACACCGGCCCGGCGTCCAGTTCCGCCACGAGCCGGAACGTGGTGGCCCCGGTCATTTCGTCGCCGTGCCAGATGGCGTGCGGGACCGGCGCGGCGCCCCGCCAGGCGGGCAGCAGCGAGAAATGCAGGTTCACCCACCCGTGCGGCGGTATCTCCAGCGCTGCGCGCGGGATCAGCGCACCGTACGCGGTGACCGGGCAGCAGTCCGGCGCGAGCGCGCGGAGCCGGTCCAGGAAGGCCGGATCCCGGGGGGAGGCGGGCTTGAGCACCTCGATGCCGGCACTGGCCGCGCACTGGGCGACCGGGCTCGGGCCGACCTGCCGGCCCCGCCCGGCCGCGGCGTCGGGCCGGGTGAGCACCGCCACGACCTCGTGCTTGGACCGCAGCAGTTCTTCCAGGGAGGGCACCGCCGCCCGCGGGGTGCCGGCGAAGACCACGCGCATGGCTTAGCGGGGGCCCGGGGACTGGTCCCCAGGGATAGCCGGCCACCGGGGGGTTCCGGGGGGTCGCTCCCCCGGGCCACCGGCCCAAGGCGGCGTGACGAAGTCACGGGGCCTTGCGGCCACCGGGGGGTTCCGCTGGGTCGCCCCCCCGGGCCAGCCGGCCCAAGGCGGCGTGACGAAGTCACGGGGCCCTGCGGCCACCGGGGGGTTCCGCTGGGTCGCCCCCCCGGGCCAGCCGGCCCAAGGCGGCGTGACGAAGTCACGGGGCCTTGCGGCCACCGGGGGGTTCCTGGGGGTCGCTCCCCCGGGCCAGCACTGCGGGCCACGGCGAAGCCGCGAGCAGCATCGCGCGCACCATCCCGCATCCCGTTCAGAGCGCCTTGCCCCAGGTGGGATGCGGTGAGATCTTCACCATGGCCGCGGCGTCGCCCCACCAGTCGGACTCGCGGATCTCCTTCATCGCCAGCTTCCGCTGTGTGGCGTCCAGCCGGTCGATGAACAGCACGCCGTCCAGGTGGTCGGTCTCGTGCTGGACGCACCGCGCCAGCTGCCCGGTGCCTTCCAGCGTGACCGGTTCCCCGTGCATGTCGAAGCCCTTGGCGACGACGCCGTGGGCGCGCCTAGTGGGATAGACCAGGCCGGGGAACGACAGGCAGCCCTCGTCGTCGGTCTCCTCCTCGTCCGACAGGCTCAGCGACGGGTTGATCAGGTGCCCGACCTCTTCGTCGATGTGGAAGGTGAACACCCGCAGGCTCACCCCGATCTGGGGCGCGGCAAGGCCGACGCCCGGCGCATCGAGCATGGTGTCGGTAAGGTCCTTGACCAGCCTGCGGAGCTCGGCGTCGAACACCTTGACGGGATCGGCCGGGGTGCGCAGCACCGGATCGCTGAAGAGCCGGATCGGCTTGATGCTGATGGCGCACCGTCCCTTCGGGTGGCTGCCGGCGTCGCGGTCGGCCGGGCCTGCCCCGCCGGGCTCCGGCGGGTCAAGTCTAGGGGGTCTGGCAGGGTTACGAGCGCCTGCCGCGCGCCCCCGCGGAGGGCGAGCGCGCCTTGAACGCGGCCTTGCGCGCGGCCCGGGCCACCACCGGATCCGGGTGGTGCTCGCTGAACGCGGTGAGCAGGTCGGTCACGGCCGGGTGGTCCACCTCCCACAGCCCCGCCACCATGTCGGCCTGGGCCCTGGGCGGCAGGTCGGGAAGCAGTTCCACCACCACGTCCCTGGGGTCGGCCTCCTCCAGCAGCCCGGCCCCGAGGTCCACAAGCAGCCAGGCCCGCTCGCCGGGGCCGAGTTCGGCCTCTTCGCCGTGCTCGTGCAGCCATACCGCGGCGTGCGCCCGCAGCACCGGGTCCTCGAGCGCGGCCTGGACCGCTGGCACGGCCTGGTCGCCGATCCGGTCGAGCACTGCGAAGCCGGCGCCGCGCAGGCCGGGTGTCCCCCGCCGGGCCGCGTCGATAAGTTCGGCTGCCGCCTGGTCCGGCACCCGCGCCGTGAGCCAGGCGGCGATCTCCGCCTCGCCGTCTTCCGCGTCGCAGCTGGCCAGCGTGGTGAGCAGGGCGGCGGCACCGTCGCGGGCGCCGCTGCCGAGCACGGGCACGTGCCAGCCCTGAGCGCGCAGGTGGCGGTGCATCCCCCAGACGCCGAGCCGCGACAGGGCGACGGTCAGCCCGCCCGCGCTGTCGTCGGTGCCCAGCTCCACCACCCCGAGATCGGCCAGGGTCTCCAAGGCGGAGGACAGGCCCGCGGCCAGGTCCTCGCCCGGGCGGGATGGCTGCTCCGCACGGTCCCGGCTGCCGGCCGCCGCCATATACGCCTCGAACAGCGCGTCCATCTTCACCGGGCCGCCGACGGTGTAGAGCGCGGTGGCCATGCCATCGAGGTCCTCGGCACGGAGCATCACCCGCAGGGCGTCCTCCCACACCGTGAGCACGTCACCAGCGTCACCGCTGGCCAGCACGTCCACCCGCGGCCCGGGGACGGCCTGGCCGGCCGGCACCGCCACCATGCCGGTGCCGGCGGCCACCCGCCATGCCACGTCGAGTTCCGCGGCCGTGAGTTCCAGTTCGGCCATGGCCGCCGACGCGGCGCTGGCCGAAAGCCCGTCAGTGATCCCGGACCGCTGACCGGCCGCTGCCCAGCAGGCGACCAGCCGGGCGGCGCGCAGCAGCGGTGCCACCCGGGCCGCGGCGGCCAGTTCCTCCCGGGGTGCCAGCCGGACCGGCGGCAGCTTGGCCGGCCGGGCCCTGGTCCCGGTGCCCGGCATTGCGCCGCTGGCCGCCCTGCCACCTGCCTGAGGAGCGTTCTGGGAGCCGGTGCCGCCGGCCCCGCCCTCGCCGGTAGCTGCGGGCGGCGCGGCTGCGCCGCGCTCCGTGCGGGCGTTCCGTCGTGAGGTGGCCACCCCAGCACCCTATGACGTCGGCGGGGTCCCGGCAGCGGGCGCGCGGTGCGTGCCGGGGTGCTCGCCGGGCATCGGGGCAGCTCAGCGGGCCAGGTTTCCAGGTCAGATCAGGTCGGCCGGGTCAAGCTGGACCCGCACCTGGCCGGTGTCCTTGCGCGCGGTGCGCGCCGCCTGAGCCTGCCGCAGCGCGGCAGCCAGCACCAGCCCGCCCGGCCGGGGAATCCTGATCAGCGCCCGGACCTTGTCCGCACCGGCCGGGACCGTGCCGATCACCTCCGCCTCCGCTGGCAGCACGGTGCCGGCGAGAAATCCGGCCACCGCCTCGGCGGAACCGGTCACGGCGGCGATCCGCACGGCGGGCGGGAAGCCGAGCGCCTCTCGCTCGGCGAGTTCCCGTTCGGCGTGGGTGACCGGATCCCAGCGGATCAGCGCCTGTGCGACCGGCAGGGCCGCCTCGGCCACCAGGACCACTGTGCCGCCGGCGCTGCCGGGGGCGGTCAGCGCCGCGGCGTTCAGCCACCGGCGCAGCGTCTCCTGGGCCGCGGCCAGGCTGGGCCGGCCGAGCAGCACCCAGCCGTCCAGCAGCACGGCCGCCGCATACCCGCCGTTCACCCGGGGCTCGGCCCCGGGCGTCGCGACGACCAGCGCTGGCCGTGGCGGTACCGAATCGATCGTGGCCGCGCCAGCGGAGACGACGACCGGGGCGCCGGGGAACGCGCGGGCGAGCTCCTCGGCGGTGCGTCGGGACCCCGCAACCACGGCCCGGAGCCGGCCGTGGCCGCAGGCCGGGCACCGCCACTCCGCGTCGCTGCGGCCGCACCAGCGGCAGCCGGCCGGGGCGTCGCTGGCCGCTACCGCCAGCGGGCCGCCGCAGGTGGCACAGCGCGCCGCCGCCCGGCAGCGCTCGCAGGCCACGGCGGTCAGGTAGCCGCGCCGCGGGACCTGGACCAGCACCGGACCCCGGTCCAGTGCGGCCCGGGCGGCGCGCAGCGCGAGGCTCGGTATCCGGGCCGACCTGGCCGCCTCGTCCCTGGCCAGCTCGGCGTCATCGCCGGTCACCCGGACATCCGGGGCGAACTTGCGCACCACGTCCCGCGGGGCCGTCACGGCGTGCGCCCAGCCGCTCGCGACCAGGCTGGTCGCCTCGGCGGTGCGGGCGAAACCGCCGATCAGGGCGGCGGCGCGGGCCCGGTGCGCCCGCAGCGCCAGCACCTCCCGCGCGTGCGGGTAGGGGGCGCGCGGCTCGGCGTGCAGGTCGTCGCCGTCGTCCCAGACCACGACGAGCCCGAGGCCCGCCACGGGGGCGAACATCGCGGCCCGGGTTCCGGCCACCACGCGGGTCTCGCCGCGGGCCACCGCCAGCCATCGGCGGTACCGCTCGGCGGGGCCGAGCCCCGCCGACAGGCAGGTGTGCCGGCCGGGCCCGAGGACCCGGGCCAGGGCGGTGTCGACCAGGCCCAGGTCCCGCGCGTCCGGGACCACGATGAGCGCGCCACGGCCCGCGGCGGCCGCGGTGCCCGCGGCGCGCGCGATCTCCTCCGGCCAGTCCTGGCCCGGCAGTGCCGTCCAGACGGCGCGCGGCGCGCGGCCGTCCGCCAGCGCCGCCAGGAATGCCGGCCCCGCCTGGTAGCGGGCCCAGGGCCCCGGCTCCGGCCGCCCCACAGGCGCCGCCCCGGCCCCGCCTGGCATGCTCACGGCCCCGCGCGCCGCCGGCCCGTCAGCCACCGCCGGCCCGCCAGCCACCCCCCGCGGGACCGGTGCGCCCGGCGTGTCCACGTCGCCCGGGGCGCTCGCGGCACGCGGCGGTACCGTCGTTTCCGCCCTGGCATGGCGCGGCGGGATGGCCAGCCGGAGCACGTCCGCCATGGTGCCGGCGTACCTGTCGGCCACCTCCCGGGCCAGGGCGGCGATCTCCGGGGTGAGCACAGGTTCCGGCGAGACGACCCGCTCCAGGGCCGCGAGGCGCCCCTGGTGCCCGCTCACGGCTAGCCGATCCAGCAGGTAACCGCTCACGAGCTGCCCGGCGAACCGGACCCGGACCCGGCAGCCGGGCACCGCCGACTCCGCCAGCCGCTCCGGCACGAGGTAGTCGAAGGGCCGGTCCAGATGCGCCAGCGGCACATCGACGAGCACCCGGGCGACGGGCAGGTGCGCCGCCGGGGCCTGGGTGGCCGGTGACCGCCGCCGCGGCGCCCGGGCACGCCCCGGCCGGCCCGCCCCTCGCGCCGGCGTGGCGGTCCCGCGCGGCGCCGCCTGGTCCTGATCCCCTGCCACGCTCCCTGTCCTACCAGATCCATCCGACCCCGCCGCGAACCCGCGGCCCGCCAGCAAGCTGCAGGAGTGATCATGACTTAGGCGGGCCCATAGCACCGCAAGTCATGATCACGAAGCCGGTGGGTCGTGTGATCGTGGCGCTGGACGATCTCGTCAGATGCCGGCGGCGCGCCTGAGTTCTTCGACCCGGTCGGTCCGCTCCCAGGAGAAGTCCGGCTCCTCCCGGCCGAAGTGACCGAAGGCCGCCGTTTGCGTGTAGATCGGCCGGAGCAGGTCCAGGGCCTCGATGATGGCCGCCGGGCGCAGGTCGAAAACCTCGAGCACGGCGTCCTGGATCCGGGCAACCGGCACCTTCTCCGTGCCGAAGCACTCCACGAACAGGCCGACCGGCTTGGCCTTGCCGATGGCGTAGGCGACCTGAGCCTCGCAACGATCGGCCAGGCCCGCGGCAACCACATTTTTGGCCACCCAGCGCACGGCGTAGGCGGCGCTGCGGTCCACCTTGGACGGGTCCTTGCCGGAGAACGCGCCGCCGCCGTGCCTGGCCATGCCGCCGTAGGTGTCGATGATGATCTTGCGGCCGGTGAGGCCAGCGTCCCCCATCGGGCCGCCGATCTCGAACCGCCCGGTCGGGTTTACCAGCAGCCGGTAGCCGTCGGTGTCCAGGTCGAGGCCGGCCAGGACCGGTTCCACCACGTGCTCACGCACGTCGGGGGCGAGCAGTTCATTCAGGTCGATGTCCGGTGCGTGCTGCGCTGAGACCACCACGGTGTCCAGCCGGACCGGCTCGTTCCCGGAGTATTCGATGGTCACCTGCGTCTTGCCGTCGGGGCGCAGGTAAGGCACGTCACCGCTGCGCCGCGCCTGGGACAGCCGCCGGGCAAGCCGGTGCGCCATCATGATCGGCAAGGGCATGAACTCCGGGGTTTCCCGGCAGGCGTACCCGAACATCAGGCCCTGGTCGCCGGCGCCCTGGCGGTCGAACTCGGTCGCGCCCTCGCCTTCCCGGTACTCGAACGCGTCCAGGACTCCCTGGGCGATGTCCGGGGACTGGGCGCCGATGGACACCGACACCCCGCAGGAGGCGCCGTCGTATCCCTTGGCCGAGGAGTCGTAGCCGATTTCCAGGATCTTCTCGCGGATGATGGACGGGATATCGACATAGGTTTCCGTGGTCACCTCCCCGGCCACGTGTACCTGGCCGGTGGTGATCAGGGTTTCCACCGCGACATGGCTGCCCGGGTCATCCTTGATCATCGCGTCGAGAATGACATCGCTGATCTGGTCTGCCATCTTGTCCGGATGGCCCTCCGTGACCGATTCGGAGGTGAAGAGACGACGGGCCACCTGACATCCTTTTCTGCTGCGTATGGAGCGTCCGGCAAGGGGAGCGCCCCCGGCCCGGCAGTCATCTCGCCGGGTGCACTCCGTTGCCGAGTGCTGGGGCTCCGCCGAATTGTACCGGGCGCCCGGCCCGGCCGGTCGGGTACCTGCCCGCCGCGCTCCGGTCAGGCCGGTGCCGGCAACCGGGCTGCGACAAGATCCCAGATCACGTCGGCCAGCGCCGTCTTGGGCCCCCGCGGCACTTCGGTCACGCTCCCGTCGGCGCCGAGCACGAGGGCGGCATTGTCACTTGTGCCGAACGCCAGCCCGGGGCCGACCTGGTTCACCACGAGCAGATCGCAGCCCTTGGCAGCGAGCTTCGCCCGGCCGTTCTCCGCGATGTTCTCGGTCTCCGCGGCGAACCCGGTGAGGACCTGCCCCGGCGGCCTGCGGGCGGCCAGTTCCTTCAGGATGTCGGGGTTCTCCACCAGCTCCAGCGGCGCCGGCGCCGTCCCGGCCTTCTTGAGCTTCTGCTCGCTGCGCGCCGCGGGCCGGTAGTCGGCCACCGCGGCGGCCATGACCACCGCGTCGGCACCCGCCGCGGCGGACAGCACCGCCTCGCGCATCTGGCGGGCCGAGGTCACCGTGATCACCATGGCCCCGGCGGGATCGGCCAGGCCGACGTTGGCCGCGACGAGGGTCACCGCCGCGCCCCTGGCGGCCGCCGCCCCGGCGAGCGCGTAACCCTGCCGCCCCGACGACCAGTTGCCGATGAAACGGACCGGGTCGATTTCCTCCCTGGTCCCGCCGGCGCTCACCACCACCCGGCGGCCGCGGAGGTCGGGGGCCATCCCGGCGGCTCCCCGGGCCAGCACCCGGGCCGCCGCCTGCCACAGCTCCGCGGGCTCGGGAAGGCGCCCGGGCCCGCTGTCGGCCCCGGTGAGGCGGCCCGACGCGGGCTCCAGCACCAGGCAGCCACGCTCGCGCAGGATGGCCACGTTGGCCCGGGTGGCCGGATGTTCCCACATCTCGGTGTGCATCGCCGGCGCGAACATCACCGGGCAGCGCGCGGTCAGCAGGACCGAGGTGAGCAGGTCGTCGGCCCGGCCGCTCGCCGCGCGGGCAAGCAGGTCAGCGGTGGCCGGGGCGACGAAAACCAAGTCGGCTTCGGCGCCCAGGCGGACGTGCGGCACCTCGTGCACGTCCTCCCACGGGGTGGTCGTCACCGGCTGGCCGGACAGAGCCGCCCAGGTGGCCGCGCCGACGAAGCGCAGAGAATCCGCGGTCGGCACGACCCGGACCTGATGCCCGGATTCGGTCAGCAGCCGCAGCAGCTCACAGGATTTGTAGGCAGCGATCCCGGCGCTCACGCCGAGGATGACGCGGGCCGGCGCCTCCAGGGCATGTCCCATAGGTCAGTCAGCCCGCTGCGCGTCCACAGACCTACGGAACACGCCCTGCCGGGCCGGTCAGGGCTCCGCCGTCTCCACGGCGGACAGGAGGCCTTCACGGATCTCGCGGAGCGCGATCGACAGGGGCTTCTCCTGGACCCTGGTCTCCACCAGCGGGCCCACGTACTCCAGCAGGCCCTCGCCGAGTTGGCCGTAGTAGGCGTTGATCTGCCGTGCCCGCTTCGCCGCCATGATCACGAGGCGGTACTTGCTGTCGACCACATCGAGCAGATCATCGATGGGCGGGTTGGTGATGCCGTCCGCAGTGGTAATTCCTGCCACCGGGTTCCTTCCGTCGTTGCGCGCCGAAAGGCGCGGGATGGCCTCCTCAGGCCGTCATCAAGGTTACCAGTTGCCTGCACACGTCCTGGACGGATGTGTTCACCAGCGTGATATCGAACTCGCGGCCGGCTTCGATCTCTTCCCGCGCCACTTCCAGGCGGCGGGCGACCACGTCCGGCGGTTCGGTGCCGCGTCCGGTGAGCCTGCGGGCCAGTTCCTCGCGCGACGGGGGCGCGAGGAACACCAGCAAGGCACCGGGGACGCTCTGGCGTACCTGCCGGGCGCCCTCGATGTCGATCTCCAGAAGTGTCGGCACCCGGTCGGCCGCCCGCTGTGCGACGGGAGCTTTCGGGGTGCCGTACTTCTGGCCGGCAAACGTGGCCCACTCGAGCAACTCACCGCGGGCCACCATCGCGTCGAATGCCGCATGGCTCACGAAATGATATTCGCGGCCGTTGACCTCGCCCGGCCGTGGAGCCCGCGTCGTCACCGAAACCGACAGCCAGATGTCTGGGCGCTGTGTCCGCAAGCCCGACACGACTGTGCTCTTGCCAACACCGGAAGGGCCGGAAAGGACCGTCAGGCGGGGTTCGTGTGTGCTCCCCCGGGCAAGCGCGGCATCGCTTACGCGATGAACGGGCGAATCGGCCCCGGAACTATGTTCCCCGCGCTCGTCCCTGGGATCGTGAGGATCGGTCAGAGATCACCACCGAACTCGTTCTCAAGCGCGGTGCGCTGATTGGCACCAAGGCCGCGGACCCGGCGCGATTCCGCTATGCCGAGCCGCTCCATGATCTGCCGCGCCCGCACCTTGCCAACCCCGGGCATGGCCTCAAGCAGTGCCGAGACCTTCATCTTGCCCACAGTGTCGTCAGACTGCCCCTGCTTCAGGACAGCCGGGAGCGTGATCGCGCCACGCTTCAGGTTGTTCTTCACCTCGGCACGATCCTTACGTGCCTTAGCCGCCTTCTCCAGGGCAGCAGCGCGCTGAGCGGGAGTGAGGGGAGGAAGAGCCACTCCGTGTCACCTCGGGTTTCGAATAGAAAACATTGGTTCGGGATGGGAAAGTAGCGAATTCGGCTCTCCAAGGCAACGCGAATGCCCGTTTAACACGATATAAATTGACTGGTACTACTCCACGAAAGCGACTGGTCGCTCAGAGTAGTTAACTCGGGTGATTGCCCGGTTGTCAAGGGCCCGCCCCGGCCATGGCGCTGACCCCGGAACGTGAGGCCGCTGAGGCAGGTCGCGCCTGCTGACGGCCAGCTTTCCACCGATCGTATACCGTCCGGCGGGGGTGAAGCCGGCCCGGGGTGGCTCAGCCCTGGGCGGGCTGGAACCGGCGCAGCGGAGCGGCGATCGCCGCCGCGGCCGCTCCGGGATCGGGAGCGCCCGTAATAGGCCGCCCTATTACCAACAGATCCGCTCCGGCCCGCAATGCCTCCTCCGGAGTCGCGGTCCGCGCCTGGTCGTGCTGCGCGGCGCCGGCGGCCGGATTCCGGGAGTGATCAGCACGATGTCCGGGCCCACCTCGGCGCGCACGTCGGTGACCTCCCGCGGCGAGCAGACCAGGCCGCGGGCCCCGGCCTCGACCGCGAGCACGGCCAGCCGGCACACCGCGTCGCTCAGCGAGCCGGCCACACCGACGCGTTCCAGGTCACCCGGGCCCAGGGAGGTGAGCAGGGTGACCGCGGCGATCATCGTGGACGGCGCCGCCTCAACGGCGGCATGGATCACCTCGGGGCCGCCTGCGGCGTGCACGGTGAGCACGTCCGGGTGCAGCCGGGCCACCGCCCGGGCCGCGCCCGCCACAGTGGCGGGGATGTCGTGCAGCTTCAGGTCGAGAAAGACCTTGACCCCGCTGGCACCGCGGATCGACGCCACGATGCCCGGCCCGTACCGCAGGTAGAGTTCCAGCCCCACCTTGACGGTACTGACGTGCGGGGTGACCAGCCCGGCCCACCGGGCGGCGGTCTCCAGATCCGGCGCGTCGAGTGCGACGGCGATCGGCGCAGGCTGGGTCAAGGATCCTCCTCGTGGCTGGGCCACACGTTACAAGACGCTGCCCGGCCTTCTGCGGCCCGCGACCGGGCTCGGCTCGTGAGCGAGCCCGACCACGTCCGCGGCGCGCTCGATGCCCCGGCTGGCCAGTTCCTCTTCCAGTTCCCTGACAATGCGCGGGCATGCGGACGGATCGTGGAATATCGCCGTCCCGACGCTCACCGTGCTGGCGCCGGCCAGCATCAGTTCGAGTGCGTCCCGGCCGGTCCGCACCCCGCCCATGCCGATGATCGGGATGTCCGGGAACGCCTCGTGCACCTGCCAGATGCACCGCACCGCGACCGGCCTGATGGCCGGGCCGGACAGGCCGCCGGTAACGCCGGCCAGCACCGGGCGCAGCGTGCTGAGGTCGATGGCCATGCCGAGCAGCGTGTTGATCATCGAGAGCCCGTCCGCACCCGCGGACAGGCAGGCCCCGGCGACCGCCACGACGTCGGTGACGTCCGCGGAGAGCTTCGCGAAGACCGGGATGTCGTAGCGGATTCTGGCCCGCACCGCCTCGATCACCGACGCGGCAGCGGCGGGGTCACAGGCGAACACCTGGCCCCGGTCCTCCACGTTCGGGCAGGAGATGTTCACCTCAACCGCGGTCACGCCGGCGGCGTCGGACAGCCGGACGGCCAGTTCGCCGTACTCGTCCACGGTGCCGCCAGCGATCGACACCACGGCGCGGGCGCCCCGGGACAGCAGCCAGGGCAGGTCACGTTGCAGGAAGGCGTCGATTCCCGGGCCCTGCAACCCGATCGAGTTGAGCATCCCGCTCGGCGTCTCGGCCATCCGCGGGGTGGGGCGGCCAGAGCGCGGGGCCAGCATGACCGACTTGGTGACGACGGCGCCGATCTTGGCCACGTCGAAGAACTGGGCGAGCTCACGCCCCGCGCCGGCGCAGCCGGACGCGGTGAGGATGGGGTTCGGCAGCTCCACATGAGCCAGCCGGCTTCTCAGGTCAACGGCCATGGGACCGTCCCGCCGCGGGCCGGGCCGGAGGCTGCGGCCCGGCCTGCGGGCGTGGCTTCCACCCGGGCGCGCCCAGCGCATCGAAGGGGACCGTCCCGATGTCGTCCCAGCGCACCAGGTCGCCGCGGAACACCGGGCCGTCCACGCAGGACCGGGCCATCCGGGTCACCCCGTCCTCGCCCACCACGGGCAGCACGCAGGTCATGCAGACCCCGATGCCGCAGGCCATCGACTCCTCCACCAGCGTCTGCACCGGTATGTCGTAGCGGCCGGCCAGCGTGGTCACCGCGCGGAGCATCCTCATCGGCCCGCAGGCGTAGATGACGTCGGTCCTGCCCTCGTGGATGACCTGGGTGAGCAGATCGGTCACCAGGCCACGGGCGCCCAGCGACCCGTCCTCGGTGGTGATCACGGCACTGCGCCCGCTGCGGCGCGCGGTGAGCGCGCCGAACACCCGGTCCGCGCTGGCCGCACCCAGCAGGAAGTCGACCGCGCAGCCGCGGCCACGGAGCTTGCCGCCGAGCGCGAACAGCGGCGCGCTGCCGTATCCGCCCCCGATGAGCAGCGCGTTCACCGGATCCCGCGGCAGCGGGAACGGCCGCCCCAGCGGGCCTGCCAGATCCAGCGTGTCCCTGGTCCGGCGCCCCGACAGCCACCGGGTGCCCGGCCCGGTCACCGCGAACACGAACTCCACCGTGCCCCCGTGGTCGGGGCGGACCTCATGGATGGAGAACGCCCGGCGCAGCAGCATCGAGGTCTCCGGGCCACCGACCGCCACGGCGACGAACTGGCCGGGCCGGAACCGGGCCGCCACTCCCGGCGCGATCACGGTCATCGCGTAGTAGGCGTCTATCCGGCGGACTGTCAGCACGGTCCCCTTGACCTGCGCCGGTTCCGGCGAGGCGCCGGACTCGGCCCGTTCAGCGGTCACAGGGCTCCGCCGACCTGGGGGGACGACCCCCCTGAAACCCCCCGCTGGCCGTCAGGCCCCGCGACTTCGTCGCATGGCCTGGGGCCGCCGACCTGGGGGGACGACCCCCCTGAAACCCCCCGCTGGCCGTCAGGCCCCGCGACTTCGTCGCATGGCCTGGGCCCCTCGCCACGGAGCGCCTTCGCGTGTTCCTGCAGCGACCGCACACCCACCTCACCACGCGTGATCGCCTCGATGCCCTGCACGGCCGCGGCCAGGCCCTGGATCGTGGTCACACACGGAATCCCGCGCCGGACCGCGGCGGTGCGGATCTCGTACCCGTCCAGCCGCGGCCCGGACTGACCGGGGCTGCCGAACGGCGTGTTCACGATCAGGTCGACCTGGCCGTCCAGGATCTGGGCGACGATGTCCGGCTCGCCGCCGGGACCAGCACCGTCGCTGTGCTTGCGCACGATCGTGGCACGAACTCCGTTGCGCCGCAGCACCTCACCCGTACCGCGGGTCGCCCAGATCTCGAAGCCCAGGTCGGCAAGGCGTTTCACCGGGAAGATCATCGGCCGCTTGTCCCGGTTGGCCACCGACACGAACGCCCGGCCCTTGACCGGCAGGGTGCCGTACGCGGCCGCCTGGGACTTCGCGTACGCGGTGCCGAACGCGTCGTCGATCCCCATGACCTCGCCGGTGGACCGCATCTCCGGCCCGAGCACGGTGTCCACCCCGCGCCCCTGCTCGTCACGGAACCTGTTGAACGGCAGCACCACTTCTTTGACGGCGATCGGCGCGTGCTGGGGCAGCGTGCCGCCGTCCCCCGAGGCGGGGAGCAGGCCCTCGGCCCGCAGTTCTGCGACCGTCGCGCCGAGCATGACCCGCGCGGCCGCCTTGGCCACCGGCACGGCGGTCGCCTTGGACACGAACGGGATGGTCCGCGAGGCACGCGGGTTGGCCTCCAGCACGTACAACACCCCGGCGGCCAGCGCGTACTGGATGTTGATCAGCCCGCGCACGCCCACCCCGCGGGCGATCACCCCGGTGGACTCCCGGATCCGGTCGATGTCGCTGGCGCCCAGGGTGATCGGCGGCAGGGCACAGGCCGAGTCACCGGAGTGGATGCCGGCCTCCTCGATGTGCTCCATCACCCCGGCCAGGTACAGTTCCTCGCCGTCGAACAGGGCGTCCACGTCGATCTCGATCGCGTCGTCGAGGAAACGGTCGATCAGGACCGGGTGCTCGGGGCTGGCTTCGGTCGCCTTGGCGACATAGGACTCCAGGGTGGCGTCATCGTAGACGATCTCCATCCCCCGGCCGCCCAGCACGTAGGAGGGCCGCACAAGTACCGGGTAGCCGATCCCGGCGGCGACCGCCTTGGCCTGGCCGAACGAGGTGGCGGTGCCGTGCTTGGGCGTGGTCAACCCGGCGGCGGCCAGCAGCGCGCCGAACTCCCCCCGGTCCTCGGCCAGGTGGATCGCCTCCGGGCTGGTGCCCACGACCGGCGCGCCCGCGGCGGCCAGGCCGCGCGCCAGGCGCAGCGGCGTCTGCCCGCCGAGCTGGACGATCATCCCGGCGACCGGCCCGCTGGCCCGCTCGGCGTGCAGCACCTCCAGCACGTCCTCCAGGGTGAGCGGCTCGAAGTAGAGCCGGCCGGAGGTGTCGTAGTCGGTGGACACGGTCTCCGGGTTGCAGTTGACCATCACGGTCTCGTACCCGGCCGCGGCCAGCGCGAAGGAGGCGTGCACGCATGCGTAGTCGAACTCGATGCCCTGCCCGATCCGGTTCGGCCCGCTGCCCAGGATGATCACCTTGGGCCGGTCGCCCGCGGGTACCTCGCTCTGCTCGTCGTAGGTCGAGTACAGGTACGGGGTGCGCGCCTCGAACTCGGCCGCGCAGGTGTCCACTGTGTGGAACACCGGGCGGATCCCCAGGTCGTGCCGGCGGCGCCGGACCTCGCCCTCATCCGTGCCCGCGATCTCTGCGATCTGGGCGTCGGAGAACCCTGCCCGCTTGGCCGCGCGGAGGGTTTCCGCGGCCGCGGGCCAGCTACGCGCGAGGCGTATTGCATGATCTTCAAGACTGGCCACCTGGTCGATGAACCATGGGTCGATACCGGTGGCGGCGGCAAGCTCGGCCACACTGGCGCCGGCCCGCAGCGCCTGGTGCACCGTGGACAGCCGACCGTCGTGCGGGACGGCGGCGGCGGCCACCAGCGCCGCCGGGTCCCCCGGCGGCCCGCGCCAGTGCAGCGGAGCGCCGGGGCTCTCCAGCGAGCGCAGCGCCTTGCCCAGCGCCTCGGGGAAGCTGCGGCCGATGGCCATCGCCTCCCCCACCGACTTCATGTGCGTGGTGAGCTCCGGGTTCGCGCCGGGGAACTTCTCGAACGCGAACCTGGGCACCTTGACCACGACGTAGTCGAGGGCGGGCTCGAAGCAGGCCGGGGTCTGCCCGGTGATGTCATTGCGGATCTCGTCGAGGGTGTAGCCGATGGCCAGCCGTGCGGCGATCTTGGCGATCGGGAAACCAGTGGCCTTGGAAGCCAGGGCCGAGGACCGGGACACCCGCGGGTTCATCTCGATGACCACCATCCGCCCGGTCCGCGGGTGGACGGCGAACTGGATGTTGCAGCCGCCGGTGTCCACGCCCACCGCGCGGACCACGGCGATCGCCACATCCCGCATGTGCTGGTACTCGCGGTCGGTGAGGGTCATCGCCGGTGCCACCGTGACCGAGTCGCCGGTGTGCACGCCCATCGGGTCGATGTTCTCGATCGGGCAGACGACCACCACGTTGTCGTTGCGGTCGCGCATCAGCTCGAGCTCGAACTCCTTCCAGCCGAGGATGGACTCCTCAAGCAGCACCTCGCTGACCGGACTGGCGTCCAGCCCGGACCCGGCCATGCGGCGCAGGCTCGCCGCGTCGTGCGCGATGCCCGAGCCAGCGCCGCCGAGGGTGAACGAGGGCCGGATCACCACCGGGTAGCCCAGCTCGCCCGCGGCCTGCTCGCACTCCTCCAGGCTGTGGCACATCCTGCTGACGGGCACCTGCGCGCCGAGGCCGGTGACGATCTGCTTGAAGGCGCTCCTGTCCTCCCCCGCCCTGATCGTGTCGATGGTGGCCCCGATCAGCTCCACCCCATGCCGGGCCAGCACACCGGACTCGTGCAGGGCGACGGCGGCGTTCAGCGCGGTCTGGCCGCCCAGGGTGGGCAGCACCGCGTCGGGCCGCTCGATCGCGATGACCTTTTCCAGCACCTCGGTGGTGATCGGCTCCACGTAGGTGGCGTCGGCGAACTCGGGATCGGTCATGATCGTCGCCGGGTTGGAGTTGACCAGGCTGACCCGGATTCCCTCGGCGCGCAGCACCCGGCAGGCCTGGGTGCCCGAGTAGTCGAACTCGCAGGCCTGGCCGATCACGATGGGCCCGGAGCCGATGACCAGCACCGAGCGCAGGTCCTCACGCCTGGGCATGGCGCGCCGCCCTGCTTGTCGCGCCCCCGCGCTCTGCCTGTCCCGCCCCCTCCATCAGCGCGCAGAACGCGCCGAACTCCCCCGCCGCGTCGTGCGGGCCCGGCGCCGCCTCGGGGTGGTACTGCACGCTGAACGCGGGCGCGTCGAGCAGCCGGATCCCCTCGACGACGCCGTCGTTGAGGTTGACATGGCTGACCTGGGCCCGGCCGAACGGCGTGTCGAAGGGCGAGAGGGACACCGGGCCGGCCTCGCCGGCGCCGGGAGGCGCGACGGCGAAGCCGTGGTTGTGGCTGGTGATCTGGACCTGTCCGGTGGCCAGGTCCTTGACCGGCTGGTTCACGCCCCGGTGCCCGAACCGGAGCTTGTAGGTGCCCAGGCCCAGCGCCCGGCCGAGGATCTGGCTGCCGAGGCAGATGCCGAACACCGGGACGCCGGCGGCCAGCACGCCGAGCATCGCCTCGACCGCGTACCTGGCGGCGGCCGGGTCCCCGGGGCCGTTGGAGAAGAACACCCCGTCCGGGCCGGTGGCCAGGATCCCGGCGGCCGTGGCCGTGGCGGGCAGCACCTGCACCAGGCAGCCCCGGGCCGCCATCGCCGCGGGAGTCGCGGCCTTGATGCCCAGGTCCACCGCGGCGACCCGGTACCGCGCCTGGACGCCCGGCGGCGGGCTCACCTGGTAGGGCTCGGCGGTGGACACCTCGCGGGCCAGGTCGGCACCGGCCATCGTCGGGCTGGCGAGCACCCGTTGCCGCAGTTCTCCGGGGTCGGTGCCGCTGGCGCTGATCATGGCCCGCATCACGCCCTGGTCGCGCAGCCGCCGGGTGAGCGCCCGCGTGCCGGTGATCGCGATCCCGGGGACGCCATGGGCCGCGAGTTCCTCGGCCAGGCTGCGCTGAGCCCGCCAGCTGGAGGTGATGCGGGACGGCTCCCGGACCACGAACCCGCTCACCCAGATCCGCCGGGACTCGGGGTCGGTGTCGTTGACCCCGGTGTTGCCGATGTGCGGGGCGGTCATGGCGACGATCTGCCGGCAGTACGAGGGGTCGGTCAGCGTCTCCTGGTAGCCGGTCATCCCGGTGTTGAACACCATCTCGCCGAACGCCTCGCCGCGCGCGCCGAACCCGGTCCCGTGGAACGTGGTGCCGTCCTCGAGCACCAGCACCGCTGGCCATTCCCGCTGCGGGGCCCCTGGGAGGCCTGGAGGCCAGCGGGGGGTTCCGGGCCATGGGGTCCGGGGGCTCGCCCCCGGGGAAACTGAGTGTCCACCCGGGCGGACAGCGCCCGCCATCAGGCGGGCTTCCCGTCGAGCACGGTCGGGCGGCCGCGCAGGAACGTGGCCACCACCTGGCCGGGCAGCGCCAGGCCGGCGAATGGCGAGTTCCGGCTGCGGGAGGCGTGCGTGGCGGGATCCACGACCTCGCGGCCCGCGGGGTTGTACAGGATGAGGTTCGCCGGCGAGCCGGGGGCCAGCGGCTGTCCCTGGCCGGGCAGCCGGCCGATGGCGGCGGGCCGGGCCGACATCCGGTCGGCGACCTGCGCCCAGTCGAGCAGGCCGGTGTCCACCATCGCCTCCTGCACCACCCGCAGCGCCGTCTCCAGCCCGGTCATGCCGTGCGCCGCCACGGCCCACTCGGTCTCCTTGTCCTCCACCGGGTGCGGGGCGTGGTCGGTGGCCACGCAGTCGATGGTCCCGTCCGCGAGCGCTTCGCGCAGCGCGGCCACGTCGGCGGCGGTGCGCAGCGGCGGGTTGACCTTGTAGACCGGGTCATAGCTGGCCACCAGGTCGTCGGTGAGCAGCAGGTGGTGCGGGGTGACCTCGGCGGTGACGCGCCAGCCCTTGGACTTCGCCCAGCGGATGATCTCCACCGAGCCCGCCGTGGAGACGTGACAGATGTGCAGCGCGGAGTCGACGTGGGCGGCAAGCAGGCAGTCCCGAGCGATGATCGCCTCCTCGGCCACCGCGGGCCAGCCGGTCAGGCCCAGCCGCCCGGAGGCGACCCCCTCGTTCATCTGCGCGCCCTCGGTGAGCCTGGGCTCCTGGGCGTGCTGCGCGATCACCCCGTCGAAGGCCTTGACGTATTCGAGCGCCCGGCGCATGAGCACGGCGTCGGACACGCAGCGCCCGTCGTCGGAGAACACCCGGACCCGGGCGGCGGACTCAGCCATCGCGCCGAGCTCGGCGAGCCTTGACCCTGCCAGCCCGGCCGTGACCGCACCGACCGGCTGCACGTCACAGTGCCCGGCCGCCCGGCCGAGCCGCCAGATCTGCTCGGTGACCCCGGCGGTGTCGGCGACCGGGTCGGTATTGGCCATCGCATGCACGGCGGTGAACCCGCCCAGCGCGGCGGCCAGCGTGCCGGTCTCGATGGTCTCGGCGTCCTCCCGGCCCGGCTCGCGCAGGTGGGCATGCAGGTCCACGAGCCCGGGCAGCGCGATCAGCCCGCCCGCGTCGAGCACCTGCGCGCCGGGCGGGACGCCGTCCGTCGTACCCACGGCGGTGATGGTCCCGCCGGCGAGGGTGATGTCGCCGGGCTCGCCGCCCAGCGGCCGCGCTCCCCTGATGACCCAGGCCGTGCCTTCCGCGGTCACTGGGCGGCCTCCAGACCGCCGAGCAGCAGGTACAGCACGGCCATCCGGACGCTGACACCGTTGGCGACCTGCTCGACGATCGTGGACCTGGGCGAGTCGGCGACCTCCGCCGCGATTTCGACTCCCCGGTTCATCGGGCCAGGATGCATCACGATGGCGTCCTCGGGAAGCTGCCTCAGCCGGGCGGTGTCCAGCCCGTAGCGGCGGCTGTACTCGCGCACGCTGGGGAAGTAGGCGGCGTTCATCCGCTCCTGCTGGATGCGCAGCATCATCACCACGTCGCTCTTGGGCAGCGCCGCGTCGAGGTCGTAACTCACCGAGCACGGCCAGTCGTCGATCGCCACGGGCAGCAGGGTCGGCGGTGCGACGAGCGCGACCTCGGCCCCGAGCAGGTGCAGCAGCCAGACGTTGGACCGGGCGACCCGGCTGTGCAGCACGTCGCCCACGATCGTGACCCGCAGCCCGTCCAGCGCCTCGCCGCCGCCCCGGCCGAACCTGCGCCGGATGGTGAACGCGTCGAGCAGTGCCTGGGTCGGATGCTCGTGGGCGCCGTCGCCGGCATTGATCACGCTGCCCCGCACCCAGCCCGCCAGCCGCTGCGGCGCGCCGGAGGCGCTGTGCCGCACGACCACGGCGTCGGAGCCCATGGCCTCCAGCGTGAGCGCGGTGTCCTTGAGGCTTTCCCCCTTGGCCACGCTCGAGCCCTTGACGGCGAAGTTGATCACATCGGCGGACAGCCGCTTGGCCGCGGCCTCGAAGGAGATCCGGGTCCTGGTGGAGTCCTCGAAGAACAGGTTCACGACGGTGCGCCCGCGCAGCGTGGGCAGCTTCTTGATGGGCCGGTCCGCCACCCGGGCCAGTTCCTCGGCGGTGTCCAGTATCAGCAGCGCGTCCTGTTTGCTCAGGTCGGCGACCGAGATGAGGTGCCGGTTCATCGTCTCCTCCCGGTGACTCCGCCCCGCCGGGGCCGCGCCGCGGTGCCGACCGGTTCGAGCAGCACCGCGTCCTCGCCGTCGGTCTCGGTGAGCAGGACCCGGACCACCTCCTGCGGTGAGGTCGGCAGGTTCTTGCCCACGTAGTCGGCCCGGATCGGCAGCTCGCGGTGCCCGCGGTCGACCAGCACGGCGAGCTGCACGGCGAGCGGGCGGCCCAGGTCGTTGAGAGCGTCGAGGGCAGCGCGCACGGTCCGCCCGGAGTAGAGGACGTCGTCCACCAGCACCACGGTCTTGCCGTCGATGCCCTCCGCGGGTACCTCGGTGGGGCCGAGCCGGCGGGCCGGGCGCAGCCGCAGGTCGTCGCGGTACATCGTGATGTCGAGGGAGCCGCGCGGCACCGGCCGGCCCTCCACCTGGGTGATCCGCGCGGCCATGCGCTCGGCCAGCGGGACCCCGCGGGTGGGGATGCCGAGCAGCACGACCTGCTCGGCCCCCCTGGTCCGCTCGATGATCTCGTGCGCGATCCTGGTCAGCGCGCGGTTGATCTCCGCTGCTTCCAGGACGGTCTTGGGATGTGCCTGCGGGCCGGGTGCGGGGGCGCCGCCTGCCGGGCCCTGAGCGGTGACGCTGTCACCGGGAGTGCCGGGCTTCCCGCCGGCCGGGTGCGCAGCACGCGCCATGGGGACCTCCTTTCCCGCCTCACGGGACGGGCCTTTAAAGGACGCCAGTTCAGACACACGGTACCAGTCGGGAGGTTCACGGCCGGGGACCGCCGCGCCCGCCGGCGATGCCGGGGCCGCCCCGGGTGCGGCGGGTATCCCGGGTGCGGCGGGCATCCCGGGCCGGCACGATCCGCGTCACCGTATGTGACGTACCTCACCGAGACCCGGCCGGACCGCCCAGGATGGCGCCGGCTGGGCGTATCCGCCGGTCCGACCGGCCGGAACCGCGCGGGCGTAAGGGCTCCCGGCCACTGATCGGGATGCCGGAAGCTCGCCGGGAGGTCCGCGCAACGGGCGTAAGTTCACCCACTTTTCGCCATTCGGCTTGACCTCGTCGCGGTTGCGGCCTACCGTCACTGTCCGTAACCATCACTCAAAGCGACGACTGGCCAGGGGGCCGACACCATGCCATCCGAGTACGCCAAGACGCTCGGTGCGCGCCTGCGCGCCATTCGTACCCAGCAAGGTTTGTCCCTTCACGGTGTTGAGGAGAAGTCCCGCGGCCGCTGGAAGGCGGTAGTCGTGGGCTCCTACGAGCGCGGCGACCGCTCCGTCACCGTGCAGAAGCTTGCCGAGCTTGCCGACTTCTACGGCGTGCCGGTGTCGGAACTGCTCCCGGGCGACGCGGCGCCCACGGCGATGGCGCCGTCGCCGAAGCTCGTCATCGACCTGGAGCGCATGTCCCAGTTGCCCCGCGAGAAGGCCGGCCCGCTTGCCCGCTACGTGGCGACGATCCAGAGCCAGCGCGGCGACTACAACGGCAGGGTGCTGTCCATCCGGCAGGAAGACCTGCGCTCACTGGCGGTCATCTATGACAAGTCACCGGGCGACCTCACCGAGGAACTGATCAGCTGGGGCGTGCTCGACTCCGAGGCCCGCAGCGCGGTCGAGGCGTTCTAGCGGCACCAGGCGGCCATCCAGCGGTCTCGGCGTTCCCAGGCAGAGCGCAGAGCGCCGTGGCGGGGACGGCGGCTCCCCGGCACCAGAGCGGCCCCGCACGACGTCACGGCTTGCCAGTTGCCTGCGTGACAGTGCGGCCGGCGCGCCTGCCCTGGCCGGTGCCGTCGGCGCCCGGGGCGCTATCCGGCGCTTCTGAGCGGCAGCACCGGCTGAACGGCCACCCCCAGCGCCTCCTCCACCAGCGACAGGAACGTCTCCGCATCCCTGAGCAGGTCATCTGCCTCGGTACCGGATACGGCCCGGGCCAGGCCCGCCTCGGCAGCGGCCCGCTTGCGCGCACCGGCCGCGAAGAAGGCCGCCCATTCCGCCAGGGCGGGTTCCACGCGCGGCAGCAGCTCCCACACGCTCTTCGGCGCCTTGCGGCGCGGGCCCGTCCCCGCCTGGGGGCGGGCGGCGACAACCGCGGCCGCGGCCCGCAGCGCCGCGAGGTGAGCCGCCACGTACCGCGAGCCAGCGCTGCCTTCCTCGCCTGCCTCCGCCAGTCCCTGCCTGGCCGATTGCAGAAGCGCAAGCGCGGCAGGGGCGACGCGGCACCGTGTCCGGCCTGGCCGCACCTGGCTGAGCGTTTCCATGGCTGCTCCTCCTTCCGCAAAGCCGGGGCCGGGCGGGGCACTTCCCCCGCCCCGCCCGGCCCGGACCCGGCAACAGGGGCGGGCTGCCGGGCGGCCTTGCTGACATCTATTCGAACATAAGTTCGGCTAGCTGTCCACCGCTCTCAGATCTGAGTTCGAAGCTACCCCCGGGCTCTGACAAAACCTGGCTCGCCGCCGGGGCCCTGGGCCTGGTCGAGTACGCTACGCGCGTGCAGCCCGGACTCATCCTGGCCGAACTCGACGGGAACCAGTTCCTGGCGAATCTGGAAGCGTGCGCCGGGGTCTACGCGGCGGCGATGAACCCGCCGGAGGAGCAACTGCCCGGGCGGCACACGATCATGGAGCGGCATGCGGGTTACGCCGCGTTCCGTGCCATTGCGGCGATCGCCCGCCCCGCGGCCGGCGCGGCGGGCGACGGCGCGGCGGGCGGCGGCGGGCCGATCGCCGGCCAGGTGGTCGGGTTCGCCTACGGCTTCCACGGCGGGGGCGGGCAATGGTGGCATGACCTGGTCAGCCGGACGACCGCCATCATCCTGGGCAGCCGCGCCGCCGATGACTGGTTCGGGGACTCGCTGGAGATCGCCGAGGTGCACGTGCTCCCTGGCCACCAGGGCCGGGGCACCGGCCTGGCGATGATGCTACGGCTGACCGCCGGGCGGCCGGAACGGGCGGCAGTCCTGTCCACGATGGACGCCAACACGCACGCGCGGCGGCTCTACCGCGGGCTCGGTTTCACCGACCTGCTGACCGGCTTCACCTTCCCGGGCACGGAGCTGCCCTACGCGATCATGGGAGCACCGCTGCCGCTGCCCGGCGCGGCGCGCCCGGCCCGGCCGGACAGGCCAAGCCGCTGATAGATGTCCAGCGTTGCGCGGGACCCGTTCAGCGTGCAGAAGTGCAGGCCGGGAGCCTGTTCCGCGAGTAGCCGCTCACACAGGCCAGCGGCGTAGTCCACCCCGATCTCGCGCACGGCGGACTTGTCGTCTGCCGCCGCATTCAGCCGCTCCACCAGGCTGGGCGGGACTTTGGCACCCGAAAGCAGCACGATCCGCTCCAGCGTGGCCATGCTGGTGACGGGCATGACCCCCGGAATGATCGGCACGTCACACCCGGCCGCCGCCACCCGGTCCCGCAGCCGCAGGTAGTCCTCGGCGTAGAAGAACATCTGGGTGATCGCGAAGTCCGCCCCCGCGCGGCACTTCCGGACGAAATAGCCGAGATCGGACTCGGGGTCCGTGGACCGCGGATGCCCCTCGGGAAACGCCGCCACGCCGACGCAAAAGTCGCCCGAGGCCTTGATCAGGCGCACCAGTTCTTCCGCGTACCCCAAGCCCTCGGGATGAGCGCGCCACGCACCGTTCGGGTCGCCCGGCGGGTCACCACGCAGGGCCACCATGTTCCGCACCCCGACCGCGGCGTACGAGCCGACCAGGCGCCGCAGCTCGGCCACCGAGTGGTCGACCGCGGTGATGTGCCCGGCCGGGGTCAGCGTGGTCTCCGCGGCGATCCGCCCGGTGACCCGGACGGTCCGTTCCCTGGTCGAACCGCCCGCGCCGTAAGTCACCGAGACGAAGGCCGGCCGCAGTGGCTCCAGCCGCCGGATCGCCCGCCAGAGCTGGCGCTCGCCCATCTCGGTCTTAGGCGGCATGAACTCGAACGAGAACGACCGCCGGTTCCCGGCCAGCAGGTCACGGATGGCCGGCGCTTGGTGGCCGAGAATATGGCGGCATGCGCCCACGTTACCGGTTGCGCCTGGGGGCCCGGGGCCTGGCGGATCCTCTAGTCTCGCGAGCATGACATCGGGCTCCGCGGTGCTTGACCATGTCCGTGACCGGGTGGACCGCGCACTGCAGGAGTTCCTCGGCCAGCAGCACGACGTGCTGCTGGCTGCCGGGCAAGACCTGCTGCCCGGAGCCGAATCGATCGCCGGCCTGCTGGCCGGGGGCAAGCGGCTGCGGCCCGCGTTCTGCTACTGGGGCTGGCGCGGCGCGGGCGGGCCGGACTGCCCGGAGATCATCAACGCCGCGGCAGCCCTGGAACTGCTGCACGCCGGTGCGCTGATCCACGACGATCTCATGGACGCCAGCGACACCAGGCGGGGCCAGCCCTCGCTGCACCGGCAGTTCGAGGCGCGGCACACCCGGAACCACTGGCACGGCTCCCCCGCCGCGTTCGGCATGGGCGCCGCCATCCTCATGGGTGACCTGCTGCTCTGCTGGACCGACGAGATGTTCCACGCCAGCGGCCTGCCCGGCGAGGCACTGCGCCGCGGGCGGCCGGTGCTCGACCGGATGCGCACCGAGGTATTCGCCGGGCAGTACCTGGACCTGCTGGGGCAGGCGACCGGCGATGAGACGCTGGAGAGCGCGCTGCGCGTGGTGGAGTTCAAGACGACCAAGTACACCATCGAGCGGCCACTGCACCTTGGTGCCGCACTGGCGGCCGGCGGCGACGCCGGCCTGGCCGGGGCCTACACCGCCTACGGGCTGCCGCTGGGCCTGGCCTTCCAGCTCCGCGACGACATCCTCGGCGTGTTCGGTGACCCTGCCCAGACCGGCAAGCCCGCCGGTGATGACGTCAGGGAGGGCAAGCGCACGGTGCTGCTGGCGATCGCCCGGGACCGGGCCACGGCCGGCCAGGCCGAGGTCATCGACAGGTACCTGGGTGACCCGACGCTCGGCGAGGCCGGGACGGCGGAGGTCCGCGCCGCGATCGCCGGCACGGGGGCCGTCGCGGAGTGCGAGCGGATGATCGGCCGGCATGTCAGCGTGGCGGTCGCCACGCTGGCGGGCGCGCCCATCACCGGCGCGGCGCGGGAAGCGCTGGCCGAACTGGCCGTCGCCGCCACCGCCCGGGCTGGCTGACCCGGGATCAGCCAGCCGCGCTGGCTGCCGCGGTTCAGCGGTTCAGAGTTCGGCCTGGCCGCGGACACACGTGACCGTGCCGCCCGCCACCCAGATGGTGCCGTCGGCGTCGCGGGAGACGTGCACCCGGCCCGCGCGGCCCAGGGCCGTGCCCTGGCTCACCACGTAGGGGGCCTGAGCCCGGCCGGTGCGCAGCAGCCAGGGGGCCAGCGACGCGTTCAGGCTCCCGGTCACCGGGTCCTCGGTGGTGACGCCGTCCTTGGGGAAGAACGCCCGGACCTCGAACGCCTGCGGCGATCCCGGGGGGTACGGGCCGACCAGGCCGAGATCCAGGTCCGAGGTCGCGGGCTTGACCGTCAGCACCGCCTCCGCGCTGGCGAGCAGCACCGCCACCCAGCCGGGGCCGTTGTCCGCCCAGGAGGCGTCGACGATGCCGCCCCTGTCGATCCCCAGGATCGAGGCGATCCGGCCGAGCAGTTCCTCGGCGACCGGCCCGTCGCGCAGCACCGGCGGAGCGGCAAAGGCGAGGCCGTCGGCGGTCTGGCGCAAGGTCACCAGGCCGGCCCGGCACTGCTGCACCATGGTCCCGGCCTGGCGGGGCGCCCCGCCGGCCTCCAGCCAGGCATGGCACGTTCCCAGGGTGGGGTGGCCGGCGAAGGGCAGCTCGGCGACCGGGGTGAAGATCCGCACCTGGTAGTCCGCGCCGGCGTCGGACGGCGGGAGCACGAATGTGGTCTCCGACAGGTTCATCCAGTGCGCGAACCGTTGCATCTCCTCGGTGGCGAGCCCGGCTCCGTCGAGCACCACGGCGACCGGGTTCCCCCGGTACGGCTCGGTGGTGAACACATCAACCTGGTACAGAGGGCGCATCACACAGGCCAGGATGCCACAGCGGGCCGCCAGGCCCGCCGGTCACCCAGTCACCGCCCCGGCGTCAGAACGCCAGCGCCTGTGCCCGCCTGTTCACCTCGGTGCGGCGATGCTCGGCGAGGGCCTGGACGGGAGTACCGGGCAGCGTGTCGTCGGCCGTGAACAGCCAGCGAACCGCCTCCGGCTCATCGAAGCCGCAGTCGAACAGCAGGGTGAGCGTGCCGTGCAGTCCCTTGATGATCTGATCTCCGTCCAGGAGCGCGGCGGGCACGCCCAGCGTGCCGTCCGGCTGCCGGATCGCGACCAGCTTGCGGTCGCGGAGCAGTTGCTTGATCCGGCCGCGTGGGATGCCGAGGCGGTCAGCGACCTCGGGCAGGCTGAGACAGGTGCCGAGAACTGAGTCCGGCAGGGGGTCGTTCTGTGCCACACCCCCGATGTTGCCACCTGCGGACCCGGCCAAACCTGGAAGATCGCCGCAGACACGCCGGGCTTTCCCGGCCCGTTCCCTCAGCCGGCCGTGGCATCGCGCAGCGGGACGGCCGGATCGGCCAGGCGCACCGGATCCACGGGCGTGCCCGCGGCGATCAGCCGCCGCCCCTGGAGCAGGTCCCGCGGCCGCGATACGGCCAGCACCGCGGTCAGCCGGTCCCCGTCAGGCCGGTCCCCGGCCAGCCAGCATGCCGTCCAGTCACGGCCGTCCGTGTCGCCGCGCCAGAGCAGCTTGTCGCCGGGTGAGTGCTGCCCGCAGTACTGGACCATCCGCCCGAACTGCTCCGACCAGAAGTAGGGCACCGGATCGTAGCGCTCGTCGCCGCCCAGGATGTTCGCGGCCACGACCTCGGGGGCGTGGATGGCGGAATCCCAGTGCTCGACCCGCAGCCTGCGCCCGAAGCGCCGCGAGACGAACGCGGCACAGTCCCCGGCGGCGAATATGCCGGGTACCGATGCCCGCAGCCCCTCGTCCACGGCCACCCCGTTCTCCAGCAGCACCCCGGACCCCGACAGCCAGCCCACCTCCGGCCGGACGCCGACCGCGGTGACGACCTCATCAGCGGCCAGCCAGCCACCGCCCGGCAGGGCGAGCCCGCCCGGCTCCACCGATTCCACCGGCTGGCCCAGCCGCAGCTCCACCCCGGCGGCCGCGTACCACGGCACGGTCCGTGAGCCGGCCTCGGCACCGAGCGCTCCGGCGAGCGGGGCGGGTGCCGCTTCCACCACGGTGACCTGGCAGCCCCGCCTCGCGGCGCTGGTGGCAAGCTCGGCGCCGATCCAGCCGGCGCCGACCACGGCCAGCTTGAGCCCGGGCCGCAGTGCCGAGCGCAACGCGGCGGCGTGGTCGAACGTGCGCAGCACCCGCTGCGGCCCCGGGCCAGGCAGCCGTACCGGCGTGGCCCCGGTGGCGATCACCAGCGCGTCGAAGCCGAAGTCGGCCCTGCCGGTGCGGAGCACACCGTCGCCCAGGCCGGTCGCCGCCTCCCCCAGCCGCAGCCCCGTGCCGAGCGCGGTCAGGTCAGCCCGCAGCGAGGTGTCGTCGATCTCGCCGGTCATGAACTTCTTGGTGAGCGGCGGGCGGTCGTAGGGCGGCCGGGGCTCGGCACCGATCATGGTGAGGGTGCCCCGGTATCCACGGGCCCGCAGTTCCTCCGCGGTCCGCAGCCCGGCCAGGCCGGCCCCGGCTATCACCACCTGCCCGATGCGCATAGGCCCCAAGGGTAGGTGCGCGCGCGCCGGGCCCGGGGGCGGCCCCAAGGCACCCGGCCGGCCCGTCAGCCACGGCGGCCGCCGGAGCAGCAAGCGCAGGGCTTGGTCACCGGCTGTGGCCGCCTCGTCGCCTTCATGCTGTTCCCGGGCTGAAATCAGGTCTCACCTTTAGAATCGACGCAATGGATACGACCCTGTCCCGCGTGCCTATCGGCCAGCTCCTTGATGGCCGGTACCGGGTGGAGTCCCATCTCGCGCACGGCGGGATGGCAACCGTCTACCTGGGCACCGATACTCGGCTCGACCGGACGGTCGCGCTGAAGATCATGCATGCGGAGCTCGCCAGCGACGAGGACTTCGTCCGGCGGTTCGTCTCCGAGGCCAGGTCGGTCGCCAGGCTTTCCCACCCGAACGTGGTCACGGTGTACGACCAGGGCGCCGACGGGCGCACCCTGTACCTGGCCATGGAGTACGTGCCCGGCCGGACCCTGCGGGACCTGCTGCACGAGCGCACCAGGCTGCGCCCGCGCGAGGCGCTCGACATCATCGAGGGCGTCCTGTCCGGATTGGCCGCCGCGCACGCCGCCGGGATCGCGCACCGTGACGTCAAGCCGGAAAACGTGCTGCTCGGGGACGCCCACTCGGTCAAGGTCGCGGACTTCGGCCTGGCCAGGCTGCTCACCGACGTGAGCCACACCAAGAGCGGCCTGCTCATCGGCACCGCCGCCTATCTCGCCCCGGAGCAGGTGGCCGGGGGCCGGTCCGACTTCCGCACCGACGTGTACGCGACCGGGATCATGCTGTTCGAGCTGCTCACCGGCCGTCAGCCGTTTACCGGCGACACCCCCCTCGCGGTGGCGTACCGGCACGTCAACGAGGTTGTCCCGGCGCCCTCCAGCCTGGTCCCCGGGCTGCCGCCCGCGCTGGACTCCCTGGTGGCCCTGGCCACGGGCAGGGATCCGGACCTGCGCCCGGCCGACGCCGGGCAGTTCCTGCGTGCCGTCACCGGCGCCCGGCACGGCCTGCCGCTCGACGTCCCGGCGCCCGCACCCTACGGCCAGGTCGCGCCGCCCGGCGCCGCACCCGGCCTGCCCGGCGCCGCCCCTGCCGCTGGCCTCGGCGTCATGCCCGGCAACGCTCCCTGGCCCGACGCCTCGAGCGCGGACACCGCCCCGCCCCGGGCCGTCGTCGCGCCGGTGTGGCCAGCCCCGCCGCCTGCCGAGTGGCCCGCCCCGCCGTCCGGGGCACCGTCCGGCGGGTGGCCACAGGCGCCCGCCGCAGGCTGGCCGGATGCGCCGCAGAACGGTAACGACCTGGATGTAGTCCCGGGCATGGCGGCGGGAACGGCGGTCCAGCCCTACGGCGTCGCGCGCGCCGAGCCCTACCGCCAGGCCACCAACCAGACCCTCATCGTCTCCGCGTCCGATGCTCCGTACGGGGGGACCACGGCGCGGGAATCACGGCTGCAGCGGCTGCTGTTCAGCCGCAGGCTCGCCTACCTCGCGGCCGGCCTCGCCGTGGTGCTGGTGTTCGGCCTGCTCGGCTGGTGGATGTTCCAGGGCCGGTACACGATCGTGCCCAAGGTCACCGGGGTCTCCGCGGCAACGGCCCAGGCCGACCTGCGCGACGTCGGGCTCACCCCGGGTACCACCACGACCGTGCTGGACAACGGCGTCGCCAAGGGCCTGGTGATCCGGACCAGCCCGGCGAACGGGTCCCGGATAACGCGCGGCGGCCGGGTCGACCTCGTCGTGTCGGCCGGCCCGCACATGATCAGCATGCCGCAGGTGACCGGGCGGACCCTGACCGATGCGCAGGCGGCCATCAGGCACGCGGGCCTGAGCCCCGGGAAGGTCAAGACGGTCACGTCCACCACGATCCCCGCCGGGATCGTCATCTCCACCGATCCCACGGCCGGCACGTCATGGCCGCAGCCCAAGCCGGTGTCCATCATGCTGAGCGCGGGCCCGCCACTGCCCAACTTCGTCGGCCAGGACAAGTCGGTGGCCGAGCAGTGGACGGCCGCCAACGGCGTGAAGCTCAACGAGGTGACCGCCGCGCACAGCGACCAGCCGGTCGGCATGGTTGTCAGGCAGTCCGCCCCGCCGGGCAGCGCGTTCACCAACGGCGAGGTCATCACGATCCAGATCTCGCCGGGCCCGCCCATGGTCAACATTCCCAACGTCAACGGGCTGCGGGTTCCCAAGGCGGTGGACATCCTGCGCAGCGCCGGCTTCGTGGTGCAGATCAACCAGGTCGGGCCGTTCAACGTGGTGTTCAACTACAGCCCGCAGGGACAGGCCCCGAAGGGCAGCACGATCACGCTGACCACCGGGCTCCCCCACTTCGGCTGAGCCCACGGCATCCGGCGCGGCGGCCCGGGCGAGCGGGGCCCCCAGACTGACCGACCGGGGCGGCTGAGCAGGTCAGATGACCAAGCATTAGAGTTTTTTCCACAGGGTTTGACCTGGAAGTTATACAACACCCGGCCGTTATGCCTGCCCTGGCCGGTACGATCCGCTTTGGGCCGGGCTATTGGCCGCCTCCCCCGCACGCGCCGGGCTGCGCCGGGCGTCCGAGGTCGCCGAACGGGGCTGTCCACGGGTGAGAGCAGGCAAAAGGTTGAGGGAGACGCCAGCCGTGAGCGAAACGCTTGCCAAGACTTCTGCGGACGGGTCCCAGGGTGGTGCCCCGGCCCAGCAGGGGCGCCGGCCAGCCTGGCTCACGCCGGTCAACCTGACAATCATCATCATCACCCTGGTCGCGCTCGCCCTGCGCGTCTACTACCAGTACAAGCGCCCCGGATTCCTGCTCGGGGTCACCGAGTACGACGACGGGCCGTACTTCGGCAGCGCGGTCCGCTTGGTGCACGGCTCCATGCCCTACCGGGACTTCGTCCTCGTGCAGCCGCCCGGCATCACCCTGCTGATGAGCCCGGTCGCGCTGCTGACCCACTGGACCGGCACCGCCTGGGGCCTGGCCATCGGCCGGATTCTCACGGTGCTGGCCGGTGCCGCGGGGGTTGCCCTCGCGGGCCTGCTCGTGCGCCACCGCGGGCTGCTGGCGGTCCTGCTGACCTGCGGGATCGTGGCCGTCTACGCCGACAGCGTGGCCGCGGCGCACACGGTACTCGTCGAGCCGTGGCTGGTGCTGTTCTGCCTGGCCGGCGCGGTGACGGTGTTCGACGGCGACCGGATCACGGCCAGTACCAGGCGCCTCGTCTGGGGCGGTGTCCTGTTCGGTTTCGGGGGCGCCGTGGAGGCGTGGGCGATCGTGCCCGTACTCGTCCTTGCCGCGCTCTGCCTGCCCCGGGTCAAGCGCGCCGCCGTGTTCGCCGGCGGGGTCGCGGCCGGGTTCGTGATTCCCGTGCTGCCGTTCGCCATCGCCGCACCCAGCCAGCTCTACCGCAGCCTCATCACCGCCCAGGTCGGGTACCGGGCCCACGCCGTCCGGGTGGGAGTGCTGCTCCGGCTCAGGAACATCATCGGCTTCCCGTACGCGCTGGGCTGGTCGAGGAGCCTCGTGGTGGTGGCCGTGCTCGCGCTGGTGATCTTCGTGGTCGTCACCCAGGCCGCCGCCATCGTGGTGACCCAGCAGCCACCGCCCACCCTGGACTGGTTCGCGACCGTGTCGGCCGTGCTGATCATCGGGATTTTCCTGTGGCCGCCCCAGTTCCACTACCACTTCGCCGAGTTCCTCGCGCCGTTCATGGCGCTGACTCTCGCGTTGCCGGTGTCCCGGCTGCTCGGCGGCGCAAGGCCGGACGGCCTGGCGCTCACCTGGCCGCCCACGGGCAGCGCGAAGACCGCCCGCCGGGCCGGCCTGGCCATCGTCAGCGTGTCGGCGGTGGCGCTCGCGGTGGTGGCGGCCTTCCAGTTCCGTTCCGAGACCGGGGCGACGCGGGTCATCGGCCCGATACCGGCCGCGATCGACCAGCTGATCCCACCCGGCGCGTGCGTGCTGACCGATCAGTCGTCGGTCACCCTCGCCGCCAACCGGTTCGTCTCCACCGACCCGAACTGCCCCAAGCTGATAGACAGCCTGGGCACCACCCTGGCACTGTCCAACGGCCTCAAACCGCAGACCGGGGCGGCAAACGTCGCGGCGGTGAACACGGAGTGGAACCAGGCGTTCAGCAAGGCCCAGTACGTGCTGCTCACCGCCAGCAACCCCCGGCGGATCGCATGGACCCCGCAGCTCGAGGCCTACCTCGCCAGTCATTTCAGCCAGGTCTACCAATCCCCCCGCAAGCTCACCCTCTACGTGCGCAAGGGCCTGCATGCGGGCTGACAGGACGGCGCGCCCCACGGCATTGAAGGGGGAAGGGGCGGCGGGCTGGGGCCCGGCACGCGGGGGGAAAGCAGGCGGCGATGACGGGATGACTGCCACGATGGCTCCGGGCACATCCTCCGGTGACACCGCGGCACCGCGCGGCTGGGGTACCCCCGGGGTGCGCGCGGCGATCATCAGCACCAGCCTGATCGGCCTGGCCCTGCGCCTGTGGATCTTGTTCTTGCCGGGCCTGATGTCGATCACCCAGTACGACGACGGGCCATACTTCGGCAGCGCGGTCCGGCTCATCCACGGCGTGCTGCCCTACCGTGACTACGCCTTCGTCCAGCCACCGGGCATCACCGAGCTGATGGCCCCGGCCGCGCTCGAGTCCTTCCTCGGCGGCACCGCCTGGGCCCTGGTCATGGCCCGGTTCCTGTGCGTCTTCGCGGGGACCGCCGCGGTGCTGCTCGCCGGGATCCTGGTGCGCCACCGCGGAGCCCTGGCCGTGCTGCTGACCGGCGGCATCCTCGCCATCTACCCGCCCGCCGCGGAGTCTGCGCGCACCGTCCTGCTCGAACCCTGGCTGGTGCTGTTCTGCCTGGCCGGGGTGGTGGCCGTCTTCGACGGCGACCGGCTGACGTCCCGGACCAGCCGGCTGGCCTGGGGCGGCGTGGCGTTCGGCTTCGGCGGCGCGATCAAGGTATGGGCGATCGTGCCGGTGCTCGTGATCGTCGTGCTGTGCCTGCCGCACGTGCGCCGGGCCGCGGTGTTCGCCGGCGGGGTCGCGGCCGGCTTCCTGATCCCGGTCCTGCCGATCGCGATCGCTTCCCCCGGGCGCTTCTATGACGAAGTCGTGGTGGCCCAGCTTGCCAGGATCGGGCCGCGGCTCGCGGCCTGGATGCGCTTCCCCTCGATGGCGGGCATTTCCAAGACGCTTACTCCGGCCACCGTGATAGCGCTGGCGGTCACGGTGCTGGTGGTGGTGATCGCTGCCCAGATCGCCGCGTCGCTTGTCACCCGGCGCCCGCCCGCTCCGCTGGACTGGTTCGCGCTGGTGTCCGCGGCACTGATCGTGGCCGTGTTCCTGTGGCCTGCCTACTACGCGGCCCACTACGCCACCTTCCTCGGGCCGTTCCTCGCGCTGTCGGTGTCACTGCCGGTCGCCCGGCTGGCGGAGGGGCTCGCGTCCCGCCGCGCCGGACGGGACCGGCCCGCGGCGCGCCCGGCCACGCCGTGGCTGGCCAGGGCCGGCCTGATCGTGCTCGGGCTGGCCGTGCTGGCGGGCGCGGTCGCGCAGGCGGGGCCGCCGACCAGCTTCACGGCCCGCTTCGACGTCCCGGCGGTGAAGCTGCGGCAGATCCCCAAGGGCGCCTGTGTGCTCACCGACTCGTCCGTCTACCTCCTCATCAGCAACCGGTTCACCTCCGGCGTGCCGGGCTGCTCGCAGATGGTCGACAGCCTCGGCACCGACCTGGCGCTCGGCGACGGCCGCCGGCCGGGATCGGGCGCTGGTCAGGTACCCGCCGTGAGCAAGGCGTGGCATCAGGCCTTCAGTACCGCCGGATGGGTGCTGCTGACGTCGAAGAGTTCGGTACGAATACCGTGGAATCCCGCACTCCTCGCCTACTTCCACAGTCACTTCCGGCTGGTGCGGCAGGTGAATACCTCCACCCTGTACGTCCGGGACGGGGCCAGGCCAGCCCGCAAACCGAGTACGGCAGGATGAGCAGGCCGGAATCATCCCCGATGCCGCACCCGGTCGGCGTCGCCTAGTTACCGTTACATGGTGAAAATGAGAAACCTGCCAGATGATCCAGGAGAAGGCCGCACCATGACGGGTGCGGATGGGGAAGTCACAGCGCAGGCTGCCAGCCAGCCCAGCAGGCCGGCCGGGGAACGGCCGCAGGAAAGACCGCCGGCGCAAGCGCCGGCGCCCGAGACGGCGGCCGAAACCCCCAGGGAACGCGCCAGGCTGGCGTTCGCCAGCTTCCTGATGCTCTTCGTGGAACTCGCCCTGATCAGGTGGGTGACCGCGAACAACGTCTACGTGACCAAGGCCACCAACTTCGTCCTGCTCGCAAGTTTCCTCGGCATCGGCATCGGCTTCCTGAATGCCCGGACCAAGCGCGACTACCTGCGCTGGACACCGGTGGCACTGCTGCTGCTCGTGTCCTTCGTGCTCGGGTTCCCGGTGATCCTGCAGACGCTGAACGGCCCGCACCCCTTCCAGGGCCTGCACGGCGCCCCGGCGCTGCCCCAGCCGGTCAGCCTCGGCGTGGTCTTCCTGCTGGTAACCGGCGTGATGGCGGGCCTGGGCCAGGGCACGGCGCGGATGTTCGTCCGCTTCCGGCCGCTGCGCGCCTACCGGCTCGACATCCTCGGCAGCCTCGCCGGGATCGCGGCGTTCACCGGGCTGTCCTTCCTTGACCAGCCACCGGGCACCTGGGGCGTCATCGCCTGCGCCGGGCTGCTTGTCCTGCTCGCCCCCCACATCCGGTGGTGGCAGATCCTCGCCGTCGCGAGCGTCGCGACCCTGCTGCTGCTGGAGTCGGTCATCCCGGCGCAGGAGTGGTCGCCCTACAACAAGCTGTCGTACAACCAGACGCACGGGCAGACCGGGGCGCTGTACGTGTCCGCGAACAACATCCCTTACCAGGCGGCCCGTTCCCTGGCCCTGATGCACAAGCAGAAGGCGTTCTACTTCTACCCCTACCGGCACGTCACCACGGCGTCGCTGGGCAACGTCCTGATCATCGGATCCGGGACGGGCAACGACGCGGCCGTCGCGCTGGCCGAGGGCGCCAGGCACGTCGACACGGTGGAGATCGACCCGTTGCTGGTGCGGCTGGGCAACATGCACCCGAACCACCCCTACTCCAGCCCCAGGCTGACCGCGCACATCGACGACGGGCGCGCCTTCCTGCAGGACACCTCGCAGCACTACAACCTGATCCTGTTCGCGCTGCCCGACTCGCTGACCGCGCTGGCCGGGCAGTCCGGGATCCGCCTGGAGAGCTATCTGCTCACCTTGCAGTCACTCCAAGCGGTGCGCGCCCACCTGGCACCGGGCGGGACGTTCGCGATGTACAACTACTACGCGCCGTTCCTGGAGAGCCGGTATGCATCCACGATCGAGGACGCGTTCGGGCGGACGCCCTGCACCGAGGTCGGGCCGCCGCTCGGCGGGCGCCGCCTGGCCGTGCTCACCGTGCACCCGGCCGGGCCGGTGCCGAACTGCGCCGGTTTCTTCCACGGCCGCACGATCGCCGCGGCGACCGACGACCACCCGTTCCCCTACCTGCCGGGCAACGACATCCCGAAGCAGTACCTGTGGATGATCGCGGCCATCTTCGCCGCGTCGCTGCTGCTGGTCCGGATCGGCGGCGGGTCGTTCTCCCGGATGCGGAACTACGTGGACCTGGCCTTCATGGGAGCCGCGTTCCTGCTGCTGGAGACCAAGAACATCGTGCAGTTCGCGCTGTTGTTCGGCACCACCTGGCTGGTGAACTCGCTGGTGTTCGCGGGCGTGCTGGTCGCGGTGTACCTGGCCGTGGAGACCGCCAGCCATCTCCGATTGCCACGCCCGAGCGTGCTCTACGCCGCGCTCATCGCGTCGCTCGCCCTCACCTGGGTGGTACCGCAGGAGTCGCTGGTGGGCCTGCCCATCGTGGCCCGCTTTGTCGCGGCCAGCGCCCTGGCCTTCGCCCCGATCTACCTGGCCAACCTCATCTTCTCCCAGCGATTCTCCGACGTGGCGACCTCCGGTGATGCCTTCGCGGCCAACCTGCTCGGGGCCATGGTCGGCGGGGTCCTGGAATACATCGCCTTGATCACCGGGTACCGGTTCCTGCTGATCGTCATCGGCGTGCTCTACGGCTTGGCGTTCGTGAGCAGCAGGTTCCTGATCAGGCGGCAATCGGGCGGCGTGACCGGAGCCGGGGTGCAGGCCCCGGTGGGCGTGCGCTAGGCTGCACCCGTGCGCTCGCAGTTCGAGTTTTGGTATGGCTACCGGCCCGGTTCCCGGACGGTCGCCCGCCAGACACTGCGCTGACGCGAAACGACCTGATGACAAGCCCCGGGCCCGCAAGGCCCGGGGCTTGTTTGTCGTGACAGGCCGGCCAGAGCAACTTTCAGAGGAGACCCGATGGTCGTGGTGATGGCCCCGGAGGCCACGCAGCAGGATGTTGACGCAATCGTTGACCTGGTGCGGAAGGCCGGCGGTGAGGCGTTCGTGAGCCGCGGCGTGTCCCGCACGATCGTGGGCCTGGTCGGTGACGTGGAGCAGTTCGGCGCGCTCAACCTGCGCAGCCGCAGCGGCGTCGTGGACGTGGTGCGGATCTCCGTGCCGTACAAGCTCATCAGCAGGGAGCACCATCCCGACCGGTCGGTGATCTGGGTCGGCGGCGTGCCGATCGGCCCGGACACGCTCACCGTGATCGCCGGTCCGTGCGCGGTGGAGTCGCACGAGCAGACGCTGACGGCCGCGCGGATGGCCAAGGCGGCGGGCGCGTCGCTGCTGCGCGGCGGCGCGTTCAAGCCGCGCACCTCCCCCTACGCCTACCAGGGCCTGGGCGAGGCCGGGCTGCGGATCCTCGCCGATGTCAGGGCCGAGACCGGGCTGCCGGTGGTGACCGAGGTCATCGACCCGGGCAGCGTGGAACTGGTCGCCTCCTACGCGGACATGCTCCAGGTCGGCACCCGCAACATGCAGAACTTCGCGCTGCTCCAGGCGGTCGGCTCGGCCGCCAAGCCCGTCCTGCTCAAGCGGGGGATGAGCGCAACGATCGAGGAGTGGCTGATGGCGGCGGAGTACATCGCCCAGCGCGGCAACCTCGACATCGTGCTCTGCGAACGGGGCATCCGGACGTTCGAGACCGCCACCCGCAACACGCTGGATATCAGCGCCGTGCCGGTCGCGCAGCGGCTGTCCCACCTGCCGGTCATCGTGGACCCGTCGCATTCCGGCGGCCGGCGGGACCTGGTCCTGCCGCTCACCCGGGCGGCGATCGCGGTCGGTGCCGACGGCGTGATCATCGACGTGCACCCGGAGCCGAAGATGGCCATGTGCGATGGTGACCAGGCGCTGGTCGACGCCGACATCCGCCAGCTCGCCAGCGTCGCCGCGAACCTGTCCCCGCTGATGGGCCGCACGCTCACCCCGCCGCTGGACGCGCCCCGGGCGCCGGGCAGGCAGCCAAGCCCCGTGGCAGGCTGAGCGCCGTGCGGGCTGCCACGCACGATCGGGACCGAGCCCGGGCCGGGGCCACGCGGGCAGCACAGCAGGGCCGGGGAAAGCTCAGGAGCGGTCGGGCCGGTACTCCTGGGCCAGGCCGGCCAGTTCCTCCGCCAGGTCCCCCGCCTCCAGGCGGGCCTCGATCCGGCGCAGGTCATCGATGCGCGCCCGGGTCTCCACGTGCCGGGGCGTCAGCAGCGTGCAGCAGTCCTGGTCGGGCAGTTCGGAGAGGGCGAGCGTGCGGATGCGGCGCGCCTCCGCCATGATCTCCACCTTGTCGCGGCCGATCAGCGGGCGCAGGATCGGCAGCCCGACCGCGTCGTCCAGCGCAGTCAGGTTGACCAGCGTCTGGCTGCTCACCTGCCCGAGGGAGTCGCCGGTGATGAGCGCCGCCGCGGCGAGGCGGCCGGCCAGCACCTCCGCGGTCTTGAGCATCAGCCGGCGCTGCGCCACGATCTGCAGCCGGCTGGCGCCGGACGCCGCGAGGCGCTGCTGCGTCTTGCCGAACGCGACCACGAACAGCCGGGACCTGCCCTGGAACCGGTCCAGCTGGTGCATCAGGCCGTAGGCCTTGTACACCGACTCGGGCCCGGTCAGCGGCATGCCGGAGAAGTGCAGGAAGTCGCACCGCAGGCCACGGCGCATCATCCGGTACGCGGCCACTGGGGAATCGATGCCGCCGGACATGAGCACCAGCGCGCGGCCGCTCATCCCCACGGGCAGGCCGCCCTGGCCCGGCTGGCCATCGGTGTAGACGAACACCTCGTGCTGGTCCACCTCGATGAACACCGTGTTGTCCGGATGCTTGAGGTTGACCGGGTACCCGTACTCCCGCTGGACCCGGGTGCCGATCGTGGTGGCCAGTTCGGCGGAGGTGACGGGGAACCGCTTGTCACGGCGGCGGGCGCGCACCGCGAACGAACCGGTCTTTCCCGCCATCATGGCGGCCGCGGTGTCGATGGCGGCCTGGGGCTCCCTGGCCACTCGTACTGCCCGGCAGACTCTCGCGATGCCCATGACGTCCCGGGCACGCTCGGCGATCTTGTCCACCGCGGCCTCCGCCCCGGCGGCATCGGTCCCGGCGTCGTCAGCGGCCCGCAGCATGATCACCCCGTAGCGCTGCCAGATCCGCACGGCCAGGCCGGCGTCGTCCATGGCCTGCCGGATGTTCGTCTGCAGCCGCTGCTCGAACTGCCGCCTGTTGCCCCCCTTGAGCACGATCTCACCCAGTTTGAGCAGCACGCACGGCTCATGCTGCCCAGGCAGGGTCGGCTTGCCCGCCTGGGCATGCGCCGAGAGGGAGGTCACGGACATTCCTCTAGTCTGCCAGCAGCGGGGCGTGGCGGCGCCAGATAGCGGCCGGTGTTCCGCGCCCGCGGGTGGCCGGCGGTCGCCGCGGTGGCGCGCCAGGCAGGCACGTCCTGGCGCGGGCGGTTCCAGCGCGAGTGGTGACCGGCAGGCCCGGGAATCCCTTGGCGGCGGGGCGGCGGCGCGTGGCAGGGTGGCTCCGTGACGAAGCTCAAGGTGCGCACGGCCACCGAGGATGACCTGGCCGCCATCGCTGCCGTAGCCGCAGCGACCGGGCAGGTCGAGGAGTGGTCCGGGTCCGATCCGGCCTATGTCCGGCACCTGCTGGCGCACGGGCAGGTGCTGGTGGCCGGGTACGACGGCACGATCACCGGGTTCGGCGCGACCCGGCGGATCGGGGACGGGCCTGCCGCCGCCACGATGCTGTGCGACCTGTTCGTGGACCCGGGGTCACACGGCCGGGGCATCGGCCAGGCGCTGCTGGCCGCGCTGTGGGAACCGGGCTCGCCGCGCATCACGTTCAGCAGCCTGCACGCCCATGCCCTGCCCCTGTACACCCGGGCGGGCCTGGACGCCTGGTGGCCGCTGCTGTACCTGGGCGGTGACGTCGGCGCGCTGCCGCGCGCGCCCGGCTGGAACGTCGCCGCGACGTCGCCGGAGCAGGTGGCGGCGCTGGAGGCGGAGTGGACCGGGATCGACCGGTCGGCCGACCACCGGGCCTGGGCCAAGCGGCCCGGCGGGCAGCCGGTCACCGCGCGGCGCGCCGCCGCCCTGCTGGCGGCCGGCACCGTGGCCGGCGAGGACGCCGAGTACGGCATCGCCCACCTGGCCGTCTCGCCGGCCGCCGGGGACGGCGACGCGGTGGACGCTGTCGTGGCCGTGCTCGCGTCCCTCGATCCCGCCGGCGGCCGGGCCAGGGTGTGCCTGCCCGCGCCGCACCCGGCGGTCCGGCCACTGCTGGCCGCGGGCTGGCACGTGGATTTCATGGACGTTTTCATGGCCACCGAGCCCGGCCTGCTCGATCCGCGCCGCGCCGTCCCCTCCCCCGCCATGGCCTGACCCCCGCGCGAAACAGCGTTGTGCCCGTCGTGATCGCGGGCCTCAGGCAAGCCTGTGATAAACCCCCGTGACGGGGAACGGCTGAGAGCAGCGCGGGGCCGCGGGTAGACGGCCGTGCTCGTCTGCCCTAGCGTGAGCGATGCGGGTGAGGGGCGTGATGGGGACGAGCCCTGGCTATGTCGTCGGCCGCGAGCGAGAGCTTGCGGCGGTGGGCGCCTTCCTCACGGCTGTGCCCAACGGGCCACGCGCGCTTTTGCTCGAGGGCGAGGCTGGCATAGGTAAGACAACCGTGTGGCTGGCGGCTGTCCGGGCGGCTGACGATCGTGGATTCCGGGTGCTGCAGGCCCGGCCGGCCGAGAGCGAGTCAAGGCTTTCCTATGCAGCGCTCGCCGACATTGCCGGCGTCGCGTTCGATGAGGTCCGGGCAGCCTTGCCCGATCCTCAGGAGCGTGCGCTCGCCGCCATCTTGCTACGCGCCGCGACGGATGAGCCGGCCGACGCACGGGTAACAGCGACCGCGCTTGGGACCGTGCTGGCAGTGCTCGCCGAAGGCTCTCCGGTGCTGCTCGCCATCGATGATGTGCAGTGGCTCGATGGTGCCTCGGCGGCAGCGCTCGCCTTCGCGGCGAGGCGGTTCCCGCGGCGGCTGGGCCTGCTGGTGACCCGGCGGACCGAGGGCGTCGCCGGCGTGCCGCTTGGCCTGGACCGTGCGCTGCCCGAGGAGGGGCTTGAGCGCCTTGCCGTCGGCCCGCTGTCACTGGCGGCGCTGCGCCAGGTGATCAGCGAACGGCTGGGAACGGCAATCCCGCGGCCAGTGCTCGGCCGGATCGCCGATGCATCGGGCGGCAATCCCTTCTATGCGGTCGAGATCGCACGAGGCCTCCCCGGCGACGCAAGCACGGGCCAGCCACTGCCTGTGCCGCCTGGGATGTCCAAGCTGGCGATGGAGCGGATCAACTCGCTCTCGCTTGCGGCGCGGGAGGCGGTCCTCGTGGCCGCGTCGCTGTCGCACCCGACAATCGCGACAGTGAGCAGTGCGCTGACCGCGCTTCCCGGGGACGCTGAAGTATCGCCGGCGATTGTCGAGGCGGAGGACGCCGGCGTGCTGGTCACCGAGCGTGGTCGCATCCGTTTCACTCATCCGCTGCTGGCCTCCGCGGTGCAGGGATCCGTTTCTGACGTGCGGCTCCGTCAGATGCACCGCCGCCTTGCTGAGGTCGTCACCGATCCCGAAGAGCAAGCTCAGCACCTCGCCCAAGCAGCGTCCGGTCCAGACGAGCAGACCGCGGCCGTGGTTGAGACGGGTGCGCGAGAGGCGGCACTACGCGGGGCGTATGACGCCTCTGCCGAGCTTTTCGAGGCCGCCCGCCGGCTCACGCCTGCCGGCAGGCAGGACGATCTCGCGCGCCGAACGCTTGGTCATGCGCTCGCGGCCCTGAAGGGCGGCGATGTGGCGACCGCCCGCGGGCTTGCCGTCAGCGTCGGCACCGAAGGATTGCCGCCTGCACTAAATGTGGAGAGGTTCCGGCTGCTCGCGGAGGTGGAATGGGACGACGGCGCGACGAAGCTGTCGACCGAATACCTGGAGCGGGCCTTGGCGGCCGCAGCGGATGACCACGAGCTCAGCGCTGGGATCTTGACGAGACTGGTCATGGCGGGCATGCCCGCGGATCCGGCCCGGGCGCTCGGGCATGCCGAGCGGGCGATGGGTATCCTCAGCGGGGATCGCGAGCCGGAATTGCTCGCCTCCATCCTCATCGACCGCTTCCTGGCCGGGGTGTTTCTCGGGCGAGGCGCGCGGCGCGAGTTGCTCGAGCGGGGCCTGGCGCTCGAAGCCAAGGCAGGGCCTGCTGTTTACCCGCACCCTGTCCCGCTGATCTGGTTCCAGTGCGTGGACGACATCGAGGGCACCGTGGCCCGGCATGCCCGCGAGGACACCTGGGCGCGCGAGCGCGGCGACGACCGGATGCGTGCGGAGCGTCTCGGTTACCTCGCGATGGTGGAGCTGCGGGCTGGGCAGTGGGACCTGGCCGAGCAGCACGCCGAGCGGAGCTGCGAAACCCTCGGAGAGGGTGATGTCAGCGGAAGATCCGCCCACGCGTTCGCCTGGCGGTCATTGATCGATGCCTACCGGGGCAGGGTCGACCGTGCGCGAACGACGCTTCAGCCGCTTGTCGCGGAGGCGGCGCGGACGGAGAAGGCATGGTGGGGGGCAATCCTGCTCAGCGTGCTGGGCTTCGTGGAGTTCGCCGCGGGCAATCACGAGGCGGCTGATGATGCCTTGACGAAGATGCGCGATCTGCTCGACGGAATCGGCATCAAGGACGGGCTGGTCGATCGCACCGAGCCGTTCCATGTCGAGTCGCTGATCTCACTTGGGGAGCTCGGCCGTGCCCGTGAAGTGCTCGCGCGGCTTGAGGAGCGGGGGCGGACGATTCCGCGAGCATGGATCGATATCACTGTTCCCCGGGCCCGAGCGCTCGTCCTCGCCGCGGAGGGCGATCCGGCAGCGGCATTGACGGCATTGGATGAGCTCGATTTCACCGCTGCCTCGCGGCTGCCGTTCGAGCTCGCCTCTGCCTGGCTGGTCAAAGGGCGCCTGCATCGCCGACTCAAGCAGCGGAAACTGGCGGCAAAAACATTCGCTGAAGCCCGCACCATGTTCGAGCGGCTCGGCGCCCCGACGTGGGCGCAGCAGGCCGGCAGCGAGCTGGCGCGGGTCGGTCCGCGGCGCCGGGCGCCGGATGAGCTGACCGCAACCGAACTGCGGGTGGCCGAGCTCGCCGCGGCCGGGATGACCAACCGCGAGGTCGCGCGGGTGACCTATATGAGCGCGAAGACCGTCGAGGCACACCTCGCCAGCGTCTACCGCAAGCTCGGTATCCGCTCGCGGGCCCAGCTCGGCGCCCGTGTGGCCGCTCTAGGACTGACTGGCGCACCAAGAACGTAGGGAAACGCCCGATTCGGTGGCCGGGCTGGCGCCCTAGCGTCGTGTCCATGGCACAGCGAGCAGCGGCGGAACCACGCCAGACCTACCTGGTCGAGAACTACCATCCTGGGCTCGGCGCCGAGGAGCTTCGCCAGATCGTCTCGCGCATCCGCGATGCGGTGGCGGAGATGACCCGGGCCGGAAAAGCGGTCCGTTGCCTGCGCTCAACGATCGTGCCAGCCGACGAGTCCTTCCTCTGCGTTATCGAGGCCGCATCTGAGGAGCTCGCGCGGGAGGCATACGCACGCGCGGGCGTCTCATTCGATCGGATCTCGCCGGCGCTTCTAGAGGAAGGCTAGACACAAGGGGAGATCATGAAGAAATCTGCTCTCTTCAGCGCGCTCGCGCTGGGTTTGGCGGGCTGGCTCGCACCCAGCGTGGCGAGCGCCAGCGACGGGGCACAGATCCAGGTCGCATGGGCGGGCGCTCAAGAGGTGAACGCGACCGCCAGCAGCCAACGCAACCCGAATGCGGTACCGCCGATCCTGCCACCGCTGTCGCCGTCCGAACTGGCGAAACTCAGGAGGGCCGAGGCGCAGAAACAGCAGGACTTCTCCTATCACCTGCCTGCCAGCGCCCGCTACAGCAACACGGAGATGAATATCTTCGCGACGGAAGGCTACGGCGCATCCTGACCCTTGGGTCCGCACAAACAAAACAAATAAGGGAGTTCTCACCATGTTCGACCGCCTCGCCGCACAACGGCCACCGGTGATCAATACTCTCGACACGCACCCGCCGCTGGGCGATCGGCCTGACGGCCATGCCGCTCCTGCTCGGTGTACTCGGCAGCGGCCCGTCGGCGCTCTCACCCGACAGCGGCCTGGCCGGCTGCACAGCGCTAGCGGGCACGCGCCAGGTTGCCGCAGCCGCTTACCCGGCGATCGGTGCCCAATTCGTCGGCTCGCGATGGCCGGACCTGCGCTTCAGCGGCATGGCCTACGTCGAGATCGCCACCAAGCTCCTCCCTACGCACGCCTACGGAGGCGAAACCGCCTGGTTCTACCAGCGCCTGTCCGCCGCCTGCGCAAAGCACGGGCGCGCGCTGCCCTTCTGATCCTGGCCCGTCATTCCGTAGCGCTATGGCTGATCACGCCAACCCTCTATGACATCTGCGCCCGCCGCGCGGCGGGCCAGCCATCACACCCACGGAGGTCATCATGAAACTTCGCGCAACCATCGCAGCCATCGGCACCGCCGCCGCACTCGGCCTGACCGGAACGATCCTGCTGCCCGCCGCCGCCGGCGCCGGCACCGTGAACCACACCCTGACGTTCACCTCCGTGCAAAAGGCGCAGGCGAAGTTCTCCGCCACCTCCAGCGGCAGCGCAGACCTGGACGTCAACAAGGCAGGCAAGGTCACCGGCTACGACATGCTCAACTTCACCGTCAACCCGGCCACCGGCAAGGTCACCGCCGGCGTCACCCTCGACACCGCCGGCGGCTTCCTCTACGGCGTCCTCCAAGTGACCAGCGGCCCGGTCACCCATGGCACGGTGACCGGCGGAACCGGCGCCTTCGCCGGGGCCACCGGGACCATCACCGCCACCAACAAGACAGCCACCAGGACCGCTGTCACCATCACCTACCACACCTGATGAAAACTGCGGGAGCATCCGGCCCTGTATGCAAGTGACCACAGCGGTTTCATGGGGCCGGATTCACCCGTCGAAGTAGATCGTGAAGACGCAGAGCGCCTGGTTCCACCCAGCCCTGCAGATGCGGCGGACGACAGCCAGCAGATACTCGGCCGGCATTGAACACGCTCGGGCCAGTGGCCGTCAGGCGGGGGAGACGGCGCAGAGGATGCGGTTCTCGCCGTACTGCCAGAGCGTGCCGATCTCGGCGAACCCGGCCGCGCGCAGCGCCGCGACGTGCTGCACAAGCAGCACCGACTCCGAGCCGTGATGGTCTTCACTCAGCCTGCGCCGCGCCCGCTCGGCAGCGGGCTCAGCCAGTTCCGGATCGGCGGTTGCCGCGTCCCACCAGGCCTTCCAGTCTTCCTGGTGCTCTCGCCCACCGAGCCGACGTTGAGCGCCCCGCTCGCTGACGGCGTCCCCGAGGCGGGCCAGGGCGGGCACCGCCGCCGCGTCCTCCATCAGGTGATCACCGTCGAGCATCAGCCCGCCGGGGCGCAGCACGGTTGCCAGTTCCGCATACATGGCCCGCAACTGGGCCCCGTCCAGCCAGTGCAGCGCGGTGGTGCTCACCGCCGCGTCCGCCGCCCGGTCCAGGCCCAGCGCCGCGGCCCAGCCCGGCCTCCGCAGGTCCTGGTCGGCGAAACGCAGTCCGGGCCGGCCACCATAGGCAGCGCGGCCGAGCACCAGCAGCAGCGGATCGGTGTCAATGGCCACCACGCGCGCCGCGGGCATCCGGTCCAGCAACCGGACCGCGAGGGATCCGGGGCCGCAGCCGAGGTCGAGCACGAGCGGGTCGTCCCGGCCAGCCCCGGCCTCGACCGCGTCGATGAGCACGGTGAACCGCTCCTCGCGGTCGGGCATGTACCACTCTTGCTGGGCATCCCAGCGGCTGATCCACTGCCCCGCCCGGTCCAGGTCCACGGCGGCCCCCTGCCTTCCGATCACCGGCGGACTCTGCCGCCGCCAGCTCCCAACCTAGATCTCCGGCCAGGGAATGCCACCGGTATTACCCCCCAGGCGCCGGCCACTGACTCCCCCGGGCACGGCCAGGCGGGCACAGTGCCACAATTTCCCCATGGAGCCTAACCAGGCCATCTCGGGCGGGCCTGGAACTGCCCCCAGCCCTGGCGAGACCGCCACCCGGCGCTCCGGCATCCCCGCGCCGGTCACCGCGCTGGTGGGCCGCCGCAAGGAATGTGAAGGCGTCACCGCCGCCCTGGACTCCAGCCGCCTGGTGACGCTGATGGGCCCGGGCGGGGTCGGTAAGACCAGGCTGGCGCTCGCCGTCGCGGCGCAGTTGCAGGCGCGGTTCGGCGGCCGGGCCTGGTGGGTGGAATTAGCGCCGGTCACCAGGGACGACATGGCCGCGCAGGCGATCGCGGACGCGATCGGGGCCAGGGACGCCTCCGGCCATGACCTGGCAGAGTCGATTGCCGCGCGAGTCGCCGATCACCCCGCGCTCATCGTCCTGGACAACTGTGAACACCTCACCGGCGGCTGCCGTGAGGTTGCCGACCGCCTGCTCACCATGTGCCCGCGGCTGCACATCCTGGCCACCAGCCGGGAGCCGCTGGGCGCGGCCGGCGAGTCGCGCTGGCCGCTGCCGCCGCTGACCGTCCCGCCGCTGGCCGCGTCCGCGGGGGGGTGGCCGGCCGGGGAGCGGGACGGCGCCATCGCCGCGCCCGGCGCAACGGCCCTGCTGGCCGGCTCCGAGGCCATGCAGTTCTTCCTGGACCGGGCCAGGGCCGTGCTGCCCGGCTTCGAGATCACCGACGACAACGCGGAACTGATCGGCCAGTTGTGCCGCAGGCTCGACGGCCTGCCGCTGGCCCTCGAACTGGCCGCGGCGAAGCTGCGGGTGATGGCGGTCAGCCAGGTCCTGGCCGGCCTGGACGACGTGTTCAAGCTGCTGGTGGGGGGCAGGCAGGGCGCCCCGGCCCGGCATCAGACACTGCGGGCCGCGCTGGACTGGAGCTACGACATGCTCCCGCCCGCGGAGCAGGCGGCACTGCGCCGGCTGTCGGTGTTCGCCGGCTCCTTCTGCCTGGCCGCGGCGCAGCAGGTCGCCACGCTCGGCGGGGCGGACCCGGCGGACGCACTCGACCTGCTGGCCGGGCTGGTGGACCGGTCGCTGCTGGCGGTCGAGCACACCCCGGCCCAGGCCAGGTACCGGATGCTCGCCACGGTGCGCCGGTACGGCGCCCAGCGGGTGACCGAAGCGGGCGAGTTCCCCGCGGCCAGCGAGGCGATGTTCGCCTGGTACCTGGACCTGGCGGAGCGCACGGAAGCCGAGCTGAGCGGGCCGGACCAGGCCCAGGCGGCGGAACGGCTCCATGCCGAGGCGCACAACCTGCGCGCCGTGCTCCAGGCCGCGCGCGACCGGAAGGACATCACCGGCACCCTGCGGCTGGCCACCGCGCTGGTGCAGTTCTGGTACCTGCGCGGGCACTACCGGGAGGGCAGGGACTGGCTGGACTGGGCACTCGCCGCCCCCGCGGCGGCGCCCGCCGAGGTGCGCGCTAAGGGGCTGCAGGGCAGCGGCATGCTCGCGCACCTGCAGTGCGAGTACCCGGCGGCGGTGCGCCGGCTGGACGGCGCGCTGGCGCTCTGCCGCGAACTCGGCGACCGGCGGGGCGTCGCCAGGATTCTGTCGTCGCTGGGCAGCATCGCCAGGGAGCAGAGCAGGTACACCCGGGCCAGGGAACTGCAGGCGGAGGCCCTCGCCGAGTTCGAGGCGCTCGGCGACCGCCCTGGCGTGGCGGGCGCCCATGACTCCCTCGGGTTCGCCGCGTGGCTGGAGGGTGACTTCGGCACCGCGACGGCGCAAAGCACCCGTGCTCTCGCGGTGTTCACCGAACTCGGCGACGCGGAGGGCGCCGCGGGCGCGGAACTGAACCTGGGCGTGGCGGCCATGTACCGGGGCGAGCACGAGGCCGCCGCCGCAGCGCTCGCGCGCAGCAGGGAACTCTCCGAGCAGGTCGGGTTCCGCGAGGGCGTCGCATGGGCGCTGCACGAGCGCGGCCTGCTCGCAGTACGGCGCGGCGAGCCGGGCGCCGCCGGGCTGCTGCACGAGGCCCTGGGCATCCATCGCGACCTCGGCGACCGGTGGCGGGTGACGAGTGTGCTCGACGACCTTGCCGCGGCGGCGCTCGCCGGGCGGCCACCCGATCCGGCCGGGGCGGCGCGGCTGCTCGGGGCGGCGCAGCACATCAGGGAGGCGATCGGCACCACCGTCGCGCCGTGCGAGCGCGCGGACCGCGCCAGGACCGAAGCATCCGCGCGGGCAGCGCTGGGCGAGGCCGCATTCTCCGAGCTTGCCCGGGCGGACGCGGCCGGGTCACTGGACGACGTGCTGGCCGGTGCCGGCTCCCCCGCGTCGGCCGTGCCCTCGCCGAATGCGGGCACACCGGCCGTCCCCCGCACCGATTTTCCTGCCGAACGCACGACCCCCGCTGACCACCACCCGCAGCACCGGCCGCCGCCCGCGGCGCGGGCCGGGGCCGGGAACCGGGCAGGCCCGCCGCCGCCTCCGGCGAACCGGCCGGCCGGTGACACGCTGCGGCTCAGGCTGCTCGGGCAGGCAACCGTGCACCTGGCCGGGCGCCTGCTGGCCCCCGCCGACTGGGGCTACGCCAAGCCCAGGGAACTGCTCTGCCTGTTCGCCAGTTCCCCGCCGCTGGGCAGGGAGCAGATAGGCCTCGCGATGTGGCCCGAGCTGCCCGAGGGCCAGCTGCGCAACGCGCTGCACAGCGCGCTGCGGCAGTTGCGGCGCGCCCTGGGCGACGGTGGCTGGATCGGTTTCGCCGACGGCCGTTATGCGCTGGATGAGTCGCGGCCGCTGGACTGCGACCTGCGTGACTTCGAGCAGGCGCTCGCGGCGGCCAGGGCAGCGGAGCCGACCGCGGCGGCGCTCCCCCATCTGCGCCGCGCGATCGCGGCCTACGGCGGTGATTTCCTGGCTGGCAGCACCGCCGGGGACTGGGCCGCCACCCGGCGGGCCGGGCTGCGCCGGGCCTACGAGCACGCGCTGGGCGCGGCGGGCCGCCTGCTGGTGGCCGACGGCCGGGTGCGCGAGGCGATCGACGTGTACCGGCGGGCGATCGCCCACGAACCGCTGGACGAGGCGGCACACCGCGCCCTGATGGAATGCTGGGCCGCGGCCGGCCAGCCCGCCCGGGCAATGCGCCACTACGAGGAGCTCCGCGAACTGCTGCGCACGGAGGTCGGCGGTGCCCCGGCGGCACAGACCACGGCGCTCTACGCGCGCCTGCGCGACGCCGCCCGCTGACCTGCCCCCCGCATTTCCCACAGCGCCCCCCGCGATTCCCACCCACGCCCCGCGTAGCGTCCCGGGTGTCCCGGCTGGCTGCCCGCTGAGAATATGCCGCTGCCACCGATCAGCATGGCCATCCGGGTCAGCAGGCCCGCTGCGGTGCCCTGGACCAGCCACCGGGGCACCGCAGCGGTTCCATGGCCGCAGGACAGCAGGGGGTGTCGCCCCCGGGACAACAGGGCCAAGGCCCCCGCGACGGAGTCGCAAGGGGCCGCAGGACAGCGGGGGTCCGGGGGTCGCCCCCCGGGACAACAGGGTCGGCCGGCGCGAATGGGAGGGCGGTTGACCGAGGCACCAGATCTGATCGGGCCGCCGGCAGCCCGCGAGCCGGCCGAGGTCCTGTTGCTGGCCTGCGCCGCCCTCACCGATGGTGACCTCGAGGCGGCGGTGGCGCTGTACGAAGCGGACGCCACGCTGTCCTGGGGGCAGGACCACGCGGCGGCGGGCCACCTGGCGATCCGCCAGGTCCTGTCCGGGGTGATGGACCTGCGCCTGCCGCTGCGCGCCCGGGCCGTGCGAGTGCTGCGGGCTGGGCCGCTGGCGCTGATCACCGGTGAGCGGACGCTCACCGGCACTGGCCTGGACGGCGTCGCGGTCACGCTGACCGGCCCCATCGCGATGATCGCGCGGTGCCAGCCCGACGGTACCTGGCTCACCGCCGCCGACCAGTGGCTGCCCTGGCCCGGCCCCGGCGGAGCGGCAGGCGCCGCCGGATGAGGGTCCGTCCGGCCGGACGGGCTACCGCGGGGAACTGGCAGCACCCCGGTCAGCCGAAGAAGACCTCGGCCTCCGCGTAGCGCTCCGGCGGCACCAGCTTGAGTTCCCTGGTGGCCTCGCCCAGCGGGGCACAGACGATCTGGGTCCCGCGCAGCGCCACCATCACGCCGAACGCCCCATCGTGCACCGCCTCGATCGCGTGCACGCCGAACCGGGTGGCCAGCACGCGGTCGAACGCCGTCGGGGTGCCGCCACGCTGGATGTGCCCGAGCACCGTGGCGCGGGCCTCCTTGCCGGTGCGCTTCTCGATCTCGTCGGCCAGCAGCTGGCCGACGCCGCCGAGGCGGACATGGCCGAACGCGTCCAGCCGCCGGTCGGCGAGGGCCAGCTCGTCCTCCTCCGGCCGCGCGCCCTCGGCGACCACCACCAGCGGCGCGTAGCGGGTCTGGAACCGGTGTTCCACGTACCCGCACACCTGCTCCAGGCTGAACGGCCGCTCGGGGATGAGGATCACGTTGGCACCGCCGGCCATTCCGGCATGCAGCGCGATCCAGCCCGCGTGCCGGCCCATGACCTCGATGATGAGGGCACGGTGGTGGCTTTCCGCGGTGGTGTGCAGCCGGTCGATCGCCTCCATCGCGATGTTGACCGCGGTGTCGAAGCCGAAGGTGTAATCCGTCGCGCTGAGGTCGTTGTCGATGGTCTTGGGCACGCCGACCATGGGCACGCCCTGGGCGTGCAGGGTCGCGGCGACCCCGAGGGTGTCTTCGCCGCCGATTGCCACCAGCGCGTCCACGCCGAGCCCGGCCAGGTTGGCCTTGATCCGCTCCAGGCCGGATCTGCCGCCCGCGGCCGCGCTCTCCGCGAACGGGTTGGTGCGTGACGAACCCAGGATCGTCCCCCCGCGCGGCAGGATGCCCCGCACCGCCTGGATGTCCAGCGGGATCGTGTCGCCTTCGAGCGGCCCCCGCCACCCGTCGCGGAACCCGAGGAACTCGTAGCCGTACTCTGGGACTCCCTTCCGGACCAAGGCGCGGATCACGGCATTCAGCCCGGGACAGTCGCCACCACCAGTCAGCACTCCGATTCGCATGGGAGCAACATTAGCCGCCATGAGTGTGCTCGCGATTGACGCCGGAACAACGGGTGTGACCGCGTTGCTCGTGGCCGCGGACGGAACCGTGGCTGCCCGCGGATACCAGGAGTTCCGGCAGTACTACCCGCGCCCCGGCTGGGTGGAGCACCTGCCGGAGGACATCTGGCAGGCCACCCTCACGGCCTGCCGCCAGGCCCTGGGGCAGCCGGGCCCCGGCCAGCCGGTGGTCACCGCGCTCGGCATCACCAACCAGCGGGAAACGGCGGTGCTGTGGGACCGGGCGACCCTGGCCGCGCCGCGCCGCGCCATTGTCTGGCAGGACCGGCGGACCGCCCGGCTGTGCGACGAACTGCGGGAAGCCGGGCACGAGGAGCGGATCAGCGAGCTGACCGGCCTGCGGCTGGATCCCTACTTCACCGGTACCAAGCTGACCTGGCTGGCCACCGAGGAACCTGCCACCTGGGCGGGCCTGGCCGACGGCTCGCTCGCGGCAGGCACCGTGGACTCCTACCTGATCGCCCGGCTCACCGGCGGCACGCGGCACGTCACCGACGCGTCCAACGCGTCCCGGACGCTACTGTTCGACATCACCGCGGGCCGATGGTCGGCCGAGCTGTGCGAGCTGCTGCGGGTGCCGGCCGCGGCACTGCCCGAGGTGGTGCCCTCCACCGGCATCGCCGGGCGCACCGACCCGGCCGTGTTCCTCGGGCTGGACGTGCCCATCGCGGGCATCGCCGGTGATCAGCAAGCGGCGCTGTTCGGCCAGGCGTGCTTCTCGCCGGGCGACGCGAAATGCACGTACGGCACCGGGTCCTTCGTGCTCGCCAACACCGGCGCCACGGTGGCCCGGCCGGGCAACGGGCTGCTGTCCACGGTCGCGTGGATGGACGGTACCGGCACGCTGACCTACGCGCTGGAAGGCTCGGTGTTCGTGACCGGCGCAGCGATCCAGTGGCTGCGGGACGGGCTCGGGCTGCTGGACGATGCCGCGCAGAGCGAGGCACTCGCCGCCTCGGTGCCCGACAGCGGCGGGGTGGTGTTCGTGCCCGCGCTGACCGGACTCGGGGCGCCGGACTGGGACCCCGACGCGCGGGGCGCGATGTTCGGCATCACCCGCGGCACGACCCGGGCGCACCTGGTCCGCGCCACCCTGGAGGCGATCGCCTACGAGGTCCGCGACGTGTTCGACGTGATGGTCACCGGTGACTGGCAGGCCGGCCGCGCGCTGCGGGCCGATGGCGGTGCGAGCGCCAACGGCCTGCTCATGCAGCTGCAGGCCGATCAGCTCCAGGTGCCGGTGGAGCGGCCGGAGATCATGGAGACCACCGCCCTGGGCGCGGCGTTCCTCGCCGGGCTGGCCGCGGGCGAGTGGTCGTCGCCCGGGGAACTGGCCGCCACCTGGCGGCTGGGCCAGCGCTTCGACCCGCAGGCCCGGGACGACGAGGGACACGACCGCTGGCGCCGCGCGGTGGCGCGTGGCAAGGGCTGGGCCCGGGGTACGGACAGCCTCTAGGAGGGCCCGGGGGTCGAGCTGGGGACCGCGTCTGGCTTGGCGGGGCCGTCCGGCTGCGGCGCGGCGTCCTGGTGAGCCGTGCCGCCGGGCCTGGCCTGCTTCTTGGCCCGCTGCGCGTCCTGGTCCACGTACTCCTGGCCGGACAGGTTCATGACCGCGTACATGATCTCGTCGGTCACTGCGCGCAGCACCAGCCGGTCCGACTTCAGGCCCGCGTACCGGGAGAAGTCCAGCGGCTTGCCGAACCTGACCCCGGGCCGGATCGACAGCCGCGGCAGCAGCCGCCCGGGCGGCTGCAGCTCGAAGGTCCCGATCATGGCGCAAGGGATCACCGGTGCCCCCGACTCCAGCGCGAGCCTGGCCACCCCGGTCTTGCCGCGGTACAGGCGGCCGTCCGGCGTCCTGGTGCCTTCCGGGTAGATGCCGAGCAGCTTGCCCTCGCCCAGCACGCGCAGGCCGGTCCGCAGCGCCCGCTCGCTCGCCTCGCCGCCCGACCGGTCCACCGGAATCTGCCCGACGCCGTGGAAGAAGGCCTTGCTGATCAGGCCCTTCACCCCGCGGCCGGTGAAGTACTCGGACTTGGCGAGGAACGTCACCTTGCGCGGCAGCGGCAGCGGGCCGAAGAAGTGGTCGGAGAACGACAGGTGGTTCCAGGCGAGGATGGCCGGTCCTTCGCGCGGTACGTTGTCCGCCCCCTCGGACCAGGGACGGAACAAGATCGCGAGGAGTGGCCCGAGTATCGCCTTGACCACCCAGTAACCCATGCTCACATGCTCCCACGTCCAGACGGGCACCGGCAGTCCCTGGCCGCTGGGGACTTGCCGGCGGGGCCGTTTGCCCGCGGCCAAGTTGCGCGCGCCATGCCCGGCTCCTTCCTTTCGACGTGCGCTCTGTCGTGGTCGCGTGCGACGATGCGGGAGAGAGCAGGCGCGAGAGGACGGCCGTCATGCCAGTGATGCCGGGGGCGGAGCCCTTCTTCCACTCCGGAGGCAATACCGGGGTCCTGCTCTGCCACGGGTTCACCGGAAGCCCTGCATCGCTGCGGCCCTGGGCCGACTACCTCGCCGCCGCCGGCCTGACCGTTTCCCTCCCCCGGCTGCCCGGCCACGGCACCACCTGGCAGGACATGGCGCATACCCGGTGGGAGGACTGGTATGCGGAGGTGGACCGCGCATACGAGGAACTGCGCGGGCAGGCGGACGAGATCTTCCTCATGGGCCTGTCGATGGGCGGCTGCCTCGCACTGCGGATGGCCGAGTTGCGCGGCGACGGCGTGGCCGGGCTGGTCCTGGTGAACCCCTCGCTCGCGGCGGACACCAAGCTCTTCCTGCTGGCGCCGGTGCTGAAGCTGGTGGTGCCCTCACTCAAGGGCATCGGCAGTGACATCAAGAAGGAAGGCGTCAGCGAGCTCAGCTACGACAGGGTGCCGGTGCGGGCCGCGGCAACCCTGCCGCAGCTGTGGAAGGTCACCCAGCAGCAGCTGGCTGAGGTCACGCAGCCGGTGCTCGTCTTCCTGAGCACGATCGACCACGTGGTGGGCCCGGCTAGTATGCGGGTTCTGCGGGCCGCGCTGCCCGCGGCGCAGCTCACCGTGCGCGAGTGCGCCGACAGCTACCACGTGGCCACCCTGGACAACGATGCCGCCCAGATCTTCGACGGCAGCCTGGAGTTTGTCCGCGCCCACAGCCGCGCCGGCCGGGAGTGAGAGGGGGTGCGCGCGCGATGACCGACGATGCCAGCGAGGAGGCGGCGTGGCAGGACCTGGTCGCCCATTACGCCACGCCCGCCGCGGGGGACGGTACGCCCGCTCCGTGGCCCACCAGGGAAGACCTGCCCGGCCCGGCCCCCCAGGGCCAGGAACCGGCCGGGCCGGACGCCAGCGGCCCGGATACCGCCGACCTCGATGTCACCAGCCTTGACATGGCCGGCCCGGAAAGCGCCGAACTTGACGGCACCCAGCTGCCCGGCCCGCGCCTGGGGCCGCGCCCCGGGCCGTTCGGCGGCCTGCCTCCCGGGCCGCCGCAGATCCGCATCGTGCGGCCTGCCAGCGCCACCCCGCCGCCTGGCGAGGACGATGATCACTTCGTCCCCCCGGTGCCGCCGCCGCTGCCGCGGCTGGACCCGGTCACCAAGGGTGCCTGGACGGCGCTGTTCGGCGGGCCCCTCTACCTGCTCGTCGCCGTGATGGCGAGCTGGCAGGTGCCGGACTGGGCCGCGTTCTGCGCCGTGGCGGCGTTTGTCGGCGGCTTCGCGACGCTGGTCGTGCGGATGGGCGACCGGCCGCCGCGGGACTCAGGCCCCGACGACGGGGCCGTGGTCTAGGAACTGCGGTTCCGGCCCCGGTCAGCCGTTCCTGACCAGGTCCGCGGCACCGACGATGCCGGCGTCCGCCCCGAGCGCGGCCTTGGCGATCTCCACCCGCGGCCGGTAGCCCGCTCCGGTAAGCGCCCTTTCGAAGGCGGCGCGCGCCGGGCCGAGCAGCAGCTCGCCTGCCTCGCTGACCCCGCCGCCGACCACGATGCACCCCGGGTCGAGGATCGCCGCCAGGTCGGCCAGGCCCTGCCCGAGCCAGGTGCCCACGATCGAGAAACAGCGCAGCGCCGCCGGGTCACCCTCCCTGGCGGCCTGGGTGACCTGCGGGCCCCCGATCGCGGCGGCATCCCCGCCCGCTAGCTGGAGCAGGCGCATCGCCCCGCCGGGGGCGCGCATCGCGAGGTCACGTGCCTCCGTCACCAGGGCATTGCCACTGGCGTACTGCTCCCAGCAGCCGCGGTTCCCGCAGCCGCACAGGCGGCCGTCGGGCACCACCCGGAAGTGCCCTGGCTCCGCCGCCATCCCGTGCCTGCCCCGGTAGAGCCTGCCGTCCAGGATGAAGCCGGCCCCGATGCCCGTGCCCACGGAGACGAACGTGACGTGCGCGTGGCCTCGGGCGGCACCGAACCTGAACTCCGCCCATGCGCTCGCGTTGCCGTCGTTTTCCACGGTGACCGGCAGCCCCACCAGGCCTGTCACCTTGGTGCGCAGCGGCTCGCCGCGCCAGGCCAGGTTCGGCGCGAACGCCACGGTGCCGCCCGCCTCGTCCACGAACCCGGCCGCGCCCACTCCGACCGCGCTGGCCTGGTGACGGCCGAGCAACTCGGTGATCACGTCGGCGATCACCGCAGCGGTGCGCTCCGGGCTCGCCGCGGGCGTCGCCCGGCGCAGCGTCTCGAGGATCCGGCCGCGGTCGTCCACGACCCCGGCAGCGACCTTGGTGCCCCCGACATCAACCCCGATCGTCAGGCTCATGCGGGGATTCTTCCGGAGGCTCCGGCGCCGCCTGGTCGTCTGCGGCCGGTACCGCCTGCCCATCCGCTCCCGGTGCCACCTGCCCATCCGCTCCTGGCGCGGCCTGGGCGGCCGGGGTGGCCGGCGGTGCCTGGGCGGCCGGGCTGGCCGGCGGTGCCTGGGCCGCCGGGCTGGCCGGTGCCTGGGCCGCCGCCGAGCCGGCCGCCGGGAAGCCACGGGTACCCGGGCCCGTCTCGGTGCTCTTGCCATTGGGGGCGGCGCCGCCGCGGCTCGTCGCCGCCAGCGCTGCCTCAAGAACCGACACCGCATCCTGGACCACGGTGGTGAGCGCGTCGCCGACGGCTGCCACGCGGGTATCCCGCGTGGGCTTGGCCTCCCGTACGAGCCGGGCGGCACGACACAGCGGGCACCAGGCGCACTCCGGCGCCTCACCGGGCGCAGGCTCGGCGGTGGCGGCCTTCCACACGTCGCCGCCGGTCTGCTGCTGGGTCTTGCCCAGTGCCGTGCGGACCTGGTCGGCCAGTTCCCGGCTCATCCCGCGGGCACCAGCGCGCAGCAGCCAGCGCTGGAAGTCACCAATCACGTCATTGCCGGACCCGCCTGGCTGTGTCACCTGCTGTCCTCTCCGCCGCCCGGCGCCACGCCGGGGTGGCTCTCCACCCGGTTCTTCAGCCCCTTGAGGGCCGTATCGATGATCGTCTTCTCGGCGCGCCGCTTCAGCAGCCCCGGCATCGGGATCCGGAGGTCCACCGCAAGCTCGTAAGTGGTCTCGGTGGACCCGCCCTGGTCGGCGAGCAGGTAGCCGCCGTTCATCGCTGAGATCACCGATCCGGCCTCGGCCAGGTGCCATCGGACCGCGGCGTCGCCGTCCCAGTCGTAACCGAGCACGTAGGTGTCCTTCACCACGCCCGCATCGAGTGTGAAGCGGACCCGGCCGGCCCGGCCGGCCTCCTGGTCAAGCACCTCTGCCGCCCGCACCGCGGATGCCCACTGCGGGTATGCGGTGAAGTCGGCGATCACCGCCATGACCGCCGGGCGCGGCGCGGCGATCACGATACGGGAAGTCGTCCTCGCGGCCATGCTCGGAGCGTACCGCCATCCGCGAGTTCCGCCGCCGTGCTACAGCGCCAGGACGTAGGGCCTGCCGGTCGCCCGGAAGTGTCCCACGTTGATGCACTCGGTCCGGCCCACCCGCACCCGGCGAGCGAGTGGCTGGTGGACATGCCCGAACAGCAGGTAGCGGGGCTGGGATCGGTTGATCTCGGCCAGCAGGGCGGTGCTACCGCGCTCCAGTCGCCGCGCGACCGTGTCGTAGAGCAGTTCCGGCACGGCGGGCGGGATGTGCGTGCAGAGGATGTCGGCGCCGCTGACCGCCGCCACCTTCGCCGCGTAGGCATCGTCGTCCAGTTCGTTGGGCGTCCGGTACGGCGAGCGCAGCCCGCCGCCCACGAAGCCGAACGTCCACCCGCCGAGTTCCACCCGTTCGCCGTCGAGGACGTGATGGCCCGGCCGCAAATGCTCGGCCCACATCTGTGGCAGGTCCACGTTCCCGTAGGTCAGGTAGGCAGGCTCGGGAAGGGCGGCGAACATGTCCGCGTACTGCCGCGCCGCGGCGGCCCGGACGTGCGCCGCCGCGTCGCCGCCGAGGCGCCGCCACAGGGCCGCCGACAACTCCCTGGCCTCACCGAACCGCTTCGCGGTGCGCAGGGCGATGAACTGCCTGGTGGCGTCCGCACCGAACAGGTCCGCGAAGATCCCCCGCGCATGATCTGCGTAGTCCACGAACAGGAGCAGGTCACCCAGGCAGAGCAGGGCATCCGCACCGGCCGCGGCCGTGCGAAGGGCGCCGGCCCGGCCGTGCACATCGCTGATCACATGCACCCGCATGACCACAGGCTAGAAGCAACCGGCCAAGGCCCCGTGACGAAGGAACGGGGCCCCAGGCCATCGGGGGTTCCGGGGGTCGCCCCCCGGGCTAGCACTGGGCCGGGCGACCCGCCCGGATTAGTCTGGCGGGATGCGAGAGTACAGCACCCCCGCCTCCGTGGACATACCGTCGTCGGCGGGCCTGACCGATGTCGTGTTCGAGCGGGCCGCGAGCGAACCGGGCCGCGTGGTCATGCGGCGCAAGAGCACCACGGGAAAAGCCGGCTGGCAGGACGTCACCGCCCGGCAGTTCGCCGACGACGTGACGGCGCTGGCCAAGGGGCTCATCGCCACGGGAATCGCCACGGGAGACCGGGTCGCGCTGATGTCGCGGACCCGGTACGAGTGGACGGTCGCCGACTATGCCATCTGGGCCGCGGGCGCGACCACGGTGCCGATCTACGAGACGTCATCGGCTGAGCAGGTCGAATGGATCCTGACCGACTCCGGTGCCCGCGCACTGATCGTGGAGACCCCTGCCCACCTGCAGACCGCCGCTGAGACGCTGGCCGCGGCGTCCGGGGTGGGACGGGTATGGATGATCGAGGACGACACCGCCGGGGACGGTCCCGCACTCGCCGTGCCCGGCCGCCCGGTGCCGGTCGAGCCGCTGAGCGCCCTGGCCACGGCGGGCGCCGAAATCACCGGCGAGCAGGTGGACCAGCGCCGCAAGTCGCGCTGCACGGCAGACCTGGCGACCATCATCTATACCTCCGGCACCACCGGACGGCCGAAGGGGTGCGAGCTCAGCCACGGGAACCTGCTCGCGGATGTGCGGAACGTCATGCACGGCTGGCTCCCGGCCATCTTTGAGATACCGGGCGCGTCCACGCTGCTGTTCCTGCCGCTGGCGCACTCGTTCGCGCGGATCATCCAGGTGGGCTGCCTGGAGTCGGGGGTGGTACTCGGGCACACCCCCAGCGTGGCCAGCCTGCTTCCCGACCTGGCCTCGTTCCGGCCCACATTCATCCTCGCCGTGCCGCGGGTGTTCGAGAAGGTCTACAACGGCGCCGAACAGCAGGCGTCGGGCAGCCCGGTGAAGAGCCGCATATTCCATGCCGCGGCGCAGACCGCGATCGCGTGGAGCCAGGCGGCCGGCACCGGCGCCGCGGTGCCGGGCGGTGGCCCGGGGATGCCACTGCGGCTGCGGTACGCGCTGTTCGACCGGCTGGTCTACGCCAAGCTGCGGGCCGCGGTGGGCGGCCGGGTCGGTTACGCGGTGTCCGGCGGCGCCCCACTGGGGGAACGGCTCGGTCATTTCTTCCGCGGCGCCGGGATCACCGTCCTTGAGGGGTACGGGCTGACCGAGAGCAGCGCGGCGGCGACGGTGAACCGGCCGGAGCACATCAAGATCGGTACTGTCGGGCAGCCACTGCCGGGAGTCACCGTGCGGATCGCCGATGACGGCGAGATCTTCCTGGGCGGCCCGACCATCTTCGGCGGGTACTGGCATAACGAAGCGGCCACCGCCGAGGTGCTGGCCGATGGCTGGCTGCGCACCGGGGACATGGGCGAACTCGACGACGACGGATACCTGCGGGTGACCGGCCGGAAGAAGGAACTGATCGTGACCGCGGGTGGCAAGAACGTGGCGCCCGCGGTGCTGGAGGACCGGATCCGCGCGCACCCGCTGGTGAGCCAGTGCCTGGTGGTGGGTGACGGCCGGCCCTACGTGGCGTGCCTGATCACCCTGGATGAGGAGTCGGTGGATATCTGGAAGGCCCGGTTCCCGCACCTGAAGGACAAGGCCGTGGCCGACCTGACCGAGGCACCGGAGTTGCACGCCGAACTGCAGGCCGCGGTCGACGAGGCGAACAAGGCCGTGTCCAGGGCCGAGGCGGTCCGGCGGTTCCGCGTCCTGCCCGGCGATTTCACCGAGCAGGACGGCTACCTGACCCCCTCGCTCAAGGTGCGCCGAAACGTGATCGTGAAGGACTTCGCGGCGGACATCGAGGCGCTGTACTCCTGACCCCGCGCCGCGGCCGCGCGGGGAGCCGGTGAGCTTACTCCCCGGCGACGATCTCGGCGAAGCGCTGGGCGATGATCTCCCAGCGCCATTCCTGGTGCACCCAGGCCAGGCCCTTGTCGCCCATGGCCTTGGCCGCACAGGGATCGGTGAGCAGGCGCTTCAGCCGGTCCGCCAGGTCCGCCACGCTCACCCCCGGCACGACGTAGCCGGTCTCCCCGTCGCGGATCGCGTCGGCCGAGTTGCCCGAGTCACCGCCCACCACGGGCAGCCCGGTCGCGGCGGCTTCCAGGAAGACCATGCCGAGGCCTTCCACGTCAAGCCCGCGGCGCCGGGTCCGGCAGGGCATCGCGAACACGTTGCCAGCATCGAAGTAGCCCGGCAGTTCGGCACGCGACGGCGCGCCGGTGAAGATGACCGAGCCGTCCACCCCGAGGTGACGTGCCGTCCGCTCCAGCCGGCTGCGGTAAGGGCCATCCCCCACCAGGAGCAGGGTGGCGTCCGGCGTGGTGGCCAGCACCAGCGGCCAGGCGTGGATGAGGGTGTCCTGGCCCTTACGGGGGACCATGCGGGAGACGCAGACCACCACCGGCCGGCTGCCGAGGCCCAGCCGTTCCCTGACCGCCTGCCCGCCCGCCCCCGGATAGAACTGGCTGGTGTCCACGCCGGGGGTGAGCCGGGTCATCCGGGCCGCGGCCGCCGGGGACAGGGCGCGGGCAAGCCGCACCCGGGTGTACTCGCCCAGGTAGGTGACCGTGTCCACGGAATCACCGATCCGCCGCAGGATGGCGCGGGCAGCGGGGAGCGCGGCCCAGCCGACCTCATGACCGTGGGTCAGGGCTATCAGGCGCTTGACGCCCGCCTTCCGCAGGCCCGGTGCGAGCATGCCGAGCGGCGCCGCCGCGCCGAAGACCACCGTGTCGCAGCCCTCGGCCCCGACGATCCGCTCCGCGCGGCGTGCTACCGAGGGCACGGGGAGCATCAGGGAAGTGGGGTGCCGCACCACGGAGAAGGGCAGTTCCGCGTCGAACTGCGCCGCGCCCTCCCAGGCGGGCGCGTACACGGTCACGCTTTCCGGCGGCAGCCGCATCGCCAGTGCGTGCACGAAGAACTGGATCCCGCCCGGCCTTGGCGGGAAGTCATTCGTCAGGACAAGGACCTTCGGCATAAGACAGCGCTCCCCGGGGGCGGGCCGGCAAACCCGCGGCGCGCCGCCGGCACGCACCGGCAGCAATGGTAAAGATTTTAAAGTACCTGGCAGTCCGTGCACCCTCAGCCTGTCACCTTGACCTCAGGAGTTTCCGGATTCGCCGCCCGCCGATCAGCGGCGGTCCAGCGGCAGCCGGAGATCAGGGCCGGACGGCGGCGTCGAGGTTCGCGCTGTACCACGACGAGTTCAGGCTCACCTTTTCCACGTTCATTCCTGGTTGCGGCGCATCGATGAGCATCCCGCCGCCCACGTAGATCCCGACGTGGCTGTCCCCGGCGAACTCCAGGATGTCGCCCGGCTGCAGCGCGGACAGCGACACGGCCGGCAGCGTGGACTGGCCGTAGCTGGTGCGCGGGACCGACACCCCGGCCGAGGCCCATGCCTGCATGGTCAGCCCGGAGCAGTCGAACCCGGAGCCGCACGGCCCGGTGCCACCGAAGACGTACGGGCAGCCGAGCTGGTTGTAGGCGAACGCCACCGCCTGCTCGGCCTGGGTACTCGTGGGCCCGGTGTAGCCGCCCCGGCCGGTAGTGGTCCCGCCGCCGCCGAGTTGCTGCTGCTGTTGCTGCGGGGTCAGGCTGGCCAGCAGCGCCTTCTGCTCGGTGATGGTCTTGTCCAAGGCGGCGCGCTGGGAGCCGAGCTGCTTCTTGAGCCCGGCGACCGCCTGCTCGGTGCGCTTGGCCATCCGGTGCGCGCCGGCGAGCTGGCGCTCGGTCGTGATGACCTGCTGGAGCTGCTGGTACTGGTCGGTCGACAGGTGCGTGAGGATGGCCGACTGGCTGAGCAGCGTCTGCGGGTTCCCCGAGGTCAGCAGCGCCGCTACCGAGCTCATGGCGCCGTTCTCGTAGACGTTCGAGGCGATCTGGGCGATCTGGTCCTGCATGCTGCTCGCCGCGGCAGCGTCCTTGCTGACCTCGGTGTTCACCACGTCAAGCCGCTGGCGCGCCGAAGCAAGGTTCTGGCTGGCCTGGTCGTAGCGCTGGACGAGCCAGTTTTCCTTGTAAGTCAGCTTCTTGAGCTTGGCCTGCACCTGGCTGGCAGTCGGCTGGGGCTGCGCCCCGGCAGATCCCGCCATGGTGAGGAGCCCCGCAGCGGCGACTGCGGCGACTGCGGCGATGGCGCAACGCCGGATAGAGGAGAGTTTGGCGACCGGATGCGTATCCACGTAGTGACGCGCTCCCTTTCCACCCCCGCCGACCAGGTGATCCGACGGGTCCGGGCCGACACGAGCACCCTACGACCTGTGCCGCGACCGGCCTAGGCGACACTCCGGCAGAGTCTGTCCCGGAGCGGGGGCACGCCCGGGGCCTCCACCTGGTCACCAGCTCCCCAGCGGTCCCGCAGGGCCAGTGCCTGGTTACGGCGGTACCGATCACCGTCGCCGTCGTGACGACTGTGGAGTGATCAGCCGGGGCTGACACTAGTGAAAGACAAGCACTGGATTCAACCGCTTCGCGCACTCTGGCCACAACTTCACCGGGCAGCCCTGGCGCCCGTCACCGCTGCCCGGTAGGCAATCGGGGGGTTTCCGGGGGTCGTCCCCCCGGGCCAGCACTCGGGGCGGGGCCGCGGCGAAGATGACCGTAGGTCATCGGGCAGCCTGAGCCAGCCCCGGCACGTCAGGATGCCTTCGGCAGGTCCGCGCGCAGCCGCAGTGGCGGGATCATCCGGGCGTCCGCGAGGACCTTCAGCGCCCGGCGTTCCGCCTCGCCAAGCCCGCCGTACGGTTCCGGCGCGGACAGCAGCACCGTGACCACACAGTCCGAGCACGCAATGTCGCGCATGACGCACCGGTCACACTCGATCAGCATGTTCCCTCCTGGGATCTTGCGGGCTCCCAGCCCCGCGAAGCATTACGGTAAGCGGCAATGCCGACAGTTTCGCCGTGGCAGCCGCGCCGACGCCCTCCCGGGCACCACGGCGAAGCTGAGGCGGCGAGCCTGCGGCGGAAGTGTCGGTGGCCCGTTCTACGGTTGCCTCGTGCTCACCCGGGATACGTCAGCGGAATCACTCATGAAACAGCTCTGGCGCAATCGCCGGCCGCCGGCCGCCCCTTCCCCCTTCGACCAGATCGACTTCGCCATCGTCGACCTGGAGACGACCGGATGGGCGCCCGAAGAGGCGACGATCACCGAGATCGGGGCGGTCCTGGTCTGCGGCGGGCGGGTCCGCGCGCAGTTTTCCTCTCTCGTCAACCCGGGCGGTGCGATTCCGGAGCAGGTGGCGGTGCTGACCGGTATCAGTGACGCCATGGTGGCTTCCGCCCCGCCGCTGGCCACCGTGCTCGCCGGTTTCCTCTCCTTCGCGCAGGGGTGCGTGCTCGCGGCGCACAACGCGCCGTTCGACATCGCGTTCCTCACCGCCGCGTGCAAGGACTGTGGCCTGCCGTGGCCGGCGTTCCAGGTGCTGGACACCGTGGAACTGGCCCACCGCGTGCTGGGCGAGGAGGAAGTGGCCGACTGCAAGCTGGCGACGCTCGCCACCCACTTCAACACGCGCATCAAGCCGCGGCACCGGGCGCTGCCCGACGCGCTGGCGACCGCGGACGTGCTCACCGCACTGCTGCGCCGGCTCGCCGCCACCGGTGTGTGCACGCTCGCCGAGGCAGGGTGTGTATAAACAGGGAGGGGCGGCGCTACGCCGTCCTTGGCGAGTCGGCCGCCATCGGGGGTCGCTCCCCCAGGCCAGCGGGGCCAAGGCCCCGTGACGAAGGAACGGGGCCTTGAGCCACCGGGGGGTTCCGGGGGGTCGCTCCCCCGGGCTAACAGGGAGGCAGATGTGGTCACGGCGATCGTGCTGATACGGGCGGACGTGGCGCGCATCCCGGAAACGGGAGCGGCCATCGCCCAAATTCCTCAGGTCACAGAGGTGTACTCGGTGACCGGCGACTTCGACCTGGTGGCCCTGGTGCGCGTCCGGGCACACGAGGAGCTGGCGGATGTCATTCCCGACACGCTGAACCGGGTCCCTGGCGTCACGCATACCGAGACGCACATCGCGTTCCGGACCTACTCCAGGCACGACCTCGAGGCCGCGTTCGCCCTCGGTTACCCCGAGGCGGGCGAATAACAGGCCCAGGCTCTTCTCTGGCCCTGGCTCAGGAGTTCTCCGCGGCGAGGCGCTGGCTCGCCGCGACCCACCGGTCCAGCAGGGCCTGCGCGGCGCCGGAGTCCAGCGCCGCCGCCGCCCGGGCGCAGGCACCCACGAGCACCCCGGCCAGGTCCTCGGCACGGGGCACCCCCGCGGCCGCGGCCAGCGCCGCGCCGGCGTTCAGCACCACCGTGTCCCTGACCGGCCCCGGCTCACCCGACATCACCGCCCGGGCCACGGCCGCATTGCCGGCCGCGTCGCCGCCGCGCAGGTCACCCCGCCGGGACCGGGGCAGCCCGAGGTCCGCGGGATCGAGCACGGTCTGGCTGACCGTGCCGTCGTGCACGACCCAGACCGTCGAGGTGTCCGCCGTGGTGAGCTCGTCAAGGCCGTCATCGCCGTGGAAGACCAGGGCCGAGCAGCCCCGGGCGGCCAGGACTCCCGCGAGGACAGCTCCCATCCGCGGATCGGACACCCCCACCGCCTGGGCGCCGGGCCTGGCGGGGTTCGCCACCGGTCCGAGGAAGTTGAAGACGGTGGGCACCCCGAGTTCCCGCCTGGGCACCGCGGTGTGCCGCAGCGCCGGGTGATACAGCGGCGCGAACAGGAACGCGATCCCGACCTCCTGCACCAGGCGCGCGGTCGCCTCCGGTGCCAGGTTGATCACCACGCCCAGCGCCTCAAGCACGTCGGCCGCGCCACACGCGGATGACGCCGCCCGGTTGCCGTGCTTGGCTACCCGGGCGCCGGCCGAGGCGGCGACGATAGCGCCCATCGTGGAGATGTTCACGGTGCGCGCACCGTCTCCCCCGGTGCCCACCAGGTCGACGAGCGGCCCGGGGATGCTGAGCGGAGTGGCGCGCGCCAGCATCACATCGGCCAGCCCGCTGAGTTCGGCGACGGTCTCGCCCTTCATCCGCAGCGCCACGCCGAAGCCGGCGATCTGGGTCGGCGTCGCCGCGCCCTCCATGATCTCGTTCATCGCCCACGCGGCCTCATCGCCGGTGAGCGTCTCCCCCTTGACGAGCGCGCCGATCAGCGCGGGCCAGGTGGTGCGGGAATCCATGGCGCCCCCTCACAGGCGGGGTGAGACGTTGGGGACCGGTCAGGCCTGGGCGGCGGCGTGCCCGGCCCGCTGGCGCATCAGGCCGGCCAGCGCGGTGGCCAGGGCGCGCGGCTCGATGGGATGGCTGACCACCGCTTCCGCGCCCGACCAGGTGGCGAGCCAGCCGTCGTCCGGCCTGCCGATGATGAGCAGGACCGGCGGGCAGTCGTGAATCTCGTCCTTGGCCTGCCGGCACACGCCCATGCCGCCGGCCGGCTGGGCCTCGCCGTCCAGCACCATCACCTCGACTTGCCCGGCGTCAAGCAGCCGGAACAGCGCGGGCTCGGTGGCAACCTCAATGATCTCGGCTTCCGGGACATCCGTTGCCGGGCGGCGCCCGATGGCGAGGCGGACCCGGGCCCGGATGTCCGCATCATGGCTGTAAACGACGACCTTCATGGACTGGATGTTACCGACACGGGGGGTCGGGCGGCGCTCGCCTACGTGGTGTCGTAATAATGGCCTTCGTGGCCACCGCATCCGCGACGAAGACGCCGCCCCGCTCGCCGGCCAGCAGGCCGAACCTGGTCAGCGTGGGGACGATCGTTTGGCTGTCTTCTGAGCTCATGTTCTTCGCGGCGTTGTTCGCGATGTACTTCACCATCCGCTCGGTCGACAAGGGGGAAGGACTCCCCTGGCCAGGCGCGCACCTGGACCTGAGGCTCAGCACCATCAACACGTTGGTGCTGCTGCTCTCCAGCGTCACCTGCCAGATGGGCGTGTTCGCGGTCGAGCGCGGCCAGGTCGGGCGCAGGGGCAGCATCTTCGACTTCCGCAAGTGGGGCCTGCGCGAGTGGTACGTGCTCTCCTTCCTGATGGGCCTGTGGTTCGTGCTCGGCCAGGGATATGAGTACCTCGGCCTGATCCACGACGGCCTGACCCTGTCCTCCAGCGGCTACGGGTCGGTGTTCTTCATACCGACCGGGTTCCACGGGCTGCACGTGACGGGCGGGCTGATCGCGTTCCTCTTCCTGCTCGGCCGCACCTACGCCGCGAAGACCTTCACCCAGGAGCAGCAGACCAGCGCCATCGTCGTGTCCTACTACTGGCACTTCGTCGATGTCGTGTGGATCGGCCTGTTCACCACCATCTACCTCATCCACTGACGCACCGGCTGGGCCGGTCGCGTCTGTCCGACCGAAACCGAGGAAGCACGTGAGCTGGATCACCGCACTGCGCAGGCGCCCCGCCGCCGGGTACGCAGTGGTCCTGCTGGGGCTCGTCACCGTCGGGATGGCCTACGGCGCGCTCAACGGGCAGAGCAGCCCGGCGTCGGCTGCCGTCCCGGGCACCGTGTCTCCCCAGACCATCGCCCAGGGCAGGGAACTGTTTCAACAGTCGTGCTCTTCCTGCCACGGCATGGACGCCCAGGGCACGGCGCAGGCCCCGAGCCTGGTCGGGGTCGGCGCGGCCGCGGTGGACTTCCAGGTGAGCACCGGCCGGATGCCCGCCAAAGAGATCGGCGCGGAGGTGCCGCGCAAGCCGGTGACGTTCACGACCCAGCAGATTCACGCGCTCGCGGCTTATGTGGCCGCGCTGGGCGGCGGCCCGGCCATCCCGTCGGCCGCCGAGGTGAGCACCACGGGCGCGAATACGGCGCTCGGGCAGAGCCTGTTCATTACCGACTGCGCGCAGTGCCACAACTTCGACGGGGCGGGCGGGGCGCTCACCTACGGGAAGTTCGCGCCGCCGCTGACCGCGTCCACCAACACGCAGATCTTCGAGGCGATGCTCACCGGGCCGGAAGCCATGCCGGTGTTTCCCAACACCACCATCACCCCGGCGCAGAAGCGGGACATCATCGACTACGTCACCAGGCTCCGCGCCGAGCCGAACCCGGGCGGGTTCAGCCTGGGCCGCATCGGCCCGGTCACCGAGGGCATCGTCGGCTTCCTCGGCGGCATCGGTGTCCTCGTCTTCCTGGCCATGTGGATTACGATGAAACGGCGTGAGTCATGAGCGAGACGCAGCCTAACCACGGCCTTGCGCCGGAGGAGGACGGCGGCCAGTCACGAGTCCCGCACCGGGTGATCGGGACGCCGCCGCCGGCTCAGGCACGCACGCTGCTGGGCAAGGCACCGGACAGCGCCGAGCCCGAGGCCCCCCGCGAACTGCCGGCCGGCCCGGACAACCCGGCCAAGGCCGATACCGCCGAGAAGGTCATCGCCGCGTGCTTCCTCCTGTCGATGCTCGCGAGCTTCGGCTTCATCGCCGCCTACGTCGGCCTGGAGGTGCACTCGGTCGACGCGACGCTGCGCTCCAACCTGGCCCTGGGCCTGTCCATGTCGGTGGCCTTCATGGCCATGGGTGTCGGCGCCACCATCTGGGTCCGGTCGGTCATGCCGGACGTGGAGCAGGTCGAGCAGCGTCATCCACTCGCCGCCAGCGACGAGGAGAGGGAGGCGTTCGCCAAGACGTTCACCGAAGGCGCCGAGGCGAGCGGCTTCGTCAAGCGGCCGCTGCTGCGGCGGACGCTGATCGCGGCCAGCGTCCCGCTCGCCGTCGCCCCCCTGGTCGTGCTGCGGGACATGGGCCCGCTGCCCGGCACCACCCTGCGCCACACGGTGTGGCGCAGGGGCACGCGGATGGTCGTGTACGGGCCCAACACGCCGCTGCGCGCGGCGGACTTCGCCGTCCCCGGCCAGATGATCACGGTCATCCCCGAAGGCTTCGCCGAGAACCAGGATGTGCTGGCGAAGGCGGTCACGATCATCATCAAGTTCGCCCCGGGCCAGCTGGTGCCGAACACGCCGAGCAAGCCGGGCACGATCATGAACTGGACCGTGGACGACATCGTCGCGTACTCCAAGATCTGCACCCACGTGGGGTGCCCGGTCGCGCTCTACGAGCAGACGACCCACCACATCCTGTGCCCCTGCCACCAGTCCACGTTCGAGGCGACCACGGGTGCCACGGTGCTGTTCGGGCCCGCGCCGCGGCCGCTGCCGCAGCTCCCGATCGGGGTTGACTCGAACGGGTACCTGATCGCCACCAGCGACTTCCACGAACCCGTAGGGCCAGCCTTCTGGGAGATGGGATGAGCACGACAGAGAAACTCCTTGAGGGCACCGGCCGGTGGTTCGACGACCGGCTCCGGACGGCCCGGCCGGTGCGCACTTTTCTGCGGAAGATCTTCCCGGACCACTGGTCGTTCCTGCTCGGCGAGATCGCCCTCTACTCGTTCATCATCCTGCTGCTCACCGGCACGTTCCTGACGCTGTTCTTCCAGCCCAGCATGACCGACATCATCTACCACGGCTCCTACACGCCGCTGGACGGCGTGCACATGAGCGAGGCGTACGCGTCCACCCTGAACATCAGCTTCGACGTGCGCGGCGGGCTGCTGATGCGGCAGATCCACCACTGGGCGGCGATCCTGTTCGTGGCCGCGATCGTGTGCCACCTGCTGCGGGTGTTCTTCACCGGCGCGTTCCGCAAGCCGCGCGAGATCAACTGGCTCATCGGGGTGGTGCTGTTCACCCTGGCATTCACCGAGGGCCTGTTCGGCTACTCGCTGCCCGACGACCTGCTGTCCGGCACCGGGCTGCGCATCCTCGAGGGCGTGCTGCTCTCGATCCCGGTCGTCGGCACCTACCTGAGCTTCTTCCTGTTCGGCGGGCAGTTCCCCGGGAACATCATCATCCCGCGGCTGTACATCATCCACGTCCTGCTGATTCCCGGCATACTGCTGGCCCTGATCGCCGCGCACCTGTTCCTGATGTTCCACCAGAAGCACACCCAGATGCCGGGCAAGGGCCACACCGACAAGAACGTGGTCGGCCAGCCGATGTACCCGTACTTCATGGCGAAGACCGGGGCCTGGTTCTTCTTCATCTTCGGCGTGACCGCGCTGCTGTCCACCTTCGCGCAGATCAACCCGATCTGGATCTACGGCCCGTACAACCCCTCCGGCATCTCGGCGGGCTCCCAGCCGGACTGGTACATGGGGTTCTTGGAGGGTGCCCTGCGGATGTGGCCAAGCTGGCACTGGAACGTCGGGGGGTACTCGTTTGCCTTCAATGTCTTCGTGCCCGCCTTGGTGCCCCTCGGGCTGATCATGACCGGGCTGGCGGTCTGGCCGTTCCTGGAACAGTGGATCACCGGCGATCGCCGGGAGCACCATGTCATTGACCGGCCGCGGAACGCTCCGACCAGGACCGCCCTCGGCATGGCCGGGGTGACGGTCTACGGGATCATGTGGCTGGAGGGCGCGAACGACATCATCGCCAGCCAGCTCAGCATCTCCCTGTACCTGACCACGGAGATCGCCAGGTATGCGATCTTCATCGGGCCGGTGGTCGCCTACTGGGTCACCAAGCGGATCTGCCTGGGCCTGCAGCGCAAGGACGTGCACCTGCTGGAGCACGGCGTGGAGACCGGGATCATCCGGCAGCTGCCCGACGGCGAGTACATCGAGGTGACCAGGCCGGTCGACGAGGAGAAGCAGGCAGTCCTGGAAGCACGGTCGCAGCTGCCGCAGATCGAGGCGCCCGTGGGCGACGACGTGCCCGCGCCCTCGGCCCGCAGCGGCCTGGGCAAGCTGCGGGTGTCGCTGAACCGGGTCCTCACCGAGAGCATCCCGCTGCCCCAGGGCAACGGGCACGGCGACGGCCACCACGGCAACGGCCACGGCAACGGCCACGCGGGCGAGCCGACGGCGGTCCCCGCGGGGGACGCCGGGCCGGAGAGCCTCGAGCAGGCGGGCGGAGACGGCAGCGGCGACTGAGGCGGCCCCGCCTTGAGTTGATCAGGTACCGCGCCGTAGCGTTACGGGTAGCTTCGTCACGTTTCCGCCAATCTGCTGGTGGGAGGCACGGCCATGGCTATCCGAGCGCACCTCAGGTCGTGGCCGGTGCTGGGAACCGTGGCCGGCGCCAGCGCCATCCTGGCGGCCGCATGCTCTCCCGCCGGGGGAATGTCCGGGATGCGCGCGGACATGGTGACATCCAGGGCCCCGCACGCCAGCACCGCGGCCAGTGTCGGCCCGGTCACCGAGGTGAGCAAGGCCTGCACGGGCCAGAACGCCGAGGTGGAGACCGCCACCGGTGCCCCGCACTACGTCTACGACCTGTGGATCGGCTGCGCCGGGATCGGCTTCGCCCGGTCCGCCGACGGCGGCCTGCACTTCGGCAAGCCGATCACGGCACCGGGATCCCGGGGCGCCAGCTGGGACCCGTCCCTCGCCGTGGCGCCGGACGGCACCGTGTACATCGCCTTCATGCACCAGGCCAGCGGCCACATGTACCCCGTGGTGGACGCCTCGGCCGACCACGGCGCGAGCTTCCCGCAGGTCTCCCCGCTGCTGCCGGCCAAGAAGGGCAACTGGGGCGACCGGGACTTCATCACCGTGAGCGGGACCGGCACCGTCTATGTGACCTGGGATTACGGTCCCTCGAGGTCGCTGGTCACCTTTATCTGCGCCCCGAACGGCAGCTGCGCATTCAAGACCGGCGACGTGAACACGGTCATCCAGCAGTCCACCGACGGTGGCAAGGCCTGGGGCCCGATCATCCCGGTGAGCCCGGGCTTCCCGCGCGGCGGCGGGTACAGCGCGCCGGTGCTCGTCGAGCCGGACGGCCGGGTGGACCTGCTCTCCTGGGGTCACTTCGTGAGCCCGCCCCCGTCCTATGCCCTCCACCCCGGGCATGAGTTCTTCGCCTCCTCGGCCAACGGCACGACCTGGCCGAAGCACCTGACCGAGGTCGGCGCCACGGCCGGCTCCATCGCGCTGCCAACCTGGTGGATCGACGGTGACCTCAGCCGGGACCAGGGCGGCACCCTGTACGCGACGTGGGACACCCAGGCCCCGGCCGGGGACATCGGCTGGCTGTCCTTCTCCACCGACGACGGCAAGTCGTGGTCGGCCCCGGTGCGCGTCACCGCGGACACCGGCAAGGCCGTGCACATCGTGGAGGTGCTCGGCGGGCCCGCGGGCGTCGCCTACGTGGCCTGGCAGACCGATGCACCGGCGGGCGGTTACGCCACCTACCTGCGGCCCTACGCGCCCGGCAGGGGCTGGACAGGCCCGCGCGTCAACGTCTCCAGCAAGTTCGGCAACCGCAAGATCTGGCCGGGTGACACCTTGGGCATCGCCACCGTGCCCGGCGGGCCCGCCACCCGCCTGGCGCTGAGCTGGGGCAGCGCGGTCGGCGGCAACAAGAACTCGGAGATCTACGCGGCCGTGGTGACCCTCACCGCCGCGCGCTGACCGCCCGCCGGCTCAATGCGCGTAGACGCCCCGGTAGTACTCGAAGACAAAGCCGATGGCGGCGAGAACCACGAAAAGCATGCCGATCAGGAAAAGCCACCATCCGACCGCCGCGCCGATAGCGGCCACGGCGCACGCCAGGCCGGTGAACAGCGGCCACCAGCTGTGCGGGCTGAAGAAGCCAAGCTCCCCGGTGCCCTCGCTGATCTCACCCTCAGGGTTGTCCTCAGGCCGCAGCGGCAGCCTCCGCCCGGTGAACAGGATGTAGAAGCCGGTGAGGAAGGCGAGCCCCACGGCCAGCGCCAGCGCGGTGGTCCCCGTCGGGTCCTTCGAGAAATGCCAGTACACGATGTCGGAAGCGCCGAAGAACGCGGCGCAGCCGACGAACAGGTACCCTTCGACCTTCATCTATGACCTCTCCACCGCCCGGCCTCCCGGCCAGGCTGGCACGATGGCACGCTGGATCACGGTGACGGCGCCGAGATGGAGTCGGGCTCGGGCCGGCCCGACTTGATGTGCGGATAGTGCAGGTCGAACGCGGGGCGCTCGGACCGGATGCGCGGTATCGACGTGAAGTTGTGCCGTGGCGGCGGGCAGGACGTCGCCCACTCCAGCGAGTTGCCCCAGCCCCAGGGGTCGTCCACGGTGACCTGCTCGCCGTAGCGCGCCGTCTTGTACACGTTGTAGAGGAAGAAGAACGTGGACGCGCCCAGGATCAGCGAACCGATCGTAGAGATCTGGTTCAGCGTGGTCGCCAGGTGCGGCAGGTCCGGGTAGTTGGCGATCCGCCGGGGCATGCCCATAACGCCCAGCCAGTGCTGGACCAGGAACGTCATGTGGAACCCGATGAACAGGGTCCAGAAGTGCCACTTCCCGAGCGTGTTGTCGAGCATCTTCCCGGTGAACTTGGGCCACCAGAAGTAGAAGCCGCCGAACATCGTGAACACGACCGTGCCGAACAGCACGTAGTGGAAGTGGGCGACCACGAAATAGGAGTCGCTGACCGCGAAGTCCAGCGGCGGCGAAGCCAGGATGACCCCGGTGAGCCCGCCGAACAGGAACGTGATCAGGAACCCGATGATGAACAGCATGGCCGGCTCGAAGGAGAGCTGGCCACGCCACATGGTGCCCACCCAGTTGAAGAACTTGATCCCGGTCGGCACCGCGATCAGGAAGGTCATGAACGAGAAGAACGGCAGCAGCACCGCGCCGGTGGTGAACATGTGGTGCGCCCACACCGTCATCGACAGGCCGGCGATTCCGATCGTCGCCGCGACCATGCCCTTGTAACCGAACAGGGGCTTGCGGCTGAACACGGGCAGCACCTCGGTGGCGATCCCGAAGAACGGGATCGCCACGATATAGACCTCGGGATGGCCGAAGAACCAGAACAGGTGCTGCCAGAGCACCGCGCCGCCGTTGGAGGAGTTGAACACCTGCGCGCCGAGCTTGCGGTCGATCTCCAGCACCAGCAGCGCCGCGGCCAGCACGGGGAAGGCCATGAGCACCAGAATGGAGGTGACCAGGATGTTCCAGGTGAAGATCGGCATCCGGAACATGGTCATGCCCGGCGCCCGCATGCAGACGACCGTGGTGACGAAGTTGACCCCGCCCAGGATGGTGCCGAACCCGGACAGCACCAGCCCCATGATCCACATGTCCGCGCCGAGGCCCGGTGAGTAGACCGGGCTGGTCAGCGGCGAGTAGGCGTACCAGCCGAAGGAGGCCGCCCCGCCCGGCGTGAGGAAGCTGGCGAGCAGGATCAGGCCGCCGAACAGGAACAGGTAGTAGCTGAACAGGTTGAGCCGCGGGAACGCCACGTCCGGGGCGCCGATCTGCAGCGGCATGATCTCGTTCGCGAGCCCGACGAACAGCGGGGTCGCGAACAGCAGCAGCATGATCGCACCGTGCATGGTGAACAGCTCGTTGTACTGCTGATCGGACACGACATGGTTGTCCGGGCCGAAGAGCTGGATACGCATGATCATCGCCATCAGGCCGGCGACGAGGAAGAACCCGAAGGACGTGATCAGGTACAGGTGGCCGATGACCTTGTGGTCGGTGGAGGAGAGCCAGTCGGCCATGATGGAGCCCTTGCGGGCATTGCGCGGCGGCGCGACCGCTCCCTGGGCGGGATGTTCGAGCGTGGTCACTGTGCGCCCCCTGCCTTCTGCTGTGCTGCCTGCTGGGCATGGATCCACAGGTTGAACTGGGCCGGCGTGACGACCCGCACTATGAAGAGCATCCGGCTGTGATACAGCCCGCACAGCTCGGTACAGCGGCCGATCCCGGTGTAGGTCTTCGTCAGGTCGACCTGGAAGTGGTTCGGGTGCCCGGGGATGACGTCACGCTTGAATTCGAACGGGATGATCCAGAACGCGTGGATCACGTCGGTGGAGACGAGGTTGAACCGCACCAGTTCGTGAGCGGGGATCTCCAGCACCGGAAGCTGGCTGTTGCCGGTCTGCGGGCTCCACGGGAAGCCGTTCTCCGTCACGAAGCCCCCCGGCACCGGGTAGTCCTTGTACTGGAACTCCCAGCTCCACTGGTAACCGGTGACGTTCACCGTGACGTTGGGCTTGGCGGACAGGCTGTCGATGTAGTTCTCGTCCCGCGCCGTGAAGAAGAACAGGACGCCGATCATGATGAACGGCACCACGGTGTACAGCATCTCGATCGGCAGGTTGTAGCGCACCTGGTGCGGCGGCGAGGCCGACCCCCGCTTCTTCCTGTGGAAGATGATGGCCCAGATGATCATGCCCCAGACCACCGCTCCGACGATCCACGCGGCGATCCATGAACCCTGCCAGAGGGTCAGTGCGACCTGCCCCTGCTTGGTGATGGGCACGGGCCAGCCGAGCCGGGTGAAGGCGTTGGACGTGCATCCCGTGGTCACCACGGCCAGCACGGCCAGCAGGACGGCGCGGGGCGCCAGGCGGCTCAGGCGGGTACGCGCCCATGGCGGGCACGCCGCTGCGGGCCGCCCTGAGCGGCCCTGGTCGTGAGCGTCCCGGCTGGGCGGGGCGCTGGGGACAGAACTCACAGGTTGCCTTCCCTGCGGATGACGCCCGGCTGCGCTGTCTGGCGGCGGCACGGGCTGGTCATGGCTCGTCCTACAGGCTGTCGTGGAAACAGTATCGCGCGCGGCGCCGGGCGCGGCGAGGACCCCCGTCAGTGTCGCGGTCTGCGCTGCGCGCGGCTAGGGTCATGGGGTGCTGCACGTTGAACCGGCGGTCAGCGGTGCCCCCGGCGCGGCGGTGCTTACCCGTGGCGGCGGGCGGGTATCGCATTCGCATGGCATCTCACTCACCGCGCGCCGCCGCACGCTGCCCGGCCCCGCTGTCACCCGGCGGGGCACGGTGAGCCCGGTGCCTGCCGGCCGGACGAAGGAAGGGCCTCCGGCATGAGTTTCCCGGCGCCGCCGGCCCCGCTGCTCATCATCGACGCGCTCGGCCGCAAGTGCCCGATTCCCATCATCATGCTCGCCGAGCGGATCCGTGAGGTGCCGATCGGGCAGGTCATCGCGGTGCTCGCCGACGACCCCGCGGCCCGGACCGACGTGCCGTCCTGGTGCGCCATGAAGTCGCACGAATTCGTCGCCGCCACCGACCTCCCCCGGGGCTGGGCGCTGCTGATCCGCCGCGGTTACTGAGGCAGGCCACCCGGGGGCCGCTCGCCAGGGTCAACACCGCGGAAGCGCCCGGTGAAGCGTGCGTCGCGCTCCCACCACGGATGGCCCTGCGCCGCGGCGGCCAATCCCGCCGTCTCCTGGCCGTCCGCGCTGGCCGCCGCGGCGCTGGCGTCCAGTTCCGCGTCCACCTGCGCGGCCTCCTGCTCGTCTTCCCTGATCATCTGGATGAGCTGGGCAGCGAGGAACGGCAGGCCCACGAGATCGCCGAGGATCCAGAGCGCTCCGCCGCCGATCACCTGGTCGGCACGCAGCGACGGCCCCCAGGGCCGGCCCAGCGCCTGGTAGTACGACCCGGCGATGAGGTGCTCGTCCGCGATGATCGCCAGGCCGAGTACCGCGTCACCCACCACCTCCGCGCCGGTGACCCAGAGCGCGACCAGATACGGGTAGGCCTTGGGCACCGGATCCACCCGCAGCAGGGTCCAGAAGAAGACCAGCCCCGGCACCATCAGCGCGGCGTAGGTCAGTTCCCGCACCGGATCGCTGCGCAGGCCCGCCTCGTACCACGGGGTGAAGTACAGCAGGAACGGCACGATCAGCAGCACCATCGCGGTGATCGCGGGGAAGGTGAGGACGCGGGCGGGGCGGCTGTGCACCGCCGCCTCGGCGCGTGCCCCGAAGCCGGGCCGGGCGTCGATCAGCAGGGTCAGCGGCCGGCCCAGGGCCAGGAACAGCGGGGCGACCAGGAGCAGCAGGACGTTCTGCACGGCCCGGGCCGAGAACAGCACGCCCTGGTACACGCCGAGGAAGGACATGGTGGCGAGCACCACGGCGCCCGTGCCGCCGGCCAGGAACGCCACCGCCCGTGCGGCGGGCCAGGCCTGCCCGGAGCGGCGCAGCCGGCGCATTCCCGCCAGGTACAACCCGGCCGCCACGAGCACCGCCACGAGCACCGGGAGATCCAGCGTCCAGGACGTGACCGCCCGGCTCAGCGTGAGCGCAGGCGGCCCGGTGTACTCGCTGGCGATCAGGCTCCCTGCCACCCAGCCACACTATCGGCAAGCCAGCAGGGGCTCCCCCGGGCCAATATGGCCGCAGGCCACCGGGGGTTCCAGGGGGTCGCCCCCCAGGCCACCGGGGGTTCCAGGGGGTCGCCCTCCAGGCCAGCACTAGCAGTAGTGCGCGCTGATCTCCACCGCAGCCTCGTCGCCGTAGGTCTCCGCCAGGCGCCCCGCCACCTGCGGCGGCTTGAGTTCGTACTCCTGCGGCCCCACGGTCTCCAGCGCGCTCACCGCCACAAGATTGCCGAGCTGAGCGGCGCGCTCCAGCGACAGGCCCCAGCCCACGGCCGCGAGGAAGCCGGCACGGAACGCATCTCCGGTGCCGGTCGGGTCCCGCTTGTGCACCTCGGCCACCGGTCCCACGAACAGCGGGGGCTCGGTGCCCCGCTCGATCCGGACGCCGTTCGGCCCGAGCGTGGTCACCCGGACCCCGACCTGCGCCAGTACCTCGGCGCTTGTCCAGCCGGTCTTGCGCTCGATGAGCGCTTCTTCGTACTCGTTACAGAACAGGTAGCGCGCCCCGGCCACGAGCGAGCGCGCGTCCGGCCCCTCCAGCCGGGGCAATTGCTGCGAGGGGTCGGCGGCGAAGGGAACGCCCAGGCGGACGCACTCGGCGGTACGCGAGAGCATGGCCCCTGGGTCGCTCGCGCCGATGAGGATCAGGTCGATGGCCTCACCGCGGTCGGCAAATGGCGCAAGCATGATCTCGGCGTCCTCGCTCATCGCACCCGGGTAGAACGAGGCGATCTGGTTTCCGTCCGCGTCGGTGGTACAGACGAACCGCGCCGTGTGATGCCGGACGGACTCCCGCACCCCGGAACAGTCGACGCCGTGTGCGGTGAGCCATTCGCGGTACGGGCCGAAGTCCGGGCCGACCGCGCCGATGAGCAGCGGCTCAAGTCCCAGCACGCCGAGGCCGAAGGCGATGTTCGCGGCAACGCCGCCGCGGCGGATTTCCAGGTCGTCCACGAGGAACGACAGCGAGACCCGGTCCAGTTTCTCGGCGATCAACTGCTCGACGAAACGCCCGGGAAACCTCATCAAGTGGTCGGTCGCGATGGACCCGGTGACCGCTATCCGCACGGCCGGGCCCGGAGAAGTCGCCATGCCTGCTCCCGCAGGCGGCCGTCAGGCTGGCCTGCCGTCAGTGGAACGAGTCACCGCAGGCGCAGGACCCCGTCGCGTTGGGGTTGTCGATGGTGAAGCCCTGCTTCTCGATCGTGTCCACGAAGTCGATGGTGGCGCCGGTCAGATACGGGGCGCTCATCTTGTCGGTGACCACATGCACACCGCCGAAATCGACATCGATGTCGCCGTCGATCTCGCGCTCATCGAAGTAGAGCTGGTAACGCAGTCCCGAGCAGCCGCCCGGCTGCACCGCGATACGGAGCTTGAGGTCCTCGCGGCCCTCGGCCGCCAGGAGGCTGCTCACCTTCGTCGCAGCGGTGGGGGTGAGGATCACACCTTGCGTGGCCGCCTCGTGCTGAACCGTCATCTGTGATCTGCTCCCGCGTCGGTCTGCCGCCAGGGGCGGCTCGTAGTAGTTCCGTACCCCTCAACCATATGCGGTTCGCCGTCATTCCGCCTTAGCACCCTCGCGGTGCGGGTGCCGGCGTCAGCGGGCGAAGGCGATCCCGCCGGTGTCCGCCTCGCTGCCGTCCGGGCGGATCAGGTAGCCGGCGTAGCCGTCCAGGCCCGCCACGACCGCCAGCGCTTCGTCCCCGCCCACCGCTACCCCGGTGGCGAGGGCGTCGGCCAGTACGAGGCTTGGGCCGGTGACCGTGGCCGAGGCCGCCCGGCTCACGGGCCGCCCCGTGGCCGGGTCGATCAGGTGCGCACCGCGCTCGTACGGGCCGGAGGTGGCAACCGCGGCGTCGGTCTCGATCACGCAGGCCAGTGCGTCCGCCCGCCACGGGTGCCGGATGCCCACCCGCCACCGGTGCCCGTCGGCCGGCGACCCGAACACCGCCACGTCCCCGCCGCCGTTGATGAGCGCACCGGACAGCCCCGCGCTGCGCAGTTCTTCCAGCGCCCGCTCGGTGGCCCAGCCCTTGACCAGGCCGGTCGGGTCGAACCCGCCGGGCATGGCCCACGGGTCGAACCAGCCGCCCGAGGCCTCCTTGGCCGCGCGGCACTCCCGCAGCACCTCGGTGAACTCCGGCGGCATCTGGCCGGGCGCAACCTCGCCGCGCCGGAGCCGGCTCACCGCGCTGGCCGGGTCCCAGGTGCTGAACAGGGTGTCGCAGTGGTGCAGGATCCGGCAGGCGGCATCGAGCGCGGCCTGCACCGCGTCCGGCGGCAGGTCACCGTGCACGGCGGTGAAGGAGAACACGGTGCCCATCACCGGCTCGGCGTGCGTGGTCAGCGGCGCCGGTTGTGCGGTCATCTGACGTGCAGCTTGTCCAGGGCCGACTGGATCGACTGGGCGTACGCCTGGCTGGTGTACGTGGCACCGCTGACGCCGTGGATCTGCGCGCTGTGCACCGCCAGCACCTCGGACCTGAGCATGGGAATGACCTGCTGGGCGAGTTGCTGCGAGTACGGCTCCGCGGTACGCAGCAGCGGGACGGAGACGGCGGTGATCTGGTTGCCGCGCACGGTCACCGCGACCGACAGCTCCCCGTAGCCGTACGGCACCACCGCTCCGGTGGCGCTCCTTGCCTGCCCGGGCGGGCCGCCCTGGCTGGCCGCCGGGCCGGTGGACGGGGCCGGGCCCGCGGGAGAGGCGGACGGGACGGGCGCGGCCGCGGCGCCGCCCGGTTTCTGCTGGCCGAGCACGGCAGGAGCGGCCGCTCCCCCACCGTGGAAGCCAAGCACGCCGGCGAACCCGGCGACGGCACCGGCGAGGAGGTACCAGCCTGCCCGCTTCATCGGTGGGCCCTCTGTCCGGTCAAGGCGCCTTCGTTCCCTCCGGTCACAGTGCGTATGCCTCATGGTGCACGGCCTCGGCAGGGATCCCGAGCCGGGCCGCCAGGTCGACGATGCTGGTCACGAATCCTTCGGGCCCGCAAACGTAGATGTCCCGCCGGTGCAGGTCGGGAACCAGCCGCGGCAGGGAGCGCTCGTCAAGCACGGCCTGCTCCCGGGTGCCGACCAGTTCATGCAGCCGGCCGCGCCGGTAACGCACCAGTTCCGCGACCTCCTTGCGCAGCATCAGGTCCTCCGGGCGGGTACCGCGCAGCAGCACCACCGGGGCGTTGCGCGGCATGTCCTCCAGCAGCGACCGCAGTGCGGTGACACCGATGCCCGCGGCCACCAGCAGGGCCTGGGGGCGCTGCTGGGCGTACTTGGTGAATGCCCCGTACGGGCCCTCGACCGCGACCCGGGTACCTGGCCGGAGCCTGGCCACCGCGGCCGAGTGGTCACCGACGGCCTTGACCGTCAACCGCAGGTAAGGCGGCTGGGGCAGGGCGGACAGCGTGTACGGGTGCGCCTGCCACCACATGGACCTGGTCAGGAACCGCCAGAAGAAGAACTGACCGCCGGTGATGGGCAGCTTGTCCAGGTGCCGCCCCGAGCAGATGACCGAGACCACGCCCGGCCCCTCCTGCCGCACCTCATGCACCACGAGGCGATGCCGCAAGCTGCGCGCCACCGGCAGCCCGAAGCGGTAGCAGAGCACCAGGCCCGCGGTGGCTGCCCAGGCCACCGACCAGACGATCTGGGTCAGCGGGTGGCCGACGAAGGATGGCCCCAGCGCGAGGACGTGGGCGAAGGAGAGTGCCAGGGCGAGGTACATGTACAGGTGGATCAGCCACCATGTCTCCCGGCGCAGCCTGCGCCGTATCGCCCGGAGCGACACGATCCCGATCGCCGCCATGATACCGAGCCCCACGGTGGCGATCAGGACGTCCGGGTAGCGGGTGAGCAGCACCGCGACCTGGTGCCCCAGGCCCGCCCGCGCCGCCTGAGCGTAGCCGACGGTGATGAAAAGCGCATGCGCGATGAGCAGGCTGATCGGCCACGGGGCAAGGCGCCGGTGCCAGCGCAGCAGCCCGTCCTGCCCAAGCACCCGCTCGATCGCCGGGATCCTGCTCACCAGCAGCACCATCAGCAGCGCCAGGTACATGCCGACCAGCCCGGTGAGGCTGCCGAGGAAGGTCGCGGCGCCGCCCGGCGCGCGCAGCTCAGCTCCGGTCTCGGCGGTGATGGCCAGGGCGGTCACCGCGCCGAGCCCGGCGCCCGCGAGCATCAGGCCGGCCCGGGCCAGCGCCGGACGCGGGCGACGGGACTCCGGCAGCGCCTGCGGGCGCTTCCTGCCCTGCCGTGACCGGGGTGCCACCACTGATTCGTAGCTCACGAACGGCAACACTCTCAATGCGAACTGGCCGGAAGGTGAAGGGTTCCTCTGTGCCGCCTCTGAAGGAGGATTCTGCCGAGGGCTTACAGGCCCGGGGCCCCCCAGACCGGGAACCACCGGCTGAGGTCGGGCTCGATCTTCAGGTCCGCCCCGACGTTGCCGCGTACCTCAAGTTCCAGCGCGTTGTCGCGGTGCTCGCCGGTCTGCGGCGCGAACGGGTAGAACGTCCCCCTCTTGTAGAGGTAGACGATGCCCAGCTTGCGGGCGGAGGGATCGGTGAGGCTCACCAGCGTGCACAGCAGTTGCGGGCCGAACCCCCCGTCCGCGAGCGAGGTGTTGACCGCGTGCAGGTCGGTGACGAGCGACTCCATGTCGTCGGTCTTGTGGCGGCTCACCAGCCAGGTGAACCCGTAGGAGTCGCTGCTGACCTCCACCGGCGCCGCGTCCGGGCCCATGGACAGCAGCTCCCGTACGTCGGACTCGATGTCGTGGAAGGCCCGCCCCTCGGTCGCCCGGAAGCACACCGAGCCGCTCCCGGTCGGCGTGAACCCCATCGCGGCCTGCAGCGTGATGGCCGCGGTGGGCAGCGAGAACAGCGCGTCGAGGTTCGGCTGGACCGGCTTGGTCCGGCCCAGCAGGCTGTCGAGGAAGCCCACCGGCTACTTGCCGAGTTGCGCGGAGATCTCCGACAGCTGCTGCAGCCGCCGCTCCAGCGAGGGATGCGTGGAGAAGACCGTGGACAGGCTCACCATGTCGCTCTTGAACGCCGGGGCGAAGTAGAACGCGTTGAGCGCCTGCGCCTCCCGCAGGTCCTTGGTGGGGATGGCGGACATCGCCGAGCTCACCTTGGTCAGCGCGCTGGCCAGGGCCGAGGGCTGCCCGGTGAGGAGGGCACCGGCCCGGTCGGCCGCCAGCTCGCGGTACCGGGAGAGCAGCCGGATCAGCAGGAAGCTGATCGCGTAGACGACGATGCCGACCGCCATCACGATCAGCAGGATCGGCAGCGCCCCGCCGTTGTTGTTGTTGCCACCGCCGCGGCCGCGCCCGCCGCCGCCGAAAAGCTCGCCATAGAACGCGAACCTGACCAGCAGGGCGGCGATGATCCCGACAAACGAGGCGATCGTCATCACCACGACGTCCTTGTGCGCGACATGGGACATCTCGTGCGCGATGACGCCCTCGAGTTCCTTCTGGTCCAGCCGCCGCAGCAGGCCCGTGGTCACGCAAAGGACGGCGTTCTTGCTGTTGCGTCCCGTCGCGAAGGCGTTGGGCATGTCGGTCTGCGCGATCGCGACCCGCGGCTTGGGCATGTCGGCCAGGGCGCAGAGCCGGTCGATGACCCCGTGCAGTTCGGGCGCCTCGGAGGGGCTGACCTCCTGCGCGCCTGATGCCCGGAGCGCAATCTTGTCCGACCAGAACAGGGAGCCGAACGTCAGCCCCGCGCCGAGGATCACCGCGAAGAAGATGATCGCGCCCGCGCCCACCTTGAACGCCAACAGGATGTAAACCAGGGCGACCACGAGTGCCACGAAGACGAGTCCCAGCAGGAACATCGTCAAGCCCATCCGCGCTTGCAGCCCTCTGTCGGGTGCATAACGGGTTCGCACCATCGCGGCGCCTCCGTTCTGCCTGAGCCGGCTACCGGTCAGGCACTCCTGCTACCAAGTATCACGTACCGGCGGGCAAGAAAATTCCATCTGTCCCTCGGGACTACCTGAGTATCGACAATCACCCTGAGGGTTAGCTGAACGCAGCCTCAGCGCCAGCAGGACGTGAGGCTCAGCCAGGAATGTAACCATCACCGGTCAGCATGCTGCGCACCTCGTCGAGGTCGGCGTCAGCGCGCGGCAGGATCGAGTCCGACGGCTCCAGGGAATCGGCGGCCAGCGGGGTCCCCAGTGCCCGGACCCGGTCGAGCAGGGCCAGCAGCGCGGTCCGGAACGCCGCCTCGTCACCGGAGTTCACGGCCTTTTCGAGGGCAGCGTCGAGCGTGTTGAGCTCAGCGGACGCGGCGTCGTCCACCTGGAGCTGCCCCTCGTCCAGAATCCGGACGATCATGCTCCGTCACCGGCCTGGGGCTGCTCTGCCGCGGCGGGCTGCGCCGCGCCGTCCGACTCGGCCGCGCCGCCCTCGATCGCCTGCGTACTGCCGGTGCCGATCTCGCCCTTGAGGCGCCGCAACTCCAGCTCGATGTCCGGCCCGCTGCGCATCGAGTCCAGCTCGGCCTGGATGTCGTCGCGCGGCGTGCCGGTGACGTCGTCCAGCGCACCCGAGGCCATCAGCTCGTCGATCGCGCCGGCCCGCGCCTGCATCTGCGCGGTCTTGTCCTGCGCGCGCTGCACCGCCATGCCGACATCGCCCATCTCCTCGGAGATGCCCGACACCGCCTCGCCGATCCGGCTCTGCGCCTCGGCGGCCGTGTAGGTGGCCTTGATGGTCTCCTTCTGCATGCGGAAGGCCTCGACCTTCGCCTGCAGTCGCTGCGAGGCGAAGGTCAGCTTCTCCTCGTCCGCCTGCAGCGACTGGTACTGGCCCTCCAGGTCGGTGAGCTGGCTCCCCAGGGACGCCCTGCGGCCAAGCGCCTCCCTGGCCAGGTCTTCCCGCCCGGCCCCGAGTGCCTGCTTCGCCTGTCCCTCCAGCTTGTTCTGGTCTTGCCGGAGCTTGTTCATCTGAAGCTCAATGCGCTTGCGCGAGGTGGCCACGTCGGCAACGCCACGGCGCACCTGGGTGAGCATCTCCAGCTGCCGCTGGTAGGAGTAATCCAGGGTCTCGCGGGGGTCCTCCATCCGGTCCAGGGCCTTGTTGGCCTTGGACTTGAAGATCAGCGAGACCCTTTTCATCACGCTCATGGGCGCGACCTTCCCCTTCATCGTGTACAACCGTCGTCGCTAGCCCCACGGCGCCGCCAGCCACGCCCAAGTCCTCGGCAGCGGCCTCCCTGCGAGCTTGGTTCTGTCAGCCTACGCGGTCACCGCGTGCCCGTCACCACGACCGCCACGCCGCCGGGGCACCCCGCCAGGCGGCCCCTGGCGGGTTTCCAGCGCCCCGCCCGCAACCTGGGCATCCGGGCGGTTGCTCCCGGTAAGCTGAGCGCGTGTTCCGACGAAGCCGCACCGGTACGGACGAGGGATCAGGCCAGGACGCCGTCAACGGCTCCGCGGCCGCATCCGACGCCGACGCCTCCCCCGGCACGCCGGGCGCCGTGACGGCGGGCAAGGGCAGGCCCACCCCCAAGCGCAGCGAGGCCGAGCGCCGCCGCCGCGAGCCCTACACCGCCCCCAAGGACCGCAAGGAGGCCGCCCGCGCCTCCCGTACCCGCCAGCGCACGGACCGCACCCGCAGGATGGAAGCGGTGCGCCGGGGGGAGAACTGGGCGCTGCCGCCCAGGGACCGCGGCCCGGTCAAGGAACTCGCCCGTGACTACGTCGACTCCAGGCGGCGGATCAGCGAGTACTACATGTACGGGCTGCTGGTCCTGCTGGTGCTGCTGTTCATCCGCACGCCCATCGTGCAGACGATCGTCCCGCTGCTGGTCCTGGCGGCCGTTCTGATCATGGCTTTCGAAGGCATCTTCATCGGGCGCAAGGTGAAGGCCCTGGCCGCCGAGCGGCTGCCCGGGGAGAGCACCCGTGGCGTGGCTCTCTACTCCGCGATGCGCGCCCTGCAGATCCGCAGGCTGCGGGTGCCCAAGCCGCGGGTCAAGCCCGGCGACAGCTTCTGAGCGGGGCTCCCATTAGGGTCGCTAGTCATGGAGCATCGTCATCTGGGCCGCAGCGGCCTCAAAGTCAGCGAGATCGCCTACGGTAACTGGATCACCCACGGCTCGCAGGTAGAGGAGGACGCGGCCACGGCGTGCGTCGCGGCCGCGCTGGATGAGGGCATCACCACCTTCGACACGGCCGACGTGTACGCCGGGACCCGAGCCGAGTCGGTGATGGGCCGGGCGCTGGCAGGGGTCCGGCGCGAGTCGGTCGAGATCTGCACCAAGGTGTTCTGGCCGACCGGCCCCGGGCCCAACGACCGCGGCCTGTCCCGCAAGCACATCATGGAGTCCGCCCACGCCTCGCTGCGCCGCCTGCAGACCGACTACGTGGACCTGTACCAGGCGCACCGCTACGACCACGGGACCCCGCTCGAGGAAACCCTGCGCGCCTTCGACGACCTGGTCCGCCAGGGCAAGGTGCTCTATATCGGGGTGTCGGAGTGGCGTGCCGAGGAGATCTCCGCCGCGCTCGCCATCGCCGGCCAGATGGGCCTGGACCGCATCGTCTCCAACCAGCCGCAGTACAACATGCTGTGGCGGGTGATCGAGTCCGAGGTGCTCCCGCTGTCCGCGAAGGAGGGCATCGGGCAGATCGTCTGGTCACCCATCGCGCAGGGCGCGCTCACCGGCAAGTACCAGCCCGGTCAGGGCGTGCCCGCCGGGTCCCGGGCGACCGACTCGAGCGGGTCCGGCTTCATCAAGGGCTACCTCACCGACACGATCTTGAGCCGGGTGGCGGAGCTGCGCCCGGTCGCCGAGGAGGCAGGGCTGAGCATGGCCCAGCTCGCCATCGCCTGGGTGCTGCAGAACCCGGGAGTGTCCGCCGCGATCATCGGCGCCACCAGGCCCGAGCAGGTCAGGGAGAACGTGAAGGCCTCGGGCGTCCAGCTGGATGCCGAGATCATGCGCAAGATCGACGACGTGCTCGGCCCGGTGATCGAGCGCGACCCGGCGCAGACGGTCAGCCCGCCGGCCCGCCCCTGACGGCCGCCCCCGGCCAGCTTCCGCCCGCGCGCCCCGGCCGGCGCTCAGCCGTGCCGGGGCCGGGCCACGCCGCGGGCGAGTCAGTCCGCGGGATGCAGGCTCATCGGCCCGTACTCGACTCTGCTCTCCTCCAGGAGGGTTACCTGGTCAACGCCGGAGTCCAGCAGCGCGCGCCAGTTTTCCCCGAGCCAGCTTTCCGCGTCGCCCTGGCTGCCGAAGGCCTCCTTCGGCACATCACCGGAGCTTGCCGCGGTCCCGTCCGCCTTCTCCAACCGCCAGGCCCACACCATGTCCTTCCACCTCCCCGGCCGAGCCTAGCCGAGCCCTCCGGCGCCGCCACCGGGCGCCGGCTGGGCGCCGCGCCGCGGCGGCGCGGGGCATTGTGACATAACCGGAATGCCCGCACCGCGGGATTCACGGCCGAACGCCCCGAGCGGAGGGCTCCCACCTGTTAAGTTTTGTATCCGCTAGCCCTGGCAGTGGGCCGCTGCAGGGCGCGTCAGCGGCCTGGTTCCGTGATCGAGGTGGTGACGACATGACACGCATTGTCGTCGTTGGTGACCTGATGACCGACACGGTCGCCCGTGCAGCGCTTCCGCTTGCCAAAGGCAGTGACACCCCTGCGGCGGTCACCACCTGCGGTGGCGGCTCGGGCGCGAACATCGCTGCCTGGCTGGCCGTGGACGGGGCCGAGGTGGCCTTCGTCGGCCGCCGCGGGGCGGACATCGCCGGGCGCAACCGTGATATGGAGCTGATGGGTTACGGCGTGGACGCCCGGCTGGTCATGGACCCGGAGCGGCCCACCGGCAACTGCGTGGTGATGATCACGCACAAGGGCGACAACACCATGCTGTCGGATCCCGGCGCCAACGCCGCGCTCTCCCCCGACGACCTGCCCAGGGACCTGTTCGCGCCAGGCAGTCACCTGCACATGTCCGGGTACACGCTGCTGAACGAGGGATCACGGCCGGCCGCCATCACCGCGATGAACTACGCCAGGCAGGCGGACATGACCATCTCGGTGGACGGGGCCTCGGTCGCGCCGCTGGAGCGGGCCGGTGCCGAGCCGTACCTGGAGCTGACCAACGGCGCCACCCTGCTGTTTGTGAACGAGATGCAGGCCGCCGTCCTCACCGGGCGCGACGACCCGGCGCAGGCCGCACGGGTGCTGACCGCCTGGTATCCGCAGGTCGTGGTGAAGCTCGGGGCCGAAGGCGCCCTGTTCGCGAACGGCCGTCCCGATGCGGTCCGTGCCCCGGCCCAGATGACCGAGCACCTCGTGGACGGCACCGGCAGCGGTGACGCGTTCTGCGCCGGGTTCCTCATCCCCTGGCTGGATCAGAAGCCGCCGCTGGAGGCGCTGGTAAGCGGCTGCCGCCTCGCCGCGCGCGCCCGGTCACTCGTTGGCGCCCGGCCCGCGCTCTGACCAGGGCTTCCTGCTCTCGCTTTTCTCGCTGGAGGGCAGGGTTGCCCTGGTCACCGGCGGAAGCTCAGGCATCGGTCACGGCATCGCGCGTGCCCTGGCGCTGGCCGGCGCCAAGGTGGTGCTCCTGGCCCGCCGCGAAGATGCGCTGGACCGGGCGGTGCTCGCGCTGCAGGCCGCGGGCTGCGACGCGGCCCGGGTGAGTGCGGACCTCGCCGACCGGGCGGCGGTGCTGCGCGGTGCCGCGGCCGCGGCCGGGCCGTTCGGCGAGCCCGACATCGTGGTCAATGCGGCGGGCGTCAACATCCGCCCGCCGCTGGGAGAGCTGGCCACGGCCGATTGGGACACGCTAATGGCCGTCAACCTCACCGCACCGTTCCTGCTCGGGCAGCGGTTCGGCCCGCCGATGGCCGCCCGGGGCTGGGGGCGGATCCTCAATATCGCCTCCCAGCAGGCGGTCCGTGCCTTCGGCAACAGCGGCGGGTACGGCGCCGCCAAGTCCGGGCTGGCCGGGCTGACCAGGTCCCAGTCCGAGGCCTGGGCACCCCGGGGGGTGTGCTGTAACGCGATCGTCCCCGGCTTCGTCGCCACCCCGCTGACCGCCGACGTCGCCGCGGACCCGGTCCGCTCGGCGGCGCTGGCCGCCCGCACCATGATCGGCCGCAACGGGGAACCGGCCGACTTCGAGGGAGCGGCCGTCTTCCTGGCCAGCCGGGCCAGCGACTACGTCACCGGGCAGATGATCTTCGTAGACGGCGGCCTGTCCGCCACCTGACCCCTGGCGCAGGGACGCCGCGGGGCGGCCCGGGCGGTCAGCGCGCGTGGGAGAACAGCATCGGCCGGACGAGCCGGCCCAGTCCATCAGCCGCGGGCCCGTCGGCAGGCTGCCCTGGTCCGGCTGGAACTGCAGGAAGGCGTATCCAAGACGCCGGGCCAGCGCGCCGTCGGTCGCAAGCTGATCGCCGATCACCACGCCGGGCCTGGGGAAGTCCCGGTAGTACCCGGTCCGCAGCGGCTTGCCTGCCAGCGCGAGGTACTCCGCGCGCACACCGTCCCCGGCCAGCGTGGACGAAGGGCGCCGGGCAGAGTTGGTGGCGAAGCACACGACAATCACTCCGGGGATCGCCCGGGCCCGGGCGAGCACGGACCGGACCCCCTGGTCCAGCGCCTCCTGGCCGCTGTCCCAGTAGGCCACCAGCGGCTCCACGTCGAAAACCACCGTCTTCGGCGACAGCTCCCCGGCCCGGCGCAGCACCTCATCCAGGGTCGCGAGGCGATCGTAGGCGGGCCGCATGCCTCTACTCCAGCACAGCTGCCCCCGCGCACCGTCACCCGCGGCGGAGGATGTCCCGCCGGATCAGGGCGCCACGGCCGTCGTAGCGCATGGAATGACGTCCGCAGGCGGCACAATGGCGGACATGGCCAGACGTTCCGCGACCACGACCCCCCGGAGCCACGGCGCGGGGGAAGCCCCGCCCGAGGCATTCGAAGAGAACATCATCGACATCGACGTCGCCGAGGAGATGCGCGGCAGCTACCTCGAGTACGCCTACTCCGTCATCTACCAGCGCGCGATCCCCGATGCCCGGGACGGCCTCAAGCCGGTGCAGCGCCGGATCCTGTACCAGATGAACGAGATGGGCCTGCGGCCCGACCGCGGCCACGTCAAGTGCGCGCGCGTGGTCGGCGACGTGATGGGCCGGCTGCACCCGCACGGCGACGCCGCCATCTACGACGCGCTGGTCCGGATGGCCCAATGGTGGGTCATGCGGCTGCCGCTGGTGGACGGGCACGGCAACTTCGGCTCGCTGGGCGGCGACGACGCACCCGCCGCCTACCGGTACACCGAGGCCCGGCTGACCGCCGCCGCGATGGAGATGGTGGCCTCCATCGACGAGGACACCGTCGACTTCCAGCCGAACTATGACGGCACCGAGGTCCAGCCCGAGGTACTGCCGGCCGGCCTGCCCAACCTGCTGGTCAACGGCGCGTCCGGGATCGCCGTGGGCATGGCCACCAACATGGCGCCGCACAACCTCGGCGAGGTCGTCGCGGCGGCACGGCACCTGATCGCCAACCCCGGCGCCGGCCTGGACGAGCTGATGCGCTTCGTGCCCGGCCCGGACCTGCCCACCGGCGGCAAGATCGTCGGCTTGGACGGGATCCGGGAGGCCTACGAGACCGGCCGCGGCATCTTCCGCACCCGCGCCGCCGCCCGGGTCGAGAAGCTCACCCCGCGCCGCACCGGCATCGTGGTCACCGAACTGCCCTACAACGTCGGCCCGGAAAAGGTCATCGCCCGGATCAAGGACCTGGTCGGGGCGAAGAAGCTCGCCGGGATCGCCGATGTGAAGGACCTCACCGACCGGCGGCGCGGCCTGCATCTGGTCATCGAGATCCGCTCCGGCTTCCACCCCGAGGCCGTGCTCGACGAGCTGTACCGGCTGACGCCGATGGAGGAGACCTTCGGCATCAACAACGTCGCGCTGGTGGACGGCCAGCCGCGGCTGCTGGGCCTGCGCGAGCTGCTGCAGATCCACGTCGACCACCGCATCGAAGTGGTCCGCAGGCGCAGCGAGTTCCGGCGGCGCAAGCGCATCGACCGGCTGCACCTGGTCGACGGCCTGATGATCGCCCTGCTCAACATCGACGAGGTGATCCAGGTCATCCGGGGCAGCGACGACGCGCCGTCGGCCAAGGACCGGCTGATGACGGTGTTCGAGCTGTCCGAGATCCAGGCCCAGTACATCCTGGACACGCCGCTGCGCAGGCTGACCCGTTACGACCGGCTGGAGCTCGAGCGCGAGCGGGAGAAGCTGCAGGACGAGATCGCCGGGCTGACCGCGATCCTGGAGTCGGAGTCCCGGCTGCGCGAGGTGGTCTCCAGCGAGCTGGCCAGCGTCGCCGAGCGGTTCGCCGACCCGCGCCGCACGGTGCTGCTCGAGGGCACCGGTGCGCCGCGCACCGCGGCGGTCCCGCTGGAGGTCTCCGACGACCCGTGCCTGGTGCTGCTCTCCTCCACCGGCCTGGTCGCCCGCACCCCCATTTCCACTGCCGAACGAGACCCCGGGGACCTGTTCTCCGCTGGCGTACCGGCCAGCCAGGGCGGGCCTGCGGCGATGCCGCGCAGCGCGCACGACGTGGTGGTATCCAGTGTGGCAGCCACCGCCCGGGGTTCCGTCGCGGTGGTCACGTCCGCGGGCAGGCTGATCCGGGTGGGCGCCCTGGAGATCCCGGCGCTGCCGCCAAGCGCGCATTCCCCCAGCCTGGCGGGAGGTGCCCCGGTGAGCGAGTTCGTGGCGCTGGTGCCCGGGGAGACCGTGGTCGGCCTCGCCGCGCCGGACGCGGCGGGCGCCGGGCTGGCCCTGGGCACCTCGGGCGGTGTGGTCAAGCGCGTCGCGCCCGACTACCCGGGCAGCTCGCCGGAGTTCGAGGTGATCTCGCTCAAGCCCGGTGACCGGGTGGTCGGCGCGGTCCAGCTCACCAGCGAGGACTGTGACCTGGTATTCATCAGCACCGATGCCCAGCTGCTGAGGTTCCCGGCGGCCTCGGTCCGCCCGCAGGGCCGCGCGGCGGCCGGGATGGCCGGCATCCGGCTGGCCGCGCGCGCCACGGTGGCCTGGTTCGGCGCGATAGCGGCCGGTTCCGGCGATCCCGGGGCTGGTACGGCCGGGGAGCCCGTCGTGGCGACCGTCGCGGGCAGCACCGGCGCGCTGCCGGGCACGGGAGCGGCGACCGCGAAGGTGACCCCGTACCGCGAGTATCCGGCCAAGGGCAGGGCCACCGGCGGAGTGCGCTGCCACCGGTTCCTCAAGGGGGAGGACACCCTGGTGCTCGCCTGGGCCGGGCCCGGCCCGGCACGGGGTGCCACCGACGCGGGTGTTCCGGTGGAGCTGCCTGCCCCCGACGGCCGCCGGGACGGCTCCGGCACCCAGGTCCGGCGGCCCCTGACCTCCCTGGGCGGCCTGGCGCCCCCCGCCTGATCGGCCGGCCCGGCCCAGGCCCTGAGGGGGCATCGTGCTCCCGTCGGCTCAGCAGTGGCCCGGGCACCCGCAAGCATGCCACGAGTAAGAGCCGGGTGACCCCCTACCTGGCAGGCAGGTTGCGGGCCGAGGCGACGTCCGCGCAGCCGGCCAGGTGCATCGCCTCGGTCAGTTCCTCGGCGAGCAGCGACAGCACCTGCGCCGCCCCGTCCGGGCCGCCGCTGGCCAGGCCCCACAGGGCGGGACGCCCCAGCAGCACTCCGCTCGCCCCGAGAGCCAGCGCCCTGAGCACATCGGTGCCGCCCCGGATCCCGCTGTCCAGCAGGACTTCGCACCGGCCCTCGACGGTCTCGCAGACCGCGGGCAGGGCGGTAGCACTCGGGACCGCCCCGTCGAGCTGCCGGCCGCCGTGGTTGGACACCACGATCGCGCTGGCCCCGTGCTCCACCGCGCGGTGGGCGTCGGCGGGATCAAGGATCCCCTTGATCACCAGCGGCAGCGGGCTGGTTTCCCGCAGCCACGCCACGTCCGCCCAGCTCAGCGACGGGTCAAAGACCTGGTTGGTGTGTGCCGCCACCCCGGAGGCGCCTGCGGCGGGCCGGTGCAGCAGCGCGGCGTCCGGGCCGCGCAGGTTGGCGGCGGTGACCTCCGGCGGCAGCGCGAAGCCGTTGCGCATGTCGCGCAGCCGGCGTCCCATCCGTGGCACGTCCACGGTCAGCACGAGTGCCTCGCAACCTGCTGCCTCGGCCCGCCGCACCATCTCGGTCACCAGGCCGCGGTCCCGCAGCCAGTAGAGCTGCTGCCACAGCGTCGCGCCCACGGCGGCGACCTCTTCGACCGGGCAACTGCTCATCATGGACAAGATCAGCGGGATGCCTGCCTCCTTCGCCGCCCGGGCCATGCCGATCTCGCCCTCGGGGCAGACCATCCGCTGATAGGACATGGGCGCGATGGCGACTGGTAGCGCGGACCGGCAGCCGGCGAGCGTGGTGCCTGGATCGCTATGGGTGATTCCGGTAAGCACCCGCGGGACGAGGAACACGGCGTCCAGCGCGGCCCGGTTCGCGGCCAGCGTGACCTCGGCCTCGCTGCCCCCGGCGATGAAGTCCATGATGCCCGCCGGAAGGATCCGCGCGGCGGCCTGCTCCGCGTCACGCACGCACAAGAGGGGCTCGGCCATGTGCGGGAACTCCCTTCGTCCGCCGGCGGCCCAGCCCGCGGGCGGCGGCGTCAGGTCCCGGCCAGCACCCGCAATTCTTCCCGTCGCTGGCCGGCGCGTCCATGGCCCGGGCAACCCCGGACCCCGGGCAGGACCGGTCAGGCGTCGATCCTGGATGCGTCCAGCTCGGCTGCCCCGCTGACGATGAAGTCTCGGCGCGGGCCCACCTCGGAGCCCATGAGCAGGTCGAAGATGGAACTGGCGGCGGCGGCGTCCTCGACACGGATTCGCCGCAGCATCCGGTGCCGCGGGTCCATGGTGGTCTCCGCGAGCTGGCCGGCGTCCATCTCACCGAGGCCCTTGTACCGCTGCACCGGCTCCTTCCAGCGCTGTCCCTTGCGTTCCAGCTCCAGCAGGGTGCGCCGCAGTTCGCTGTCGGAGTAGGTGTAGTTGTACTTCTGCTGCCCCTTCCGGGGGTTGGTCAGCTCGATCCGGTGCAGCGGCGGCACCGCGGCGAACACCCGCCCCGCCGCTAGCATCGGGTGCAGGTAACGGTGGAACAGGGTCAGCAGCAGGCATCTGATGTGTGCACCATCAACGTCGGCGTCGCTCATTAGGATTGCGCGCTGGTACCTGGCGGCATCCAGTGCGAACGAGGCGCCGGAGCCCGCGCCGATGACCTGGATGATCGCCGCGCACTCGGCGTTCTTGAGCATGTCGGACAGGGATGCCTTCTGCACGTTGAGGATCTTGCCGCGGATCGGCAGCAGGGCCTGAAACTCCGAGTCCCGGGCCAGCTTGGCGGTGCCGAGCGCGGAGTCCCCCTCGACGATGAACAGCTCGCTCCGGTCGTCGGCGGACCGGCAGTCCACCAGCTTGGCCGGCAGCGTGGAGGCGGCCAGGGCGGACTTGCGCCGCTGGTTGTCCCGGTGCTCGCGGGCCGCGATCCGGGTCTTCGCCGCGGCGGCCACCTTCTCCAGCACCGCCCGCGCCTGCTGCTTGGTCTTCCCGCGCCCGGAGAAGTACGCCCGTAGCTGCTCGCCGACCACCTGGGCGACGATGCGGGAGGCGGCGGGCGTGCCGAGCACCTCCTTGGTCTGCCCCTCGAACTGGGGCTCCGGCAGCCGGACCGCGACGACGGCGGCGAGGCCCTCAAGGACGTCGTCCTTGGTGACCGGCTCGTCGCCGTTCTTGAGCAGCCGCACCGCGCGCAACTGCTCGTTCAGCGCCCGTACCAGGGCCCGCTCGAACCCGGTGACGTGGGTGCCGCCCTTGGGCGTGGCGATCACGTTCACGAACGACCGGCTCACCGTCTCGTAGCCGGACGTCCAGCGCAGCGCCACGTCCACCAGCAACTCGCGGTCCACCTCGGTGGGCACCATGTGGCCCTGCTCGTCGAGCACCGGGACGGTCTCGGTGAAACTGCCGGACCCAGCCAGCCTGACCACGTCGGTGACGGGTTCGCCGGTGGCCAGTTCCGTGCAGAACTCGGCGATGCCCCCGTCGAACCGGAACACCTCTTCGTGCGGCCCGCCCTGGCCGCGCTCGTCCACGATCCGGATGGTCAGCCCTGGCACCAGGTACGCGGTCTGGCGGGCCCGCTGGGCCAGGGCCTCCAGGCTCCACTGGGCGTCGCGGACGAACACCTGCGGGTCCGGCCAGAACCGGATCCGGGTCCCGGTCACTTTCTTCGCCACCCTGCGGACCTGGGTCAGGCCCTTGCGCTGCTTGAAGGCCGCCGCCGGGCCGGGCCCGGCGAACTCGCCGGGCACCCCACGGCGGAAACTGGCGGCCCACTCGTAGCCCTCGCGCTCCACGTTCACGTCGAGCCGCACCGCCAGTGCGTTCACCACGGACGCCCCGACGCCGTGCAGCCCGCCCGAGGCGGTGTAGGAGCCGCCGCCGAACTTACCGCCCGCGTGCAGCCGGGTCATCACCAGTTCCACGCCGGTCAGGCCGGTCTTCGGTTCCACGTCAACGGGGATGCCGCGCCCGTTGTCGCGCACCTCCGCGGACCCGTCGGCGTGCAGCATCACGTCCAGGTGGGTGCAGTGGCCACCGAGCGCCTCGTCCACGCCGTTGTCGATGATCTCCCAGAGGCAGTGCATCAGGCCGCGGCCGTCGGTGGAGCCGATGTACATGCCGGGGCGCTTGCGGACCGCTTCCAGGCCCTCGAGCACCGTCAGGTGGCGGGCCGTGTACCCGTCGGGGGCGGGTACCCGGGGCTTGGCCCGGATCACGGCAGGTTCGGCAGTCACAGATTCTCCTCGGGTGGCGGCGGCCGGAGCACCCGGGACCGTCCCACGGAATGCTAGCCCGCGCCGCCGACAAGGCACGCCAGCCACGCCGCCGGACACACAGAGTAATCTTAGATAGAAGATGCGATACTGTGAGTAGCGAGGCACTTGAGACGTGACAGACGGGCGTTCGCTCTTGGCGTAGCTGAGCCGTAGCTGGGAACGTCGGGGTTCTACCCCTTGTTTGGGGTAGATAGATGAAGACACAGGATGACGGCGCGGGAGACGTGCCGGTGGTACGACGCGAGGGAGGCGACATGACCGGAGCCCTGGCCCCTTTGAAGCCGCTCAATGCACTGGACCTGTGCGACCGGTGCGGCGCCCAGGCATACGTGCGCGTCGTACTCCCTGGAGGGGGAGAACTTCTGTTCTGCGCCCACCACGGGCGGCAGCACAGCGAGGCGCTGGCGCGCGTCGCCACGGAGATCCAGGACGAGAGCGACCGGCTGTCCCCGGGCAAGGCAGAGGCCCCCAGCCGCTGAGGGCTGCATAGCGCATAGCGGCAACCGGCTCGTAGGGGCTCCGGGGCTCGGCCCCCGGGCTAACACATGGGCACGGACCTATAGCGAAGCCGACCGAAGGTCGGCGAGCAGCCGCGAGCCAGTCGCCCCGTGCGTGCCTTCTAGTCCAGGTAGTCGCGGAGGACCTGGGACCGGGACGGGTGGCGCAGCTTCGACATGGTCTTGGACTCGATCTGGCGGATCCGCTCCCTGGTCACCCCGTAGACCTTGCCGATCTCGTCAAGGGTCTTGGGCTGGCCGTCGGTGAGCCCGAACCGCATCGAGACGACACCCGCCTCCCGTTCGGAGAGGGTGTCCAGCACCGAGTGCAACTGCTCCTGGAGCAGCGTGAAGCTGACCGCCTCACCGGGCTGGATGGCCTCGGAGTCCTCGATCAGGTCGCCGAACTCGCTGTCGCCGTCCTCACCGAGCGGGGTGTGCAGCGAGATCGGCTCACGGCCGTACTTCTGCACCTCGATGACCTTCTCCGGGGTCATGTCGAGTTCCGCGGCGAGTTCCTCGGGGGTCGGCTCGCGGCCCAGGTCCTGCAGCATCTGCCGCTGCACCCGGGCCAGCTTGTTGATGACCTCCACCATGTGCACCGGGATCCGGATGGTGCGCGCCTGGTCGGCCATGGCACGGGTGATCGCCTGCCGGATCCACCAGGTGGCGTAGGTGGAGAACTTGTAACCCTTGGTGTAGTCGAACTTCTCCACCGCGCGGATCAGGCCCAGGTTGCCCTCCTGGATCAGGTCCAGGAACAGCATGCCCCGGCCGGTGTACCGCTTGGCCAGCGACACCACCAGCCGCAGGTTCGCCTCCAGCAGGTGATTCTTGGCCCGCCGGCCGTCCTCGGCGATCCACTCCATGTCGAGCCGCTGATCGGGGGTCATCCCCCCGGTGGTGCCTGTGCCCAGTTTCTCCTCGGCGAACAGGCCCGCCTCGATCCGCTTGGCCAGTTCCACCTCCTGCTCGGCGTTGAGCAGCGGGACCTTGCCGATCTGCTTCAGGTAGTCCTTGACCGGGTCCGCGGTGGCCCCCGCCGACGCCACCTGGGCGGCGGGCAGGTCGTCGTCATCGTCGCCGTAGACGAAGGTCTCGTCGTCGCCCTCCTCGCCGGACCGGGCCGGGCCGGGCTGCGCCTCCCCCGGGGCCGCCGGGCTGGCGGCCGCGGCCGCCTCGGGGGCGTCACCCGGGCTCGCCGGCGCCTCGTCCGGGCTGGCGGGCGCCTCGTCCTCGGTGTCCTCGGCCTCGATCTCGGCCAGTGAGTCATCGATTTCGGCCACGTCGGGCACGTCCTCGATGTCCACGTCGACTTCCAGGTCGACGTCCACGTCTACATCGACGGCGAATGCGTCCAGGTCAACGGCGTCCAGGTCCTCTACTCCTTCGAGGGTAACGACTACATCCAGGTCGGTCTCTGCCACGGTGCCGACCTCATCGAGGGCGGTAACCTCGCCCGCGCCGTCCTGGGCCACAGCAGCGTCCTCCGGCGCGCCCTCCGCGCCGTTGGCACGGCCCCGCTTGTCCTGGCGGCCTCGAGGCGGCCCGCCCGCCGCTGGCGCGGTCTCGCCGCCGCCCGCTGCGGGCGCGGATTTCGGTGCATTACGCTGCGGCCGCCGTGGCCGGGAACCCTTCTGGCGCACGGGCACCGTGCCGTCCGCGCCCGCGGGCTCGTCCGCGCCCACCAAGGTGACCGGCGGCGCGTCACCCTTACGTGGCGCCTGGCGGCCCTGGCCTTGCTGGGGCTGCCTCCGCGCCGCGGAGCCTTGCGCGCTTGCCACCGCGGTCACCCCTTCCTTCGCTGAACGACGGCGGCTTGCCTAGCCGCGAGTGACACGTGACTGTCCGACCGGGCAGACGACACAGACAACCTCTCCTGCGCACGTGGGCGGCAACGGAACTTACTGCGAGCACTCCGCTGCCGGGACCGTTCGGGGCTGATGGCAAGAGCCGCTGGACATCGTTGCCAGGCCCCGCTCTTCTCCCGTGATCCACCTTAGGCGGAGTCGACGGGTAGCTCGTACCACCGGCAACTTCCGCGACCTCGCCGGGCACCCCGGGGACAACCGCCCCGCGGTCATGCCTTACCCGTTTTCGCCGCGATCATGGAAGCAGCCGCCGTGCCAGCCTGCGCCTTGCTGGTCCGGGGGAGCGACCCCCCGCTGGCCTGCAGCCCTCGTGACTCCGTCACCAGGGCTTTGCCCGTGCCGTCACGCACGGGCACATGCAGCACGAGCACGGTCACGTCATCATCTTGTTCATAACCGGTGAGCATCCGGTCAACCAGGTATTCCAGCAGGCTGGCGGGATCCTCCGCCACCGCGGGCGTCGCCTGCCCGGCCACCGCGACCAGTTCGTCCAGGCCGGAGTGCAGCCCGCGCCGCCGGTTCTCCACCAGGCCGTCGGAGTACAGCACGGCCGTGTGGCCCGGGGGCAGCCGGAACACGTACTGCTGGCGCGGGCTGGCCCAGCCCAGCGGCGTCCCCGCCTCGCCCAGGTCCAGCCGGGGCGGCGCGTCCCGCGACATCAGCAGCGGCGGCGGATGGCCCGCGTTGCCGGCCAGGCCCTCCCCAGACACCGGGTCGAACACCAGGTAGGCGACCGTGGTCACCTGCTCGTCAAGCTCGGTGGCGGTGAACAGCCGGTCAAGACCGGCCAGCACGGCCGCCGGGCGGGGGTCGGTGAGCGCCAGGGCACGCAGGGCGTTGCGCACCCGGCCCATGCCCGCCGCGGCGGACAGCCCCTTGCCCATGACGTCCCCGGCCGCCACGGCCAGCCGGCCGTCGGGCAGCCGGAACGCGTCGTACCAGTCCCCGCCGATCTCCATGTTCCGGGTCACCGGCAGGTACCTGGCGTCCAGGATGATGCCGGGCACGCTGGGCAGCCGGTCCGGCAGCAGGCTGCGCTGCAGCGTCTCGGCCGTGGTGTGCTCCCGCTCGAACAGCGAGGCCCGCTCCACTGCGAGCGCGCACTGGCCTGCCAGCGCCTCGAGGAACACCCGCTCCTCGTCGGTGATCTTCCGCGGCCGGGAGAACGAGAAGCGCAGCGCGCCGATCGCCGACCCCGCGGCCAGCAGCGGCATGCCCACCCAGGCCCGCTCGTCGGTGTGCGACAGGAACAGGTCCAGGTCGGCCACCTCGGCGAAGGTGCGGCGCAGTCCGTCGGGGTTCTCCACCAGCACCGGGCGCCGGGTGGTGATGGCCAGCGTGATCACGCTGGGGAGATCCAGCGGGATGTCACCGCCGGGGTGGCCGGGGCTGTCCGGCAGGCCGCCCGGGTTCACCGTGCGCACCCGGAGCCGCTCGGGGTCCAGCAGGGCCACGGCCGAGCGGTCGGCGCCGATCGCGGACCGGCCGACCTCGGTGATGACCTCGACCACCTGCTCCACGGTGAGCGCCTCGGCCAGCATCGACGTCGCCTGCTGCAGCCGGGCGGTGCGCAGCGCCGCCGCCGAGAGCTGCTCGGTCAGCCGCCCGCGCATCTCCTCGGCCTCACGCTGGGCGGTCACGTCGGTGCTGGCGCCCACCCATTCGATGATCTTCCCGTCCCGCTCGATCGGCACGGCGCGGACGTCATAGTGCCGGTAAGAACCGGTCTTGGTGCGCACCCGGTAGCGGTTGTCGAAGATCTTCCCGCCGCCCACGCACTCGCGCCAGTCCCGCTCGACCCGCTCCCGGTCCTCCGGGTGGACCGCGTCCAGCCACCCGTTGCCCAGGTACTCCTCCAGGCTCTGGCCGGTGATCCAGCGCCACTCCGGCGAGTCCTCGGCGATCTCCCCGGTGGGCGTGGTTACCCACACCACCTGCGCCCCGGCCTGTACCAGCGACCGGTAGCGCTCCTCGCTGCGGCGGACCGCCTCCTCCGAGTTGCGCCGCTCGGTCACGTCCACGGCGATGAGCGCGACACCTCTGATGGCGCCCTCAGGGTCGTGGGAGGGGAACCAGGAGAACGACCAGTGCCTGGCCTGCGGCCCGGCCCCGGGGTGCTCCTCGCCCCCGTTCTCCTCGCTGGCGCCGCGGCTGTTCTTGAGCATGCTGATCGGCTGGTCGGGCTCGAAGAAGGGCTGGTCATCGGCGAGCACACGCCGGATGGCGGACTCAGCGCTGGCGGCGAGCGGCTCCGGCCATACCCGGGATGGCGGCAGGCCGACATGGTCGGTGCCGTTCCGGCCGTAAAGCCTGGCCAGACTGCGATTGACCCGCCGGAAGCACAGGTCGGTGCCGAAAAAGGCAAACCCGATAGGGGCTTCGCGCAGCAGGGTGGCCAGCAACGCGGAGTCGGAAACGTCCATACCTGACATCCGCGGCTGGGGTACCGATGTGTCAGTACTCATCGCACCGCTTCTGGCCCGTGAGCGAGCCTGCCATCCCTCGGCTCCTTCCTGCTCACTGCGGACTCAAGCAGGCTATCGGCATCAACACGGCAGCGGGGAAGCCATCCGCACCCCGGACTCGAGCGCCGCTGCCGCGCTCATCACGATGGTCGGCTGGTTAAGGCTCCCTGTATCCTAGGCCACTTCGCGCCGTGGGGTGGCCGCTACGCGTAGCACGCCCGGCTGTGGCGTCCTGGGCTAGCGGGGTCGCTCCCCCGGGCCGGCCCGCGCCGCGCCGCGAAATCCCGCACTGATACCGCGGAACGTGCCCGTGACGCCGCGGATCTGGGAAACTGGGCGGATGAGTTCGCAGGGCGGCCGCAGGAACCTCCCCCCGGGAGACGGCCGGCCCGGCCATCGCCGGGTCCCCCGGCCGTCACCCATTCCCGCCCCGCCGCCGAACGCCTTGTTCGCGGAGATGCTCCGGGCAGCGCGGGAACTGCTCGCCGTGCGCAGCCCGCTCGACGCGGAACTGATGGTCAGCGAACTGCTCGGCACCTGGTGGGGGGAGAAGGAGCCCGGCTCCCAGGCTCGCAGCGCCGACCTGGAGGAACTGCTCGGCGCGGGCCTCGTCGCGTATGCGGCCCAGCACGAGAGCCCGGCGGCGCTGGCGCTGCTGTCCGGCATCGCCTGCCTCGGCACCTCGCATCAGGCCGCCGTGGCCGAGGGCGCCGCGCTCGGGCTGATCGAGCGCGGGATCAAACGCCCCGGCTGGGCCGAGCACGTGGGCGCGGTGGTCGCGGCGGACTGCTACGTGAACTCGGACGCGTTCGGGGACCGTGACGAGGCCGTGTGCCTGTTCAGTTACGGCGGGACCGAGCCGCACGCGCTGGTCCTCCTGGTCGATTACAACGTCGGTGGCATGCTGTCCGACGGCTGGGTCACCTCGAAGGTGCAGACGCTGCTGGAACGCTGCCGGGACGGCAACTCCGAAGCCGGGCAGCCCGGGCGCGGCAGCTTCCGGCCGATTCCGCCGTCGGCGGCCAGGCACATGCTGGAGGCCTCGCTCGCGGTCACCCACGCGGCCCCCGACCCGGCGGTGAGCAAGTCGTTCGGTGCCTACCACGCGTTCATCAGATCCCGGATCCGGGCTCTTCCGCCGCCCGACCTGGCCGCGGCCGAGGCCGTTCTGCCGTTCGGCGGTGCGGCCGCGAGGCTGGCCACCCTGGAGCCCGAGTCGGCCTGGGCCGGCGCGGAGGCGCGCCGGCAGGCGTGGAGCAGTGACCGCAGGGCGATGCTGGTCGCTGAGTTCCTCGCCTCCGATGAGGCCGAGGACCTGTCCGACCGGGGGGCGGCCAGCAAGTGCGCTGACCACATCGTGAGCTACGGATGCGAGCAGGACTTCGGCCGCCCGCTGCGGATGAGCCCGGCCAAGGCGGAGACCTTCCTGCTGGACTGGCTGCCACGCAAGATCATGCTCTGGCCCGCCGAGCAGCACGCCATGCCGCACGTCCTCGCCGCCTGGGCGCGCTGGTCCGGGCGGCGCCGCGGCCTGGACACCGAGGCGGTCAGCCAGACCCTCGACGCGGTGTTCGGCGCGATGGGCACCTTCACCCAGGTCTACCGGGATCCGTCCAGCTTCGGCCTGGACACCAGGCTGGTGGGCAGGCTGCTGCCGGATGCTGACCTGGAGGCACTCCCCCGGCGGGCGTTCGCCTTCCCGGTGCTCCGCGGTCACTACCGGGGCGTCGACCTGGGCTCGCTGGACCCGGCCCAGCCGGAGGCGCGGCGGACCCTGCTGGCCGCCGACCACGACGACGCGCACGGGCGCCCCGCCACCGACCAGCACATCCGCAGGCACCTGGCGCTCAGCGACCGGCTCTGGCGCGGCGACCCGCCGGAACTGTGGGAGGCCGCGCAGCGGCTGCTGGACCGGGGTGAGAACAAGCACGCGGTGCAGCACACGCTCATGTACCTGATCAGGGACGTCGACGACGACACCGCGAAGCTGACGGCGGAACTGGGCGATCTGCCCTAGGTCCCCGGATCTCGCCCGTTCCAGCCGCCAGCGGTGCCGCCGTGGTCACCGGTGAGCCCGCCGATCACGGCGTTGATGTCGTCCGCGGTGACCGTGGTGAGATCGGCGGCGGTGGCGGCCTCCCCGAGATCGGCGACCCGCAGGTCACGGGCGGCGCAGGCGCGCTCGAACAGGGACCGCGCGAACCGGCCGTTGCCCAGCTCGTTGATGTGGTCCCGGTCGACGGCATCCCGGAAGATCCGCTCGAGGACGGGCAGTGCGTCCGGGTCGAACGAGTCGCCCGCCTGTTCCGCGATGACGGCCATGATCTGGGCCAGCTCACCCGGGGTATAGCTGGGGAACGAGATGCGGACCGAGAACCGCGAGGCCAGCCCGGGATTGCTGCGCAGGAAGCGGTCCATGTCCGCCGGGTACCCGGCCAGCACGATCACCAGCCGGTCCCGGTCGTCCTCGGCCCGCTTGAGCAGCGTGGCCACCGCCTCCGACCCGTAGGCGTCGCCGCCGGAGTAGCCCTCGTTGTACAGCGAGTACGCCTCGTCGATGAACAGGACGCCGCCGAGCGCGGAGTCGATCAGCTTGCCAGTCTTGATCGCGGTCGAGCCGAGGTGCTCGCCCACCAGGTCGGCCCGGTGCGCCTCGACCACCTCCGGCCGGACCAGCAGGCCGAGCGCGGCGAAGATGCGCCCCAGGATGCGGGCGACCGTGGTCTTGCCCGTGCCGGGTGGCCCGGTGAACACGAAATGGCGGGCCGGCGGCTGGCTGGCCAGGCCCTGCCGGTCCCGCAGCCGGGCCACTCGCAACTGGGCGACGATCTCGTGTACCTGCCTCTTGACCGGGTCCAGGCCGACCAGTTCGTCCAGCTCGGCCAGCGCGTTCTCCAGGGTGGGTGCCTCGGCGTAGCCGCGGAACCTGGAGGTGAGCTCGCCGAACGCGCGGTCCAGGTCTTCGGCCCGCAACGTCATCAGCTCGGAGGCGACCGGCTCCGGGCCCCCGGTCATGACCCGCACGTCGCGCGCCTGCCGCGCCTTCTCCAGCAGGTTCCGGACGAACCGGCCGTTCCCGAGCTCGTCGATCAGCCGGCGGCGGCCGACGTCGTCCATCATCCGGTTCAGGCCACGCAGCGCCTCGCCGTCCAGCGACTCCCCGCGCCGCGCCAGGGCGGCCTGCGCCAGCTCCACCAACTCGGCCGGCGTGTATCCGCCGAACCGGACCCGCATCGGGAACCGCGAGTTCAGCCCCGGGTTGCTCGCCAGGAAGTCCTCCATCTGCCGCTGGTACCCGGCCAGGATCACCACGAGGTTGTCCCGGTCGTCCTCGGCGCGCTTGAGCAGCGCCTGGACCGCCTCGTTGCCGAACCTGTCCGCGTGCCCCTCGCCGTCGTTGGCCAGGCTGTAGGCCTCGTCGATGAACAGCACCCCGCCGACGGCCGAGTCGATCAGGTCGTTGGTCTTGATCGCGGTGGCCCCGAGGTACTCGCCCACCAGGTCGGCGCGCTGCGCCTCCACCACGGCGGGGCTGTCCAGCAGCCCGCACGCGTAGTAGAGCTTGGCGATGATCCGGGCCACGGAGGTCTTGCCGGTGCCGGGCGGTCCGAGGAACACGAAGTGCTGCAGCGGCTTCTCGGTCTGGTAGCCGGCCGCCAGCCGCCGGTGCGCCGCCTCCACCGAGGCGGTGAGCTGGCGGATCTGATCCTTGACCGGCGCCAGGCCGATCATCTGATCCAGCTCCGCCATCGCCTGCTCGATGGTGATCGCGGGCGGTTCCTGGCCGGCCGGCGCACGGTCCCGGGGCCCGGCGGCAGCTGCCTGCCCGCGCACCCCTTCCATCTGGCGGACGCCGCGCGCCTGATCGGCCGGTTGCCCAGCGCGCCCGGCGGGCGTCCCGGCCGCCCCGTAGGGCGCGATCATCGCGGCCCTGGCCCGCTGCCTGGTATCCGCACGCGCTACCTGCCAGGCCTTGCCGAGGCGCCACCCCAGCACGACCACCGCGAGTCCCCACGCGATGAAGTACGTGATCACCGGCTGGCTCCGGTCCAGCCACCAGGCGATGACCGCCGGGGGCAGTGACCATGCCAGCACCAGCGCGACCGTGCGGCACGGCACGAAGGCGCGGGCCAGCGGCCGGGCGTGCGCCGCCAGCACGACCGCCACGGGGAGCAGCAGCAGCGGCACCACATCGAAGCTGTTCTGCTGGAACTTCGCCGCCGCGATGGAGAGGATCGCCAGCCCCCACAGGCCGACGCCCACCGACGCCAGGACGGACCGGCTGCGCCGGACGACGGCGACCGGGCCGTACAGCAGCGGCACCACGACTATGAGGTAAGCGAGCCGGCCCCAGAGGAAAGGGGTCATCACGACCAGCACCAACACCGCGACGACGCCGGCGGCCTTGACCGGCGCCGGGGTCGCGCGCAACTTCTCGCGCAGGAGGTCGATCCGTTCCCTGGCCATTTGCATGGCCTGCCCGGATCCGTCATTACGCGGCATATCGCTCCCTCGTGCTCATCCTTGTATAGCGCACTACTGGGCGTTCACGGGGGCACACAATCGGACACTGTCGTCGGGAATGGCCGGTTCAGAGGGGTGCGCGGGGCACCCGGGCCGCCTCCGGCGTTGACACAAACCGGTCGCCGGGGGACGCTCTGCTGGGACTGTGCGGCGGCTGGCCCAGGCGCCTCCCGCGTGCGCGCCCGGTTGATTTCGGTCCGTCCGCTGGAGGTGGCGATGGGGTCGGTGGCCCTGCTCCGCAGGCCGGGTATCGCGCTGCTGACGTGCAGCCTGGCGTTCACATCCATGCTCGCGCTCGCCACCGGCGGCGCCGCCTCCGCCGCTGGGCGCAAGGCGGCGCCCGCGGATGTGGCGCCCGGGGCGCCGGGCACGGAGTCCTACTTCGACCTGGCCCGCAAGGACTGCGTGGGCACGGCCACCGGCCCGCGGTCGAAGGTCTGGTACACGGTGGCGGGCGGAGTGCTGTCGGACGTCTACGAGCCGACCATCGACAACACGAACGTGAGCACGCTGCAGTACATCGTGACCGACGGGTCCACGTTCACCGACCTGCAGACGCGGGACATGACCTACACGGTGGCGGCCGACCCCACCGGTATGGCCTGCACGGTCACCGCGACCGACACCGAGCACGGCTACCAGATCGTCACCACATACATCACCGACCCTGGCCGCGACACCGTGCTCATGCACACCCGGCTTTCCGCGCTGCCCGGGTCCGGCACCAACGTGGCCGGCCTGCACCTGTACGCCCGGCTGGACGCGCACGTCAACGGCAACGGCGGCGGCGGCGCCGATAACGCGGGCGGCAACACCGGCGTGGTGGACACCTCCACCGGCTCCCCGGTACCGGTGGTCGACAGCACCAACACGGTGACCAACGCGGTCAACCGCGATTACGCGGTGCCGACGTACATGGCCCTGGACGCGAGTGTCTCCTCGCCGGCCGCGAGCGTCGGGTACGCGGGCAGCTTCAGCGACGGCCTCACCCAGCTCGACCTCGACCATGCGCTGACGACGTACGACTCGGCGCCGGACGGCCACATCACGGCCACCGAGGACGTCACGCCGGCCGGCGGGGACTCGGTCACGCTGGCCCTGGGTTTCGGCCGCAGCCAGGCCTCCGCCGTGTCGACGGCGAGCCGTTCGCTGCGGCAGCCGTTCGGCCTGACCGCGCTGAAGTACGCGGCGGGCTGGCTGCGCTACGACGCCGGCCTGCGGCCGCCGTTCGGGCACGTGACCGGCGCGGCGGCCAAGCGGGACAGCACGTCGATCCTGCACTACTACCTGTCCGCCAACGTGATCAAGGCCAGCGTGGACAAGACCTACCCGGGCGCGATCGTCGCGTCGCTGGCGAGCCCGTGGGGGCAGTCGGTGCCCGCCGGGGTGTTCGCCAACGGCGCGCCGTCCTACTTCGGCTCCTACCGGGAGGTGTTCGCCCGTGACCTCTACGAGGCGTTCACCGGGCTGCTCGTCGACGGGGACTTGGCCACGGCGCGGGCCGCGACCCTGTTCCTGTTCGACCGGCAGCAGCAGGCCGACGGGTCCATGCCGCGCAACTCGCTGCTCAACGGCAAGACCGCCCCGGACACCGGCGGCACCCAGCTGGACGAGACGTCCTACCCGATCATCATGGCGCTGCAGGCGGGGCTGGACGGCAGTGGCTCGCTGTGGCGGAACCACATCAGGCCCGCGGCCGACTTCCTGGTCTCCCACGGGCCGTCGTTCGGCGTGGAGCGGTGGGAGGAGCAGTCCGGGTACTCCCCGTCCACCATCGCCGCCGAGATCGCCGGGCTGACCGCCGCCGCGGTGATCGCCAAAGAACACGGCGACCAGGCGCGGGCCCGGGTTTACCAGGCGACCGCGGACGACTTCCAGCGGAACATCAAGTCCTGGACGGTGACGACGAGCGGGCCGGACGGTCCGAGTTACTTCATCCGGCTGTCCAAGACCGGTGACCCCAACGCGGCGATCACGTACGGCCTGGGCAACGGCGGGCCGACGCTGGACCAGCGCGCCGTGCTGGACGGCGGGTTCCAGGAACTGGTCCGGCTCGGCGAGTTGCCGGTCTCCGACCCGGACGTGCAGGCCTCGCTCGGCGTGTGGGACAAGCAGATCGCAGTGTCCACGCCGAGCGGGACCGGCTACTACCGGTACGGCAACTCGGCCACTCTGGGCAGCGCCGACGGGTACGGCGACTGCTACCAGCCGAGCCAGACGTCCTGCTCGACCGTGGGCGCACCGTGGGCGCCCACCGGCATCGGCACCGGGCATCTGTGGCCTGTGCTGTCCGGTGAGCGGGCCGAGTCCGACGTCGCCGAGGGCAGCATGTCCGGCGCGGCCTCGCTGCTGAGCGCGATGGAGAACTTCTCCTCCGGCGTGGGCCTGGTGCCCGAGCAGGCATGGGAGAACCCGGACCTGCCCGCGTCCCCGTTCGGCTCCGACCCCTTGACCGCCTCGATCGGCTTCACCGACGGGAAGGCAGCCGGGTCCGCGTCGCCGCTGACCTGGGCGCAGGCCCAGGAACTGCGGCTGATCCTGGCGCTGGCCACCGGCCACACCGTGGAGACGCCGCAGTTCACCACGCAGCGGTACGTGGCACACGGGCCGCCCGGCGCGCTGAATGCGACGATCACCGCCCCGGCCAACGGCAGCACGCTCGCGGCGACGTCGACGACCGTGACCGGGACCACCGCGCCCGGCGCGAAGGTGAGCGTCGAGTCGGTGGACAGCACCAGCGGGGCGCCGTCCTCGGTGACGTCTACGAAGGCCGCCGCGGACGGGTCGTTCTCCGCGACGGTGCCGATCGGGTTCGGCAGCAACGCGATCACCGTCGGTGCCAGCACGCACGGCCTGGGGAGCACCGGGTACGCCCAGGTCACGGTGAGCAACGAGGGCGGCGGCACCACGGTGCTCGACGTCACCGACGCGGCCGGGGACGACAGCGGGCCTGGCACCTACCAGTACCCCAACTCCGGGGACTTCCAGCCCGGGGCGTTCGACCTGACCAGGTTCCAGGTGCTCAGCGACGGCACCACCGCCTACCTGCGGGCCACCATCGCCAACCTGTCACCGACGTTCGGTCAGGTGGACGGGGCGCAACTGCTGGACGTGTACGTGCACGTGCCCGGGGCCACGACCACCTCCACGAATGCCGCGTTCCCCACGCGCAACTACACGATCTCCTCGTCCGGGGCGTGGAGCCAGAGGCTGGAGGTGCAGGGCTTCGCCGCGCCGGTGTGGCAGGACGCGTCCGGCAGCTCGGTAGGAACACCGCAGGTGCTCGCATCGCAGTCCGACGGGACCATCACGATCGCGCTGCCCGAGGCGCAGTTCGGCACTCCGGGCTCGGGCTGGGGCTTCGCCGTGGTGCTGACCGGGCAGGACGGGTTCAGCCCCGACCAGGCCCGCGGGTTCGCGCCGACCGCCCAGCCGTTCCTCTTCGGCGTGTGCGCGCCAGACGGGACGGCGCCGATCTGCTCGGTGGACCCGGGCACGGTGCCGAAGGCCATCGACGTGATCACCCCGGCCGGGGTTACCCAGTCCACCGAACTGGACCCGACCCTCGGCCCGGTCACCATCCAGCCGGTCACCGTGCCCTGAGCCTGGGCGGACACCTCCGCCCAGGCCGTTGTCGTTGCCACAACGACAACACTCGGCTCGACGCGTTCAAGCGCTACGTAGGTCATAATCCCGGCGTGGGCGCCTCCAGGAACTCCAGGACCGGGGCCGCCAGAGCCGGCGAGGCGAAGATGTCGTAGTGCGTGGTGCCCGGCAGGATCGCCAGGCGCCCTGCGGGGCGCCCCGATCCGTCCCAGCCCGCGTCCCGCAGGCCGCCGCCGAGCAGCGCGAAGAACTCCACCATGTGCGCGGGCCGGATCGAGTCGGCGTCGGCATAGACCAGCATGGTGGGCGCGGTGATCCCAGCCACCCCGGCCGCCCAGTCGTAGTCCCCCGACAGCAGTTCGCCCATCTTGGCGTGCAGTACCGGCCAGTCTCCGGGCCGGGGCGCGATCCGGGCGTACAGCTCATACATCGGGGACTGCTTCATCGCCTCGCCATGCTCTGGGATGAATTGCCGCATCGCCGCCCCGATCTCGGGGAACCAGCCGTCCCGCCGGAACGGCACTGAGACCAGCACCAGGCGGTCCACCGCCTCCGGATGCTGGATCGCCGTGCGCAGCGCGACCACGCCGCCCATGGAGACGCCCATTACGTCGGATCGGACCAGGCCGAGGTGCCCGATCAGCGCGGCGACGTCTCCGGCCATCGTCTCGAAGCGCAGCGGGCGGCCGACGTCCGCGGTGCGGCCGTGCGCCTGCAGGTCGACGGCGATGACCCGGCGGTGCTCCGCGAGCGCGGGCAGCACCGGGCCGAACATCTCACCCGAGCCGAACCCGCCGTGCAGCAGCACCAGCGGCTCACCGCAGCCGTGCTCTGAGTAGTAGAGAGAAAGGCCGTTCACATCCGCATAGCTCATGGCATCTCCTCACCCGGGCCGCCGCTGTCCCCTTCGCGCCGACGCCATCTCGCTCACGTGCCGTCGGCACCTCGCTCACCTGCGCCAGCACCTCGCTCACGTGCCGCACCGCAAATGAGACGGCGGATCGTGCCCATCCTCATCGCACCGCACGGGTGCTGAATACCGCGGCCCGATGGGCCTATCAGCGATCTCCCCGCGCGGGACCGTTCACGACAGGCGCGCAGCAGGCACTTGTTCGGAGAGCACGGTATTCATCCGGGTCCAGGTGGCAGAGCGGCCGGTCCCGTCAGATCTGACCTTGCTCTCGTTCTTGAGTTGTTCCAGGACGAGCCGGATGGTCTGGTCGCTGACACCTGGCACAGCCGTCCTGATGTCGGCGAGGCGGAACCTGGCTGGCGCATGGCGCAGGATGTGCTCGCGGACGCGCTGTTGCTTGGTTCCAGGGGTCTTGGCTGCGGCTGCGCGGTCAGCGAACACGATGTAGGCGTCGGCGAGCACGCCAGTGAAGTAGCTGAGCCAGGGCCATGGGTCGGCCGCGCCGTCGTGCCAGCCATGAGTGGACTCCAAGAGTGCCTGGTAGTAGGCATCCGCGGACTCCGCGACGGCTTGCTCGAGGCTCACGTAGTGTCCGACGGTGTATCCGTGGCCGGTGAGCATGGCGCTGGCAAGAAGGCGGGCCACCCGTCCGTTGCCGTCCGCAAAGGGGTGGACGACTAGAAGGTCGAGGATGAACAGTCCGGTCAGCAGCACTGGATGGTGCTCGCCGGTGGTGACCGCCCGGTGGTACCGGCCGATGAGGTCGTCGATGGCAAAAGGGGTCCTGGCGGCGGGCACCGGCGTGAAGCGGACGGTCGTTGAACCGTCCGGCGAGCGGTCCACAACCAGGTTGTCCTCGGTCTTGAACGCCCCACCGGGCAGAGCAGTATGGGCGAAGAGCAGCCGGTGCAGGTGCAGGAGCAGGCCGGCGTTCAGCGGGCGCCAGTCCTCCCGGAACAGGTAGTCCTGGGCGTCGCGGTAGCCGGCCAGTTCCTGTTCGCTCCGGTTGCGCAGCGTAGAGATGCGCCGGTTGATGATCCGCTCGGCGCGGCCAGCGTCCGCAACGACGACGCCTTCGATCGCGGAGGACGCGGTGATGCTCTGGACGCGAGCCCGGTCGGCGAGCCCGGTGAGCAGCCCCGGCATCTGGTCGCGGTAGAGCGCCTCCGAACCCCGCCCGAAGTCGATCGCGCTGAGCTGGGTGACCACATGGGACGGCACCCGTCCGATGAGCGCGTCGAGATCGGCGAAGCTGCGCACGAAACCTCCTAAGCCAACCCACTAAACGACATAATTCTAGCCACGCTTAGTACGTTTAGCTGACTTGTTAGCAGGTTCATGGCCCACAGCCCGCGCCACTCTGGCGCTTGTCCGCCAAGACCGTCAGGTTGCGCCGGACGCAACCGATGCGATGGTCAAGGCCTGCCAGGCGGGTCCCGGGCGAAGCCCAGAGACCCGCCTGAACAGGCAATTCGCGGTCAGGTAGACCAGTTCTAGCTGCAGCCGCTGGTGGCGCCGCAGCCTTCGCAGACGTAGCAGCTTCCGGCGGGGCGCATCTTGGTGCCGCAGATGAGGCACAGCGGTGCGTCCGCGGTGCGTCCCTGGTGCGACTCAAGCAACTCGGTCGAGCTATGCGGCTGGCCGGGCTGGGAGCCGGACGGCGGATCCGGCTGTCCCGGGCTGCCGTTCACGGCCTGGCCGGACGCGGGCAGGGGAGGCGAGCCGGCCTGGCTGGCGGCCTGCTCCTGGCGCGCGGGCTCTGGCTGCCGCTCGCGCGGCGCGGACTGGGCCATCTCGGTCGGGTCCATGTCCTCGGCGGCGACCGCACCAGGGTCCTCCCCGGCGAGCTGGGCGGTCCGCTCGGAGGCCGACAGGATGCCCAGTTCGGAACGGGTCTCGTAGGGCAGGTGGTCCAGTGCCAGGCGGCGGAACACGTAGTCCATCACCGAGCTTGCGATCCGGATGTCCGGGTCGTCGGTGACCCCGGCGGGCTCGAAGCGCATGTTGGTGAACTTCTCGACCCACTTCTCCAGCGGGACTCCGTACTGCAGGCTGATCGAGATCGCCATCGAGAAGGCGTCCATGACGCCGGCCAGCGTGGAACCCTGCTTGCCCAGCTTGAGGAACACCTCGCCGACGCCGTCGTCGGGGTACTTGGAGACGGTCATGTACCCCTCAGCACCCGAAACGGAGAACCGGGTCACGCTGGCCGGGCGCTGCCGCGGCAGGCGGCGCCGCACCGGGCGCACCTCGCGCGCGGGTTCCTCGGCCGCCGCTTTGCCTGGCTTCTTCCTGGCATCCGACAGCGGCTGGCCCACCTTGCAGTTGTCCCGGTAGATGGCCAGCGCCTTGAGCCCAAGCTTCCAGCCCTCGAAGTAGATCTTCTCTATGTCCTCTATTGTGGCGCTTTCTGGTGTATTGACCGTTTTGGAGATGGCGCCACTGAGTCCGGGCTGGACCGCGGCCATCATCCGCACGTGGCCCATGGGGCTGATGGCCCGCTCGCCCATGGCGCAGTCGAAGACCTCGTAGTGCTCGGGCCGCAGCCCGGGCGCGTCCACGACGTGGCCGTGCTCGGCGATGTACTCGGTGATCGCCTCGACCTGCTCCGGCTGGTAGCCCAGGTTCTTCAGGGCCCGGGGCACGGTCTGGTTGACGATCTGCATGGAACCGCCGCCGACGAGCTTCTTGAACTTGACCAGCGCCAGATCCGGCTCGACACCAGTGGTGTCACAGTCCATCATGAGGCCTATGGTGCCAGTCGGGGCCAATAGGCTAGCTTGGGCGTTTCTGTACCCATTTGTCTCACCGAGGGTCAGGCACCTCTGCCAGGCGGCGTTCGCCGCGTCGTGGACGTCACGGTCGATGCCGCCGGAGGTCTTGATCTCGGCGCAGGCGTCGGCGTGCTTACGCATGACCCGCTTGTGGGCGGAGGCGTTGCGCTCGTAGCCGTCGTAGGGCCCGACGACCGCGGCGAGTTCCGCGGACCGGCGATAGGCGGTGCCCGTCATCAGCGAGGTGATCGCGGCGGCGATCGCGCGGCCGCCCTCGGAGTCGTAGGCGTGCCCGGTCGCCATCAGCAGCGCGCCAAGGTTGGCGTACCCGATGCCGAGCTGGCGGTAGGCGCGGGTCGTCTCCGTGATCTTCTGCGTGGGGAAGTCGGCGAAGCAGATGGAGATGTCCATCGCCGTGATCACCAGTTCGGTGATCCGCTCGAACCGCTCCACGTCGAACGTGTCCTGCGGGCTCAGGAACTTGAGCAGGTTAATGCTGGCCAGGTTGCAGGATGAGTTATCGAGGTGGACGTATTCGCTAGCAGTTAGCTACGACCGTGCCGCCAACGATGTAGGAGTGGTTGCGCGGCTCGGTCAGGTTGTAGGTGAGCTCGAAGCCCTGCGATTCCGGCTGACCAGCCGCACCGTGCGATCGACGTCGTAGGAGTCGGTCGAGGTCACGATCCGGCTCAGCTTTGCCTGCTTGCCGGGCAGCGAGAATCCGATGAGCCGGTAGTACTCCCGCAGCGCGCCTGCGGTGATCCGCAGGTCGAACGAGGGGCCGTCGGAACCGTACGTCGCCTCGCTGCCGTCTTTCCTCGTGTAGTGGAAGCTCGCCGTCTTCACGCCGGTCTTGTAGATGCGACTGGCGATCCCGAGCGAGGCAAGCAGTTCCTGGACCCCGATGAGGAGTTCCTCGGACCGGCTGCCCAGGCCGACATAACGGGTGGCGTTGGCCTGCTGGTCCACGACGCAGCCGTCTGCGTCGAACAGGCCCTGGAGGAAGGCGACCAGCGCGTCCTCGGGGGCCTCGAAGATGGCATCGGGCACCGTCTTCTCCGCCGCCCTGCCTCCGGAGACGCCCAGCCCGCGCAGGAACTCGCCGAAGGCGCGCCGGGTGACCCGCAGTTGCAGCGTGCCGTTGGCCTGCACGCTTGGCTTGCTCTCGAAACCGGTGATCTGCGTGAGCAGGGCGTGGTGGCGCGGGAGGACGACCTCTTTGTCTTCCGCCGAGCCGTAGACGGTGACGGCGGCGTTGTCGCGGTCGTCGATGCATCCGTCGCCGACGACCCAGCCCAGGTAGTGAGCGAGTTCCGGGTCCCACTTGACGGGCAGCTCAAGCGGCTTCCTGCTGCGCTCAAAGGACGCCATCACCAGCGCCTCGGCAGGGAGGTGGGGGTCGGCCATGGGCCGCGGAGCGTGCTGGAAGGAGCGCACGACGCGGTCCTCATCGGTCAGATCACAGGCGTGCACCCAGCCGCGGTTGGCGGTCCAGACCCGGTGGTTGGGCGTGCAGCGCAGCCGCGAGCCGTCGGAGAACCTCAGCTCCACGATCTCGTTGCGGCCGGTCATCATGTACCGGGTCGGGCTGGTGGCGGTGATGCGGTCCTGCGGATCCTGCTTGGCGGTGACGTCGTTGGTGTAGACGGCGAAGCTGACCTCGTCGCAGGCCCGCCGGACCAGGTCACCGATGGGAACGAGGCCACTGTCGGTAACTACGCGCTGGTCAGCGGGGAAGCACGGGTTACTGGCCGTGATTCGGCCGGTTTCCGGGCAGGTGTGCCAGTTGTTGATTGTGTCGTCGTACTGGATTCCGGGGTCGGCGCATTCCCAGGCGGCCTGCGCCATCTTGCGGAACAGGCCCTTCGCGTCCACGGTCTCGACGATTTCCCCGGTCATCCTGGCCGCGAGGCCGAAGCTGCCGCCGTCCTCGACGGCCCGCATGAACTCGTCGGACACCCGGACCGAGTTGTTGGCGTTCTGGTACTGGACGCTCGCGATGTCCTTGCCGCCGAGGTCCATGTCGTAGCCGGCGTCGCGGAGGACCCGGATCTTCTCCTCTTCCCGGGCCTTGGTCTCGATGAATTCCTCGACATCGGGGTGGTCCACGTCGAGGACGACCATCTTCGCGGCCCGGCGTGTCGCACCGCCCGACTTGATCGTGCCGGCCGAAGCGTCCGCGCCGCGCATGAAGGAGACCGGCCCGCTGGCCGTGCCGCCCGACGACAGCAGTTCCTTGCTGGACCGGATACGGGAGAGGTTGACGCCGGAGCCCGACCCGCCCTTGAAGATCAGGCCCTCTTCCTTGTACCACTCCAGGATCGAGTCCATCGTGTCGTCGACCGCCAGGATGAAGCAGTTGTGCACCCTCAGGCCGCCGGAAAGGTACTCTCCGCTCTCGGTCTGGATGTCGTAGACCTCCATCGACCCAAGTTGCTCGATCCGTCACGATCTGCAGGCATCGCTGTCGGCCAGCTCGCCAGCCGGAACGAACCGGCCCGAGGTTGTGTCCGTTGCGCGCCACACCAGATGGTCTGCGGTCACGTCCAGGGTGTAGCCCGCGCTGGTGTGCAGCCGGAGCACGTCCTTCACGCCGTTCGCCTTGGTGGCGACGATCTTCGTCAAGCCCGTTGCGTCATAGACCTTCGTGCCGACGGCATTGTCCTTGACCAGTCCACCGATGGGGACAAGCCCGGCCGGCGTGCTGACCAGCGCATCGTAAGGCTGGCAGGCTGAAACCTGCTGGGGGGACGTCGTGCCGACGTTGAACCAGACGGGCGAGTTGAAGCTGAAGACCTGGTGGATCAGCGCGTGCTTGAGCTCATGGTCGAAGATCTCCGCGTCCTTCGGGGTGGCGAAGTAGCCGTGCTCGCGGCCGGCCGCGACGTAGGTGCCGACGACGCGGTCGACGAGCTGCTTGAGGCTCCACTCCCGCTGCGGCGTGCCGACCGCGCCGCGGAAGTACTTGGTGGTCACGATGTTGGCGGCATTCACGGACCAGGAATCGGGGAACTCCACCCCGTGCTGCTCGAAGTTGACCGTGCCGTCACGCCAGTTGGTCATGACGACATCGCGGCGTTCCCAGGTGACCTCGTCGTAGGGGTGAACTCCCTCGCGGGTGTGGATGCGCTGGATCGTGAGGCCCTTGTGCGCCTTCCCGCCACCACGCGACGCGGCACCACTCGCCGTCTCGGTCATGTCGTCCCCCTTCCGGGATCCGCCTGGACCCCTCGCGGGCCCACAGCCAGGCCCATACCGATAATTCCGTGTGCCCAGGTCAGGGCGTCAGTACGCGGGCGTCATCACGCCCGGCACCCTTGCGTGCCGAACGCAGCGCCACGATCTCTTCCTCGAAGTCAGTGAGTGACTCGAACCCCCGGTAGACCGAGGCGAAACGCATGTAGGCGACCTCATCCAGTTCCTGCAGCGGACGCAGGATCGCCAGGCCCACCTCGTGCGAAGACACCTCCGCGCAGCCCCGCGACCGCATCTCGTCCTCGACCTGCTGCGCCAGGATGGCCAGCTGGTCTTCGGTGACCGGCCTGCCCTGGCAGGCCCGCCGCACGCCGTTGACGATCTTGTCACGCGTGAACGGCTCAGTAGCACCGCTTCGCTTGGCCACCATCAGGATCACTGTCTCCTGCGTGGTGAACCTGCGCCCGCACGAGGGACAGGCGCGCCGCCGACGGATCGCGACGCCGTCGTCGGCGGTGCGGCTGTCAATGACCCGGCTGTCTGGATTCCTGCAATACGGACAGAACACGCGATCACCTCCCGCACCCGCCACGGAGCCGGTTCTTACGAACACAACTTGTGGATGAACCACATCCTTGTAACTACTACATGTTGTGTTTACCGCAGAATGTGCGCCGACGCAACACCCGCCACGCCGCCACGCCGGATTCCCTCGCTATCCGGTCACCCGCCGGACCGGCCATGCCCGGCGTGTCGCGCGCTCATCCGCGGGGCAGCCACAGTTGCTGACCCGGCTGAACCGACGTGCCGCTCAGCGCGTTGAGGTCGATGATCTCCTGGATGGCGTTGCGCGGGTCGGACCCGGGCTCGTACTGCGTCGCGATCGACCACAGGCTCTGGCCGGGCAGGACGACCACCGAGCGCAGGCTGTGGTAGACGGCACTCGACGGCGCGCCACTGCCTGCCGTGTCCGCCCTTGCCGTGCCCACCAGCCAGGCCAGCGCGGCCACCAGCACCATGCTCGCGATGATGAGCCCGGCGACCACTATCCGGCCGCGCCGGGTCAGCCGTGTCCTGGTGCGGACTGGCCGGGCTCCGGTCTCCAGGTGCCGGGCCGCTGGGGACCGCGCCACGCCCGGCAGTTCTACCTGCTGCGCCACCGACTGCCGCGCCGGCGGCGGTCGGCCCGCGGGCACCTGTGCCGCCGAGGGCAGGGCCGCCTCCATCTTGCCCGCCAGGGGCCGAGGTCCCGCCGTCCCGGCCGTGCCGTGGCGCGATGGCCGCCCAGGCGCGCCATGCACGCGGCTAGGCGCGCCGTGCACACCGCCAGGCGCGCCGTGCGCCGTCCGGCCAGGCAACTCTCCCGCCCCAGGCCAAGGCCCTGCCATCACGTTCGGCTGGCCCGGCATGGCGGTCACGGCCCGCCGCCCGCCCGTTGCCCCGGCGCGCCGCTTCTGCCCTGCTGCGGTCATCACGCTCATCGTGGGCCTCCCTGTTCGAACGAGAGTTCTATCGCACTACTGTTCGGTCAGACTATAGTTCGATCGAACGCTCGTGCGATTCCGTTCTACCCCTGGGGTACGACATTTTTTGCGGCGCGTCGAACAGATGTTTGATGTCTAGCGCGGCAAGGGCTAACGTCGGCACTGGAATCAAGCACACAATCCGGAGGTGAGCACATGGGCCGCAGCGTGGAAGGCGACACGTCCGACGCTCCGCCCGGGAACCGCGCCGGCACTGCGCACGGTGACAGGCCCAAAGGCAGGCCGGGACGCAAGCCCAAGGGATCCGTTCCTCTGGTCGTGGCCGAGGTACCCGAGCATCCCGACCCCAACCATGTGCTTACCTGGCGGCAGCGTAAGGTCCTGCAGGTCATCAGGGACTCGGTGCAGCGGCGCGGCTATCCCCCGTCGATGCGGGAGATCGGCGAGGCGGTCGGCCTGACCAGCACCTCAAGCGTCTCGTACCAGCTATCGACCCTGCAGAGCAAGGGCTACCTGCGCCGGGACGCTGGCCGTCCGCGCACGGTGGAAGTGCGCCTGCCCGGGCACCCGGCCGTCCGCCCGGAGGCCGAGGAGCAGGATGAGGCCGCTCTCGACATCGCCTCGCAGGACGCCGCGTATGTGCCGCTGATCGGCCGGATCGCCGCCGGTGGTCCCATCCTGGCCGAGGAGGCCATCGAGGACATCTTCCCGCTGCCCAAGCAGCTGGTCGGCAACGGAACCCTGTTCCTGCTGAAGGTCGTCGGTGACTCCATGATCAACGCCGCGATCGCTGACGGCGACTGGGTCGTGGTCCGCCAGCAGCCCGTCGCGGACAACGGGGACATCGTCGCGGCGATGATCGACGGCGAGGCCACCGTCAAGACGTTCAAGCGGGCGGACGACCACGTCTGGCTGATGCCGCACAACCCGGCCTACACCCCGATCCCCGGCGACGACGCCACCGTCCTGGGCAAGATCGTCGCAGTCCTCCGCCGCGTATAAGGCGGGTGGCGCTGCGGGCGCAGGCGGGGGGCCTGGCAGCCTGGCGTCGAGCCAAGCTGCCAGGCCCCCCGCCTGGCCGAGGTCTCAGGCCTCACGCAGGCACGATATTGACCAGTCTCGGCGGCACCACGATGACCTTGCGCACCCCCCCGCCGGCCAGCGTCCGGGTCACCCCCGGCGCGGCCAGCGCCAGTTCACGCAGCTCGTCCTCGCTGATATCCGGCGGGACCTCCAGGCGGTCGCGGACCTTGCCGGCCACCTGGACCACGCAGGTCACCGTGTCCTGGACCAGCAGCGCCTGGTCGGCGACCGGCCAGCCGGCCAGGGCGACCGAGGGCTCCTGGCCCAGCAGCTCCCACGCCTCCTCGGCCGTGTAGGGCGCGAAGACCGACAGCAGGATGGCCAGCGTGCTCGCCGCCTCCCGGACCGCAGGGTCGCCAGGCCCAGGACCGGAGTCGATGGCGCGCCTGGCCGCGCTGGTCAGCTCCATCAGCCGGGCCACGGCGACGTTCAGCCGCGCGCTCTCCACCAGCCGGGTGACCTCGTCGATCGTCCGGTGTGTGACCTTGCGCAGCGCCTCGTCCCCGGGTCCGGCGGCCGGGGCCGCCGCGCCCACGTCCGCTGCTACGCGCCAGACGCGCCCCAGGAACTTGGCGGATGCCTCCGGGTTCATGTCCGCCCAGTCGATGTCGTCCTCCGGCGGGCTGGCGAAGATCATCGTCAGCCTGATGGCGTCGACTCCGTGCGCGGCCAGTTGCTCCGCCAGGTCGACGCCGTTGCCCAGGGACTTGGACATCGCCCGGCCGCGGTTGATCACCTGTCCCTGGTTGATCAGCGCGGTGAACGGCTCAGTGAAGTCGATCATGCCCATATCGTGCAGGATCTTGATGAAGAACCGCGAGTACAGCAGGTGCAGGATCGCGTGCTCGACACCGCCGACGTACAGGTCCACGGGTGCCCAGCGGCGCACCGCCTCCACATCGAACGGACCGTGCTGGTACCTGGGTGAGCAATACCGCAGGAAGTACCAGGACGAGTCCACGAAGGTATCCATGGTGTCGGTGTCCCGCTTCGCGGGCCCGCCGCACTTGGGGCAGTCGGTGTTGACCCAGTCAGACGCCGCCGCCAGCGGCGAGACGCCGTGCGGGGCCAGGTCCTGGCCGCGCAGGTCCGGCAGCACCACCGGCAGTTGCTCGTCGGGGACGGGGACCTCACCACAGCCATCGCAGTAGACGATGGGGATCGGCGTGCCCCAGAACCGCTGCCTGGACACCAGCCAGTCGCGCAGCCGGAAGTTGACCGCCGCGTGGCCCTTGCCCTGCCCGGCCAGGATCTCGGTGATCCTGGCGATGGCGGTGCCCTTGTCCAGGCCGTTGATCGGGCCGGAGTTCATCAGCGTCCCGTCGCCCGAGGTCGCGACCCCGGTTTCGGCGGGGTCCGCACCGCCGGTGTCCACCACCGGCACCACAGGCAGCCCGTAGGCGCGGGCGAAGTCCAGGTCGCGCTGGTCGTGTGCGGGCACGGCCATGATCGCCCCGGTGCCGTAGTCGGGCAGCACGTAGTCCGCCGCCCACACCGGGATGCGCTCGCCGTTCACCGGGTTGATCGCGTGCTTGCCCAGGAAGACCCCGGTCTTCGGCCGGTCCGCCGACTGCCGCTCGATGTCGGTCAGCTTGCGCACCTGGGTCAGGTACTCCTCCAGCGCCGCACGCTGCCCGGGCGCGCACACCTCCGCCGCCAGCGGCGAGTCGGCCGCGATGACGAAGAACGTGGCACCGTACAGGGTGTCCGGGCGGGTGGTGAAGACCGTGACCGGCTCGTCCCTGCCCTCGATGGGGAACTCGATCTCGGCCCCTTCGGACCTGCCGATCCAGTTGCGCTGCATCAGCAGCACCCGGTCGGGCCACTTGCCGGCCAGCGGCTCCATGTCGGCCAGCAGCCGGTCCGCGTACTCGGTGATCTTGAAGTACCACTGGGTCAGCAGCCGCCTGATGACCTCGGACCCGCACCGCTCACACCTGCCGTCGATGACCTGCTCGTTGGCCAGCACGGTCTGGTCCACGGGGCACCAGTTGACGTAACCGTCCTTGCGGTAGGCCAGGCCCCGCTCGTAGAAGCGCAGGAACAGCCACTGGTTCCACCGGTAGTACTCCGGGTCACAGGTCTGCAGCCGGCGCGACCAGTCGAACGACACCGCGTACCGCCGGAACGAAGCCGCCTGTACCTCGATGTTCGCGTACGTCCAGTCGGCCGGATGAGAGTTCTTCCTGATCGCGGCGTTCTCCGCGGGCAGGCCGAAGGCATCCCAGCCGATGGGGTGCAGGACGTTGTGCCCGCGCTGGAAGTAGTAGCGCGCTATCGCGTCCGCGATCGCGTACGCCTCCGCATGCCCCATGTGCAGGTCCCCGGAGGGGTAGGGGAACATGTCCAGCAGATAGGTGCGCGGCCTGGGGTCGTCCGGGTCGTCACTTGCCCGGAACAGGTCCATTGTTGCCCAGCGCGTCTGCCACTTCTCCTGGACTGTGCGCGGATCGTAGTGCTGCTGTGCCCGCTCGGCACTATCGGCGGCTGTCATGATTTTTCCTCACCCGTGAAGTCGGTCCTGCTCCGGCAACAAAAAACCCCCCGGTCACGAGGGGCAGCCGCGCCAACGACGAATCGGTCGGCGCGGCTAGGTAAGGAGCAGCCGAGCGGAACACATGCCCTCAGGGTAGCAAAACCGGTCGCTCCCCCGCATGCGCGTTGCTGCCAGCCATGGCGCCTCTCCCCTGCCCGGCCGGTGAGATGTCCATGGGCCCGACACAAGGCGCTAACCCGCGTGTGCCATTGCCGCAACATTACCGGGCATGCTGGGAGAACGTGACAGCCAACGACAGTGACTTCAGGCCCGGGCAGCAGCGCCGGATCGCGCTCGTCGCGCATGACGGCCGCAAGCAGGACATGCGCGAATGGGCCGAGTTCAACCATGACCTGCTCGCATGTCATCAGCTGTGCGCGACCGGGACCACCGGGCGGATGCTCAGCGAGGAGCTCGGCCTGCCGGTGACGCGCTTCCACAGCGGCCCGTTCGGCGGGGACCAGCAGATCGGTGCCCGCATCGCGGACGGGGAGATCGACCTGCTCATCTTCTTCTGGGACCCGATGGAGCCGCACCCGCACGACCACGACGTCAAGGCACTGCTGCGGGTGGTGGTGCTGTGGAACATCCCGGTCGCCTGCAACCGGGCGACCGCGGATTTCCTTATCTCCTCGCCATTGATGAACTCCTATGCGGTGGAGCACGGGCCGGCGATCTAGCGGTCGCACGAGAACTACACCCGAGCACGGACCGGCGGGCTCCGGCCGATCAGGCAGTGGTCAGTAGGCTGCGCAGCGCCCTGGCCTGGCGCAACGAGGCAGCACGCCGTGTCAGTGGCCGTGTCAGTGGTCGTGTCAGGAGCGTGACAGGGGCGTGTCAGGGGCGGTGCCGATGCTGGTCGCATGAGAAATTCAGCGATTGCGGTCTCAGGGCTGCGGAAGGCGTATGGGGACAAGACCGTGCTCGATGGCATCGATCTGGATGTTCGTGTGGGCACGGTCTTTTCCCTGCTCGGCCCGAATGGGGCGGGTAAGACGACGACGGTGAACGTGCTGACCACGTTGATGAAGGCCGACGGCGGGACGGTACGCGTTGCCGGGCACGATGTTGCGACCGAGACCAAGGCGGTGCGCGCGGTAATCGGGGTCACCGGCCAGTTCGCGGCGGTGGACGATCTGCTGACGGGGGAAGAGAACCTGCGGTTGATGGCGGATCTGCACCATCTGCGGGCCGACGAGGGCAAGCGGGTGGCCACCTCGTTGCTGGAACGGTTCGATCTGGCGGAGTCGGCGCAGAAGATGGCGGCGACCTATTCCGGCGGTATGCGCCGGAAGCTGGACTTGGCGATGACGCTGGTCACCAGGCCGCGGATCATTTTCCTGGACGAGCCGACGACGGGACTGGATCCGCGCAGCCGTCGCACGATGTGGAACATCGTCCGCGAGCTGGTGGCCGGCGGCGTGACCGTTTTCCTCACCACCCAGAACCTTGAGGAAGCCGATCAGCTCGCCGACCGGATCGCGGTGCTCGACCAGGGCCGCCTGGTTGCCGAGGGCACTCCCGGCGAACTCAAGCGCCAGGTTCCCGGCAGCCACGTCCGGCTCCGGTTCACCGACGTCCGCGAACTCGACGCGGCGGCGCGGGTCCTGACCGGCTCCGCGCGGGACGACGAGGACCTGACCCTGCGGGTTCCCGGCGATGGCAGGGTGAAATCGTTGCGGGCTCTGCTGGACCGGCTCGGTGAGCATTCGATCGAAGTCGAGGAGTTCTCCGCGCACACGCCGGACCTCGATGACGTTTTCCTTGCCCTTACCAGTCACGCAAGCACGGAGGCCATCGCGCAATGAGCACCATTTCAGCGCCGCTGACCGATTCGCGGATCATGCTGCGCCGCAACGTCAAGCACATCCTTCGGAATCCGGTCACGATATTCAACGGGGTCTTGATGCCGGTGGTGCTCATGTTGCTACTGGTGTACGTGTTCGGCAACGCATTCAATGTCGGCGAACACTACGTCGAATACGCAACACCAGGCCTGATCCTGCTGGCCATCACCTACGGGTTGTCGGCCACCGCGGTATCCGTGAACTCCGACATGACGAAAGGCATCATCAACCGGTTCAAGGTTATGAATGTCTCCCGCGGTGCCGTCCTGACCGGTCACGTCCTGACCACCGTGCTGAGCAGCTCGGTAGCCATTGCGGTCATTATCGGAATGGCCTTCGCGCTGGGGTTTCGGTCGCCTGCGACCCTCCTCGACTGGCTCGGCGCGATCGGTATCATCGCGGCGACGGCTTTCGCGGCCGCCTGGCTCACGGTCGCGCTTGGAATGGTCGCGAAAACTCCGGAGTCCGCAGGCCTCACCGTCGTGCCGCTGATCCTGCTGCCGTTCGTGAGCAGCGCGATCGTGCCGGCTGCCAAGATGGGACAGGGTGTCCGGCAATTCGCGGAGTATCAGCCCTTCACGCCGATCATCGAATCGTTGCGCGGATTGCTCGCCGGCACCCCGTCGGGCGGCTACGCGGCCGCCGCTCTCGCCTGGTGCGCCGGGATCGCCCTCGTCGGATACCTGTGGGCGCTCGCCACCTTCAAGAGGCGCGCGTGACCCTCCCGGGCGATGGCCCTCCGAGGAGCGTGATCGGGCTGGTCCCGAAGCCACGAGCGCGGGCTGATACGGCGCGCTCGCCAGCAACGGGCGCGCGCGGCGGGCACGTCGGACAGCAAGGTCACGGTCCACGCCCGCACGCGGCACGGCGGCATCATCATTCAGCGCGCAGCAAACTGACCTCACCGCGATCGCCGGGAGCGCCTGGTACGCCGGGATCGCGCTCGTCGGGTACCTGCGGGCGCTTGCCACGGTCAGGAGGCGAGCGTAGCTTCGGCCAGCTCACGCCAGCTCGCCTGCGCCCCCTCCTGCGTCGCCTCGGCGAACCGCGCTTCGCCGAGGCGGCACCGCGCGGCCCGCTCGATCCGGGCCACATCCGGGTGGGAACGATCCGGCAGTCCGCGCACGCCGGCGCTTGCCGCGAGCAGCCGCGCGGCCTGCTCGTACTGGTCGCGGCGTAGTGCCTGGTCCGCGACCCCGACGAGTACCTGCGCGATCAGGGGCGCGTGCCCCGCCTCGGACGCCGCCTGGCAGGCCGCTACGCGGTGCGCACGGGCTTCGCTGAGGTCGTCGGCGAGGTAGCCGAGCAGGTCGTGTGTTACCGCGCGGATGTCCGCCCGCTCCGCTTCGTCGCCCAGCATGGTTGTCGCGACGCCGAGCTGCTGGTGTGCCTCCTCGGCGTTGCCGCCCCAGCGAGCGAGTTCCGCCTTCGAGAGGGCCAGCTCGGCCAGCGCATCCGGCCAGGTGACCCGTTCCGCGGACCGTTGCGCCTCGGCTATGGCAGCCGCGCTGGAGTCCTCATCGCCGAGCAGCCAGTACAGCTGCGCCTGTCGCGACCGCATCCGGATGACATCTTCGATAGCGCCGACTTCGGTGAGGACCGCGATCGCCTGCTCGTAGTGCTCGCACGCACCGGCGAACTCGCCGCGCGTGGCGATCCGGTCCGCCAGCTCGGTCAGGGCGAACGAAATCCCCCACCGCTCGCCGAGTGCCCGGAACTCGGCGAGCGCCATCTCGAGATACGCGTCCGCATCCCGCCCGTCCTGGCCGAGCATGATCCGCATCTTGCCGAGGTGCAGCCGGGCCAGCGCGCGTACCCAGGGGTCTTCGTCGTCCAGCAATTGTTCGAACGCGGGCAAGAACGCGTCCGGCGCCTGCAACATGCGTTCCAGCGGGGCGACGAACGCCAAGTGCGGGCCGCGGCGCTGACTGCGCTGGCTGAGCCGGTGTGCCTTGTGGATCCACTCCGCCGCCTGGTACTGGTCACCCCGCCCGGAGGTCAGGAACAGCACGACAATCGCGTACACCGTGGCCCGGATCTCATCGCTCACCTCGCCGGGCGTGTCAGTGGCCGCGATGATCAGCGCGATGCCCTCGGCCCTGTGCCCGCCGAGCCACCAGTACCAGCCGGCGCCCGCCGCGAGTCGCATCGCCGCGTGCGCCTCGCCGGCCGCGAGCGCGCCACGCATCGCAGAACCGATGTTGTCGTGCTCGACCTCGAGCGTTGCGAGCCATTCCAACTGCTCGGCGCGGCGCAGATGCGGCTCCGCGGTTTCGGCGAGTCCGGTGAAGTACGCGAGATGCGCATGGCGCGCCAGATCCGATTCCCCCGCCTCCGCGAGCCGGTCCCGGGCGTATTCCTTGATCGTGTCGAGCATCCGGTAGCGCGGTGCGCCGTCGCCCTCGGTGAGCAGCAGCGATTTCTCGGTCAGCGCGGTGAGCAACTCGAGCACTTCTCCCCGCTCGGCCGAATCACCGCCGCAGACCTGCTCGGCCGCGTCCAGGCTCGCTCCGCCGGAGAACACCGCGAGCCTGCGCAGGACCATCCGTTCGGCGTCGGTGAGCAGCTCCCAGCTCCAGTCGACCACCGCGCGCAGCGTCTTGTGCCGCGGCAGCGCGGTACGGCTGCCGCTGGTCAGCAGGCGGAACCGGTCGTCGAGCCGGTGGGCGAGCTGATCGAGGGACATGGTGCGCAACCTGGCCGCGGCCAATTCGATCGCCAGCGGTATCCCGTCCAGCGCCCGGCAGACGCGCGCCATCGTCGGCAACGAGTGGGCGTCGACCACGAGATCCTTGCGCACCGCGCCGGCCCGGTCCCGCAGCAACTGGACGGCTGCAGAGGACTCGATCTCACCGGGGCTGGCGTCCCCCGCCGGCAAGGCCAGCGGTTCGACCAGCCACAGCGCCTCACCGGTGATGCCGAGTGGTTCCCTGCTCGTCGCCAGGATCCGCAGCCGCTGGCACTCCCCGAGCACCCGGTGGGCGAACGCCGCCGCCGACTCGATCACGTGCTCACAGTTGTCCAGAATCAGCAGCGCCTCCCGCTCGCGGATCGCGGCGATGAGCCGGTCCGCCGGTTCCGCGTTCGGTGCGCCGCCGAGCAGTGCATCCCGGAGCCCGAGCGCGGCGAGCGTCGATTGCGCCACGTCACCGTCCGCGCCGATCGACGCCAGTTCCACCAGCCAGGCCCCGTCCGGCAGGTCGCCGAGCAGCGTGCGCGCGGTTTCCGTGGCCAGCCTGGTCTTCCCCGAGCCGCCCGGCCCGATCACGGTGGTGAGCCGATGTTCGGCGATGAGTTCGCGCACCGCGGCGACATCAGCGTCCTTGCCGACGAAGCTGGTCAGCTCGGCGCGCAAGTTAGTCTTCCGGCCCTGCTCCTGCCAGCGCTGCTCCCGCCGTCCCAGCTCGCCCCGCAGCAGCGCGACGTGCAATGCGGACAGCTCCGGTGAGGGGTCGACGCCCAGCGCGTCGGCCAGGGCTTCTCTCGTGCGCTGGTACACGAGCAGCGCCTCGGTGTCGCGGCCGGTCGCGACGAGGGCACGCATCAGCGCGGCGACAAGCCGTTCTCGCACCGGATGCGCGGCCACAAGGTCGGTCAGTTCCGTGACCAGATCCGCACCGTGGCCGAGGCTGATCTCCGCGTCGAACCGATCCTCCATGGCTGTCAGGCGCAGCCCCTCGAACCGGGTGACCGCCGCGTCAAACGCCGCACTATCCGGCAAACCGACGTCCTGCATGGCCGCGCCACGCCACAACGCGAGGGCCTCGCGCAGCAGCCGTGCCCGCCGCGGATCCTCGTCATTGCGGGCCTGGGCGACGAGGCGTTCGAACCGCACGGCGTCGACAGCGCCGGGTTCCACCCTCAGCCGGTAGCCGTCCGTCTGCCCCTCGACCGACCCTGCGGGCAGCGCCTTCCGCAGCCGGGAGACCAAGCGCTGCAAGGCGTTCACCGCGTCGGAGGGCGGGCGCTCACCCCAGATCCAGTCGACGAGCGTCGCCTTCGGGACTGCGTGACCTGGTTCGAGCGCGAGGGCGATCAACAGCCCGCGCAGCCGCGCGCCCGGCACGTCGGCGAGGACGCCGTCGTCCGTGCGAACCTCGAATGGTCCGAGCATCCCGATCTGCACTCAGCCGATTTTGCCACGGGCGATTGGCAGGCCCCCGGCTGGTGACGCGGCGCAAAACCCTTCACCAGGTGATCCGCAGCGCGCCGGCGAACGCGGCAAGGATGGCGGGATCGCCGGTCACCTGCAGCCCGTCCGCCGGGCGGCGGTTCCACAGCGTCAGGTAGAGGTCCCGGGCCTGGCCGGTGACGTCGCAGCCGGCCGGGCCGGTGCCGCGCGAGACGCCGGGCTCGCTCGCGCCGCCCGCGACCAGCCAGTCCGCGCCCGCCGCGCCGTCGGCGGCGTGGATCGCGAGGCTGCCGTCCAGGCCGGGCCAGCTTCCGCGGCTGATGTTCCTGGCGAGGAAACCCATGATCAGCTCGTCCACCCCGTCGGACGCGAAGGCCGGCTCGAACGCAGAACCGGATGCTCGCCCGGCAGCCTGCTCGGCATCCACCCGGTGGATCGCGGTCTCGTGGGCCTGCCGCCGGGCCCAGAAGGCCAGTGGCGAGGGCGCGGCCAGAAAGGCCCAGCAGTCCAGGTCCGGTGGCGCTTCGGACAGGGCGCGGACCAGCGCGGCATGACCCTCGCGGAACCAGCCGGGCAGCCCGGCATCGCCGGGACCCTGGCTGAGGACCTCTTCTTCGGACGCGCCACCCGCCGGGCGGGCGACGCGGCCAGCCACGAAACCGGTCGCCCACCGGTGCACGTAGCCCGTGTGCTTGAGCAGATCCCGCACCGCCCAGCCGGGGCAGGAGGGTACCGCGGCGGCCATCCCGGCCCGCTCCGCGGCGGCGGCGAGCAGTTCTCCCTCACGGCGGAGCGCCGCGATGTAGCCGGGGACGTCGTAGCCGCCGTACGCGGGTGTGGTCACGCGGGCAAGGATGCCACACCCTGCACGGTTCCCCGGAGCGGCGGGCAATGCGACGATGGAGCCGGGCGCGACATTTAAGGACATTGCTTTCCGGCGATGCTCCCTGGCGGAAGGTCTGCGGCGTGACGGCTCACTATCCCCCGCTTGCGGTCGAGCACATCGACCTGTCCGACACCGAGTTCTGGGGCTGGCCGATGGCTGACCGGCAGGCGGCGTTCGCGATGCTGCGGTCCCTGGACCATCCGCCGTTCTACGCCGAGCCCGAGTTCATCTTCGAGACGGGCCCGGGGTATTACGCGCTGGTCCGGCACGCGGACGTGGTGGCGGCCAGCCGGAACCCCGAGGTGTTCTCCTCGGGCAAGGGCGCCACCTCGATCGCGGATCTCCCTGTCGAGTTCAACGAGTACTTCGGGTCGATGATCAACATGGATGACCCGAGGCACGCCCGGCTGCGCCGGATCGTATCGCGCGCCTTCACGCCCAGGATGATCCAGCGGTTCGCCGACGACGTCGCGGGGATCGCCGCCGGGATCGTGGCCGACCTGCGGGCAACGGGGCCGTGCGACTTCGTGGAGCACGTGGCGGCCCGGCTGCCGCTGACCATCATCTGCCGGCTGATGGGCATTCCGGATGACAGCTACGCCATGGTGCTGCATAACAGCAACGTCATCCTGTCCGGCATGGACCCCGACCTGATCAGCGAGGACATGGACGAGGCCGTGGGCCAGATCCTCGCCTCAGGCGCGGAACTCGCCGACCTGGTGACCAGGCTGGGCCAGGAGCGCGCCGAGAAGCCAGCCGACGACCTGGTTTCCGCCCTGGTGACGGCGAACATCGACGGCGAGCAGCTCACCACGGCCGAGCTGGCGTCGTTCTTCATCCTGCTGGTCGTGGCCGGCAACGAGACCACCAGGAACGCGCTGTCCCATGCCCTGGTCCTGCTCACCGACTTTCCTGAGCAGCGGGAACTGTTGCTCGCCGATGTGAACGGCCGTCTCGAGGGCGCGGTCGAGGAAATTGTGCGTTACGCCTCGCCGGTGATGTTCATGCGCCGCACGGTGACCCGGGATTACCAGATGAACGGGCACGACTACCGCGAGGGCGACAAGGCCGTGCTCTTCTACTGGTCGGCCAACCAGGACGCGTCCGTGTTCACCGAGCCCGCACGGTTCGACATCACCCGCTCCCCGAACCCGCACGTCGGGTTCGGTGCCCCCGGGCCGCACTTCTGCCTGGGTGCTCACCTGGCCCGGCGGGAGGTCACGGTGATGCTGCGCGAACTACTGACCCGGGTGCCGGACATCCGCGCAGCCGGTCCCCCGGACCGGCTGCTGTCCAGCTTCATCAACGGCATCAAGCACGTCCCCTGCGAGTTCGGCGCCTGAACCGTCACAACCGGCGTCACCGCAGGGCGCTGATCCGCCCCGCCAGGGCCATGTCGGCGGCCGTGAGCCCGCCCTCCGAATGCGTGGACAGGGTCAGCGTGACCCGGTTCCACTGAATGAGGATGTCCGGGTGGTGGCTCGCCGCCTCGGCCAGGTAGGCCACGGCCCCGGTGTAGAGCATCGCCTCGCGGAAGTCGGCGAGTTCCACGGTGGCCGTGATGCTGTCACCGGACCTGGCCCAGCCACGCAGCGTGCCCAGCGCGGTGGTGATCTCTTCTTCGGTCAGCAGTGTCACCTTCCCGACCTTAGTGGTGCGCCAAGGCAGCCACCATGCCCGGGTGTGCGAGCACGACGCGAGGGTCAGCGGGGCGCCGGCGCCGGGCTCGGTAGGCTAGGCGGGCCCACGCTGGGCGCCGCGATGGCACCGGCCCGGGCAGGCATGGAGGCGAGGCGATGAGCATGTCGGAGGATGCGCCCCGGGCCACGCCGCTGCGCGCGGTCCATGAGAGCCTGGGCGCCACCATGACCGCGTTCGCGGGCTGGCTGATGCCGCTCAGGTACGCCGGCGAGATCTCCGAGCACAGGTCCGTCCGTAACGCCGCCGGGTTGTTCGACCTGTCCCACATGGGCGAGATCGCGGTGACCGGGCCGCAGGCGCCCGCCGCGCTCGACTACGCACTGGTCGGCCGCTTGTCCGGGCTGGCACCTGGCCGCGCCAGGTACACGATGATCTGCGCACCGGACGGCGGCGTCCTCGATGACCTGATCGTGTACCGGCTGGCGGACGAGGAATACCTGGTCGTCGCGAACGCCGCCAACACCGCCACGGTGGCCGCGGCGCTCGAAGATCGCGCCGCCGGGCACGACGCGCAGGTGCGTGACCAGACCGCCGAATACGCGCTGATCGCCATCCAGGGGCCGCATGCCGCCGCGATCCTGGCGCCGCTGACCGACATCAGCCTGGACGGCGTGAAGTACTACTCCGGGTACCGGTGCACCGTCGCCGGGCAGCCCGTCCTGCTTGCCCGCACCGGCTACACCGGCGAGGACGGTTTCGAGCTGTTCACCTCATCCGAAGGCGCGGAGGCCCTGTGGCGTGCCCTGGCCGCGGCGGGTGCCGGTGACGGCCTCGTGCCGGCCGGGCTGGCCGCCCGCGATACGCTCCGGCTGGAGGCCGGAATGCCGCTTTACGGCAACGAGCTGAGCGCCGAGGTGACACCATTCGACGCGGGCCTGGGGCGGGTGGTCGTGTTCGACAAGCCTGGTGACTTCGTGGGCCGCGCCGCGCTGGCCGAGCGGGCGCAGGCCCCGCCGCGCCGGGTGCTGGCCGGGCTGATCGCGGGCTCGCGCCGTGTTCCGCGGCATGGGTACTCCGTGACCTGGGACGGCGTATCCCGCGGAACGGTCACCAGCGGCGCGCCCTCACCCACGCTGGCCGTGCCGATCGCCATGGCGTACCTGGACCCCGAGACCGCCGGGGAGGCCCGGGACGACACCGGGGGACGGCTCGCCGTGGACGTCCGGGGCACGCCCGAGCCGGCCCGGATCACCGACCTGCCGTTCTACCGCCGGCCACGCTGACCACCGGCCAGCTGGCCCTGCCCGGTACCACCGACCTCAGGAGAAGGCGACCATGAGCACCCCCGACGAACTGCGCTACACCGCGGAGCACGAGTGGGTCGCGATCAGCGGCTCCGTGGCTTCCGTCGGCATCACCGATTACGCCCAGCAGGCTCTCGGCGATGTCGTCTACGTCTCGGTTCCCGCTCCGGGTACCCGGGTGACGGCCGGCGAGCCGTGCGGGGAGGTCGAGTCGACCAAGTCGGTGAGCGACATCTTCTCCCCCCTCGACGGCGAGGTCAGCGAGGTGAACGGCGATCTGGAGGACGACCCGGCGCTGGTCAACTCCGATCCGTACGGGGCGGGCTGGCTGATGCGGATCCAGCTGGATGACCCCGGCAACGACTCCGGCCTGCTGACCGCCGACGAGTACGCAAACCTGACCAAAGAGGCCGAGTAGGCCCGCTGGAGACGGCGGCCGGGCTGCTGCCCGGCCGCGCGGGAGGCGCTGCTAGCGGCTGCGGAGGCGCCAGATCACCAGGGCCACCGTGACCGCGGTCAGGGCCGCCGCGCCGATCTGGACCTCGGGCCGGGACACCAGGCCCATGACCCGCGACTTGGCGCGCTTGGTGACGCTGGCCGGGCTGACCCGCTCGGCGAGTGTGTCGATGGTCCGTGCGAGGTTCGCCCTCGTCTGCTCGATCTCCTTGACCAGGATGTCCGGGTCCTGCAGCGCGACCTCACCGTTCGCCTCTGCCACCTCACCGTTCGCTTCCGCCATTGCAAGCATCCCTTCGTCACATCAGCCAGGTGCCCAGTCTTCCAGGCGGGCCGACGTTACGCACGGCGGCCCGCGGTCAAGGGCATCCCCTTGACCGCGGGCCGGCGTGAAATGTCCTGGCTGTGCCCGGCGTCAGCCGCCGGGCACAGCCAGGTCGACGGCTCAGTGCCCCGGGAGGCGCTCCGCGAAGCTGATTAGCGCGTTGCAGGCCGCAGTCAGGCCGACGGCGTTGTGTACCGGCGCATTCTGGAAGGCCGCGCCCTCGAGATCATTCTTGATCACGCCCGCCACCTTGTCCCTGGCGATGTCGAGCCCGGCGAGCACCCGGTTGGTCGCCAGGTACTGCTTGTCGCCGGGGCTGTTGCTCTCGATCGCCTTCGTCGAGGCCTGCAGCGTGGCCGTGCCGAACTCGCCAACGCTGGAGTTGAGCTGCTTGTAGCAGTCACCCAGCGCGTTGACGCCCCGCCCGGACAGCGCGGCGTTCGGCCGGGAAAGGATCTGGGTGATCACCCGCCCGTCGTGCTGGTAGTCGTCACGCAGGCCCAATAGGTACATCATGGTGGGCCGGATATCGGTTTCGTCGGCCCACGTCCCCGTGGTGCCGCTATCAGGGACCGTGATCTGGCCGCTGTCCGGCCCCGCCGAGTTCGGCCCCGCATTGGCGGCGGAACCGTCCAGGCCCAGGTTCTTGACCCCCGGGCCGGCGATGCCGAAGTAGTTGGTGTCGATCTCAGCGGCATAGTCACCGTGGTTGTAGGCGAAGCCGGAGTTCTGGCTGACACACGGCGTCGTGCAGTTCGCCGCCCCGGTACTCAGGAAGTAGTCCGGCCTCGCGAACATCGTGAACGTCGGCGTCCTGGCCGGGTCGGCGTTCACCATGTGCAGGATCGCCATTTCGGTCGGGTCAGCGAGGTAGTTGGTTATCGGCTGGGTCGTGCCCGTGTACGGGTTCGCCGCGGTGAGCCCGCCGGTGTCGCGTTCCAGTGTCCGGACCGAGGCGTCGCTCGGCCCTGGGTTCCCGGGGACGTAGAACCCCGGTGCCGAGTCGCTCACCACCGAGAACGGGGTGGTGTTGTTCTTCTCCGTCGCCAGCAGCCCGGTCAGGTTGCCGGACAGTTCCCCGAAGGAGAGCGTGCCGTCGGGCTGCGCGGGGTAGGTGCAGGGCACGTCCGGAGTCACGGTGTCGCCGCTGACGGTCGCGCCGTCGCAGTTGGACGGCGTGGGCTGGATCGCACGGCCCACGTTCGCGCCCGCCTCGTGGTCGCCCTCGTCCGAGCTGAGGATGAACAGCGTGTTCTGCGAGGTGATCCCGTCCGCGGCCAGGCGCTGGAAGAACGTCCCGAACGCCTGGTTGTAGTACTGCGCCTGGGCGACGTAGCAGGCGGTGCCGGAGCCGAGCGCGGCTGGCGCGCCGTTACACGGGCCGCCGGTACCTGACAGTGCCGGTATGTGCTCGTTCCCGTGGAGGTCAGCCATGTAGCCCGAGGTGACCGGCACGCCGGATTCCTGCATGTCGGCCAGGTAGGCCAGCGTCTGGGACGGGTTGATGTTGCTGAAGCCGGGGAAGCCCGGCTGGTTGTTGAGGAACGCGCCGTTGATCTGGTTGCCGTTGAGGTCGACCAGGTTGCCGGCGGCGTTGGTGACCTGGAACCCGTTGTGCATCACGTTCGGCGTGCCCGCCCCGATCTGGGGAGCGACGTACCGGTGCCCGAACAGCCCCTGGAACCCGTTGTAGCCACCGGGCTCGTCGGGGAGCAGGTCGGCAGAGGCCGTGGGGCTCGGCGAGGTCTGGCCGAACTTGATGCCCTGGGCGTCCGCGCAGACCACGTTGCCCTGCGCGCAGTGCACCGCGACACCGATGTAGTCCGCCGTCTCGGCGTCCTTGAACGAGTCCGGGTCCTGGGCGAGCTGCTGCGCCTCGGGCGAATTGGCCCCGAACACCTTGGGGATGTCCACCGCGGTGTTCTCCAGCTCCACGTTCGCCGTCCCGATGTAACCGGCGTCGCACCCCGCGCGGGTGTAGGGCGCCCACGGGGCCGGGGTGATCGTGTCCGGTGCCGGGGGCGGGGACGTGGTGGCGGGCGGGGTCGGCGAGTAGACCATGGACGGGTTCGTGTCGTGCCCGGTGGTCGGCGGGTTGGCGGTGTCGAAGACCGGATCGGTCCAGTACGCGAAGGAACTCGCCGGGTCGGTGGTGCCGTCGGGGTTGAAGGTCCGGTAGGCGTTATTCATCCCCGGCATCCCCTGCCGGTCTCCGTACAGCCCGGTCAGGGAGGTCAGGATGTCGATGGCCGTGTGCGCGATCAGCGGTGTGTGGCTGTTCGACAGGAACGTGCCGTTGTTCTCGAAGAAGTTCAGCAGGTTCGGCATCATCTCCAGGTCGGACGGCACGTTCGGGTTGTCACGGAAGAAGTGGACGTTGTCGAACGTGAGCTGGACGACGTGCTTGATGCCGTTGCCGAGCTGGCAGCCGTTGGTCGCTATCACGCGGACGGCCGGATGGGCCGCTGGCGCCGTCGTCGCTGCGAGCCCGGGTGTGGCCGACCCCGCCAGGGCGAAACCGCCCAAGAGTGCAGCGCACCCGCTAATGGCGACGGCCTTGCCGGTAATCCATCGCCTGCGCTTGTGCTGTGGCATGAATTCCTCCTCATCCAATCGTCCGCCCAGCGCCGGGCGGACGACCCTGCCGGTGACCCTAGGGCGGCCCTGCTAACCCCTGGCGACGGGGGAAAGACCGCCAGGCCAACACTGCGCGTGCCATGGCGAACGCGCCCGCCATCGCCGGGGGCACACCATCCACAACCTTTGCTCACATTCGGGTCCGCGGCTAGGGCCCCGCCGCGGGTGGCCGGCCTTCCGGCCGTGCGGTTCGCGGGGTTTGCCGCCCGCCTCCGGGGCATTTGGCCCTATGGTGACGCGCACGGCGCTGCCGCCGGGAAAGCGCGGTGCCGCCGCAGGGGCGGCAACTCAGGGAGCGGCCATGGACAGTCAGGCAGGCCAGCCGCCCATCATCGCCGACATGGGCACCGGGCGGTCGCGGGTACGGCCCGGGCGCATCTGGTACCTGGTCCCCGTCCTGCTGATCCTCGGCGGGATTGCCTGGGTGGTGTTCGGCTTCGTCTCGCTCAGCAGCAAGGTCGACTCGTTCGCCCGTGTGCCGTTGCCCGCCGGTGGCGCGGTCACGCTGAACCACAGCGGCGGGTACGTGGTCTACTACGAGGGCGCCGGGGCGAATTCCGGGCAGATTCCGGGCTTGCACGTGCGGATCGCGCCGGCCGGGCCCCCGGCTGCCGTGGGCGGCCTGCGGACCTACGGAAGCTCGGTGAACTACACGATCGGCACTCACCAGGGCCGCGCGGTGCTGACCCTCCAGGTCGTGCATCCCGGCAAGTTCCTGGTCGAGCCGGCCGGCGCGAGCGCGGTGGCCAGTGGCAGCGATCTCGCGTTCGGCCCGAGCATCGGGGGCAGCGTCGTGGGCATCGTGCTGCCCACGATCGGCCTCATCTTCCTCGGCATCGCCAGCGGGATCATCCTGTTCATCATCCGCCTCACCCGCACCAGGCGCGCCCGGGCGCAGGACTACTAGCCGCGCGCGGATCGCCCTGGAACCGGCCGCGCTCTTCAGCGGAGAGGGGCCCATAGGATCGGGTGCGTGGCGGTCAGGACGGTCATCTTCGACTGGGGCGGGACGCTCACCCCGTGGCACATCGTCGATCACGAAGCGCTCTGGCTCGGGGTCTGCGAACGGCACTACCCGCAGGCCGAGGCGGCGGAGGTGGCCCGCGCGATCTACCAGGCCGAACTGGCCGCGTGGCAGGGCATCGAGCGCTCACAGCGGAGTGCGACGCTCGCGCACGTTTTCGAGCGCGCCGGGGTGACCGTGCCCGAGAGCCTGCTCACCAGCTACTTCCAGGCCTGGGAGCCGCACACGTTCACCGGCCCGGACGTGCCCCCGCTGTTCCGCGGGCTGCGGCGCCAGGGCATCAGGATTGGGGTGCTGTCCAACACGCTGTGGCCCCGGTCCATGCACGACGGGTGTTTCGTCCGGGACCAGGTGCTCGACCTGATCGACGGCACCGTGTACTCCAGCGAGCTGCCCTGGGCCAAGCCGCATCCCGAGGCGTTCCGTGCCGCGATGGCCGCCGTGGGCGAAGACGACCCGGCCGCCTGCGTGTTCGTCGGCGACCGGCCGTTCGACGACGTGCACGGTGCCAAGGGCATCGGCATGCGGGCGGTGCTCATCGAGAACAGCACTGTGCCGCCGTTCGAGGCCGCGGTGCCCGACGCCACCATCACCCGGCTTTCGGAGCTGCCCCGCTACCTGGACCGCTGGTAACCGGCGCGCTTCCGGCTTCAGGTAACCGGCCGCGCCCGGCTTCAGGTAACCGGCGCATGCCGCGCGCGGCTGTGCCTGCCGTGGCAGGATGAGGCCCGTGGGAAGCCCGCTCCGCACCACACCCGTCCGCGTTCTGGCGGTGGCAGTAGCACTGGCGTTCCTGGCAGCGTGCGGCGCCGCCGCCGTTCCCGCCGCCAGCACCGGCCCCGGCCCACGGCATGGTTCCGGCGCCTCACCCGGCACGGTCGTGGCCGCGAGCGAGGACCAGGCGCCGGTCGCGGGCACCGGCAACGGCCGGGCGGCCATCCCGCCCCCGCCCGCCACCGGCCCCAGCGGGGGCGGCACCCCGGTCCCCGGCGCCCCGGACTGCCCGGTGTTCCCCGCCAGCAACGTCTGGAACACCGACATCTCCCAGCTGCCGGTGAACGCCCACAGCGCCGCCTGGATGCGGAGCATGGACTCGGCCGGCCTCGACCTGCACCCCGATTTCGGTCCGAATCCCGGTGGGTTCCCCTTCGGCATCCCCTACAACATCGTCACCAGCGCGCACCCCGTGGTCCCTGTCAAATTCCAGTACGCCAGCGAGAGCGACAAGGGCCCCTACCCGTTCGGCCCGGACACGCTGATCGAGGGCGGCCAGAACGCGGGCGGCGACCGTCACGCGATCATGGTCAACAAGGACACGTGCACGCTCTACGAACTGTGGGAGGCCCGGTACTCGGCCGCGGGCTCGACGGCCGGCTCCGGCGCGATCTGGAAGCTGACCTCCAACCGGCTCCGGCCCGCGGGCTGGACCTCCGCCGACGCGGCCGGCCTGCCCATCCTGCCGGGGCTGCTGAACTACAGCCAGGTCAAGGCGGCGGTCGAGTCCGGGCGCCCGATCACCCACGCGATCAGGTTCACCGCGCAGTCCACCCAGTCGGCCTACCTGTGGCCGGCCAGGCACGAGGCGGGCTCCGGCACGAACCCGTCGCTGCCGCCGATGGGCGCCAGGTTCCGGCTGAAGGCGAGCTTCAACGTCGCCGGGTTCTGCGCCAGTTCCGGGGCGTACTGCGCGGACGCCAAGGCCGTGCTGACCGAGATGCAGCACTACGGGCTGATCCTGGCCGACAACGGGAGCAACTGGTTCTTCCAGGGCAGCGCGTACCCGCAGTGGCCGGACGGCCTGGTCTCGCTGCTCAAGCAGATCCCCGCCGGCGCGTTCCAGGCGGTCGACGAGTCCTGCCTGATGGTCAGCCCGGACTCCGGCCGGGCCGCCGCGCGGCCGGGCTGCCCGATCGGCTGATCTCACCCGCGGTGCGGTGCGGCGATGCCGGCGACCACCGCGCCCGCGGCGCGCACCAGGTCGGCCGGTGCCAGCTCGATCTCCAGCCCGCGCCGGCCAGCGCTGCAGTAGACCGTCCCGAAGCCCAGCGCCGAGGAGTCGACCACGACCGGCAGCCGCCTGCGGTGCCCCAGTGGTGAGATGCCGCCGGTGACATAGCCGGTGGCCCGCTCGGCCGCCGCGGCGGCGGTCATCACCGCCTTCTTCCCGCCCGCGGCCGCGGCCAGCGCCTTCAGGTCAAGCTGGCCCGCCACCGGCACCACGCCGATGGTGAGCTGGCCATCGACCTCGGCCACGAGCGTCTTGAACACCCGTTCCGGTGCCACGCCAAGCACCTGCGCGGCCTCGGCGCCATAGGAGCCATGCCGGGGATCATGCGGATATTCGTGCACCGAATACGCGATGCCCAGCCTGCCGAGCAGGGCCGTCGCCGGAGTCCCCTGTCCCGCCACGGCGGAACACTCTAGGCCATGCCGGGGGGTTCCGTGCCGTCAGCGCCGGGCCCGGACACCGCCGGCGCGGGCACCGCTGGTACGGGCATCCGGCCCCTGGCGGCCTTCGAGGCACGCCACTCCCGCCAGGAATGCCAGGCCTGCGGCGCGATGAACGAAACCACGAGCACGCAGATCGTCACCGTGGCGTACCGCGAGACCAAGCCGGCCAGGGTCACCCCCGTGCTGCCGAGAAGGTACCCGCCCACGGCGATCACGGATATCCAGGCCGCCGACCCCAGGGTGTCCCACAGCACGAACGTGAGCAGCGGCAGCCCGGCCCAGCCGGCCGCGGCGTAGACGGCGGTGGAAGCGCCGCTGGGCAGGAACGCCGCCAGCGCCACCAGCGGGCCGGCCCAGCGCCGCCCGCGGGTTTCCGCGAGCCCGGCCAGCCGGGCCGTGCGCGGGCTGTGCTCGCCGAGCCGCTCCACGATGCGGTGCCCCCAGAGCCGGCCCGCCCACCAGAACGCCCAGTCGAATCGCATGATGCCCGGCAGCGCCGCGACGATCACCAGGGCCAGTTGCAGCTTGATGTCCACATCGGAGTACGCCCCCGCGGACATGATCGATGACGTGGACCCCGTGAGCAGTTCGAGGAGCACCGGGTGGCTGGCGATCAGTGCCGGGGTAAGCGGGATGGTCGCCACCGCGTAGACGCCGCTCACCGCGATCGCCACGGCGCAGAGCACGTCCCGGGCGCGGGGCTTGCCGTGCCAGGGCCGCCAGCTCCCGAAGCGGCGGCGCACCGGCCGTTCGGCGTCTCGCTCAGGCATCCGTTTCTCCTGGTCGCCGGGGGTTCAGCCCGGGCCCCGTGCTGTCCGAGGGGTCAGGTAGCGTCACAACCATGGCCACTCTTGTGTCATTTCATGCCCATCCGGACGACGAGTGCATCGCCTGTGGCGGGATTATCCGCAAGGCCACCGAGGAAGGGCACCGGGTCGTGCTGGTCGTGGCGACCCGCGGCGAGCAGGGCGAGGTCGCCGAGGGCTTCCTGAGCCCGGGCGAGGAACTCTGGCAGCGCCGGGTCGTGGAGACGCACGCGTCCGCGGAGATCCTCGGCGCGCAGCGGGTGGAGTTCCTCGGGTACGCCGATTCCGGCATGATGGGCACCCCGGCCAACGAGGCGCCCGGCTCGTTCTGGACCGCGCCGGTCGACGAGGCCGCGAAAAAGCTCGCCGCGCTCCTGGACGAGGAACAGGCCGACGTCCTGACCTGCTACGACGAGCACGGTGGATACGGCCACCCGGACCACATCCAGGTACACAGGGTGGGCCTGCGGGCCGCCGGGCTGGCCGGTACCCGGCGGGTGTACCAGAGCACGATCAACCGGGACCACATCCTGCGCAGCCGCGACATGTTCGCCAGCGAGGCCGACGAGGCCGGCATCGAGGCCCCGGACATCGACGAGGAGTCGTTCGGCATGCCCGAGTCGGTGATCACCGCGGCGGTGGACGTGACCCCGTACCTGGAGTACAAGCGCCGCGCCATGCGGGCCCACGCGAGCCAGATCAGCGAGCAGTCGTTCTTCCTGGCGATGCCGGACGAGGCCTTCGCTTACGCGTTCGGCACGGAATGGTTCATCCGTGAGGGACAGGGCCCCGGCATCACCGAGACCGACCTGCTGGCGGGCTTGGACTAGCGCCTGGAGCCAGGGCCGGGGTACGGCGGGCCAGGTACAGCGTTAGCCCGGGGGCCGAGCACCCGAGCCCCGCGATTGATGGCTGACGTCGGCGGCCCGCTATGAGGCACGGCGGGCAAGGTAAAGAACGGTGTCCTCGGCGAGCGGGACGCGGCCGGGCAGGATCGACGCGATCCGCGCGAACAGCTCGTCCCTGGTGGCCGGGTCGAGGATCAGGTACGGCGAATGGGTGGCCAGGTACTGCACGTACTGCCGCCTGGACAGCACCCGTTCCCACCGGTACAGGCGGGCCTCCAGGCCGGTGAACGCCGCCAGCCCGGCGATCTCCGTGGCGGGCCAGCGGTCCAGCAGGCCGTCCCCGGGCACCGGGGTGGTGTCCCACTCGATGTGCGGGGTGAGTTCCCGGTGCGCCTGCGTGACCTCCCGCTGGACGGCGCCGTCGATGATCCTGTCGAAGTTCCAGAACAGGGCCAGGCTGCCGCCGGGGGCGAGCACGGCGGCGGCGTGGTCCCAGCGCACCGCCGGGTCGATCCAGTGCCAGGCCTGCGCGCTGAACAGCAGCCCGCACGGCTCCGCGGGCACATACTCCTCGAACCCGCCGACGACCACGCTGACCTCCGGGTACCCGGTGCAGCTCGCGGCCAGGATGCCGGCCATGGCCGGATCGGGCTCCACCGCGGCGATCCGCAGGCCCCGTGCCGCGAACGCCCGGGTCGCCTTGCCCGTGCCCGCGCCCGCCTCCAGCGCGCTCACCCCGGTGCCGCCGCAGTGCGCCAGCACCGCGTCGACCAGGGCGGCCGGGTAGCCGGGCCGGACCAGGTCGTACTCCTCGGCGGCCAGCCCGAACGCCAGCCGGCGCTCCGAATTCTGGGCCACCGGATCGCCCACGGTGCTCAGTACCGCCCGCCGGCGACCTGGTCCGCCAGCGGCTCCAGGGCAGCCAGTTCGCCGCCGGTCAGCGCGACGTCGATGGCCGCGGCGTTCTGCTCCAGCCACTTCACCCGCTTGGTGCCGGGGATCGGCGCCATGGTCACGCCGAGCCGGTTGTGGCCCGCCCCGTAGATGTCGGCGGTGTCGAGGAATGTCACGCCGAGGTCGAGCGCCCGGTGGATGGTCGCCACCGACTCGTCCCAGTCGGTGTGCCCGTAGAACTCGCTCATGCCCATGCAGCCCAGGCCCTGGGCCGAGACGGTCAGTTCCCCGAGTGTCGTCGTGCGCATGAGCCCCTTCCTTTCGTCCCGCCGCCTGCTCAGGCCTGCGACCAGGCCAGCGGCAGGGACTCGATCCCGTAGATGCCTTCCACGCCGCCGAGTTCCGCCGGCGCGGCAGGGCGCAGCTCCCGCATCCGCGGCGCGAGGAAGCCGATGGCCTCTTCCAGTTCCGCCCGGGCCAGGTTGGATCCCAGGCAGAAATGCGGTCCGGCGCCGAACGTCAGCGCCCGGCCGCCGGGCTCCGCGGTGATGTCGAACTCCTCACCGGCGCCCTGGGCGCGGTTGGCCCGTTCCGAGCAGATCGCCACGATGCTACCCGCGGGGAAGATAACGCCGCGGTGCTGGATCTGGCTGGTGCAGATCCGCGCGGTGAACGGGGTGATCGGCTCGAACCGCAGCACCTCGTCCACCGCGACGGGCACCCGGCCCGGCTCGCGGGCGAGCAGGTCCCACTGTGCCGGGTGCCCGGCGAACAGCCGCAGTGCGTGGGAGAGCTGGGCCTGGGTGGTGTCCACGCCGCCGGCGATGACGTTGAGCACCAGGTTGATGCATTCGTCGTGGGACAGCTTGCTGCCCTCTTCCTCGGCGGCGAGCAGCGCCGAGATCAGGTCGTCCGAGGGCTCGCGGCGGCGCAGTTCGAGCAGCCCTTCCACGTAGTCGTACAGCTCCTCGGTGGCCCGCTCGATCCGCTCGGGCTCGGTGGACAGCGCGCGGATGTCGAACTGGCGCTGCACCCAGGTGGACCACTCGTGCAGCCGCGGCGCGTCCGCCTGCGGGGCGCCGAGCACCGCGGCGATGGTCAGCGACGGGTACGGCTTGGCGAACGACGCGACGAACTCGCACTCCCCCGGCCCCATGCTGGCCCACAGCCGCTGCGCGAACTCGCGCATGACCGGCCGCCACCTGGCCGCCGCCCGGGGGGTGAACGCCGGGCCGACCAGCGCCCGGAGCCTGCGGTGCCGTTCACCGGTCTGGTTGAGGATGTTCGCGTCGATCTGCTCCCGCAGCCGGCCCCCGGTGACGCCGAACAGGTCGGCGATCTCCCGGCCGGGGAAAGCGGTCTGTTTGGCCCGCAGGAAGAACTCGCCGGACTCCTGGTCGAGCACCACCAGCGACAGCGGGGACCTGGCCAGCCAGCCCTGCCGCCGCACCTCGGCGAGCCGCTGGTGGTACAGCTCCCCGGCCAGGCCGGGCTCGTTGTAGTCGAAGAAGGGCAGGTCCAAGTCATTGGCCGAGGGCAGCGCCTGCTCGTTCGCGGTCACCATGCCAGCTACCTCCCGTACGTCCCGCCCATTGTGCACGTCCCGCTCATTCGTGCCCGTGGCTGGTGTTGACGATGCAGAACCTGTTGCCTTCGGGATCGGCGAGCACGACGAAGTCCGGGTCGCCTGGATAGCGGTCCCAGTCGACCTGCTCCGCGCCGAGCCCGACCAGGCGCTGCACCTCGGCGGCCTGCTCGGCGGCGCCGGCCGCATACAGGTCCAGGTGCACCCGGGGGTAGGCGTCCGCGAGCGTGTCGCTGCGCTGCAGCCCGATGCCGGTGCCCAGGCCGCCCGCCGGGGTCAGCGAACTCCAGTCCGCGCCTGCCCCGCCTTCGCGTACCTCGTAGCCGAGGGCGGCGGCCCAGAACCGGACCGCCCGCCCCATGTCCGCCGCGCCCATCACCACCATGCCGATGCTCACCATGCACCGATCCTGGCAACCGTTGCCGCCCGGCGCAAAGCGGGCGATCAGCCCCGGTGACCGTGCGGGCGGCGCGCCGGGCCTGGCGGGCCGGCGTAACGCATGAAATCAGGCGCCGCGGAAGGTGAACAGCGGGCCGCCGGGCAGCCCGGCCGGCGGTGCGGCCGCCAGGCGGCCGACGCCGACGCCGGTCAGCGCCCCGGTGTCCGGCGAGTCGAAGGCCACCTCGTCGAACCCGCTGGCCTGCGAACCAGGCACGGATCTGCGGCGTCAGGTCCGGCGGCCGCCGGTGCCTGGTCCAGATGACGGTGGCCCCGGGCGCGCACAGGGCCGGCGCGGCCTGCGCGGTCCGCTGGATGTCCGCGTCGCTCACGTTGCCGAAGATCCCGCACAGCAGCAGCACGTCGGCGGGCAGCGCGTCGGCGTAGTTCGCCACCCGCGCCGCGTCCGCCTGGCGCACCTGCACCTGCGACAGCCCCGCCTGCTCGGCACCCTGGCGGGCCAGCGCCGCGTTCTGCGGATCGTACTCGACGAGCACGGCCGACACCTGCGGCCCGCGCGGGTGCGTGGGCAGCACGCTCAGCACGTCGTGGCCCTGCCCGGCGCACAGGCTGAGCAGGCGCACCGGCCCGGGCGGGGCCGCCGCCAGCGCGCCGGCCAGGTGCCCGCGGACCAGGCGCAGCCGCGTGCTGAGCGAAGACGAGGGGTCGTCGTAGGCCGCGTGCCAGGCCACCCAGTCCTTCACCGGGCCGCCTTACCGGTAGTCGGGATTGTCGGAGTCGAACCGGCAGCCCGCCACCCACTTCGAGCGCTGGTTGCCGTGCGCCGGGATGCCGCCCGCCTCCTTGAGGATGCGGGCCAGGTGCAGCAGGTTCCAGGTCATGAACGTGGTGTTGCGGTTGGTGAAGTCGTTGTCCGGGCCGCCGGAGCCCGGGTCGAGGTACGAGGGCCCGGGCCCGGCCGCGCCGATCCACCCGGCGTCGGCCTGCGGCGGGATCACGTACCCCAGGTGCTGCAGGCTGTACAGGACGTTCATCGCGCAGTGCTTGATGCCGTCCTCGTTGCCGGTGATCAGGCAGCCGCCGACCCGCCCGTAGTAGGCGTACTGCCCGGCGTCGTTGAGCAGGTGCGAGCACGCGTACAGCCGCTCGATCACCTGCTTCATCACCGAGGAGTTGTCACCGAGCCAGATCGGGCCGGCGAGCACCAGGATGTCGGCGGCCAGCACCTGCTGGTAGATCTGCGGCCATTCGTCGGCGGCCCAGCCGTGCTCGGTCATGTCCGGCCAGACGCCGGTGGCGATGTCGTGGTCCACCGCGCGCAGCACGTCCACCGCGGCGCCGTGTTTCGCCATGATCGCGGCGCTGCGCTCGATGAGTCCCTGCGTGTGGCTGCGCTCCGGCGACCGCTTCAGCGTGCAGTTGATGAACAGCGCCCGCAGGTCGCCGAATGTCCACGGCGGCGGGCTGTTCTCCCCTGGTTCGGTCATCGCCGTCCCCGTCCCTTGTTTCATGCGCTACGAAAGCCCGGGGCTCACCTTAATGCCCGGCCACCCGGCTTCCGCATGGCCGGCCCGGGCATCCGCCCGGGGCGGTCACCGGGGCGGGGTCAGAGCCGGGGGTCGACCGGCTCGCTTTCCAGGGCCAGCACGCCGAACACGCACTCGTGCACGCGGAACAGCGGCTCGCGCCGCGTGAACCGGTCCAGTGCCTCGGCTCCCAGCGCGAACTCACCGGCGGCCAGCGACTGTTTACGGGACAGGTTGCGGCCGGCGAGCCGGCCGAGGTTGGCGGGGATGGCGTATTCGGGCCCGTAGATGATCCGGAGGTACTCCGGCCCGCGGCATTTCATCCCGTGCTGGGCGACCCCGTGCCGCAGGCGGGTGACCGGGGCAAGCGGCTTGGCCACCATCCCCTCACCGCCGGCCCCGGTGAGCCGCTCCCACCAGGCGGTCACCGCGGCACCGGACTCCTCGTCGCCGAGGTCGGCCACGATGTGCCTGGTGGGCACGATGAGCGGGTCGGCCGCGGCCAGGCGTTCCGCGGCGTTCAGGTGCCAGCGGTGGTCCCGGGAGAAGAACGTGCCGGCCGAGCCGGCCAGCACCTGGAACGGCGCGAGCCGCACGTCGGCCAGGGAGCGCACCGGCCAGACGTAGTGACGGTACGCGGCGGTGTAGGACCGGGCCGCCGCGAGCCGCTCCCGGGTCCGGTCGCGCAGCGCCGCGACGTCCGCGCCCCGGCGGAGCGCTTCCTCGCATGCTTCGCCGGCTGCCGTCAGCCCGGCCACGGCGGCGGCGCCCACCGCCGCGTACTGGCCGCGCACCAGGTCCTCTGCCTTGAGTGACCAGGGCATGATCTCGCAGTCCAGCGCCGCCCAGTCGCCGAGTTCGGCCCACAGCCCGGTTTCGGCCAGTGCCGCGGTCACCCGGCCGAGCAGGGCCTCTTCGAGCCGCGCGTCGGTGAAGAACCGGCGGCCGGTGCGGGTGTACACCACGCCGCTGCGCTCGCTGCCGAACCAGTCCGCCGCGGCCTGCGGCGTCCGGCAGGCGATCACGACCGCCCGCGAGCCCATGTGCTTCTCCTCGCAGATCACCTGGGCGACCCCGGCCCGCCGGTACGCGGCCAGCGCGTCCGCCGGATGCTCCAGCAGGCCGGGCCTGGTGCTGGCGGGCACGGGCGGCATCGTCGGCGGGAGGTAGATCAGCCACCGCGGGTCGGCCGCGAACCGGCTCATCACCTCCAGGGCCGCGGCCGCGTTCTGCTCCGGGACGGTCACCCGGCCGCGCAGCCCGGTGGTGATTCCCCGCCTGCCGAGCACGTCCGCCACGTCGAGAACCGACCGTGGGCCTGCTGCGCCGAGGGCCGGCGCCTGCGGCTCGGCGGGCACGGTCAGCGGCCGGGCCGGCTGGTAGTAGGTCATGCCGGCGGGCACCGAGACCAGCTCCCGCTCCGGGTAGCGCAGTGCGGTGAGGCGGCCGCCGAAGACGCAGCCGGTGTCGATGCAGATCGTGTTGTTCACCCAGGTGGCCTCGGGTACCGGGGTGTGGCCGTACACCACGGCCGCCTTGCCCCGGTAGTCCTGTGCCCACGGGTACCGGACGGGCAGGCCGAACTCGTCGGTCTCCCCGGTGGTCTCGCCGTACAGCGCGAAGGCCCGGACCGCGGCGGACGCGCGCCCGTGCATCTCCTCGGGCAGGCCGGCGTGCGCGACCACCAGCCGCCCCGAGTCCAGCACGTAGTGGCTCACCAGGCCGTCAAGGAACGCGGCGACCTCGGCGGAGAATGCCGCGGGCTCCGCGCCGAGCTGGGCGAGCGACTCGGCCAGGCCGTGGCTGCGCCGGACGTCGCGGCCGCGCAGCGCGCGCAGCAGCTTGACCTCGTGGTTGCCCGGAACGCAGAGCGCGGCGCCGGACGCCACCATGCCCATCACCGTGCGCAGCACGCCCGGCGTGTCAGGGCCGCGGTCGACCAGGTCGCCGAGGAATACCGCGGTGCGCCCGGCCTGGTGGCGGCGGGACCCGTCCTGGTCCGGTGCGTAGCCGAGCAGGTCCAGCAGGCTGGCCAGTTCCGGCTGGCAGCCGTGCACGTCGCCGATGATGTCGAAGGGCCCGTGCAGTCCGGACTTGTCGGCCCAGGCGGGCTCCCGGACGATCCGCGCCGCGTCCACCTGCGCCGCGCCGCGCAGCCGGAACACCCGGCGGAACCCCTCGCGCTCCAGCCGCCCGGCCGACCTGGCCAGGGCCGCGTGCTGCCGCCGGACCACCCCGGCGCCGAACGCACGGTCCGGGCGGGCCTGGTTGCGCTGCACGCAGACCTGCTCGGGCACGTCGAGCACGATCGCCACCGGCAGGACGTGCTGGTCGCGGGCCAGCTCCAGCAGCGGGCGGCGCGCGTCCGGCTGCACGTTCGTCGCGTCGACCACGGTGAGCCTGCCGAGCTTGAGCCGCCCGGCGGCGACAGCGTGCAGCGCGGTGAAGGCCGCCGCGGTGACCGACTGGTCGTTCTCGTCGTCGCCGACCAGGCCGCGGAAGGCGTCCGAGGACAGCACCTCTGTCGGCCGGAAATGCCGGGCCGCGAAGCTGGACTTGCCGGACCCGCTCACGCCGACCAGGACGATCAGGCACAGTCCAGGGATCTTGAGATCGGTCACGGCCGCGGCACCGCCTCGCGCACCGTCGTGGCCCGGGCCGCCGGAGCCCGGGCCGCCGGGGCTGGCGCCGCGCGGTGCAGCACCGCCATCTGCGTGGGCGGCCCGGCCTGCGGGTCCTCCGCACCGACCGGCTCGAACCGCACCGAGTAGCCGTGCGCCCGCGCGGCCGCCTCCGCCCAGGCCCGGAACGCGGCCCGGCCCCACTCGAACCTGTGGTCCGGGTGGCGCAGCTCGCCGGGGCGCAGCGCCGGGTAATGCGGGTTGTAGTCGGCATTCGGGGTGGTGATGATCACGGTTCCCGGTGCGGCACTGCCCAGCACGGCCTGCTCGAACGCGGGCAGGCGGTCCGGGTCGATGTGCTCGGCCACCTCCATGAGCACGGCCGCGTCGTAGCCGGCCAGGCGGCGGTCAGCGTAGGTCAGGGCGCCCTGCAGCAGCCGGAGCCGGTCCCGCTGCCGCGGTGCCATCTCGTCGGTGTGCAGGCGGCGGGCGGCGCGTTCCAGCGCGGCGGGGGAAGCGTCGACGCCGACGATCTCGTCGAACTGCGGGTCGGCGAGCAGCAGCGCCAGCAGGCGGCCGTCCCCGCAGCCCAGGTCGAGGACGCGGCGCGCCCCGGCGGCCCGAAGTTCGCGCAGTACCGCCGCGGCGCGCCGGTCGCGCAGCGAGACGTGTTCCGCTGCCCCGGTGCCGTCCTGCTCGGCGGCGTCGCGCTCGGCGGTCCTGGTCTCGGGGCCGCCGAGGTCCTCGTCGAGCAGGCGGGCCGTGGCCTCCCGGACCAGGCCGGGCTGGTGGCGCAGGTAGCGGCGGACGATCAGGTCCCGGTCGGGATGCCCGGCCAGCCACTGCGCCGCGCCCCCGGCCAGCTTGTCGATCTCGTCCCTGCTCACCCAGTAGTGCTTGTCGTCGTCGAGCACCGGCAGCAGCACGTAGAGCTGGCCGAGCAGGTCACGCACCCGGCACGCGGCGGAGATGCGCACGTCGAAGTAGGGGCTGTCACCCCAGTGGGGGAAGGCCGGGTCCAGCGGTATCGCCTGTGCGCGCACCTGGTAGCCGAGCGGTTCGAACAGCCTTCGCAGCAGCTCCTCGCCGCCCCGGCAGCGCAGCACGGGCAGCCGCGCCGCCAGGTCCAGCGGGGCGTCGGCCAGGCCCGGCCGGTCCGCGCACTCGCCGCGCAGCGCGGTGCCGAACAACTTGCGCAGCGCCACCGCCAGCAGTGAGGAGGCGGCATAGGGACGGTCGTTGACGTAGGCGGCGAGCGGGAACGGCCCGTCACGGCTGCGCCGTGCCAGCGTGACCGGGTCGGCCTCGCACAGCAGCGCGGCGGTGCAGCGGCCGGGCTCTGCCTCGGGGTAGAAGACGTGCGCCGTTCCCCAGCCCATCGCGACCGAGCGCACGGTGGCGGGGTTCTTGTGCAGCAGGAACCCGAGGTCCGTCGCGGGCGGCGTGGTGTTCGTGAGGGTGAGCAGCATGGCGGGTTCCTGGTGGCAGCGCGTGGCCGGGCGATCAGCCTACGCGGGCGACGGCCGCCCGTCGCCCGGGTTTACGGCCGGGCGACGGGCGCCCTCGGCGGGTGACCGCCAGCGCGGTGGCCGCGCCGAGCACGGACAGGCCCGCGGAGACCGCCAGCGCCGGGCGGAACCCGGCCGCCACCTGGTCCGGGGTGCCGAGGTGCCCGGTGGCGGTGAACACCGCGGTGACGACGGCGACCCCGAACACCCCGCCGAACCGCTGCAGGGTGTTGTTCACCCCGGAGGCCTTGCCCATGTCCGCTGGCGGCACCGCACTCAGCGCCGCGGTCGGCGTCGCGGGCAGCACCATCGAGATGCCGGCGCCGGCGATGACGAACGGCAGGATCAACTCGGAGTAGGACACGGTGGCCGTCGCGATCAGGGCGATCCAGGCGAACCCGGCCGCCTGCAGCGTCAGCCCGAGGAGCATCAGCGGGCGCGGCCCGAGCCGGTCGGTCAGCCTGCCCGCCAGTGGCGCGATCAGGACAGGGGTGGCCGTCCAGGGCAGGAACCGCAGCCCGGCGCCGAGCGGGGAGAAGCCGAGGCCGAGCTGGAAGTACTGGGCAGCCAGGAAAGCGGCCGAGAACAGCGCCGACGACTGGAGGAACCCGGTGGCGTTGGCGGCGGTGAAGGCGCGGATCCGCAGCAGCCGCGCCGGCAGCATCGGCTCCGGCGCGCGCCGCTCCCAGGCGGCGAACGCGGCCAGCGCGGCCGCGCCGAGGGCGAAGGCCGCGATGACCTCGCTGGTGCCCCAGCCAGCCTCGCCGCCGCGCACCAGGCCCCAGAGGATGCCGCCGGCCGCGGCGGTCACCAGCACCACGCCGGGAAGGTCGAGCCTGGTGGCGGGCCCGCGGGATTCGCCGAGCTTCAGCACCGAGCCGATCGCGGCGGCGAGCCCGATCGGCACGTTGACCCAGAAGATCCAGTGCCAGTTCAGGCCCTGCACCACGGCGCCGCCGACCAGCGGGCCGCCGGCGACCGCCAGCCCGGCGATACCGCCCCAGATGCCGACGATGGCGCCGCGGCGCTGGGCCGGCCAGGCCGTGGTCAGGATGGTCAGGCTCAGCGGGGTGACGATCGCCGCGCCGATCCCCTGCACCGCCCGCGCCGCGATCAGGGTGCTGGCGCTGGGCGCGAGCGCGCACGCGGCCGAGGCAGCGGTGAACAGCAGCAGCCCCGCGACGTAGACCCGGCGGCGGCCGAGCCGGTCGCCGACGGCCGCGGCGGTGATGATCCCGGCCGCGAACGAGAGCGTGTACGCGTTGACCGTCCACTCCAGGGTGGACACGCTGCCGCCCAGGTCATGGTGGACCGCTGGCAGGGCGGTGATCACCACCAGGGCATCCAGCGCGACCATGAAGAAGGCGGCCGAGGTGAGCACCAGCGCCCAGCCGCGCGACGGCTCAGGCAGGGAGAGCTGCCGTGCTTGGCGCCGCCCGGCAGGCCAGGTGAGTCCCATGTCAGTCCTCCGAGGGCCGTGCGGCGGCACCTGTGGTGCCTGGCGACCGCCCGGCTCACCTGGCCTACGCAAGAAACGGGCCGGATTCGACAGCTATCCCGGGTTTTCCTCGGCAGGCTCCGTCGTGGCCCGGTTCGCGGCCCGGCGCTCCAGCTCGCCGCGGAGCGGGCCGTTGCCGGTGGCCTCGATGGCCAGGGCCCAGGCCGCAGTGGCCGCCCCTGTGTCGCCTGCGCGGTCGAGCAGGTCGGCGTGTGCCGCGTGCAGCGGCGCATACCCGGCCAGCGTGCCCGCGGCCAGCACCGGTGCCAGGACCGCCAGGCCCGCCCGGGGCCCGTCGGCCATCCCGACCGCCACCGCCCGGTTGATCTCGATCACCGGGGAAGGCGCCCGGCGGGCCAGTTCGCCGTAGAGCACCGCGATCTGCGGCCAGTCGGTGTCCTCGAACCGCGGCGCCTGGGCGTGCAGCGCCGCGATCGCGGCCTGCACCTGGTAGGGGCCAGGTGCGCGGCGCGCCAGGGCGGCGTCGAGGAGCGCGGCGCCCTCGGTGATCATCCGCCGGTCCCAGCGCGCCCGGTCCTGCTCGGCCAGGGTCACCGGGCGGGCGTCAGCGTCCAGGCGGGCCGCCGCGCGGGAATGGTGCAGCAGCATCAGGGCGAGCAGGCCGGCCGCCTCCGGGTCGGCGGGCAGCAGCCGGTGCAGCAGCCGCCCCAGCCAGATGGCCTCCTCGCACAGATCGGCGCGGACCAGCGCCGCTGCACTGCGGGTGGCCGCATACCCCTCGTTGAACACCAGGTAGACCACGGCCAGCACGCCGGCCAGCCGCAGCGGCAGCGCGTCCGGGGCGGGCACCTCGAACCGGATGCCCGCCTCCCGGATCTTGCGCTTGGCCCGCACCAGCCGCTGCGCGATGGTGGGCTCCGGCAGCAGGAACGCCGCCGCGATCTCCCGCGTGGTCAGGCCCGCCGCGTAGCGCAGCGTCAGCGCGACCCGCACCTCCGGGGCGAGGGCGGGATGGCAGCAGGCGAAGATCAGCCCCAGGCGCTCGTCCTCCATCAGCAGGCCCTCCTGCACCGGCTCGCCTTCCTGGCCGGCCGCGGCCAGCGTGCCTTCGTCCAGCCCGTGCCGGGCCACCGGCCGGTCGCGGCGCAACTGGTCGACCGCCTTCCGCCACGCGGTCAGGGTCAGCCAGGCGCCGGGGTTGGGCGGCACGCCGTCGCGCCGCCAGGCCGTCGCCGCGGCGGTGAACGCCTCGGCCACCGCGTCCTCGGCGGCCTGCAGGTCGCCGAGCCGCCGCGAGACTACCGCCACCACCGCCGTCCACTCGTACCTGAAGGCACGCTCCAGCGCGGCGGCTGTTACTCCATCGCCGTCTGCCAAGGCATGCCTTCCCGCACCGGCCGCACCTCCACGGTGCCGTAGCGCATGACGGGCATCTTGGCCGCCCAGTCCAGCGCCACGTCCAGGCTGCCGGCTTCCAGCAGGTAGAAGCCGAGCAGGTGCTCCTTGGTCTCGGCGAACGGCCCGTCGGTGAGCAGCCGCTCCCCCTCGCCCAGCCGGATCGTGGTGGCCGTGTCCGGCCAGGTGAGCTGCTCCGCGCCGAGCAGCACGCCCGCCTGCCTGATGGCGGCCGTGTAGTCGAGCCAGTCCTCGATCACCCCTTCGGCGGCCGGGCGCGGGTTCTCGCTGGCGCCCGGCACGGCGTAGATCAGCAGCGCGTACTTCATCGCGGCCTCCCTGCTGTGTGCTGCGGCCGCCGGCGGCGGCCGGGTTCACGGGTACAACGCAGGCCCGGCGGCCAGATCGACACCTCCGGCCGGTGAATTTCCGCCGGACCTGGACGCGGCGCCGTGCCAGGGCTCGCGCCACCGGCCCGGCTCCCCTTATTCTGGTGGCATGCAGCGCACCGGCACCTTCGCGTGGTGGCCGTCCTAGGACGGTCACCGACACGCTGTGCCACGGGCCGTCCGGCGGACGGCCCGTTTTGCTGCTCTGGCATGTGGTCCTCCCCCGGCGGCTCCCGACCTGAGGAGGAACGACATGACCGCAACCGCCATCGCACCCGGTAACCTCACCCCGGTCCCTGGCCCCCTGCCGGGGGCGCCCCGGATGCTCACCGGGGACCGGCCGACCGGCCGGCTGCACCTCGGCCACTACGCCGGCAGCCTGGCCAACCGGATCCGGCTGCACCGCCGGTACGAGAGTTACTTCATCATCGCCGACCTGCACATGCTCACGACGAAGAACAGCCCCGGGGAGATCGCTGAGGTCGGCCGTCACGCCGCCGACATGGTGCTCGACTCCCTGGCGGCCGGCCTGGACCCGGCGCACTCGGTGTTCTACCTGCAATCGGCCGTGCCCGAGGTCGCCGAACTGAGCCTGCTGCTGTCCAGCCTGGTCACAGTGCCCAGGCTGCAGCGCATCCCGAGCCTGAAGGAGATGGGGCAGCACGCCGGCCAGCGCGAGATGCCGCTCGCGCTGCTCGGGTATCCCGTGCTCCAGGCCGCCGACATCCTGGCGATCCAGGCCGCGGTGGTGCCCGTCGGCAAGGACAACGCGGCGCACGTGGAGGTCGCCAGGGAGGTGGCGCGCCGGTTCAACCGCCGCTACGGGGAGGTGTTCACGGTGCCGGCCCTGGTCCCGGCGCAGGTTCCGGTGCTGCCGGGCACCGACGGCCGGGCCAAGATGAGCAAGAGCCTGGGCAACGCCATCTACCTGTCCGATCCGCCGGGCGAGGTCGCGGCGAAGGTGCGGCGCATGTACACCGACCCGGCCCGCGCCACCGCCGGGGTGCCCGGCACGGTCGAGGGCAACCCGGTGTTCGTCTACCACGACGTCTTCAACGACCGGCCCGCCGAGGTCGCGGAACTGAAGGAGCGCTACCGGGCGGGGAAGGTCGGCGATGCCGAGGTCAAGGAGAAGCTCACCGCCGCGCTGAACCGGTTCCTGGATCCGGTCAGGGAGCGCCGGGCCGCGCTGGCGGCCGACCACGGGCTGGTGGAGGAGCTGATCGTGACCGGCACCGCGCGGACCCGCCGCGAGGTCAAGCGCACGCTCGCGGACGTGCGGGCGACCATGGGGCTCACCGCGGCGCTGGCCGGGTTCCGCCGTGCCGCCCGGTCCCGGCACTCCGGTGTCAGGGACAGGGGCTAGTGTCGCCACCGGCAAGCCTGTCCTGCCCGACGCAACTTCAGGGAGCATCCGTGACCGACGTTGTCGTGTTCCATCACGCGCAGGGCCTCACCGACGGGGTCCGCCAGTTCGCAGACCAGCTTCGCACCGCGGGTCACCGGGTGACCGTCCCGGACCTCTACGAGGGCAAGACCTTCGCCACCATCGAGGACGGCGTTGCCCATGCCGGGCAGATCGGCTTCGACACGATCATGGAGCGCGGCAAGGCCGCTGCCGAGGCGCTGCCGAACGAACTCGTCTACGCCGGGTTCTCGCTCGGGGTGCTGCCCGCGCAGATGCTCGCCCAGACCCGGCCCGGCGCCAAGGGTGCCCTGCTGTACCACTCCTGCCTCCCGCTCGCGGAGTTCGGCGGTACCTGGCCGGACGACGTGCCGGTTCAGGTTCACGCGATGGACGCGGACCCGTGGTTCGTGGGGGAAGGCGACATCGACGCCGCGCAGGAGCTGCTCAAGGCGCACTGGGACGCGGCGCTGTTCCTGTATCCCGGCGACAAGCACCTGTTCGCCGACGCCAGCCTGCCCGACTATGACGCGGCCGCCGCGGCACTGCTCATGCAGCGCTCTCTCGGCCTGCTCGGCCGCGCGGGCCGGGTCCCGACCGATCCCCGCGGCGGCGAGCGTGAGCTGCTCGGCCAGTACCTCAACTTCCAGCGCGAGACTGTGCTGGCCAAGACCGCGGGGCTGGACCGGGATCAGATGGCGCAGGCACACGGGCCCTCGTCGCTCACGCTCGCGGGCCTGCTCCTGCACCTGGCGCTGGTGGAGGAGAGCTGGATGGAAGAGCGGTTCCTCGGCCTGCCGGTCCGCGAGCCGTGGGCCGGTATCGACTTCGGCGCCGACCCGGAGTGGGAGTTCCGGACCGCTGCCGAGATGGAGCCCGAGCAGCTTCGCCAGCGCTACCGGGAGGCCTGCGAGCGGAGCCGCCAAGCCGCGGCCCAGGCGGACGGCCTGGACCAGGAGTCGGTGAGGACGTTCCCGGACGGCAGGCACTTCTCGCTGCGCTGGGTGCTGCTGCACCTGTTGGAGGAAACCGCCCGGCACGCCGGGCACGCCGACCTGCTCCGTGAGGCCATCGACCGCGTCGTCGGCGAGTAGCGGACCCGCTGGCCCTGCCGGACCTGGTGACGGCCCTGGTCAGCGGCTGGCGGGCCTATGGCGGGGCTGGCGGGGGGAACGTGACCTCGATGGCCAGGCCGCCGCCGGGCCGGGGCTGCGCGGCGATGACGGCGGCGTGGGCGGTGACGATGGCGCGGACGATGGACAGGCCAAGGCCGTGACCGTCGCCGCGGGCGGGGCGCGGGCCGAGCCGCTGGAAGGGCTGGAACAGGCGGTCGACTTCGGCGGCCGGGATGACCTGCCCGGAGCTGGTCACCGACAGGACGGCGCCGGCGTGGCTGGTCGTGGTGGTGATCTGGATGTCCCCGCCGGGGATGTTGTGCCGGATGGCGTTGTCGATCAGGTTGGCGGCCAGCTGCCGGATCAGGAGGGGGTCACCGTCGAGGATGGCGGGCTGGATGGTGGCCTGGACATGCAGGCCCAGGCCGCTGAGCGCGGGGCGGGCGGCAGCCAGGGCTTCGGTGGTGATGGCGGCCAGGTCGGCGGACTCGTGCTCGCCGGTGCCGGCTTCGCTGCTGGCCAGGGTGAGCAGCGCCTCGATGAGGCGTTCTTGCTCGGCGTTGGAGGCGAGCAGTTCCCGGCTGACGGCCTGCCAGGTGCTGGTGGTGGCGGCCGGGTCGGCGCGGGTGACCTGGAGCAGGGTGCGTTCCCGGGTCAGCGGAGTGCGCAGCTCGTGTGAGGCGTTGGCGGCGAACCGCCGCTGGGCGTCGAACGAGGCTTCCAGCCGCGCGAACAGGCCGTCGAGCGTGTCGGCGAGTTCCTTGAGCTCGTCGTCGGGTCCGTGCAGGGCCAGCCGCTCGTGCAGGCTGCTGGCGGAGATCCGCCGGGCGGCGGCGGTGATCGCGCTCAGCGGGCGCAGCACCCGGCCGGCGATGATCCAGCCGATCGCCGCGGCGGCCACCGCGATGACCGCCAGGGCGATGGCGGAGACGATCAGCAGCTGCCGCTTGGCGTAGGTGATCAGCTGGTCGGCCTCCCGGGCCACTCTGGCCTGCTGAGCGGCGGGGACGGCAGCCGCCCCCTGAAACTGCTGGGCGACGACGCCGGGGACTGTGATCACGTCGTAGCGACCTGCCCGCTGGACGGCGGCGACGGGGACTTTGAGTCCAACTGTTGTGTGGGAACCGGGGAGGATTTCCGGCCGCCCGGAGGAGGACGCTGGGGGCGTCGTATGCCCGAACAGCAGGTAGGTAAGGACGAGCACGGCCGCGCCGCAGGCCAGGAACGCCCCGCCGTACAGGACGGTAAGGCGCAGCCGGGCGGTGCGGCGGGGCAGCCGCAGCCGGCGCGCGCGGGGGGTGCGCATTAGGGTCCTCCGATGCGGTAGCCGCTCTCCCGGACGGTCTGGATCACCGGCGGGTCGCCGAGCTTGGCCCGGAGCCGGCGGATAGTGGTCTTCACGGTGCTGGTGAACGGGTCGGCCGCTTCATCCCACACCCGTTCGAGCAGTTCCTCGGCCGGGACCGGCCGCCCGTCCGCGGCGAGCAGGCATTCCAGCACGGCGAGTTCCTTGGTGGTCAGCGGCAGGCGCCGCCCGGCGCGGACCGCGACACGGCGTGCCGGGTCCAGGCTCAGGTCACCGTGCTCGAGGCTGGCAGGCAGCGGGGCGGCAGCGCGGCGGCCCAGGGCCCGGATGCGGGCCACGAGTTCCGCGAAGTCAAATGGCTTGGGCAGGTAGTCATCGGCGCCCAGCCCGAGGCCCTCGACCCGTTCCCTGACCGACCTCGCCGCAGTGAGCATCAGCACCCGGGTCTCGGATCTGCCCGCGGCAAGGGCCCGGCAGACGTCGTCGCCGTGCACGCCGGGCAGGTCCCGGTCCAGCACCAGCACGTCATAGCGGTTGACCGCCAGGCGCTCCAGGGCCGCGGCGCCGTCCAGGGCCACATCGACGGCCATCCCCTCGCGGCGCAGCCCGGCCGCCACCGTCGAGGCGAGGATCTCGTCGTCCTCGGTCACCAGAACCCGCATCGCCTGCCCGCCGCTTCGTGTGCCCCGCGGCATGCCAGCCGCCTGCTTCCCAAGATCGCAGGCCGCAGGTGACAGCCGGGTGACATTTTCGGTCACCGTGCTGTTACCTCCCCTTCGGTACAACAGGTCGCGGGGGAGAACAGGAGAAAGGCACGATGTCCCACTTCGGATTTTCGCGGAGGCCGCGATGAACGACAAGACCGGTGGTAGCCGGGGCCCGCGGCGTGCGGGAGCCCTGGCTGTCGTGGCAGCCGCCGCCGTGCTGGCCACAGCCTGCGGCGTGCATGTCTCGTTCTCCGGCGGCGCTGCCTCGACAGGGTCGGCGACCTTCCGGGAGAACCTTGCCTACGCGCATTGCATGCAGGCCCACGGCGTGCCGAACTTCCCCGACCCGACCAATTCATTTGAAAGCTTCCACATCAGCGGGCACCCAAACGGAAAGGTCACCGGCCCCAGGGCACGGGCTAATGACGCCTGCCAGCATCTGCTGCCTCGCGGCAGCGTGACTACGAGTAGTGGCACGTAGGGGATGCGCGACCGGGGACTCGTCGTTACCGTCAAGGGCCGGGGCTCCTACGTCAACCCTGGCCGATAGCCGACGCTGGGCACCATCGGGATACAGCCCGGATACCAGCACGGCCAGGGCGCCGCCGATGATCTGGGCGGCGATGAACGCCGGTGCCGAGGAGGGGGCGATGCCGGCGAACGAGTCGGAGAACATCCGTCCGATGGTGATCGCGGGGTTGGCGAAACTGGTGGAGGAGGTGAAGAAGTACGCCGCGCCGATGTAGGCGCCGATCGCCGCCGCGGCGGACCGGCTGCGTCCGGACCGGGCCAGCGCGAAGATCACCACGATCAGCCCAGGGTCGCCACGATCTCGGACAGGAAGTGCGCCGGGGTGGCCCGGTGCTTGGCAGAGATGCTGACCGCCGCCTGGGCGAACATCAGGTTCGCCAGCACCGCGCCGCCGATGCACCCGGCCACCTGCACGGGCAGGTAGCAGGCAGCGTCCCGCCACGACAGCCCGCCGAACACAGCGTCGGCGAACGACACCACCGGGTTGAAATGCGCCCCGGACACCGGGCCGAACATCAGGATGATCGCGAAATGCCTGCTCGGCGCCGACGGTACCGGTGTCGGGGACCTCAACGCCCAGGTGGTTCAGGCTGCCGCCCTGGCCGGGGTTTTCCAGCAGGACCAGCTTCAGCGGCGGGTCGGCGACGGCGAAGTTGGCATACCCGGGGCGGCGCTTGGCCGGCTCGGTGCCGAACAGCTTGGCGTAGAAGGCGACGGCCCGGTCGATGTCGTTGACGTTCAGGGCCAGTTGCACGCGGCCGGTCATGGGAACCTCCGTGGCTCAGACTTAGATAAGCGTCTATATCTCGTGCCGCCGAGCTTGCCACAGACATCGATAGCTGTCAATATAGATGCATGCCGAAGTCTCTGCCCTTGCTGGATCCGGCCGGGACGGCGGCCTGCTGCCCGCCGCTGTCCGCGGAGCCGTTGTCCCAGGCGCAGGCCGAGCAGGTCGCGCCGCTGCTGAAGGCGCTCGCCGATCCGGTGCGGCTGCGGCTGATGTCGCTGGTCGCCTCCCACCCCGGGCGGCGAGGCATGCGTCTGCGACCTGAACGACGCGTTCGACCTGACCCAGCCGACGATCAGCCACCACCTCAAGGTCCTGCACGAGGCGGGCCTGCTGGAGCGGGACAAGCGCGGCGTGTGGGTCTACTACCGGGCCAGCACCCAGGCGCTGGCCAGCCTCGCCGCGCTCATCGGGGATCCGCGCCTCTAGCGGGCTTCCCTCCGCAGCCTTAATCGGTTATCGTCGATTAGACGATGAATAAAGCTGCCCAGCCCCTTGACCGGGCCACCGCGGCCGAGTACGCCACCTGGTTCAAGGCCCTCGCCGACCCGACCCGGATCCAGATCGTCTCCCTGCTCGCCCGCCGCGGCACGCCGATGAACGTGGGCGAGATCGTCGCCGCCGTCGACGTGGTCCAGTCCACCGTGTCCGCGCACCTGAAGGTGCTGGCTGAGGTGCGGTTCCTGCTGCCCGAGCACCGCGGAACCGCCACCTACTACCGGATCAACGACGCCTGCGTGGACTGCTTCCCCACCGCCGCGGACATCGTCATGGGCCGCCCCGCGCCCGTCCCCGCCCAGCCCTAAGGAGTGCCCCAGTGGCCAGCAGCCCTGCCTCCCGCAACCGGGATGCTGTCATCGCCCGCTACTCCGGCCTGGCCCGCACCGCCCTGGCCGGGGCCGCCATCGACGACTGCGACCCGGGCGCCTTCGCCGGCGGGGGCTTCGGCGCCGCCGCCTACACCGGAACCGACGGCGCCCCGGAAGAGGCGCTGCGCGCCAGCCTCGGCTGCGGCAACCCCCTGGCGGTCGCCGGCCTGCATCCCGGCCAGACCGTCCTGGACCTGGGCTCCGGCGGCGGCCTGGACGTGCTGCTGTCCGCCCGCCGGGTCGCCCCCGGCGGCACCGCCTACGGCCTGGACGCCAGCCCGGACATGCTCACCCTCGCCCGCGCCAACGCCGCCGCGGCCGGCGTCACCAACGCCACGTTCCTGCACGGCCACATCGAGGACATCCCGCTGCCCGACGCGCACGTGGACGTGGTCATCTCCAACTGCGTCATCAACCTGTCCACCGACAAGCCACGAGTCCTCGCCGAAGCCTTCCGGGTACTGCGGCCCGGCGGGCGGCTGGGCGTCAGCGACGTCATCGCCGACGAAGACATCGACCCCGCCCAGCCTCGCCGACGCCGAACGGCAGGTCAGCTGCCTCAGCGGCGCTCTGACCAGGCGCCAATATGCGGGCCTGCTGCCGGACCGCCGGGTTCACCGGGGTCACCATCACGCTCACCCACGAGGCAGGCATGGGGTTGCATTCCGCGATCATCCAGGCGGCCAAACCAGTTGGCTGAGCACTGCTCAATGGCTTCGCGGCTGCCCGTTATGGGTTGTTGCGGGTGGTAGTGGCTGGCCGGGAGTCCGTGCCGGTGCCGTGCGGCGGGCGCGGGCGACGGAGCGGGCGATGATGGGCGCCCCGATGGCGGTGGGCAGCAGCCAGAACGCCAGGGTCGGCAGGTGGTCCCACAGGGGCAGGTGGGGGCCATTGTCGACGTAGAACGCGGTGAGCATGGCGATGTAGGCCGTGCCCATCCCGACGATGTGGGGGGTGTCGCCGGGCCGGTGGCGACGGCGGTGCAGGTAGCCGATTGTGGCAGCAGTGAAAGCGACGGTGCCGATGAGGAACAGGTAGTAATCCTGCTGCCAGCGCATGGCCGCCAGCGCGGCGGCGGTTGCGAAGACAGCGCTGACGGCGCGGTAGTACCAGCGTCCGGCGCGGATATGACGGGCGCTCCCCTTCCGGGAGAGCGCCGCTGCCGCTCCGGTGATCACGGCGGTGAGCCCGCCGAGTACGTGGACGGCCAGGAACGCCAGGAACACCGGGGCGGTGGATCCGACCTGGTCGCCGAGGATGCGGCCGGACGCGAGCATGTCCGCTGCCTCCACGCGCCGGTACCGGGCGGCGCCTATATGCGTAGGGTTGCTACCTATTAGTGCCACTTTACTGCTCGCGGCCGGGTCGCGCAGGTCGGCGTCGATGTACCCGCACCGCCTTCGCCGCTGGGGAAGGGCGCGCACGAGCGTGGTCCTATGCGGCATGGAGTCTGGCCTGTGGCGCGCGCTGCGGCCGGCGCCTGGTAGGTCCTGCTGAAGGTGGGTCCGGGGTAGTTGTACACCGCGCCGGATGCGCCACCCCCGGATCAAAAGCTGGGACGGCTGCCAGCGCTGGCTCGGCTCGGGTGCATGGCAGCATCGTAAACTACCTGTCCATGCCCGTCTACTCCCGTCCATACCCGTATCAGGACGGTGCGTCATGAGCATGCACGGGTTAGCTGCCTGGCATGGCAACGAGGCAGACCGTCGATCCCGACAGTGCCACGCCCGTCTACGTCCAGGTTGCCGACATCCTGCGGCGCAGCGCATCGAGGCCGGGGAACTGGGCTGCCGGACCGAAGCCGGTGCCCAGCGCAGACGCAACTCGCAGCAGGAGTTCGGCGTCGCCCGTGGCACGGCGCGACAACCCGAGCCATGCGCAACTGCTGCGCGACCAGGGACTCGTCGTTACCGGTTCAAGGGCCGGGGCGTCCTACGTCAACCCTCGGCCGACTGACTGCCGAGCGCACACGAAGGGATCATGGGATGCAGGTCATCGAGGGGGCGGGCCGGTACAGCGCGGCCACGGGCGGCGAGCCCAACCACTGGGCCGAGCACATGGCCAGCGCGGATCTCAGCGTGGGCACGTACTCGATCCCGGCGGGCGGGCTGGACGACCAGGAGCCGCACCGCGAGGACGAGATCTACGTGGTGCAGGCCGGCGCCGCCACGCTGGTGACCGATTCGGGCACCGCGGAGGTCGGGCCCGGTTCGGTGATCTTCGTCCCGGCCGGTGAGAACCACAAGTTCACCGACGTCCGGGGGAACCTGGCCCTGCTGGTGGTGTTCGCCCCGCCGTACGGGTCGCGGCCCGATGTCGAGAAGTAGCCGCCAGCTCCGACATCTTTCTTGAACGGCGGCACGGGCCGCCGGATCGGAGAGGATGAGGCGATGCGGTACATGCTGTTGCAGAGCTACGGGGCCGCCGGGTCGGACTGCCCGCCGATGACCCAGTGGTCGCCGGCGGACATCAAGGCGCACATCGAGTTCCAGCAGGCGCTGAACGCCGAACTGCTCGACCGCGGCGAACTGGTGGACGCGCAGGGGCTGGCCGGGCCCGAGCAGGCGAAGTTCGTGATCTCGGACGGGTCCAGCGCCCCGGTGATCACCGACGGCCCGTTCCCCGAGTCCAAGGAACTCCTTGCCGGGTACCGGATCGTAGACGTGGAGTCGGCCGAGCGGGCCGTCGAGATCGCGGCCCGGATCTCCGCTGCCCCCGGTGCGAACGGGGCGCCGGTCCGCCTGCCCGTCGAGGTGCGCGCGGTGATGAGCGCCCCGGATCCCGAGATGTGACCGACGAGCCAGGGCACCACGGACCTGCTGCGCGACCTGGCACCGCGGGCCCTCGGCGCGGTCGTCCGGCGCTACGGCCACTTCGCCGACGCGGAGGACGCCGTGCAGGAGGCGCTGCTGGCCGCTGCCACGACCTGGCCCGCCGACGGCCCGCCGGACAGCCCGCTCGCCTGGCTCATCCGGGTGGCCTCGCGCAAGATGGCCGACCAGTACCGGAGCGACGAGGCGCGCCGGCGGCGCGAGGAACTGGCCGCCTCCTGGTCCCTGGTCCCGGCCGAACCCGTCCCGGCGTACGACGACACGCTGACGCTCATGCTCATGTGCTGTCATCCGGCGCTGTCCCCCGGTGCTGCCATACCGCTCACGCTGCGGGCCGTCGGCGGCCTGACCACCCGCGAGATCGCCGCCGCGTTCCTCGTGCCCGAGGCGACCATGGCGCAGCGGATCAGCCGGGCCAAGGCCAAGCTGAAGGGATTCGACGAGCCGTTCACGCTCCCGCCGCCGGGCGGGGGCGGCGAGCGGCTGCGGTCGGTGCTGCACGTGCTGTACCTGATCTTCAACGAGGGTTACGCGGCCAGCGATGGCCCTAACCTGGCGCGCACCGACCTGTCCGCCGAGGCGGTCCGGCTGGCCCGTGGCGTGCACGCGGCCTTGCCGCAGGATGCCGAGGTCACCGGCCTGCTCGCGCTGATGCTGCTGACCGACGCCCGGCGCCCGGCGCGGACCGGGCCCGGCGGCGAACTGGTGCCGCTCGAAGCACAGGACCGTGCCCGCTGGGACCGTCCGCTCATCACCGAGGGCCTGACGCTGCTCACCGGCGCCCTGCGCCAGGGCGAGCCAGGCGAGTATCAGCTACTGGCGGCCATCGCGGCGCTGCACGACCAGGCCGCCAGCTATGCGAGCACCGACTGGCCGCGGATCCTGGCCCTGTACGACCGGCTGGAGGCGCTGACCGGCAACCCGATGGTCGCACTGAACCGGGCCGTCGCCGTGGCCATGACACAGGGCCCCGGCGCGGGCCTGGCGCTGCTCGACGGCCTGGCCGGCCAGCTCGGCGACCACCACCGGCTGCATTCGGTGCGGGCCCACCTGCTGGAGCAGGCCGGCGACACCAGCGGCGCGATCGCCGAGTTCGAAGCTGCCGCCGCCCGCACCACGAACCTGCGCGAGCGGGACTACCTGGTGACGAAGGCGGCCCGGCTGGCCGCCGGGCCGCCCTAGCCAGCCCCGTCCATTTGCTGGCCCGGGCGGCGCTGCGGGCGGGCCTGCGCTCGTGGAACCGGTCCCCGCTGGCGGCGAACTCCCCCGGGCGATGCCGTGGCCCCCCGGGCCAGCACCACCGGTCACGCCGGCGGGCCAGCGGCTGAGGTGGCCGCGGCCGGGCCAGCGCCGGGCCCGGCCAGCCCGGTCTCGTAGGCCAGCACGACCGCCTGGACCCGGTCACGGAGCTGAAGCTTGGTCAGTATCCGGCCGACGTGGGTCTTGACCGTCGCCTCGCTGAGGGTCAGCTCGGCGGCGAGTTCGGCGTTGCTCAGGCCCCGGGCCAGCAGCCGCAGCACCTCAAGCTCGCGCGGGGTCAGCTCGGACAGGTCGGCGTGCACGGCCGTCCGGGTGGCCGCGCGCGGCGCGAACCGCTCGACGAGCCGGCGGGTGATCGACGGCGCCAGCAGGGCGTCACCGGAGCGGACCATCCGTACCGCGGCCACGAGCTGTTCCGGGGTGACGTCCTTGAGCAGAAACCCGCTGGCGCCCGCGCTCAGCGCCGCGTAGACGTACTGGTCGAGGTCGAACGTGGTGAGGATGATGATCCGGCAGTCGCGCCCGGCCGGGGCGGCCAGGATCCGGCGGGTGGCTTCCAGGCCGTCCATTTCCGGCATCCGGATGTCCATCAGCACGACCTCGGGCCGGTGCTTGATCACCGCGGCCACGGCCTGCACGCCGTCGGCCGCCTCGGCGACAACCGGGATGCCCGACGCGCCGAGGATCATCCGGAACCCGCCGCGGACCAGCGTCTGGTCGTCGGCGATCACCACCCGGGGCGCCCCGTCGTCCCCGGGGACCGCTGCTGCGTCCATCCCGGTCACCGGTGCTCCGCCGCCCGGGGCGCGAAGCCGCCGGCAGGCTGCTCGGTACCGTTACCGGCCGGTGGGTCCACCGGCATGCGGGCCCGGACCAGCCAGCCGCCGCCGGGCCGGGGCCCCGCGTCCAGTTCCCCCCCGTACAGCGCCAGCCGCTCGCGCAGCCCGAGCAGGCCACGGCCGGACCCGGGCACGGTGTTGACCGCGGGCCCGGCTGCCGGGATGGGCCGCCCGGCGTCGGCGACCTCGACCATCAGCTCGGTTTCCCGGTAGTCGAGCCGGACCGTGGTTCGCGGCTTTCCGGCATGCTTGAGCACGTTGGTCAGGGCCTCCTGGACGACCCGGTACGCGGCCAGGTCGAGACCTGGCGGCAGGGGCCGCGGTACGCCGCCGACCTGCAGTTCGACGGGCAGCCCGGCCGCGTTGACCCGGTCGATGAGCGGCTGGAGCTGGCCGAGGCCCGGCTGCGGGCTCAGGTCCTGGCCAGCTTGGGCGCCGTCCAGGGCCGGCGCCTCACCGGTGCCTGATGGGCTGAGCAGGCCGAGCAGGTGGCGCAATTCGGTCATGGCCGCCCGGCCGCTGGCTTCCACCGCGAGCAGCGCGGCCGTGGCCTCGGCCGGGTCGGCGGCGAGCACCTGCCGGGCCGCGCCGGCCTGCACGATCATCACGCTGACGTTGTGCGTCACCACGTCGTGCAGTTCGCTGGCGAGGTGCGCCCGCTCCTCGTCGAGCGCCCGCCGGGTGGCGGCCGCGTGCTCGGCCCGGATGCGGCGGATTCGGTCCCGCGCCTGTATCGCGTTGCCGATCACCGCGATCAGTATTAGCGAGAACGCGACCACGAGCCCGGACACCCGCCATTGGGCACCCGCCTGGAGCGTTGCCCCGGCGCGCTTGAGGGACCCGAGCCCTCCCGGCGACACCGGCACAGCGCTCGCCGACAAGTTCGACGGGGACGCGTTCCAGTAGCTGACGGCCACCAGCAGGCCCGCAGGGATCATGCTGAGCAGCGCCGCACCACGGAACCTGCTGTACGCGACCGCCGAGTACCCGGCGAGCACGATGGCCAGGAACGTGACTTCCGTTGCGTACATCTGGGTCGCCAGCGTGCCGGCCAGCAGTACCGCGAAGGCGCTCAGCGGGAAGCGCCGGCGCGCGGCGAGCGGCAGCGAGGTGAACAGGATGGCCAGGGATGCGTGCTTCCAGGCTTCCTGAAGCGGTGTCACCGCCACAACCAACACGTTGCCTGTGCGCGGATCGACGGCGAACTGCGCAGGCTGGCCCGCGTAACTGGACCGGACCGCGAGCAGCGCGGCCACCAGGGCCACCGCGGCGATCGCAATATCGGTGAGGATGGCGCGGCGCGACAGCGGCGCCCGAGGCTCGGCAGACCGGGCGAACGCGAGGGCCTGGCTGAGCCAGGCCCGCACCGGTACCTGATGTCGCTCCCTCACCAGGCCAGTATCGCCCTCGTGACGGCGCCGGGGCGTCCGCCGCGTTATGTACCCAGGTCCGCCATCGGGATGACCGGGTACCCCGCCCGGGCTGGCTGCCGTGGCGCATTTGCATCCGGCGGCGGACGCCTGCGCCGTCCCGCACCGCCTACGGTGCCGCACATGGATGCTCTCGTGCGTTTCGACAACGTGACCAAGCGCTACGACGACGGCCAGCCCGCCGTGGACGGGGTGAGCCTGGAACTCGCACCGGGTGAGGCGGTGGCGGTGATGGGCCCGTCGGGCAGCGGCAAGTCCACGCTGCTGAACCTCATCGCGGGCCTGGACAAGCCGACCAGCGGCACGGTGATGGTGGCCGGGGAGCGGGTGGACCGGCTCAGCGAAACCGGGGTAGCCAGATTCCGGCGGCGCCGTATCGGAATGATCTTCCAGTTCTTCAACCTGCTCGACGACCTGACCGTCGCCGACAACGTGCTGCTGCCCGCGCAGCTCGCCGGAATGCGCCGCGGCCAGGCCAGGGCACGGGCCGACGAACTGCTGGCCGCGCTGCACATCGAACGGCACCGCAACGCCTACCCGGGCCGCCTGTCGGGCGGTGAGCGGCAGCGGGTGGCGATCGCCCGGGCGCTGGTCAACCGGCCCGAGCTGCTGCTGGCCGACGAGCCGACCGGGGCGCTGGACACCGCCACCGGCGAGGAGATCGGCGCGCTGCTGCTGGACCTGAACGCCTCCGGGCAGAGCCTGGTGCTGGTCACCCACAACCCGGACCTGGCGGCCCGTTATGCCAGCCGCACGGTGCACATCGTGGACGGCCGGATCAGCGGGGGCCCGGCCGCCCACGCCGCTGGCGTGGCCGGGCTGGCACGGGCGCAGGTGCGGTCATGAGGCTGGGCCCGGTCACCCGTGCCGCGGCGGGCGGGCTGACCAGACGGCGGGTGCAGACGATCGTGATCGGCCTGGTGCTGTTGGTGTCCACCGGCGCCTGCGTGCTGGCCCTCGCGCTCGTCGCGGACTCAAGCACCCCGTTCGACCACGCCTTCGCGGCCCAACGCGGGGCGCACGTGATCACGGTGGTGAACCCTGCCCGGGCTACCGCCGCCGACCTGGCCGCCACCCGGCGGCTGCCGGAGGTGACCGCGGCGGTGGGGCCGTTCGCCGAGGTGACCGTCGCGCCGAAGTTCACCGGGCCGAACGGCGCCCAGGTGGCCATGTCGCCGATGCTCATAGCCGGGCGGGCCTCGCCGGGTGGCCCAGTCGACGACGTGACCTTGCAGTCCGGCCACTGGGCGACCGGGCCCGGGCAGCTGGTGCTGGCCAGCGATCCCAGTCCAGGCATCGGTGTCTCCATGCCGCTGGGCACGCAGCTCACCATGTCCGGTGCGGCGGGCAAGGTCACGCTGACCATTGTCGGCATCGCCGACTCGGTGGACAGCTCGGCGGCCGGCTGGGTGCTGCCCGGCGAGATCGCCAAGCTGCTGGCGCCCGGCACCCCGCCCGCCGCGCAGATGCAGTACCGGTTCCGCGATGCGGGCAGCGCCGCGGCCATCCGCACCGATGTCGCCGCGGTCACCGGTGCGCTGCCCGCGGGGGCGGTCACCGGGACACAGTCCTATCTGGCGATCAGGGCCCAGGAAAAGTCGAACATCGCGCCGTTCGTGCCGTTCGTGGTCGCCTTCGCCGGCCTGGGCCTGGTGCTGTCCACGCTGATCGTGGCCAGCGTGGTCAGCGGCGCGGTGGTGGCCGGCTACCGGAGGATCGGGGTGCTCAAGAGCATCGGCTTCTCCCCCGGCCAGGTCGTGGCCGCCTACACCAGCCAGGCCATGGTGCCGGCGATCGCCGGATGCCTGGCCGGTGTGGTGCTGGGGAACCTGCTCGCGGCACCGGTGCTCCGCCAGACCGCGAACGTGTACGGGGTCGGCGCGCTGCGCGTGCCCGGATGGGTGGACCTGGCCGTCCCGCTGGCCATGTGCTGCCTGACCGGCATCTCCGCGCTGCTTCCCGCTATCCGGGCCGGCCGGTACAGCGCGGTGCAGGCGATCGCCGCCGGGCGGGCGCCGCGCGCCGGCCACGGCCATGCCGCGCACCGGCTGCTGGGCAGGCTCGCGCTGCCCCGGCCGGTGACGATCGGGCTCGCGGCCCCGTTCGCCCGCCCGGCCCGCACCGCGATCACGTTGACCGCCGTGCTGCTCGGCGCGACCGCGGTCACGTTCGCGGTGGGCCTGAGAGCGTCGCTGAACCGGGTCGCGGAGGGTCTCAGCCACGCGAGCGCCGAACCGGTGCAGGTGTTCATACCGGCGGGCGGCCCCGGCGGTGTCCGTATCCTCAAGCGGAGTGCAAGCCAGGAAACGGCCGGCCCTGCTCCGGCCGGGTCATCTGGCCAGGGGAAGCTGCCCACGCCGGCCGAGGCGCAGCGGACCATCACCGCCGCGCTTCGGGAGCAGCCGGGCACCTTGCGCTACGTTGCCCAGGCCGACCAGATGATCAGCGTGGCCGGGCTGTCCCCGCATGTCGCCCTGACCGCCTTCCAGGGCACTGCGACGTGGACCGGCTACGCCATGATCAGCGGGCATTGGTACACCGGCCCCGGCCAGGCGGTCGTGAGCACCGGCTTCCTCAACGACACCGGCAAGTCGGTCGGCGGCACCGTCACGATCATCTCCAGCAGCAGGCTGGTCCCGGTGAAGATCGTCGGTCAGGTCTTCGACACCGACAACAACGGGGTCTCGATGCTCACCGACTGGCAAACGCTGGCGCGGGCCGAGCCCGGGGTGACGCCGAGCCTGTACGACGTGGCGCTGCGCCCCGGTATCTCCGCCACCTCGTACGTGCACGCACTGCGGCTCGGGTCCCCCTACGGGGTGAACCTGACCGGGCGCGACGGTGGCCTGCCGGTCGTCATTGGCCTGATCGGCACGCTGACGCTGCTGCTGGCGATCGTGGCCGGCCTCGGCGTGCTCAACACGGTGGTGCTGCACACCAGGGAACGGGTGCACGACCTCGGGGTGTTCAAGGCGATCGGGATGACGCCACGGCAGGCCATCGCCATGGTGGTCTGCTGGGTCGCCGGCACCGGCCTGGTGGCCGGCCTGATCGCGGTCCCGGCCGGGATCGCGCTGCACCACTACGTGCTGCCCACCATGGCTGCCGCCGCCAACACCGGCCTGCCCGCCAGCTTCCTGCACGTGTACGGCGGCTGGCAGATCGCCATGCTGGGCCTGGCCGGGCTGGTGATCGCGGTGGCCGGGGCGCTGCTCCCGGCCGGCTGGGCCGCCGCCACCAGGACCGCCACCGCCCTGCGCGCCGAATAAATCAGCCCGGGCGGACGGACCGCCCGGCTGTCGAAACCCTCCGCCGCGACTTCAGCTCCGGCGAATATCCGACTATTCGGAGATGTTCGACACGCTGTATCCCGACGCTCCCGTCCCCAAGGGCGCGTGGCGGTGGGTGGAGTCCGCGCAATACCGCCTGCTCCGCCATGGGGCACACCGCGCGTTGTCGGCCGTGGACCTGCTGATCTGCGCGACAGCAGCGCACCACGACCTCGCCATTCTCCACGACGACGGGGATTTTGTGACCGCTGCACGCTACCTCCCCGATCTGCGGGAACGCATCATCCGCAACGCACCGCGCGCGGATTGACGTTAACCGGGACCTCAGTTGCCGGGCGCGGCGAGCGGCTGATCCTGACTTCTCCGGTCAACGCGCGGCTGGACCGACCGCCGATCGGGCGCGGCTGCCATCGAACGGGGTCATGTCGTAGTCGGCCCGGGCCAGCTCTGTGCAGCATGCCAGGCACCAGGGCCGGCGGACTGTCCTGTCGCTGCTGCGGCTGACCCAGAACCCGGCCGGGCGCTGCCTGCAGTGGATGCAGAGCTGCACGGTTAAGACGGTCCGCATTGTGCTCCTCCGAGGTCCAGGACGATCATGCCGAGAGCACCGGGACCCGCCAGCGGGCCGGACGCACCCCTGGCCGGCGAGGCCGGTGCCGGGGTGCCGCGGGCATGCGGCGATCGGCGGCGACCGCGGCCACCGCCGCCACGGCATGGTCGACCTCGTCAGGGGTGTTGTAGAGGTAGAAGCTGAGGCGGCAGCTCGCCGGTGGCGTCAGCCCGAGTGCGTGATGCGCCAGCGTGGCGCAGTGACAGCCGGCCCGCGACTCCACCCCGGCCCGGTTCAGGGCCTGGGCCACGCGGACCGGGTCCCGGCCAGCCAGGTTGAACGCGACCAGCGACGTGCGCCGTGCCGGATCCCGGGGACCGTAGATGGTGATCCCGCCGATCGCGCCGAGCCGGTCCAGCGCCCTGCTGGTGAGCTGCTGGTTCCAGCGGGAGACGCGGCCCATGGCAGCGTGCACGGCGGCGCGCCCGATGGGTGCGCCGGTGCCGAAGTACGCCGGGCGGCCGGGCGTCAGCGCCAGGTCCAGCAGGATGCGCAGCGCCTGCGCGGAGACGATCGTGCCGAGGATGTTGGGCGTGCCAGCGGTGTACTTCCAGGGCAGCGAGTTGTACTCGACCCGCCGCGGGAACACGCGCCCCTCGGCGATCATGTCGCCGCCGTACAGGAACGGCAGCGCGGACCGGAGCAGGTGCTCCCTGGCGTACAGCACGCCGACCCCGAACGGCGCCATGATCTTGTGAAAGGAGAACGCCAGGTAGTCGACGCCGAGGGCCCGCACGTCGACGAACGACCCCGGCACCAGCTGGGCGGCGTCGACCAGCAGGTACGACCGCCGCTCGCCGTCCGGCTGCGGGTATCCGCTGGCATCGGCCAGTGCCCGGACGGCGGCGAGCGGGTTGCGGGTGCCGAGGAAGTTGGACGCACCGGTGCAGCAGACCAGCTTGGTGCGGGCGTCGATCAGCGACGCCAGGTGATCGAGGTCAAGCTCGCCGCTGTCCGGATCGAACCGGGCCAGCCGGTATTCCACCCGCCGCCCGAGCCGCGGCAGTATCTCCCGGCACAGCGCGTACCAGGGGACGTAGTTGGAGTTGTGCTCCATCGTCGTCGTGACGACGTTGTCGCCGTCCCGGAACTCGGTGAGCAGCGAGTACATGACCGCGTTGATGGCCTCGGTCGTGTTCCGGTACAGCGCGACGCTGGCCCGGCCCGGGGCGCCGATGAATTGCGCGATCGTGTCGTAGGACTCCTCGAACAGCGCGGTCATCCACTGTGAGGCGGTGGACTGCCCGCGGTGGACGTTCTCGTACCCGGGCGCGAGCGACTGGTAGAGCGCGAGCAGCTCACGCGGCGGCTGGGTGCTGGCCGCGTTGTTGGTCGCTATCCGGCCATGCTCAGGGAACGTGAAGTGCCTGCGGACGGCGTGCACGTCGATCGAGCCGGGGGTCATGGCGATCGCTCCCAGCCGCCCGGGGGGAGCAGGCCTGGACCGGGCCACGGAGATCATGCCTGCTCCTTGCGCTTCCAGGCGCCGATCAGCAGCGGCCATCCCATCGGGCAGTCGGCGAAGCGGGCGGCGTCGCGGTCGATCGCGGCCAGCGCCCCGGTGGCGCCGACCGACGTGGTGATGCCATGCGCCAGGGCCACCGGCAGCACGCTGCGGAAGGTGCTCTCCAGGAGCGTGCGGCCGGTGGCGAGCGGTTCGAGACGGCCAGCGACGTCGGTGCCGTCCGGATACCCGATGCCTGCCTGCGCGAACAGCTGCGGCAGCCGGGCACCGGTATGCACGTCGGCGCCCACCGCATGGAACACGCCGGTAATGACCCGATCCAGTTCCGCGACGCTGTCCAGCGCCGGGAGCACGGTGACGCCGCGGAGGTCGTAGTCCTGGACGAGCAGATGACCGCCCGGAGCGACGGCATCCCACAGCCGCGCCAGCACGGCGGCACGCTGCGGCAGGTGGAACAGCAGCAGGCGCGCGTAGACGAGGTCGAACGGCGCACCCGGGATCGGCTCGCCGCCGGTGAGGTCCTGTGCGCGGAAGGAGCACTGGCGGTGGCCTGCCTCGTGCAGCGCGGCCAGCGCCGTGGCGCCGAGCGAGGAGTCGGTGTCGATGCCCAGGACCCGGCCCGCGGGCCCGGCCCGCTCGGCCATGAGGCGCATCGTCTCGCCAGGCCCGCAGCCGGCGTCCAGGCAGCTCGCGCCGGGCCCGAGGCCGATCCGGTCAAGCAGCCGTCCAGTCGCGTCCTCCCACACGCGCGCCTGCGCGCGCAGCCGGTCGTATTCCTCCGGTGAGTGCCCCATCGCATAGCGCGCCTGCGGCCGCTCGGTTTCGATAGTGCTCATCGCTGATGCCCCCTGTTTGTTCGCAGTACGGCCAGCATCGGCGAGAGGGTTCAGCCTGTCGTTGGGTCAGCGCGCAGAAACCTTCACAACGCGTGCAGACCTGCGGTACTCCGCCGGGGGCAATCCGTGCACGGCGCGGAAGGCCCGGCTGAAGTCGGCGGGGCTGGAAAAGCCCCACCTGGCCGCGATGGCCGCGACCGGGCGGGGAGCCAGCGCCGGATCGGAAAGGTCCCGGCGGCAGCGCTCCAGCCGCCGCTGCCGGATCCAGCCCGCCACGGTCAGGCCCTCGTCGTGGAAGAGCTGGTGCAAGGAGCGCAGCGAAATGTGATGCGCCGCTGCGATCATGGCCGGGGACAGCCCAGGGTCACCCAGGTGCTGCTGTATGAAGGCCTGAACCGTGGTGAGCTGGGCATGCCTGCGCGCCTCCGGTGTGCCCCAGTCCTGGACGTCCAGCTCGTGCGCCAGCCGCGTCGCCAGCACCTCCAGCGCGGCGGTCGAAAGCCGCGCAGCCTCGGCCGGGCTGTAGTGATCGATGTTGCGGGCCAGCTGGAGGAGGAACTGCGAGGTCAGATCCCCCAGGCCGGCGTCGGCCTGGAAACGTACGGCGGCCAGCCGCCTGAGCCGGTTCCGGGACAGCGGCAACAGGGACGGCGGGAACATGAAGGTCATCATCTGCGTCGGCCAGTCCCCGCCAGCCCCGCACACCACCTCGTAGGGCCGCCGGGTGTCATAGATGGTGAACTCGCCCGCCGACACGGGGGCCTGCCGGCCGTCCTGCTCAACCACGCACGAGTTGCCGCCGCGCACCAGCACCAGCTTGAGCATGTCCGGATCCGCCTGCGAGATCAGCTCGGGGGTGCGGCACACCCTGAGGGGCGTGACGTCCATCACGACCACCTGCATCGCGCCGAGACCGCTGGCGCGGAACTCTCCCACATAGTCGGGGTCGGGGCGGATGGCGCCGCATTCCATCGGTACCCACGTCGCGGCCATCAGCTCCCGGACGAAGTCGCGCCGGTCGGCCAACGACACATGGTTGGTTCGAATCAGTGTGCTCATAGCTCTCACACCCAAGCGACGGCGCACGTTGCGCCAGGCGCCCGCCCAGAGTCAATCACAGCCTATCGAAATGCAAAGTATCAGTAAAGCAATTTCTAGAGCAATACTCTAGACTGGTATTCGTCTCACTGGCCCCGTCGTGTCATCGGAAGATCACGGAGCAGTACCGCACATGCCCACGACAGACCCGGCGGCACGAGTCCCTGCCCCAGCGCTGCGGCGCCGCGGGCCAGCCAGCACCGAAGACGGGCGGCGCAGCCGCGACCGCGTTCTCCAGGCGGCCCTGAACCTGATCATCGAAGCCGGCATCGACCAGGTCCGGCTCGCCGAGATAGCCCGGCGGGCCGAGATGAGCTCCGGCCAGCTGATGTACTACTTCACCTCTAAGGAGCACATCCTGCTGGAGACCCTGGCCTGGCAGGAGCACCAGGACACGATGCGGCGTGAGGCCGCCCTGGCCAGGGTGACCGGTGCCTGGCGCCAGCTCGAACGATTCATCGAGCTGTACCTGCCGGGCACCCATCCGGACCCGAGCTGGATCCTCTGGCTGGAGGCGTGGGCCCGCGCACCGCACAACAGGCAGGTGAACCAGTTCCTGGAAGAACTGCTGAATCCATGGCGCGATGACCTCGCCGCCCTCATTGCCCGCGGTGTCCAGGAGGGAGCATTCGCCCCCCCGGCCTCGCTCGCCGACTTCACCCGCCGCTTCATCGCCCTGCTCGACGGCCTTGCGCTCCAGCGCCTGCAGCAGATGCACGAGTCGTCCCGCAGGCGCCTCACCGAACTCGCCATGCACGCGGCCCGCATCGAACTGGCACCCGGCCCCCAGCGCCCGGTTCCCGCCAGCGAACGCGCCTGAGCCCGGCCGCGTGATCGCCTGGCGCCGCCCTCACCGACCTGCTGGAGATCGCCGCCATCGACCTTGAAACCCCCTCACCGGCCAAGGCTGGCCAGTCACCGGTCCAAGGCACGCTCTTGGGCGCGGCCAGCTAGAACCCGCGCCATCCTTCATCGATCGGTCCTCGTGATCATCCAGCTCTGCTGCAGCCAACGGCGGCGTCTGTCTCTGGGCACGGTCGCGCGCGGCTCGGGCCGCGTGGATCAGGAACGTGACGCAGCACCAGATTCCGGCGGATACCAGGCATTCGCGCTGCAGGACGGCGACTGGCAATGCCCAGGCTGGCCCGTGAACCAGCAGGTACTGGCCGACGGTGGAGCCGATGAGCAGCATCATGACGGCGAGGGCGGTGCCCGTCCGCTGGACGCGGGTGCGCGCGTGGAGGGCGGCGAGCAGGACCGCCGGAGCGAGCCAGATCCAGTGATGGGTCCAGCTCACTGGGGAGGCCAGCTGGGCCGTGATGCCGGTGATCAGCCACGCCTCGAGTTCATGTCCGAGCCGGTGGCAGGCGCGGGCCGCCCACAGCCCCAGTGCGGCCACCGCGACCGAGGACGGCGTCCGCAGCGGGCTGGTCCACGGCCCGATGGCGGCGAGTATCCCCTGCACTGAGTTGTTTCCCGAGCCGGAGAAGGTGTGACCGTACGCGACCAGGTGCGGCAGGTGCCACATCACCGAGGTGAGGAACTGCTCGCTCATCGCCGGGTACACCGCGGCGGCGGCGATCAGGCAGGCGGCCGCGGCCAGTGCGCTGTTCCGGGCAAGCCGCCATTGCCGGGTGACCAAGAAGTAGCAAATGAACAGGCCCGGCGTGAGCTTGATGGCGGTGGCGACGCCGACCAGCGTGCCGGGCGGGATCAGCCGGGCCAGCCGCCCGTGCCGGGGCCGGAACAGATCGGCCAGGCAAGCCAGCATCAGCAGGCTGTTGACCTGGCCCATCGAGATCTCGTTGATCATCATCGTGGAGGCGGCGGTGACGGCCAGGGCGCACGCCAGGACCGCTGCGCGGCGCGTGCCGGATCCGAGCGGGATCACCCGGACCACTACCGCGTTCTCAGCCCACGCGACGGCGAACGCGGCGGCCAGGCCCCATACGTGGTACGCGGCGCTCCAGCTGGCCAGGGCCGTCGGGAGCAGGGCGAGCAGGGCGAACGGGGTATAGGTGTACGGCAGCCCGTGACCGCCGATCCCCGGCCCGGCGATGTCCCCCGCGTAAATGTCCGATCCATGCAGGGCCCAGACCGAGGCGTAGCGGTAGATGTGGAAGTCAACGGGTTCGGCGAACCACCGCATGATGACCCAGGCCGTGAGCGGGGCGAGGACTCCGATGGCGATGGCCCGGAGCACGCGGTCGAGCCTGGCCGCCCGCGAGACGGGGCCCGGGGTCACGGACCCGCCGGCGCGGCGTCTGGCCGGCCCCGATGGGCGGAAAGGCGCGGAGCGGTGGTCGTCATGAACGACGTTGTAACAACCCGCCGGTAGCGGGCCGGTAAGCGTAGCGCTTATCCCGTCCTTATCCGGCGGCCGGGGATACTGGGAGACACAGCGGGACAGGAGATCCGATGCGCGTGCTGGTGGCCGAGGACGAGCCACTGCTGGCGGACAACATCGCTGCCGGGCTGCGGCGGCAGTCCATGGCGGTCGATGTCTGCTACGACGGGGACGCCGCCCTGGAACGGGTGACGACCCACCGCTACGACGTCGTGATTCTCGACCGTGACCTCCCCCATGTCCACGGCGACGAGGTGTGCCGGCGGATCGTGGCCGAGGGCGGAGAAACCAGGGTGCTGATGCTCACTGCGGCGTCCAGCATCAGGGACCGGGTGGACGGGCTGGACCTGGGCGCGGACGACTACCTCACCAAACCGTTCGCCTTCGCCGAACTGGTCGCCCGGGTGGGCTCGCTCGGACGGCGGGCACGGCCCGCCCTGCCGCCGGTACTGGAACGTGCCGGGATCACCCTGGACCTGCCCCGGCGCCAGGCGTCGCGGGATGGCCTGCTGCTGCCGCTCACCCCCAAGGAGTTCGCGGTCCTGGAGGTCCTCATGCGGGCGGGGAACACCGTGGTGAGCGCCGAGGAACTGCTGGAAAAGGCGTGGGATGAGCACGCCGACCCGTTCACGAACGCGGTGCGGGTCGCGGTGATGACGCTGCGCCGCAAGCTGGGCGACCCCCCGCTGATCGAGACCGTACCCGGCGCCGGCTACCGGATCGGCTCATGACCCGGAAAGTGCCACCGCTGCGGCGGCGCCTCGCCCTGACCTTCGCGCTGGTCGCCGTCGCTGGCTTCCTGGCGCTGAGCGCGGCCGTGTTCACGGTGATCAACGTGCTGCTCTCCTTCGGGAACACCGGATACGGGGCATGCACGCAAGTGCCCTTCCTCCCCCACCTGGCCCAAGGCTGCGGCGCACCCGGCTATTCACCACTAGTGCGGATCCTCCTGCTCGCGCTGCTGATGGCGGGGCTGACGCTCGCGGCGTGGGGCTGCTCGCGGCTCGCCGCCCGGCTGCTGCGCCCCCTGACCGACATGGCCGGCACCGTCAGCCAGCTCGGGCCACAGAACCTGCGCCAGCGCATCCGGATGACCGGCGAGGCCGACCCGCTGAAAGAACTAGCCGACGCGGTCGACGCGGCGCTGGACCGGCTCGTGGCCGGCTACGAGAGCCAGCGCAGGTTCGCCTCGAACGCCTCGCACGAGCTGCGCACCCAGCAGGCCGTGCAGCGGCTGCTCACCGAGGTAGCCATGGACGACCCGGACAGCGGCCCGGACCTGCACCGGCTCGGCGGCCAGCTGCTCCGCGCCAGCGAGCGCAACGAAAAGCTCATCGAAGGGCTGCTGGTGCTGGCCGAAAGCGAACGCGGCCTGCCCGGCAAGGTCCCGGTGCGCCTCGACGAGCTCACCGCGTCGGTCCTGGACGCCCACGCCGAACTGGCCGCCGAGCGCGGGGTCAGCCTGCGCCGGGTGCTCGCGGAGCGGCTGGTGCCAGGCGATCCGCTGATGCTGGAGCGGCTCATCAGCAATCTCGTCACCAACGCGATCATGTACAACCAGCCGGACGGCTGGGCCGAGGTCACCGTCTCCGCCCAGCCCTCGCTGACCGTGCGCAACACCGGCCAGGACATCCCCGCCGCCGCGCTGCCTTCGGTCTTCGAGCCATTCCGCAGGCTGGCCGCCGACCGCACCGATCACCGAGGGGCCGGCCTGGGCCTGTCCATCGTCCGTGCTATCACCGTCGCTCACGACGGCGCCATCCACGCCCAGCCGCGCGACGGTGGCGGGCTGATAATCGAGATCGAATTGCCGTCGACTTCCTGACCACCTGCGTTGTGAGCGTCGTACCCGGTCATTCCGATCTCTTGAGAGATCCCATGGTGGGGCCGGTGGGGCCGGTGGGATTCGAACCCACACTGCCGGGCACCTAAAGCCCGTGCCTCATGCCAATTGGGCTACGGCCCCTTGTCTGCTCAGCCTAAACCGGCGTCACAACCCGAGGTCCTGGCGGAGCCTGGCCACGTGGCCGGTGGCCTTGACGTTGTAATAGGCCCGGGAGATCTTTCCGTCCTCGCCGACCACCAAGGTGGAACGGATGACGCCCACCCTGGTCTTCCCGTAGAGCTTCTTCTCGCCCCAGGCGCCGTAGGCTTCGTGCACCTTGTGGTCCGGGTCGGACAGCAGCGGGAAGTTCAGACCGTCGCGGTCGCGGAACTTGGCCAACTTGGCGGGAGCGTCCGGGGAGATGCCCAGCACCGTCACCCCCGCTGCCGCCAGTGAGGCGATGCTGTCCCTGAAATCGCACGCTTCCTTGGTACAGCCCGGCGTCATCGCCGCCGGGTAGAAGTACACGATCACCTGCTGGCCGCGCAGCGACGACAGGGTCACCTGATTGCCGTCGGCATCGGTCAGCGTGAAATCCGGCGCCTCATCGCCCGGCTGCAGCTTGCTCACCACTGCTCCCTCCTCGGGGACGGCTACATCCGTCCCCGGCGACTACCGTACCGGCAGCGGCGTCAGCCGCCGAGCAGCGCGGCGATGACCGGCGCCAGGGCGCGCAGCGCACGGCCCCGGTGGCTGATCGCGTCCTTGGCCTCCGGGCTCATCTCGGCCGTGGTCAGCTCGGAGGCGGCGGGCACGAAGATCGGGTCGTAGCCGAATCCGTTCGTGCCGCGCGGGGCGTCGGTGATCCGGCCGCTGACCGTTCCCTCGGCGACGTGCTCCCCGCCCGACGGCAGCACCAGCGCCGCCACGCAGGCGAAGTGCGCCGCCCGGCGGTCCGCGGGCACGTCGGCAAGCTGGCCGAGCACGAGCCGCAGGTTCGCCTCGTCGTCCCCGTGCCGGCCGGCCCAGCGGGCGGACAGCACCCCGGGCATCCCGTTCAGCGCGTCGATGCACAGGCCGGAGTCCTCGGCGACCGCCGGGCGCCCCGTGTGCGCCACGACCGCCCGCGCCTTCAGCAGCGCGTTCTCGGTGAACGTGGCGCCGGTCTCGGCCACCTCGGGCATGTCCGGGTACTCGCTGAGGCTGGTGACGCTCACGCCGACGCTGCTGGCCTCCAGGATGCGCCGCAGTTCGGCGAGCTTCTTGGCGTTGCGGGTGGCGAGGATGAGGCCAGCGTCGCTCACTGGCCCAGCGCGGCGCGCTGCAGCCGGCTCAGCTCGGCGCACCCGGCCACGCCGAGGTCCAGCAGCTGATCAAGAAGTTCGCGGCCAAACGGCTCCCGCTCCGCAGTCCCCTGGATCTCGACGAAGCTGCCGTCCCCGGTGCACACCACGTTCATGTCCGTCTGGGCCGCGACGTCTTCGGTGTAGCACAGGTCCAGCCGGGGTTCACCGTCCACGATGCCCACGCTTACCGCGGCTACCGAGGCGACCAGCGGGTCGCCCTTGCACCGGCGGCGGCCCTGCAGCCAGCCGACCGCGTCGGCCAGCGCGAGGTAGCCGCCGGTGATGGCCGCGGTGCGCGTGCCGCCGTCGGCCTGGAGCACGTCACAGTCGATGATGACGGTGTTCTCGCCGAGTGCCTTCGCGTCCACGCAGGCCCGCAGCGACCTGCCGACAAGGCGGGAGATCTCCTGGGTGCGGCCGCCGGGCCGGCCTTTGACCGACTCCCGGTCGCCGCGGGTGTTGGTGGCCCTGGGCAGCATGGCGTACTCCGCGGTCACCCAGCCCAGCCCGCTGCCACGACGCCACCTCGGCACCTCCTCGGTGGCACTGGCGGCACAGAGCACCCGGGTGGCACCGAACTCGATGAGCACCGAGCCTTCGGCGTGCTCCAGCCAGCCACGCGTGATCTTTATCTCGCGCAGCTGATCAGCGCTGCGCCCATCGGGTCGCGACATGGCCGACAGCCTAGCGCCGGCAGGATGGTGCTCGGTGTTAGCCCGGGGGGCGACCCCCGGAACCCCCGGTGGCTCAAGGCCCCGTTCCTTCGTCACCGGGCCTTGGCCGTGCTGGCCCGGGGCGGGACCCCTGGCCCCCGGTCAGCAGGTGGCGCGGTCGGGGGCGCCGGACTCGATCCACTGGTACACCCGCCGCACGCCCTCGGCGAGCGGCTTGGCCGCGCGCCAGCCGAGCTCGCTGGCGGCGCGTTCGGTGGCGACGGCGCTGCGCTGCAGTTCGCCGGGACGGGGCCCGGCGAACGCCGGCCGGACGTCACGGCCGGCCACCACACCGATGATGGCGACCAGGTCGAGCACGCTCACCTCGACGCCGGTGCCGATGTTCCAGGTGCCCGGGCGGCCGCTGTCGCCGGCGGTGAGGAATGCGCGGACCGCGTCACCGACGTACACGTAGTCGCGGGTCTGGGTGCCGTCGCCGTAGATGGTCGGTTCCCGGCCGGCCAGCACGCTGGCGCAGAAGATGGTGATGACCCCGGCCTCGCCCGCCGGGTCCTGCCGCGGCCCGTACACGTTGGCCAGCCGCAGCACCGAGTGCCTGGTGCCGTGCAGCCGGTTGTACAGGCCGATGTAGCACTCCGCGCAGTACTTGGCGATCCCGTACGGCGACTCGGGCAGCGGCAGCACGTCCTCCAGGGACGGGATGGGCGCGTCACGCCCGTACAGGGCACCTCCGGTAGAGGCGAACAGCACCCGGGCGCCCGCCTTCCGGGCCGCCTCCAGGAGATTGACCGTGCCCAGGATGTTGACGCCGGCGTCCGCCGCGGGCGCGTCGACGGACGCGCGGACATCGATCTGCGCCGCCAGATGGCAGATCAGTTCCGGGCCGAACGCGGCCACCTCGTCGTTGAGCGCCGCGGCGTCGGTGATGCTCAGCTTGTGCAGCGGGACCTGCGGATCGAGCCTTCCGGCCCGGCCCGAGGACAGGTCATCCAGTACGAGAACATCGTCTCCCCTTGCCAGCAGGGCGTCACCGATATGGGAGCCGATGAAACCGGCACCGCCGGTCACAAGTACGCGCATACCTGATCATCTTAGGCGGGACGAGGTGAGCCGGGCGGTGACCTCCGGTCAGCGACCGGGCACAGGCCGCCGCCAGCCCTAGCGGTCATGAAGTCCAGCCCTGTCGGTTGGACCTAGTCCAGCGCGATGACCTGCCCCGGCGCGGCAAGCGAGATCGGGCCGCCGAAGGACGAGGCAGATGCTTCCGCCAGGGTCTGCTGCTGGTCGTTCCACGGCACCAGGTGAGTGAGCACGAGCCGGCCCGCACCGGCCCGGGCGGCGTGCTCGGCGGCCTGCCGGGCGGTCAGGTGCATGTCCGGCATGGGATCCGGCCTGGTCAGGAAGGACGCCTCGCACAGCAGCACATCGGCCTGGCTGGCCAACTCGACCAGCGCCGGGCAGGTCCCGGTGTCGGCGGAGTAGGCCAGGGCCCGGCCGGCCTGCTCGACCCGGAATCCGAACGTCTCCACCGGGTGGTTCATGTGCGCCAGCGTGATCTGGAACGGGCCGATCTCCCGCTTGCCCGGCTCCAGGGTCACGAAGTCGAAGGCTTCCTCCATGCCCGGACTCTCGTCGAGCCCGTACGCCTGGGCCATCCGCCGCGCGGTGCCTTCCGGGCCGTACACCGGAATCCGGGGCAGCCGGCCCTCGGGGCCGTACGTGCGCGCCACCCAGAACGGGCAGATGTCCAGGCAGTGGTCGGCGTGGTGGTGGCTCAGGCAGACCGCGTCGATGCTGTCGAGGCTGGCATGCCGCTGCAGCGCGCCGACAGCGCCGTTGCCGAGGTCAAGCAGTAGCCGGAAGCCCTCCGCCTCGAGCAGGTAACAGGACGCCGGGCCGTCCGGGCCGGGAAACGACCCCGAGCACCCGATCACTGTGATGCGCACGGCGACCAGGCTAGTGCAGTGCTAGCCCGGGGGGACGACCCCCCGGAACCCCCCGCTGGCCTACGGCCCGGCTCCCCCGTCACCGGGCCGGGGCCCCGCCAGCCCGGGGGGACGACCCCCCGGAACCCCCCGCTGGCCAGCCTGGGGGGGCGACCTCCGGAACCGCGGGTCATGGGGCCGGGCCACCGCGGCCGCGGCCTACCCGGGCGATCTGGCGGCTCTGCGCGACGAGGTGCCCGGCCGAGTCCCAGACCTCGGACTCCTCGTCGAACCAGCCGCCGCTGACGTGCCGGGACCGGGCCGCCAGCCGCAGCATCCCGGGCGCCGGCACCGCGCGCATGTGCCAGGTGAGTTCCACGGTCGGTGACCAGCCCGCCCGTGCGATGCCGAAGATCACCGGGGGCAGCGCGTCCACCGCCAGCGCGAGCAGGTAGGCGTCGGGCGGGCGCTCCTCGCGCAACTGGAAATACGCGCGCATCTCCGGCACCCCCTGCGGCTGGCCGCGCAGCCAGCCCGACGTCGCCGGGTCGAGGCGCAGGTCGACCTGGCCGGCGTAGCCGGTGCTCCTGGTGGCCCCCGCGAAATCGGCGAACCCCGTGCATTCCCCGACCGGCGGCAGCACCGGCGGTTCGCCGGTCCAGCACAGGCCGCCGTCACCAGGATCGGCGAGCCTGCCCGTGGTGATCGTGGTGTCCAGCAGGCAGGCGCCGTCCTGCAGCAGCGCCGCGCGGGCCGTGGCCGCGGTCTTGCCCTGCTTGAGCCAGGTGACCTGGACCCGCGCCTTCTCGGGGCGGGGCACCCGGAGGAAGTGTGCGCTGGTCGCGACCGGGTCCGGATGCGGCGAGGTGTCCAGCACCGCCCGCAGCACGGTGGCGAGGAGGACGCCGCCGTTGACCGCGCCGACCGACCCGTCGCCGGACACGATGGCGAACCGCTCATCGGGCCGGATGGCGTAGCAGCCGTCGCCCTCCGGCGTGACCGCTGTCGCCTCGTCGAACGCGGTCATGCCCACAGTTGGCCCTCCAGGCGCGCTTCAGCCTCTTCCAAGGTGCCCGAGTACGCCCCGGTGGACAGGTACTTCCAGCCGGCGTCGGCGACGATGAAGGCGATGTCGGCCCGCTGGCCGGCCTTTCGCGCCTTGGCCGCCATGGCGAGTGCCGCGTGCAGCGCGGCGCCGGTCGAGATCCCGGCGAAGATGCCCTCGGCGTCGAGCAGTTCCCTGGTGCGGCGCAGCGCATCGCTGGCGGAGACCGAGAACCGCGTGGTCAGCACCGAGGCGTCGTAGAGCTCGGGGACGAAGCCCTCGTCCACGTTGCGGAGCCCGTAGACCAGCTCGCCGTAGCGCGGCTCCGCCGCCACGATGGTCACTCCGGGCACCTGCTCACGCAGGTAGCGGCCCACTCCCATGAGGGTGCCCGTGGTGCCGAGGCCGGCCACGAAATGCGTGATGCCGGGCAGGTCGGCAAGCAGCTCGGGGCCCGTCGTGGCGTAGTGCGCCCGGGCGTTCGCCTCATTCCCGTACTGGTAGAGCATCACCCAGTCGGGGTGCTCGGCGGCAAGCCGGCGCGCCACCCTGACCGCCTCGTTGGACCCGCCAGCGGCCGGCGAGGAGATGATCTGCGCCCCGTACATCTGCAGGATCTGCCTGCGTTCGACCGAGGTGTTCTCGGGCATGACGCAGATCATCTGATAGCCGCGCAGGTGCGCGATCATGGCCAGGGAGATCCCGGTGTTCCCCGAGGTCGGCTCCAGGATGGTGGCGCCGCGGGGCAGCAGCCCGTCCTTCTCTGCCTGCTCGACCATGAAGAACGCCGCGCGGTCCTTGACCGACCCGGTCGGGTTCCTGTCCTCGAGCTTGGCCCACAGCCGCACGTCCGGGGCTGGTGACAACCGGGGCAGCCCCACCAGCGGGGTCCCGCCCAGCGAGTCGAGCAGCGAGTCGTATCGCATCGGGCTCCTGTCGCGCGCCTGTCGGCTGGCCTGGCAGTGCGGCGCGGATCGCCTCCGCCGGGGTGGCTCAGCTGCTCCCGCCGGCCACCGCGGGCAGCACCGTCACGGTGTCACCGTCCGTGACCGGCGTCTCGAGGCCGCCGAGGAACCGCACGTCCTCGTCGTTGAGGTACACGTTGACGAAACGCCGCAGCCCGGCGTTGTCGACCAGCCGCTCCCGCAGTCCCTGGTGCCTGGAATCCAGGTCCCCGAGCAGCTCAGCGAGCGTGCTGCCGGAGCCCTCGACCGACTTCGCGCCGCCGGTATAGGTACGAAGGATGGTCGGGATGCGGACCTCGATGGCCATGGACGGTGCTCCAGTGTGTGGCCCCGGGGGGCGTAGCAGTTGCGGTCGTCGCGCAGTTCAACCGGCGGGCCGGCGGGATCATTCCGCCGTCGCGGCAGAGACGTCCTGTCCCGGGCCGTCCTCCGCAGCACCGTCCCCCCCGGTGATCCGCACTTCCTCCTCGGTCACTTCACCGTCCACGATACGGAATGACCGGAACTCGGCCCGGTCCGGCTCCCGGGTGGAGACCAGGACGTAGTGGGCCCCGGGTTCACTGGCGTAGGAGATGTCGGTACGGGAGGGGTAGGCCTCCGTCGCGGTGTGCGAGTGGTAGATGACCACCGGCTCCTCGTCACGGTCGTCCATCTCCCGCCACACCCGCAACTGCTCCAGGGAGTCGAACCGGTAGAACGTCGGGGACCGTTCGGCGTTGAGCATGGCGATGAACCGCTCCGGGCGGTCGCTGCCCGCGGGGCCCGCGATGACCCCGCACGCCTCGTCCGGATGGTCGGCACGGGCATGAGCCACGATCTTGTCGTAGAGCAAAGAACTGATCGCCAGCATGCGGGCGAGCGTAGCCGCCCCGGGCAGGGGCCATCACCGCAACGCGCGGACCAGGGTCTCTTGCAGGAACGTCAGGAAGTCGTAGACGTGCAGGTAGGCCTCACGCGGATCCCCGGGAGTCAGATCGCCGAACTCACGCTCGTAGTCCTCGGTGATGCCAAGCACCACCCCAAGCGCGAGCCGCACGTCGTTGAGCGACCGCAGCCATGCCTCCGCGTCCCCGGCCGACAGCCGCACCCGGCCACCGGCGGCCGGCAGCGTCGCGAGCACGGTCTGGGCCGCCGCCACCTTGCCCGAGCGCAGGCCTTGCTCGGTGTACCGGCGGAACTCCCCCGCCGCCTCGGGATCGTCGCCGTAGGCATCGGGGAGGAGCCTGGCGAGCACGGGGTCCTCCGGCGGCGCGGCCGGGGCGTCCATGGCGAATATCGCGGCGAGGTCAAGAGGCATGTCTTCGCCGGTGGCCTCCGGTTCGTCCGCGGGCGGCGCCTGCGCCGCGCCGGGGCCGCCGACCAGGTCCGCGACCTGGGCCACCAGGTTGCGGAGGATCTCGGCCTGGCCAGCGGTGAAGCGCGCGGACACCCCCCGCGGCGTGCGCCGGAAGCCCGCCATTATTTCCTCCGCGATCTCCGGGACGTCGGCATGGTCGCCCGGGTCGCTCACCGGTCGTGGCTCACCGTGGCCCACAGGCCGTAGCCGTGCAGGACCTCGGCGTCCCGTTCCATGATCTCGCGCGTCCCCGACGAGACGACCGCCTTGCCCTTGTGGTGCACGTCCATCATGAGCTTCTCGGCGCGCGGCTTGGCGTAGCCGAACACCTTCTGGAACACATAAGTGACATACGACATGAGGTTGACCGGATCATTCCAGACGATCGTCACCCAGGGCGTATCGGGCACCACGTCCTCATCGACCTCGGGCCGCTCCACCTCTGCAGGCGCTACGCTCACTGGTTCGTCACCTCCTCGGCCTCTCTCCAGTTTCCCCCATCCACGCTGGCCCTGTCGCCAGGCAGGCCGGTTCGCCGCCCTGGCCCGGCGCCGGGCCGCCGCTATCCGTAGTCTTCCATTCGTGACGGATCCAGGCGCAGAGGGCCAGCCGGCGGGCGCGAGCACAGCCCTGCTCACCGATCACTACGAGCTGACCATGCTCACTGGGGCGCTGCGCAGCGGCGCGGCGCAGCGGCAGTCGGTGTTCGAGGTGTTCGCACGGTACCTGCCCTACGGACGGCGGTACGGGGTGGTCGCGGGCACCGGGCGGCTGCTTGACGCGCTGCAGCGGTTCCGGTTCGGGCCCGGTGAGCTGGAGTTCCTGCGGAACACCGGGGTGATCGACGCCGCCACCCTCCGGTATCTGGAGTCGTACCGGTTCACCGGGGACATCTGGGGCTACGCCGAGGGCGACTGCTACTTCCCCGGCTCGCCGATCCTGGTGGTGGAGGCCCCGTTCGCGCAGGCGGTGGTCCTGGAGACGCTGGCCCTGTCGATCCTGAACCATGACTGCGCGATCGCCTCGGCCGCCTCGCGGATGGTGACCGCGGCGGACGGGCGCCCGCTGATCGAGATGGGCTCCCGGCGCACCCACGAGCGCGCCGCCGTGGCCAGCGCACGGGCCGCCTACCTGGTGGGCTTTGCCACCACCTCGAACCTGGAGGCGGGCCTGGAGTACGGGGTGCCCACCCGCGGCACAAGCGCGCACGCGTTCACCCTGGTGCACGACAGCGAGCGGCAGGCGTTTCAGACCCAGCTCGCCGCCCAGGGCAGCGACACCACCCTGCTGGTGGACACCTACGACGTGGACGAGGCGGTGCGCGAGGCGGTGGAGCTGGCCGGGCCGACCCTGGGCGCGGTCCGGATCGACAGCGGCGACCTGCCGGTGGTAGCGCGGCGGGTGCGCGCGCTGCTGGACGAACTGGGGGCGCGCCAGACCAGGATCGTGCTCACCGGTGACCTGGACGAGCACTCGATCGCGGCCCTGGCCGCCTGCCCCGTCGACGGATACGGGGTCGGCACCGCGCTGGTCACCGGCTCCGGGGCGCCGACCGCGGCCCTGGTCTACAAGCTGGTGGCGCGGGCCCAGGAGGCCGGCGGCGAGCTGCGCCCGGTGGCCAAGCGCTCGGTGGGCAAGCCGAGCAAGGGCGGCCGTAAGTGGGCGGTCCGGCAGTGCGACCAGGCGGGGGTCGCCGAGGCCGAGGTGGTCAGGCTGGCCCCGCCCGCGCCGTCGCGGTCCGACCGGCCGCTGCTGCAACCCCTGGTGCGCGACGGCGAGATGGTGGGCGCCGAACCGCTGGCCAGGGCCAGGGAGCGGCACCAGGCCGCGCTGGCCGAGCTGCCCCCGCACGCGCTGCAGCTCTCCCGCGGCTACCCTGCGATCCCTACGATTTTCGAGCCGAACGGCGGCTAGCGCTGGCCCCTGGGGGGCGACCCCCGGAACCCCCGCGGGCTCAAGGCCCCGTTCCTTCGTCACGGGGCGTTGGCCGACCGCCCCGCTGGCCCGGGGGGGCGACCCGGCCCGCAGGCGCGTGCCCGCATCAATAACCCGTGGGCGCGCCTCCGGCCGCTCAGTACCCTGTGGGCATGCATCCCACCGCGATCAAGGTTGCCGGTGTGCTCCGCGAGCTTGGCGTGACCGGAGACATCAGGGAACTGCCCGAGCCCGCCCCGACCGCGGCGACCGCGGCGGCCCAGCTCGGCTGCGAGGTCGGGGCGATCGCCAACAGCCTGGTCTTCAGCGCGGACGGCGCGCCGCTGCTGGTGCTGACCAGTGGCGCGCACCGGGTGGACACCGGCCGGGTGGCCGCCCTGGTCGGCGCGGACAAGGTCAAACGGGCCGACCCGGAGTTCGTCCGGGCGTCCACCGGCCAGGTGATCGGCGGGGTGGCCCCGGTCGGCCACCCGGCCCCGCTGCGCACGCTGGTGGACACCGAACTCGGCTCCTACGACGTGGTGTGGGCCGCGGCCGGCCATGCGCACACGGTGTTCTCGACTTCGTTCGGCGAACTTGTCCGGATCACCGGCGGCACCCCCGCCACGGTGGGCGCCGGCGCCTGACGGATTCGTGACAGGCACCGTAGGCTCGGGCCATGCGCGCGCTGATCGTCGTGGATGTGCAGAACGACTTCTGTGAAGGCGGGTCGCTGGCCGTGACCGGCGGGTCGGCCTTGGCGGCGGTGATCAGCGCCTACCTGGCGGCCGAGGGCGGCAGCTACGCCCACGTGGTCGCCTCGCGGGACCATCACATCGATCCCGGCGATCACTTCTCCGATCACCCGGACTTCGCCGGGTCCTGGCCGCCGCACTGCGTGGCCGGCACGGCAGGCGCCGAGTTCCACCCGGACCTGGACACCGGCCGGCTGGAGACGGTGTTCAGCAAGGGCGCCCATGCCGCGGCCTACAGCGGGTTCGAGGGCACCGACGATGCGGGCACGCCGCTGGCCGCCTGGCTGCGCGAGCGCGGCGTGGACGCGCTGGACGTGGCCGGCATCGCCACCGACTACTGCGTCCGGGCGACGGCACTGGATGCGGCGCGGGAGGGATTTGCCACCCGGGTGCTGCTCCCGCTGACCGTCGGGGTTGACCCGGTCACCACCGGGGAGGCGGTTGCCGCCCTGCGGGACGCCGGGGTCGTCCTTGACCTCTCGCGCGGCACGGCGTAACCGCAGGCCGGGGCGGGCACCGCCCGCGGTCCGTGCGCTCTTCGTGGTCGGCGTGCGCCGCTTGCCCCGCCAGCGGATCGGCCTGGCCGGCCCGTCACCCGGAGGTCCTGAGCGGGACTAGGGTCGTGGGGGCGGCACCCGCGGTGCCGCCCTCTATTCGGACGTGGCAGCGGGCGCGGCAGCGCCTGCCGGAAAGTGGGGTTGCCGCGATGGCGGACTGGAACAGCAAGATCATCGAGGAGTTTCGTGCCAACGAGGGCAAGGTGGGCGGCCCGTTCGAGGGCGCGCCGCTGCTCCTGCTGCACACCGTGGGCGCCAGGACCGGCCAGCAGCGGGTGAACCCGATGATGTACCGGCCGGTGCCAGGCGGTTACGCGGTATTCGCTTCCAAGGGCGGTGCCCCCACGAACCCGGACTGGTACCACAATCTGCTGGCCCACCCGGACGTGGAGGCCGAGATCGGCACCGAGACGGTGAAGTTCCGCGCCCGGGTGGCCGAAGGCGCGGAGCGGGACCAGATCTGGGAAGCGCACAAGGCCGTGAACCCGGGGTTCGCCGACTACGAGACGAAGACCACCAGGCATATCCCGGTCGTCATCCTCGAGGCCGCCGCCTAGCCGCGGGCACGGGTGCTCTGGTGACCAAGTGGTCCCTGGGATGCGTCGCGGAGCGGCGGGCCCGGCTGGCTCGCCGGCACCTCCTGGCGGCGCCGGCCCGGGCGGAGACGGCCGCCGAGGTGGCGGCGGCCATGATCGCCCTGCACGGCACCGATCCCGCGTCGGTGTACCTCGCCGCCTGGGCCCGCAGCGCGGATGGGCACCGGGCGATCGGGCACGCCGCCGTCGGGCGAGCCCTGTACCAGGACCATGAATTGCACCGGATGCTGGGCATGCGCCGGACCATGTTCGTCGTCCCGGCCGGACTGGCTCCCGTCATCCAGGCGGCCTGCACGGACCAGGTCGCGGAACGGATGCGCAAGGGGCTGGTACGTGACCTCGCCACGGCCGGTGTCGCCGCCGACGCGGGGCGCTGGCTCGACGAGGTCGGCGATGCCACGGTCAAGGCCCTGACCGCCCGGGGCGCCGCGACCGGCGCCGAGCTGTCCCGCGACGAGCCGCGGCTGCGCACCCAGCTCGTCTACGCCGAGGGCAAGAGCTACGGCGGCTCCGCCAGCATCACCACCCGGGTGCTGATGCTGCTCTCCGCGGAGCGGCGGATCGCCCGCGGCCGCCCCCGGGGCGGCTGGACCTCCAGCCAGTACGAGTGGACGCCAGCCCAGCCCTGGCCGGCCGGTTCCGCGGCGGACGCCCGGGCCGAACTGGCCCGCCGCTGGCTGCTGGCGTTCGGCCCGGCGCCAGTCTCCGACCTGCAATGGTGGACCGGCTGGACGGCCGGCCAGGCGCGGGCAGCGCTCGGCCAGCTCGCCACCGCCCAGGTGGATCTCGACGGCACCCCGGGCGTCGTCCTGGCCGGTGATCAGGATCCGGAGCCGGTCTCCGAGCCGTGGGCGGCGCTGCTGCCCGCACTGGACCCGACCCCGATGGGCTGGCGGGAGCGGGGCTGGTTCCTCGGTGACCACGGGGCAGCCCTGTTCGACCGCTCCGGGAACATCGGGCCCACCATCTGGTGGGACGGCCGGATCGTGGGCGGCTGGGCGCAGCGCCGGGACGGCGATGTCGTGTTCCGCCTGCTCGAAGATGCTGGAGCCGAGGCGGCCACGGGGATCACCGCGGAGGCGGCGAACCTCCAGGCGTGGCTGGGCCCGGCCCGGGTCACCCCGCGCTTCCGCACCCCCCTGGAACGCGAGCTCTCCGCCTGACCGCACGTCGGGCACCTCGTGCACCGCCGTCGGGGGCTTGTCCAATACCGGGCTGGCCGAGCACTGGGACGGGACGAGCTGGGCGGTTCAGCCCACGCCCGTGCGAAGTACGGGACCGCGACCTTCGCGGGCCTGGCCGGGGTCTCCTGCCTGCCGGCCACCTACTGCACCGCCGTCGGGTCCTACAACCGGGCAGAGCCGCTGGCCGACCACGAGTAGCGGGGTCTCTCCCCGGCCGTCACGGCGGCATCTCCTCGCTTGACTTTGTGGTACAAAGAGAGCTAGCTTTGTGCCACAAAGGTTGAGGGAAGGAGCCGGACATGAACGAGGAAGCTGGCACCAGAAATGTTCCGGAGTCCGCGGAGCCGGTGGGCATGGACGCCCGGGGCGCGGCGGTCATCATGCAGCAGGCCCGGAAGCGGGCCGGGAGCGAGTTGCGGGTCAGGCGCCCGCTGCTGTTCGTGACCTGGGGACTGGCCATGCTGATCGGTTATGGCGCGATATGGCTGTCGGTCCGCGGGCAGCATCCCTTTCACGGGCCGGCCTGGCAGGCCTTGCTACTGTCGCTCCTGCTTCTGCTGATCGCCCTGATCGTCACCGCGCAGATCGTGGACTGGGCAGCCAGCGGCGTCGGAGGCCGGTCCGAGATTCAGCGGGGCATCTTCGCGCTGGCCGTGGTCGCCGGGTACGCCGCACTGCTGCTCGAGAAGACCGCGATGGGGAGCGCCGGTGCCAGCCGGCCGGTGCAGGCCATGCTGGGGGCCACCGCGCCGATGCTGGCGGCGGGCCTGGTCTTGGTCGCCACTTCCGCAGTCGCCGCGCGGCTGAACTGGGCCCGGCTCGCCGTGGGCCTCTGGCTGCTCGCCGTGGCGGCCGGCGGCGCCTGGGGCGGCCCGGTGACCACCTTCGCGGTCTGCGCGCTGGCCGGCGGCGGTGGCGTCCTGCTCATGGCCATCATCGAGCCCCGGCTGCGCCGGTCATGAGCGAAGAAGAACTGGACCAGGCGATCCACGTGCCGGCCAGGCTGCGCATCATGGTGACGCTGGCGAGCCTGCCCGACGGAGATGACCTGTCCTTCACCAGGCTCCAGGACCTGATCGGGCTCACCCCAGGCAACCTGATCACGCACCTGCGCAAGCTTGAAGACACCGGGTACATCACGACACAACGGAACGGCAGCGGTGTCACCGCCCGGACCGCGGTCGCGCTCACCAGCGGCGGCCGGGCCGCGCTGGACCGCTACAGCGCGGCGCTGCGGGAACTGCTCGACTCGGCCGCGCCCCCGGTCACCGGGACACGCACCTGACAACGGAAATGGAACCAGCGGACGCCGGCCCTGCCCGGCGTCCGCGCGCGGCGCGGCTACCTTAAGTGGCCATCAGTGCATCGGCCCTTCGGGGTGGTGGAGACGGTCGGACGTGCGCCGGTCAGGACCACCCGTCCTGATGCTCGATGTAGCTGCGCAAGGCAGGAATGGGGCGCCGCCGACCGATCAGGCGAAGTTGGACCCGACCACAGCCGTTTGGCCCGCCAGTAGTGGCGGCGCAGGTCTGGGGGACTCGGCTCGCAGCCTGCGGGAGGATATGCCGCCGAGGCTGTTGACCAGGCCGAAGATGGCCACCATGGGCGGGAAGTTCACCGCCAGGTACACGTGCTCGGGGTTCCCCGTTAAACTCCAGCAGTTCCGCCCGAAGTCCGCGCACACGTCCCGCATGATCTGCCCCATGCATCCCAGGCGGGCCTGGCCGAAGACCGGTTGCCGGTATTTGGCGGTGAAAACACGGATGCTTGCCTGTGCAGATGCAGCCGTATTTGGCCATGAATTCGAATACACTTTCAGCATGCAGCTCCGGTACAACTACCGCCTTGACCCGTGGCCCCGTCATCGGATCGCTCTGCAGAAGGCGTTCGGTTGTGCCCGCGTGGTGTTCAACGACGCGCTGCGGACCCGGGAAGCTGCTCACCAGGCCGGGGAGCCCTACGTCACCGACAGGGATCTGTCGGTCCGGCTGACCGCTGTCAAGAAGGCACCGGAGCGGGCGTGGCTGAACGAGGTCTCCTCGGTGGTGCTCCAGCAGGCTCTCGCGGACCTAAACATGGCGTACCGGAACTTCTTCGCCTCCATCAAGGGCACCCGCAAGGGGCCGACGGTGGAGAAGCCCAGGTTCCGGTCCCGCAAGGATCAGCGGCAGGCCATTCGCTTCACCGCCAACGCCCGCTTCCGGGTGCTCCCGAACGGGAAGCTACGGCTGCCTAAGATAGGGGACGTGCCGGTCCGGTGGTCGAGGCCACTGCCGTCCGAGCCATCATCGGTCACCCTGGTCAGGGACTCCGCCGGCCGGTACTTCGCCTCGTTCGTCATCGAGTCCCAGCCGGGCGCACGGATCGAGGCTGACCCGGTTGTGGGCATCGACCTCGGGCTCGGGCACTTTGCTGTCCTTTCGGACGGACGGAAGATCGCCGCCCCGAGGTTTCTTCGCCACGCGGAAAAACTGCTCAAGCGCAGGCAGCAGGACCTGTCGCGCAAGCAGAAAGGCTCCCGGAATCGGGACAAGGCCCGGCTCAAGGTCGCCCGCGCGCACGCGAAGGTGGCCGACGCGCGGCGGGACTTCCACCACCAGTTGTCCACAGCGCTGATCCGTGAAAACCAAGCGGTCGCCGTGGAAGACCTGGCGGTGAAAGGGCTCGGGCGCACTCGCCTGGCCAAATCCGTCCATGACGCCGGGTGGTCGTCGTTCGTGGGCATGCTGGAGTACAAGGCCCGGCTGCACGGGCGCTCCTTCATCAAGATCGGCCGGTTCCAGCCGACCTCGCAAACCTGCTCGGCCTGCGGGGTGAAAGACGGCCCCAAGCCGCTCCACGTCCGCGCCTGGCGGTGTCGGGGGTGCGGGTTGTGGCTGGACCGGGATATCAACGCGGCGATCAACATCGCCAAGGCCGCCGGCCTGGCGGTGACAGCCTGCAGAGCGCAGGTAAGACCAGGGCTTGCCTTGGCACAGCGCGGCGAAACAGGAACCCACCCGAAGTCACCGCAGGAAGCGACGTGACAGGCGGGAATCTCCGCCCCTCAGAGCGGAGAGGAAGTCAATCGCCGTCGGGGATCGACTCGTAGATGCGCTTGCAGTCCGGGCAGACCGGGAATCGCGACGGGTCGCGGGTTGGCACCCACTTCTTCCCGCACAGCGCAATCACCGGGGTGCCGCTCACCGCGCTGTCCACGATCTTGTCCTTCACGACATAGTGCGCGAACCGCTCGTGATCGCCGTCACCGGTGGAAAGGTCCGGCCGGACATCGCTGTCCTCGCGGGTTCCCTGCTGGGGAAGCACTTCGGTACTCACGGCACGTGAGTCTACTCCGCCTCAGTTGAGCTCCGGATCTTCCGGATAGGTCGCCACCAAGGCGAGGACACCGCCGGACCGGCGCAGCACGGCCCGCCAGAGTTGCTCGGGTTCCGGGTCGAAGACGTCGGCCGGCTCGGCGGGCAGGACATACCACGCGCCTTCCTCGATCTCCGCCTGGAGCTGCCCCGGTCCCCAGCCGGCGTAGCCGGCAAAGACCCGGAACGAGGCGATCCCCCCCGCCACGAGCTGCGGCGGAGTGTCCAGGTCGATCAGGCCGACCCGGGACGGCAGCGGCGTGGAGTCCAGCGCGCGCCACCCCACGGGCTCCTCCTTGCCCGGCACGCTGGCCAGGCCCAGCGCGCTGTTCGGCGCGACCGGCCCGCCCTTGAAGACCACGGACGGGTCGCTGACCAGTTCCGTCCACGGCTCGAGCACGCGCCCGACGGGCACCTTCGTCGGCCGGTTCAGCACCACGCCGAGAGTCCCCTCCTCGGGCTCGTCCTCCACGACCAGCACCACGGTGCGCTTGAAGTTAGGGTCCCCCAGCATCGGTGTCGCTACCAGCAGCCGCCCCGCCCGGACCTCGTCCATGCCTCCATTCTCGCCGATGCCGGGCACCCGCGATCCCGCCTGGCCGCGGGCGGCGCGGTCAGCGGTGGCGGCCGCCAGCGGCATCACGGACCGCCGCGGCCACGGCGGACGCCACATCGGGGTGGAACACCGACGGGATGATGTAGTGCGGGCCGAGTTCGGCCGTGGAAACCACGCCCGCAAGCGCCCGGGCGGCAGCGACCAGCATGTCGTCGGTGATCGTACGGCTCTGCGCGTCCAGCAGGCCGCGGAACACCCCGGGAAAGGCAAGTACGTTGTTGATCTGGTTGGGGTAGTCGCTGCGCCCGGTCGCGACCACCGCGGCGTACTCACCCGCGGCGTCCGGGTCCACCTCAGGATCGGGGTTGGCGAGCGCGAAGACGATCGCATCCTGCGCCATCGTCTCGATGTTCTCGCCGGTGAGGATGTTCGACACGGACACGCCGATGAACACGTCCGCGCCGGGAAGCGCGCCGGGCAGGTCACCTGCGTAGCGGCCGGAGTTGGTGTGCTCGGCGACCCATTGCAGGCTCTCCCCCAGCCCCGGGCGGCCCGCGTAGACGGCGCCCCGGTCGTCGCAGACGACGACATCGGACGCGCCGGAAGCCAGCAGGAGCTTGAGCACCGCCGTCCCGGCGGCACCGGCACCGGACATGACGATGCGCACCGACGCGAGCTTCTTGCCGACCACGCGCAGCGCGTTGGTCAGCGCGGCGAGCACCACGATGGCGGTGCCGTGCTGGTCGTCGTGGAAGACCGGGATGTCGAGCAGTTCCCGCAGCCGCCGCTCGACCTCGAAGCACCGGGGGGCGCTGATGTCCTCCAGGTTGATGCCGCCGAACGCCGGCGCGATGATCTGCACCGTCCGGACGATCTCGTCGGTGTCCTGGGTGTCCAGGCAGACCGGCCATGCGTCGATGCCCGCGAACCGCTTGAACAGGGCGGCCTTCCCCTCCATCACCGGCATGGCCGCGTACGGGCCCACGTTGCCGATGCCCAGCACTGCCGAGCCATCGGTCACCACGGCCACGCTGTTGCGCTTGATCGTCAGCCGCCGCACGTCATCGGGGTTGGCCGCGATGGCCAGCGACACCCGGGCCACCCCCGGGGTGTACGCCATCGACAGGTCGTCCCTGTTGCGCAGCGGCACCTTCACGTTCGTTTCGATCTTGCCGCCGAGATGCAGCAGGAAGGTGCGGTCGCTGACCTTGTTCACCACCACACCAGGGATCGCCGTCATGGCCTGGACGATCTCTTCGGCGTGATGGGTGTCCCTGGCGGCGCAGGTGACATCCACCCGGAGCTGTTCATAGCGGTACGGGGTGACGTCCAGGGCGGTGACTGCGCCGCCCGCCTGCTCGACCGCGTGGGTCAGGTCACTGACCGCCCGGCCGCGCGAGGGCACCTCCAGGCGCACGGTGATCGAATACGACACGCTCGGGGCTACCGACACTGGCTCCTCCGCCTTCACCTGGCCCGGCCGCGGCGCGGCACTGCCCGACGATCACATCGTGCCATCACACGAGGCCACATGCCGACACCAGTGCTTGCCCGAGGGCGCAACCCCGGCTGCCCGGGGCCCGGTCCTTCGTCACTGGGCCGCAGCCGGGGCGGGCGGCGCGGCCGGCGGGCACGGCCTGGATTCGCGTCGTGTGCACGGGACGGCCCGGCCGCGACGTACCCTTCAAGAATGCCCCAGGGTAGTGTGACCGGGCGCCGCCCGGCCGGTGCCGGGACGGCCGCGCCGCCCGCGCCGGAGATCGACGTGGCCCGGCTGAGGGTGGCCATCGCCCGGCTGTCGCGCTGGCTGCGCCGTCACGAGCTGGCGGGCCTCACGCCCACCCGGCTCTCCGCACTTTCCACCGTGGACCGGATCGGGCCGTTGCGGCTCGGCGACCTGGCCGCGGCGGAGAAGATCGCCCCGTCCACGCTCACCCGGCTGGTCACCGTGCTGGAGGAGAGCGGTTATGTGGAGCGGTGCCCGGTCCCCGGTGACGCGCGGGCCAGCACGCTGACGATCACGCCCGCTGGCCACGAGGTGCTTGAGCGGATCCGCGAGCAGAGCATGATCCTGCTGGCCGACCGGCTGCGGACGCTCACCGCCGAACAGCGTGCCGCGCTGGCCGCCGCGCTGCCGGCCCTGGAGCAGCTGGCCGACGCCGACCCCCGGAGCCGGCTCCCCCGGGCCGGTACCGCCTAGAACAACAGGCTCGAGAGGGTCCCGCGGGCCTTGGTGACCCGCGGATCCCGGGACGGGAAGATCTCGAACAGGCTGACCAGGTGCTGCCTGACCTTGTTGCGGTCCTCCCCGGTGGTCCGGCGGATGACGCCGAGCAGCCGGTCGAACGCCTCCTCGGCGTTGCCCAGGGACATCTCGATGTCGGCGACCCGGATCTGGGCCGCCACGTCGTCCGGCCGCGCGGCCGCGTCCTTGCGGGCCTTGGCCGGGTCGTAGGAGTTCACCCGCCGGAACAGGTTCACCTGTGCCAGGCCCACGGTGGCCACCGGGTGGCCGGGGCTGTTCGCCAGCATCCGCTCGAAGGCGCCGGCGGCGGCGTCGAGGTCGCCTCGTTCCATGGCCTGCTGTGCCTCGGCGAGTTCCGGCTCGCGGAGCTCGTCCAGGCCGGCCGGCCCGTCGCTGTCGGCATCGTCCTCCGGGCCCTCCGCGGGCTGGCCGCTGGCGCCGGGCAGCCCGAGCTGCTGCGCGACCTGGAGCACCTGGCCGAGCCATTCGCGCACCTGCGCCTCGGGCAGGGCGCCGAGGAAGCCGGGTGCCAGCTGGCCGCCGATCACCGCCAGCACCATCGGGATGCTCTGCACCTGCAGTGCCGCGCTGAGCTGCGGGTTGGCGTCCACGTCCACCTTGGCGAGGACCCAGGCCCCGGCGGCTTCGCCGGCCAGCCGCTCCAGTACCGGGCTGAGCTGCTTGCAGGGCCCGCACCACTCGGCCCACAGGTCCATGACCACGGGGACGGTGCGGGAGCGCTCCAGCACGTCCGCCTCGAATGTCGCCTCTGTAACGTCGAACACGTACTCGCTGTGGGCAGCACCCTGGCTGGCGGCGGCGGGCGCCTGCTGGCGCTGCGCGGCCGCCTGGCGGGCGCCGAGGTCGACGGCGCCGTACAGCGAGAAGTTCCTGGGCTGCTGCATGACTCCATCCTGCCGCATCCGCCGGCCCTGCTTGGCCGTGACGCCGGCTACCGGCGCCGGCTCCGCAGCCTCGGCCGGGGCCGCCGCCTACGATCGGGTTACCGGAATGATCGAAAGCCGATCGAGTCGAGGTGGGGTCATGGCTCCCAAAGCGTTCGCCTCCTCGGCGGACCTGGCCGCGAAAGAGCAGATCCTGGAGATCCTCGCCGACGGGGTCTACGCGCTGACCGCCGAGGGCGACCCCAACGTGGGCGCGATCGAGGGCGAGGATTTCCTGGTCTGCTTCGAGGCCATGGCCACCCCGGTGGCCGCCCGCGAGTGGCTTGCCCGGCTCCGCCAGCACACCGATAAGCCCGTTCGCTACCTGGTGCTTTCGCATTACCACGCGGTCCGGGTGCTCGGTGCGAGCGCGTTCAGCGCCGAAATCATCGTTACGCATGAAAAGACAAGGGAACTGATCGCCGAGCGCGGGCGGCAGGACTGGGAGTCGGAGTACGGGCGGATGCCCAGGCTTTTCAAGGAACCGGCCTCGATCCCCGGGCTGACCTGGCCGACCGCGACGTTCACCGACCGGTTCACCATCGACCTGGGCGGCGGCCGCGGCGAGGTGGTGCTGCAGTACTGCGGGCGGGGGCACACCGAGGGCGACATCGTGGCCTGGCTGCCGGCCCGGCGGATCCTGTTCGCCGGCGACCTGGTGGAGGCCCAGGCCGCGCTGTACACCGGCGACGCGTTCCACCGCGACTGGGCGACCGCCACGCTGGACCGGGTGGGGGCCCTGGGCGCGGAAACCCTGGTCGGCGGCCGCGGCGCGGTGGCGCACGGCGCGGATGCCTGCGCGGCTGCCGTCGGCCAGACCCGGCAGTTCCTCGGCACCATGCTGGCCGAGGTCGGCGCGGTGCACGAGCGCGGCGGCACGCTTGCCGAGGCGTTCCGCGCCGCTCACGGCGCGCTGGCGGAGCGGTACGGGCGCTGGCCGATCTTCGAGCACTGCATGCCGTTCAACACCTCCCGGCTGTGGGACGAACTGTCCGGGATCGAGCGGCCGCGGATCTGGACCGCGCAGCGCGACCGCGAGGTCTGGGACGAACTGCAGGGCTGAGGCGATGGCGCCGCTGGTGGCAGTCCTGGGCAACGGGCCGGTCGGGCAGACCGTGGCGCTGATGCTGGCCCGCTGGGGGGTGCCGGTGGTGCTGCTCGACCAGCGCCCGCACCGGGACGCGGTGGGTTCCAAGTCGATCGTGCAGCAGCGGGACGTGCTCGACGCCTGGGCGGCGGTCGGCGCCGGGCGCATCGCCGACGAGGGCGTCACCTGGACCACCGCGCGCACGTTCTACCGGGACGCGGAGCTGTTCAGCGTCACGTTCGCCGACCCGGGCCGGTCCGCCCTCCCGCCGTTCGTGAACATCTCCCAGACCCGGACCGAGCAGATCCTCGACGAGTGCATCGCCGCCCAGCCGCTGATCACCGTGCGCTGGGATCACCAGGTCACCGGGCTGGCCCAGGACGCCGGAGGGGTCAGCGTGACCTGTGCCACCGCCGACGGGCCGGTGGTGCTGCGGGCCGGCTACGCGGTCGCCTGCGCCGGCGCGCACGGCGAACTTCTGCGCCGGGCGCTCGGCGTGCGCTTCGACGGGGAGTCGTTCGGCGACCTGTTTCTCATCTGCGACATCCGCACCGACCTGCCCGGCTGGGCCCGGGAGCGGCGGTTCTACTTCGACCCGCCGTGGAACCCCGGCCGGCAGGTGCTCATCCACCCGTGCCCGGATTCCACCTACCGGGTGGACTGGCAGGTGCCGGCCGGCTTCGACGAGGCACCCGGCGCCCGGCATGCCCGGATCCGCATGATCATCGGCGACCGGCCGTATGAGGTGATGTGGTCCTCGGTGTACAAGTTCAGCTCGCGGGTTACCGACCGGATGCGGGCGGGCCGGGTGCTGCTGGCCGGTGACCTGGCGCACCAGTTGTCCCCGTTCGGCGCCCGGGGCCTGAACTCCGGGGTCCAGGACGCGGAGAACGCCGCCTGGAAGATCGCGTTCGTGCTGCGCGGCTGGGCGCCCGAGGCGCTGCTGGACAGCTACCATGCCGAACGGCACGCCGCCGCCTGCGAGAACCTGGAGGTCACCTCGGCCACGATGCGCTTCCTGGTTCCCGCCACCGACGCCGGGCGACGGCACCGCGTGGCCACGCTGGACCGCGCCGTGGCCGACCCCGCCGCCTGGCCCGCGGTGGACTCGGGGCGGCTGGCCGAGCCGTTCTGGTACACCGCCTCGCCGCTGACCACGCCCGACCCCGCCCGGCCCTTCACGGGCCGCCCCGCCCGGGGCACCGTGCCCCCGCCGGGCCCGGGCATCCTCGTCCCTGATGTCCCTGTCTTTGCTGCAGAACGATCGGCCCCGGGTACCCTCCGCGCGCTGGCCCGGGCGGGGTTCGTGCTGCTGTGCGCCTCCGGCGCGGACATGACCGCGGCCCGCGGTGCGGCGCAGGCGGTGGCGGCACCGGTCCGGGTGCTGGACGCCGCGGCGCTGCCGGATTCCGGGGCGGGCCTGGCCGAGGCGGGGCTGGCCGCGCCCGGCGAGGTGTGGGTGATCCGCCCGGACGCGCACGCCGCCGCGGTGCTGCACGGCCCGGGCCGGGCGCAGATCGTGGCGGCGCTGCGCCGCGCGCTGGCCCTGGCGGAGGCTGTGCCAGCCCGGGGGGACGACCCCCCGGAACCCCCCGCTGGCTCAAGGCCCCGTTCCTCCGTCACGGGACCTTGGCCGTGCTAGCCCGGGGGACGACCCTTGGAACCCCCGCTGGCTCAACGCCCCGTTCCTCCGTCACGGGGCCCTGGCCGTGACCTGGCTGGAGCTGCCGCCGGAGACCGGGTTCGGCGTGCTCAACCTCCCGTTCGGGATCTTCTCCGCGGAACCCGCCGGGGTTCCGCGGGTCGGCGTCGCCATCGGGGACCATGTGCTCGACGTGGCGGCCGTGGCCGGCGACCTGCGGCTCCCGCTCCGCGAAACGTTCGCCCAGCCGGTCCTGAACCGGTTCCTCGCTGCCGGGCCGGCGGCCTGGCGGGAGGCCAGGGAGCGGATCACCGAATGGCTGACCAGCCCGGCGCACCGCGCCGTGGTGCGGCCGCACCTGGTCCCGCGGGCCGGGGCCCGGCTGCACCTGCCGTTCGCCGTGGCCGACTACGTGGACTTCTACGCGTCGCGGAACCACGCGGAGAACGTGGGGCGGATCTTCCGGCCGGGCCAGCCCCCGCTGCCGCGGAACTGGCTGCACATGCCGCTGGGCTACCACGGCCGGGCGGGCAGCGTGGTGGTCTCCGGCACCCCGGTCGCCCGGCCGCCCGGCCAGCGCTGGGAAGCCGGGGCCGCCGAACCGGCCTTCGGGCCGTGCCTGCGGCTGGACTTCGAGGCCGAGGTGGGTTTCGTGGCTGGCGTCCCGTCGCGGCACGGGAAGCCGGTGCCGGTGGAGGACTTCGAGCGGCACGTGTTCGGCGCGTGCCTGGTGAACGACTGGTCCGCCCGCGACATCCAGGCGTTCGAGACCGTCCCGCTCGGCCCCTTCCTGGGCAAGGCGTTCGCCACGTCGGTATCCGGATGGGTGGTGCCGCTCGGTGCGCTCGGCGCGGCCCGGGTCGCTCCCCCGCCACGGGACCTGGTGCCGCCGCCCTACCTGCGCGACGGCCCGGACCCGTGGGGCCTGGACCTCAGCCTGGCGATCCGGATCAACGGCTGCCTGGTCAGCCGCCCGCCGTTCGCCACCATGTACTGGACCCCGGCGCAGATGCTCGCCCACCTCACCTGCGGCGGCGCGCCGGTGCGCACCGGTGACCTGTTCGCGTCCGGCACGGTCAGCGGGCCGGGCCGGGATCAGCTCGGCTGCCTGCTGGAACTGACCCGCGACGGCACCGAGCCGATCGCGCTGGCGGACGGCACCCGGCGCGCGTTCCTCGAAGACGGCGACGAGGTCGTGATCACCGCCACCGCGCCGGGCCCGGGCGGTGCGGTCATCGGTTTCGGCGAGGTACGGGGCCGGGTGGTTCCCGCGTCGTGAGCGGGTAGAGCAGCGCGATCACGGTGGGCCCGCTGACGATCGTGCCCCGTCGATAGCCGTCCTGACCGCGTGTTCCGCCGCCGCGCCACTGGGACGGTCTTCGGTGCCCCTGACCCGCCGCCTCCGCCCGCTGCACCAGCTGCGCCGTGCGTCTCTGGCCGGGGCTGGTTGTTCGATCAGCGGGCGATGATAATGAGTACCGCCGCAAATTACGCTCCATCTTGCACTCGGCGTGTCACCCTGGGCGGGCCCTCAGCGGCGCGGCCGCCATGGGCGGGATGTCGGAGGCTTCCGGACTCGGGGGTTGGGAGGCGAGGCAGCGTGCCGGAATCGGGTCAGCCGCCAGCCGGGCCCGGCCCGAAGGCAACGGCGATCTACGCCCTGGGCAGCAGCCACGGCGAGAGCGCCCGGCTACAGCGCCAGGCTGACGAGCTGGCGGATGACAGTGCCGCGCTGCTGGACCGGGTCGGCCTGCGGCCAGGGCACAGCGCGATCGACCTCGGCTGCGGCCCGCGAGGGATTATTGAGCTACTGGCCGCACGGGTATCCCCGGGCGGCCGCGTCGCCGGCCTGGACGCTGACCCGGTGCATACCGCCATGGCTGCCGAGTTCGCCGCCGGGCGCGGGTTGGGCGGTGTGGAGATCATGACGGCGGACGCCAGGCACACCGGGCTGCCGTCAGGCTCCTTTGATTTGGTGCATGCCCGCACGCTGCTGGTTAACGTCCCCCAGCCCGCGGAGGTGGTCGCCGAGATGGCGCGCCTGGCCAAGCCGGGCGGCTGGGTAGCGAGTATGGAGCCCGACACCGAGTACGCCATGTGTTATCCGCCTCATCCGGCATTCACGCGCATCTGCGAGATCTTCCGGGTGGTCTTCGGCCGCAACGGCGCCGACCACACGATCGGCCGCCGGGTACTGGAGCTGTTCCGCCAGGCGGGGCTGGCGGATGCCGGGGTCGAGGCCAGGGTGCAGATGTACCCGCCCGGCAATTCCCGGCGGACGATCCGGCTCGATCTTGTGCGCAGTATGCGGGCACAGGTGCTGGATATGAGGCTGGCCAGTGAGGCAGAGCTGGATGAGCTGGACGCTTCGGCCCGCGCGCATCTCGACGACCCCCGCACGATCGCGGTATTCGGCCTTCTCTTCCTGGCCTGGGCCCGCAAGCCGGCCTGACTACCTTGATCACGGCCGGTGACCCCGCTAGCGGCCACCGGTGCGATCGGTTGTCAGTAGTCCCGCAACCGCCGGGGTGTGATGATCAGAGCTGCAGAGAACAGCTCGGCGAACTGGCGCGGCGTGCCAAACATCGCTGCGATGCGTTCGGCGTACTTCGCGGCATACTGTGGTTGCTGGTCGGCCGGGGGGACGTCATCAGCGCATGCTGCGACGCCTTCGATGCGGACGATGTCCCTGCCTATGTCGGTCACGTCCAGCCCCAGGGCCACCTTGGGATTCTCGCGGATGTTGCGCAGCTTGATCTTTGTCGGCTGGGTGTAGACGAGGATCGTCTCGTCGTCACGCACCAGGAACCACACCGGCACGCTGTTGGGCTGACCATCTGGGCGAACCGTCGTCAACCACGCGATCAGATTGCTGTGCAACCGGCGCTCGACGTGCTGGCGGCGTTCGGCGGCCAGGTGCGATGTCAGGTTCATAGAGGCTACAACTGGCCACATAGCGGGGCTAATCCCGCCGCCAGGCAGCACGCGCGACGGAAGGGGCACGAGCGAGGTGGACGAACACATCGAATTATCACATCTGATAAAATCAGTCTATGGTAGGCAAGCGCCCGGATCAGAATCCGCCAGGTGGGCACTCACTCGCCGAGGCGAGCCCGGATCTGCTGGCTGTGTTGGAGTCCGCGTCACGCTTGCAGCAGATGGTTCGTGACGCGGTTCTCGTAGGCGGGTCGGCTGCGGCCCTGTATGCAGGCCACCGAGATTCTTATGATCATGATCATGTTCTCGCGGACCTGCGGGACCGGTTTGACGTCGTGCTTGAGGCTCTCGAATCCGAGGGCGACTGGGTGACTAACCGAGTGGTTCCGGGAAAGATCATCCTCGGCCAGCTGGGAGATATCGAGGCTGGCGTTCGTCAGATGATCCGCACCCGACCGCTGGAAACGACGCAGGTCATCCTTCCGTCAGGACGTGTACTGACGGTTCCCACCGCGGAGGAAACACTGCGGATCAAGGGATTCCTGATCGTACGGCGGAACCAGACTCGCGATTATCTGGATGTCGCCGCTTTGTCCGATTGCTATAGCATCCATGAAGCCGCAGGCGTCCTGGCCAGGATCGATGATTACTACGCGGACCAGCATGGCGGAGGCAGAGGCGTTGCGGCGCAGCTCGCCCGCCAGCTTGCCGATCCCCGGCCAAAGGACTCATCCGTGACGGGGCAGCTCGATGCGTACCGGAACCTCGCGGCCCGCTGGACCGACTGGGGCGCGGTGCGATCGGTGTGCCGGCAACTGGCCGCCGAGATGCTCGAAGCCGAGGTGTAGCTTATGCCGCTGGCATTCCGCAGCTTGACCATTACACCCGATACCCCTGTTTTGGAGTGGCCGACAGAGGCGGTACAGGCCGCACTCGAACGGGGTGATCTCGCGGACTGGCACCGGATCGTCGTCGCCATACAGGCCGATCCCTGGGGTAGGACCGCGCGGCAACTGGAAGAGGTGCTCAGCCACTCACGTCCGTACGGCGTCGCGGAAGCCATGCAGACGGTGCTGTCACGCGCCCGCCAGCGAGCCGAGGCAAACGAACGCGCTGCGGTCGCCGCCGAAATCCGGGAGGCTGTCGAGCGGTCCGGGCTGAGCCAGGCAGAATTCGCCTCCCGGATTGGAACCTCCGCCTCGCGGCTGTCCACCTATGCTTCCGGCAAAGTAACTCCCTCGGCAACGCTCATGCTTCGGCTCCGCCGTGTAGCCGAGTGGCGTTCGGGCGATGAACAGCAACTACACGGCCCGGGAACCGTGCCAGCCACCGACACCCGCTAGGCGCGCTCACGCAAACAGCGCCTGCCAGCTCTTACGGGCAGGCGGTGCGGATGGCGATCCGCCTCGCCGAGCAGCGGCAAGGCCACTGCGAACGTTGCCGTCAGGTAATGGTCCTGATCCGCGCGCTTTTCAGGCGGCCGGTGGCCCGGTCATGCCAGCGGGCGGCCCGGCGGTCGGCCAGGATCTGGCGCACCGCGTTGCGCCCGGGGATGCCGGTGACCCCGCCGCCGCCGTGCGTGGCCGACCCGGCCTGGTACAGGCCCCGGACCGGGGTGCGGAAGTCCGCGTAGCCGGCGGCGGGGCGGGCGTGGAACATCTGGCCCAGGCTCAGCTCGCCGTGGAAGATGTTGCCGCCGACGAGCCCGTACTCCTGCTGCATCTGGTGCGGGCCGATGACCTGCCGGTGCAGCACCGAGTCGGTGAACCCGGGGGCCACGGTCTCCATCCGCGCGATCACCCGGCCGGCGTAGTCCGCCAGCGCGGCCTCGTCGGGCTCGTCGGCGTAGGTGTGCGGCACCCACTGGGTGAACATCGACATGACGTGGCGCCCCGGCGGTGCCAGCGAGTCGTCGAACACGCTCGGGATGCAGATGTCGGCGAACGGCAGCGACGACGGCCGCCCGGCCACCGCCTCCTGGAACGCGGTCTCGAGGTCGTCGAGGCTCTCGGCCAGCACGATCGTGCCGCCGTGCACCTGGGGATCGGCCTGCGGATGGCTGGTGAACACCGGCAGCCGGTCCAGCGCGAGGTTGATCTTCACCGTGCCGCTGCGCGTCTGCCAGGCCTTGATCTCGGCGACGAAGTCCGGCGGCAGCACGCCCGGGTCCAGCAGCCGGAGGAAGGAGATCTGCGGGTGCGCGGTGGTGACCACGACACCGGCGTCGATCTCCTCGCCGCTGGCCAGCGTCACGCCCGCGACCCGGCCGCCGCTGGTGCGGATCCGGGCGACCTCGGCCCCGGTGCGGATCTGCGCGCCGAACGAGCGCGCGGCGGCGGCCAGCGCCGAGGTCACCCCGCCCATGCCGCCGCGCGGGAACCCCCAGGCCCCGGCCTGCCCGTCTACGCCGCCGATGTGGTGGTGCAGCATGACGTAGCCGGTGCCGTTGGATCTCGGGCCGGCCCAGGTGCCGATCACCCCGGACACCGACAGCAGGCCGCGCACGGCGTCGCTGGTGAAATACCGGTCCATGATGTCGGCGATGCTGGCGGACAGCAGCCGGGTCACGTCCACCGCCGACCTGGTGTCCAGCTTGCGCAGGTGCCGCAGCAGCAGGCTCTGCCGCCACAGGTCCTGGGGGCGGCGTGAGCCCAGCCGCGGCGGGATCTCGCTGAGCAGCGGGCCGAGGATCGCCGCCATCCCCTCCAGGTAGGCCTCGTACGAGCCGTAAGCGGCGGCGTCATCGGCCGAGAAGGCGGCGATCTCCTGCCGGCGCGCCGCCGGGTCGTGCGGCAGCCGCAGCGCCCGGCCGTCCGCGCGCGGCGCGAAGTAGGGCCCCTGCGGGTACACGTGGTAACCGTGGCTGTCCAGCCGCAGGTCCCGTACCAGGCCGGGCGACAGCAGCGACACCACGTAGGACAGCGAGGTCACCGTGTACTCCGGGCCGAAGGGGTGCTCGCTGACCGCGGCACCGCCGGCCACCTCGCGCCGCTCGCAGACCAGCGTGTCGAGCCCGCTGCGGGCCAGGTAGGCCGCCGCGACCAGCCCGTTGTGCCCGCCCCCCACGATCACCGCATCCCGCGCAACTGCCATGAGCCGTATCTCACCCCGGGGAACGCCTCATGGCAAGGCGACGACATCCGGCACCATGACCGCTGCTGCCCGATCATTCTCGTTTGCCCGTTGCCCGGGCATATCTTTGTGTTCAAGCACAAGGGTGTCCAGGGGGTCGCTCCCCCAGGCCAGCAGGGCGGCGAGATGGTCCGAGCGACGGCGGGCAGCGGGCAGGTGCCGGGCCCGGCCCCGGCCTCGCCCCGGGCGCGCGCACCGAGGCGGCCCGCGAGGTTCTCGCCCTGCGCAACCTCGTCGCGGTGTACCGCCATCTGTCCGGGCTGGCGGTCCAGAACACCGACCTCGCCGCGGTCACCCGGCTGATCTCCGAGCAGACGGACGCGACGGTGGCCGTGGTCAGCCCGACGATGGACATCCTGACCGCGGCGGCTCCCGGGCAGAGCGGTGAGCGGGCCGCCCAGGACGTCCGTGACCTCGTCGTCCACCCGCGGCTCGGCGAGGTGCTCGCCGCCGCGAGCCGGGCCCGCCGGGCGCTGCGCCTGCCCGGGGCGGGGACCGCCGCCTCGGTGATCGTCGCACCGGTACTGGTCGGCGATGACGTGCCGGCCCACCTGCTGACGGTGGACACCGGCGGGCAGGGCGCCGGGGAGGACACCAGCCTGCTGCTCACCGAGCACGCGGCCACCATCTGCGGGGTCATCCTCAGCCGGGAGCGGGTGGTGGCCACGGCCGCCAGCCGGGTGCGGGACGACCTGGTCGAGGGCCTGCTGTCCGGCCGTGGCCAGGACCGGGCGGAAACCGGCAGATGGGCCAGGCACCTCGGCTACGACCCCGGGCGGCGGCACCACGTGCTGTCCGTGGCATTCGAGGCGGCCCGTACCGGGCCGGGCCCCGGGCTGGACCTGCTCCGGCGGGCCGCCGTCACGGCCGAGAACTTCCTCACCACCCGCGCACCGGACGCGATCGTCTCGGTGCGCGACACCGAGGTGGCCGTGGTGCTGCCGGAGCAGGGCCAGGACACCGCCACGTCCCGGGCGGTGCGGCTGGGCACCCTGTGCGCCGCCCGCCTCGGCGAACTGTTTCCCGAGGTGACCGTCACGGTCGGCATCGGCGGCCCGTGCCACGGTGCCGAGCAGATCAGGCACTCCTACGCGCAGGCCAGGCGGACCGTGCAGACGGTGCGCCGGATGGGCCGCGCGGGCCGGGTGGTGGCATTCGGCGACCTGGGCATCCACCGGCTCCTGCTCCAGGTGCCCGACCTGGCCGAACTGCGCGGGTTCGCCGACGAGGTGCTGGGCAGGCTGAGTGCCGACCCCAGCGGGCAGGCCCATGCGTATCTGGAGACCCTGGCCTGCTACTTCCGGGAGAACGCCAGCCCGCAGCGGGCCGCCCGGACGCTGCACGTGCACCCCAACACGGTCAGTTACCGGATTCACCGGGTCGAGAAGATCACCGGCCTGGACCTGGGCAGCTACCGTGACCGGCTGATGGCCCAGGTGGCGCTTGAGATCCTGGACGCGGTCGGGGAGGCGCCGTGACCGGGTTCGTCGCCGCCCTGCGCGAAGGCGTGCTGATGTGCGACGGCGCCATGGGCACCATGCTGCACGCCGCCGGCAACTCGCTCGACCGGGCACTGCCCGAACTGAACCTCAGCAACGCCGAACTGGTCAGCACGGTGCACGAGAGCTACCTGTCCGCGGGCGTCGACGTCATCCAGACCAACACGTTCGGCGCCAGCGCGCTGCGGCTGGCCGAGCACGGGTCGGCCGGGCCGGTGCGCGAGATCAACCTCGCCGGGGTGCGGATCGCGCGCGAGGCGCAGGACCGGGCCGGGCGGCCGGTCTTCGTGGCCGGCTCGGTGTCCCCCGCGGTGACCGCGCGCCAGCGCCCCCTCATCTCCCCCGCCCAGCGGGTGGCCGCGATCCGCGAGCAGGTCAGCGCGCTCGCCGAGGGCGGCGTGGACCTGCTCATCCTGGAGACCTTCGGGTATCTCGGCGAACTCGCCGAAGCGGTCACCGCCGTCGCGGAACTGACCGGTGCGCCGATCATCGCCCAGGCCACGTTCGCCCCGGACGGCCGCACGCTGGGCGGCGAGACCCCGCGCGAGGTGGCGATCACCCTGTCGCGCCTGCCGGTGGTGGCGCTGGGCACCAACTGCACACTCGGGCCGCAGCACACCCTCACCGTGGTCACCGAGCTGATCCGGCACACATCCCTGCCGGTGAGCGCCCAGCCCAATGCCGGGCTGCCCAGGCGGGCCGCCGGGCGGCGGTTCGAGTACCCCATCGACGGCGGGTATTTCGCCAGGTACGCGCGCCGGTACGCGGATGCGGGCGCGTCCTTGATCGGCGGCTGCTGCGGCACCACGCCCACCCATCTCAAGGCGGCCGTGACGGCGGTCGCCGCGCAGCGCTCCCGGCCCGGGCGGGCCGCGGCGCGGGTCACGGCCCCGGCCGACGGGCCCGCCGCTGCCCCGGCGGAGCCGGGCGGGCTGGCGGAACGGCTCGCCGCCGGGCGGTTCGTGGTCGCCGCGGAGATCGTCGCGCCGGGCGACGGCGACGGCGACCAGGCCGCGGACGCCGTCGCAGCGCTGCGCGAACGCGGCCTCGGCACCTTCCTCGTCTCGCCGCGGCAGACGGCGCGGGCCCACCTGAGCCCGCTGAACCTGGCCCTGCAGCTGCGCCAGCGCCTCGGCGCCGACGCCGTCGCCACGATGACGACCTGGGACAAGACCATCATGGCGCTGCAGGCCGACCTGCTCGGGGCGCACGCGCTCGGCATGCGGACGGTGGTCTGCGCCACCGGCAACCCGCCGCTGCGCGGCGACTACCCCAACGTCGACGGAATCTGGGAGGTCGACTCCGTGGGCCTGGCCGGTTTGCTGAACGGGCTGAACCAGGGCCGGGACAGCAACGGCCTGGCGCTGGCGACCAGGACCTCGTTCCACATCGGCGCCCGGTTCAACCCCGGGGCGCAGGACGCCGCCGCCGAGGTGGCCCGGACCAGGGCCAAGCTGCGCGCGGGCGCCCAGTTCCTGATCACCCGCCCCGTGTACGAACTGGACACCTTCCGGCGGATGACCGCCGAACTGGAGGCTGGCGTGCCCGTGCTGCTGGCGCTGGCCCCGCTGCGCGGGTTCGACGAGGCCGAGTTCCTCGCCCACGAGGTCCCCGGGGTGACGATCCCGGAGTCGACGCTGCGGGCCCTGGAGCGGGCGGGCGGCAGTGCCGCCGCGGTCGGGCTGGACCTGGCGGCCATCCTGGCCGCCCAGGCCGCCGCCCTGGCGCACGGCGTGGTGCTGCGGTTCGACGGCGACCTTGCCGCCATGGAGCGGCTGCGCGCGGCCCTGTGACTTCCTTTGTGGTAAGACACAAATTGGCGCGGGCCAAGATTGTGCCCGTGCTAGGTGCCCGGCGCCGGTGTCGCGATGCACACTCGGAAAGATCCGGGAAATGACATCCGGCTGCGCCGGCTCGGGCGGCCCGTGGAACCCGCCGTGCTCGCCCGCGCGGTTGCCTGGCACCTGGAGGACCGGGTCAGTGTCCACCAGAACTCTGCGATCGTCTTCTCCTGACCCCGCGCCGGGCGGCACGGCCTGGCCGCGGCCGGTCCGGCCACGGTTGCCCGGCTGGCTGGCCTACCGCCTGCAGCGCGTGCTGGCACCCAACGCCGCCTACCGCAGCCTCGCGGGCGCGCTGGCCAGATTCCCGGCCGCCCTCCGGGCGTTCACCGCCGCCGAGAAAGTGAGCAAGGGCGCGGCATTCGGCTGCCGGATGTGCGGGCAGTGCACGCTCCCTGTCACCGGGTATGCCTGCCCTGAGACCTGCCCCAAGCAGTTGCGGAACGGGCCCTGCGGCGGCGTCGGCGCGGACGGCTCGTGCGAGGTGTTCCCGGACATGCGGTGCGTCTGGGTGGTCGCCTACGAGCGGGCGGCGCGCGAGGGACGGGTGGCCGACCTGCTGCTGATCCAGCGGCCGGTGGATCACCGGCGCTCGGGGCAGAGCGCCTGGATCAGCTACTGGCGCGGCGATGACGAGAGCCCGCAGGCGCCCGGCGCCGTGGCCGAGGGGCGCCGGTGAGCGCCGGGGCTGGCCTGCGCGCCCGGCTGGCCTCTGGCGCGTTCGCGGTGACCGCGGAGATCGGCCCGCCGCGCGGGGCGGACCCCGGGGCGCTGCGCCGCAAGGTGGCGCCGCTGGCAGGCTGGGTGGACGCCATCAACATCACCGACAACGCCGGTGCGCACGTGCGGATGGCGAGCTGGGCGGGCAGCCTGCTGGCCGCCGAGGCCGGGGTCGAGCCGGTCATGCAGCTCACCTGCCGCGACCGTAACCGGCTCGCGCTCCAGTCCGACCTGCTCGCCGCCTCCGCCGTGGGCATACCGAACGTGCTGCTGATGACCGGCGATCACCCGAAGTTCGGTGACCACCCCGAGGCCAAGCCGGTGTTCGACCTGGACAGCGTCCAGCTCCTGTACGCCGCCCGGATGATGCGCGACGAGGGACGGCTGCTGTCCGGCCGGTCGCTGTCCAGCCGGCCGGGCTGGCTCATCGGCGCGGTCGAGAACCCGTTCGCCCCGCCGGCCGGGTTCCGTGCCGCGCGGCTCGCGAAGAAGGCCGGCGCGGGCGCGGAGTTCGTGCAGACGCAGTTCGTGTTCGACGTGGCCGCCTTCGCGAGCTGGATGGCCGAGGTAGGTGACCTCGGGCTCGGCGAGCGCTGCCGGATCCTGGCCGGCGTGGGGCCGGTCCGCTCGCTACGGGCCCTGGACCACATGCGTACCGGCGTGCCCGGCCTGCACATCCCCGACGAGGTCGACCGGCGGCTGCGCGCGGTTCCGGCCGGCCAGGTCGCCGAGGAGGGGCTGCGCATCTGCGTGGAGATCATCGAGCAGATCCGCGAGATCCCCGGGGTCAGCGGCGTGCACGTCATGGCGCCCGGGTACGAGCACGGGATTCCCGGCATCCTGGAACGCGCCGGGCTGGCACGCAGGGGGTTGCCAGCAGGGCGGGACCCGGCTCCGGCCGCACCCACGCTCGGGGGTGCCAGTGCTCATTGACGTGCGGCCGGTGGCGAAGCTGACCGGCCCGGCCCCGGTGGATGTGGCGGCCGCGCTCGCACCGGTCTTCGGCGCGCTCAGCTCGGCCGCGCTGGACCTGGCCAGCGTGCGGGTGGTCTGCGACTGGATCCAGTACCGGCACAACTTCTACGAGCCGGTCGAGGTGCGCCCGGTGCTGGCCGACCGCCCGCTCCGGGCGGAGCCGGGCGGCGGGCCAAGGCCCCGTGACGGAGGAGCAGGCGGGGGGTTCCGGGGGGTCGCGCCCCCGGGCCAGCGCTGGCCGCAGGCCAGCGGGGCCCAGGGAGGTCGTCCCCCCAGACCGACCGAGCCCGCCGCCGCGCGGAGCGGCCTGGAGATCGCCATCGACCTGCGCCGCCGCGGTGACGGCGACCTGGCGGCACGGGTCACCCGGGCCCTGGCCGAGCAGGCCGCGCCGGGCGGGACCGGGCTCGTCCTCCTGGAACCCTGGCAGCCGGCCAGCGAAAGCTGCCTGTGGCGATTCAACACCCTGTACTGGCAAGCGCTCTCCCGGTGGGAGGAGGCTACCGGCCGGGAGTACGAGCAGGCGCTGCCCAGCGGGCGCAGCGAGGCCCGCGACACCGGCGTGGCCGGGGACCTGATCCGCGAGCTGCTGCGGGTCTGGGACGAGCTGGACGCACGCCGGGCCCTGCCCGAGGAGCTTTACATCGCCGAATTCGGCGTGGGCAACGGCAGCCAGGCGCGCACCTGGCTGGACACGTTCGCCGGCCTGGACGCACAGCACGGGCGCGACTACTACCGCCGGCTGCACTACCTGATGGGCGACTACTCCGCGCACGTGCTCGACCGGGCCAGGAAGGCGGTCTCCCACCACGGGGACAAGGTCAGCACGCTGGTCCTCGACGCGACCCGGCCACAGCAGACCTTGGGCTTCCTCCGCGGCAAGGCGTTCTGCGTCTACATCTCCAACGTCTACGACAACCTGCCGACCGACGACGTGGCCAGCATCCGCGGGCATCCCTACCTGGTGGAGGTGCGTGCCTGCCTGCGCCGGGCGGACGCGGCCAGGATCGCGCGCCGCTACCACACCAGGCCCGGCGAGCTGGCCGCGCTCGTCCACCGGCTGCTCCGGCTGGGCCCCGACCTGCTCGCCGAGGCGGCGCCAGGGCGGTTCCCCGCCACCGGTGACGCCGTGGCGTTCTGGCAGGAAACCTGGTCCGCGCTGCGGCTGCAGGAGCGGTACGTGCCGCTGGACGGCCTGGACGCCTACCAGGTGACCCCGGCCATCACCGGCGAGATCCTGCGGTCGCTCCTGGAGGGCTGCGGCGACGTGCGGATGCACGTCAGCAACGGCGCGCTGGCCAGCTTCACGGACACCCTGCCGCTGCTGCACCCGTTCGGCCGGCTGCAGTGCCACGACCTGTTCCTGACCGCACCGGACGGCTACCTCACCGGGTTCCACGGGCCGGGCAAGTACGACGGCTCGGTGGTGAACTGGGTCAACGGGCCGCTGCTGGCCCTGGCCGGCAGCCGGCGCGGCTTCGACGTCCAGATCACCCCGGCCCGTCGTCCTGGCGTCAATGTGAAGACACTGACCGCGCAGGTGCGTGACTGATGGAGCCGGCCGCGCCGGATCACGCCTTGAGCGGGGCGACGGCCGCGCTGCGTGCCATGCCGCTGGCCACGACCGTGGTCGGCTCGTACTCGGTACCGGAGTGGCTGGGCCGCCTGAAGACCGACTACTACCAGCGCCGGATCAGCGCGCACCATCTGAACGAGATTCACGACGTGGCGATCAAGGCGGCGCTGAAGGACCAGGAACTCGCGGGTGTGGACATCGTCTCCGACGGCGAGCTGCGGCGCGACAACGACATCGACTACCTGCTGACCCGCATCCCCGGGGTGCGGATCCCGGACCGGTCCAAGGCCGACTACTACGACTATTACGACGCGGAGGTGCGCGCGCCGCTGCCGGAGGCCACCGGGGTGAGCCCGGGGCTCGCCGCGGACTTCGCGTTCACCAGGGAGCAGACGGCGCGCCCGGTCAAGTTCTCCTTCACCGGGCCGTTCTCGCTGTCGCGCCGGATCCGCGACACCGGCTACGCCGACCCGGCGGACCTGGTCCGCGCGCTCGCCCGCCGGCTCAACGCCCAGGCACGGGAGCTGGCCGCGGCCGGTGCCGACCTGCTGCAGATCGATGAGCCGTTCCTGGCCGGTTACCCCGAGCAGGTGGACCTGGCGATCGAGGCGGTCAACATCGTGACGGCCGGGGTGGATGCCACCTGGGCGCTGCACGTCTGTTACGGCAACCGCTACGCCCGGCCGCTGTGGGAAGGGCACTACGACTTCCTGTTCCCGGCGGTGACCTCGGCGTGCGTGGACGCGCTGGTGCTGGAGTTCGCCCGCAAGGGCCTGGACGACCTGCGGCTGCTGAAGGAGCACGCCTGGGACCGCTACCTCGGCCTCGGCGTGATCGACGTGAAGGCGACCGAGGTGGAGGCGCCGGGCCTGGTGGCTTCCCGGATCCACCGTGCGCTGGAGTTCGTCCCGGCCGACCGGCTCATGGTCAACCCCGACTGCGGCCTGCGCCACATGCCCCCCGACGTGGCCCGGGCGAAGCTGCGCGCCATGGTGGCCGGCACCGGGCAGGTCCGCCGCGAGCTGACGGCCTGATCACGGACCTTCCCGCAGCGCAGGCGCTGGCCGGCTGCGGGGATCCCGGGCTCTTGCCGGAGCGCGGCCCCACGACTCCCGGCCCTCGACTTTACGCCATAAAGTTCTTGGCCCAGACCCCTTGACTTTACGCCGTAAAGTCGACTCTACTTTATGACATAAAGTTCGATCGGAGGAGAGAAGATGAACCACACACCCGACAACGAGACCGTCACCGGCAACGAGAGCCCGCTTGACCCGCAGGCGGCCGCGGCACTGCTGGACCAGGCCACACAGCAGGCCCGCCGCAAGTTCCAGCCCAATCCGCCGATGCTGAACGTGTTCCGGGGGTTCGTCGTGCTCGTCGCCTTCGGGGGCATCTGGCTCTCGGTGCTCGGCCAGCACCCCTACACCGGGCCCAAGCCCTGGGTCATTGGGATCACCTACGGTCTCGTGGCCATCGTGATCGCCTGGAGCACCAGGGCCCTCAGGCGCTCGGGCGCCGGGGTGTCCGGGCCGGCCCAGCGGGCAAGGAACATCGGGATGGGCGTGCTGCTGAGCGGCTGGGTCCTGGTGTACGTGTTCGAGGGCGCGTTCTACAAGACCGGCGCCCCCATCATCTACGGGATCTACCCGGCCACCGCGCCGTTCCTCATCGTCGGCCTGGCCGCCGCGGCCTGGGCGGCGGGACGGCAAGACTGGCCGCTGACCGCCACCTGCTGGGGAGTGGCCATCGTCGCCGCGTTCGCCGCGCTGACCGGGCCGGTCTACTGCTGGCTGGTCATGGGCATCGGGCTCTGCCTCGCGATGCTGGGCAACGCGGCCTTGGGGTTCAGGCAGCAGCGCCGCAGCGTGGTCCGGCCATGACCACTGAAGAACTGGACCCGCTGATCCACGTCCCTACCCGGCTGAAGATCGTCGCGACGCTGGCGACACTGCCCGACGGCGACGCACTGTCCTTCACCCGCCTGCAGGACATGATCGGGCTGACACCCGGCAACCTGATCATCCACCTGCGCAGGCTCGAAGAAGCCGGCTACCTCACCAGCGAGAAAACCAGGAACGGGACCGTACCGAAAACCACGGTGGCCCTGACCAGCCGGGGCCGGGAGGCACTCGGGGCCTACACCAAGGCACTGCGCGACCTGCTCGGCGGCCTGTGAATGGCCCGGTCGGCGCAGGTCCCGCCGGACAGCCCCTCGCCGAAGGGGCTGTCAGCCGTTCCCGAGGGGCACGCGCGCTCCCCCATCACCCTGAAGGCCTGTCCCTCGTACGCAGGGACAGGCCTTCAGGATGATGGGAGTGCCCGCCACTGGCCTGCCCGCCAGCATGACGCCTGTCCTCCATACGCACGGAAGCCATCACCGATCACGGGCGTGCCGCGTTACGGGGGATCTTCCGGACTGGTGTGCAGGGCGGCTATCCGGGTGGCCGCCTCGCGGACACCGGCGCGCAGTCCGGGCGGGTGGAGCACCTCGACCTCGGCGCCGAGGGCGAGCATGTCGAGTACCGCGATGTCGGGCGAGTCGATCCGCACCCAGGCCTCGACCCAGTCTTCCCGCCCGGCGACCACGTGCGGGCTGCGGCGGACCCGGATGTCCGAGGGCCGGCCGAGCAGGGCGGCGAGGCGCCGGCCGCGTGGCGACAGCCGGACCCGCGCCCGCTGCACCGCCGGGCCGTCCGGGCCCCTGCTGCGCCCGGAGGCGCTGGCCGCGGCCGGCAGGTCGCTGCGGAATCCGTCGATCAGCCCGAACCCGCCCAGGCTGCCGCGGACCGCATACACCGGGATCCCGGCGGCGCTGAGCGCGTCGATGTCGCGCAGCACGGTGCGTGGTGACACCTCGAGCTCGGCGGCGAGCTGGGCGGCGGTCATCCGGCCCCGGGCCTGCAGCAGGCCAAGCAGCCCGACCAGCCGGCTAGCTCGCACACGCCAAAGATAGCTCTCGATCATGACAGTAGATGTCATGTATCAGCTGGGATAATCGCCAGGTCTGCGATGAGGCGTCCAGCCACTGGGCGGCCGCGAAGAGGGAGCACGACCGATGAGCACTGGTGTCACTGGATCAGGGACCGCCGGCGATCCCTGGATCCTGACCACGCCGCCCGGCAAGTCCGAGTTCGAGGCCTGGCGGGACGAGAGCGCAGGGCCGCCTGCCCTGGTCGTCCAGGTCGGCACGACTCAGCTTCGCTACCAGCTGCGCTGCATTGATGATCTGCACGCGATGCTGAAGGAGCGCGGCGACTGGGTACCGCTGGGCAATGCCGACGAGCAGAAGCCCGCGCTGGACGGGACGGTGGAGGCCTGGGGCCGTTCTCCCGCCAACCCGGTCGGCGGCTGGTACGGCATGAAGAAGGGGCTGCGCGGGAGGTTCGGCAACTACGTGCCGCCGGTGCTGGAGGCGCTGGGGCTCGCCGAGGTCGAGCACAACGCCCGCAACAACCGGATGCGTGCCCGCTGACCGTCACGAACGGCGGCCCGGTCAGATCTGCGGCACTCTGATCGGGAATCCGGACGCCTCCCCGCACCGGGAGAAACCTGCGGGAAGTGATCCGGGGCGCGGCTACCGCGCCTTGCCGGAGGTGGTCGACCGCTGCCGCCAGGCCTTGCGCACGCGTGATTTCGCGGCTGTGGACGCATGCTCGCGCGGCCCGAAGCCGGGGACGAAGTCCGCTGCCAGCCCGGTGTTCCCGGAATCCGCCACAGGCTCGGCGTCCGCCACAGGCTCGGCGTTATCGGCGTCCGCCGCCGACCCGGCGCCACCTGCGTCCACCGCAGGCCTGGCATCCGCCACAGGCTCGGCGTCCACCGCAGGCCCGGCGTCACCTGCGTCCGTTGCCTGTGGCTGGGGCGTGGCCATCACCGTCGGCTGTGGGACGGCACCAGCGGCCGGGACCGGCGGCGGACAAGGCCCGCTGGCCACCCGCCGGAGCAGCCAGTCCACGGCATCGGCGTCGGGGCGCGCGCCGGGGTCCTTGCGGAGCAGCCCGCTGATCACCGGCCACAGCGGGCCCGCTCGCCGTGGCGGGTCGGGGCAGGAGCCCATGACCGCGGTGAGCACGGCTACCGTGCCGTCGCGGTCGAAGGGCACCCGTCCCTCCACCGCCGCGTACAGCGCGGCCCCCAGTGACCACAAGTCCGCCGCGGGTGTGGCGGGCTCCCCGCTGGCGCGTTCGGGTGCCATGTAGAGCGGGGACCCGGTCAGTTCTTCCAGCGTCGTCATCGCTGGAAGGCCGTCGGCGGTGACCATGGCGAAGTCGGTGAGCAGCGCCCGGCCGCCCGGGCCGAGCAGAATGCTGCCCGGCTTGATGTCGCGGTGCAGCACGCCCACGGTGTGCGCCTGGCGGACCGCGGCGAGAACCTGCAAGCCGACCTCGGCTGCCTGGTCCGGCCGGAGCGGGCCATCGTTGCGCACGACATCGCTGAGCGGACGGTGCGGGAACCGGTACGGGGTGGCCTGGAACACCAGCCAGGGCCGCCCGTCGTCTTCGGCAACGTTGAGGACCCCGACGATGTTCGGATGATCGAGCCGGGCAAGTGCGTGAGCCTCGTTGAGCAGGCGCTCGCGCCGGGATTCCTGCTCCTCATCGTCGGAGGGCGGCGCCCAGGGGATCGCCCTGAGCACCACGTCCCCGTGCCGCAGCCCGTCGTGGGCGAGCCAGACGGCCCCCATGTCGTCCCCGCGGATGACAGTCCGAAGCCGGTACCGGGCGGCGACGACACGGCCCGGCTCAGCGCGCCCCATATCTTGCGCCTACCCGATCCCGGCACGGGCTAACTAGGACACGGCGCCCCGAACAGGATGTGTCGCACGAAGCGGGCCTGCGGGCGTCAGGCGGGCCGGAGCTCGGCGGGCACCTGCGCGGCTAGCTGCCCGGAGATGGCGGCGGCGGCCTGAGCCGCCGCGGCGACCGCCTCCGGGGCACCCGCCCGCCCCGCCTCATCCGCGCACCGGCCGGACAGCACGCCCGCCCGTTCGGACAGCAGCGTCCACGCCGCCGGCCGCCATGGCACGAAGTTGCCCATCTGGTAGTACATCTCGAACACCGGGCCCGCCGTCCGGCCCGGATGCCCGGGCCCGGCGGGCATCCGGGTGAGCGCCGCGCCGAGCGGCCGCATCACGTCACCCATCAGTCCGAAGGCAGCCTGTACCAGCGTGCCGAGTTGTTCGTCGGTCTCGTCGGTGTGCGTGAAGAACCGGGTGAGTACCTGGAGCAGGACCTCGTAGCCCAGGTTGAACAGCTCGGCAACTCCCCTGGTGGCCGGATCGGTCAGCAGTGGCTGGGGTTCGGTGACGTCGAAGGGCTGCCGGGTGAATGCCGGGATGACCGGCCGGGCAGGCTCGAAGTCCGGGTCCTGCTCCCGCAGCCGCCGGTATTCCTCCCAGATGCCGAGGAACCTGCCGTAGTGGGCGGGCTGCCAGTCCCCGCGCGCCCCCTCCCCCTGTTCGATGATCTCCCCGATGGCCGCGCAAGCCGAGTCCAGGCCGGTCACCGCGATGAGCTGCGGCCAGTGGAACAACTCGGGGGTGGCCTGGGCCCGCCGCGGGCCGGGGAACAGCGCCCGCTCGCCAAGCCGTGCCGCCAGGCCGGTCAGCCCGTCGATGATGCCGCGGTACAGGTGCCCCACCGTGGCGAACTCCTGCCGGCGGGGCATGATCTCGCCCGCGGTCACCGGATCGGACGACGGCGCGGCGGGGACGAACCCCTCCGCGTCCACCCGCTCCATGCCTTCCGGGCGCTCCAGGTACAGGAAGTGCGTCAGCGCGGCGTCGCCGAACGGCAGCAGTGCGAAATGCACTCCGGCGGGCAGATACTCCGACGGGCGCGGGAAGTTCGGCCTGGTCAGATTCGGCGCGGCGCCGATCGCGCTCATCAAGTTCGCGACAAGCGCAAGGTGCAGCATCTCCTCGACGGCGATTCCGGTGAGTACCTCATGCCAGCGCGCGACAGCGTCCGCCTGGCCGGCCGTCAGGCGCTCGTCCGGGCCGGTCTTCAGGCTGAAGCTCGCATACAGGTACTGGCACATGATCAGGTGCTCGACCTGCGACGCCTGTATCAGCAGGTTCCATAGGTGCTCGCGATGCTCAACGACAAGCTTCGTCTCGGCCATCAAGGCTCCCGGCAGGCTCGTCCAAACGACTCAGCGGAGCAATGATTACATAATTACATAACCTAGCTCACCCTTAAGCAGTACGACCACCCGGGGGGCCTGACGTGAGGCTGTGATGACCGGCGAACCGCCCGAGGCCGCCGTCATCCGGGCACGCGGCGAGGATCGGGCAGCCCGGCCCTCAAACGTTGAGCAGCTTTTTGAGGAACTGGCCGGTATAGCTCGCTTCGCACCGCGCGATCTGCTCGGGCGTGCCGGTGGCCACCACCATGCCGCCACCGGAGCCACCGTCGGGACCGAGGTCGATCACCCAGTCCGCCGTCTTGATGACGTCCAGATTGTGCTCGATCACGATGACGGTGTTGCCGCACTCCACCAGCCTGCCGAGCATCCCGAGCAGCTTGCGGATGTCCTCGAAATGCAGGCCCGTGGTGGGCTCGTCCAGCACGTAGATTGTCCGCCCGGTGGAGCGGCGCTGCAGTTCGGACGCGAGCTTGACCCGCTGTGCCTCGCCGCCGGACAGGGTGGGCGCCGGCTGGCCCAGCCGGACGTACCCAAGGCCGACATCGGTGAGCGTCTTCAGGTGCCGGTGGATGGCGGGCACCGGCTCGAAGAACTCCGTCGCCTCCTCGATCGGCATGTCGAGCACGTCCGCGATCGTCTTGCCCTTGTAGTGCACGCCGAGGGTGTCGGTGTTGTACCTGGCACCATGGCAGACCTCGCACGGGACGTAGACGTCCGGCAGGAACTGCATCTCGATCTTGATCGTGCCGTCACCGGAGCAAGCCTCGCACCGGCCGCCCTTGACGTTGAAGGAGAACCGCCCCGGCTGGTACCCGCGGACCTTCGCCTCGGTGGTCTGCGCGAACAGCCGCCGGATGTGGTCGAACACGCCGGTGTAGGTGGCCGGGTTGGACCGCGGGGTGCGCCCGATGGGGCCCTGGTCGACGTGCACCACCTTGTCGAGGTGCCCGGTGCCGGTGACCCTGGTGTGCCGGCCCGCCACCGTGCGCGCGCCGTGCAGTTCCCTGGCCAGGGCGTTGTAGAGGATGTCGTTGACCAGTGTCGACTTCCCGGAGCCGGACACCCCGGTGACGGCGATGAAGCAGCCGAGCGGGAAGGTCACGTCCACGCCGCGCAGGTTATGCTCGCTGGCGCCCTTGACCACGATCTCCTTGCCCTTGGCGGGCTTGCGGCGGGTGGCCGGCAGCGGAATCGACTCCCGGCCGGTCAGGTACGCGCCGGTGAGCGAATCCCTGCTGGCCAGCAGGTCGGTCAGCGGCCCGGATACGACGATCTTGCCGCCGTGCTCGCCCGCGCCGGGGCCGATGTCCACGACCCAGTCCGCGGCGCGGATGGTGTCCTCGTCGTGCTCCACGACGATGAGGGTGTTCCCCAGGTCGCGCAGCCGCAGCAGGGTTTCCAGCAGCCGGTGGTTGTCCCGCTGGTGCAGCCCGATGGACGGTTCGTCGAGCACGTACAGCACGCCCACCAGCCCCGAGCCGATCTGGGTGGCCAGCCGGATGCGCTGCGCCTCACCGCCGGCCAGCGTGGCCGAAGCGCGGTCCAGCGTCAGGTAGTCGAGCCCGACGTCGAGCAGGAACCCGAGCCGGGCATTGACCTCCTTGAGGATGCGCCCGGCGATCTGGTGATCCCGGTCGGACAGGTTCAGCGCCAGCAGGAGCTTGGCCAGTTCCCCGATGGGCAGCGCGCAGAACTCGGAGATCGACTTGCCGTCCACGGTCACCGCCAGGGACACCGGCTTGAGCCGGGCCCCCTGGCAGGTCGGGCAGGGAACCTCGCGCATGTACCCGGCGAAGCGGTCGCGGCTGGAGTCGCTCTCCGCCTCCGAGTGCCGGCGCTCGATGTACGGCACCACGCCCTCGAAGCTGGTGTAGTACGACCGCTCCCGGCCGTACCTGTTCTTGTAGCGGACGTGCACCTGCTCGTCGTGGCCGTATAGCAGCGCCTTCTTGGCCGCCGCGGACAGCCTCGACCAGGGCGTGTCGATGCCGAACCCCAGCGCCGAGCCCAGCGCCTCCTCCAGGCGCAGGAAGTAGTCGCTGACATGACCGGCGCTCCACGGGCCGATCGCGCCTTCGGCCAGCGTCAGCGACGGGTCCGGGACCACCAGTTCGGGGTCCACCTCCATCCTGGTGCCCAGGCCCGTGCAGGCGGGGCAGGCGCCCCACGGGGAGTTGAAGGAGAACGACCGCGGCTCCAGATCCTCGAAGGAGAGGTCGTCGTAGAGGCAGGCCAGGTGCTCGGAGTACATCCGCTCCCGGTGCGGGTCATTCTCCGGCAGGTCGATGAAGTCGAGCACGACCACGCCGCCGGACAGGCCCAGCGCGGTCTCCACCGAGTCGGTCAGCCGCCGCCGCGCGGACTCCTTGACCGCCAGCCGGTCCACCACCACCTCGATGGTGTGCTTCTCGTACTTCTTCAGCGCGGGCGTCTGGCTGGTCCCGGCCTCGTCCAGGCGCACCACCAGGCCGTCCACCCTGGCCCGGGAGAACCCCTTGACCTGGAGTTCGCGGAGCAGCTCTGTGTACTCGCCCTTGCGCCCGCGGACCACGGGAGCGAGCACCTGGAACCTGGTGCCCTCGTCGAGTTCGAGCACCCGGTCCACGATCTGCTGCGGCGTCTGCCTGGCGATCGGCCGGCCGCAGACCGGGCAGTGCGGCTTGCCCACCCGCGCATACAGCAGCCGCATGTAGTCGTAGACCTCGGTGATGGTCCCTACGGTGGACCGCGGGTTGCGGCTGGCCGCCTTCTGGTCGATCGACACCGCCGGGGACAGCCCGTCGATGAAGTCCACGTCGGGCTTGTCCATCTGGCCGAGGAACTGGCGGGCATACGCGGACAGGGACTCCACGTACCGGCGCTGGCCCTCGGCGAAGATGGTGTCGAACGCCAGGCTGGACTTCCCCGAACCGGACAGCCCGGTGAACACGATCAGGGAGTCTCTGGGCAGGTCGAGCGACACGTCCTTGAGGTTGTGCTCGCGCGCCCCGCGCACAACGAGACGATCAGCCACAGCGTTCTGCTCTCTGGTGGATCCGGCCGAGGTCAAAGGGACACGTCATGGTATCCGGGGGCACTGACAAAACCCGTTTCCGCAGCTCCCGGGCGGCACGGTGCTCATACCACCAGGCCCCGCTCCCAGACTGCCATGCGGTGCGCGAGGATTGGCCCCGATACCTGAAAGGTGACAGCGCATGAACGAGGTCAGCCATTCCCTGCGCCGGCTCGCGGCGGCGGACGATCGCGTGCTCGCGACCGCCACGGCGCTGAGCGACGCCCAGGCACGCGAGCCGTCACTGCTGCCGGGCTGGAGCCGGGGGCACGTGCTGACCCACATCGCCCGCAACGCGGACGGGATGGTCAACCTGCTGCGCTGGGCGCGGACCGGGGCGCAGATCCCGATGTACGCCAGCGCGCAGAGCCGCGCGGCGGACATCGAGGCGGGCGCCGGGCGACCGGCGGCGGACCTGGCCGCAGACGTGCGCGAGTCCGCGGCCGCGCTCGCCGCCGAGGCGGCCAGCATGCCGGACGAAGCCTGGACGGCCGAGGTCCGCGCGTTGAACGGGCCGCCCTTCCCGGCTCTGGGCGTGCTGGAACGGCGGCTGTCGGAGGTCGAGATCCACCACGTCGACGTGGCCGCGGGCTACTCGCCCGGCGACTGGCCCGGGGACTTCGTCAGCGAAGCCCTGCCCAGGGTCGCCGGGTCGTTCGCCGGGCGGGACGACGTGCCGCCGTTCGTGGCCCGGGCCGACGGCGCCAAGGACTCGTTCCGGCTCGGCCCGGAGCAGGCCAGCCCGCCGGCGGTGATCATCCACGGAGAGCCTGCCGACCTGCTGGCCTGGCTGCTCGGCCGGGGCGACGGCGCCAGGCTGACCCTGGCCCGCGGTGACGCGCTGCCAGAGTTGCCCCCGTGGCGGTAGGGCTCTGCGGCCGGCCGTTTGGTAAGAAAAGAAGGCACACGAACTGAGGAGAGACTGTGGCCTATACCGGGGAAGTGACCGTGGGAGGCCCGCCCGACGCGCGGGAGATCACCGGCCTGAAGGTGACCAAGCTCGCCGTGGGGCCCATGGACAACAACGCCTACCTGCTCGAATGCACCCAGACCGGTGAGCTGGTGCTGATCGACGCGGCCAACGAGGCACCGCGGCTGCTGGAACTGCTCGGCGGCCGCCCGCTGACCAGGATCGTCACCACCCACCGGCACTGGGACCACTGGCAGGCGCTGGCCGAGGTGCAGGCCGCGACCGGTGCCGCGGTGATCGCCCACCCCGACGACGCGCCGGAGCTTCCGGTGCCAGCCAGCGGCCTGGTGAACCACGGCGACACGGTGCCGGTGGGCTCCCGGGAGATCTCCGTGATCCACCTGCGCGGGCACACGCCGGGCAGCATCGCGCTGTGCTACGACGCTGGCGGCGAGCTTGCCGACACCCCGCACGTGTTCACCGGCGACTCCTTGTTCCCCGGCGGGCCGGGTAACACCGAGCACGACCCGAAGCGGTTCAGCCAGCTCATGGACGACCTGGAGGAACGGGTATTCGGCACGCTGCCCGACGGCGCCTGGGTGTACCCGGGCCACGGCAAGGACACCACGCTGGGCAGCGAGCGCCCGCACGTTCAGGAGTGGCGCGCCCGGGGATGGTGACCGGGCCGCTGGCCGTGGTGATGGTGCCGCGGCTGGCGCACGCGGACCTGGTTGGCGTAGACGACCACGTTGCTCAGGTAGGAGCCGGTCGCTGAGTCGAACACGCCGCCGCACGTGATGAGGTGCAACTCGGCGTCGGGGACCGGCCCGTAGACCTGCTCGGTCGGGAAGTCGTTCTTGGGGTACATGTGCTCGGCGTACACGCTGAAGACCACCAGCGTGCCGTCGGCCCGCCGCACGTACACCCGGTCACCCTTCCGGAGCAGGCGCAGCCGGAAGAAGACGCCGGGCCCCGCGGCGGAGTCGATGTGCCCGGCGAGGATCGACGAGCCGATCTCACCCGGCCGCGGGCTCCCGGTGTACCAGCCCGCGATGGTGGTACTGTCCGGCACCTGAAGCGTGCCCTGCGGGGTCCGGCCCAGCTTCTCCAGCGCGGTGTGGACCCTGATGGCCGGGATGGTCAGCTCCACCGGCCGGGCCACCCGCTTGCTGGAGTGCGGCGCGGCGGGGCGGCGAAGATCCCGTGGGGCGCCGGGGCAGATTTGGCCAGCGGGCGCGGCACGTCAGCGGGGCGACCGGTCAGCCTGGTCAGGCCGACCGTGCCGCCCACGACCGCGAGCAGCCCCGCCAGGACCAGGGCGGTCGCGATAGGGCGGCGTACCAGCCGGGCCCGCGACGCCGCGATGCCCGTCGTCCGGGTCAGCCTCCGGCACAGCCTGCTCAGGCTCGCCGGCCTTGGCAAGCCTGCCGGCCTTCTCAGGCTTGGGAGCCTTCTCAGGTTTAGCGGCCCTGCCGTCCCTGGCGGCCTTGCCGAACCTGCCGAACCTGCCGGGCTTGCTGTCCTCGGTGTCCTCGTCCCAGAAGAACCACGGTTGCAGTGCGTGCCCGACTGGAGGATCCCCCTGCCAGGGGGATCCTCCAGTTACCGGGCCTCCTGCTGGCGGATCAGCGGGTGTGACGGGCGATGCTCCTCACCTTGCGCATCCGGTAGGCGCCCGCAGTGGCGATCAGGGCACCGGCGGCGACCAGGCTGACCCACAGCACCGGGGACGGTGCGGGGCAGGGGCCGTGCCGCCCAGGCCGGTGTTCGCGCCGCCCTCCGGCATGACCGCGCTGCCCGCGGAGTCCTCGAGGTTGGCGATCTGCAGGCCGTTGTGCGAGGCGTCCAGCACGACCAGCGTGTGGATGGTGCCGGGGCCAGCGAGATGTCCGCGGAACCCTTGGCCGCCCATGCCGGCAAAGTGCACGTCGAAGCTGCCCGGCGGGGTGCTCACGTAGTCGGTCACGTGCGCGAAGTCGAGCTGCTTTGGCCAGCGTGCGATGGTTCGCCATAACGGTGATCTTCTGATAGCGCAGCGACGCCTGGATCACCCGCACCAGCGACTTGCCCGCTGGCGTGGTCAGCCGGTCAGGGATGACCTGGAGCCGGAGCCCGTTGGCCGGGCCCATGCCCGCGACCGTGTACGCGCCGCCCGGCGTGATCTGCACGCTGGTGGACAGCACCGGCTGCGACGAGGGCGAGGCGTCCGACCCCGCGCATCGCCACGGTGTACTCGCCCGCGGCCACCTTCTCGTACGGGGAGACGGTGCCGTAGGCAACGTGATGCAGCACGATCATGGCGTGCGAGTTGCCAAATGAGTAGAGGTAGACATCCACCGGCGGGGTGTTCGGCGACAGGTGCGCAAGCCGGATCCAGCCGGTGTTGCCGTGGTGGTGGGCCGTGGCTGCGGACGCGGCGGGAACCGACGCAAGCGCCACGCCCGAGGCCAGCGCGCCGAGGCCCAGTACCGACATCAGCGCCGGTGCCAAGGCCCGGGTCGCTGTGGACCTGAATCTCATCCTAGGTTTTCTCCTTGTCTCAACCGTGTGTGCCGAGCAGGCCAAGCAGGCTGGGCGCCGGATACTCGACACGAAGCACGGGTCGCCGTGACGCGGTCTTTACCGCGACGATCGCCGACGGGCGGTAAGGCGGTTGCTGCGCGCTGAGGAAGCCGCGCAGTGTCTGAACGGATGCGGCGGGGGTACTGCCGGGGCCTGGTGCCCCGGCGATTTCGGCGGACCGGAGGGGGACGCCAGGAGAGGCGCCGGCCTGGTTGGTGCCGAAGCTGATGATGTCCACCGGGTAGCTATGGGCCAGGGTCACCAGCGTGACCAGCAACCGGGTGTCTACCTGGCCAGCGATGAGCTGGTGGCTGGCGATGGGGGACGCGTGGATGGAGTGGTTCCGCAGCATCTCGGTGCCTGCCGCCTTGCGGGCCGCCACGTCCCCCGCAAGCTGGACCAGGTAAGTGTGTGCGCCCTGCGGCGCGACGAAGCCGACCTCGACGCGCGCCGCGCCCGAGCCGAAGGCCGCCAGGCTGACCGGCGCGTACACGCTCTCCAGGCGAGGGCCGAACTGGGCCCGCAGCGTCGCGGTGTCGAGCAGGATCTCCGAGCCGAGCGGATCCGGCTGGCCCGGGTCGAGCACGAGCAGCCGGTTGGCCTGGATGTGGGCCGCCGCGAGGGCCGCGCACATGGCCGGGTCACAGCCGATGACCTCGTCCGGATTGACCTGCTGGGCCACCCAGCTGGCGGCTTGCTTCCTGGCCACCGCCACAGCGGCCAGCGCGCCGCCCACGCCCGGGGTCCCGCCCTGGGCGGTCCCGCTGCCCTGGCTTGTCCCGGGCGAGTTGCTCGCCGGGGGGCTCTTGAGCAGGGTGATCGTAACGGCACCAGCCGCGAACAAGATCGCCGCGGCCAGGAGCCCGGCCAGCACGCGCCACCTGGCCTTCTCCATCCGGCGCTGCAACCACAGCCGGAATGTTGTGACCAGCACCGCGGCCCAGGAGGGCTGCGCGCCGGGCCGCCTGGCCGGCGGGCCTGCCGCCTGCCGGGGAACCGGCACGGCGCCGGGCCTGGTCGCGGGCACGGAGCCGGGCCGGGTGGCAGGCACGCCGCCCGGCCGGGCCGCTGGCACGGCACCGGGCCCTGTGCTGCCGGGCCTGGGCGGTGGCCCTTGGCGAGCGGGAACGCGCGGCGGGCCAGCGGAGCCCGGGGGGCCGGGCCGGCGTTGGACGAGCCAGGCGTCCGGCGGGGCAGCCCAGGCGTGGGCTCATCACCGCCAGGGCCCGCCCCGGCCGGGCTCGTCTCGGACGGCTTGACCTCAGCCGGGCTGGCCTCGGACGGCTTGACCTCAGCCGGGCTGGCCTCGGACGGCTGACCTCAGCCGGGCTGGCCTCGGGGCTGACCTCAGCCGGGCTGGCCTCAGCCGGGCTGGTCCGGGGCGGGCTGGCCCCGGCCGGGCTGGTGTCATCAGGGCCCGCGGCGGGGCTGGCACCGGCCGGCTCGTGCGGCGGAAGAACCGGCTCGTTCGGGGTCTGCGGCATCTCGTCGGCGTGCGCCCACTCGCGCAGGGGCGCGAAGAAGCTGCCCGTCGGCTGGTGTCCCAGCCGCACAGGCCCGCTTGACCTGCCCGGGACCTTCACTGAACGTGACGGTCGGCGAGGTGGCGACGACATGATGGAATTCCCCCCGGTCACCAGGCATATAGCTAGGACGTGACCGCAGGAATCTAGATGATCACACCGTCATATTCGATTTCAAGCGGAATCGCCCAATCCATTCAAAGGAACTACGTGTTGTGTAGAAGAAAGTGGCGTTTTACGGATACAAGCTTGACTCAGCGTAGGTTTCTGCGTGTTATGCGCGGTTTGGCATTTTCTGCCCTGTTCGCCGGTTCGTCCCGGCGAGAACCTGGCGGTATAGCGCCACCGCCGAATCCACTGCTTCTCCGCTGCCCGGCAGCGCATTGCCACGCTCCGTAGCCACTGCCCGCAGCCGGGCCGCCATGGCGCGATCATCGAGCAGGGACAGCACGGCGCCGGCGAGCGCGCCGGCATCCCCGGCCGGGACCAGCAGTGCGCCGTCCTCCCCCGTCAGATCGGGGATTCCGCCTGCCCGCGAGGCCACGAGCGGCCGCCCGGACCGCAGCGCCTCCTGCACCACAAGCGGCTGGCCGTCCCACAGGCTTGGCACCACCACCACGTCGGCGGCCGCCATCAGCGCGGGGACATCGTTGCGCCGTCCCAGAAACCGGACCGGGACCCCCGCGGCACGCGCCTGACTGGCCAGCGCGCCCGCCAGCGGGCCCTCTCCGGCGATCGCCAGCCGCGGGCACAGGTCACGGCCCTGCCACCGCGCGGCGGCATCGATGAGCACCGCGAAGCCCTTCTGCTCCGCCAGCCTGCCCGCCGCGAACACGGCCGGCCCGTCGGTGCCGCCGAGGTCTTCCCTGGCCGCCGCGACCTGGTCAGGCTCTGGCGGCGCGAATCCGGGAGCCGCGACCACGGCCCGCCCGCCGTCACGCGCCCCGGCCCTGCGCATCCGGGCCGCGAGATCCCCGCTGACCCAGGTCACCGTGTCCGCGCGGCGGGCGGTGAGGCGCTCAAGCGCGGCGTGCACGACGCGGCCGGCCCTGGTGGCGGGTGGGGCGTTGTGCACCGTGACCACGAGCCGGTACGGCAGCCCGGCCTGTGCCAGCGCGGCGAATGCCCCCGCCCGCAACCCGTGCGCATGTACGAGATCGGGTGCCCAGTCCCGGAGCAGGCGCCGGAGCCGCAGCACCGCGGCCAGGTCATGGGCGGGCCGGGGCCGGTCCGTCATCTCGACCACCGCGAACCCGGGCTGCCCGCCCGGGCCCTGCCCGGCCGCACCTCCCCCCCGGGGCTCACCGCTCTGGCCGGCCTCATTGCCCGGGCCGGCCTCATTGCCCAGGCCGGGGGCGGGGAAATAGCGGCGGCCGGTCTCCGCGGGCCCGAACACCCGTACCGCCATCCCGCGCGCCGCGCAGCCCTGCGCGAGCATGGCCACGTGCGGGCCGGTCCCGCCGACCGTGGTGCCGAGCACGTAGGCGATCCGCGGCGGGGAGCCGCCCCGCTCCCCCGGAGCCTGGCTCACCGGCCCCACCTCCCCGCGCTCCGGGCCGCCAGGGCGCGCAGGTCACCTCCGTCAAGCACCAGCGCGGCCATCCCGAATACCGCCGCCGCGCCAAGGCAGGCGAGCACCGTGACCATTGCGTTCGGAATGAATCCAGAGACCGGGAGGCTGGCGGACACCAATGCGCCGACCGCACCGCCGGCGACCGCGCCAGCCAGGCCAGCCCCGGCGGCGCGTGCCGACCCGCGCAGCGCCGCCGTGCCCCGGGTGCGGCGCACCGCCGCGAGCAGGGCGATCCCCGTGTAGGTCAGGCCGATCGTGTTGCCAAGGCCGAGCATCGGCACCACCCAGCGGGCATCCACCAGCGGCACCGCGGCGACGTCCACCACGATGACCACAAGCCAGCCGCCGACCAGCGCGGCAGCGGCCACCCGGCTCCGGCCGCTGGCGAACAGCACCCGCGACAGCGCGGCCGACAGCCCGAAGCCGACCAGCCCCGGTGCGAACGCGATGAAGGTCAGCGCCAGCTGGCGCACCTGTTCTGGATGCGATACGAACAGCCGCGCAGCCGGCCATGCCGCCCCGGCGAGCAGTGCCGCGCCGAGCCAGGAGACGAGCATTGCCGCGCGCACGGCACCCGCGGCGGTGCGGTCGAACTCGCCCCCGGTCGCCGCGGAAAGCAGCGGGAACACGCTGGTCGCGATGGGCACCGCCAGCACCGCGTACGGCACGAAGAACATCTGCCAGCCGTAGTTGTAGAGCACCACGGCACCTGCGCCCTGGTGCCCGTTTGCCAGCACGATGACCACCACCAGGGCGGCGTCCTGGGCGACGAACGCGGCGACGCCGACGGCGGCCAGCGCCCGGACCCGCCGCGCCACCCCCGAAGGGAACTGCAGGGTGGGCCGCAGCCGCAGGCGCAGCCGCAGCGCCGGGCCAAGTGCGGTGAGAAGGAGAGCGGCGACGCCGGCCGTGGTGCCCACCGAGAGCATCAGTTCCGCCGACAGGGGCAGGCCGGCGAGGCCGCCACGGTGTCCAGCGGCCAGCGGGACGAAGGCGAGGTAGGCGCCGATCACCACCATGCTGGACACGACGGGGGCCAGCGCCGGCGCGGTGAACCTGCGGTGCGCCTGCAGGATCCCGTAGAGCACCACGGCCAGGCCGTAGAGCAGGATCTGCGGGGCGAACACCACCAGCATGCGCGAGCTGAGCATGACCACGGCCGCCTGCGAGCAGTGCGGCACACCGCCAAGCAGCAGCGAGGTGAGCGGGTGCGCGACGAGGGCGACGATCACGCTGGCGGGGGCGAGCAGGACGACCGTCCAGGTCAGCAGCGCCGAGGCGATCTGGGCGGCGTCGGCGTCGGCTCCGTGGCGGGCACTGCCGGTCACGGCACGCTGCCCGGCCGTTCCTGCCCCGGGGGTTTCCGCCCTGGCCGGGATTGTGCCTGCCGGGACCTTCCCCGCTTCGCGCTTGCCCGGCCGGTCGTCCGCCACCGGGCGGTACTGTGCCCGGAGTGCGGCCGCGCCGGCCATGACCGGCACGATCGCGCTGGTGAGGGCGCCGCCGAGGACGATGTCGTAGATGATGTTCGGCACCTGGTTGGCGGTCGCGTAGGCGGTTCCCAGGCAGTGGCTGCCGACCGTGTGCGCGAAGACGAGCTGCCGGCCGAAGCCCACCACCCGGGCGATCACCGTGATGCCGCCGATGAGGGCGGCGGCACGCCCGATTCCACGGCCCGCCTGGCGAAGCGGGCCGGCCTCGGTCACCGAGGCCGGCGGCCCGGTCACGATGGTGCGGTGGCCGCTGTGGTTCCTGCCTCCCGGGATTCCGCGGGCGGCGGGTCATCGCGCTCCGGGACGGGGGCGGCCGGAACGGGCCGACGGCCGAGCATGTCGAGCCACCGCAGGGCCGGGGTGCGCTCGATGACGGCGGTGAAGCTGACCACTTCGCTGGCCGCGGTGAGGCCGGTGATCGCGGCCAGCAGCGCCAGCCTGGCCGGGCGGGACAGGCTGGCCGCGGCTGCCACCCCGAGGAGGGCGCCGAGTGCGTTGGCGCCCGCGTCCCCGAGCATCGCCCGTTCGCCGAGGTCTTCGGGAAGCAGCGCGATCGCGGCGCCGAGCGGGGCGGCCACGGCAAGCAGCGCGCCGGGCCGCGAGTCAGGCTCCAGCGCTGCCCCGGGCCCGGTGGCCGCGCCTGGTCCGGTGGTTGTGCCCGATCCGGTGGCCGTGCCCGGTCCGGTGGGCGGGCTGGCAGCTGGCCACGTGGCCGTGCCTGGCCTGGCGGGGCCCCGGCGCGCGCTCGCGGCCAGGAGCGTTCCGCTGGCGAGCGCCACCTTCAGCGCGCGCCCGGGGCGCAGGTCGAACAGGTTCAGCAGGTTGGCGCCGCCGGCCACCAGCCCGGCGTTGACGGCGACGTCGGCAGGCCCGCCGCCGAGCAGCGCGGCCGACACCAGGCCCGTCGCGCCGATACCGCCGAGCTTGACCGCCCCCGTGGTGACCTCACCCCGGGCCAGCGCGCCGAGGTGCCCGCGGAACCCGCGCCTGCTCCCGCTGCCCGCCAGGTCGTCGTACCCGCCGAACGCGGCCGCTCCGGTACCGGCCACCGCGAGCGCGGCCCGGGCCCGGGCGGGCAGGCCGGGCCCGAGTGCCGATACCGCGACGCTGCCCACGGTCAGGGCGGGCCCCTCCAGCAGGGTGAGCTGCTCGCCCCGGTGGTTGGTCCTGGTCCAGGTCCCGGCGCCGCCCGGCGGCCTGCGGGTCAAGGCGGAGTAGGCGGCACGAGCCGCGCACGCCGCGGCCGTGCCTGCTGCCAGCGCGGCGGCCGGGCTCGCCAGCGCGGCGGCCAGGCCTGGCCGGTTACGGCGCGGGCGGCCGGGCTGGGAGGTACCGGGCCTCATCGCGCCGCCGATCTGGCCGTGGACCGGCGGCCCGTCCGGGGGCTCGCCGTGCCTTGTGTCGCCGCCGTCGGCGACACCGTCGGCGCGGGGCCCGGCGGCGGGCTCGGCCCGGCGGCACTCGCGGTCGCGGTCACTCCGTAGCTGCCGCTCCGGCCGAGCTGCATCTCCGCCAGCGACTGGGCCACCACGATCTGGCCGATCGGGTAGTCGGCATTGTCCACGCTGGTCAGATGCCCGGCGCGGCCGCCGGCCCGCATCACGTCGATGGCGCTGCCCGGCCCCGAGCCTGCGACGGTCCCGGCGACGACCGTGCCCAGGCCGGCCAGGTTCAGCTGCTGGGCGAGGGTGACCAGGGCCTGGCTCTCCGGGTTGGTGTCATCGGTGGACTGCGGGGTGGCCGGGGTTATCACGACAGCCAGCGTGGCACGATTCCAGGGCTGCCCGCTCTTCGTGAGGAAACCCGCGCCGGCCAGCGCCTGTATGCCCTGCACGCTCACCGGGTCCCGTTCGCCGGAGACCGGCTGGCCCGGTGTGTCCTTGGTCATGATCAGGTGCGCGAGCAGTTCGCTGGCCTGGGCCTGCGCCGTCCCGGCCAGGGTCAGGCCGGCCGGCTGGGCGTACTGCTCGGCAACCTGGGTGAGCTTCTGGCTCGTGGCGGGGCTGGTGTCGAAGAACGCGGTCTGCAGCTGCAGCTGGCCGGTCGACGTCGCCCCAGCCGTCCGCAGTTCCTCGGCGACCCCGCTGGTCACCGAGCCGTCCGCGCCGGGGGCCAGCACGAGCACGCACCGCTGACCGGCCAGGACGTCGTGCAGCATCGACGGAGCGTTGGCGAGGGCGAACTGGTTCTCGCTGCTGATCTGGCCCTGCAGTTGCTGCTTCTCCCTGAGGAACCCGTCGATCTGCCGTTGCTCGGTCTTGGACAAGCCTTGTAGACCGCGCTGCACGTAGGGCTTCAGCTCGGTGGATCCCAGCAGCAGGCCGAGGCTCAGCGCCAGGAAGATCGCGACGATGGAAACGAGGTGATAGCGGAAATCAATCATCAGAACAATCCGGACAACCAATACCTGACCACGTCCCACTGCGTGCTGAGGTATCGGAGATATATTTGGCCCGTACGAGAATAGGCCACGACGATGAGTACAGTGGCCGACGCGGCCAGCACCAGCGCCATCAGCGCCCAGCCGGATACCCGGGGACGGTAGAGCCTGCTGACGCCCTTGGCGTCGACGAGCTTGCCCCCGACCCGCAGCCGGGTGAGGAATGTGCTCGAATACCCTGCCCGCCCCTTGTCGAGAAATTCGTCCAGGGTGTTGTGCGTGCCCACCGCGACGATCAGCGAGGCGCCCTTCTCATCGGCGAGCAGCAGGGCCACATCCTCACTGGTGCCCTGCGCCGGGCAGACGACGGCAGACAGGCCGAGGCTCTCGACGCGGGCCAGGCCCGGAGCCTGCCCGTCGGAGTAGGCGTGCACGACAAGCTCCGCTCCGCACGCGAGCCCGCGGTCAGACACCGAGTCCATGTCACCGACGATGATGTCGGGCCGGTACCCGGCCTCCAGGAGCGTGTCCGCGCCGCCGTCCACGGCCATCATGAGCGGCTTGAACTCGCGGATGTAGGAGCGCAGCGTGGCCAGGTCCTCCCGGTGGTGATGACCCCGCACGACCACGAGCACGTGCCTGCCCTCGACCCGGGTGCGCAGGTCAGGTACCGCGATGCCGTCGAGCAGGAGCCCGCCCTCTTTGGTCACGTACTCCAGGGTGTTCGCGACGAACGCCTGAAGCTGGGCGGCGACTCCGGCCCTGGCCTCCGCCATGGCCGCCTGCACCGACCCGGCGGTCATCAGGCGGCCCGTCGCGACGGGCTCCTCGCCCACGTAGAGGGTCTCTCCGTGCAGGCGGACGATCTTCTTCTCGGACACCAGGCGGAACACCTCAGGGCCGACGGCGTCGAGCAGTGGGATGCCCGCCTCCATCAGCAGTTGCGGCCCGTAGTTCGGGTAACGCCCGCTGATGCTCTTGGCCACGTTCACCACCGCCGCGACCTGCCGGTGACGCAGCGCGTCGGCGCTGACCCGGTCCAGGTCCTCGTGGTCGATGATGGCGATGTCACCGGGCGCGATCCGCTTGGTGAGGTTCTTGGTGCGGCGGTCCAGCCGCGCTGGCCCACTCACGCCGGGCAGGTCCTCGGTCCTGGTCCGCGGCGTGATGGGACGCTTGAGAAACTGGGCCATCATCGGTTTCCATCCTGCCAGAACAGGGCAACGGGCGAAGCCAGCCCTGATCACCGCGGCCGCGGCCAGGATCCGTGACGCGTGGGGGCGCGTACTAGCCGCGCAATGCGGCGGGGAGGGCGTAGCTGGTGAGCTTGCCGCTCAGGTCAACGTCGAACACGCGCCCACGGGACACGGCCGGAGACGCGTAGTAGCCGGCCGGCGTTCCCGGCGAGGTCCACAGCGTGGCCCCGGTGGCGACGGAAAGGGCCACCAGGTTGCCCTTGGTGCCCCCGATGAACGCGACCTTGTGGCCCGCCGGGCCGCTGATCGCGGGCGAGGCGACGACGATGCCGCTCAGCGCGTGCCAGAGCATCGTCCCTGTGGTCGCGTTGAGCCCGTACACGCCGTTGATCGAGCCGATCACCAGCGTGTTGCCGGCCAGGGCACCCGAGGACGCCGTCAGGCCGGGGCTGCCGGCCGTGAACGTCCACAGCACCGAGCCGGTGGTCAGGTCGAGCGCGTACACCACGCCGTCCTTGCCCTCGATATAGACCGCGCCGCCGGCGAACCCGTTGACGCCTGGCGCGGAGATCACTGCGGCGCCGCCGACGTCCTGCTCGGGCTGGGTCGAGGTCTGGCGCCGCCAGATCATCTGGCCCGTGGATACGTTGACGCTGTACACCGCGTCGTCGTTGTCCTTGCTGCCGAACACGACGACGTGCCGCCCCTGCGCGTCGGTGCCGTAACCCGGCGGCGCCCAGCTTCCCGGGAAGGTAGCGGCGGTGAAGGTCCAGTCCACCTTGCACTGGCCGTGGGTGTTGCCGACGCCGTAGACCGCCCATTCCTTTTTGGTCAGCCCGCCCAGGAGCACCAGCGCCCCCGAGCCGTCCGGCGCGGCGACGACGGCGGGCGAGGTCTCGGTCACCCCGCCGCCCAAGTTGACCGAGCATCGCTTGGCGCCGGTGACGGCGTTCAGGGCGTAGAGGGTCCCGGCGTTGGTGGGTATGTACACCGTCCCGCGGTACACCGCGGCCGCGGCTTGTATTGGCTTGGCGCCGAGATTGGCCATCCATGCCTGCGCGCCGGTGACCGCGTCGTAGGCGAACAACGTGCCGGATTTGTCGCCGACATAGACCAGGTCCGTTCCCGCGCTGTCCTGCACGACCATGGGCGAGGTGTAGCTGATCGCGGGGAGCGCCTGGGACCACAACGTGGTGAGCGCCGAGACGTTGGCCGTGCCGATGGTGGTCTCGGTCGTCACACCGCTGCGCGCGGCGTTGAAGTGGAACTGGGGCCAGTCGGCCCCGCCGCTCGCGCGGGCCGAGCCGGAGGCGGGGACCGCCAAGGCCAGGGCCACGCCCCCCGCCAGAAACGCCGCTCCGTAACGTGAGACCCGCCTGGCCCCCGACGCCCGTCGACTGGTCATTGCCATCGCCTCCTGCCGGTGCCACCGCACCCGGCGTGAGCGTGCCGAACTAGACCGGAACGTAACACCGGCCGCACCGCCGGTGCTAGGGCGACCGCCTATCACGGATAGATCACCCCTGGCTAACGGCCGGTGGTGGCCTGGCTGGCGCGCTCCGCTCCCGCGGCGGCGAGAAGCTCGCCGGCGTGCGCCTGGCCGTGCTCGGAATCCTCGAGCCCGGCTAGCATCCGGGACAGTTCCCGGACCCGGCCGGCGTCGTCCAGCCGGGAGATGCCGCTGCTCACCACCGAGCCATCGCTCGCCTTCTCGACCACCAGATGGGCGTCCGCGTACGCGGCGACCTGGGGCAGGTGGGTGACCACGATCACCTGGGCGCGCCGTGCCAGCCTGGCGAGCCGCCGCCCGATCTCCACCGCGGCCTTCCCGCCCACGCCCGCGTCCACCTCGTCGAACACGAAAGTCGGCACCGGGTCGGCGCCGGCGAAGACGACCTCAATGGCGAGCATCACCCGGGACAGCTCACCGCCCGAGGCCCCCTTGGCCAGTGGCAGCGCGGGCGCGCCCGGGTGCGCGGCGAGCCTGATCTCCACCTCGTCCGCGCCGTGCGGGCCGTACTCGTCGCGCGGCGTGACCGGCACGGTGATCTTCGCGTGCGGCATGGCCAGTGCGGAAAGCTCCTCGGTGACCGCGGCCGCGAACCGTTCCGCGGCCTCCTTGCGCAACGACGTCAGCTTCCCGCCGAGGTCACGGACCGCCTCGGCGAGCCTGGCCTCCTCGGCGCCGAGCACGCCGATCCGGTCGTCGTCTCCCGACAGCTCGGCGAGCCTGCGCTGCGCCTGCCCGGCCCAGGCCAGCACGGACGCCAGCCCCGGCACGGCGGGGGCCGTCCGGGCCTGCCCGGCAACCGCTGCCGCATCCGTGCCCGGCGCCGCATCCGCATCCGCATCCGTACCCGGCGCCGCATCCACATCTGCATCCGCGCCCGTGCCCGGCACCGCATCCGTGCCCGGCGCCTGCGGTGCCGCGTCCGCCTGGGCCACATCTTCGGGCGGTCCGGTCCCCGGCTCGGCTGCCTCCGCCGCAGCCGGGGCGGGGGCCGTCACCCGGCCCCCGTAGGCACGGATGAGCCTGGTCAGCTCGGCCCGGCGCTCCTGCACCGTGGCCAGCCGCGCCGGATCGCTGTCCAGCGACTCCACATAGGAGGCAAGATCGGTGGCGACATCGGAGACGAGGTAGGCGGCCTCCGACAGGCGGCTGGCCAGGCTGCCCAGGTCCGGGTCGTGCGCGGCGACGCCGTCGAGCGCCTGGCGGGCGGTGCCGAGCAGGGTGACCGCATCGGCACTCTGGTAGGAGCCGTCGGATGGGTCGCCGAGCAGGGCCGTGTGCGCGCTGGTCGCCGCGGCGTGCAGGGCGTCGGCATGACCGAGCCGTTCCTCCTCGGCCAGCAGTTGGGCGTCCTCGCCCGCGACCGGCTGCACTCCCTCGATCTCCGCCAGCGCCCGCTGCAGGTCCTCCGCCTCGGCGGCCCGCGCCCGTGCCCGCGCGGTTAGTTCGCTCAGTTCGGCCTGCACGTCCCGGTGCCTGCCGTAGGCACGCTGATAGTCGGCCAGAATGGCGGTCAGCGCCGGGCCGGCGAACTCGTCGAGCGCCTGCCGCTGCCGCGCCGTGCGCAGCAGTTGCTGCTGGTCCGCCTGGCCGTGCACGGCGACCAGGTCATCGGCCAGGCCGATCAGCAGCGACACGGGCACCCCGCGGCCGCCGGCGTGCGCCCTGGACCGGCCTTCGGCCGACACAGAACGGCTTACGATCAGCGTGCGGCCGTCGTCGTCAAGCTCGCCCCCGGCCTCAGTGACCTGCTGCGCGGCGGGCCCGTCCGGCTCGATCCGCAGCCGGCCCTCAACGGTGGCCCGGTCCGCGCCAGGCCGGACGCGCGCCGGGTCGGCCCGGCCGCCGAACATCAGGCCGAGCCCGGTCACGACCATGGTCTTGCCCGCCCCGGTCTCGCCGGTCACCACGGTGAGGCCAGAGGAGAACTCAAGGACGGCATCCTCGATCACCCCAAGGCCGGTGATCCGCACTTCCTCAAGCATCGGCGGGCAGTTCCTCCTTCCCGTCTCGCCCCGGGCCCCGGTCGCGCCGTCCACGCCAGCCGGTCACGGGGAGGCCGAACTTGGCCACCAGCCGGTCGGTGAACGTGAACGGTGCTGCCAGGTCACGGCCGTTCACTCCGCCGCGCAGCCGCGCCAGCAGCACCGGCTCGACCGCGCGGCGCACCTCCACCCGCGCCCCGGGCGCGAGATCGATGCTCCTTCGGCCATCGCACCACAAAACACCCTTGACTGCCTGGTTCGGACCCGCCGAAGAGCCGAGGAATTCCACGGCGAGCATCGACCGCGGCGAGACGACCATGGGCCCGGCGAACAGCGCGTGCGCGCTGATGGGAACCATCAGCAACGCCTCCACCTCAGGCCACACGATCGGCCCGCCCGCCGAGTAGGCGTACGCGGTGGACCCGGTGGGCGTGGCGCAGACCACACCGTCACAGGCCCAGCGGGACAGCGGGCGCCCGTCGATCTCGGTGATCACCTCGATCATCCGCTCCCGGGCCACCTTCTCCACACTCGCCTCGTTCAGCGCCCAGGTGCTGGTGACGGTGCCGTTGTGCCGCACCGTCACCTCGATGGTCATCCGTTCTTCCACCGTGTAGCTGTGCTGGACCACCTGGTCGACGGCGCTTGCCAGGTCGTCCGGCTCGGCTTCCGCGAGGAAGCCCACGTGACCGAGGTTGACGCCGAGCAGCGGGGCTCCCGCCGGCCTGGCAATCTCGGCGGCGCGCAGCAGCGTGCCGTCCCCGCCGAGAACGATCACCATCTCGGCGTCGGCCGCCGCGGCGGGCGCGGCGGGCACCACGTCCGCGCCTGCGCACTGGAGGTCGGCGGCTTCTGGTGCCAGGACGCGCACGTTGATCCCGGCGGCGGTGAGCCGGTCCACCACCAGGCGGGCGTTGCGCACCGCCGCGGGCCGCCCGGTGTGAGCCACGACGAGGACGGTGCGCTTCACTGCGGTCCTTCCTCGATGGCCTGCCGGAGTTCGTCGTCACGCAACGGCGGCGCGCCCCGGCGCAGCCAGAGGAAGTACTCCACGTTGCCGGAGGGGCCGGGCAGCGGGCTCGCCGCCACGCCCGCCACGCCGAGCCCGTGGGCCCGCGCGGCCTCGGCCACCCCGGCGACAGCATCGCGGCGCAGTTCCGGGTCCCGCACCACGCCGCCCGCGCCCACCCGGTCCTTGCCCACCTCGAACTGCGGCTTGACGAGCAGCACGAAGTCGGCATCGGGGCGCGAGCAGGCGACCAGCGCCGGCAGCACCAGTTCCAGCGAGATGAAGGAAAGGTCGGCCGTGACCAGGTCCGGCGCGGGGGCGACCTGTTCCGGCCGCAACTGGCGGACGTTGACCCGGTCCAGCACCGTGACCCGGTCGTCGGTCCGCAACGCCCATGCCAGCTGGCCGTACCCCACGTCCACCGCGACGACGTGGCTGGCGCCCGCGCGGAGCAGGACATCGGTGAAGCCCCCGGTGGAGGCGCCCGCGTCCAGGCATCTGCGGCCCGCCACCCGAAGTTCGCCGAAGGCGGCGAGCGCGCCCGCCAGCTTGTGCCCGCCACGGGACGCGTAGTCCGGCCCGGCCGCCTTCGTGATCATGATCGGGTCGCCGGCGCCCACCTGGGTAGCGGGCTTGGCGGCGGCTTGTCCGCCAACCAGCACGCGCCGGGCCATCACCAGGCTGGCGGCGTGCTCGCGGGACCGGGCGAGCCCTCTCCTCACCAGCTCAGCGTCCAGCCTTCTGCGGGTGACCATCCGGTGACCACGGTGCCCTTCAGCCGCCGGGCGCGCCCGGCGAGTGGTCACCCGCGCGCGCCGTGGCGTGCACATCAAGGTCACCAAGCGCCTCCGTCAACCGCTCATGCACATACTCGAATACCGCCAGATGCTCGGCAATCGGCAGCCCGGCCAGGTCGTCGAGCCGCGCGACGGCATCGTCCACCCGCGGGTCGCCCGTGGACGGCCGCGCGCGCGGTACCACCGGCCGCCGCAGAACAGCCGGCCTGCCCGAATCAGCGGTCCCATCGATGCTGCCCGGCCTGTCCGTGCTGTCCGGCCCCTCCGCGGCCGGCGCCGGGCTCACCGAGCCCGGCACGTTTCCCCCCGGCGGAAGTCCCATTGTTCTCTCTCTCCTTTGATCCTCCCGGCACTGGTGCCGCCCCAAGAGAAACGCTACCGTCCGGCGGGGACGAGCCGGGCCTTCCACGCGCGCCGGAACCCGGCGAGTCTGCGCCCCGGAGCGCGCCCCTGCCCGGCCGACTGCCGCGGCGTACTTAAGATTGGGGCCACCTTGCCTATAGAGGAGGCAGGGGGAAATGAGGTGTTTCATGGCTACCGCCGAGGAATGCCGTCAAGCGCTGGAAGATCTGACCGGCCGGATCGCCGAGATGGACGAGGCGGACCGCCAGGCCCACCTGGTGGACCGCGAGATCAGCTGCAAGGTCTCTGACCTCGGAGTGACCTTTGTGACCAGGATTGGTCCCAACGGAGCGACACCGGTCCTGGAGGCGAACGGGTCCGAGGCGCCGGCCCAGGTCCGGTTCACCGCCAAGAGCGACGACCTGATCGCGATTGCCGCAGACCCCACCAGCATCGCGCGTGCCTGGCTGACCGGCCGCCTCAAGGTGGAGGCCAGCATCTGGGACATCCTCCGGCTCCGCAAGGTCCTTTGACCTGGTAGCCCGAGCGGTACCGGCCGCCGGGCCGGCAAGGCCCGCACCTGAGGCAGCGGCCGGCCCGGCCAACGCGCGGTATCGGCCACGGCCCGTGGCGGGAGCGCGTACCGGATCTCCCCCGCCACACAGAACCCCCTCGGTAACCGCACGCAGCCGAGGGCCTGTTCTATGGCGAGGGACTTGTCCTGCTGGCGCAGCAGATCGGTGAGCCCCCGCTTGTCAACGTCGCTTCCGCGTGGCATGCCCACACCCTGACATCCCCTACCGACAGAACAGCCTCACCAGTCGGCCGCCCGGCGCGGCCGGGCTCTCCGCCTCTCCGAGTGGGGCATGAACGTGACAACGAGGCCTCTCGAGGGGCATCAACCTGACATTCATGCCCCCAGAGCCGCGGGCCTGAGCCCGGAAAGCCGGGACGCGGGTGGCCGAGGGCCCACGAGGACCGTCGTAGGCTGGCGGGCGTGCCTGAGGGAGACGCGGTGTGGCTCACCGCGCGGCGGCTGCACGCGGCACTGGCCGCAAGGGTGCTGACCCGCTCCGACTTCCGGGTGCCCCGGTTCGCGACGGCAGATCTGTCCGGCCAGACGGTGACCGAGACCGTCTCCCGTGGAAAGCACCTGCTGACCAGGACCGACGCCGGTGTCACGGTGCACACCCACCTGCGCATGGACGGCTCCTGGCGGGTCCGGCCCGCCGCTGAGCGGGCCAGCGGCGGCCACCGCATACGGCTGATCCTCGCCAACGACACCTGGCAGGCAGTCGGTTACCTGCTGGGCGTCGTGGAGATCCTCTCCACCGCCGCCGAGCAGCGCGCGGTCGGCCACCTCGGCCCCGACCTGCTCGGCCCGGCCTGGGACCCGGCAGAAGCGGAACGCCGGCTCCGCGCGGACCCGGCACGGCCGGTCGGCGAGGCCCTGCTCGACCAGCGCAACCTGGCCGGTATCGGCAACGTGTACAAGGCGGAGACGCTGTTCCTGCGCGGGGTCGATCCGTGGCGCCCGGTCGGCGAGATTAACGACCTCGCCGCGCTCGTGGGCCTTGCCCAGCGGCTTCTCGAAGCCAACAAGGAACGGTTCGGCCAGGTGACCACGGGCTCGCAGCGGCGCGGTGAGGAAACCTGGGTCTACGGCCGGGCCGGGCGCCCGTGCCGCCGCTGCGGCACGCCGGTCCGCTCCGCCGACCAGGGGCGCGACCCCGAGGGCCGGGTCACCTTCTGGTGCCCGAGCTGCCAGTCCTGATTTCGCTGCGTTACGCCGGCCCCGGTGCCGGGACCCCCGGCGCACCAGAAGGCCCCGGTGCCCAGAACACCACCTGGCACCGGGGCTCCTGGCGTCCCTGATCAGGCGTCGCGGGTGCGGAACAGCACCAGCCCCGCGATGATCGCGACTGCCGCCCAGCCGGCCAGCACCGCGAACCCGCCCCAGGCCGGGAACTGGTGCGCCCCCGGGCTCACCTTGGTCGCCCAGACCTGGCTGCCCGCGAGCGCGGGCAGCCACCTGTCCACGCTGTCCCGCCAGGAGCTGGGCAGGAACTGGACCAGGACGGTCAGCACGAACAGCAGCCCGATGGCGGTGCTGATGGCGGCCGCGGTGTGCCGCAGGATGGCGCCGAGCCCGTAGGCGAGCATGCCGCACGCGGTCAGGAACAGGGCACCGCCGATCACCGCGCGGAGCACGTTCGGCTGGCCGAGCGTGGCCGACAGGTGAGGGCCGGACAGTATGGCCTGGCCGACGAAGAAGGATCCGAACGACGCGATCAGCCCGGTGATCAGCGTGACCACCGCGAATACCACGGCCTTGGCGGCGAACACGACGCCGCGGCGTGGCTGGACCGTCAGCGAAGTGCGGATCATCCCGGTGGTGTACTCGGAGGTGATGGTCAGCGCGCCGAGCACCGCGATGACGAGCTGGCCCACGTACAGGCCGGCCAGGCTCTGCTGGGTGGCGTCGAAGCCGGCCCTGCTGATCCCGTTGGGATGCGACGCGGTCCCGGCGCTGGCCAGGGCGCCGATGCCGATGCAGACCACGATCAGGGCGAACAGGGTCCAGTAGGTAGAGCGGGTGGACCGGATCTTGGTGAATTCAGAGCGCAGCGCATCCGCGAAACCGGCCCGGCCGGTCTCCGGGGGCAGCAGGCGCTGCCGGGCGGCCGGGGCTATCTGGGTCGTCGTCATCTCAGGCCACCCCCGTCGGGTGCATGCGGTCGGTGCGGCTGGCCCGGCCCGCGTCCTGCTGGCCGGGCGTGTGTGCCTGGAACTCCACGCTGTCCGCGGTCAGCTCCATGAACGCCTCCTCCAGCGAGGCCTGCGCAGGTGCCAGTTCGTGCAGCCGGATCGCGTTTTCGAAGGCCAGGTCCCCGATCCGGTCCACCGCCAGCCCCTGCGCCACGAGCACGCCGCCGGCGCCGGCCACTGTGCTCCCGCCGGCCACGGCGATGAGGTTGGCCAGCAGTTCGGGCTTGGGTGTACGGACCCGGACCGACTGGACCGAGTTGCGCGCGATGAACTCGGCCACGCTGCAGTCGGCTATCAGCCTGCCCCGGCCGATGACCAGCAGGTGATCGGCCGTGTTCTCCATTTCCGACATCAGGTGGCTGGACACGAAGATGGTGCGCCCCTCGGCGGCGAGCGTCTTCATGAGGTTGCGGATCCACAGGATCCCCTCGGGGTCCAGGCCGTTGACCGGCTCGTCGAACATGAGGATGGCTGGGTCGCCGAGCAGCGCCGCGGCGATGCCGAGCCGCTGGCCCATGCCAAGGGAGAACCCATTGGAGCGCTTGCCGGCCACTGCGGTCAGCCCCACGAGTTCCAGCACCTCGCCGACGCGCGCGCGGGGAAGGCCGTTGGCCTGCGCCAGGCACAGCAGGTGGTTATATGCGCTACGCCCCCCGTGCACGGCCTTGGCATCCAGCAGCGCGCCTATCTCGTGCATCGGATAGGCGAGACGGCCGAACTCCTTGCCGTGCACGGTGACCGAGCCGCGGGTGGGCCGGTCCAGGCCGAGGATCAGCCGCATGGTTGTCGTCTTGCCGGCCCCGTTCGGGCCGAGGAACCCGGTGATCCTCCCGGGCTCGACGGTGAAGGTCAGTTGGTCCACGGCCAGCTTGTCGCCGTACCGTTTGGTGAGGCCCCGTGCCTCGATCATCGCTGGTTCCCTCCTCGGGGCGCGGGCACGATGCCCGTCCGCCGTGTCAGGCCAGTCTTTCGGGACGGCCGGGGCTGGCGCGTCGCCCGAGGCGCTGATTCTCCTCCGCCCTGGGTCGTAGGCCGCACGTCCACCCTGGGCCGGCCCGGCGGCCCCGGATCATCCCTGGGGGTGGGGCAGGCCCAGCTCAGCCAGGGCGGTCACCGCGGCAGGTTCGGTCACCTCACCCGTGGCCCAGGCGACGGCGCACAGTGCGCGCAGGCCGTCGATGGCGGCACCGGAGCCGGTCACCGTGATCTGGCCGCCGCCGGTGGTGACGTGCCAGCCGCCGCAGGAGAAGGTGCCGGCGGTGCTGGTCACCCCTGGGTGCGGGCCGAGCAGCCCGGCCAGTCCCTCGGCCAGGTACGTTGGCCGGTGCCGCGCCGTGGCCAGCACCGCGTCCAGCGGCCGGGTCACCCCGGTCAGCACCAGCAGGCTGTCGGCGCCGGACCGGACGGCGCTCTCGATGTCGGTGTCGAGCCGGTCCCCGACCACCAGCGGGTGCTGTGCCCCGCTGCGGGCCACGGCCTCCGCGTGCAGCGGGGGTTCCGGCTTCCCGGCGATCAGCGGCGCCCGCCCGGTGGCGGTGGCGATCACCTGGATGAGGGAGCCGTTGCCTGGCTGCGGGCCCCGCGGCGTGGGCAGCGTGGAATCCGCGTTGGAGGCGATGAACAGGGCCCCGGCGCCGACCGCGAGCCCGCCCTCGGCCAGCAGCGAGTAGCTCAGGTCGGGCGCGTATCCCTGGATCACGGCGGCAGGGTGGTCGGCCGCGGTGGTCACCGGGCGGAATCCCCGTTCCCGTACCGCGATGCGCAGGCCCATGCCGCCGACCACGAGCACCGTCGCCCCGGCTGGCAGGTGCTCGGCTGCCAGCCGCGCCGCGGCCTGGGCCGAGGTGATGACCTCGTCCGGCCTGGCCGGCACGCCCAGCCCGGTGAGCTGGGCCGCGATCGCCGAGGGAGTGCGCGAGGCGTTGTTGGTCACGAACGCGAGCCGCATGCCGGACGCAGCTGCCTTGGCCAGCGCGTCGGCGGCACCCGGGATGGGCGAACCGCCGAGGTAAACGACGCCGTCGAGGTCGAGCAGGGCCACGTCGTACAGCGCGGCGAGCGGCTCACCAGCACCGCGGAGCAGCATGTCACCGTGGGGCGGCATGGCACCGCGTAGCGGCATGTCACCGTGGGGTGGGGTGTCACCGTGGGGTGGGGTGTCCTTGCCCGCCAGCGGGTCGTCGGCTGGCGGCGCGACACCGCGCGGCGGCGGGTCAGCCGTCATGGCCGGCCAGGTCAGCGCGGCTCATCGCCGTCCGGGGCGGGCGGGGCCGGTGCCCCGGCTCCGCTCTGCGTCCGGGCCGCCAGCGTCGCCCGGACGCCGCGCAGCGCCTCGGTGTAGTGGGCCAGCTCCGGGCGCATGGCGGCGGCGAGGGCGAGGTGCTCCGCGGCAGCGGCAGGATCCCCGGCGCGGGCGAGGGCCAGCCCGAGGCCGAAGTGAGCGTAGTCGTCACTCGGGATTGCCTCCACGTTCTGCCGGAAGTTGTCCGCCGCCTGCGCGTACCGGCCGGCATCGAACTGTGCCCTGGCCAGGGCCTCACGGATGCTTCGGGCGCCCGGCTCCGCCTCCGCGGCACGTTCGAGCAGCTCAGCGGCCGCGGCGGGGCTTCCCCGGCTCAGCAGGTCCAGCCCCCGGCGGTACCACGTGTAGCTGTCGCCTCCCGGACCCTGCTGAGCATCGCCAGCTCGTCCGGGCTCCCGGCGCGGCTCCCCTCCCCCGCCCAGTGACCGTGAATGTGAGTTTGATGCCCCTAGAGGGGCCTCGTTGTCACGTTCATCCCCCAAGGCCGTGCCGGCGCCGCTCGCATCACCCCGGGCATCCGCCGTTCCCCGGGCCCGCTGGCCGACGCTGGCCTGGGGATTTTCCCCGGACCGGGAATCGTGGCCGCCGTGCGGTGCTTCTGACATATGTGCAGATCCTTCCGTCCGGCGCGCCTTCCGCCGCCGGCCTCGTGCTGGCGCCATTCCGCGGGCTGCGTTATGCGCAGGACCGCGTGAGCGGCCTCGCGGAGGTCACCTCTCCACCGTATGACGTGATTGCCCATGACACCGAAGACCACTTGCTGGCCTCCGATCCGCACAACATTGTCCGTTTGATCCTGCCCCGCCAGGAATCGCATAATCCCCGGACAGCCCGTAACGGCGCCCTTACCGGGCCCGCCTACGCCGACGCGGCCCGGCTGCTGCGGGACTGGCAGGACGAAGGCATCCTGGTGCCCGACCCCGTGGCGGCGCTGTACGTCTACGAGCAGGCCCTCGCGGACGGCCAGGTGCTCCAGCGGGGGCTGATCGGGGCGCTGCGGCTGGCACCGCTCGGTGCCGGGCCGGTGCTCCCGCACGAGGACGTGATCCCGGGGCCGGTCGCCGGGCGGCGCCAGCTCATGGAGGCGACCGGGGCCAACCTGGAGCCGATCTTCCTGCTCTACGACGGGAACGGGCCGGCCACCGCCACCGCGCAGATCACCGAGCAGGTGCGGCGCGGCGAGCCGCTGGTCGCCATCCACACCGAGGACGGGATCTGGCACCGGCTCTGGGGCGTGACCGATCCCGCCGAGCAGGCGCAGATCGCCGCGGACTTGGCCTCTCACCAGGCTCTCATCGCGGACGGGCACCACCGCTACGCCGCCTATCTCCAGCTCCAGGCGCGCAAGCGGACGGCGGGGGCCGGGGACGGGCCCTGGGACGCGGGGCTGGCGCTCCTGGTGGACTCGACTGCCTTCCCGCCACGGATCGGCGCGATCCACCGGGTGGTTCCCGGGCTGTGCCCGGCGACGGCCGCGCGGCTGGCGGAACCGGCGTTCACGGTGCGCGCGCTGCCCGGGGTGACCCAGCAGGAGGCGCTGGCCGCGCTGCGCGAGGCCGGTGAGCGGCACACGGCATTCCTGGTCGCCGGCGGGCAGGAGTACTACCTGCTCACCGACCCCGACCCGGAGGCGGTGAGGGACGCGATGCCCGGCCGGAGCGAACGCTGGCGGGCGCTGTCCGCCGCCGTCATGCAGGAACTGCTGCTCGGCCGGCTGTGGCAGGTCAAGGACGACGACCAGCACGTGGAAATCCACCATGACTCCGGCGAGGCGCTGCAATCGGCCGCCCTGTCCGCCGACCGGACCGCGGTGATCTGCCCGCCGCTGTCGGCCGATGTGGTGCGGGACGTCGCGGCACACGGCGAGCGGGTGCCGCGCAAGTCCACCTCGTTCGCGCCCAAGCCGCGTACCGGCCTGGTGCTGCGCTCGTTCGCTCTGGGCTGAACGGGCCGTCACCCGGCGGGCTGCCCCGCGATGGGGTGCGCCGTCCGTACGTACAGCCAGTCAGGCCCTTCGGTCAGCGGCACGAAGTGGCTGTCGAAGTACGCCCGCAACTGAGGTGTCCACGGGATTCTGCGGTACTCCTCGGTGGTGAGCCAGGCGTAGCTGGCGTGGCGGAACTGAGCCATCCACGCCGCCTCCACGGCCGGCGAACTGCCGGCCCCGGTTTCCCCGTTCCGGCCGTTGGACAGTGCATAGTCGGTGCCCACGCCGTCGATCATGAGCGAGCAGCCTGGCACCGTGGACACGAAACGGTTGATGGCGATCGTGTAGGAGGCCTGGTCGGTGGCGACACAGGCGCCCGGCGGAATGATCCGCTGAGCCTGGGCGATCTCGCTGGCGGGCACGCCCGAGGCCTCGCGGCCCTCGGCGATGACCTGGAACACGGTCAGGCCCACGAGGGCGACCGCGGCGATCGCCGTGGCCCACGGCCGCATCAGCCTGAGCCGGCGCCGGGTCTCATCCGACGGCAGCGCTGAGAGCAGCCGGGACACCGGCAGCGCGATCACCAGTGCGGCGAACGGCGCTATGAAGCCGGCGTAGTGGTAGTAGAAGTCGGCGGGCCACAGGAACGCGGCCACCACCAGGGCGCACGTCGCGGTGACGAACCAGTCGAGCGCGGGCGGGCGGCTGTGTGTGAGCCGGGACCCGAGCACCGAGACGGCGGCGAGGATGAGCACGACTACGATGCCGATGATCACCAGGGGTGGCGTGGCCAGCTGGCTGACATGGGCCAGGCCGAGTATCTGCTGTAGCCGGTACCCCTGCGGGATCCGCACCAGGTCGTTGCGGACCAGCTGGGCGATGATCACGCTGCGGTAGAAGATCGTCGGTGCGGTCAGCGCGAACGGCAGCACGGACACGCAGAAGCCCAGTACGACCCCGGCGGCGTAGACGGCGGCACGCCGCGGCCGGCGCGCGGTCAGCGCCAGAATCACTACCACCGGGATGATGGCCCAGACCTTGACGGCACCGGCGAACCCGAAGAGGACGCCGCCGGCGAGCAGCCGCCGCCAACTGCCGGAGACCTCGTCGCGGTCGAACACCGCCAGCGCACCGAGCAGGCAGAACAGCACCAGCCACGGTTCCAGGAGCACGGTCCTGGCGGCCATGATGCTGTCCGGGTAGATCGCCAGCACCCCGCAGGCCACCAGCGTCGCGAACAAGCCACGATGCCGGACGAGCAGGCCGGTCACCGGGACGGCGGCCGCGCTGGCCAGGGCGGTGAACACCCGGGCCACCGCCATGCCCGTGATCGTGCTCATTCCCTTGGTGATCAGCGCGATGGGGAACATGATCAGCGTGATCCCCGGTGGCTGCACCATGATGAAGTCGCGGTAGGGCACGGCACCGTGCACCAGGCGGATCGCGCTGCCGAAGTCCGTCCCGTCGTCGTACTCGCTGATGCCGAACAGGTAGCCGGGCCGGGTGAGGTCATACAGGCGCAGCCCGACGGCGAGCAGTGTGGCCGCGATGATCACGGCGCGCACCGCCCACGTCCGGGCGCCCTGGCTGGGCAGCGGAGCGCCGGCGGCCGTGGCAGGCACGGCGCCGGATGCTGTCACGCGCGTTCCGCTCAAAGCTGCCCTTCCGTGCCTTTCCCCTGTACTTCCCGTGTCCGGGAGTGACCTGACGCCGCAACTGCGCGACGCCCGGCCCGCTGCGGACAGATCGTACTCACTATGTAACTGTCCGCATGGGATCGCCGCAGGTGCTTTACCCGTCCGCCGGCGAAACCAGCAGGTACCTCTGGCACGATACCCACATGAACCAGGCAGATTTCCGCCGGAACAGCGACGCCGGGGTCACCCCGCTCGGGCACGACGTGTTCGAGATCGACACCCGGATGGCGGGATACAGCCAGATTACCGCCGGATACCTGATCCTCGCCGACCGTCCGTGCCTGGTGGAGACCGGGACGGCGCCGTCGGCGCCGGTGGTGCGGGACGCGCTCGCCGCGCTGGGCGTGGGGCCCGGCGACCTGGCCACGGTGGTGGTCACCCACATCCACCTGGACCATGCGGGCGGTGTGGGGGACATCGCCGAGATGTACCCGTCGGCGGAGATAGTGGTCCACGAACTGGGCGCGCGTCACCTCGCCGACCCGAGCCGCCTGATGAACAGCGCCCGGCTTGTCTACGGCGACGACCTGGACTGGCTGTTCGGCGAGCTGGCGCCCACCCCGGCCGAGCGCATCCGGACGGTCGAGGAGCGGGGCTCTGTCGACCTCGGCGGCGGCCGTTCGCTGGACAGCCATTACTCGCCGGGCCATGCCAAGCATCACGTGGGACTGATCGACTCGGCCAGCGGCGACCTGTACGTCGGCGACGCCGCGGGGGTGTTCCTCCCGCAGACCGGTGACCTGCGCCCGGCCAGCCCGCCGCCGGACTTCGACCTGCCGCTGGCCCTGGAGTCGCTGCGGTTGTTCGGCGCGCTGGCTCCCCAGCGGCTGCTGTTCAGCCACTTCGGCCCGGTGGCCGACGTGACCGCGACGCTGGAACGGTCGGCGGAAGAGTTGAACGTATGGGTGGCGGAGACCCGGCGTGCCCGCAGCGCAGGGCTCGACCTCGATCACACGGTCGCCATGGTCCGTGACCGGACCCGGGAGCGCTACGCCGCGCTCCTGCCCGGCGCCGACCCTCAACTCACCGAGAAGGCCGAGCGGGTCAGCAGCACCCAGGCGAACGTCGAGGGCATCCTGCGATGGCTGGAGAAGACCGAGCCCGTGGCGGGGTGAGCCGGGCAGGGGCGCCCCGCTGCTATTGCTCACCGGTCGCCGACTCGCCTTCACCGGTGTCCGGCTCGTGTTCACCGGTGTCCGGCTCGCGCTTCACCGGTGTCCGGCTCGTCGCTTCACCGGTGTCCGGCTCGTCTTCCGGCTCGTCGAGGTCCTCGATGACAACTCTGTCCATGATCTCGTAGCGCTCGGCCGCGTCGGTGCCCTCGTCCGGGTCGGCCGCTGCTGCGCGCCCGAACCATTCCCGCGCCTCGTCCATGCGGCCCGCGTCGTAGAGCGCGTCAGCGTATGCGTAAAAAAGCCGCGCCGACCACGGATGGCGCACACCGTCGGTGAGCTCAGGCACTTGCAATACGACGGCCCCAGCCGCTGCCCGTCCCTGATCACGCCGTATTCCCGACTCGACAATGGCCAGTTCGATCTGTGTGGCACGGTCGAGTCGTCGGCTGTCCGGGTCGTGGATCAGGGCCAGCGCCCGATCGGCCCTGCCCAGCGCCCGCTCCGCGTCCGCCATCAGCGGCAGGTAACTGACCCGCCCGGTGAGCCGGCGCGCGGTTCGCAATTCTGCCAGGGCATCGGCCCAGCGACCGGCCCGGTAGGCGGCCACCCCAGCGGTCTCGCGCACGACTCCCACCCGTGCCGCGAGCTTGCGGGCCTGGACGGCGAACTCGAAGGCGCGGTCAGGATCTTGTTCCGCGGCGGCAGCCACCAGCCAGGCCGCAACCGCCTCCGCTAGCTGCCCCGGCAACGTGCGCAGTTCCGCCCGTGCCTCCGGATCCAGCTGGTCAGCGCTGATTTCCTCAGGCAACTCCAGCCGCGGCGCCCGAAGCCCCCGCGTAGTCGCTCTTCGCTCTTCCCCTCTGTCCCGCTCGTACCTGGCAGGCCTATCCGCGGCCCCGCCGCGCCGGTCATATCGCGCCGGCCTGCCGGCCGCCCCGCCGTCGCGGTCACGTCGTGGTCCAGGCCGACTGTAACCCTCGCCGTCGCGTGCACGCCGGGGCGCACTGGTACGGCCCCCAGTCCTCCCGCGGTCTTCCCAGCCCGTGTCCCCCTCAGGCCGCCGCCGCGGCCCCGTGGAGCGGCGATCCGCCGCCCCAGCGCCCTCGTCCTGTCGGGCACGCCGGGGCCCCCCAGGACGCCCATAGGCCGTCCCGGGGCCTCGCGGGGCCGTGTTCGGGCCCCGGCGGACACCTGCCGGCCGAGCACCTGGCTCCCCGCCATCCGAAGTTCTCCGCGGCCGGTACGGCCGCTCACCGGCGCTCCCACGGTCGTCCTTGTTCGTGTCCCCCGCACGACCCCGCCCGAACCCCGACGCCCGCTCCCCGGCTCCACCGCCATCCGGAGCCCGCCGTGGCCGGTACGGCCGTTCCCCGGCTCCACCGCTATCTGAAGCCTGCCGTGGCCGGTAGGGCCGTTCCCCGGCTCCACCGCTATCCGGAGCCCGCCGTGGCCGGTACGGCCGTTCCCCGGCGCCCCGCTATCCGAAGGCCGCCGTGGCCGGTACGGCCGCTCTCCGGCTCCACCGCCATCTGAAGCCTGCCGTGGCCGGTAGGGCTGTTCCCCGGTTCCACCGCTATCCGAAGGCCGCCGTGGCCGGTACGGCCGTTCCCCAGGCGCCCCGCTATCCGAAGGCCGCCGTGGCCGGTACGGCCGTTCCCCGGCCGCTCCGCCATCGGAAGGCCGCCGTGGCCGGTACGGCCGCTCCCCGGTTCCACCGCTATCCGAAGGCCGCCGGGGCCGATATGGCCGCTCCCCGGGCGCCCCACTGTCCGAATCGCT